>NZ_JBFAAN010000006.1:0-372982 GCF_040639775.1 Nocardia sp. NPDC023733 | reverse complement strand
TCCCGCCCCCTCCCCCTCCCGCGGCCCGGCCGCCGCCCCGCCCCAGCCCCCCCCCCCCCCCCCGCGGCCCCTCAGGGGCCGCGCTCGAGCGCGCCAGCGCTCCAACAAACACAGCCAGCACCATTTGGGCGCAATCCAAAAAGAGCCGACCACCCCCCAAACTCCCAGGCAACCTCCCAACCAAAAGACAACACCCCCACCCACCGGATGCGAGTTCGGTGAATGGGGGCGCTGCGAACGATCGTCCGTCGCGTCGGACGACCGAGTCTAGAGACGGGCAGCCAACCGAGTCCCCTGGTCGATGGCCCGCTTAGCATCGAGCTCAGCAGCCAATTCCGCCCCACCGATGAGATGCAACTCGACCCCGGCCGCCCGCAACGGTTCCTCGAGCTCACGCACCGATTCCTGCCCGGCACAAACGATCACGTTGTCCACCTCGAGAACCCGCGGATTCTCCCGCTTCTCCCCGAAGCTGATGTGCAGCCCGGCATCATCGATGCGCTCGTAATTCACCCCACCGATCTGCTCGACACCCTTGGCCTTGAGCGCAGCACGGTGGACCCACCCGGACGTCTTGCCGAGATCCTTGCCGAACGGAGTCGACTTGCGTTGCAGCAGAACGACGTCGCGGGCGGCGGGGGACGGGTTGGGCTTCTTGAGCTGGCCGGGAACCTGCTCGTTGTCGGAGTCGACGCCCCACTCTTCCTTCCACTCGTCGAGCTTGAGCGTGGGATGTCCGTCGACGGTGAGGTATTCGCTCACGTCGTAGCCGATACCGCCCGCGCCGATCACCGCGACCTTCTTGCCGACCGGCTTCTCCTGCTTCACCAGTTCGGCGTACGACAGGACCATCGGATGGTCGATGCCGGGGATGTTGGGGATGCGGGGACGCACGCCGGTGGCCAGGACGACCGAGTCGTAGCCGCCGTCGATGAGTTCGGTCGCATCGACGCGCTTTTCGAGGTGCAGTCGCACGCCGGTGAGCTCGATCTTGCGGCGGAAGTAGCGGATCGACTCGTCGAACTCCTCCTTGCCGGGGATGCGGCGGGCGATGTCGAACTGGCCGCCGATCTTGTCGTCGGCCTCGAACAGGTCGACGTGGTGGCCGCGCTCGGCGAGGTTCACCGCGGCCGAGAGGCCTGCGGGGCCCGCGCCGACCACCGCGATGCGCTTGGTGCGCCGGGTGGGCAGCAGGTTGAGGGTGGTCTCGCTGCCCGCACGCGGGTTCACCAGGCACGACACCTTCTTGTTGCCGAAGGCGTGGTCGAGGCAGGCCTGGTTGCAGGCGATGCAGGTGTTGATCTCGTCGGCGCGGTCACCGCGTGCCTTGTTCGCCCACTCGGGGTCGGCGAGCAGCGGGCGTGCGAGTGAGATCAGGGCCGCGTCGCCCCGGGTGAGGATCTCCTCGGCGATCTCGGGCATGTTGATCCGGTTCGATGCGCACACCGGGATGTTCACCTTGCGGGCGATCTTGGCGGTGAACTCCACGAACGCCCCACGCGGCACCGAAGTGACGATGGTCGGCACCCGCGCCTCGTGCCAGCCGATGTCGGTGTTGAGGATGTCGACACCGACGGCCTCCAATTCCTGTGCCAGCGCGACGATCTCGTCGAAGGTCTGGCCCTTCTCCACGAGCTCGGCCATCGACAACCGGAACACGATGATGAAATCGGGGCCAACTTCGGCGCGGATGCGGCGGGCGATCTCCACCGGCAGCCGCCGCCGGTTCTCCGGGGTGCCGCCCCACTTGTCGGTGCGCTTGTTCACCCGTGGCGCGAGGAACTGGTTGATGAAATACCCTTCACCGCCCATGATCTCGCAACCGTCGTACCCGGCGAACTTGGCCAGCCCGGCGCAGCGGGCGTAGTCGTCGATGGTGCGTTCGATGCCCTTGGCCGACAGTGCGCGCGGCTTGAACGGGTTGATCGCCGACTTGATCGCCGAGGCCGAAACGCTGGTCGGCATATAGGAATAGCGACCGGCGTGCAGGATCTGGATGGCGATCTTGCCGCCCTCGTCGTGCACCGCCTTGGTGATGCGCCGGTGCCGGTAGGCCTCGGTCTTGGTGGTGAGCTTGCCGCCGAACGGCAGCAGCCAGCCGGTGCGGTTGGGTGCGTACCCGCCGGTGATGATGAGCCCGACACCGCCGCGTGCGCGTTCGGCGAAGTAGGTGGCGAGCTTGTTGGTGTCCCAGGCGCGGTCTTCGAGGCCGGTGTGCATGGAGCCCATGACCACCCGGTTACGCAGGGTGGTGTGGCCGAGGTCGAGGGGCTCGAACAGATGGGGATAGGCAGTCATGGGCGATGGTCACCTTTTCGCGGTCGCAGGGCCTGCAGTACTTCGTCGCACCATTCGACGTAACCGGTCTCCGCGCGGATACCCGCGCGCAGCACCAGGTACTGGTGCAGAGCGGTGCCGGAGAGCTGGTCCGGCGCCGGAAAGAATTTTTTCTCGCTGAGCTGGTACTCCTCGAGGCGTTGCGCGTGTTCGGCGCGATGGCGGGCCACCTCGGCGCAGACGGCGTCGATATCGCCGTGCGCGGCGCCACGCACCTTGACGCCGAGTTCGTCGCGGGTGGGCACCGATTCGGCGGGTTCGGCGATCCAGCGGGCCAGTTCCTCGGCTCCCGCGGGGGCGACCGAGTACACCTTCTTGTCGGGTTTGCCCTGCTGGGCGACCGATTCCACGGTGACCCAGCCGGCTTCCTCCATCCGCTTGAGCACGCGGTAGATCTGCTGGTGGGTGGCACTCCAGAAGTAGCCGATCGACTTGTCGAACCGGCGGGCGAGTTCATACCCGGAGCCTGCTCGCTCGCTCAGCGAGACCAGGAGCGCGTGCTCGAGTGCCATGCGACGAGGATATGCGCAACCAACGGTTCTATGCAACCAGGTTCATATTGATTGACGGCGTGGCGGATCATCGATGCCCTGCCGGGCGCCGAACACGCCGTTACGCTCGGTGCATGACCGAGGTGAGCGCGTCCGCGACCATCGGCGAGGCGGCCGGACGTGGACAGGTGATGGCGTGGGGATTGTGGGACTGGGGGTCCTCGGCGTTCCAGGCCGTGACGCTCACCTTCGTGTTCTCGGTGTATCTCACCGACAAGGTCGGCAAGGATCTGCCGGGAACGATCTCCGCGAGCGCGTGGCTCGGTTGGGCGCTGGCGGGTGCGGGTCTGGTGGTCGCGCTGACGGCACCGGTGTGCGGGCAGTACTTCGACGCGGTCGGCTCCCGCAAGCGCGCGCTGGCCACGCTGACCGCGCTCACCGTCGGTGCGATGGCGCTGATGTTCTTCGTCCACGCCGACTACCGCGACCTGTGGCTCGGTCTCGCCCTGCTCGGATTCGCCTCGGCCACCTTCGAATTGGCGACGGTGCCCTACAACGCGATGATGCGCCAGGTGTCGACGCCTGCGACGGTCGGCCGGGTGTCCGGATTCGGTTGGGCGATGGGCTATTTCGGTGGCATCGTGCTGCTGCTCGCCTGCTACGCGGGTTTCCTCGCCGGTGACGGTGACCGCCGCGGCCTGCTCGACATGCCGACCGATCAGGGCCTCAATGTGCGCCTGGTGATCGTGCTCGCCGCCGTCTGGTTCACGGTGTTCGCGCTGCCGGTGCTGTTCACCGTGCCCGAACTGCCACGCACCGGTGCCGATCCCGGCGCCGACCGCGTCGGATTCCTCGGCTCCTACCGGGTGCTGTGGCGTGACGTGCGCGACCTGTGGCGCACCGACCGGCACACCGTGTGGTTCCTGCTGGCCAGCGCGATCTTCCGCGACGGGCTGGCCGGGGTTTTCACCTTCGGCGCGGTGCTGGCGGTCGGTGTGTACGGCTTCGCGGATGCTGATGTGCTGCTGTTCGGTGTGGCCGCGAACGTGGTGGCCGGTGCGGCGGCGATCGCGGCGGGCCGCTTCGACGACCGGCTCGGACCCAAGCGTGTGATCGTCGGCTCACTGATCGGGATGATCGTCTGCGGCACGGTGTTGCTGGTGGTGACCGGTTCGCTGATGTTCTGGATCTTCGGTCTGGCCCTGACGGTCTTCGTCGGCCCCGCCCAGGCCTCGGCCCGATCGTTCCTCGCCCGCCTCGCCCCGCCGGGCCGCGAGGGTCAGCTGTTCGGCCTGTACACCACCACCGGCCGCGCGGTCTCGTTCCTCGCACCCGCCCTGTTCGGCCTGTTCGCCTGGGCCTTCCACAACGACCGCGCCGGAATCATCGGCCTGCTCGTCGTATTAACCGTCGGCCTACTCGTGCTACTTCCGGTCCGTGCACCGAACACCGTCCAGGACGCCAAACCTGTGTAGCGTCACCGATTTCCCCCGTTCCAATTTGTGAACATCTGTACTCCCAACCGGTTCAACCGCAAATCCGCAAGAACATGGGTAACTCACCGGGTACGAACAAACGCAACCACGAACCTGTGTCTGGCCGCCGACCCAAGTCCCCCGCACCTGAGTCTGGCCTTAATTTTCGGGGAGGCGGGTTTGCCATGCGGCGATACCCAAGGCGATCAAGCGCATCTGCATCACCGTGCGCTCCACGACCGCCGCCTCCTCGCGCGGCGTCGCCGACACGAAGGAACCGATGCCGTCGGTGACGGTGCTGACCAGCAGATCCGCGGCGATCTCGAGTTCTGTTGTGCTCCACGAGTCGAGCGCGCGCAACCTCGACAGGTCCGCGACGATCTCGCGCACGATCAGCTGCATCTCCATCGCGATGGCCTGACGCAGTGGTGCCGAACCGCCGTGCCGTTCGCGCAGGAGGAATCCGAACAGCGCGCGCTTGGCGGCGACCTGGTCGAAGACGAACCGCACGGTGTCGGCGAGGTGGGCGTCGGGCTTGCGCCTGACCTCGCGCAATGCCAGCCGTAGTGCGGTGACACCCTCGTCGACGAGGGTGGCGCCCAGATCGTCCAGCGACGCGAAGTGGCGGTAGAACGCCGTCGGCACGATCCCGGCCGAGCGTGCGACCTCGCGCAGGCTCAGTGCGGCGAACCCGCGCTCCGCGGCCAGGGCCAGCGTGCCGTCGAGGAGAGCCGCCCGAGTGTGCGCTTTGCGCTCATTCCGGGTTCCTGCCTGCTCAGTCACATCGGTGAGCATACATCCGTTCACCATAGTCGCTTCCTTGGAAATGTAGTCCGGCTCACATCGCTGCCGGTTGACAGTAGGCCGGGTTCATCCGGCACACTGGTGAGTGTACAGGCGTGCACTGAAATTTTCGCCAGCACGTCCACGGAACATCCGCAGAGGGGCAACACACATGGTGGGACTGATCGACCTGGTGCAGACGTTGACGACGCCGCATCCGCTGGACCGGTACCTCGAACTCGTCAGCCCGGCGCTGACCGCGCGGGAACTGCGTGCCGAGGTCACCCATGTATCTCGCGCGGTGCCCGGCTCGGTGACGCTGACCCTGCGTACATCGCGCCGCTGGCGTGGACACAAGGCCGGGCAGTACATCCAGATCGGGGTGCTGATCGACGGCGTGCGCCACGTCCGCTGCTATTCGCCCATCGACCCCGAGGGCGGCAGCGACCGTTTCCTGCAGCTCACCGTCAAGGCACACCCCGGCGGGCTGGTCTCCAACTACCTACACGATCACGCCGAACCGGGCATGGTCGTCAACCTCGAGCCGGCGAGCGGCGTATTCGCGCTGCCCGAGCAGCGGCCCGCGAAGGTGCTGCTCATCAGTGGCGGCAGCGGCATCACCCCGGTGCTGTCGATGCTGCGCACCCTCGACGCCGAGGCCTACACCGGTGAGGTCACCTTCCTGCACTACGCGCGTCAGCCGGAGATGATTCCGCACCGCGCGGAGCTGGCCGCGATCGCCAACCGGCGTCCCAACTTCCGGGTGGAATACCGCTTCCCGGTGGAGCCGGGCACGGTCGTCAACGGTGAGACCTCCACCGGCAGCGGCTTTTTCGACTACGACGAGCTCGAGCGCGTGGCGCCCTGGTTCGCCGACGCGCAGACCTTCGTGTGTGGTCCGCCGCCGCTGATGAACGCCGTGAAGAACATCTTCGAGGCCGAGGGTCTCGCCGATCGGGTGCACAGCGAGGAGTTCACCCTCACCACCGTTCCGCTCGACCCGTCCGAGGCCACCGGCACCGTCACCTTCTCCGGCAGCGATGTCGCCGCCGAGAACAACGGTTCCTCGCTGCTCGAACAGGCCGAATCGGCCGGGCTCACCCCGGAATACGGCTGCCGCATGGGGATCTGCTTCTCCTGCACCGCGACCAAGGTGTCCGGCTGCACCCGCAACCTGCGCACCGGCGAACTCGACGCCGACCCCGACAAGCAGATCCAGATCTGCGTGAACGCACCCGTCGGCGACGTCGACATCGCCCTCTAGTCAACCGATCACCGCGAAACAACCCAGGGGAGATACTGCTATGACGATCCTCACCGAAACCGCAGACGGCCCGGTCATCCTGACCCCCGACCAGGTCGAAGAGCTCGGCAAGGCGCTCGACGACCTGCGTGCCCGCGTCGTCGCCGACCTCGGCGAACGCGACCGCGAATACATCTACAAGATCATCAAGACCCAGCGTGGTCTCGAGGTGGCAGGACGCGGTCTGATGTACCTCGGCTTCCTCCCGCCGTTCTGGCTGGCCGGCGTCGCCGCGCTCGGCGCGTCGAAGATTCTCGACAACATGGAAATCGGCCACAACGTGATGCACGGCCAGTACGACTGGATGCGTGAGCGCGGCGTGAACTCCCGCGAATTCGACTGGGACACCGTGTGCCCGGCCGATCAGTGGAAGCACTCGCACAACTACATGCACCACACCTACACCAACATCCACGACATGGACCGCGACATCGGTTACGGCATCCTGCGTATCGACGAGGGCCAGAAGTGGAACCCCTACTACCTGGGTAACCCCGTCTACGCCTTCCTGCTGATGGTGCTGTTCGAGTGGGGCGTGATGGTGCACGACCTCGAGGCCGACAACATCATCAAGGGCAAGCGCAAGTGGTCGGACCTCAAGCCGCTGCTCAAGGGGCAGTTCAAGAAGGCGGGCAGGCAGGTCCTCAAGGACTACGTGGTGTTCCCGGCGCTGACCGGCCCGCTGTTCCTGCACACCCTGGCGGGCAACGCGGCCGCGAACCTGATGCGCAACCTGTGGACCTTCTCCATCATCTTCTGCGGTCACTTCCCGGCGGGCGTGCAGACGTTCACCAAGGAGGAGACCGCGGAGGAAACCCGTGGTGAGTGGTACGTGCGCCAGATGCTCGGCTCGGCCAACATCAACGGCTCGCGACTGTTCCACATCATGTCGGGCAACCTCTCGCACCAGATCGAGCACCACCTGTTCCCGGATATCCCGGCCAACCGGTACCCGGAAATGGCGCCCGAGGTGAAGGCGCTGTGCGAGAAGTACGGTCTGCCCTACAACACCGGCCGTTTCTCCAAGCAGATCGGCTCGGTGTGGGTCAAGATCTTCCAGCTCGCGCTGCCCGACAACATCATCAAGAGGGCGCCCAAGCCCGGTGTTATCGTTATGCGTAATCGGAAGGCAACCGAAGTGGGCGTGTAATGGTCGGCAAATTCGAAACCAACAAGGATCTCGTCCAGGAATTGACGACCTCCGGTGCGCAGCGGGTGGGCAATATCGCCGCACTCATCACCGGGACCGTCGCGGGAGTGGCTCGGGAGATCGGTGAGTTCATCACCGACGCGATCGAGATGAAGGAAGCGGCCGCCGCGGCTCGTCGCGACGCGGCCGCGGCCGAACCGGCCTCCGACGACGAGGTGCGGGCGCCCGAGCAGCCCGTCACCGAGGCCGAGATCGTCGACGAGGCCGAGGTGGTCTCGCCGAAGCCGGTTCCCGAACAGCACTGATCACCACACCGGCAACCGGCGCCGGTGCTCGATCACATCGGTGATGAGATCGCGGTAGCCGTCGGCCAGTTCGGCCAGCCGGGACCAGTGCAGATGGGTACGACCCTCCGGATCGCCGTCCAGCGCATGCTGGGCGGCGATCCATTTTCGTGCCATCCGGTCGATCACCGCGCCGAGGGTCTCGGTGTGCAGCGAGGCGCCCGCGCGATGGGCCAGGTTGGTGGCGACCCAGTTATCGATGAGCGCCATCTGGGTGGCGCGTTCGCGGTCGATCTCGTCGATCTGGCGCAGGATCCGCGCGCTCGAGACGGCCGGGTCGCGGGCCTCCTCGATCACCGCGCGCCTGCGTGCGTGGCATTCGGCGAGGGCGGCGGCCGCGTCGAGTACCCGGTGACGGGGCCGGTTCCGATCGATCGGCCGGACGAATGCCCGTAACAAGGCCGACGGTGACGGTGGTTGTGTCAGGTGGCCGGAGTCGATCGGCATGGTGCACGCCCCTGGAAAAGCTCGCGAGGGTGGATACGCCGGGGCCGAGGAAATCGCCGGGACGCGCCCCGGCACCGGCGTAGCCCCGCCCAGGCGCCGACGTATTCCGCGACGCTGCGGTGAGGATGACGGCCCGGGAAATATCGGGACCCTTTCAGGAAAGCGCGATCCGGGATCGACGCGCAATAGTATGGTGTACAAAACTCCGGGTCGGCAGAAATTGTTATGTGCCGATGACGGGCGGGTCACCTGGCGGTGACCGGGAAAACCACTGCGGCACATTCACGGCAATCTCACCGGCGACAAGACCCGTGTATGCACTAGCCTCGGTAGATGTGCCGGCTTACGTGTCCTCGCCCGAGCTGACCTTCGGCTTTCTCTTCGCGCTGGAAGACCCGCAGCGAATCGCCGATGTGGTCCGCGACCTGATGGAACGCCGTGCGGTGTCGGTATTCCGGCTCGCCCGGCTGTCCGACGACGAAGGACCACCGCAGCGCTACGTGGTGAACTGGGCCGCCATCCCGCAGATCGCCATCACCACCAGCGCCCCCGACGCCGACGAGTTGCGCGCGCAGCGGATCATGCTGGTCAACGCCTTCATCGGCGAAGGCGGCGAGGTGAGTATGTACTCCGGTAACCCGAACGCTTGAATTCAGCGCGCAGACTCGTAGATTCGGCGCACCACGTCCTCGATGCCCGGTTCCTCGATGGACAGATCGCGCACCTTGGCCCGATCCGAGACCGCCGCGAGCAACGCCGCGGCGGTGGTGTGTTCGGCGTCGAAGGCCAGGCGCTGACGCATACCGCCCGCCGCGCTCGACAGCAATTGCGCACCGCACGGCAGATCGTCGAGATCCGGTGTCGGCTCGGCCAGGTCGACGACGAGCACCCTGCGCGCGCCGACGGTGGCGCCGAGGCCGGTGAGCGAACCGTCGTAGACGAGGGTGCCGTGATCGACTACGAGCACCCGCTCGCAGAGTCGTTCGATATCGCCCATGTCGTGGGTGGTGAGGAGCAAAGTGGTTCCGCGCTCCATGCGTTCGGCACGCAGGAACTCGCGTAATCGCTGCTTGGACAACACATCGAGACCGATCGTCGGCTCGTCGAGAATCACCAGCTCCGGCGAATGCAGCAGGGCGGCGGCCACCTCGGCGCGCATCCGCTGACCGAGCGAGAGCTGACGCACCGGCGTGTCGAGGGTGTCGGCCATCTCCAATTGCTCGACGAGCTCGTGTGTCCGCTTGCCCGCGACCTCCGGATCGAGCCGGTGGATCGCGGCGAGGATCGAAAACGATTCGTGCAGCGGCAGATCCCACCACAGCTGCGACCGCTGCCCGAACACCACACCGATGCGCGAGGCCAGTTCCCGCCGCTGGCGCACGGGTTCGAGACCGCACGTGCGAACCGTCCCCTTGGTGGGGACGAGGATGCCGGTGAGCATTTTGATCGTGGTCGACTTGCCCGCGCCGTTGGCGCCGATATAGCCAACGGCCGAGCCGCGTTCGACCCGGAAACTCATCCGGTCGACGGCGGTGATGATGTCGCGATGTCTGCGCCAGCGGCTGCCGTTCTTGCGGTACACGCTGAACTGCCGGGTGAGGTCGTCGATGTCGATGATCGGATCCGATGTGGCGTTGTGGTCCATCGTTATCCGCCTCCTCCCTGATAGTGCCTCGTCCCGACCCGCCATGCCGCCGCCGCGAGCAACCACACCCAGGCGGCGGCCAGTGGGGTGAGCCATGCCGACCACGCGGGCAGCAGCGGCGGACCCTGCAGACCGAGCAGCGCGATGGTCGGCACGTACGCCGTGAACGCGACCGGAATCGCGAACCCGAACAACAGTTTCAGCGGTGTCGGGAACACCGAGGCCGGCTGCATCGCGGCGAACGAGCCGCCGTAGGTGAAGCTGTTGGTGAGCTCGGCACCGTCTATCAAAAAGAACTGTAGCCCCGCCGCGCATACGAAAAGGCCACAGAACAGCGCGATTCCACTCAGCAGGGTGATCACGATCAAGGTAACCGGGACGATGCCCCAGTCGATTTCGTTGCGCCACAGCCCGATGCCGAGCACGATCACCGCGACAGCTGCCCTGGCGATGCGACGCAGCGAGATGTCGCTGGTGATCAGCTGGAGCAGGAGTGGTTGCGGGCGAAGGTGATACGCGTCGAGGGTGCCCATGCGGATCATCGCCGGGAGCGAGTCGAGGTGGCCGACCAGGACCTGGGCGAGTGCGAAAGCGGTGTTGGACAGGCCGAACAGCAACAGTGCCGCGTCGACGTCGAGGCCGCCGAGGGTGCCGACGTTGTGGAAGATCACCCACACCTCAGCGAATTCCACCAGCCCGATCAGGAACGCGCTGAACACCTCGGTGGCGAACGAAACCCGGTAGACCCGCTGTGCTTTGACACGCGAACGCAATACTGCGAGGTAGGGGGTGAACCAGGTCCCGGACACAATGCGTGCGGTCTCCGGTTCAGCCACCCTGTACCTCCAACCTGCGTTGTCCCGCTCGCAACAACACCCTGCCGAGCAGTCCGATCACCAGTACCCAGAAACCTTGTCCCGCAACGACCGACAAGGCTTCCATTCCGACGACCCGCCCTGACAGCGTATCGATCGGGGACTGGAGGATGGAGGGAAACGGGGTAGCGTGCGCGATCAGACGCAACCACTCGGGAAACATGTGGACCGGTACGAAAAGGCCCGCGAGGAATGTGCCGACGATCTGGTACAGCATGCGGATGCCCCGGATCTCCACCACCCAGAAACCGCACAGCGCGACCGCGAACAAGCACAGGAACGACAGCGCGACCGCGAGCAGCACGCTCAGCAGGCCGAGCAGGTAGGCCTGCGGTGAGTCCGGCATCGACAGGCCGAAGATCGTCGCACCGATCAGGATGCTCGGCACCGCGCGGGGGAGGAACGTGCACGCCGCCCGGCCCATATCGGTGGCGAGGTAGCCGAGCTGCACGTCGACCGGGCGCAGGAAATCGATGGCGACGTCACCGGTCTTGATCCGCTCGACCAGATCGATCGGCGGACCCATGAACTGCGTCGCCCCGAGCAGGGCCTGCGACAACCACACGTACGCGGCGATGGTCGCCTCGTCGTACCCGCCGAAATCCCCGGCCGATCGCACGGCCGCGACCATCACCGCGGCACGGACGAATCCGAAGATGCAGTTGGTGAACAGCCCGGCGAACATCGCCAGCTTGTACTGCGCCTGTCTCTTGAAACCCGCCCGCACCAGGGTCCAATACACCCCGGCGGTACCTGGTGTGCGCCGTCGGCACCTGCGTCGGCGCACCGCGAGAACAATCCCCGCGTCCCCCTCCGCATTGCCCCGCACAATCAGTCAACTCTAGGCGGCAGAACCCTGAATCAGGACGAAAACGGCGTTGTTCGCCGATCGTTGTCAGTCCTTGGGGAAACCCGTCGCGAACAGGATCGCGATGGCGACCGAGCTGACCACAGAGATGGCGAGAATGATCCACATGGGGGGCAAGATTACCTGTCGCCCACACTTGACACGGCATCGGTCCGTCTCATCGCGGGCACTCGTGGCCGGACCGTCAGTGTGCGGTGGCACTCCGTGCCAAGAGTTCGTCCGTCTCGACGGTGGTGTCGGCGAGGAAGTCGGCGATCGCGGCCCAGCTGGTGGTGCGGGCGTCGGGGCCGGCGATGATGCCGAGGTGGCTGCCGTCGACCTCGACGAAGGTGACGGGGGCTCCGGTGAGGACATCGACTCCGGCGGCTACCGACGCGGCGGAGGCGAGGGTGTCGCGGTTTCCGCCGATCAGCAGTACCGGGACGGTGATCGCGGTCAGGTCGACGGCGTGTTGGGCGTTGAGATGCACCGTGCGGGTCCACATTTCGTTGCGGATGATCAGCTGGCGGTACACCTGCGAGTAGAAGCGCGCCGGGTAGCCCGGCATCGTGTCCATGAATCGGTCGACGGCCTGCATTCTGGCAAGGGATTCGGGGTCGTTGGCATGGCGCGCGATGTAGAGCGGTTTGGTCAGCTCGCGGTCGAGCGATTGGGCGCGGAAACCGATCCGAACGGCCTGTTTCGGGATGCCGCCGAGTAGGCGCACCGGCGTGGTGACGATCTTGGTCGGTGCGAGGCGGCCGAGCGACCTGGCCAGCGACATCGGCCCGTTGCGTCGCTGGTCGAACGGGGTACCGACCGCGGTCACCGACGCGACGGGGAGTTCGGGGTCGGCCGCGGTGGTCAACAGGCTGATGGTGCCGCCGAACGACCAGCCGATCACCTCGACCGGGGCGTAGCCGTGCTCGGCGCTGACCCGGCGGATCGCGTCGGGCACGATGTCGTCGACCCACTCCTCGAAGCCGAGATCACGGTCGGCGTAGGTGATCTCGCCGTAGTCGATGACGTACACCGCACGGCCGAGGCCGAGGAGGAACTCGACAAGGCTCTGGTCGGGCCGCAGGTCGTAGCACGAGATCGTGACCGCCAGCGGCGGGACAAGCAGGATCGGCTTGCCGACGGCCGGTGTGGTGCGGCGATAGCACCGCAGCCGCCGGTGGGGGTGGTTGTACACGTCGACCGACGGTGTCGGGGTGTAGGGCTCTATCCCCTCCCGGAACAAGGCGCCGATGTTGCGCACCGCGGTGCCCCATCCGACCATCGTCTTCCCTCCATCACTATGCCTGCGCTGACCTGGACATCGTGTCTCACTTACGCGATGGGTCGCAACTTTCCGTGGTGCGCACATCCGCGTGACCGGCAAATTCCCGGACTTCCAGGTATTGACTGGGACACGATGTCCAATATACCTTCCTGGTACACGTAGTCCCACGTACTTGGGATACGCGACACACAGGAGTGCGTACATGACACAGAAGGTGTTCGTCGTCGGCGTCGGCATGACGAAGTTCGAGAAGCCGGGCGCGCTGGAGTGGGATTACCCGGACATGGCCCGCGAGGCGGGCACCAAGGCGCTCGCCGATGCCGGAATCGACTACAACCAGGTCCAGCAGGCCTATGTCGGTTACGTCTACGGCGAGTCGACCGCCGGACAGCGCGCTGTTTACGAACTGGGCATGACCGGCATCCCGGTGGTCAACGTCAACAACAACTGTTCCACCGGCTCGACCGCGCTCTACCTCGCCGCCCAGGCGATCCGCGGCGGCCTGGCCGACTGCACCCTGGCGCTCGGCTTCGAGAAGATGCAGAAGGGCTCGCTCGGCTCCACCTACGACGACCGCGAGCAGCCGATGATGCGGCACCTGCTGGCGCTGGCCGAACTGCAGGAGTTCGCCATGCCGCCCGCGCCGTACATGTTCGGCGCCGCGGGCAAAGAGCACATGGAGCGTTACGGCACCACCGCCGAGCAGTTCGCCAAGATCGGCGTGAAGAACCACAAGCACTCGGTGAACAACCCCTACGCGCAGTTCCAGAAGGAATACAGCCTGGAAGAAGTGCTGGCCGCCAAGCAGATCTACGGCCCGCTCACCAAGCTGCAGTGCTCGCCGACCTCCGACGGTTCGGGCGCGGTGATCCTGGCGAGCGAGGCCTTCGTCGACAAGCACAACCTGGCCGACCGGGCGATCGAGATGGTCGGGCAGTCGATGGTCACCGACCTCGAGACCACGTTCTCCACCAAGAGCGCGATCAACCTGGTCGGCGCCGACATGTCGCGCACCGCCGCCGAAGCGGTCTACGCCCAGGCCGGGATCGGGCCCGAGGACGTCGACGTGATCGAGCTGCACGACTGCTTCTCCACCAATGAACTGCTCACCTACGAAGCGCTCGGCCTCTGCGCCGCGGGCGAAGGCGGGCGTCTCGTCGACGACAACGCCACCACCTACGGCGGCAAGTGGGTCGTCAACCCCTCCGGTGGCCTCATCTCGAAGGGTCACCCGCTCGGCGCGACCGGTCTCGCCCAGTGCAGCGAACTCACCTGGCAGCTGCGCGGCACCGCCGACGCCCGTCAGGTCGACGGAGCGCGTATCGCCCTGCAACACAACATCGGTCTCGGTGGCGCGGTCGTAGTCACCGCCTACCGCCCGGTCAACCGCTGATTTCCGCCACCAATCTCAACGAGGAGTAACCCCCATGGCATCTGTGACTGTTTCCACCGACCTTCCCGTCACCCCCGAGCAGGCCTGGGCGCGGCTGAGCGACCTGGCGAACTGGGAGGAGTGGCTGACCATCCACCAGGGCTGGCGTTCGGACCTGCCCGCCGAGCTGACCGCAGGCGCGCGCTTCATCGAGGTCGTGTCGGTGATGAACATGGCCAACAAGATCGAGTGGACGGTGGCCGAGGTCGACCCGAACAAGTACCTCAAGATCACCGGTACCGGCATGGCGGGTGTCACCGTGGAATTCGCGCTGAAGGTCGAGCCGACCGCCACCGGTTCCTCCGCCGCCTTCGACGCCTCGTTCAAGGGCACCATGATCGTCGGCCCGATCGGCAAGGCCGTCGCCAAGAACGCCGAGGCGGATCTGAAGGAGTCGATGGCCAAGTTCACCGAGCTCGTCGGGTCCGCGGCGTGAGCAGCGCCGACGCGACCACGGCCGGAGTCGTCTTCGACGGCTCCGGCCTGGGGGAATGGACCGACGAGGAGCGTTTCTCGGTCACCGCCGAGCGGATCGCCGAATACGCTGCCGCGACCAATGATCCGATCGCGGCCCACCGCAACGGCGAAGTCGCGCCGCCGGTGTTCGCGGTGGTTCCGGTGTTCACGTCGATGGCGCCCGCCGCGCTGTCGGTGGCGCCGGTGGAATTGCTGATGAAGCTGGTCCACGGTGAGCAGGACTTTCTGTTCCACCGCCCGATCCGGCCCGGCGACGAACTGGTCGTGCGGGCCAAGCCGATCGGGTACGTCGGCAAGCCCAACGGGTCCACCGTCGTCGTCTACGCCGAAACCCGCGACGCGGCAGGCGAACTCGTCAACGAGCAGTGGATGACCGCGTTCTTCCGCAAGGTGGACGCGGGCCCTGGCGAAGGTGAGGCAGCGCCCGAGCACCGCATCACCGACGCCGACCGCGCGGGCGAGCCTGCCGCGCAGGTCACCGCGCAGATCGACAAGGATCAGACCTTCCGGTACTCGCCGGCCTCCGGCGATCCGATGCCGATCCACCTCGATGACGAGATCGCGCAGATGGCGGGGCTGCCCGGCATCATCAACCACGGCCTGTGCACCATGGCCTTCACGTCCTGGGCGGCGCTGACCGAACTCGCCGACAGCGAGACCGCGCGCCTGCGCCGACTCGCCGTGCGCTTCGCCAAGCCCGTCCTGCCGGGCCAGGAGATCACCACCACCTTCTGGCCGACCGGGTCCGCCGACTCCGGTGTGCGCGCCTACGCCTTCGAGACCGAAGCTGCGGGGCAGATCGCCATCACCGACGGCCGCGTCGAATTCAATTAGGAGACAAGACTTATGGGAAAGCTTGATGGTCGCGTCGCGGTGATCACCGGTGCCGGTCGCGGTATCGGTCGCGAACACGCGCTGCTGTTCGCCCGCGAGGGTGCCAAGGTCGTGGTCAACGATCTGGGTGGCGCCAACGACGGCACCGGCACCGATGCCGGGCCCGCCCAGCAGGTGGTCGACGAGATCGTCGCCGCGGGCGGGCAGGCCGTGGCCAACACCGACAACATCGCCACCTGGGAGGGTGCGAAAGCCCTTGTCGACCAGGCGGTCAGCGAGTACGGCTCGCTCGACGTACTGGTGAACAACGCGGGCATCCTGCGCGACGCGTTCATCGCGAGCATGGAGGAATCCCAGTGGGACGCGGTCATCGCCGTGCACCTCAAGGGCCACGCCGCCACCCTGCACCACGCCGCCGCGTACTGGAAGGCGCAGACCAAGGCCGGTAACCCGGTCTCGGCGTCGGTGATCAACACCGCGTCGGCGTCGGGCACCTTCATGCCCAACGCGGGCCAGGGCAACTACGGCGCCGCCAAGGCGGGCATCGCCGCGCTGACGCTGGTCGCCGCCGACGAGCTCGAGCGCTACGGCGTGCGGGTGAACGCGATCGCCCCGATCGCCCGCACCCGGCTCACCCTGGCCACCCCCGGCATGGGCGCGCTGTTCGCCGCCGAGGTGCCCGAGGGCGAGTTCGACCCGTTCTCCCCGGCCAACATCTCCCCGCTGGTCGCGCACCTGGCCGAGGCCGACTGCCCGCTCACCGGCAAGGTGTTCGCGGTGCAGGGCGGCGCCATCATCGAACTCGGCGGCTGGCACGACGTGCGAACCGTCGAGACCGACGGCCCGTGGACGATCGACGGTGTCGCCGCGCAGCTGAAGGAGACCAGCTAGCCATGGCGCGCAACAGCTATGAGCTCGGCGTCGGCGTGAGCGAGGACCACCTGGCCCTCGCCGACGCGGTGAGCGGATTCGTCGAGCGCACCATCACCAGCGAAACCGTCCGTGCGGCAGTAGAATCCACCGACGCCGGGAAGCTGCCCTACTGGGACTCCCTCGTCGCGCAGGATCTGCTCAGCCTGCACATCGCCGAGGACCTCGGTGGACAGGGCGCGGGCCTGCTGACGCTGGCCGTCGCCCTCGAGCCGCTCGGCCGCGGCCTGCACACCGGACCGTTCGTGCCGACGGCACTGGCGAGCGCGGTGCTCGCACAGGACGGGGGAGCGTGGGCGCGTGCCCAGCTGCCCGGTCTCGCCGACGGCTCGCGGACCGGTGCGGTCGCGCTGTCGTCGTCGCTGACCGGTGTGCTGCGCGACGGCGTGCTGATCGTCGACGGGACGGCCGACGGTGTCGTCGGGGCGTTGTCGGCGGATGTGCTCATCGCGCCGGTCACCGTCGACGGTGACCGGCAGTGGGTCGCGTTCGACAATGTCGAGCTGAGCGTGAGCACCCAGGACAACGTCGACGTGCTGCGCGGTGCCGGGCGGTTGCAGGCGGACGCCGTCGAGGTGCCCGCCGAGCGGGTGCTCACGGTGACCTCGACCCGGGTGCGCTCGGTGGCGGCGGTCGTGCTCGGCGCCGAGGCCGTCGGCGTGATGTCGTGGTGTGTCTCGACCGCGGCGGAGTACGCCAAGACCCGCGTGCAGTTCGGTCGTCCGATCGGGCAGTTCCAAGGTGTGAAGCACAAGTGCGCGCACATGGGTATCGCGCTCGAGAAGGCGCGCGCCGTGCTGTGGGACGCCGCGTACGCTCTCGACCGCGATGACGACACCGCCGACTACGCGGCCGCGATCGCCGCGCTGATCATTCCCGACGCCGCCGTCGAGGTGGCCCAGGACTGCATCCAGGTGCACGGTGGCATCGGCTTCACCTGGGAACACGACGCGCACCTGTATTACCGGCGCGCGCTCGCGTTGCGCGGTCAGCTGGGTGGGCGCGACGAACGGGCCGAGGCGGTCGCGGGGTACGCCTTGTCGGGTGTCACCCTCTCGAACGAACTGGAACTGCCCGAGGAAGCAGAGCAGATCCGGGCGGGCATCCGGGCCGAACTGGCCGAGATCGCGGCCATCGACGACGAGGACGACCAGCTCGTCGCCCTCGGCGACGGCGGCTGGAACCTGCCACACCTGCCCCGCCCGTACGGCCGCTCGGCCTCGCCGCTCGAGCAGGTGGTGATCTCGCAGGAGATCAAGGCCTCCGGTATCGCGATGCCGCAGTTGCTGATGGGCACCTGGGCGGTCGGCGCCATCGTCCCGCACGGTGACGAGCGGCAGAAGCGTGAACTTGTCGTGCCGACGCTGCGCGGTGAGCTCGTGTGGTGTCAGTTGTTCAGCGAACCGGGCGCCGGATCCGACCTGGCGAGCCTGACCACGAAGGCCGTCAAGGTCGACGGTGGCTGGCGCGTCACCGGCCAGAAGATCTGGACCACGGTCGCGCAGTTCGCGCAGTGGGCGATGCTGATCGCCCGCACCAGCCCGGACAAGCCGAAGCACGAGGGCATCACCTATTTCGTGCTCGACATGTCGAGCCCGGGCATCACGGTGCGTCCGCTGCGGGAGATGACCGGTTCGGCGCTGTTCAACGAGGTGTTCCTCGACGACGTGTTCATCCCGGACGAGAACGTGGTCGGCGCCGTCGACGACGGCTGGCACGTGGCCCGCACGACCCTGGCGGGCGAGCGGGTGGCGCTGAGCCAGAAGATGGAGGCCTACGCCACCGACACCGACCTGCTGCGGTTCGCGATCGGCCGCGATCTGTCGCCCGTGGCCCGCTACCGGGTGGGCGAGCTGATGGCCGAGAGCCGGGCGGTGGACGTGATCGGTTCCCGGGTGGTGCTCAAGCAGCTGTCCGGCATCGATGTCTCCACCACCTCGAGCGTCGGCAAGCTGCTCGGTATGGGTCTGGGACAGGCGATCTCGGAGTTCATCGTCGCCGAACTCGGTGTCGCCGGTGTCGTCTCGGTGCCGGGCGAGCGTAGCGATCACGCGATGGAACAGCTCATCGCCGGTCGCGCCACCACCATCTACGGTGGCACGACCGAGGTGCAGCTCAATGTCATCGGCGAGCGCATGCTCGGGCTGCCGCGCGACGCGGCGCCGAGCGCGTAACCATGCCGATCGGTCTGCTGTCCGGCTGTCATCACGTGACGGCCGGGCAGCACCCGCGCTGCGTCGATGCCCTGTTCGCGGGCAAATCCACGTCCGACCTCGCGGTGTAGGGTCCGACTGTGCCGAATCTGGAATCCGCCGCGCCCGCTACCTCGTCCGATGGTCGATCGCAGCGGTGGGACGGGCACAAGGCCGAACGACGTGACCAGATCCTGGCCGCCGCCGTCGTCGCCATCCGCGAGGACGGCGCGCGGGTCGGCGTCAAGGACATCGCCGCACGCGCAGGCGTCCCACGCTCGGTGGTCTATCGCCTCTTCGGCGACCGCGACGACCTCGACGAACAGGTCCGCATCCGCATCATCTCCGAATTGATGACACGGCTGACCCCCGTCCTCAACCCGGAGGGCACCGTCGGCGACGCGGTCACCAGGGCGGTGGAAACCTATATCGGCTGGATCGTCACCAATCCTCACCTGCACCGGTTCCTGGCCGCCGGTTCGAAACGGGTCGTCGGCAGCTCCCCGTCGGTCTCCGACGCACGCACAGCCGTCGCCGTGCAGACCTCACGACTTTTCGCGATCAGCATCGCCCGCCACGGCGGGACAACCGAAGTCGCCGAGCCCTTGGCCTTCGGTCTCGTCGGCATGGTCGACAACTCGGTCAACCGTTGGCTCAGCCGCGGCATGCAACCACTCACCGCCGACGAACTGTCACGCGTCCTACAACGCTGGATCGTCAACACGATCGCCGTCACCCTGGCCGACCTCGGCGTCGCCGTCGACGCCCAAACCCCGGTCGCCGACCTCTTCGGCCCTGACCAAGAAAGGTAGCGATCGACCGTGGCGACGCGCGCTGGGTCACTCGGCACAGTGTTGGGCTTGTGGCGTGCATTCGGCATCTACGGTCCGCCAACCGGTATCGCGGCAAACCTGAACGCCGCAGCGAACCGAGCCGCCGACCGCAGCGCGATTCACCTCAGGCCGTCGACCTCGTGTCGATGGCAGATTTTCGTCGATCCCCTGTGCTGAGGCCGGAGGCCTCAGGTGCTCCTGCGTCAAGGCACCACCCGATGTAGTGGGATAGCAGGTACTCGGGAGATCGGAGGACGTAACGTACTGCCTGGCTACAATATTCGAAGTTTAGCTAATCAATTCACCAGTGCCAGAAGGAACCTGAAAACCAGCACGCGGGAATTATTCGCCGATCGACTCGTCGGTTTTCTCATCGACCGGTAGCCTTGGCTAGATAATTTGCGCAGGGAGACAGTGTGTTTCGGGTCCGCCCTGTGTGAGCGCGCGTGCGTATCTGATGAGGTGACGGATGATCGAGCTGCCCGAAGATGTGTTGCCTACTCAGGACCTGGTGTTGTTGCCCGACGACTCGACGCGCGGTGCAGACGACGGCGAACGACCGCAACCACTCTCCGGTAGGATCGCGCTCAACGGCCCGGGCATCCGTCGCCTGAACGCTACTGTTTTGGGCTTGCAGTCTCGTGAGCTACTGATCTCGGAGCTGGAGACCGATCAATACGATTACTATTTGGTCTGGGTGTCCGTCACCTTTCTACCCGTCTATAACCGAGCGCCGCTCGAATTCACTCGCATTTCCCTGTCGCTGAAGTCTGAACCTGAATTTCCTAACCCGATCGCGCACGCGATGGCGCCGATGCGGGTGCTGGACCCTGTGGAAATCAGTCAGGTCCGCCGCTTCGGGCCACAGCTGTCTATTCTGGGGGCTGACGCATCGCTCGGTGAAATCGGGAAAACCATCAAATACACGTCAAGTCAACCGTATGTCGAAGCATTGGGACTACAAGGCGCCGTGCCCGCCTGGGAATTCCGCCGAACCCGGTCGCATGACCTCTTCGGGTGTCATCGCCTCGACTTGGTCGTCCGCACCGCCGCTGGGGCTATCACAGACGCGAACTTTACCGTGACCGCCGGGGTGAAGATGCCGATACTGCGGCGCTTTACCCGGCAGCTTCCGAACCCGCTTCGACTCGAGGCGACATTGTGAACGATTTTGGGAAATCCGATCAACGAGTCGACCAACGTGGCGCGGCGACGCCCTGGGACATCGAGGGCGAAGACTGGTCGGCATTGTGTCGTGTGCTCTGCGCTCAGTACGGAACCGAGATCCGCCGCAGGCAGCTCGCGGTCCAGCTCGGGTTTCCAGACGGGGAATTACCCTATGCGACAACACCGATGGACTTCTGGCAGGAGTTCCGGCTGTCTGCTGAAGGCGGCGTTGTCGACTGGGGATTCCGCGAATTGCTATCGGCCGTTGCGGCGCGATTTCCGTACAACAGTGACGTTATTCGACTCCAAGCGCGATATGGCGGCGCAGCCAGGTCCAGCGGGGCGGAGGGAAGACGGGAGCGACCCGCACGTGGCTCGCGCTCCGATCGCGGCTTCAAGGTGATGGTCCTGGGCGCGGAACCCGGGGAGCGGTCGCCAGTGGGTGTGCAGGCTGAGATGCGTGAAATCCGTGCAGCTCTGCCTCCTCACTGGGACTTGGTCCTCTGCACGGCGACCGCTCCGTCGGACCTTGTGGTGCTACGGCGAGAGCAACCGGACATTTTGCACCTGGCCTGTCACGGCGGCGGCGGCGTTCTTCTCCTGGAGAACGCTGACGGGCTTTCCCATCAGCTACCTGCCGAAGACCTTGCCGAAACCCTGCGGTTGGCGGCTGATTTCCACGGGCATCGTCTGCGGGCAATCCTCTTGCGGTCGTGTGAGAGTTCTGAAGTCGCCGAACTGTTCGTCGGGCTCGCCGATGTGG
This sequence comes from Nocardia sp. NPDC023733, assembly GCF_040639775.1. Lineage (NCBI taxonomy): Bacteria > Bacillati > Actinomycetota > Actinomycetes > Mycobacteriales > Nocardiaceae > Nocardia > Nocardia sp. NPDC023733. The sequence goes on along the minus strand of NZ_JBFAAN010000006.1, from coordinate 351,372 downwards.
TCATCGCGCACCGGGGTCAGCTTGATGCTGGTTGTTCAGCGCTATTCGCTGGGGCCTTCTATCGCGAACTGGTCGAGGCGGCCGACATGGACGTCCGAACTCTACGTAGCGTCGCACGAATCGCCGCTCAAGACACGGTGAACACTGCGGATCTATGTCGGTCTGTGCGGACGGATCTCATTGTTCTGCCTGAGGAGGTTAGTGCCATGGAGGTTACGGAATGACACCCTCGGAGCGTTTGGAACAGGGTCGGTCCGATCGTGGTGGTGGTTCTTCTCGATGGGACCTGGATCAGGACGACTGGGAAACGTTGCGTGACGAACTGAGTGTGCTCTATGGAAGTGAAGAATCACGTCGGAGTTTTGCGCGAGATCTGAATTTTCCGCCTGAAGACATTCCAAATGCCTCTAATTCAAGAGACTTCTGGGACAGTTTCAGGCAGACCGCCGAGGATGGGGCGGTGCCGTGGGATTTTCGCATGGTTGTTGAAACGGTTCGCAAGCGACGTCGCTACAACGATAGAATAAATAATCTGTGGGTCAAGTATGTCGATCATGGAGAAGCGCTGGAATCACTAACTGAATCGCCGTCAGAAGCGAGGGAGGCTATGACGGTTCAGTCCAATCCTGATTCCATATTCGAAGCCATTAGCGGCGAAGTATTGACCGACGTGGTCCACAGTGTCGGCGGAGAAGGCACCGTCCGGGGAAGCCCGGAGTACAGCAAGTTGCTTCCCGGCTCCAAGCAGCAGGACCGAAAAGATGCAATTATGTCACTGTGGGAAGAGCGTCTCGGTCCATGGGATCGGCTGGACAAGTTCCAGCGAGAACTCATAGGGGTCTGTCGGTCGGTTATCGATAATCGTGGCGTTGCCTTGGTATATGCCGTGACGAACAGCGGAAAGACCACAATCGCACGTGCCGGGATGACTATGGTGCTCAACGATGGAAAATCCGCGATGATGCTCCTGCCTACCAAAGCGCTGGTGGCGCAGGAGGAAACGGAATGGAATAGCTGGTTGGGGAGCCGCGAACCGCTGAAGAAACTCCAGGTCTATGGTGTCTCGCGTGATCACCCGGAGAGTGATCGTCCAGTTTCAGGAGGCTACTACAGCATCGCAGTCGCCATTTACGAAAAACTGGGCGTCTACCTCGTGAACTGCTTGAACCCCCTGGAGGGGGCCGGCCTCGTTGTGGTGGACGAGCTGCAGATGCTGACCGAGCGGAGTGAACGGGCGGCGAAGCTCGAGGCGCTCCTGACCTTGATCAAGCTCCGTATCGGTGACGAGCAACCCGCCTTGATGGGTTTGTCCGCCGCGCTCACACCAGAGGCGGGTACGGCCCTAGCGGCGTGGCTCGGTCGTGGCCGTACCGTCTACACGCCTACGAGCAACAACCGTCCGGTTCCGCTCGACACCTATGTCGTCGATCAGAAGAACTGGCTGATTCAGCGTGACGCTCATTTGTTGAGCATGCCCGGGGACGCCGCCCCTGAGCCCGAGCAGGAGGAGCCGCACGAGCTGTCGGAACTGCGCAAACGATATGCGCAGCCACTGTCGAAAGGTCTGGACGGCCTCCAAGGAACTCTCTCGACCGCCGAGCTGGCTGTCACTCTGGTCCTGAGTATGCTCAGCGAGGACAACTCCAGGAGAATTATCTGTTTCGTACCGACCAGGACCGCAGCGAAGCAGCTGGCGGAGGCGATCAGAAAGGTCTTGGAGTATTCGACCGGCGGTCGCCTACAGAGGGGGTCACCGTGGATGGTCGGACGATACAAAAGTTCATTGTCGGCAGATCGAGATGAAGCGGAGAACCTCTACTCGCGGCTTCGAACGTCGGATATTCCCGACTATGATGAGGTAATTCGGGGAATGCGAACCGGCGTCGCATTTCACACCGCAGCACTGGCGCCCCCATTGCGCCGGATGCTGGAAGAGGAATTCCGTGCGGAGGACGGGCTGTTGCGTGTCCTGGTGGCCACGGACACCCTGGCGGTCGGCCTGAACCTACCGGCCGATACTGTTATCGCCACCAGCATAACTGGGCTCACCGGGACGGCCACGGATGGTGTCCGGCAGGTCCTGTTGCCCGCAGATCTCGACAACAAAGGCGGACGGGCTGGCCGTCGTGGAAAGGGCACTGCGGCGAGGGGGACATTCTACATTCTGGTTCCGTCCGATCGAGAGCTCCAGCAGGTCGACGGTTTGTCCTCTGCTGAGGTGGACGCTTTGTCGAGTCTCAGAGGGGTTTTTCAACGATTCGTCAAGAGCAAGGAGCGGTCGTCAAAGGTTCAGTCGCAGTATCGGGATGCCGACGCGATCAGCGGTCTGGTGTTGCAGGTGCTCTGCCAAGATGATTGGGGTCGGCCCAGAATTCAATGGGTGAGCAGGGTTAAGGTAATACTAGAAAATCTGTTGATCAGTTATGAACCGGAACATCCGGCATTGCCGACGCCCGAGGATATCCTGGCAAATCTGCAAACTCGCGGAATGATCGAAGAGGTTGCAAGTAGCACCATCCCCGGCGCGGGGACGAGGCTGAAGCTTACGCCGGTAGGGCACGCGGTCGGGCGCTCCGGTCTCGAACTAGACGACGCGCCGGAACTACTGCGCCTGGCGGAGCGGGCGCGTAGTGGATCGGGCACCATAGATCTCCTGTGGCATGCGTGCCAGGCGCGATCCATTCGGAAAGTGACGACCTGGGTGTCGCTTCCCGGCAAAGGTTCGAGCCGGCACATGCCGTCCCTCAAGGAGGCGGTGCAATCCATGGCGTTAGCGCATTGCGCCGAGTCGGACACGCAGCGGGAAGCATGTGTCGATTGGGTTGCGGCTGAGGGAGCGCGACTGCCGGAGCGATTGCTCGATCCTTGTAACGCCGTGGTCTCGGACGAGCTGCGCAATCTACTGGTGAGCAATGAGGAAGGTGCACCACTCGATGGCGTGAATGCGCTGTTGCGCGCGCTTGTTGCTTACGAGTGGATGAACGGTGTGCGGTTTGCCGAGATGAAACAGCGCTTCTCGGGGACCATCCGCTCTGAAGAGGAGCCGGACAGAGGGAGGCCCAGCGCTCCGTCGGTTCCGCTGCACTATTCGGATATCGAGCAGCTGTGCGAACAGATGGCCGGCTACCTGCGCGCCGCAGCCGAGATCAGTGTCACCGATGACGGGGTCGATCATTCCGGTCGGATGCAGATGATCGCTCAGCAGGTGGAATCCGGGCTGCCCGTCTGGTTGGCGAAGGTATCCCGAATGCGGATTTCTGGGCTTCATCGCGAGCGTCTGGCGAAGCTGGCGAACATCCCGGAGGAACATCAGATGGTCCCCCTGTCGAAGCTGGTCGATGCCGTGCAACTCGGTGACGGGCTGAGTGCCGCTGAACGGGAGCATGCCAGGCGAATAATCGATAATCGTGTCGATCAGGAGCGCCAGCACCGTGAGCGCTTGACCCGGGAGTGGGCAAGCGTGCCTGTCCCGGATGGCGACGGTACATACTTCGACGACATATCAGGCGAGCTCGAGCAGGCAGTCGGATCTCGGCCGTATTTGGCCACATTGTGTGAGCTGGTGGGCTGGCTGGGTATCACAGCCGAGGCGGCCGTACACGAGGGCCAGTATCTTTCGTCCGTTTGGAGTGCCGATGGAGCGGAGTCACTCAAGGTTCTTGTGCCGGCAACCGAACTGACCGGAGAAATGGTTGTCGCGGTCGCGGAGGACCGTGTCTTGGTCGTCGTGCGGGACCGCCGCCCCGGAGCCTTCGGGCTGCTGGGGACGCAGGGATCACGAGCCCGGTTTCTGGAGCCGGACCACCTCCTGTCGGTTCTCGCGCACCTGGTGAAGCACCGGGGAACGGTACCTGGTCGGGAGGTGATCGATGAGTTGCGGAAGATCCGGGTGTCGTCGCTGGGCGCAGGTTCCTGGTCGGTGAATCCGATTCAGACCTGATGACGGCATATGGTGTCTGACCATCATGAGGGGGCGAACGGCCTTGAGACGGCCTGCCGCGGCCCGAGTCGCTTGCCGACGTGATGGCAGGACGGCTCCCAGGTCGGTATCGAGGAGTCATCGAGGAACGAGAATGCGACGCGATAATCGTGCGGATGGGTCCGCTCTCGGTCCGCTGTCCCTCGCAGCGGCGAGATGCACCCCGACGACCGGGACTTTCGCGCATTCACGATCAATGAACAGCGGATCAGACGGTTTCGGGGCAGATTTCGCTCTCGAGTAGTGCTACGAACAGCTCGGGTTCTTGCGCGGCCAGGGACGAACGCAGGCCTGCCGCGGTGATCGCGAGCCCTGCGGCAGTTGCGAGCACAAGGTCGTTGGCCCAGTGAGGTGGATAGGGCGGTGATGAGTTAGTTGAACGGCTGAGGGCACTTCGACCACCTGGGCGCTAAGCGCTGACTGTCCAGGCCTGTTGTGGTGTTGAGGAACTCGAACGGCTCGTACTCCCGCCCGGCATCATCCCCGGGCCGTAGCAGATTGTGTCGATGCGCTGGGGAGCACGTCTGGCGAGTTCGTAACCCAGTACAAGGTTTCGAGTTTGCTCGTGGAAGGCGATGTCCGCTGATTAATGGGTTGTGGATATCGACTTGCTGTCTCCGCTTAGTGCGGTGCTGAACCTGACGAATTTCGGCGTGGTTCCCGACGAATGCCAGCGTGGTGCTCGCGGGTTTCGGCCACGGTGTACTGGTGAATTCCAGCGCGATTCGCAGTTTCTGAGATGCCCACGGACCGCATCCGTGGAGGCTGGATCATGCAGCAGGCCAAGGGAATCGGGGGCGGAGCGCGATTCGGTACTGTGACGTACGCGATAGTCGTCGGCGGGTAGCTGCCGGGGGCCGGGCGGGGTGATCGTGCCGAGAAGCGGGGGCAAGCTGTGCGTACTTCGATGACGTTGCTGTGTGTGATGGCCATGGTGCTGCTCCCCTTTGGAGGTTCGACGTCGATGGCTGCCCCCTGCGCGGGATTGCGCTGGGGCCCGTGTCCCACGGCGGCGGGCGCTGGTGCGGCGTTGTGTACGACGGTGACGGTCCCGATGAACTACTCGGTGCCGGAGGGGAAACAGATCGAGCTCACGGTGAGCCGGATGCAGCCGGTTGGATCTGCCCAGGGGCGCGGCGTGCTGTTCGCGGGCCAGGGCGGGCCGGGAGTGGACGCGTTGAACTTCTGGTCCTCGCGTGATTCTCGAGTGCCCGCGCTACGGGAATTCGACCGCATCGCTGTCCAACCGCGCGGCCTGCGCTGGTCGACGCCGCTGCGCTGCACCAAGGCGGTCGTGGTGATCCTGCCGGTGACCGACCGCGCCTCGTGCGAGGCCGCGGCGCCCGGCTACCCGGGGACGCTCACCACCGAGACGCTCGCTCGCGATCTCGAACAGGTGCGCCGGGCGCTCGGTACCGAGCAGATCAGCTTCTATGGCGGGTCCTACGGGACGGCCCTGGGGGCGGCGTATGCCACGTTGTTTTCCGAACGGGTCGACAAGATGGTGCTGGACGCCAACGTGAACCCGGAGTGGGCCTGGGGCGAGCAGTTCGCGCGTGGATGGCAGGCCAGGGAGGCCGCTGTCTACGAACTGTTCGACTGGATCGCCGCGAATGATGACACCTACGGCCTCGGTGCGACCCGGCGTGCGGTCGCGGGTGAATGGGCTCGACAGGTCGATGCTCAAGGCGGGGGCTGGCAGGCGCGGCTGGATCCCGCGCTCGGCGGTGCTCTTGGTGCGCTCGTCAACGGAGGCGCCGAGGTCGGCTCGGATGAGCTCTCGGGTCGGTTGGCGAACCTGGTGCAGTCGGTGCGTCGACCGGGCGCAGGGCAGAGCCTGACACAGAGCGCCACCGACGCCGCCGTCTACTGGCGCAACTACTGGCCGTACCTGGCCGAAGGCATGCGCCGGTATAAGGATGATCCGCGACACATCGAGTTCCTCTCCTATGTCGCGTCTCGGCTTTCCCCCGACCCGACCTCAGGTTGGGTCTACGACGCGATCACGTGCAATGAGGCCGGGGCCGTTTCGTCGGCCGGTGTCGCTGCTTTGGTCGAATTCGCCAACGGGGCAAGCTACTTCCAGTTTGCCGCCGAGCTGCAACGGTCCGATGTGCTGTGCGCTGCGTGGCCGTCGTCCGCGCAGCGGATGGCGTTCCACGGGCGCGGGTTGGCACATCCTCCGCTGATCGTGCAGACCTCGGCGGATGCAGCCACCCCGGCTGCGGGCGGGCCCGCCATGGCTGCCGCGCTCGGCGGGACGCTGCTGCGGGTCGACGGTACCGACCACGGGTCGTTCGCACGCTACAACCCGGCTGTCGACCAGGCCGTGCTGCACTACCTCGTAACCGGCGAAACCACTCTCACCCACGCACCCGCAGCACCGATCACCACTCCGAGCCCACCATCTGTGCTCCCCTGGGACTGAACGAAAACGCCACCACGCGCATGTGCGGAGAACGAAGAAAGCTCCTGACCGGCATATGCGCAGGTCAGGAGCCATTTGCGCCCCCGGCAGGAATCGAACCTGCGACCTAGGGATTAGAAGGCCCTTGCTCTATCCAACTGAGCTACGGAGGCAGACGCATTCACCTTTGTCGATGTCGGCGTCGGTGTCCAGCGCGAAAAGTATAGCGACCGACCGGGTGGTGGGCGGGGTTGGGAGCGGCGCCCCATGGGCGCGTGGGGGAGCAGGTCGAACTACCCTCGTTGACATGTCGTTATCGCAAGACCCCTCCGCAGGAACCGTCGGCGACGGCGCTGGACCGGCGGAGACGGATCGGGCGGCCGCGACGGGCAGCAGTTCCTCGACGGGTGGGCGGGCGTTCGGTGCGCTCGGGGTGATCGCCGGGGCGATGGCCGCGGCGGTCGCGGCGATCGTCGTCGCGTTGTCGGCGGCGCAGGCGCTGAGTCTGCTGGGGATTCCCGATCCCGGTGCGCTCACCACGTACGGGTTGCCCGCGTTGCGGGCCCTCGCCGACCTGTCCGCCGCCGTGACGGTCGGCTCCCTGCTGTTCGCGGCGTTCCTGCTGCCGCCGAAAGACAGCGGGTTGCTCGAGGCCGGTGGGTACCGGGCGGTGCGACGGGCCTCGGACGCGGCGATCGTCTGGGCGGTGTGCGCGGCGTTGCTCGTGCCGCTGACGGTGTCGGATACGACGGGTCAGCCGGTGGGTTCGATCTGGCGGCCCGAAGTGCTGTGGCCGGTGATCGCCCAGGTCGAGGTGGCGGGCGCCTGGCGAACGACCACCGTGCTCGCCCTCGTCCTCGCGATCGGGTGCCGACTGGCCTTGCGCTGGAGCTGGACGCCGATCCTGCTCGCGCTCGCGATCGGCACCATGATGCCGTTGGCCTTGACCGGGCACTCGTCCTCGGGCGGTTCGCACGACGTGGCGACCAACTCGCTCATCCTGCACATGATCTCGGCCGCGGTGTGGGTCGGTGGGCTGGTCGCGGTGCTCGCCCACGCGATGCGCGGCGGCGCCGATACCGATGTCGCCGCCCGGCGTTTCTCACTGGCCGCGACCGTCGCGATCGTTGTCATCGCGCTCAGCGGTGTGATCAACGCCTGGGTTCGGGTGCCGGCCGCCGAGCTGTTCACCACCACGTACGGCAGGCTCGTGCTCGCCAAAACGGCGGCACTCGTGCTGCTCGCGGGCCTCGGCTTCCTGCAGCGACGGGCCGCCCTGCCCGCGCTGGCCGCGGATGCGCGCGATCGCGCGGCGCTGATCCGGTTCGCCGGCGTGGAGATGCTGATCTTCGCCGCCACGATCGGCCTCGCCGTGGGCCTCGGACGCACCCCACCTCCGCCACCGACGTCCATCCCCACGCCGACGGAAGTGGAGCTGGGCTACAGCGTCGACGGCCCGCCGACCGTCGGCAGGCTGCTGTTCGACTGGCGATTCGACCTGATCTTCGGCACCCTCGCCATCGTGCTCGCCGCCCTGTACCTGCTCGGTGTGTACCGGCTGCGTACGCGCGGCGACGCCTGGCCGCTCGGCCGGACCATCGCCTGGTGCAGCGGCTGCCTCGTGCTGTTGCTCGCCACCTCCTCGGGCGTCGGCCGGTATGCGCCCGCCATGTTCAGCGTGCACATGGGCGCGCACATGGCGTTGTCGATGCTCGCGCCGATCCTGCTCGCCCTCGGCGGTGCGGTGACCCTCGCCCTGCGCGCGCTCACGCCCGCCGGTCGCGGCGGGATTCCCGGCCCGCGCGAATGGATCCTCGCGGCCGTGCACAACCCGGTCTCGCGGTTCCTCACCCAGCCGGTGGTCGCGTCGGTGATCTTCGTGGCCGGGTTCTACGCGCTCTACCTCGGTGGGATCTTCGACGCCACAGTCGATTCGCACGCGGCGCACCTGATGATGAACGCGCACTTCCTCATCAGCGGTTATCTGTTCTACTGGGTGGTGATCGGCATCGATCCCAAACCGCGTGAGGTGGCGCCGTTGACCAAGCTGGCCATGGTGTTCGGCACCCTGCCGTTCCACGCCTTCTTCGGTATCGCTCTGATGAGCATGACGACCGTCCTCGGTGGCTGGTTCTACCGCACCCTCGACCTGGGCTGGAATATCGACCTGCTCGCCGATCAGCGCAACGGTGGCAGCTTCGCCTGGGCGAGCGGTGAGGTGCCGCTGGTCGTGGTGATGCTGGCGCTGCTGATCCAGTGGTCCCGCAGCGATCAGCGGCTCGCCAAGCGCACCGACCGCGCGGCCGACCGCGACAACGACGCCGAACTCAACGCCTACAACGCGATGTACGCCGAGCTGGCGCGTCGCGACCGTGAGGTGCGTCCGTGACCGAATGCGGTACACCGGCGAGCCAGACGAGTCGACCGGTCGGGACGCCGCGTGTGCTGCGGACCGATGTGCGGACGGCTCGGCGCCGATTATCGGGGCGGGTGCGTAAGACACCGGTGTTCCACACCAGCGTCGACGGGCCCGACGGACCGGTTCCGGTGTCGTTGAAGATGGAATTCCTGCAGCACGGCGGCACCTTCAAGGTGCGTGGTGCGTTCAACGCGCTGCTGGCCGAGGAATCTGCCGGGCACGTTGTCGTCGCCTCGGGTGGCAACGCCGGGATCGCGTTCGCGCTGGCAGCGGCGCAGCTCGGTAAGGAATGCACGGTCGTCGTGCCCGAATCCGCACCGCACACGAAGGTCGCGGCCATGTGGGCGCACGGTGCGGAGGTGCTCTGGCACGGGGCGACCTTCGCCGAAGCCGAGCGCCACGCGGTGACCCTGGCGGCCGAACGCGGCGCCGGGCACCTGCGCGCCGACGACATTCCCGCGGTGGTGGCGGGTGCGGGCATCATCGGTCTCGAGCTGGAGGAACAGGTGCGCGGGCGGCCGCCGGTGCTGGCGGCCGTCGGCTGCGGCGGGCTGATCGCCGGGCTCGGGGCCGCGCTCGGCAGGCGACGTCAGATCGTCGGGGTGGAATCCGAGCACACGCCCGCACTGTCGGCCGCGCTCGCGGCGGGCAGGCCGGTCGACGTCGCCGCGCCGTCCCCGGGCGACGAGCCGATGTGCGCGACCCGGGTCGGCGATATCGCCTACGACATCGCCAGTCGACAGCAGATGCGGGCCCTCGGCGTGGCCGACGACGCGGTGACCCGTGCGCGCGAGTACCTGTGGCGCGAATTCCGGGTGGTCGTCGAACTCGAGGGCGCGTCCGCGCTGGCAGCGGTGCAGAGCGGGGCCTACACCCCGGAGCCGGGCGTGCGGCCGATCGTGGTGTTGTGCGGGGCGAACACCGAACTGCCCATGCTCTGACACGGCGGATATCCACAACCCGAGAAGTTGTCCCCAGATGTCGGCGGTGCCGGATCGGCGGTGCCTGCCTGCGCCATTCTTGAATGGTCAGAGCAACAACACCGAATGTCTGAGCGGGGGCGGTTTCGATGTACGAGGCGAATGCGACGGTGATCGGCACAGTGGTCAACCATCCCGTGCGGCGGGATCTGGCCAACGGCGAGCAGGTGGTGTCGTTCCGGATGGCGAGCACGGCACGCCGGTTCGATCCGAGCGCGGGCGAATGGGTGGATGCGGGCACGCTCTATCTCACGGTCAGCTGCTGGCGCAGATTGGTCGCCGGGGTCGACCGATCACTGCGCCGGGGCGATCCGGTGATCGCCTACGGTCAGCTGCGCTCGCACGAATACCGGGGCAAGGACGGCGGCGAACGTCGTGACCTGGAAATGCGCGCCGTCGCGGTGGGACCCGATCTCGGCCGGTGCAGTGCCACCATCCAGCGACGATCGGAGGCGGCGCGGTTCACCCCGCACGTGGTACGGAATATTCCGGGCGATCAGGGCGCTGTAGTGTCGGCTGCCGCACCGCCGGGGGCGGAGGGCGAGTATGCGCCCGAGGACCGTTCTGCCGTAGCCTCTACGTCCGCGGCGGATTCCCTCCCGGCGCGATCGCCGGACGAGATGCCGATCGAAGGCATTCCCGCGCAGGTCGACGCTTGAGGGCAGGTCCGCGGCACCGGCCCCCGCTCCGCATCGCACCCCTGTTACCCGCACCGATAGGCTTCCATATATGGCTGAGTTCATTTATTCGATGATCAAAGTTCGCAAGGCGCACGGCGACAAGGTCATTCTCGACGACGTTTCGTTGAACTTCCTGCCCGGCGCCAAGATCGGCGTGGTCGGCCCGAACGGTGCGGGTAAGTCCAGCGTGCTGAAGATCATGGCGGGGGTGGACCGGCCGAACAACGGTGAAGCGTTCCTCGCGCCCGGCGCTTCGGTCGGCATCCTCATGCAGGAACCGGACCTGAACGAGGAGAAGACCGTCCGCGGCAACGTGGAGGAGGGCCTCGGCGAGGTCAAGGTGAAGCTGGATCGCTTCAACGAGATCGCCGAGCTCATGGCCACGGAGTACTCCGACGAGCTCATGGACGAGATGGGCCAACTGCAGGAGTTCCTCGACCACGCCGACGCGTGGGATGTCGACTCCCAACTCGAGCAGGCCATGGACGCGCTGCGTTGCCCGCCGCCGGACGAGCCGGTCACCAACCTCTCCGGTGGTGAGCGTCGTCGCGTCGCGCTGTGCAAGCTGCTGCTGAGCAAGCCCGACCTGCTGCTGCTCGACGAACCGACCAACCACCTGGACGCCGAGAGCGTGCTGTGGCTCGAACAGCACCTGGCCTCCTACCCGGGTGCCGTGCTCGCCGTCACCCACGACCGGTACTTCCTCGACAACGTCGCGCAGTGGATCCTCGAACTCGACCGCGGTCGGGCCATCGGCTACGAGGGCAACTACTCCACCTACCTGGAGAAGAAGGCCCAGCGTCTCGAGGTGCAGGGCAAGAAGGACCAGAAGCTGCAGAAGCGCCTCAAGGAGGAGCTGGCCTGGGTTCGTTCCGGCGCCAAGGCCCGCCAGGCCAAGAACAAAGCCCGCCTCGGGCGCTACGAAGAGATGGCGGCCGAGGCCGAGCGGCACCGCAAGTTGGACTTCGAGGAGATCCAGATCCCCGCGGGTCCGCGCCTCGGCGACATCGTGGTCAACGTCTCGCACCTGGACAAGGGCTTCGGCGATCGTCAGCTCATCAAGGATCTGTCGTTCACGTTGCCGCGCAACGGCATCGTCGGTGTGATCGGCCCCAACGGTGTCGGTAAGACCACGCTGTTCAAGACCATCGTCGGGCTCGAGGAGCCCGACAGCGGCGAGGTGAAGGTCGGCGAGACCGTCAAGCTCAGCTACGTCGACCAGAATCGTGCGGGCATCGACCCGAACAAGAACGTCTGGCAGGTCGTCTCCGACGGGCTCGACTTCATCGAGGTCGGCAACCAGGAGATGCCCTCGCGTGCCTACGTCAGCGCGTTCGGTTTCAAGGGCCCGGATCAGCAGAAGCCGGCCGGAGTGCTCTCCGGTGGTGAGCGCAACCGCCTGAACCTGGCGCTCACCCTCAAGCAGGGTGGCAACCTGATCCTGCTCGACGAGCCGACCAACGACCTCGACGTCGAGACCCTGAGCTCGCTCGAGAACGCGCTCGAGCAGTTCCCGGGCTGCGCCGTCGTGATCTCCCACGACCGGTGGTTCCTCGACCGCACCTGCACCCACATCCTGGCGTGGGAAGGCGACAACGACAACGAAGCCAAGTGGTTCTGGTTCGAGGGCAACTTCGAGGCCTACGAGGCGAACAAGGTGGAGCGGATGGGCGCGGAAGCCGCTCGCCCGCACCGGGTTACGCACCGTAAGCTCACTCGCGACTGATATTCGCGCGGACCGCATCGACGGCCCGGCCTGACGATCGACTTGTCGATCGAACGGCCGGGCCGTCGGCGTTTCACAAGTTACCGGCGGGGAAGCCGGATTTCCGACGGCACGGCTCGCGCGGCGGCGTTAGTCTCGGAATCGCGTCACCGGACTTTACGGAATCGAAGCCAACCGAAACATGGGAGCAGGCGAAAGATGACGGTCTCGTCGGAAATGTCGAGTGCGGGCTGGGCGGCGGGAATGCCACCGAGTTTGCGCGACGATCTCGCGACACTCGAGGAGGCGTATTTCCGACACGTCGACGCGGGGGACGTGGATTTTCCGATCACCGGGATCACCCAGATCTTCCGCCACCACATGGAACTCGCCGCCCGCCGTCAACCGGGTAAGGCCCTGGTCGAGGTGCATCATCCCGACGACGGGTCGGGCATGGGCGCCGCCGTGCAGGTGGTGACCGACGATATGCCGCTGCTGGTCGAGTCGATCACGGCGGCGCTGGGCCGCATGCAGGTGAGCGTGAGCGAGCTGATCCACCCGATCTTCGAGGTCACTCGCGACGCCGACGGCACGCTCGTCGGCGCGGCACCGCACGAGGTGGACGGCAACGGCGCCGAAGGGCTGGCCGAGTCGTGGATGCATCTGCAGTTGCACCCGTCGACCGAGCAGGCCCAGCTCGACGAGATCGAACGCACCCTGCCCGAGGTGCTCGCCGACGTGCGTCAGGTGATCGACGACACCGAGGCGATGGTCGAGGCGCAGAGTTCGCTCGCCGATCGTCTCGATCGGACCGCCGCGGCGGGCACCGCGCCCTTCCCCTCGGTCGATCTCGCCGACTGCGCCCAGCTGCTGCGCTGGCTGGCCGACGGCAACTTCACCCTGCTCGGCTACACGCGCTACCAGCGCACCACCGAGAACGGCCACACCGTCCCCGCGCGGGTTCCGGGCACCAGCCTCGGTGTGCTTCGCCCCGATATCGGCACCGACTTCCAGGTGCCGATCAACGGCGTTGACCGCCCGCTGCTGATGCTCACGCAGGGCTTGGTCCGCGCGACCGTGCACCGCTCGGTGTACCCGTACTTCATCGGGGTCGCCGATGTCGACGACGCCGGCGCCGTGGTCGGTGTGCACCTGTTCATCGGCGTGTTCACCGTGAGCGCCGTGCACGAGAACGTGCTCGACATTCCTGTCATCAATCGCCGCGTACGTACAGCCATCGAGGCCGCGGGCTTCGACAAGGACTCGTTCTCCGGGCAGGCGATGCTCGAGGTGATCGAGTCGTTCCCGCGTACCGAATTGTTCTCCGCCGACACCGCGACCATGCGGCGCACCGCCGTCGCGGTCCTCGGCGTCGGTTTGCGCAGGCAGGTACGGCTGTTCCTGCGCTGCGACACCTACGGCCGGTTCGTCGCCTGCATGGTGTACCTGCCGCGCGACCGCTACACCACCGCGGTGCGGCTGGAGATGCAGTCCATCCTGGTGCGCGAACTCGGCGGCGTCGACATCGACTACTCGGCCCGGGTGAGCGAAAGCGAGCTCGCCAGTGTGTATTTCACGGTGATGCTGCCGCCCGAGGCGGCAGGTCAGGACGGCCCGGACACCTCCGAGGAGAACCGGCGCCGCCTGCAGTCGCTGCTGAACGCGGCAAGCCACTCCTGGGACGACCGGATCGGCGACGAGGTCGCGTCGTCGACGGTGCTCGATCCCGCCGTGGTCTCGCGTTATTCGAAGGCGCTGCCGGAGAGCTACAAGGAAGACTTCGCGCCTGTCCGCGCCCTGGCCGACATCGCGCGCCTCGAGCAACTGTCCGAAGGTGGCATCGATCAGCACCTGTACCGCCGGTCCGAGGCCGAACCCGGTTCGTGGCGGTTCAGTCTCTACATCGCCGGGCGTGGTGTGTCGTTGAGTCAGGTGCTTCCGGTGCTGCAGAGCCTTGGCGTGGAGGTCGTGGACGAGCGGCCCTACCAGCTCGAACTCGACGGCGGAACCGAGCGCTGGATCTACGATTTCGGCTTGCAGGCCCGTCCCGAACTGCTGCGCAACGCCCTCGGCGGCGATCTCGACGCGGAATTGCTCGAACACCCGGGCCAGGCCGACGGCCTGCGCGCCCGCTTCACCGAGGCGTTCGAGGCAGTCTGGTACGACCGTGCCGAAGCTGACGGTCTCAACGAACTCGTGCTGCGGGCAGGCCTGCCCTGGCGCTCGGTCGCCATCCTGCGCGCCTACGCGAAGTACCTGCAGCAGGCGGGTTTTCCCTACAGCCAGGTCAATATCGCCCGCGTCCTGCTCGCGCATCCGGAGGTGGCGCGCGACTTCGTCGCCCTGTTCGCCGCGCGATTCGATCCAGACACCGTCTCGGCCGAGCACGCCGCCGAACTGGAAACACGCGTGCGCGCCGGCATCGACGAGGTGGTCAGCATGGATGCCGACCGCATCCTGCGCGCCATCCTCGGTCTCATCAAGGCGACCCTGCGCACCAACAACTACGTCGTCGACGCCGACGGCGCACCGCGCGGCTACCTGTCGCTGAAGGTCGAGCCGCGAGAAATCGCCGAACTGCCCAAGCCGCGACCGCAGTTCGAGATCTTCGTGTACTCGCCGCGGGTCGAGGGTGTGCACCTGCGCTTCGGTTCGGTGGCGCGTGGCGGTCTGCGCTGGTCCGACCGGCTCGAGGACTTCCGCACCGAGATCCTGGGTCTGGTGAAGGCCCAGGCGGTCAAGAACGCGGTGATCGTGCCGGTCGGTGCCAAGGGCGGGTTCGTGGTGAAGCGGCCGCCCGCCGCCACCGGCGACCCGGCCGCCGACCGTCAGGCGAGCATCGCCGAGGGCATCGACTGCTACCGCACCTTCATCTCCGGCTTGCTCGACGTCACCGACAACGTCGACCTGGCCACGGGTGCGGTGCTGCCGCCCGAGCGCGTGGTCCGCCGCGACAGCGACGACACCTACCTCGTGGTGGCCGCCGACAAGGGCACGGCGAGCTTCTCCGACATCGCCAACGATGTCGCCAAGCGCTACGGCTTCTGGCTCGGCGACGCCTTCGCCTCCGGCGGGTCGGCAGGCTACGACCACAAGGCCATGGGCATCACCGCCAAGGGCGCGTGGGAGTCGGTGAAACGCCACTTCCGGGAGATGGGCATCGACACCCAGAGCCAGGACTTCACCGTGGTCGGCGTCGGCGACATGAGCGGCGACGTGTTCGGCAACGGCATGCTGCTCTCGCGCCACATCCGGCTGGTCGCGGCCTTCGACCACCGCCACATCTTCCTCGACCCGAACCCCGACGCGGCCACGTCCTACGCCGAACGAGAGCGGCTGTTCGCACTGCCGCGTTCGTCGTGGGCCGACTACGACCGCAGCCTCATCAGCTCGGGCGGCGGCGTGTTCGAACGCACCGTGAAATCGGTGCCGATCTCGCCGCAGGCCAGGGCGGCGCTCGGCCTGCCCGACGCGGTGCAGGCGCTGTCGCCGCCCGAACTGGTGCGTGCCATCCTGCTCGCGCCCGTGCAGTTGCTGTGGAACGGCGGTATCGGCACGTATGTGAAGGCCAGTACCGAGACCAATGCCGAGGTGGGCGACAAGTCCAACGACGCGGTCCGGGTGAACGGAAACCAGTTGCGCGTCAAGGTGATCGGCGAGGGCGGCAACCTCGGCGCCACCGCGCTCGGGCGCATCGAGTTCTGCCGCGCGGGCGGCAAGATGAACACCGATGCCCTGGACAACTCGGCGGGCGTCGATTGCTCCGACCACGAGGTCAATATCAAGGTGTTGCTCGACGGTGTGGTGAGCGCGGGCGCGCTCGCACCGCAGGACCGCAACCCGCTGCTCGCCTCGATGACCGACGAGGTCGCGCGAATGGTGTTGCAGGACAACGTGGATCAGAACTTCCTGATCGGTATCGCCCGCACCGACGCGGCACAGATGGCCAGCGTGCACGCGCGGGTGATCTCCGATCTCGAACAGCGACGTGGTCTGGATCGTGAGCTCGAGGCGCTGCCGTCGGAAACCGAGTTGCAACAGCGGGAGGCGGAAGGCGTCGGTCTCACCTCGCCCGAGCTGGCGAACCTGCTGGCCCACGTGAAGCTCGGCCTCAAGGCCGACCTGCTCGACACGGACCTGCCCGACAGCGCCGCGTTCGCGGGCAGGCTGCCGCTGTATTTCCCCACGCCACTGCGCGAACGGTTCGGTGCCGAGATCAAGAAGCACCGGTTGCGCCGCGAGATCGTCACCACGATGCTCGTCAACGAGGTGGTCGACTACGGCGGAATCACCTACGCCCACCGGCTCAACGAAGAGGTCGGTGCGACCACGTCCGACACGGTTCGCGCGTTCGCCGCGGCCACCGCGATCTTCCAGCTGCACGACGTGTGGTCGCGTATCCGCAGCGCCGACGCCCCCGCCGCGGTCTGCGACCTGCTCGAGCTGGAATCCAAGCGCACTCTCGACCGGGCCTCGCGCTGGTTGCTGAGCAACCGCCCGCAGCCCGTCGCCGTGGGCGCGGAGATCAACCGTTACCACCGGCGGGTACAGGAGCTGGCGCCGCAGGTGCCCGGCTGGTTGCGCGGGCACCACGTCACCTCGCTCACTCAGGGTGCGGCCGAACTCATCGCCCGTGGCGCCCCGACCGAACTGGCCACCGAAGTATTCGGACTGCTCGGTCTCTTCCCGCTGCTCGACGTGGTCGACATCGCCGACATCACCGACCGCGACGGCGCCGAAGTCGGTGCCCTGTACTACGCGCTCAACGAGCACCTCAAGATCGATTGGCTGCTCGAGGCGGTGAGCCACCTCGAGCGCGGCGACCGCTGGCACGCGCTGGCCAGGCTCGCGCTGCGCGACGACATGTACGGTTCGCTGCGCTCGCTGACCCTCGATGTGCTGTCGGCGGGCGACCCGGAGGAGACGCCCGACGAGAAAATTGCATACTGGGAGTCGAAGAACCAGTCCCGGCTGGGTCGTGCGCGCGCTGCCCTGTCGGAACTGTTCGAGTCCGGGACCCACGACCTCGCCACACTGTCGGTCGCCGCGCGACAGGTGCGGAGCATGGTGAGCGGGGTGGGCGCCCAATCGGAGGTACCACGGTGACGAGTTCGCCGAACGGCAGCACCGCCGCGCCCGAAGCGCAGCTGGTTCTGCCGCAGCGTTTCCATGCGAAGGTCGAGATCCGCTGGTCGGATATGGACGTGTTCCAGCACGTCAACCATGCCCGCATGGTGACGCTGCTGGAGGAGGCCAGAATCCCCTGGCTGTTCGACGACGACAAGCCGACCGCGTCGATGGGTAGGCAGGGTTGTGTGCTCGTCGATTTGCACGTGAAGTACCGGGGACAGCTGCGCCACGAGGACACCCCGCTCGATATCGCCATGTGGATCAAGCAGTTGCGCGCCGTCGACTTCACCGTCGGCTACGAGGTGCGGGCCAGCGGCGCCGCACCGGATTCGCCGCCCGCGGTCACCGCGACCACCCAGCTCGCGGCGTTCGACATCGACACCCAGCGGTTGCGCAGGCTCACCGACACCGAACGCGACTACCTGGCGTTGTGGCGGGCCTGATTTCGTGAGTTCCGAACAGCGCGTGCTGCATACGCCCGACCCGGCCGAACGCGAGAACCTGGCCACCTTCCTGTCACGGGCGTTGCGCTTGGACCAGGCGGCGGTGGTGCGGTTGCGCCGCCGCGGCTCGAGTCTCGTCTCCGCCTGGGTGGCAACGGGTTTCGAGACGCTGGCGGTGCGCACGATCACGGCCGAACTCGGCGTCGACGATGTCACGGTCGGTGCCGACATGGTGCTGGCCGGGCTCGGTACCGGGCATCCGATCGACCTCGGCTATTCGATGGACTCGGCCTGGCGCGGTGCGCTTCCGCCGACCGACGGCTTCGCCCACGTCGACGACGTTCCGGCCCGCGCACTCGTCGAATTGGCCGAGCGCGGAGCCGATCTGGCGCGCGAGCACGGCGGCGCCCACGGTCCGCCCGCGTCCCTGCTCGACCAGTCGGTGCTCACAGTGACCGGCGCGGGTGATCTCGCGGTCGAGGTCCCGATGCGCGTCGTCTTTGCCCTCACCGCCATGGACTTCATCCCGCACGCGGGCGAGAAGGCCGAATCCCGGCGCATTCAGCCCACCGAACTGGTCCGCGTCCGCACCACCCGCACCTGGCTACGCCTCGACGCCCGCTACGGTTCCGTCGCTCGCCGCCTGGGTGGCGGAATCCCCTTGTCGCCCAGCTGAACTCACACGCAGCAGCGCTCGACGCCAACCGGCAGGCACGCAGGTGCCGAATTCGACCCGAGCGCCATGCGATGTGATCGGGCCGCGTATTGCGATCGGTCGGTACTTTGCCGCCGGGCCGCGCTACGCCACTGGGCCGCGCTACGCCACCGGGCGGCAATCTGCCACAGGCCGGCACCTTGCCATCGGCCGGCGCTACGCCCCTCGGCCGATCGCGCGGCGCGGGTGGGGCTCGGTTCAATGCACGCCGACGAGCCGAAGCAGTGCGGTCGTGGCGGCTGCGGCGATCACCGTGACGAGTAAGGGTGCCCGTCGCCAGGCGAGCACACCGCCGACCGCCACCCCGGCGGGCAAGGCGACGCCGAGTTTCCCGGTGCCCGTCGGCAACGTCGCCGTCGCCACCAGTGCGGCCAGCAGAATCAACGCCCCGGTGTCGAGCAGCGCGATAGTGCGCGCCGACAACCGGATTCGATCCCGCAACGCCGGCCCCGCCCACCGCAACGCATAGGTGCCGACCGCCAGCGCCATCATCGCGGGCACCAGGTAGGGCGCGTTCACGTCGCACCCCCGCGCGAGAATGCCGCAGCTGGGCAGCAATCCGCGTCGGCAGCGACCCACACGCCTGGCTGCACGCCGGCACCCGCCGCGCCGACGCCTGCTACGCAGCCATCGTCCACCGCTGAAACCATGCCTCGGTCGCCCCGAGCGCCGACGTTCGCATGGCGAGCCGATCGGACATCTTGTGGTGTCGCCGAGGTTGTGGTGTCCGGTGCATCGGCTTCCGCATAGCCGGCCTTCGGGACGCGCTGTGGTGTCGCCGGCGGTGTTGCCCCCGCCGCGTCGACTTCCGCGTGGCCGACTTCACCGACGCTCTCCGGCTGTGCCGTTGAGGAATCCGATGGCTTCGCAGGCCGGGACGCCAGCACCAACCCGATCAGCGCGATCAACACCGGCAACCCGGCCGGCACGAATGGCGCAATCGCGACTGCCAGCCCGGCCCCGGCCAGTACCGGGCGCAGCGTCGCGCGGTCACGCAGCGCGGGCAGCAGGAGCGCCAGCAGGATGACCGGGAACACCGCGTCCAGGCCGAGTGCGGAGGTGTCGGGGACGAGGGAACCGAGGGCGGCGCCGAGGGTCGCACCGAGCGGCCAGCACAGTGCCACCCCGATTCCGCAGGCCCAATACGCCGCACGCTTGCGCTCTCGAGCACCGGGTGCGGTCGCGAAGGCCACCGATTCGTCGTTGAGGACGTGGATCCCGAGCAGCCGCCGCCAGCCGTGGCCGAACACATCGGGGGCGGCCAACCCGTACGGCAGGTGCCTGGCATTGAGCAGCAACCCGGCGACGACGGCGGCGAGCGGGCTCCCACCGGCCGCGACGATGCCGAAGAACAGCAGTTCCGAGCCGCCGGCCAGCACCGTCACCGCGGCGACGATCGGCATCCACACCGGGAACCCGGCAGCGATGGTCGAGGCGCCGTAGGAGACGCCGAAGAGGCCGACGGCCAGGCAGGCCGCGGCCACGGCGGCGGTGGTCCGCCGATCGAGTGTTCGCCAGATCGAACGCATGTTTTTCATAGTGAACGCTGCGGGTCGGTAAAGTCAACGCGGAAACAGCTCCGGAGGAGGCGTTGATGGACCGGCAGGACCCGGTCGCCGGACCACCCCAAGCGGTGATCGCGGCGGCCCTGCGACGAGAACGCGCCCGCGCCGGCCTGTCGCTCACCGAGGTCGCCAGCCGCGCGGGTGTGGCGAAGTCCACACTGTCGCAACTGGAATCGGGCACCGGTAATCCCAGCTTGGAAACCCTGTGGGCGCTGTGTGTCGCCCTGGAGATGCCGTTCTCGCGACTGCTCGATCCGCCGCGCCCGAACGTGCAGGTGATCCGCGCCGACGAGGGTTCGCAGGTGCCCTCGGCCGATGCGGATTATCGCGTCACGCTGCTCGCGGCAGGCCAATCACACACGCGCTGCGATGTGTACCGGATCGCGGCCGAACCCGGTCAGATTCGTCGCTCGGAACCGCACACGCCCGGTGTGGTCGAGCATGTGGTCCTCGCGGCCGGTCATGCCATCGTCGGTCCCGCCGACGAGCCCGTGGAGATGCGCCCAGGTGACTACATCCGCTACCTGGGTGATCTCCCGCACGTCTTCGAGGCTCTCGAGCCGGGCACGTGGGCCACGATGGTCATCGAGAGCGCCTGATCAGGCGGCCCCTTCGCCCAGGTACTGCAACCAGAGCGGGTCGAGGTCGGCGGTGGTCGACAGCAACCGCCAGTGGGGGCCCTTGGGCGAGACCAGCGGATGACGCAGCGTCCAGCCCAGTTCGGTCAGCATCTTGTCGGCTTTGCGGTGGTTGCACGGCGCGCAGCTGGCCACGCAGTTCTCCCACGAATGCTCCCCGCCGCGACTGCGCGGGATGACGTGGTCGATGGTTTCGGCTTTGCCGCCACAGTAGCCGCAGCGGTAGCGGTCGCGGTGCATGAGTGCCGCCCGGGTCATCGGCACCCGGGCACGGTAGGGGACGCGCACATAGGTGCGCAGTCGGATAACGGAGGGAATGGCAACCGTCGCGCCCGCCGAATGCAGGACCGGGGCGGCGGGATCGTCGTGGACCGCGTCGGCCTTCGCGCAGATCAGCAGAACGACAGCGCGGCGAGCGGACAGTGCGGTGAGTGGTTCGTAGGTGGCGTTGAGAAGCAGCACCCGGCGTTTACGCCAGGCGGCGGCGTCGTGATCGCCGGCGAGATGCAGTGGCGCGGGGCGATGCGGCAGGTCGTGCAGACCGTGTGCGCCCGGATGGTGATCGGACAAGATGTGCAGCGGAATAGCCCCCGAGCCACGATTGTGGACGTCGGCGGGCTGGAGTTGTCGGTGCGCGCGCGCCTCGTGTGACCTGGCGCTTGGCCGCTGCTTCATTGTGTGACCTCAATTTCATGATTGGCAGGATCATGTGGTATCTGGGGCCGATACTGTCCCCCAGTTGACCACGGTTGAGCCCGTATTGCACGGTTATTTTTCAAACTTTCGGGTGAACTGTGATTGAAGGCCCGGCACGCGCTCGGGGCACAATGGAGCGCGTGACTTCAGGTGAGCAGACAACGACCTCGTTCTACGACGCGGTGGGTGGCGCGGAGACCTTCCGCCGCATCGTGTCGGTGTTCTATCGCGAGGTCGCTGCCGACGAGATCCTGCGCCCGCTGTATCCGGAGGAGGATCTGGGGCCGGCCGAACGCAGGTTGCGGATGTTCCTCGAACAGTACTGGGGTGGGCCGCGCACCTACTCCGACGAGCGCGGCCACCCCCGGCTGCGGATGCGTCATCATCCGTTCGTCATCGGGGCGCTCGAGCGGGACGCGTGGTTGCGTTGCATGCGGATCGCCGTCGACGAGATCGAACCGTCGATCCTGGACGCCGAGCACCGCAAGGCGATGCTCGACTATTTCCAGATGGCAGCGGCCTCGTTGCAGAACGCTCCGCACTGAGCCCGGGACGCCCGGGATTCGCTGATGACGTCCAGGTAGCGGCCCGATTTCGGACCTGCGCCCCGGTTTACCGCGATGTTTCCGTCCGGCGTGGCGAACGCTGGCGATTTGCCGGATTCGAAGAAAGTCTCGCGCCGCATGAATATTGTGGGCGTTCTTTGGCAATATTGCGGTTGTGACACAGACACCTGCCTCGCCGGTGCCGGGGGACAACAGCACCGCTCCGTGGTGGAAAACCGCCGTGTTCTATCAGGTCTATCCGCGTTCGTTCGCCGACTCCGATGGTGACGGGGTCGGCGACCTCGGCGGTGTGCGCGAGAAGATGGGCTACCTCGAGCTATTGGGTGTCGACGCGCTGTGGATCTGTCCGGTGATGCGCTCACCGCAGGCCGACGGCGGCTACGACGTGTCCGATCCCCGCGACATCGACCCGCTCTTCGGTGGCCTCGAGGCCCTCGACGAACTCATCGCCGAGGCCCACGATCGGGAGATCAAGGTCACCATGGATCTGGTGCCCAACCACACCAGCACCGAGCATCCGTGGTTCGCGGCCGCGCTCGAAGCCGCACCGGGCAGTCCCGAACGGGCCCGCTACATCTTCCGCGACGGTCGCGGCGAAGACGGCGCCGAGCCGCCCAACAACTGGCCGAGCATCTTCGGCGGCCCGGCCTGGACCAGGATCACCGAACCCGACGGCACCCCCGGTCAGTGGTACCTGCACATCTTCGCCCGCGAACAACCCGACCTGAACTGGGACAACCCCGACGTCGCCGCGGATTTCGAGAAGACGCTGCGGTTCTGGCTCGATCGCGGGGTCGACGGTTTCCGTCTCGACGTGGCCCACGGCATGGCCAAGCCGGAGGGCCTGCCCGACATGGCACAAGTCGACACCAAGATGCTGGTGCACGACGACGACGATCCCCGCTTCAACAACCCCGGTGTGCACGCCATCCACCGCCGCATCCGCACTGTGCTCGACGACTATCCGCACGCGGTGTCGATCGGTGAGGTGTGGGTCGACGACAACGTGCGCTTCAGCGAGTACGTGCGCCCCGACGAACTGCATCTGGCGTTCAACTTCCGGCTGGCCGAGGCGGCCTTCACCGCCGAGGACGTGCGCACCGCCATCACCCATTCGCTCGAGGCGGTGAGCGCGGTCGGTGCCCCACCCACCTGGACCCTGTCCAACCACGACATCGAACGCGAGGTCACCCGTTACGGCGGCGGCAAGACCGGGGTGGCCCGGGCGCGGGCGATGATGATGGTCGAATTGGCGCTGCCGGGTGCGGTATTCGTCTACAACGGCGCCGAGCTCGGGCTGCCCAATGTCGACGATCTGCCCGAGGAAGCGCTGCAGGATCCGGTGTGGGAACGCTCGGGTCACACCGAGCGTGGTCGCGACGGGTGCCGGGTGCCGATTCCGTGGGAGGGCAGTACGCCGCCGTTCGGTTTCACCACGGGTGCGCCGTGGCTGCCGATGCCCGCCGAGTGGGCCGACCGCACCGTCGAAGCCCAGCTGGAAACCCTGCACTCCACGTTGTCGCTGTACCGCCTGGCGATCGATCTGCGCGGTACCCGGCCGGAATTCACGGGCGAGAAGATCGACTGGTACGGCAGTCCCGCGGGGTGTCTGGCATTCCGCCGTCCGGGTGGGCTGGTGTGCGTGCTCAACGCCTCCGACGGGCCGATTCAGCTGCCGCCGGGGGAGTTGCTGCTGTCCAGCGCTCCGGTGGCCGACGACCGCCTGCCCGCGAACGCAGCGGCCTGGTTGGTCTGACACGCGCGTTTCCGACGACCGGAGGATGAACTACTACACAGCATCGTCTAACGTTTCACTCGTGAGCATTCTCGAGACAGTGCTGATCTTCGTCGGCATCCCGGCCGCGATCTACTTCGCGATCGCGGGTTTGTCCTATCTCGGTAAGCCACTGCCCGGTGAGAAGCCGGCCCACTTCGAGCTCGGGCAGAAGTGGACCCACCCGCCGGTGCTGTGGAGCGCTACCGACGAGGTGACCGCTGCGTCCGGTCACCACCACGCCGAACCGCATGGCAGCCATGCGGTTCTCGAACCCGCGCACGCGGAGCTGATCGGAGGCCGGGCAAGTGGCAAGTTCTAATTGGCCCGCGGTTGTCGAAGCCGACCTGCCGCACGGGTACGCGCTGACCAGCAGTGGCCGCGTCTCCGGTGTGCACGAGCCCGGCACGGTGTTCGACGAGGTGCCGTTCACCGATCGTGAGCGGGTCGCCCTCGACAACGCGCTCACCGACGCCACCCGCGCCACGAAGGTGCGCTTCAACATCTACCTCGGCGACCTGGGTGCCGACCCGGCCGCGGGCGCCGACGCGCTGCTGCCGAACACCCCCGAGTCCGCCGACTCGGTGCTCATCGCGGTCTCGCCCAACCAGGGTGCCGTTGAGGTCCGTTCGGGTGCCGCCGTGGCCGAGCGCGCCAACGACCGCATCTGCCAGCTCGGCGTCACCGCCGCCTTGGCTTCCTTCCGTCAGGGCAACCTGATCGACGGGTTGATCTCGGCTGTCCGGGTGATGGCCGCCGCTATCGGCCGCTAGTCCCTTTCTCCGCGCACCGGCGCGTTCACCTTCAGAGGTGAACGCGCCGTTCGTGTTTCGGGGAAGAAATTTCTGCGCATCGGGAATCAACCTGACGGCTGTCGACTTCTAACCGGTGAAACAACTTTCACTGGTTAGGAAGTGGCGAGCATGCGGCGAGAGAATCTGGCCTGGGCGGGACTGGCGGCGATGACCGTGTCGTTCGGGCTGAACTTCACCATGGGGGTGTTCTTCGCTCCGACCGCCGCGTCGTACGGGGTGTCGGCGACGGCACTGGCGGTGGCGGCCGCGTTGGGGACGGCGGTCACCGGGGTGGCGCAGCAGGGAATCGGGCGGCTGCTCGATCGGCTCGGGCCCAAGCGGGTGCTGATCGGCGGGCTCGGCCTGATCTCGGGCAGCTATCTCGTGTTGGCCGTGGTCACCCAGACCTGGCAGTTCGTCGCCGCGTACATGGTGCTCGGCGGGCTCGGGTTCGCCTCGGCGTCCACGCTCACGGTCACCACGCTGCTCGGGCGGGCGCACGGCGCGCAGGTGGGACCTGCCATGGCGCGGGCGGCGATCGGCATCAATCTGGGTCAACTCGTCACTCCGTGGGCGGCGACCGCGTTGTTCGAGCCGATCGGTGTGCGCGCCACCTTCGCCCTGCTCGGCGCCGTCGGCCTGGCCGTCACGGCCGTGCTGTGGCGGCTGCTGCCCGACGATCAGCGAGCCACCGGTGTGGCCGGTGCGGGGGAGTCGCTTGCGGATCGGTGGAAGATGTTGGTGGCGTTCGGATTACACTCCGCCACCCTGTACGTGGTCGTGCTGATGCTGCCCAAGCACGCGGTGGAACTGGGGTGGTCGGTCACCGGGGCGGGCAGGCTGGTCGCTGTCGCGGCGCTCGCGGCCGGGCTGACCTCCGCCGCGCTGGTTCCGCTGTTGTGCCGTCACCGACCCGAAGACTTGCTGCGGATCCTGTTCATGGTGCGACTCGCCGCGCTGCTGCTCGCGGTGTTCGTGCCGGGTTCGCTGGTGCTGGTCGCGGTGCTGTTCGGCATCGCCTCCTTCCCGGTCATCCCGCCCACCATGGCCATCGTGTCGCGTGGACTCGATCCGGCGCGCATGGGCCGAACCCTGGCTCCCGCCTGGGTGATTCATCAGCTGTCGGCCGCCGCCGGGTTGGGTGTCGCCGCCGTGATCCACGCGCTCACCGACAGCTACCGCGGCTATTTCGCACTCACCGTGGTGTTCACCGTTGCCGCCGCTGTCCTCGTCGCACCGGTTCGCCGTCGCGAACCGGTCACCGTCTGAACCTCCGAAATACCCACCGAGAAAGAGAGATCCATCATGAGCAAGGTTCGTCACAACACGGTCCAGATCCAGGGCCAGTCCATCTTCTACCGCGAGGCGGGTGACCCGTCGGCACCGACAGTTGTTCTCCTGCACGGATTCCCGACGAGTTCGGCGATGTTCCGGAACCTGATCCCAGCCCTCGCCGCCGACTATCACGTGATCGCGCCCGACCATCTGGGCTTCGGGCAGTCCGGAATGCCGACGGCCGACGAGTTCGACTACACCTTCGACAACCTCACGGCCCTCACCCTCGAACTGCTCGACACCCTCGGCGTGGACCGGTTCGCGCTCTACATCCAGGACTACGGCGCCCCCATCGGCCTGCGTATCGCCGCACGCAACCCGCAACGCGTGAGCGCCCTCATCACCCAGAGTGGCAATGCCTATCTGGAGGGCTTCACACCGTTCTGGGAGCCGCTGTTCGCCCACGCGAACGACCGTGCCGCCCACGAACCGGAGGTGCGCAAGCTGCTCGAGGCCGACGCGACGAAATGGCAGTACACCCATGGTGTTCCGGCCGACCGGTTGTCGCTGATCAGCCCGGACACCTGGACTCTCGACCAGGCCTACCTGGACCGTCCCGGCAACAAGGAGATCCAGCTCGACCTGTTCGCCGACTACAAGAACAACCTCGACGGCTACCCCGAATTCCAGAAGTACTTCGCCGAGCACCGTCCCCCGACGCTCATCGCCTGGGGCGAGCACGACGAGATCTTCGGTGCCGACGGCGCCCGCGCCTACCTGCGCGATCTGCCCGACGCCGAACTGCACCTGCTCGACGCGGGGCACTTCGCCCTCGAAACACACGGCCCGGAGATCGCCACGCTGATCGGTGATTTCCTCGGCCGGGTCCTGCGCTGAGACACTGCGGACGGCCGGGCACCCGCCCGGCCGTCCGCGCGTGATCGAGTACCCTGAGCGGCGGCTTTCGCGGCCGGCACGGCCGGTCGCCGGTGAAGGGGGATCATGCGCACAGCTCTGGCTCGGATCGTCGCCGCGGTAGCGGTGACCTGCTTGTCGACCGTCGGTTGCGTCGACGACTCGTTCCGCGACACCGAACCCGCCGCCGGTGCACCGACCTCGGACTTCTATACGGCCGACGGTGAAACCCTGCCGGGCGCACGGGGTTCGGTGATCCGCACCCGTTCGCTGCCCGATGCCGTACCGGGTGCGCGCACGGAGCTGATCCTCTATCGCTCGATCGACGCGCACGGCGCGACGGTCGCCGTCTCGGGAACGGTATCGGTGCCGCCGGGGACGCCGCCGGTGGGCGGCTGGCCGCTGATCTCCTTCGCGCCGGGCACCAACGGCGTCGCCGACGTGTGCGCGCCCTCGCGGGCCGACGGTGCGTCACCGACGAGGGACGAGCTGGCCCGCTGGGTCGCCGCCGGGTACGCGGTGGCCCGCACCGACTACCAGGGTCTTGGCACACCCGGCGGCCACGGCTATCTCATCGGGGAGACCGAGCAGCGTGCCGTGGCCGACATCGTCGTCGCGGCAAGGGAATTCAACCGTGATATCGGTGCCCGCTGGGTGGCGATGGGCCACTCCCAGGGTGGGCACGCGGCCCTGTTCGCCGCGAGCGCGTCGGGCGGTTGGGCTCCTGCGGTCGATCTGCTCGGTGCGGTGGCGCTCGCACCCGCGTCCCATCTGGCGGAACAGGTGCGCATGGCGAAGTGGGCGGTGTCGAACCCGCTCGGTTCGGTCGGGACCGGCGGGCTGGCGGTGTATCTGCCGATGCTGGTTCGCGGCGCGCAGACCGTCACCGAGCTCGACCCGGCCCGGTTCCTCACCGAGCGTGCGGTGTCGATGCTGCCTCTCGTAGAGACCGACTGTGCGGCGGCCCTGAGTGAATCGGGCAAATGGGGTGGGCTGTCGGTCAAGGACGTTCTCGAGCGCGATGGTGACCTGTCCGAGCTGCTGCGCGTCCTCGACGACAACGACCCGAGCGGGTTGAGTTTCACCGAACCGGTCCTGGTGCTGCAGGGCCGCGACGATCACACCGTTCCGCTGAAGTCGATCGACGCGATGGTGGCCCAGCAGCAGATGCGCGGTCAATCGGTGGATTACCGCAAATACGACGGCGTCGACCACAGCGAGATCATCTCCGCGTCGTTCACCGACGCCCTCGGCTGGGTCGATACCCGCTTCGGCATCACCCGTTGACGCGTATGCCGTCGGATCGACGCGAGCGGCGGTGTCAGTGCCGCTGAGTTACGCCCACAGCAGAAGAACCGGGTGTGTCGCGCCGGCAGTCCTTACGCTCGGAGCATGGGCGAGCACAAGGGTTTGCGGGTGATTCCAGGCGGGCGCGAGGAGCGGCGGGCACGCCCCGAACCGCTGTGGCGCGAGGCCCTCGGCGAACGGCTGCGCACCCTGCGCCAAGAGCAGCGCTCGACGCTGGTCGACACCGCGGGCCGCGCGGGCATCTCCCCGCAGTACCTCTCCGAAGTGGAACGCGGCCGCAAGGAACCCTCCAGCGAGATGATCGCCGCCCTGGCCGGTGCACTGGGCACCAGCGTCGGTGACCTCGTCGGCCAAGTGGCGGAAATGATGCGCCGACGCACAGCCGTCGTCGTCGGCGGCGACCGCCGCATCGCCGCCCCCGCTATGCCGCGCACCACGATGACCGCACCCAACGCACTGCTGATGGCGGCCTGACACCAATCCTGATGCGCTCGCCCATCTACCGATGATCGGTGACCGCGCGATTGTCGGTGGTGCCGTGCATGATCGACGCATGCCGATCACGAACCGTCAGATCGCCGGGCATCCGTTCCTGCGAGAGATGTACGGAGACCCGTACTATCCCGATGCCGTGCTCGACCGGTGCAAGGCCGTCCTGCTGCGCCTGTGCGAGACCATCGAGTCGGAACAGCCGTCGGATCTGGCGGCCCTGTACGTCCTCGCCCAGGGCGCCACAGCGGAGTTCAACGACCTGGAGGCGGAGTTCGAGGCGGCCGGCAGCGAAATCGAGACGGTCGCACGCGAAGTGATCGCCGATGACTTCTGTGCGATCGCATCGGCCTACGGCTTCCCGAATGCGGACTCCGAGGAACTGCTGGCCGGGCGCGACTGGTGACGGGCTGTTCACCGCAGCGACCACCGATCACCCCTGGCCGTCGAGCATCGAACCGGAATCACCTCGGCCCGAGTTCAATGGTTCGCTGAACAAATCCTGCACACCGACAACCCCTTGTGCTGAACCGATTATCAGGCTGTCGGGACGGGTCGGTCACGATCATCGCGCCGAACGTGTTGCTGACGGGGGCACAACCACGCCGTGTCTTCGCCTGATCGACAGGGCGTTTCGCGTTACCCCGGAACGCCGAGGGTGCGTGCGATCTGCTGGAGGCGGTCGTCGTCGAGCTCGACCGGGGCGTAATTGCGGCTGCGGGCGTGGTCACGGAATTGCTGGGACGGGTCCACGCGATAGGCCCGAACATAGTCCGCCCAGTCGAGATTCCACACCCATTCCCCATCGGTCATGACGCCCAGTGGTAACAGCAGGCGCCCGGTCAATCGATCCGGAACCCTGCTCGCGGCTATCGCCAGCACGGTCGCCGATTCCAGGTACCCGGCCAGAAGCTCGGCCTCTGCTTCGGTCAGGCTGTGGGGAACCAGTGCCGTCCGGGTGTCCGGGTCACTGAGCCGTTTAGGCGGAACGAGATAGACGACGCGCTTGACAAGGCTGATCGTGCGTCCGGATGGTCGCGGCGTCGCGAAGACGACCTCGGCCCGGACACCCTGATCTTCCAATCGCTCTCGGAGCAGCGACATCTCTGCGAGTGTCCCCGTACGCCCGTTCGCCACCAGATTCTCAGCCGCAGCTCTCAGCTCATGGAGCGGCAACGATTCCCGGCTGCGGATCACCCGCATCACCGCGCCCACCGAGGGATCCGGATCCACAATCCGCAGCCCGCTCGGACCGTTGTCGGCGATGATCGCGGCGCGAACCTCCGCCGAAATACCGCTCCCACTGGCATGCCAGATGTGTTCGCATTCGCTACAAGAGCCTTCGATGGCCCACCCGAACGTTGCAGCGTTAACAGTTTCACTGACTACGCTCAACACCTCTGCACCACACCGGTCGCAGGGCCCGACCCGCTGAGCAGATTCGTAGACCATCTGTCCCCCCGTGAACTAGACCTTCAGGCGCGACTGCGGATTCGGCCGGATACGAACAGTCTCGTCCATCGCGACTCGGGGGACGGAAGCGCGCCCTGCCTGCCGTCCGCCTTGTAAACGACGACTGTTACGGCACCGGCTATGGCATGGAGAAGTCGCCGAGGTGTCTACCGATTTTCGCCGACCGCGGCCCACTGGATCGACGTGGTTCGGTTCGAGCTTGGGTGCCCGGTAGCGGATCGAATCAGCTGGTTCGGACGATGGTCAGTTCGCGGAGCATGTCGACGAGGGCGGTTACCGGCATCTCCGGGTCGATGGCGCGCTGGACGCCGAGGCCGATGCCGAGGGCGAGCATGCGCAGGGCCGCTTCGTCGGCGGGGACGGGGAGGGTGATGCCGAGTTCGGCGGTCTGGATTTCGATCAGGGAGGCCAGGACGGCGGTGAGGGAGCGGCGGCGTTCTGCCAGTTCGGTGCGGATATCGGGGAGGTGGCGGGTGCTGGTGGCGAACTCGACCTCCAGGGCTGTCCAGCCGACGTCGCCGATGTTCTCGTCGGCCCAGCGGGCGAAGCCCTCGATCCGTTCGGCCATGGTGTCGGGTCCGAGGATCGCGGCCGACAGGGATTCGGCCCGCTCCACGTGCACCACATCGAGCACGGCGAGGCCGAGTTCGTGTTTGGTGGCGAAATTCGAGTAGACCGCGCCCTTGGAGTAGCCGGCCTCGGCGGCGACCTTCTCCAGGGAGGTCACGTTGTAACCGTCGGCCAGGAACAGGCGTTTGGCGGTCTCGACGAGACTTTCGCGCGTCCGTGCATGGGACTCTTTGCGCGTCAGCCTGGTCATATGCGGCAGTTTAGCAAAAAGGGGTACCGATGGAATTCGAATACCGTTAGTATCTGGATCATGAGCACTCGACGTGGCCTTGCCATCGGTTGCGGTGGTGTCCTCGGGTTCGCCTGGACCGCTGTGGCCCTCCATGCGGTCGAACGCGCGCTGGACTGGGATGCTCGATCGGCCGACGTGCTGATCGGGACCTCGGCCGGGGCGGAGATCGTGGCCGCCCTCGGTTCCGGCCGCACACCGGCCGATCTCGTGGCAGCCCTCGACGCCGAGCCCGACGCCGACCCGGTACTCGCGGCGCACATCGCCGTCGACCCCGGCAAGTTCCCACCGCTGCCCGGTATCGGCCTGCCGAACCTCGGCCTGATCGGTGCCGGACTCCGCGCGGGCTCGGCCTACAGCGCCCTGGCCGGGCTGCTGCCACGCGGACGCGGTGACGCGAGCTGGCTCCGCTCGTTCGGCCGGGAGCTCGCCGATGCCGACGGCTGGGTGGATCACCCCGCGACCTGGTTGGTGGCTGCCGACGCCGCGACCGGGCAACGGATCGCCTTCGGTGCCAACGGGTTCGAGGCCGATTCGCTGCATCGGCCCGCCGAGGGCGCTCCTGTCGACCTCGGTGACGCGATCGCCGCGTCCTGGGCGATCCCCGGCTGGTTCCCGCCGGTACGGATCAACGGCCGGGACTACGTCGACGGAGGAGCCGTCTCCTCGGTCTCGGCCGACCTGCTGCTCCCACTCGACCTCGACGAAGTGGTGGTGGTCGCCCCGATGACCTCCGCGGGCGGCGTCCCGGCCACCGGCCTCGACCGCATCGAACGCCTCCTGCGCACCCAGATGACCCGCGGCCTCGACCGCGAGGTGAAGCTCTTGCGCGACAACGGCGTCCGCGTGATCCGCGTCGAGCCGGGCCCCGCCGAACTGGCCGCGATGGGCCCCAACTTCATGGATTCCCGTCGCCGCCCGGCGACCCTCGCCGCCGCCCGCGCCAATGCCCACGCCCGCGTGCACGAAGCACTGCGCACCGCGAGTCTCGCGCGATGATCGGTAGCTCGCAGATCAGAGCACGAACTCGGTGCGCGGCAGGCCCCGGCCGCCGGAAGGTGCCCGGTCGCCTGCGGGCGCGGGCCGCGGCCATCGGCGTGCGGTGCCCGGCCCATGAGCTCATGCACATGACGAGCACACAGTGACCCGAGATTCTGCGAAGAAGGAGAGCCGGATGACTCAGCACCATGAGGTGATCGTGATCGGGGCGGGGGTGTCCGGGGTCGGCGCCGCCGTCAAGTTGCGGGAGGCGGGGGTCGACGATGTGGTGATCGTAGAGAAGGCCGAGACGTTCGGGGGGACGTGGCGGGCCAATACGTATCCAGGGTGCGCGTGTGATGTGCCGTCGGGGTTGTACTCGTTCTCCTTCGCGCCGAACCCGGAGTGGTCGCGGCTGTTCGCGACCCAGCCGGAGATCCTCGCCTATGTGGACCGGGTGGCACGCGAGCACGGCCTCGCCGAGCGCACCCGTTTCGGGGTGACGATGACCGGCGCCCAGTGGGACGCGGGAGCCGAATTGTGGTGCCTGGACACCACTTCCGGCGAATTCACGGCGCGCTTCGTCGTCTCGGCGGCGGGCCCGTGGAACGAACCGCGCTTCCCCGACATCACCGGCCTGGACGAGTTCGAGGGCGAGGTCTTCCATTCGGCGCGCTGGAATCACGACTACGACCTGCGCGGGAAGCGGGTCGCGGTGATCGGAACGGGTGCGTCGGCGGTGCAGTTCGTGCCGCAGATCCAGCCCGAGGTGGCCGCACTGCACCTGTTCCAGCGCACCGCGCAGTGGGTGCTGCCGAAGCCGGACCATCCGGTGCCGGGCATCGAGAAGCAGGTGATGCGCCGGTTCCCGTTCGCGCACAAAGCTTTACGTGGCGTCGAGTACGCGATGATGGAGGGACTCGGAGTGGCTTTCCGGCATCCGCGTCCGCTCATGCAGGCGGTGCAGGGGATCGGTTCGGCGTATCTGCGTGCGGTGGTGCGTGATCCGGTGCTGCGGGCCAAGCTCACTCCCGACTACCTGCTCGGTTGCAAGCGGATCCTGTTCTCCAACAACTACCTACAGTCGCTCACCAAACCCAATGTCGACGTGCACGCCACCGCCGTCACCGAAATCCGGGGCAACACGGTGATCGGTGCCGACGGCAGCAGTGCCGAGGTCGACGCGATCATCCTCGGCACCGGCTTCCACATCCTGGACTCCCCGCTGGGCGAGATCGTGCGCGACGCCGACGGACGCTCATTGGCCGACCACTGGAAGGGTTCACCGGAGGCCTACCTCGGTACCGTCACCACCGGTTTCCCCAATATGTTCTCCATCCTAGGACCGAGCCTCGGTACCGGACACTCCTCGGCGTTCGCCGTTCTCGAAGCCCAGATCACCTTCCTGGTTTCGGCGGTCACCCGTGCCTGCCGCGAGGGCTGGCCGGTGCTGGACGTGCGCCCGGAGGTGCAGGCCCGGTATGTCGACGAGGTGCAGGCCGCCCTGCCTGGGACCGTCTACAACTCCGGTGGCTGCAGTAGCTACTACCTGGATGTGAACGGGCGCAACAGCTTCAGCTGGCCGTGGTCGACCGGGGCCCTGAGGAGCCGGGTCAGTTCGTTCGATCCCGCCGATTTCACCGTCACCGAGAGCAAGGTGCTGTCATGAGCTATCCGAAGATCGAACTCGACGGCGCGCTCGTCGCCATCACCGGCGCGGCGCGTGGCATCGGCCTGGCCACCGCACGTGCCTTCGTGGCGGCGGGTGCGCGGGTGGCGCTCGGCGATCTCGACGAGGCGCTGGTCGTGCAGGCAGCGGCCGAATTCGGTGACCGGGCAATGGGACACGCGCTCGACGTCACCGACAAGGATTCCTACGCACGGTTTCTCGACGCCGCAGTCGACTGGCACGGCCGCCCGCTCGACGTGCTGGTGAACAACGCGGGCGTGATGCCCAACGCGCCGTTCCTCGAGCAGTCCGAGCGCATCGACCGGCTCACCATGGACG
Organism: Nocardia sp. NPDC023733; assembly: GCF_040639775.1. Taxonomy (NCBI): domain Bacteria; kingdom Bacillati; phylum Actinomycetota; class Actinomycetes; order Mycobacteriales; family Nocardiaceae; genus Nocardia; species Nocardia sp. NPDC023733. The sequence goes on along the minus strand of NZ_JBFAAN010000006.1, from coordinate 317,576 downwards.
TCAACGTCTACGGGGTCATCCACGGCATGCGGCTGGCGCTACCGGCCATGGTGGAACGCGGTTACGGCCACGTGGTGAACGTGGCATCGCTGGCGGGCAAGTTCCCGCTCAAGGGCCTGGCGGTGTACAACGCGAGCAAGTTCGCGGTGGTCGGGCTCAGTGCGGCGACCCGGCTCGAGATGGATGGCACCGGGGTGAGCGTGAGTACCGTCCTGCCCTCGGCCGTGCGCACCGAACTGAGCTCCGGGATCGACGTGGGAATTCTGCCGACGGTCGAGCCCGAAGACATCGCCGCCGCCGTGGTCCGCACGGTGAAGACCCGGGCCGCCGAGACATCGGTTCCGTCGTATGTCGGCGTCGCCGCGAACGCCGCCACGCTGCTGCCGGAATCGCTGATCCGGTTGGTGCGCAAGGCCGCTCACGACGACGCCGCGATCAACCGGGTCGACGACGACGTGCGTCGGGTCTACCTCGATCGCATCGAGAAGCAGTAACGCACGGGTCACTCCCGTTCGTGCAGAACCTGGTCGACCAGCCCGTACTCCAAGGCCGTCTCGGCGGTGAACACCCGGTCGCGATCGGTATCGCGACGCAAGGTCTCCGGGCTCTGACCGGTGTGCTTGGACAGGATCGCCTCGATCGCCGCCCGCATGCGCACGATCTCGTCGGCCTGCAGGATCAGATCGGGAATCGTGCCCTGACCGCGAGTCGCGGGCTGGTGCAACACGATTCGGGTGTGCGGGAGCATTGCCCGGTGTCCCGCCTCGCCACCGGCGAGCAGCACCGCACCGACCGCGATGGCCTGGCCGACACAGGTGGTGTGCACGGGTGCCTTGATGAAGCGCATGGTGTCGTACACGGCGAGCATGGCCGACAGGTCGCCGCCCTCGCAGTTGATGTAGAGGCTGATCGCCTGGCCCGGGCTGTCGGATTCCAGGTGCAGCAGCTGCGCGATGAGCGCGTTGGCGACGCCCGAGTCGATCGGTGTGCCCAGGTAGACGATGCGTTCGCTGAGCAGGTGCGAGTAGATGTCGGTGATGCGTTCCCCGCCGCGGTGCTGGGAAACCACATTCGGAATGGTGTAACTGGTCATGGCAGCTCCTAGGCCGTGATGCCGATGCGGCGGCGATTGGGGACGACCTGGTCGAAGGACTCCACCACGTGGTCGATGAAGCCGTACTCGAGGGCCTGGGTGGCGGTGAACCAGCGGTCGTGCAGGGAGTCCTCGTAGACGCGGTCGAACGGCTGGCCGGTGTCCTCGGCGATCAGTCCGAGCACGGTGTCGACGGTGTAGCGCAGGTCGTCGGCCTGCACCTCGACCTCCACGGCACTGCCGCCGATACCCGCCGAGCCCTGGTGCATGAGGATGCGGGCGTGCGGCATCGCGTACCGCTTACCGGGCGTCCCGGAGGACAGCAGGAACTGCCCTGCGCTGCAAGCCAATCCGAGCGCCAGTGTGGACACCTCGCACGGCACCAGCCGCATCACGTCGCGGATGGCGAGCATCGACGGCACCGAGCCGCCGGGGGAGTGGATCCACAGCGAGATCCCCGCTTCGGGTGCCTGGGCGGCCAGGGTGAGCATCTGGGTGATGAGCAGGGTCCCGTTGTCGTCGTCGAGCGCACCGTCGAGCACGAGAATCCGCCGCCCGAACAACTGCTCACGCATCCGCCAACTGAACATCGGTGCTTTGTCGTCGTGTGCCATGAGTCAACGGTGCCTCGCGCACACCACAATTCGCCGCCGATGCTGCCCCCAGCAGATCTGCTCACAGCAGCGAACACGGCGACACCGGAGCACGGCGACCGTGCCGTGATGACAGCGATATGTTTCAGCGGGAGGCGGAGACTCCGAGGTCTCTCGCGCACGCATCCAGGATCTTCCCGAAAACCATCGCGGCGATCGGTGTGGTGAGCCGGGTGATCGTGGCGGCGGCGAACGGGGCCTTCACCTCGCCGACGCTCGTCCAGCGCACCCTGGTTCCGCCCGGCTCCGCCGTGAACGTCATGGTCCCGCCGTCGTGCCGGGACGGCGGAAAGCTGCGTTCGACGAGGTAGTCGAAGGCATGCGGCGGGTCGTATCGGGTGATCCGCTCGGTGAACCGGCCGATCATCCACAGGTGCCGGCGGACCGCGCCGACGCCGTAGGGCGCGTCTGTCCCCGGCCGGACCCAACGATTACGCAGCACCCAGAACGAACGCCCGTAATTCCTGGTGTCGGCGCACCATTCGAAGACCTGCTCGATCGGCGCTGCGATAAAGCGCTCGGCCGCAATGGTTTCCATCTCGCTTCTCCTTCGAAGATCGACATGGAGGAAATCCCCCGACTCGAATACTACTCTCAGTAGTAGTTCTGTCGTGGCGAAACGGGTCGAGCTACGCCGTGCCGGAAACGGCCGATGGCCCCGATCCGGCGAGATCGGGGCCATCGGGTCTGTGGCGCTACTTGGCGTCGAATTCCCGTGCGCGCAGCGCGCGTTCGATGCCGGCGCGACCCTCCGAGACCAGGCGGTGCAGGGCGGGCGGGTGGTCACCGGCGAGGAATTCGTCGGCCTCGGCCATCGCTTCCTCGGTGATCGCCCAGTGCGGGTACAGGCCGACGACGACGGTCTGGGCCACCTCGCTCGAGCGGCGTTCCCAGACGGCGGGAACCTCGGCGAAGTAGCGGGCGACATACGGGGTGAGCAGCTCACCCTGGCCCGCGGGGGCGAAGCCGCCGACGATGGCGCGGGCGGTGATGTTGGGGACCGTGTCGTCGCCCATCACCGTGTTCCAGGCCTGTTCCTTCACCGCCGCCAGCGGGCGGGCCGCGCGGGCGGCGGCGGCCTGGCGCTTGCCCGCCGCTGTCGGGTCACGGTCCAGCTCGGCGTCGATCACCGGGGACTCGAGCCCGTCGGCGTCGATGCGTCCCGCGGCGGCCAGTGCGGTGACGACGCGCCAGCGCAGGTCGGTGTCGACAGTGAGCCCGCCCAGCCCGACCTCCACCGGATCGCTGTCGAGCAGCTGGGCGAGCGCATCGGTGTGCCGGGTGTCGAGCTTGGCGCCGGTGAGCGCGTTGACGAACGCCAGCTGATGATCCGAACCCGCCTCGGCGCCGCGCGCCAGTTCCAGCAGCCGATCGGCGAAACCGGGCCAGCCCTCCTGCTCGGCCCAACCGGGCTCCGCGTAGCTCGAGATGGCGGTCGCGGCCTGCATGAGCAACCGCTGTACCACCCCGATCTCGGACTCGGCGCCGATCCCGCGCTGCACGAGCGCCACGAAATCGCGCGCCTTCATCTCTGCCTGCCGGGTCATCTCCCAGGCCGCCGACCAGGCCAGCGTGCGCGGCAGTGATTCGGCGATGTCACCGACACGGTCCACGACCACCGCGAGCGAATCGGGATCCAGGCGCAGCGAGCAGTAGGTGAGGTCGTCGTCGTTGACCAGTACCAGGGCCCCACGCGGCACCCCGACCAGCTCCGGAACCTCGGTCCGCGCGGCGGCGTCGAGGTCGAGCTCGATGCGCTTGGCACGCACCAGCTTTCCGTCGACATCGTCGTAGACACCGATCGCGATCCGGTGCACGCGGTACTCGCCCGCACCCGGTGCGGCGCCCTCCTGCACGACAGCGAAACTCGAGAAGGTGCCGTCGGCCGCGACGGTGAAATCGGGCCGCAGGATATTGAGGCCCGTGGTCTTGAGCCACTGCGCACCCCAGTCCGACAGGTCACGCCCCGACGCTTTCTCCAGCGCGGACAGCAGATCGTCGAAAGTGGCGTTGCCGTAGGCATGCTCGGCGAAGTAGTCGCGCAGACCCGCCAGGAACGGCTGCAACCCGACATAGGCGACCAGCTGCTTGAGCACCGAGGCGCCCTTGGCGTAGGTGATGCCGTCGAAGTTCACCTCCACCGCGTGCAGGTCGGGGATGTCGGCCGCGATCGGGTGGGTCGAGGGCAGCTGGTCCTGGCGGTAGGCCCAGGACTTCTCCACATTCGCGAAAGTGGTCCAGGCACTGGTGTATTCGGTCGCCTCGGCCTGGCACAGCACCGACGCGAACGTCGCGAACGACTCGTTGAGCCACAGGTCGTCCCACCACTTCATGGTGACCAGGTCGCCGAACCACATGTGCGCCATCTCGTGCAGCACCGTCTCTGCGCGGCGCTCGTACGACGCGCGGGTCACCTTGGACCGGAACACATAGTCCTCGAGGAACGTGACCGCGCCCGCGTTCTCCATCGCGCCCGCGTTGAACTCCGGCACGAACAGCTGGTCGTACTTGCCGAAGGCGTACGGCACACCGAAGTTCTTGTGGTAGAAGTCGAAACCCTGCTTGGTCTCGGTGAACAGCCGCTCGTGGTCCATGTGCTCGGCCAGCGAGGCCCGGCAGAACAGGCCGAGGGGGATCTCGCCGTGGCTGTCGGAATAGGTGTCGGTCCACGTGGCGTAGGGACCGGCGATCATGGCGACCAGGTAGGTGCTCATCCGCGGCGTGGTCGCGAACGTGTGGCGCACGACGGCGCCGACCTTGTGCTGGTCGATATCGGCGCCGTTGGACACGACAACCCAGTCGTTCGGTGCCGTCGCGACCACATCGAAGGTGGCCTTGAGGTCGGGCTGGTCGAAGCAGGCGAACATCCGCTTGGCGTCGGCGGTCTCGAATTGCGAGTACAGGTAGACCTTGCCGTCGGCCGGGTCGACGAAGCGGTGCAGGCCCTCACCGGTGTGCGAGTACTCGCAGTCGGCCACCACCACGAGCTCGTTGTTCTCGGCCAGGTCCGACAGGGTGATACCGGTCTCCTCGGCGTAGGAACTCACATCGAGGTCCCGACCGTTGAGCACCGCCGAGCGCACCCGCGCCGCGACCAGATCGATGAAAGTGCTCGCCCCGGGCTTCGCGGTGAAGGTGACGGTCGTCGTCGAACCGAAGGTGTCCGACACCGCCGAATCCGCCCCGCGCGGCTGGTCGGTGAGGTCGAGCTCGATCCGGTAGTTGTCCACGGCCACCACGGCCGCGCGTTCGACCGCCTGGTCGCGGGTGAGATTCGGGGCAGACATTGATCTCCTTCGTCGTCGACGAACACGGCACGCCTCGCGCGCTCCGGCCTCGGCCGCGCGCACATCAGCGTCCACAATGCCACTTGCCGCCGACACCCGCTCACGGGTTTCGGCCCCCTCGGTACAGTGCCTACGGAAAAGTTCGCACCTACCAGGAGGCTCGACGTTGAAGCATGTGCACGCCGGGAAAGTCCGTGACCTCTACGAGGACGGCGATACCCTGCTGCTCGTCGCGTCGGACCGCGTCTCGGTCTACGACGTGGTGCTGCCCACGCCGATCCCAGGCAAGGGTGCGCTGCTGACACAGCTGTCGAACTGGTGGTTCGAGTACTTCACCGACATTCCCAACCATGTGGTGTCGGCCACCGACGTGCCCGCCGAGTTCGCCGGGCGCGGTATCCGGGTGAAGCCGCTGAAGATGCTGCAGGTCGAGTGCATCGCGCGCGGGTACCTGACCGGGTCGGGACTCAAGGAGTACCAGCAGTCGGGCACCGTCTCCGGTATCGCGCTGCCCCCGGGGCTGCGCGACGGCGACAAACTGCCCGAGCCCATCTTCACCCCCTCGACCAAGGCCGCCGAAGGCCACGACGAGGCGATCAGCTTCGCCGACGTGGTGAACCAGGAAGGCCGTGAGGTCGCCGAGAAACTGCGGGACCTCACCCTCGAGATCTACACGCGCGGTGCCGAGCACGCGGCAAAGGCGGGCGTGATCGTCGCCGACACGAAGGTCGAATTCGGCTGGGACGGTGAGGTTCTCACCCTCGGTGACGAGGTGCTCACCTCCGACTCCTCGCGCTTCTGGCCCGCCGACGAATGGGAGCCCGGCCGCCCCCAACGCTCCTTCGACAAGCAGTTCGTCCGCGACTGGTCCACCTCCACCGGCTGGAACAAGGAATACCCCGGCCCGGAGATCCCCGCCGACGTGGTCGAGGCGACCCGGCGCAAGTACGAAGAAGCCTACGAGCGCATTACCGGTGCGAGCTGGACGGGTACCCGGGGATAGTCTTCGCCGCGCTCGTCAGTGCACGGGTGCGGCAACACCTTTCACCGCACAGATGTGGTCCATCTGCTCGTTTCCCCATTCGCCGAGGCTCACCAGCGCGGCGTTGAGCGACACCCCGCGCTCGGTGAGGGAGTACTCCACCTTCGGTGGGACCTGCGGGTAGATCTCACGGCTGATGATGCCGTCGTGCTCCAGTTCGCGGAGCTGCTGGATCAGCATCTTCTCGGTGACACCGGGGACGAGGCGTTTCAGGTCGCCGAAGCGCTGGGTGCCGGTGGACAGGGCCCACAGGATCAGGGCCTTCCACTTGCCGCCAACCACGTCGAGGGCGGCATCGATGCCGCACGAATACGGATGCTGTCGCTGCTTCATCTTCGCCTAACTTACTTTTTTGTAGGTATTGCACTTCACAGTCGGTACTTGTGAAGTCTAGCGCAACAGGCGAATCTGGGAGTGCATCGCCGAGCGACGGCGACAACCTTTCGGACTAGGGGAGCAATGAGCAACTCGACTGCGGTACAGCGTGTTTCGGTGATCGGTCTCGGCGCGATGGGTGCCGCGCTCGCGAAGGCGCTGCTGGCGGGTGGACACGAGGTGACAGTGTGGAACCGCACCGCCGCGCGGGCCGAACCGCTGGTTGCCGAAGGCGCGACGGTGGCGACCACCTCGGCCGAGGCGATGGCGGCCGGGGACCTGGTGATCCTGTGCGTCCTCGACGACGCGGCGGTGCGCGAGCACGTGGAGCCCGCCGCCGAGCAGTTGCGCGGCCGCGTGGTGGTGAATCTGACGACCACCACCCCGGAACAGGGGCGCTCGCTCGGCCGCTGGGCCGAGGCGAACGGCGTGGAGCTCATCGACGGCGGCATCATGGCGGTGCCGTCGATGATCGGCGGGCCCGCGGCCTTCCTGCTCTACAGCGGTATCACCGCCGCGTTCGACCGGTTCCGGCACGTTCTGGATCTGTTCGGCCGCGCCGAATGGGTCGGTACGGACTACGGTGCCGCAGCCATGTACGACCTGGCGATTCTCGGCGGCATGTACTCGATGTTCGCCGGCTTCCAGCAGGGCGGGAAGATGGTGCGCACCACGGGTGGTTCGGCTGCTCACCTGGCCACCCTGATGGGCCCGTTCCTGCAGGCGATGGCCGGGATGTTCGCGCAGTACGCACCCGGTATCGACGACCCGGCAACCTATGTTCCCGAGCAGAGCGCCGAATTCACCGCGGGCGCGCTCACCACCATCAACACCGCCGCGGACGAGGCGGGTGCGCCCTCCGAGTTGCTTCAGGTGCTGCTGAAGACGGTGCCCGGCATCTGAGCCCGAGTACGCGGTCCGATCGTGCGAAAGTTCCGCGATCGGACCGCGCTGTGTGCCCGGCGACCGGGCCGGGGTCAGGCGTTCACCAACTCGGCTGCGAGGAGTTCGTCGACGAAGCCCTCGGCCCGCGCGTCGAACGCGGCGTAATGCGCGGCTCGTGCGTCACCCGCGATGGCCTCGCCGATCACCAGATTGCCTTCGGCGTCGATGGTTTGGGGCTGGTCCTCGGCGTCGGGCAGCAGGCCGACGCGGGAGTCCGCGAAGCCGCTGTAGTACGCCAACCCCTCGTTGAGCTGGGCCTCGAGTAGCTGCTGCATGCCGGGAACGATCGCGTCGCCCGCGGTGGCGCCCGCCAAACCCAGCCACAGGATGCGTTTGCCCGCCAGCTTCGGCTTGCTGCGGCCGTAGGCGAAACCGTAGTTCCAGACGCTGTCGATCCAGCCCTTGAGCATGGCGGGAACGCTCTGCCAGTACACCGGGAACACGACGACGATCACGTCTGCGGCCTGGACCCGGCGCATGTGCGCCTCGGTGGTCGCCGAGTACACCTTGTCGCGATTGCCCCATTCGGGCTGGTCGGCGACGGTCATCCGGGGGTCGAAGTTCTCGCGGTGCAGGTCGAGGAAGTCGATCGCGTACCCGGCGGCGGTGAGCCGGGCGACCGCGCGGTCGGCGACATGAGCCGACAGGGAATCGGCGCGGTGATGCGACAGGACCACCAGGGCCCGCCGGTCGATCGCCGATTCTCCTGCGTTCCCGGGGTGAGCGAGGCCGGTGGACGCGGGAGGCGTTGCGGTGCGCGCGGATTCGGGTGTAGCGGAGGGCTGCGACATGGTGACTCCCTGGTCATCGGTGGTGCGGGCTGTTTGCCCTGTGCTTCGAGTCAACCGTGAATCGCGTGGACGATCTATGGGTGATCATCTCCAGTCGATAGGAATTCGTCTACGCTGGTGGCGTGGATCCGTTGAGTTCGCTGTTGAGTGGCATTCGTGCCGAAGGATCGGTCGTCACGCACGCCGTGCTGCGGTCGCCGTGGACCATCCGTTTCGCCGACCGTGCGCCCCTGGTCATGGTCACCGTCCTGCGTGGTGGCGGCACTCTCGTGCTCGCCGACGGGTCGTCGACCCGGCTGGTGGCCGGAGACACCGCCGTCGTCCAGGCCTGCGAACCGTTCCACCTGGCCGATACCCGCGCCACGCTCGACCGCCCGCACATGGGCTACGAGTTGTCGTGTTTCGTGCCCCGCGGTTTCGGCCCGGCCGATCTCGCCTGTGCCACACCGGAACTCGTCGAGACGGCGACCGGCGCGCCCGAGGAGGCATCGCTCGTCGTCGGCGCCTATCGGGCGTCCGGGCGACGGCATGAACGGCTGCTGCGAGCGTTGCCGCCGGTGATGGTCGTCAGCGACGACCCGGAGGTCTGCGCGTGGCTGGAACAGTCCGCCGCCGACGCGGTCCGGCTCAGCGCGGGCTCACAGGCGCTGATGGACCGGCTCCTGGACTGGGCGCTGGTGTGCACGCTGCGGACCTGGCTTGCGGCACAGCAACATTGCGCGCCCGCCTGGTATCGCGGTATGGCCGACCCGGTCGTCGGGCCCGCGCTCGAGGCCATCCACAACGATCCGTTCCGGCGCTGGACGGTGGCCGATCTGGCGGCCGAGGCGGCGGTGTCGCGGGCCCTGTTCGCGCGCCGGTTCAGTGAGGTGATGGGCGAGACGCCGCTGGCCTATCTCACCGAATGGCGGATGGCCGAGGCCGAGGAACTGCTCGCCGACCCGAATCGCAGCGTCGCCCAGGTGGCGACGACCGTCGGCTACTCCGATGCGTTCGGGTTCAGCGCCGCCTTCAAACGCCTTCGCGGACAGAGCCCTTCGGAATTCCGCTCCACGCTGCGACAGCCCGCCCTGACGAGGGCGTGAGTCACGGCGTCGGGGCGGTACCCGCGAGGTGCTCGGCCAGGCGCTGCAACAGCGGACGCTGGCCCTTGACCAGCTTGGGTTCGGCGATCGCCGGGGCGAACCAGCCCACCCGGTCTATCTCGGGGAACTCGCCGAGACGGCCCGAGCGCGGCGGCCACTCCATGGTGAAGGTGCCCGGGACGATCGCGTCCGGATCGAGATCGCCCTCCACGGCCCACACCGTGACCGTCTTACGGCGCGATCCGCTGCCGTACTGCACGTCACCGAGCGCGATCCACGGGCCGTCCGGCACCGGCAACCCGAGCTCCTCGGTGAACTCGCGTGCGGCGGCCACCTCCGCCGATTCGACCCCGATCTCGTACTCGCCCTTGGGAATCGACCACGCCGACTCGTCCTTCTTCGCGAACAACGGTCCGCCCATGTGCCCGATCAACACCTCGATCCCGGCTTCGCCACGCCGGAACACCAGTACACCCGCGCTGTAGACATTCACGCCGTCGAGTCTGCCAGGTGCGGGAAACGCGGTGGCGGCTCAGTCGAGGGCTTCGACGAAACGGGTGAGCAGGCGGGCGAATTCGGTGCGCTCGGTGGGGGTCCAGCCGGACATGGCGCGGTCGAAAGCGCTCTGGCGGCGTCGGTGGGCGGCGGTGAGGATGTCGGTGCCCCGGTCGGTGAGCTCCAGGAGTGACCGTCTGCCGTCGGTCTGATCGGCCACGCGGCGCACCGAGCCGTCGGCCACGGCGGCGGCCACCAGCTTGCTCGCGCGCGGTTGGTCGACGGCGAGGGCGGCAGCGACGGTGGAGACAGTGGGGTTCTGGTGTGCCTCGATGACGTCGAGTACGTCGAACACCTGCCCGGTCGGCGCGTCCGGCGACAGCGTCCGCCGGGTTTGGCGGCGCCGGATACCGATCATGGCTCGTTCGATGTGCTCGACCTCGTTCACGCCATCATGATAACCTTTTGCATGTACATGTCCTTTTACATGTACATGAGTGGGAGGTTTGTCATGGCTGAACGTCGGCTCATCGGGTACCAGGTCAAGCGGTTGGACCAGCTCATCGAGGCCGCCTTCGACCGTGCCGCAGAGGCCGTCGGCATGACGCGTCGCGAGTGGCAGACGCTCTCGACGATCGAGCGTGACCAACCCGATCGTGTGGAATTGGTGCGGGCGCTTCGCCCGTTCTGGGAGCACAACGGCGAATCCGTCGATGCGGTGATCCAGGGTTTGACCGAGCGCGGCTGGATCACCGGTGCATCGACGGGCCGCTGGGAACTCACGTCGGCAGGTCGTCGCGCCTACGAGTCGGCGACCGATTCCGTGGGGACCATCCGGCGCCGCATGGCCGACGGCATCGGCGCGGACGAATTCACCGCCTGCACAGCGACTCTCGAACGCATGATCGCGAACCTCGAGTCGGCGACCTGAGCCGCTCGCTCACAATTCGATGTTCGGGTCCGCCAGACGCTCGGGCTCGACCGGTTCGCCAATCTTGTTCGTGTCGATTCCGTAGGCGGTGAAGGCGCGGTCGAAGATTCTGCGGAGAACTGACGGGACTCAGTGGACATTGTCGGATGTCTGTCGATGATCGCCTTGGATCGGGGAAATGCCGCCGTGTCGGTAGCGAGGGTGGTGCGCGCCGGATCGGTCACATTCCGCCGCTGTGTGGGTCGACTGTCGCGGTGTGGGTGGTGTGAGGGCGTGCCCGCAGTCTCGGGGCAGGTGACCTGGTCGACGATCCGGCCGCCGCCGCGTTCTCACTTGGAGATCGGTCGGAGATTGCCCGGTCTGCACGTTACCCAAGCGACAAACGTCACGTGCACTGGGCGTATGGCGCGAATACGTGGATCTGACTCCCGATGACTGACGCGGTCGCCGCCAGCGCCCAACGTCGGACGGATGTTAAGACGCGCACTGAGACCGTCCCTGTGTGCATGGCGGTCTTCGGAGGAACCGAGTTCTCTGCGGTAGAGGGAAGGCTGTTACCCCACAGCCACATCGAGCTGAGTGCGGATCACCAAATCGCCGCTCGGTCGGCTGAAACACCACGGCTGGCCGGTGGTGACGCCCTCAGCCTGCCGGTGCCGTGCCCGCTCTGGACGGTGGAGGGACGGCGCGTGCGCCAACTGCCACCTGGAGCGGCACGATGCGGGCTATCAACAAGAAAACATCTGACGGTTAGTGCCAACTCCCTTTTCTGTGCCAGCAAAATCGATTGAGGCTCGCTGAGCAGGGCTTGAACGCTACCATCGACTGCGGGTGTTCGACGCGATCGTGTGTTCACACAGCGTGGATGCGGGGTTGGCTAGTCGTCCGCATCCGCGTTTCGGATATCCAGGGCTGCACCGACCTCCGGCCCGAGGGGTTGTCCTGCCGTCAGGGATGGGGCTGAGCTGGTTGTTCGCCTGCTGGTGGGAGTGCCCGCACTCCCACCAGCGGGGACCAGCAGCGCGTCGAACACGGCGCTGAAGGCACAGAGGAGGATTTCGGGGTGACCGGCGGCGTTGATCTGTGGGACGACAATCCGACCACAGTGGACTTGTTGGGGCTCGCCACGGTTGTCGATGCTGTCGTGGGAGCTCTGCATGCTCCAGGGTTGGACCCGGTAACGGTCGGACTACACGGTCCGTGGGGCGCGGGTAAGTCCTCGGCCCTGCATCTGTTGCGTCAGAAACTCTCGGGCACTCCAGGCTATTTGGTGATCCATCTGGATCCCTGGGAGTTCGATGATCAGTTCGATGTGCGCGGGACAGTCGTGGCGGAGGTCCTGCAGGAGATCGTCGCGACCTATGCCGACAGCAGCGACGGAGTTCAGAAGCTGTGGAACAGGATTCGCGATTCCCGGGTAGCGGCGGCGGTCGCGCGCGGTGTCATGTTCAGCGATACCGACAAGCTCATCGAACGACTCACACCCGCTGCGTCGAAGGACTCCCACGGCATGGCAGGGTTCCGGGATGAATTCACCACGCTGCTAGACGATTTGGCAGATCTGCGCCGGATCGTGGTCCTCATCGATGATCTCGATCGCTGCCTGCCGGATGCGGTCACCGCGACCCTCGAAGCCATCAAGCTGTTCTTGTCGGTACCGAAGATGTCGTTCGTCCTGGCGGCCGACAAGGAGATGGTTCGCTCGTCCATCGCGGCGAGCCTGGATGCGAGCGGCAGAGGAGACCTGTTCGCGGAGCGCTATCTGGAGAAGATTGTGCAGGTACCGTTTTCGCTGCCGCAGATGAGTTCCGCCGACGCCGAGACTTACATCGCGCTGCTGCTGTGCGCCCAGCAATGCTCGGACACCGGCCACTACGACACGCTTGTCGCGCACGCCCAGCGCCGCCGTTCCCAGGGCCAAGCTCCACCGCTGGCCGATCTCGACAGGCTTCCGTACAAGCCGGACGCCGGTATCTTCGCTCTCGCGAACCGCTTCGCGACCGGCCTGTCGGCACAGAGCGCGAGCAGCCCACGCAGTATCAAGCGATTCCTCAATCAGTTCAGGTTGCGTCAGCACATCGCCGCGGGCCAGGGGACTCGGTTGGAGCCGTCGGTGATCGCCAAGCTCATGCTCTTGGAAGACAGTCTGTACGGCGATTTTCAGGTGTTGGTGAAGCTTGCCGATGAGGGGCGGTCGAGCCTCCTGGCCGCATGGCAGGACTGGGCTACGGGCAATGCCGATGAGCGTCCTGAAGGGGTGAGCGAAGAAAGCAGAGCATGGGCTGCCGCGGCGCCGGATATTCGCAACGAACCCATCGGGAACTACCTCAGTCTTGCCGCTTCACTGGGCGGTCTCACGGCCAGCGCTACTCTCAGTCAGGAACAGCTCGATTGGGTGGCGGCATTGATGGGGGAGTCGGAAGTGCACCGGCGGCAAGCCCAGGAACTGGTGTCGGGACGGCCTTCCGGCGAGCAACGCGCGATGGTCAGAGTCATTCTCAGTCGAGCCAGGGGCAACGGCAAACCGGAGTACCTGGTGGAGTCACTCGTATACCTCGCCGCCAAGACATCCGAACTGGCGCACGAGATCGCCGAGGGTCTCTGGTCGATTCGCGATGTAATGGACCCGACGTCCGGCTACGAGATAGCCATGAGCACAGCCGACGAAATCCGCTTGCTGGCACAACGATTGGCCGAGGATACAGAGCTCGACCCTATGGTCCGCAGGGCCATCGAATCGGCGGCGAGTGGCTGATGGGTACCTCCGGATCGTACGGGGGTAGCGGCTCCGCACGCTGGGACGCCGCCCACGAGGCATTCACCGAATTGCATGCCGCCGGGGACTCTTCCCCCGCGGCTGCGGTCGCAGACTTTCTTGACAAGGTGTTGAAGGCACTCGCGGCCGCTTTGGTCTTCGATGACATCGACCATGGCATCGTTCCGCCGGTGGGCTTCCCGCTGCGCCTCTCGGTGTACCGGCCGACCGGTGGCGGCGGAGGTGCCGGATCCGCGACCGGACGAGTCGGCAGTGGATCGCATCGTCAGGTACTGCGTGGCGCCGCCCGGGGCGCCGGAGCGGTGGCCGGTGCCTACGCGCTGCGAGACGGCGATGACGCGGGCTTGCGTGAACTCGGTCTAGACCCAGAACAGTTGGCGACGCTCGGCCCACGCGCCCAAGTGGCCCACATTCTGCAGGTGATCCTCGGTGATGCTGCCCACCCCGATGACGCCGCGCTGCGCAGGGCAACCGCCAAGCACGTCAAGGCCGTTATTCTAGCCGACATACCACCCAGTCCGGCCGACAGCATCCGAGGGTTGGTCGCGGAGTGGATCTATGAGCTGACCCTCGTCGAGCTCGGCTCCCAGCAAGCGTCGGCGAGCACGTCCGCTGCCGAGATGATCCGCAAACAGGACTGGCTTCGCTCGTGGCTCAACCGCCGCGTGCGCGATATCGAAATTCCCGACGCCAACCGTATGACCGTCCAGCAGTTCTCGACGACGGCGGCGAAAGTGACAGAGGAGGCACTGCGGATATTCCGCAATCCGAGCCCATGACAACGAGATTGGAAGTCTTGCCCCACGGCGTCGGCCAGTATGACCGCCACGCCGAGGCCCTGCGATGGAGCCTTCCTGCCGGCGAAGGTTCCGCAGTGGCGGGAAACATGGATTGGGATCTGGTCAGTCTGGGAGAGGTCCCCGTCGCAGCCGCGGACCTCGTCCGTCTCGCCGCCGCGGCCTATCTCGCCGACCGTCATGCACCACGGCCGACGACCTTCACCCGCACGATCGAGTTGACCGTACACCTCAGCGACCCGACGGCATGGAACGGTGAACTCGGAGAACACCTTCAATCGCTGCTGGCATGGCTGACCGGAGACAGTTGGATCCTGCGCGGCGTGCCAGGGCCGTCGTGGGTGGCGATGCCATCAGACCTTTCGACACGGGCCGATGATGTGATGCTGCTCAGCGGTGGCCTGGACTCACTGTGCGGTGCAGCGGCGCACCTCGGTGACGAAGCCCAACGGATCCATCTGAGCCACATCGACGGAAACAACGCTGTCCGTAAAGCGCAGAATGCCATCGTCGCATGGCTGAAACCGAAGTCGCTGAAGACTTTTCGTCACCAGCGGATCGAATTCCGGGAGCCGGGAGGCGCTGAGGAGTCCTCGTCCAGGAGTCGAAGTCTGCTGTTCATGGCCTTGGCCACGGCGGTGGCCGCCGCATCCGGCTGCCGCCGGGTGACCGTGCCGGAGAACGGCTTCACGAGCATCAACCCGCCGCTGACAGCCGCACGCGGAGGAGCCCTCTCGACGCGGTCGACACACCCGGACACATTTGCTCGGATCAACCATCTGATCGACCGGCTGGCGCTGCCGGTCACCATCTCGAATCCTTACGGGTACTACACCAAAGGTGAACTCCTGGACCACGCCCACGCGCACGTGGGACCACAGCTGCTCACCGTCGCAGCGGCCAGTCTGTCGTGCTCGAAGTTGGACGGCCAATACTATGCGGGAGGCAATTCGAATTACAACTGCGGCCTATGTTTTGCCTGCATCGTGCGGCGAGCTGCGTTCACCCGGGGTGGTCATAGCGACCCGTCTCAGTATCTCGCGACATCGCTGACCGGCGAGGCGTTGCAGAAGCTGCATGACCGGCGTCATCGAGATATTCGCGACGTCCAGCAAGCACTCATCGAAGGTATCGACGACACCGCCGTGCTCGCGGTCGGAGCACTGCCCGCAGATTGCGACATCGACACGATCATCGATGTCTGCCACCGCAGCCTGGAGGAAATCGGTCGTGTCCCACTCCCCTGATTCACTGCCGCCACTCGACTGCCACGCCCACATCGCGGCCGATGTGACCGCGAAACAGATAGACGCCCTGGACGCGGCCGTGGTGCTGGCGGTGACGCGCACTCCCAGCGAAACGCGGATCGCGATCGGCCGGAACGACTCCACACTGATCTGGGGCAGCGGCGTTCACCCTGCCATTAAATCGGCTCTGCAGGAATTCGATCCGGGCGAATTCCGTTCGAGTCTGCGCGACCTGTTGTTCATCGGCGAAGTCGGCCTCGATCGCCGCGGCGATCTTGCTCTACAGCGAGACGTCCTCTCCCAAGTGATGGCGATAGCCACGGATCAGCACGTGCTGATCTCGATCCACAGCGCGGGCAGAGCCAAGGAGGTTCTCGACCTGCTCAGCGAGTACCCGCACTCCGGGGCAATTCTGCACTGGTTTACCGGCGACGCCGACCAGTTGGCACGCGCGATCGAATTGGATCACTACTTCTCCGTCAACGCGGCTATGCCGACATCCACCCTCGAAGCCATTCCGCGGAACAGGCTGCTGCCCGAAACGGACTTCCCCGCCAGCACGAGATTGACGCGAGCGCGCAAGCCCGGCGACATCCGTGCTCTCGAATCTCGACTGTCCGCGTTGCCCAGCTTCGCAGGCGCCGATATCCGACGCATGTTTTGGCAGAACTTCAGAACGATCGCGACCCGAGCCGGAGTTCTGGAGCGTTTGCCCGAGAGTGTATTCGATGTGCTGATTGGCGCCTGATCCGCATCGGCAGCGCCCGCGCGGTTCGTTACGCGCAGTGCTCGCCTGCGACGCGTCGCGCGATCGTGTCGTTGGCCATCAAGGAGGGCGGCAGTGCGCAGTCCTTCAACGAGGTGGCGGGCTCAAGTTGGGCGGCGAGAAGCCCTTTAGCACTGGTGAAATCGGTGCCGGACAGGTCTGCACCCGCGAAGTTCGCGCCCGCGACAGTGGCGCCCGCGAAGCTGGAGCCCGCCAGGTACGCCTTGGTCAGATCAGCCGAACGGAGATCGGACCGCTCCAATCGTGCGCCGGCGAGATGACGTCCTGACAGGTCCACTCGCGGGCGACCCGACGGCGCCGTCGCCGGTATCGACCGCAACAGCACCCGCAGTGCCTCACACACTTCGGCACTTGGCACCGTCGGCAGGCCCGTCCTCTCCAATCCGCCAGGCTTGGTCTTGGGGGCGTGCTCCAAGATGAAGGCGTTCAGCACGCGTGCGGCGTGCTCTCCTTGATCGGGGGAGTCCTTGACGATCCGTTCGAGCGCGAGTACCCCGCCGATGCGTGCATAAGACTTATCCGAGCTCAGCCGCTCCAGCGATTTGGTGAAGCGGTCGGTGACCTGCCCACGCCGCGCCAGATGGTACGTGCGTCCGGTGTATACGAGCGCCGAGGCGGCCCCGAGCGCGGCGGCGATCTGAACCGTCACCAACCGCGTTTGTCCCAGAACGGTGGCTCGTTCCGCCGGTTGCAGCGCATTCCAGCCCTCGCCGCTCGCCCAGCTGGCGACTCGGCTACCGAGCGGCGTGAATACCACGGCGACGACCACCGCGAGAACTGCTATGCCCGCCAAGGCCAGAACGGCCCGACCTACCCACTTCCATCCCATGCCCAATTCTCACCCGAACGTGGGGCCGACTGAGCATCGCCGAACCGCCGCGCCGTTTTCAGGATGCGCTGATCGTCTGTTGGGACTTCTGCGGCTGTTGCAGCGCGGTCAAGGCGCCTGCCAGCGGTGACTGGCAAGGCAGCCAGTCACGGGTGGCTGCTGTTCGCATCTTTATGTCAGACCTGTTGTGCAACATGGAAACCGACGTCCGAGCAGAAGCTGGAAGGCCTACTTGATGAGTGGTGAAAGTGCGTTGCGCGGTTTCCGATACCAGTTCCAGTGCACACTTGAGTACGCGCTGCGGAGCTGGCTGACGCCAGATCGCGCCTTCACAGAGGTGATCGTCGATGCCGGACCTGCGCTTGCAGGCACAGTGGTCGATGCCGAGATTATCGACTTCGAGGTCCGTGAGGGCGGCCGACGGGCGATTGCGGCGCAGGTGAAGAGCGGCGCTGCCGGGAGCAGATTCGCGGTCGCCCAGGCGGTCCGGATTCTAAAGCGCCTGATAACCAACGACTGTGACCACTACCTCATCATCACCAACCAGTTGGCGGGCCCTGGACTTGAGGATCTGCGGGAATTGCTTGCGGAGTTTGCCGCCGGGCGGCTGTCTCGAACTACCTTCCGCGAGAGGTTGTCGCTGCTACTCGCGCGGTCCGAGCAGCTACGTGTATGGCTGTCCGAGCTCGAAGACGAAAATCTGGACCGGCTCGGACGCTCCCAGATCGTTGTCGATGACCGGGGCCCCGACGAGGTCGACGAGTCGCTACGCGAATTAGTTCGGGCCGCGCGCCACCAGGTCGATCCACAAAACGTGGGTTGGGATGCCGCTGGGCTGTTCTCGAAATATCTGGTCGCGGTCACTCTTGACGCTGCCGCAGGCGATGGACGCCACCGGATGTCGCGTGAGGACCTCGTCGATCACCTGCGTGTCGACCCTGCGGTAGCCAGAGCGGTTCTGCAGGAGACGGACTGGGCGAGGCATGTCCTATCGACGCCACGAAGTGCGGATGTCGCTCGCCACGCGGTACTCGACGACATCTCGCGGGGCTTGCCGACACCGGTGAAGGATCGTTCCGTGCCAGTGTGCGTGCTGGCCGGGCTGTCGGGCATCGGTAAGAGCAGCATCGCCACAGCATGGGCTGACGACCGCGCCGACTCCTATGCCGAAATCTTTTGGATAGACGCGTCAACTCCGGCCAGCATCGCGGCAGCGTTCAGGACGATCGAAGAATGGGTTGCTGGCCGGGAGCTCCGTTCGACCGGTGGCGATGTTCAGGCCAAGGTTGCTTCGGCGTTGGCTAGCTATGCCAAGCCATGGCTGATGGTGCTCGACAACGTCGCCGACATGCGCGAAACAGCAAGTTGGATTCCATCGAAGGGGCTGGGGCACGTGATTGTCACCACCACCCAGCCCCATGCACTGTCCGGACCCGGGATCACCGAAGTTGGCGTCGAGCAGATGACTATCGACGAATCGGTCCAGTTACTTTCACGGAGACTAGCTGCCGATACTGTGCTCAGTGAGGGTGAGTCACGGCGCCTTACCGCGCTTGCGCACAAATTGAACCGGTGGCCATTGGCCCTTGAGATTGCCGCTGCATATCTGCGGAGCTGCCTCGGTGGGATTGCCGGGATCGACGATTTCGAACAACTGATCTACAGATCGCTTGATGATGACGAATCGGTGCCCTATGGCTATCCTCGAACTTTGGTACAGGCGATTCGGCTCTCCTGGCAGCAGATGACGCAGACCCAGGAGACGACGGACGTGCTTGCGGCACAAGCTCTGATGTGCGCCTCGTTGACCGGATCGCGTCAGATTCCCTTACATATCCTGTTGGCGGCCAGCAGTCTCGACATTCAGAAAGTGTTCAGTATCGACCCGGCGGAGTCGTTCATCGGCTACGCCAGGTCCGATCCGCCTGCTGGCGAAATACTTCGCGCTATGCAAAGGTACTCGTTGACCTCTGCTGACGAGCCATTGTTTGCTGCGAACGATAGCGGCCAATCCGGTCCGGGCAGCATGGCGTTCACGGTACAGATGAACGAGATCGTCCAAGCAATTCTCACGGAACCGATCGAGAGTGGTGCGGTTCCGCCGCACGCACTCAACGCGATGGCTATGGTGCTGCAGCACTGGTTGTCCGCCGCGAGTGAGAGGCGGATGTTCGATCTTCTACAGAGTCTTGTCGGACACGCCGTTGTGGTTAGTGATCGCGTAATCGACTATGGTGTCGACAACATTGCGACAGCACTGCTGCTGGGCAACACGGCTATTGTTCTGCACACACTGGGTTACTCCGAGATCGCGGTGGTCTATCTGAGTCGCGAGCTCGACTTTATTAGATCGGGTCCCGAGCGGTTGGATATCTACTGGATACAGGCAGCTGCGGCTCTGGCGGGTGTGATCATCCAGGCTGCGGACGACCCGCACGAAGTCGTGAATGAGGCATCCGATCTGCTCGCCGAGTGTCTGGAACACATCGACCGAGCACGCGCCACCAACTACAACGTAACTGCGGCAACCGTGCGGTCCGCGCTCGCGGCGACGACGTCCCTGCTACCCGAATGTCGTAATCACGAAAGACTCGCAAGGATCCGTGAGGACTTGGAGACCCTCGTCAAAACGATGCCGATGGACGGGCGTCCAGACGTATACGCGCAATTGCACGAAATCAACACACTCATTGTACGTGGCGACTACTCCCAGTCCCGCGCGCTCATCGAACCGCTATTGAATGAGCGAGACGTTCGCGATCCCGAATCGGTATCCCTGACCAGACTACTAGGCGAGTGCATGGTTGGCCTAGGTCAATGGAGTGAGGCGAAGGAACTTGTGGAGGCTTTCACCCTGGGCGCCATGCAACTGAGAAATTATCAGGAACAGGTAGGGACTCTCTGTCGCAATATGGGATTGGTTTGCTTCGTAGAAGGGGTAATCGCCGGGAACAGTGATGCGGCGTCCGTATTCGTAGCTCTCGTGGATCTGTTCGAAACTTCCATCGACGCTGGCTTACATATGCAGCTGCCGAACAAGGCTACCGGGTTACTGTTCAGTGCATTCCGATATCTCCTACAAGGGGACGTGATCTCTGCCGGTCGGAGACTTGCTGACGTAGCTGCTTCCGAACTGCCTCCTGTCGGTGACACGGAACTATTCGGATTGATATACACGCTTGCGACACGTCTTACCGCAGCCATTCCACCTGAACTGGCGGCGGCCGCGGTGGAAATATCGCCGAGGTGTGGCGTCAGGGAATCTATCGGTCAGAATGTTGCTCACCTGCCAGCTCATGTTCATGAGTTCGCGATCGAGAAATCTCGTCCGGCCGCCGCGCCGCTGATGATTTTGGCCGCCACGCATTGGTCGCTGACTGGGGGGCAGGCGCCACGCAAGCCGATAGAAATTGTCACAGAATTCATACACGGCGCAAATCTTCTGGGCCTCAAGTTGGAAGTGATGGAGGCAACTGTCGACATCTTCCTCACCGGGGACCGCGCGATCGAATTGGCGCTCGAAGATCCGAGAAGGCTGAACGTGGAGTCGGGCCCTGTTCGGAGCCTGAGAACCTACGTACTGCGCCTACCGGGCGTCGATATGTTTATCGATCCAACTGTTCCCCACCTAGCACCGCGGTATCAGAGTCTAACCCAGCACGACGTTGAGGAAGAGTTCCCTGTCGTTTCCAAAATCGACTTGCGCGCATTGCAGTCCAGTGTAGCTATCCCGCGATCACGTCACTTCTCACGGTATCGAGACATGAGACCTGTGACGCTGTCCGAGCATTGGGTGCACCGTTCAGAGCGAGCTCAGGTGCAGTGTGCGGTGATCGGCCTTCGGATTGCGGTCTTGGGCGGGTCGACGCTTTTCGGACTGCCGCCAGGCAAGCTCGCCGATGTCATAGAGCTGCATCCGCAGCTACAGGTACTGGCCAGCACCTACCGGCGTTGAAGTCAAGAATGGGCCAAAGGAGCATGACAGGGGTGCGCAGGGGCGGTCAGCGACGCTGAGTGTCGCAGTGGCCCAGAGTGAGCCATCCCCGCGCGCACGGGGCCGACGCGTGCGCGGGGACGACGTCCAACTGAAATGGTCAGTCGGCGCACAAGCTCAGGCGAATCCGAAGATCTCGATATAGTGCTTGTGACTATGTGACTATCCCGGCGTCTACCGTGCGCCACGGCCATCCCCAGCTGACACACCACGATCAGACCACTGAGATTTCGCAATCCGGCGCTATTCAGCGATTTCGCCAAGGGGCACGCTGACGTCGGCGAGCATCTCCGGACTGACTACCTTCCTGGAGCGGATCAGTGCCTCGATCCGCTCGCCGACATCCCAGACATTGACGTTCATGCCCGCGCGCACACGGTTGTCCCGGTCCAGCCAGAAGGCGACGAATTCCGGTTTCGCCACATCGCCGCGGACGACAACCCGCACGTCGTCGTCGCGACCGACATAGCCGGTGTACTCCATGCCGAGGTTGTACTGGTCGGTGAAGAAATAGGGGAGGCGGTCGTAGGTGGCGGGCTTGCCGAGCATCGTCAGCGCCGCCACGGCCGGCTGATTCAGGGCATTGGCCCAGTGCTCCACGCGTACCCGCTTGCCCAGTAGCGGATGCAGCTCCTCGGCGATGTCGCCGACCGCCACCACATCCGGGTCGCTGGTGCGCAGGGACTCGTCGACCAGGATGCCGGTACCGGTGGCCAGCCCGGCGGCTTCGGCGATCTCGATATTCGGCTGCGCACCCACCGCGACCAGCACCGCGTCGGCGGGCACCACCTGGCCGTCGTCGAGCTGTACGCCCGTGGCCACGCCGTCCTCGGTGAGGATCATGTCGACGACGACACCGGTACGCAGGTCGACACCGTTGCCGCGATGCAATTCGGCGAACACGGTGCCCATCTGCGGACCGAGCACCGACACCAGCGGCAGCTCCGCCGCCTCGAGCACCGTCACCTCCACCTGCCTGGCCCGCGCCTGCGCGGCGACCTCGAGCCCGATCCAGCCGGCGCCGACGATCACCAGCCGATGCTTCGAACGCAACACCTCGAGCAGCCGATCGGAGTCACCGATGGTGCGCAGGGTGTACACATTGCTCGCCTCGGCGCCGGGAACGTCGAGTGTGCGCGGCCGCGACCCGGTGGCCAGCGCGAGCTTGTCATAGGACAGGGTCGAACCGTCCGGCAACGACACCGTCCTCGCGGCCGGATCGAACGCCTCGACCGTGGTACCCAAGCGCAGGTCGATGTGGTGATCGCGGTACCAGGCCGGCGAATCCACCGTGAAATCCGGCAGCTGCTGATCACCGGCCAGGTGCTGTTTCGACAGCGGCGGACGCTCGTACGGTAGGTCGTCCTCGGCCGCCAGCAACGTCACCTGGCCGTCGAAATCGTTGGCGCGCAAGGCTTCGGCCAGTTTGGCGCCGGCCAGCCCACCACCGACGATCACGAAATGCTGATTCGAGCTCATACACGGACTCCTTCTCACGGACGTTCCGGTTTCCCTCACCGTCGAGCCTAGCCGCGGCCGGCGATCAGGGGAACGAATCAAGCACCGGCACGGTTGCACCAACCAGCGGGCCGCCCTGCCCGCCCCAGCTGACCCGAGAGGAAGACCCGTGAGCGATCAGGCCACCAAGGATCTCGCCGAATTCTGGTTCGACCCGCTGTGCCCGTGGTGCTGGATCACCTCGCGCTGGATCCTGGAAGTCCAGCAGGTACGCGACATCGAGGTCCGTTTCCACGTGATGAGCCTGGCCGTGCTCAACGAAGGCAAGGACCTGCCGCCGCAGTACGTCGAACTGATGGCCGCGGGCTGGGGCCCGGTGCGCGTCGCCATCGCCGCCGCCCAGAAGCACGGCGAGGAGATCCTGGCCCCGCTCTACACCGCCCTCGGCACCCGCATCCACGACCGCAAGGCCGAGTTCGAACGCGCCACCACGCAGGAAACCCTGACCGCCGTGATCGCCGACGCCCTCGCCGAACTCGACCTGCCCGCCGAACTGGCCGAGGCCGCCGACAGCACCGACTACGACGAGGCGCTGCGGGTGAGCCACCACGCGGGCATGGACAAGGTCGGACCCGATGTGGGCACGCCGACCATCCACGTCAACGGGGTCGCGTTCTTCGGCCCGGTGCTCTCGCGCATCCCGCGCGGCGAGGACGCCGGCCGGGTGTGGGACGGCGTCGTCGCCCTCGCCTCCTACCCGCACTTCTTCGAACTCAAGCGCACCCGCACCGAAGAGCCTGTGTTTGATTAGCGGCTGGCGCCGCGGGGTTTTCGGCCCGGAAGGCCTCGAATCCGAGGGGCGATACTGCGGCTTCGCCGTTACGTCTCGCCCCTCGGATCCGAGGCGGCCGAAAACCCGTGGTGGTTGCGTCGGGGCTCAGAGCGGTTTCGGGGGGAGGGCTGGGGGTGCGGTTTGGACGGGGTAGCCGCCTGGGAGTGGGAGCATTCCGGGGTGGGGTGGGGTCGGGTGCCAGAACATGGGGCCCGGTTTGCTGCGGTCGCGCAGGGCCCACATTCGCCAGGTGAGGACCGGGTGGCTGGACATGGCGTTCACCAGCAGGACGAAGCCGCCCTTCTCGGTGGCGGCGCGGTCGGCCATCTCGTCGAAACCGACCTGCGTGTTGAGGTACTTGCCTGCCGCGAGGGTGGCCATCGCCCCGGCCGCGCCCTGGTGGCGGTTGCAGAAGCCGTGATTGTCGGCGGTGTACTCCTGCGCGCGGATCAGCGACGACCCGAGAATCGGTAGGTACGGCGCGACGAACATGCCGAGCTGGCGCCAATACGACACGTGACCAGCGGCGATATGGCCCACCTCGTGGCCGATGATGAAGGCGAGCGCGTCGGGCTCGCGTGCGGTGCCACCGATCTCGAACAGGTCGCTGTAGACCACGACGAACCGGCGGAACCCGTGCCCGGAGGCGAAGGCGTTGATCTGGCCGTTGCCGAGGATCACGTACGCGTCGGGCGCCTTCGACATGCCGAACCGCGCGGCTGCCTCCTGCACCATCCGGTACCCCTCGGGGAACTGGGTGGGTGACATCTTCACCCCGTTGATCCGCATTCGCGCGAAATTCATGCCACGTCCGGCCCACAGCAGCACCGGGGCGAACAAGAGCACCAGCACATACGGGCTGGTCAGCAGCGAGCCGCCGGACTCGGGCTGCCCCTGGGCGTCGACAACGGGCTCGGCGACCAACTCCACAAGCAACATCAGGATCGCCAGCAGATACGCCACGCCGGTGATCATGATGACCACCACGAGCAGCGGAATCTCCCACGGATGCCGCGCGGGCATCCCGAACGGCGAAAGCCCACGCGGCATCGGCTGCGTTGTCCCCGGCGGGCCTCCCGGCGGGTAGAAACCTTGCGGCACAGACGGGTACGCGCCCGCAGGCGGCGCGGGAAACGCGCCGGTCGGTGGGCCCGGCTGCTGCCACGGCGACGACCCGGCGAACCCCGGCTGCCCCTGCGGCCACGGGGGCGGTGGATATTCGCCCGGCCGCGGCGTGGGCTGGTCGGCGGGGGTGGCGTCGCTCGGCCGGTCGGCGGGTTGGCCGGAACGCTCCGGTGGGGGACCTGCCGAATGCGGTGAATGCGGTTCGTGCGGGTGCATGAAACGACTCTAAGCGCGCCTGCGACAATCGCAGCCATGCGCGTTTACCTGGGTGCCGACCATGCCGGTTTCGAACTGAAGAATCACGTCAAGGCCCATCTGCTCGAGGCCGGACACGAGGTCGTCGACTGCGGCGCCCTCGAATACGACGCTCTCGACGACTACCCCGCCTTCTGCATCGAAGCGGCGCGGCGCACCGTCGCCGACCCGGGCTCGCTCGGCCTGGTCTTCGGTGGCAGCGGCAACGGCGAACAGATCGCCGCCAACAAGGTCCCCGGCGCCCGCTGCGCCCTTGCCTGGAGCGTCGAAACCGCCAAGCTGGCCCGCGAACACAACAACGCCCAGCTCATCGGCATCGGCGGCCGCATGCACACCACCGAGGAAGCCCTCGCCATCGTCGACGCGTTCATCGCCCAGCCCTGGTCGGAAGAGCCACGCCACCAGCGCCGCATCGACATCCTCGCCGACTACGAGAAGTCCGGCGAAGCCCCCGCGGTCCCCGCTTACTGATCCGCCTCCCCGCGAATTTCGGCCAGACTCAGGTGCGGGATGAGTCCCTGACGCGGCAAGCTCTCTCGAGGTGGCCGGGTCAGCCCGTGCCCGGTGAGTTACCCATGTGCTTGCGAGATCAGTTGGTGAGTTCGGATCGAAGGGTGTGTGTCTATGCCTGAAGGGCACACCCTTCATCGCATTGCGCGGCTGCATCAGGAGCGGTTTGCTGGTGGGGTAGTGCGGGTTTCGAGTCCCCAAGGGCGGTTCACCGAGGGGGCGGCGCTCGTGGACGGGCAGGTGCTCGAGCGGGCCGAGGCGTATGGGAAACATCTGCTGCATCACTATGCGTCCGGGTTGACGGTGCATGTGCATCTGGGGTTGTACGGCACGTTCAGCGAGGTGGCATTGCCGATGCCCGCGCCAGTGGGGCAGGTGCGGATGCGGATGGTCGGTGCCGCAACGGGATTCGGTACCGATCTGCGCGGGCCGACCGCGTGTGAGGTGCTGCACCCGCCGGAGGTGGAGGCGCTCACCGCGCGCCTGGGTGCCGACCCGCTGCGCCCCGACGCCGATCACGAGCGGGCGGGTGCGCGGATCCGGCGCTCCCGCAGGGCGATCGGTGCGCTGCTGATGGACCAGGCGCTGATCGCCGGCGTCGGCAACGTATACCGCGCCGAAGTCCTGTTCCGGCACGGCATTTCGCCGTTCCGACCGGGCACTTCGCTCACCGCGAGCGAATGGGACGCGCTGTGGGCCGATCTCGTCGAACTCATGCCGACCGGCGTGGAAACCGGCCGCATGCATGTGGTGCGGCCCGAACACGACACCGGTGCACCGTCCTACGCCAAGGACCGCCCACGCACCTACGTCTACCGACGCCAGGGCGAACCCTGCCGCGTCTGCGGCAGCCCGGTCTCCCACGGCACGATGGAAGCCCGAAACCTGTTCTGGTGCAGCGTCTGTCAGCCCCGCTGACGAAAACACCTCGGCCACGGTCGAAACCGTGGCCGAGGTGCGCAGAGAAGGTCGACTGAGCCCGGGCCGCGAAGTGCAGGCTTCGCGATCCGGACTCAGCCGGCGACCGCCGTTCCCAGTTCGGGGTCGCCCGATTCGGCGAGGGCGAAACGCCGCCCGCCCGCCGATTTCGCCGAATACATCGCGCGGTCGGCGCGACGCAGCAGGTCGGTGAAATCGCACGTCTTTCCTGGTGGGCAGAACGCGGTGCCCACGCTGGCCGACACCGGCACCGGGCCCGCGCTCGACCACACCGGGTCGCGCAGGGCCGCGACCACACGGTGCGCCAGCTCGCTCAAGGTGTCGCGGCGCGGATTGGCCGCCACGACGAACTCGTCGCCGCCGTACCGGCAGATCACGGTGTCGGGCGGGCACACCTCGCGCAGCCGGTTGGCCAGCTCCACGAGCACCTCGTCACCGATCGCATGTCCGTAGCCGTCGTTGATCTGTTTGAAGCGGTCCAGGTCAACCACCAGCACCCCGACCCCACGGGTCGGGTCGGCGGCGAAGGCACGCACCCGTTCCTGCAGGAGTGTGCGGTTCGCCAGGTCGGTCAGGGCGTCGTGAGTGGCCTCGTGGCGCAGGCGGTGCTGCAGCGCGGCGATCTCCTGCACGCGCAGCGACACCTTCGCCGAGATGTTCTGCTCCTGTTGCGCCAGTGCGCGCTCCTGTAGTGCCTGGGCATAGCTGTCGATGGCCTGGCTGGCCACCAGCGGCCAGCGGGTCGCCACCAGGGAACCCGGCACCCCCGAGGGGAAACCGAGCAACCAGCGGGTGGCATGGGCCAGCATTCTCGTCCGTTCGAACGGCGCCTCGGCCAGCCGTGCGCCGAGCTTGCGCGCCTGCGGTACCGGGAACGGTTCTGTCCTCGCCAGGTGCAGCAGGCGCTCGACGATCTCGATGAGCACAGGCTCCAGCTGATGCGGTGCCACGGACGATCCCGGTTCGGCACACACCGCGCGGGCCCAGGCGCGGGCCATCGCGGCGACCGGTGGCTCGATGTGTGCGGACATCGACATCACCGGCGGAAGGTGGCGACGGTCTTGCCACCTCGATCGTTCGCACTGCTACGCGGTTGGGTCCGCCGAGTTCGGCACACGCTCACCGCCCCCTTTCCAGATACCCCCGTCCGGCAAAAAGGATCCTAGCAAGCCACTCGAGACTCGAAAGCCGCGTTCTAGAACGCGTTACAGTCTCTCGCGAATGGCGATCGGCTATGACATCGCTACAGCCGCCCGGGCGTTACACACTTCGCGAAAAAACTTTGGAAACACCGAAACGTGCAGCGTGTTGCCCGGTTTTCGGGCGGTGGGCGTGTTGTCGCCATGGTCCCTCCTGGCAAAGGTGTCGCGCCGACCGGTAGAGCCGCCGCGCGCTCTTTTATGGTGGCCTACCCGCCGCCCCCATGCCAGGTTTTCGAGGAAAATTCTCCTTTATATTCCCCCGGTGGAGCAGGCGTCGGTCCCCTGAGACGCAATCACCATCGTGTCCGGTACCCGTGGTCCCGCAATAGGGCCTAAGGGCCCTAATCGGGCGCGGAAAGAGGGGGCTCACCGCAGTGCCGAGACGTTTCGCGGGGCCGGATTGGCGTTCGGCGCGCGGGATTCGGTACAGTCGTGGCGCACACGACATCGTGGCGATCCCATCGATGTCGTATGCCTGCGGGTGTAGTTCAATGGTAGAACCTCAGCCTTCCAAGCTGATGGTGCGGGTTCGATTCCCGTCACCCGCTCAAACATGACTTCCCTCGACGGCGTGAATCGCCCCGAGGTATCGGGGTGTAGCGCAGCTTGGTAGCGCATCCGCTTTGGGAGCGGAGGGTCGCAGGTTCAAATCCTGTCACCCCGACCATCACGACGAACGCGCCCCGATAGGGTGGCGCGCATGTCCACTACCTCACGGGTCGCGATCGTCACCGGTGCCGCACGCGGAATCGGTGCCGCCGTCGCGAAGAAGCTCGCCGCCGACGGTCATGCCGTCGCCGTTCTCGACCTCGACGAAGCCGCCTGCGCCGACACCGTGTCGGCCATCGAAGCCGCCGGGGGAACCGCACTGGCCGTCGGTGCCGATGTGTCCGACGAAGACGCCGTCGCCGCCGCTGTCGAACGGATCGCAGGCGAACTGGGCGCGCCGACCGTGCTGGTGAACAACGCGGGCGTGCTGCGCGACAACCTGCTGTTCAAGATGTCGGTGCAGGACTGGGACATCGTCATGAACGTGCACCTGCGCGGCGCCTTCCTGATGACGCGCGCCGTGCAGAAGTACATGGTGGAGGCGAAGTTCGGGCGCGTGGTGAACCTGTCGAGCACCTCGGCGCTCGGCAACCGTGGCCAGGCCAACTACTCCGCCGCCAAAGCGGGCATGCAGGGCTTCACCAAAACTCTCGCGTTCGAGCTCGGCAAATTCGGTGTCACCGCCAACGCGATCGCTCCCGGCTTCATCGAGACCGAGATGACCGCGGCCACCGCCGCCCGCGTCGGCGTCGACTTCGAGGCCTTCAAACAGGCTGCGGCGGCACAGATTCCGGTGAACCGGGTCGGTACGCCCGACGACATCGCCCACACCGCCTCGTTCCTGGTGAGTGAAGGCGCGGGTTTCGTGTCCGGTCAGGTCATCTACGTGGCGGGCGGTCCCAAGGACTGACGGCTACGCGCAGCGGAAACGGAATTCCGCGCGTGCCTCGGTGCTCGCGGTGACCGTGAGTCGCACGGGTTCGGTGTCGGCGAGGGCGCAACCGCCCGGCACCGTCGCCACCCGCGCCTCATAGCAGCCGTCCGGCAGCGCGACGCTCGCGCTGCCGTCGGCGCCGCTCACCAAGGTGGTGACGACCTCCTCGGCGCCGCAGGCGCGGACCTCGATATCGGCCCGGTTGACCGGCATCGGTTCGGAGCCGGTGATGGCGCGAACAGTGAGTCTCCCGGTTCCCGGCGGCGCCGGATCGGCGCTCGCCACCCCGGCGATCATCAGTGGAGCCAGAACGGACAGTGCGAGCAGACTACGGCGCATGAACCTCTCCTCGTCGATGAGTCGGGTCGTCCGCTGCTGATGGTAGGCCCTAGTCGGGCACCGGTGTGATACCCGCTCGTTCACACCAGACCTGCTCGGCGGGCACCGACAGGGTCTCCAGTTCCGGGTAGCGCAGGGCCGACAGCGTGCCGCCGAACACCACGCCGGTGTCCAGGCACAGCGTGTTGTTGACCCACTGCAACGCCGTGACGGGTGTGTGCCCGTAGACGACCACCGGTGTGCCCCGATAGTCCTGCGCCCAGTCGTAGCGGATCGGCAGGCCGTGCACGTCCACCTCGCCGGTGGGCGCGCCGTAGAGCGCGAAGGAGCGGGCCCGCCCGGATGTGCTGCCGTGCAGGCTTTCCGGCAGTCCCGCGTGGGCGACGACCAGCCTGCCCTTGTCGAGCAGGTAGTGCCCGGGCAGCTCCCGCAGGAAAGCCTGTGCGGCGGCGCGGAATTCGTCGTCCTCGTCGGCCAGCTGGGCCAGGGACTGCTCGAGCCCGTGCGCGATGCGCACATTGCGGCCGTCGAGGGCGCGCACCAGTTTGTAGTCGTGATTGCCCGCCACGCACAGTGCCGTACGGTCCGCGACCATGCCCATCACCAGCCGCAGCACACCGGGCGTGTCGGGGCCACGGTCGACGAGATCACCGACGAACACCGCCGTGCGGCGCTCGGGGTGCGCGGCCGTGACCGGCCTGCCCATGTCGTCGCGCTCGATGACGTAGCCGAGCTTTCCGAGCAGTGCCTCGAGCTCGGCGCGGCAGCCGTGCACATCCCCGATCACGTCGAAGGGACCGCGCAGGTCGCGGCGGTCACGCGGGAGTATGTCGATACGGCGTTGCTCGGTCATCGCCTCCATCGTCGGCCAGTCGCGACCCGTGCCGCAACCGCGTTACGTCACAGTGGGGACCGACGCCTCCGGCCAGACCCAGTTCGCGACGGCCGGTATGTCCTCGCCGTGCTCCCTGGTCCAGCTGCGCGCGGCGAGCCGGGCGTCGACCATCTCCTGGCGCAGACCCGCCGCCCGCGTGCGCAGGCCGGGCACCCGGTCGATCACGTCGAGCACCAGGTGGAAGCGGTCGAGGTCGTTGAGCATCACCATGTCGAACGGGGTGGTCGTCGTGCCCTTCTCCTTGTATCCGCGCACGTGCAGGCCCGCGTGATTGCGCCTGCGATAGGTGAGCCGGTGCACCAGCCACGGGTAGCCGTGGAAGGCGAAGATCACCGGCCGGTCGGTGGTGAACAGGGTGTCGAAATGGGCGTCGGACAGCCCGTGCGGATGTTCCTCGGCCGGCAGCAGCCGCATCAGGTCGACCACATTGACCACGCGCACCCGCAGGTCGGGCAGGCGGTCGCGCAGGATCGCGGCGGCGGCGAGCGTTTCCAGCGTGGGGACGTCGCCCGCGCAGGCAAGCACCACATCGGGGGTGGTGCCCTGGTCGTCGTTGTGCCCGGCCCACTCCCAGATGCCGACCCCGCGCGCACAGTGCACGGCGGCCTCCGGCGCCGAAAGCCAGTCCGGCCCTGGCTGTTTGCCCGCGACCACCACGTTCGCGTAGTGCAGCGAACGCAGGCAGTGGTCGTAGGTGGACAGCAGGGTGTTGGCATCGGGCGGCAGATACACCCGGACGATCTCGGGGCTCTTGTTCACCACCACATCGAGGAAACCGGGGTCCTGATGGGTGAAGCCGTTGTGGTCCTGACGCCACACATGCGAACTCAGCAGGTAGTTCAGGCTCGGTATGCGGCGTCGCCAGGGCACCGCGAGGCTGGCGTCGAGCCACTTGGCGTGCTGGTTGAACATGGCGTCGACGATGTGGATGAAGGCCTCGTAACAGGTGAACACGCCGTGGCGGCCGGTGAGCAGATAGCCCTCGAGCAAACCCTGGCACATGTGTTCGGACAGCACTTCGACCGCGCGCCCGGTCGGTGACAACGCCACATCCCAGCGCCCGACCTCGGCCTGCCAGTCGCGGCCGGTCACCTCGAGGATGTCCTGCAAGCGGTTGCTGGCGAGTTCGTCGGGGGCGAAGGTCAGAAAGTTGTGCGGGTTGCGAGCTGTGACGTCACGCAGCCAGCCGCCGAGCACCCGGGTCGGTTCGTGCCTGCTCGCCCCCGGCTGCTCCACGGGCACGCCGTATTCGCGCCAGTCGGGCAGGTCGAGATCGCGGACCAGCAGCCCACCGTTGGCCACCGGATTGAGGCTCATCGGCCGATCGGGAATCCGGTCGAGCAGGGCGGGTACCGGCCTGCCCGCTTCGTCGAAGAGTTCCTCGGGCCGATACGACCGCAACCACTCCTCGAGCACCCGCCGGTGTTCCGGGTCGGTGCGCGCCGCGGGCAACGGGACCTGATGGGCGCGGAAGGTGCCCTCGACCCGCTCACCGTCGACCACCGGGGGACAGGTCCAGCCCTTCGGCGTGTGCAGCACGATCATCGGCCAGCGCGGGCGGGTGGTGTCGCCGTCGTCGCGCGCGGCCCGCTGGAACCCGGCGATCCGGTCGAGGCAGGCGTCCATGGCGGCGGCCATCTTCTGATGCACTCGTGACGGATCGTTGCCCGACACGATCAGCGGTTCGTAGCCGTACCCGCGCAGCAGTTCGATGAGCTCCTCGCGGGGGATGCGGGCGAGGATCGTCGGATTGGCGATCTTGTACTCGTTGAGCGCCAGGATCGGCACCACCGCGCCGTCGCGGGCCGCGTTGAGGAATTTGTTCGCGTGCCAGCTGCCCGCGAGCGGGCCGGTCTCGGCCTCGCCGTCACCGATCACGCAGAACACCGTGAGATCGGGGTTGTCCAACGCGGCGCCGTAGGCGTGCAGCAGCGAATAGCCGAGCTCACCGCCCTCGTGGAACGAACCGGGGGTCTCGGGGGCGCAATGGCTCGGGACGCCGCCGGGAAACGAGAACTGATGGAACAACCGGCGCATACCGTCGGCGTCGCGGGGGATGTCGCGGTAGAGCTCGGCGTAGGCGCCCTCGAGCCAGGCGCAGGCGTTGGGGCCGGGTCCGCCGTGGCCGGGGCCCGCGACGAAGACGGCGTTCAGGTCGCGTGCGCGGATCACCCGGTTCGCGTGCGCCCACACCAGGTTCAGGCCGGG
Source organism: Nocardia sp. NPDC023733 (assembly GCF_040639775.1). NCBI lineage: Bacteria > Bacillati > Actinomycetota > Actinomycetes > Mycobacteriales > Nocardiaceae > Nocardia > Nocardia sp. NPDC023733. The sequence goes on along the minus strand of NZ_JBFAAN010000006.1, from coordinate 285,203 downwards.
CACCGTGCCGAAATGGCCGAGCAGGCGCGGCTTGATGTCGGTGGAACGCAGCGGCTCGCGCAGCAACGGGTTGCGCATCAGATAGATCTGGCCGACCGCGAGATAGTTCGCGGCCCGCCACCACGTGTCGACCGCGATCAACTCCTCGCCGGTCAGCGGTCCTGGGGTCGTGGTGAGTGAATAGGGTTGAGGGGCAATGGATTCGCCTTCGCCTCCGCCGCCCACGTTGTCGGCGGCGGTATCGCCCTCGCTGTTGCTGAGCCGGGTCATCGCTGACTCTCCTCGCACTCGCCTGAGCTGCGGCGTCGCCCGCCGCCGGACTGGTCGGCGCGCCGGAAGACACCCGGCGGCGCCGGTGGAGAAACGCAGTGCCGAGCCTACCGTCGTGCCGGTTCGCGCCGTCGGATCCGCGCTCCACTACTGTGCGGGCCATGGTTTCTCTCCCCAGGATCATCGGGACCGGACTGGTCGCCCTCGCCGCCCTCGCGAGCGCGGCGTGCGGGTCCGACAGCGGAACGGCCGAATCCAAGGCGGCTCCCACCCGCGAATGCATCGCCGAGGACATCAAGGTGGCTGGTGGCTTCGGTGACCCGCCGGAGATCACCATCCCCGACGACTGCACCCCGCCCAAGTCGCTGCTCGTCAAGGACCTGGTGCCGGGCACCGGACCCGGCGCGGTGGCCATGCAGCCGCTCACCATGAACTACGCGCTGGTCACCTGGTCGGACAAGCAGACCCTCGACAGTTCGTTCAAGCGCGGTGCGCCCTTCGACCTGACGCTCGGCGCGGGCCAGGTCATCGAGGGCTGGGACAAGGGTCTGCTCGGTGTGCAGCAGGGTGCGCGCAGGCTGCTCATCGTGCCGCCGGATCTCGGCTACGGCGAAGGCGGCAACGGCGTCGCACCCAACGAGACACTGGTCTTCGTCACCGACGCGGTGCAGGTCGGCAGCTAGCCGCCACCGCAACCAACCGCCGATTGCACGACCGCGCCTGCGGTCAACTACCCTGGTCGGGATGCGTGCGTCCGCACCGACTCAGGGCGCGACGCCCCATGCGGGGGCCACCACCATGAACTACGAACCAAGGAGCATGTCCGTGAAGAGCACCGTCGAGCAGCTGAGCCCGACCCGGGTCCGGATCAACGTCGAGGTGCCCTTCGAGGAGCTGAAGCCCGACTTCGACAAGGCGTACAAGGCGCTGGCCCAGCAGGTGAAGATCCCCGGCTTCCGTCCCGGCAAGGCCCCGGCCAAGCTGATCGAGACCCGCGTCGGCCGTGGCGCCGTGCTCGAGCAGGTCGTCAACGACGCGCTGCCGAACAAGTACGCCGAGGCCGTGCAGGCCGGCGAGGTGAAGGTCATCGGCCAGCCCGAGATCGAGATCACCAAGATCGAGGACGGCGACGAGCTGGCCTTCACCGCCGAGGTCGACGTTCGCCCGGAGATCGCCCTGCCCGACTACTCGGGCATCGAGGTCACCGTCGATTCCTTCACCATCGGCGACGAGGACATCGAGCAGCAGCTCACCTCGCTGCGTCAGCGCTTCGGCACCCTGACCGGTGTCGAGCGGGCCGTGCAGGACGGCGACTTCGTCTCGATCGACCTGTCGGCCACCGTCGACGGCGAGGACGTGCCCGAGGCCGCGACCACCGGCCTGTCGCACGAGGTCGGTTCGGGTCAGCTCATCGAGGGCCTCGACGAGGCCGTCATCGGTCTGAAGGCCGGCGAGTCCGCCGAGTTCACCTCCACCCTGGTCGCCGGCGAGCACGCCGGTAAGGAAGCCGTGATCACCGTGACCGTGCAGTCGGTCAAGGAGCGCGAGCTGCCCGAGGCCGACGACGAATTCGCCCAGCTGGCCAGCGAATTCGACACCATCGACGAGCTCAAGGAAGACCTGAAGGGCCGCGTCGAGCGCACCAAGAAGATCGAGCAGGCCGGTCAGATCCGCGACAAGGTCCTCGACACCCTGCTCGAGACCGTCGAGGTGCCGCTGCCCGAGGCCGTCGTCAAGGCCGAGGTCGACGCGGTGCTGCACGACGCCGTGCACGGCTTCGACCACGACGAGGCCAAGCTGGCCGAGGCGCTCGAGGCGCAGGGCTCCTCCCGCGAGGAGTTCGACAAGGACACCAAGGAAGCCGCCGAGAAGTCGGTGAAGACCCAGCTGCTGCTGGATGCCATCGCCGAGGCCGAGGGCACCCAGGTGGGCCAGCAGGAGCTCACCGAGCGCATCCTGTTCCAGGCCCAGCGCTACGGCATGTCGCCGGAGCAGTTCATCCAGCAGGTGCAGCAGGCCGGTCAGCTGGGCGCGGTGTTCGCCGACGTGCGCCGCGGCAAGGCGCTGGCCGGAGTTGTCGGTCAGGTGAAGGTCACCGACACCGACGGCAACGAGGTCGACACCACCGAAATGTTCGGTGACCCTGCGGAATCCGCCGAGACCGAGCAGGGCGAAGCCGCTGCTGAGTAAGTTCGCGCCGCGTGATTTGATTGCGCTGTGAGCGAAGAAGGGCGGTACCGGGAGTTCGGTGCCGCCCTGTTTCGTTAGTGTTTGAGACGACGACGAACCGTAGGCCGTTTGCAATCGGTGAGAAGAGAAGGCAGGTATCCGTGACAATCAACCAGGCAGGGGTCATGACAGCCGCTACTGCTGGTCTCAACCTCAGTGATTCCGTGTACGAACGGCTGCTGCGCGAGCGCATCATCTTCCTGGGCACCCAGGTCGACGACGAGATCGCCAACAAGATCTGCGCGCAGATCCTGCTGCTCTCGGCCGAGGACGCGACCAAGGACATCTCCCTCTACATCAACTCCCCGGGTGGTTCGGTCACCGCGGGCATGGCGATCTACGACACCATGCAGTTCGCCGAGTGCGACATCAGGACCGTCGCGATGGGTCTGGCCGCGTCGATGGGTCAGTTCCTGCTCACCGCAGGAACCAAGGGCAAGCGTTTCGCGCTGCCGCACACCCGGATCATGATGCACCAGCCGTCGGCGGGCATCGGTGGTTCGGCCGCCGACATCGCGATCATGGCCGAGCAGTTCGCGCACACCAAGCGCGAGCTCAACGAGCTGCAGGCGCTGCACACCGGCAAATCGGTCGAGCAGGTGACCGAGGACGCGGACCGCGACCGCTGGTTCACGGCGAAGGAAGCCCTCGAATACGGCTTCATCGACCACGTGGTCAGCCACGCGAACCAGACGAAGTAACCGCCGCCGCGCCCCGACACACTCGACTCGAGCTTGGAGACAACCATGGCCAATCTGATCGACCCGCGCGCAGGCTTGGGTGGCGCTGCCGCCGCCAACCCGCAGTCGCGCTACATCCTGCCGCAGTTCACCGAGCAGACTTCGTTCGGCGTCAAGACCTCCGACCCGTACAACAAGCTGTTCGAGGAGCGCATCATCTTCCTGGGCAACCAGGTCGACGATGTCTCGGCCAACGACATCATGGCGCAGCTGCTCGTGCTGGAGTCGCAGGATCCCGATCGCGACATCACCATGTACATCAACTCGCCCGGTGGCTCGTTCACCGCGCTGATGGCGATCTACGACACCATGCAGTACGTGCGCCCCGACGTGGTGACGGTGTGCCTCGGCCAGGCGGCCTCGGCCGCCGCCGTGCTGCTGGCCGCCGGTGCCCCCGGCAAGCGGGCCGCGCTGCCCAACGCGCGCATCCTGATCCACCAGCCGTCCTCGGGCGGCGTGCAGGGCCAGGTGTCCGACCTCGAGATCGCCGCCGCCGAGATCGAGCGGATGCGGCGTCTCATGGAGGTCACGATTTCGCGGCACACCGGCAAGTCCGAGGAGCAGGTCCGCAAGGACACCGACCGTGACAAGATCCTGACCGCCGAGGAAGCCAAGGAATACGGCATCGTCGACCAGGTCTTCGACTACCGCAAGCTCAGCGGACAGAAGTGACACGCCCGGGTCCGTCGCCTGCTACCCGGCGGCGGACCCGGTTTTCTGCTACAACCCAACACATCGAACATGCGCGAGTTGTCGACCTGGCTCGCGCACAGCAGGTACGGTCGACTCAGGGACCATTGCTCTGATTGTCGGCACCGAAACGTATTCCGGCCCAATCGGAGGACGAGGGTCGCACTCGGACATAGGAAGTAGGGACCTACGAGATGGCGCGCATCGGAGACGGCGGCGATCTGCTCAAGTGCTCGTTCTGCGGAAAGAGCCAGAAGCAGGTCAAGAAGCTCATTGCGGGCCCTGGGGTCTATATCTGCGACGAGTGCATCGATCTCTGCAACGAGATCATCGAGGAAGAGCTGGCCGAGTCGAGCGAGGTCAAGCTCGACGAGCTGCCCAAGCCCTCGGAGATCCGTGATTTCCTCGAGAACTACGTGATCGGCCAGGACACCGCCAAGCGGACCCTCGCCGTCGCGGTCTACAACCATTACAAGCGCATCCAGGCGGGCGACAAGGGTCGCGACAGCCGGGGTGAGGCCGTCGAGCTGATGAAGTCGAACATCCTGATGCTCGGCCCCACCGGTTGCGGCAAGACCTACCTCGCGCAGACGCTGGCCAAGATGCTGAACGTGCCGTTCGCCATCGCCGACGCCACCGCGCTCACCGAAGCCGGTTATGTCGGTGAGGACGTCGAGAACATCCTGCTCAAGCTCATCCAGGCCGCCGACTACGACGTGAAGCGCGCCGAGACCGGCATCATCTACATCGACGAGGTCGACAAGATCGCCCGTAAGAGCGAGAACCCGTCGATCACCCGCGATGTCTCCGGTGAGGGTGTGCAGCAGGCGCTGCTGAAGATCCTGGAAGGCACGCAGGCGAGTGTGCCGCCCCAGGGCGGACGCAAGCACCCGCACCAGGAGTTCATCCAGATCGACACCACCAACGTGCTGTTCATCGTGGCGGGCGCGTTCGCGGGCCTGGAGAAGATCATCTCCGACCGCACCGGTCACCGGGGTATCGGTTTCGGCGCCGAGGTGCGCTCCAAGGCCGAGGTCGACACCGACGACCACTTCGCCGACGTGATGCCCGAGGACCTGATCAAGTTCGGTCTGATCCCCGAGTTCATCGGCCGTCTGCCGATCGTCGCCTCGGTGACGAACTTGGACAAGGAATCGCTGGTCAAGATCCTCTCGGAGCCGAAGAACGCGCTGGTCAAGCAGTACGTTCGCCTGTTCGAGATGGACGGTGTGGACCTCGAGTTCACCCCCGACGCCCTCGAAGCGGTCGCCGATCAGGCAATCCTGCGCGGCACCGGTGCGCGTGGTCTGCGGGCGATCATGGAGGAAGTCCTGCTGCCGGTGATGTACGACATCCCGGGCCGCGACGACGTCGCCAAGGTGGTCGTGAACGCCGACACCGTCACCGAGAACGTCCTGCCGACCATCGTGCCGCGCAAGGCCCAGCGCACGGAGCGTCGCGACAAGTCGGCCTAGGCCGTCCCCGAACACCACAGCGCCCGCCGGATCCGATCCGGCGGGCGCTGTGCTGTTGGGGAGTTGTCGCGGTCGCTCAGTTGTCGCGGAAGGAAGGCGCCGCCGACACGATGTCCTCGTCGTCCTCGGCGGGGATCTCGGCCGAGGCACGGGCGATGGCGGTGCTGTAGCGCGCGCTGGCGGCATTGTGGATGAGCAGGGCCACACCGATCATCACGGGTGCCACCGCGTGCACGGCGGCGTCGTACCAGTTGCCCGCGCTCAGATGCGGGTAGGTGTTGAGGGCGATGGTGAGTGCGAGCAGGAAACCCTCGGCGACGAACACCTGGGTGCGGTTGCCCATCACGCCCCACTCCGAGACCCGGGTGGTGCCGATCATGATGATGACCAGGCAGACGCTGATCATCGCCTCCAGGCCGAAACTCGCCCAGAACAGCGGGTCGCTCGGGCCGCCGGGGGCGATGTTGTGCTGCACGTTCACCGCCGACCACAGCATGCCCGCGATCACCACGCCCGCCAGCGCGCGCAACGACCAGGTCCGGTGCTGGTAGAGGGAGGCCAGCCGGGCGCGCGGGTTGGATTCGCGGCGCTGCGCGGCGATGGCCTTGCGGGCGAGCATGAGGTCGGCCATCTCGGCTCGTTCGAGCTCGGCGGTCGTCTCGCGCAGGCGGTCGGCGTGCGTCGAAGCGGCTTTGATCTGCTTCCAGCGCTGATCGCGCTCGTAGGTGCGGATCTTCTCGGCCAGCTCGCGTTCGGCGCGCAGTTCGTCTTCCGAGAGCGCGTCGGTCAGCGCCGGGTCGGATTGATACGTGATGCGTTGCCGGGCACGTTCCACCCGGACGGGCAACGCGAGGACTTCGTCATCGAGCGGGTGTTCCTCGCGCATCGCAACTCCAGTGTGCAAAAGGGTTCGCCTGGTCGCGTCATTGTTGCGCATCGAGGCGCCCGAGGCACATCCGAGGTCCGGGTCGATCGAACATGCGGATGCCGGAAACTTCTGGCGCACAACTGTGTAGGTGTTTTCAGAGGCCTTCGTGGACACGGTGACGAACGATTCGCATCGTTCGCGCCCGGTTGCCGAGGAGCTTCTTTGATCCTCCGTGGTTCGCCGTTGAACCTTTGTCCCGTTCAGTGCTTCTGTTGATGATGTCGCTACCGGTCACCAGCGTGTTACCTGGTGTTCGGAAACCTTCATTTCGTCCGTTTCGTCCGCCTTGCAGGGCGTTCACCCATTAAGACGGGCTCACCTCGCAAAACTCATCGGCGTATCCTCGCGGTGTGTCGGACTGATGCTGCTGATTTCGTGCTGTTTACTCGGTCCGTCAATCAGATGTTCGAGTGACGAGTGGAAGCGGAGGAGACATGGCACTGCCTACGATGACCGCCGAACAGCGCACCGAGGCGTTGGCCAAAGCGGCTGCCGTGCGCAAGGCGCGCTCGGAACTGATCGGCAAGGTGAAGGAGGGCAAGGTCACCGTCGCCGATCTGCTCAAGAAGGCCGACAGCGACGACCTGGTCAAGAAGACCAAGGTCGCGGCCGTGATCAAGGCGCTGCCGGGCGTTGGCCCGGTGAAGGCGGCCAAGCTGATGGATCAGGCCGAGATCCCCGAGGATCGTCGTATCGGTGGTCTCGGTGCACGCCAGCGCGCGGCACTGCTCGACGCCCTCGAGGCCTGAGCCGGATCGTGATCCGGCGCCCGTGGTGCACCACGCACGGGCGTCGGGATGGTCTCGGGCTCGCCGGAGCTCAGACGCAGTAGGTCAGCAGGAAATCATTGATACGCAGGCGCCAGCCCGGCTGCAGCTCGATCGGGAGGGTGCCCACCCGCGACCACCGGTCGCTGTCGGGGGCGGCGAAATAGGTGCCGGAGGTGGCGGGCGCTTCGCGGACGAACACCTTGCCCCGGTCGGGATCGACGAAGGCATGAACCCGCGAGACCAGCCGATCGCGTTCGATCAGGATCGGCGTGGCCGCGGACTGGCGAACGGAATTGTCGCCAGAGGGGTTGCGGCCAAGCACATATGGTCGGTCGAGGGGATAGCTCATTCCGTCCTCGGTGACCAAGGCGCCCCGCGGACTGGTCGAATTGCCCAGGTGCTCTTGGCTTTTGCGCAGCCCCACCGGCTCGGCGCGCTTGGCGGCATCGATCGCCTGTGACCACGCCAGCGGTGCGTGCGCGGCGGGGGAATTGCGCGGACCGGTGCTCACGGTGGCGCCCTCACCGGAATCGGGCCGACCACCCACGCTCACGGTCTCACCCTCCGGAATGCTCGTCACCGGCTCGTCGGCCACGGCGAAACCACTGGTCGACGGCTGTGCCGCGACGGGTTCGGCCTCGCTGCGCGGGCGCACCGCCTGGAAACCGGTGGCCTCGGTGGGTGGCGGTTCGTCGATCGCCTCCACCCGGCGCGGTGCGGGCCCGCGACGACGGCCCAGGTTGAGCACGAAACCGTTGCCGTTCACGATGCCCGCGCGCAGATCCGTTCGCGGGTTGGCGCTGGTCGGGTCGGCCATCTCGGCGCCGATGGCGATGCGGCGCACCGGTTCGCGAATGATCTCGTCGACCCAGGTGAAGGCGCGATCCCCGGCCAGGCGGCGGTTGCCCTCGGCGCCGGAGACCTCCGCGATCACGGTGCCGCGCAACAAGATCAGGATCCCGTCGGCGGTGGGGGCGAGAACACCGAACGGTGGTGGCGCCGACGCGCCACCGAACACCACCCCGGCCAGCCGCTGGGCGAGTGCCGCACCGGGTGCCGAGGCCGTGGTGTTGAGCGCGACGGTCTCGACCGCACCGAGTAACCGGTCGGTCGACGGTGTCTCGCCGGCCAGATAGACCACGACATCGCCGAACCGAGCGACGATTCCGGTACCGGGCACGATTGCCACGGTGGACGAATGCGCGCGCATCAACGCCTCCTTGTCGGACGGGGTCACTGCCAGCATAGAGGGACACGGCGGGCTCGGAAGCGGGTTGTCGCAGGCTTCGCAAACTGACCGGACGGTCTCGCGAACATTGTTCGTCGCAAACGACGTTCGGGTGGCGAGTAGGATTACCTGCCATGAATGCCGCACCCGTCAGTCGCCGGGCCAGACCGGCGAAAGCTCCACTGAGTCGTGACCTCGTCATCGAGACCGGATTGCGCATCCTCGACTCCGAGGGATCGGCCGCGCTCACCATGCGCCGGGTGGCGCAGGAACTCGATACCGGTGCCGCCTCGCTCTACGTCTACGTCGCCAATCGCGACGACCTGATGACGGGCATGCTCGACCACGTCCTCGCCGCCGTACCGACACCAACCCACGGCGACTGGCGCGAGCGCCTGGAAACCCTCGTCACCTCGGCCGTCGACGCGCTCGGCCGCCACGAAGGTCTCGCGCTCGTCGCGTTCGCCCGGTCCACCGGTCGCGCGCTCGGACTGATCGAGCAGTTGCTCGGCCTGCTGCGCGAGGGCGGGCTCGACCCGGCCAGGGCCGCCTGGGCCGTCGACCTGCTGTACCCGCACATCACCGCCGCGGCCGCCGAGCGGGCCGTCTACGACGACACGACAGTCTCGCGCCGCCTCGCCGACCTGCCCGCCCGGCGCTACCCGAACATCACCGCCGTCCGCGAGCATCTGGCGGGCGACGCCGCCGCGCGCACCCGGTGGGCACTGAACGCGTTGCTCAACGGCATCCTCACCACCCCCGTGGAGGTGCGATGACCGGCCTGGAGCACGTACCCGCGCTGGTTACCCGGACCGGCTACGCCATCGAACCGGGCGACCCCGTTCGGCGCCGCGAACCGATCCGGGTCGGTGAACTCGTCCGGCCGGGTGGGCCGATCCGGCTAGCTCGCGAGCGCGATATCGCCGCGCTGCAGGAGATCGAACGTCGCGCCGGTGCGCCGTTCGCCGAGATCGGCATGGTCGCCGTCGCCGAGGACGAGCCGCCGTCGGCGGAACTACTGCGCGAATTCCTCGTCGGCGAACGCGCCTGGGTGTGGCCGGATGCGCAGGACGAACCGATCGGCTACCTGCTGCTCGGCATCGTCGACGGGCAACCGCACATCGACCAGGTGTCGGTCGACCCCGCCTACGCCGGTCTGCGGATCGGCAAGAGCCTGATCGACCACGTCGTCAGCTGGGCGAAATCCCGCGGCCTGCGCGAACTCACCCTCACCACCTTCACCGAGGTCCCCTGGAACGGGCCCTACTACGAGCGGCTCGGCTTCACCTACATCCCCGTCGACGACGAACCACCTGGCCTGCGCGCTGTGCGCGCCGAGGAATCCGCCAACGGCCTCGACGAATGGCCGCGCGCGTGCATGCGCGTCGATCTGACGAGCTGGGTGTACGACTGAACCGACGTTGAGGGTCCGAGTCGGTGGTGCCCGCCCGGATCACCAGTCGCCACCCGTCCGCCGCCGCTGCGTCTAGGCGGCGGGTGTGCGACTGTCCTGCGCCCTATTCGCAATGCGTGGCCTTGCGCCGGCCCTGGCTCCTCGAGTCGGTGTAGCGGTCGCTTCCGGAGTCGGGCGGCTTACGAGCGACGTCCGATGATCGCGGCGTTGCGGGCGAGGGCGGCTTCGGCGGCCGGGGTCGCGGCGGCGCGGTCGGTGGGGACCAGGCCGATGCGGGTGCGGCGGTCGAGGAGATCGTCGACGGTTTCGGCGCCCTCGTGGGTGATGGCGAAGTCGAATTCGGCGGCGGTGACGTCGATTCCGGGGGCGACGGGTTCGGCGAGGGTCGGGTCGGCCAGCCAGGCCGAGACGATGGCACCCGCTTCATGCCCGTAACGCTCGATCAGCACCGGTGGGGCGTCGATGCGGTCGCGGGCGGCGCCGGACACCGCGCCGACCAGCGGGAGCCGGGTGGTACGGCACGGTGCGGCCGACAGGCCCGCCTGCGCGATCGCGGCATCGACCGCGTCCTGCGCCATGCGCCGGTAGGTGGTGAGCTTGCCGCCGACGACGGTGATGAGCCCGTCGGGTGCGGTGAGCACGGCGTGCTCGCGGGAGATGTCGGCGGTGCTGTCGTCGGCGGTCTTCAGCAGGGGCCGTAGTCCGGCGAAGCGGCCACGGATGTCCTTGCGCGTCAGCGGTTCCCGCAGGGCGGTGTTGATGGTGTCGAGCAGGAAGTCGACCTCGGCTTCGGTGGGCTGGGGCTCGTCGGGGATCGGGCCGGGGGCGTCCTCGTCGGTGAGGCCGAGGTAGACGCGGCCGTGCGCGGCGGGCAGGGCGAACACGAAGCGGCTGATGCTGCCGGGCACGGGCACCGTGAGCGCCGCGCTGAGCCCACCGAAGGCGGCGGCGTCGAACACCAGGTGGGTGCCGCGGCTCGGGCGCAGTTCGATGCTGCTGTCGACCTCGCCCGCCCACACACCGGTCGCGTTGACGACGGCGCGGGCGCGCACGTCGAGCGTCTCACCGGTGCGCGTATCGCGCAGCCGCACCGAATTGCCGTCGGCAGCAAGGGCTTCCATGCGGGTGAGCACGGTCGCGCCCTGTCCGGCCGCCGTGCGCGCCAGGGCGACGACGAGGCGGGCGTCGTCGACGAGCTGCCCGTCCCACGCCTGCAATCCGCCGCGCAGGCCGTCACGGCGCACGGTAGGCGCCAGCCGCAATGCCTCCGCGGCGGCGACCTTTCGCGATCGCGGCAGGATCGCCGCCCGGGTGCGTGCGGCCATCCGCAGCGCATCACCGGCGGCGAAACCCGCACGGATCAGCGAACTCTGAGCCGCACCCATACCGGGCAGCAGCGGAACGAGCTGGGGGAGGGGGCGAACCAGATGAGGTGCCGTGGTGCGCAACAGGATGCCGCGTTCGACCGCGCTCTCGTGGGCGATGCCGACACGCCCGCTCGCCAGGTAGCGCAACCCGCCGTGCACCAGCTTGGAACTCCAGCGGCTCGTGCCGAACGCGAAGTCGTTGCGTTCCACCAGCAGGGTGCGCAGGCCGCGCGCGGCGGCGTCGAGCGCGGCACCGGCACCGGTGACGCCCGCGCCGATCACCACCACATCCACCTCCGGGTGGTCGCCGAGCGCGGCGAGGTCGGCGGTGCGGCGAGCCGCGTCGAGCGCGGTGGGTGAATCAGCAGTCATCACAATCCTTGTCGAGGTTCAGGGAAGCAGGTAACCCTCGATCGCCCTCGCCAGCTCGGTGTCGAACTGCGCGCCCTCGAGCAGCGGCGCCATCGTGCCCGCCGACTGCACCGCCGACTGGGCGATGAGCAGCAGCATGGCGGCCAGCTGCTCGGGCTCGCCCGCCCGGATCGACCCGTCTTCCTGGCCGATCCGGATCGCGGTGGCGAACAGTTCGATGAGCGTGCGCTGATTGCGCCCGAGCCTGCCGAACACGTAGGTGAGCATGAGGTCGGTGTCGGTGCGGAAGATCTTGGCGAACACCGCGTTCGCCCGCACTGCCGCCGCGCCCGCCACGATGCCGCGCACCAGCCGGTCGAGGCCGAGGCCCGTGTCGGGCATGGTCTCGGCGACGATGGTGCGCAACTCGCGCACCAGCAGTTCCGCGATCAGCGAGCCGGTGTCCGGCCACCGCCGGTACACCGTCGGCCTGCTGACACCGGCGCGGCGTGCCACTTCGGTGAGCGTGGTGCGGCGCACCCCGAAATCGACGACGCAGGCCCGCGCGGCATCGAGAATCGCCATATCGGTAGGCGAAAGCCGCTGGTCAGCTCGAGCCGCGAGGTCGATCATGCTGTACACCCCCATGGTGTTCGACGGCGCCGTGGTGGGGCGCCGTGGTCTGGCCGGAACGCCCAAGGGTATCGAGCGCGCCGGTGGGTTCGTCGCCACGAATTCGCGGCAGTGACATCCGACAACTGGGTAGAGGTCGACTCGAGGAGAACTCGTGTAGTTACTGCTTGACACTATATGTCAGGATGTAACGCATGGTCGAGTTGAACAGCGAAATGTCCGGATCGACGGCCGAACGGCCGAGTATGGTGTGGGACGCCTGGGGTGTGCCCGCCGGACATCAACCCCTGTCGGCGCAGATCCGCGGCCTGCTCACCCAGGTCTTCGGGATCTCGGGTGAGCCGGCGGCACGACGCGACGAGGGCGACGTGCCGCTGGTCGAGAGCACGCTCACCGCCGCCACCCGCGCGGACCTCGCCGCCCTGGTCGGCGCCGAGCACGTCAGCACCGACGACATCGACCGGCTGCGGCACGCGGGCGGCAAGAGCACCCTCGACCTGCTGCGCCGCCGTGACACCCGCCCTCAGGACGCGCCCGACGCGATCGTCGCGCCCGCCGACCACGACGCGGTGCTTGCGGTGCTGCGGTACTGCTCCTCGCGCGGCGTCGCCGTGGTGCCCTTCGGTGGCGGCACCAGTGTGGTCGGTGGCGTCGACCCGGTGCGCGGTCGGTTCCCCACCGTGATCGCGCTCGACCTGCGCAGGCTCGACACCCTCACCGATGTGGACGCGGTGAGTGGCACCGCCACCCTCGGTGCCGGGCTCACCGGTCCGCAGGCGGAGAAACTGCTTGCCGCACACGGTCTTTCGCTCGGGCATTTCCCGCAGAGTTTCGAATTCGCCACCATCGGCGGGTTCGCCGCGACCAGGTCGTCGGGACAGGCCTCGGCGGGCTACGGCCGCTTCGACGACATGGTCCAGCGCCTGGTGGTCGCCACCCCGCAGGGCACTCTCGATCTCGGCCGCGCGCCCGCCTCGGCGGCCGGGCCCGACCTGCGCGAACTGTTCGTCGGGTCCGAGGGGACGCTCGGCGTGATCACCTCGGTCACCGTGCGGGTGCACCCGATCCCCGAAACCACCGCGTACCAGGCCTGGTCCTTCCCCGACTTCGCCACCGGCGCGGCCGCCCTGTGCACCGTCGTGCAAACCAGTGCGGCGCCGACGGTGCTTCGCCTGTCCGACGAGGCCGAGACCGGTCTGAACCTGGCCCGCTCGAGCGATATCGGCGGCGCCCCCGTGTCGGGCTGCCTCGCGGTGACGACCTTCGAGGGCACCGCCGCCCACGTCGCGGCCCGCAGCGCCGAAGCGAGCGAATTGCTCGCCGCCGCAGGCGGAACCGCGCTCGGGACGGCCCCGGCCGAACAGTGGGAACACGGCCGTTTCGCCGCGCCCTACCTGCGTGACGCCCTGCTCGATGTCGGGGTGCTGTGCGAGACGCTGGAAACCGCGACCAGCTGGTCGAACCTGACGAACCTGAAGGCGAAAGTGACTGCCGCGCTGTCGGATTCGCTCACCGCGCAGGGCACGCCCGCACTGGTGATGTGTCACATCTCGCACACCTACCCGACCGGTGCGTCGCTGTACTTCACCGTCGTCGCCAAGCAGCTCGAGGATCCGATCGCGCAGTGGCGCGTCGCCAAGACCGCCGCGGGCGATGCCATCATGGCGGCCGGTGCCACCATCACCCACCATCACGCCGTCGGCGCCGACCACCGTCCGTGGATGGGCGCCGAGGTCGGTGACCTGGGCGTACAGGTGCTGCGGGCGGTGAAACACGAACTCGATCCCGCAGGCGTGCTGAATCCTGGAAAGCTGGTGCCGTGAAACAGCATTCGGTACAGCGATTATTGCTCGTCACCAACCCGCACTCCGGTGCCGGTCGCGGCGACGGTGTCGCCGAGGCGGTCCTGGCGGTAGCCCTGGCCGGTGGCGTCGAGGTCGCACAGGTGCGGGCGCCGAGCGCGGCGGAATCGGTGGAGCAGGTGGCCGCCGCGATCGCCGACCCGGCCAGGCGGCCCGACGCGGTCGTCTGCGTGGGTGGTGACGGTCTGATGAACGTGCTGCTCGCCGCCGTCGCCCACACCGGCGTGCCGCTCGGGCTGGTCCCCGCGGGCACGGGCAACGACCTCGCCCGCGAACTCGGCATCCCCACCGGCGACCCGCGCGCCGCCGCCGAGATCGTGCTGCGCGGCCGCACGAGGACCATCGACCTGGGCCGTATCGAATCCGTCGGCGCCACGCCCACCTGGTTCGCCACCATCGTCGGCGCGGGGTTCGACGCGCGAGTCACCTTGCGCGCCAACGCGATGCGCCGCCCGCGCGGCCCGCTGCGCTACACCTTCGCCGCCGCCGCCGAACTCATGCGCGGTTACACGCTGCCGTTCCAGATCGAGATGTCGGGTCTGGCGCCCGGCGCGCTCGACAACCCCGACGACGCGCACGCGGTGATCTACACCGACGCCGTGATGACGCCCATCGGCAACACCCGCACCTACGGCGGCGGCATGCTGGTGTGCCCCGAAGCCCTGCCCGACGACGGATACCTCGACATCACCGTGGTCGGCGCGGTCTCGCGATTGGAGATGGCGCGCCTGCTGCCCGCCCTGTCGGCGGGCAAGCGCATCGATCACCCCTCGACCAAGCGATACCGCGCCCGCCGCATCACCGTAACGGCGTCGGGTGGGTATGCCACCGCCGACGGTGAACCGGCGGGCACCCTTCCCGTCACCGTCCAGGCGATGCCGGGTGCGTTGACGGTGCTGGTGCCCTGACCTGCAGCTATGAGTGCGGGCGTTCTCCGAAGCTCGCGACCCGGCGATCAGGCGGCAGGGGTGAAGGCGATTCCCGAGATCGCGGTGAGGGTCGGGCGGTCGACGATCACCACCGATGTGGCGGGCAGTGGAGTGCGTGGTTCGGTGCCGCGGGCGCCGAGGTCGCGCATCAGGCTCTCCCAGCGGCGGCAGTGCGCGCCGAAGGCGACCGTGTTCACCCGCCTGCCGCGGGTGACCTGACCACGCCTTGCCTGGGTGGCGGGCACATCGATCAACACCATGTGCACCTCGCGCTCACCCGAGCGCGCCCACCGCGCGATCAGGCGACGGCTCCAGGCGAAAGTCGCGCAGTCGTGGATGGCGACCGGCCCGTCGGCGACCAGCAGCGCCGCGCGGATCGCCCGGTAGTGCGCCAGGTGCACCAGCGGACGCCACAGGGGATAGGGGACCCGGCCGAGCCGGTGCCGCAATCGGTTGCGGGCGTGGTTCGAATCGAGCACCAGCGCACCCGCTGCCGTCCGCACCGGCAGCTCCGCGTTCGGGTCGGCGCCGAAAAGGCGGTGCAGCGCAGTGGATTTCCCCGCACCGGGCACGCCGGCGAAAATCAGCACCGCCGTGGCGGGGTAGCGCAATTCGTCGACGTGGTCCGCGCGTAAGTCCAGCAGTGAGACGGGAATGACGGTCCGGGAAGGCACGGATCGATCGGTGGAAGGGGAGCTGGCATCGAGCGGGGGCGTCACCCTCTCCAGAATCCGGGAAAACAGACAATTCGGCAATCGGTGAACACCCTGAGTTCGCGTCGACCGGCCTGTCGGACAACAGTTTCCGCGTGTCGATGGAGACACTCACAAACCTCGCCGACCACCGCTTGGAAGAATCTGAGAATTGGCTATGTATTCGAGGGGCGGCCGAAAAACGCCGGTAGAGTCGACTGCGAGAGGCGAAGTCTTCGGTGTCCCTCATCCACCGAAGACCTCGCCTCTGTTTAGTTGGAGCGCTGGCGCGCTCGAGGTTCGCGGCGGACCCTCCTCGAGGTCGGGTCGTACGTGGCTGGGACTGCGGGGTGAGGCGGGGGAAACCCGGTTGTCCGTTCCCCTTAGGATTGGGGCGTGACCAGCGCAGCCCCAGACAACTCGCGTAATCGTGCCGATGCCCTGCCCAAGAGCTGGAATCCCAGCGAGGTAGAGGCCGACCTGTACGAGGGCTGGGTAAACGCCGGGTACTTCACCGCCGACGCCACCTCGGCCAAGCCGGCGTACTCCATCGTGCTGCCGCCGCCGAACGTCACCGGCACCCTGCACATGGGTCATGCGCTCGACCACACCCTCATGGACCTGCTCACCCGCCGCAAGCGGATGCAGGGGTACGAGGTGCTGTGGCTGCCGGGTATGGATCACGCGGGCATCGCGACCCAGACCGTGGTGGAGAAGCAGCTCGCCGTGGACGGCAAGAACAAAGAGGACTTCGGTCGCGAGCTGTTCATCGACAAGGTGTGGGACTGGAAGCGTGAGTCCGGCGGTCAGATCCAGGGGCAGATGCGTCGCCTCGGTGACGGTGTCGACTGGAGCCGCGACCGGTTCACCATGGACGACGGGCTCTCGCGCGCCGTGCAGACCATCTTCAAGCGGCTCTACGACGCGGGGCTGATCTACCGCGCCGAGCGCCTGGTGAACTGGTCGCCGGTGCTGCAGACCGGCATCTCCGACCTCGAGGTCGACCACAAGGAGGTCGACGGCGAGCTCGTGAGCATGCGCTTCGGCTCCCTGAACGACGACGAACCGCACGTCATCGTGGCCACCACCCGGGTGGAGACGATGCTCGGCGACACCGCCGTGGCCGTCCACCCGGACGACGAGCGCTACAAGGCGCTCATCGGCACCACGCTGTACCACCCGATCACCGGCCGCCAGATCCCGATCGTCGCCGACGACTACGTCGACCCGGAGTTCGGTTCCGGCGCGGTGAAGATCACCCCCGCCCACGACCCCAACGACTTCGAACTCGGTCTGCGCCACGGCCTGCCGATGCCGACGATCATGGACAAGGCGGGCCGGATCGCCGACACCGGAACCGAATTCGACGGCATGGACCGTTTCGAGGCGCGGGTGAAGATCCGCGAACGCCTCGAGGCCGAGGGCCGCATCGTCGGGCGCAAGTACCCCTACAAACATCAGGTGGGTCACTCGGAGCGCTCCGGCGAGCCGATCGAGCCGCGCCTGTCGATGCAGTGGTGGGTCAAGGTCGACACCCTCGCCAAGGCCGCGGGCGATGCGGTGCGCGACGGTGACGTGAAGATCCATCCGGCCAGCCAGGAACCGCGCTGGTTCGACTGGGTCGACAACATGCACGACTGGTGCATCTCGCGTCAGTTGTGGTGGGGCCACCGCATCCCGATCTGGTACGGGCCCGAAGGCGAGATCGTCTGCCTCGGCCCGGACGAGCAGGCCCCCGAAGGCTGGGTGCAGGACCCCGACGTGCTCGACACCTGGTTCTCCTCGGGTCTGTGGCCGTTCTCCACGATGGGCTGGCCCGACGCGACCCCCGAGCTGGCGAAGTTCTATCCGACCAGCGTGCTCGTCACCGGTTACGACATCCTGTTCTTCTGGGTGGCCCGGATGATGATGTTCGGCATGTACGTCAGCGACGATCCGGTGCTGACGGCAGGCAAGGGCGGACAGAAGCAGGTCCCGTTCGAAGACGTGTTCCTGCACGGCCTCATCCGCGACCAGCACGGCAAGAAGATGTCGAAGTCGCGGGGCAACGGCATCGACCCGCTGGACTGGATCAACTCCTACGGCGCCGACGCGCTGCGCTTCACCCTGGCCCGCGGCGCCCAGCCCGGCGGCGACCTCTCGGTCGGTGACGCGCACGCGCTCGCCTCGCGCAGCTTCGTCACCAAGCTGTTCAACGCCACCAAGTTCGCGCTGATGAACGGTGCCCGCACCGGCGACCTGCCCGCGCGCGAGACCCTCACCGACGCCGACCGGTGGATCGTCGACCGGCTCGACCAGGTCCGCGCCGATGTCGACGCCGCGTTCGATTCCTACGAATTCGGCAAGGCCTGCGAGGCGCTGTACCACTTCGCCTGGGATGAACTGTGCGACTGGTACCTGGAACTGTCGAAGGTGCAGTTCGCCGAGTCCGACGCGCGCGCCGAGAGCACCTCGGTGGTCCTCGGCAACGTGCTCGACGCGGTGCTGCGCCTGCTGCATCCGGTGATCCCGTTCGTCACCGAGACCCTCTGGAAGGCGCTCACCGGCGGTGAGTCGGTGGTCGTCGCGCCGTGGCCGCAGGCCAGTGGCGTCGCCGCCGACGAGCGGGCCGCCCAGCGGGTCGCCGACGCACAGCGGCTCATCACCGAGATCCGCCGCTTCCGTGGCGATCAGGGCTTGGCCGACAAGCAGAAGGTGAAGGCCACGCTGGTCGGCATCGAGGAAGCCGGACTCGCCGGCTTCGCGGCGTCGGTGGCGAACCTGGCCCGCCTCACCGAACCCGGTGACGACTTCGCGACCACCGCCGAGGTGGAGGTCCGCCTGTCCGCGGGCACGGTGACCGTCCAGCTCGACACCTCCGGCGCCATCGACCTCGACGCCGAACGGCGCAGGCTGGAAAAGGATCTCGCGGTCGCGCAGAAGGACCTCGACCAGACCACCGCCAAACTGGCCAACGAGGCGTTCCTGGCCAAGGCGCCGCAGCAGGTGGTCGACAAGATCACCGCCCGCCGCGAGGTGGCCACCGCCGAGGTCGCCCGGATCAGTGCGCGCCTGGCGGAGCTGAGCGCCAAGTGAGCGACATCGGCCCCGACGACGGCGATCTCGGCCCCGAGAACGCGGGCTTCGGCGGCGACGACTACCGCCCGGCCCAGCTCGGCACCGGTCCGTCGCCGGTCGAGCTGGCCGAAATGGCGCTCGTCGAAGCCGAACTCGACAAACGCTGGCCCGAAACCAAGATCGAGCCGTCGCTCACGCGCATCAGCACGCTGATGGATCTGCTCGGCAACCCGCAGCACAACTACCCGGCCATCCACATCGCTGGCACCAACGGCAAGACCTCGGTGACCAGGATGATCGACGCGCTGCTCACCGCCCTGCACCGGCGCACCGGCCGGATCACCAGCCCACACCTGCAGCTGGCGACCGAGCGGATCAGTATCGACAACGCACCGATCAGCCCCGCCAGGTACGTGGAGACCTACCACGAGCTCGCGCCCTACATCGACATGATCGACCGGCGTTCGGCCGAGTCGGGCGGGCCCGCGATGAGCAAGTTCGAGGTGCTCACCGGCATGGCCTACGCCGCGTTCGCCGAGGCACCCGTCGACGTGGCCGTCGTCGAGACCGGCATGGGCGGTACCTGGGACGCCACCAACGTGATCGACGGCCAGGTCGCCGTCATCACCCCCATCGGCCTCGACCACACCGAGTACCTCGGCCCCGACCTCGAGTCGATCGCCAAGGAAAAAGCGGGAATCATCAAGCGCGCCAAGGAAGCACTTGTTCCGGTCGACACCGTCGCGGTGATCGCCGAACAGGCCCCCGAGGTGATGGACGTGCTGCTGCGCCGGGCCGTGGAGGCCGACGCGGCGGTCGCGCGCGAAGGCGCGGAATTCCGGCTGCTGGAACGGGCCGTCGCCATCGGCGGCCAGCTGCTGACCCTGCAGGGGCTCGGCGGCGTCTACGACGAGATCTTCCTGCCGCTGCACGGCGAGCACCAGGCCCGCAACGCCGCGCTCGCGCTGGCCGCCGTCGAGGCGTTCTTCGGGGCGGGCGCCGAGCGTCAGCTCGACATCGAGGCCGTGCGCGCCGGATTCGCGGCCGTCACCAGCCCCGGCCGGATGGAACGGATGCGCAACGCGCCGACCATCTTCGTCGACGCCGCCCACAACCCGGCGGGCGCGCAGGCGCTGGCCAACACCCTCACCGGCGAATTCGACTTCCGCAAGCTGGTCGGTGTGGTCGCCGTACTCGGCGACAAGGACGCGGCGGGCATCCTCGACGCCCTGGAACCGGTGTTCGACGAGATCGTCGTCACCAGCAACGGGTCGCCGCGCGCCATGGACGTCGACACCCTCGCCGACCTGGCCGTCCAGCGTTTCGGCGACGAGCGCGTGATCACCGCCGACACCCTGCCCGACGCCCTGGAATCGGCGATCGCCCTGGCCGAACAGGCCGGCGACGACGGCGACGTGATCTCCGGAGCGGGCGTGGTCGTCACCGGTTCGGTGGTCACCGCCGGCGCCGCACGCGCCCTGTTCGGAAAGGGGCCCTCATGAGTGCGGTTCCACCCCCCGCCACCGACCCCTGGAAGGGGTTTCGCGGGGTGATGGCCGGAACGCTGATCCTCGAGGCGATCGTGGTGTTGCTGGCGCTGCCGGTCGTCGGTTCGGTCGGCGGCGGGGTGACCTGGTTCTCGGGCACCTACCTGGTGGTCCTCGCACTGCTGATGATCCTCGGCGCCGGATTGCAGCGGAAGCCGTGGGCCATCCCGTTCAACCTCGGGCTGCAGGTCCTGGTGCTGGCGGGGACGTTCATCCACCTGTCGATCGGGATCATCGGGCTGGTGTTCGCGGCCGTGTGGGCATTCATCCTGATGCTGCGCTACGACGTGCAGCGACGCATGGACGCCGGGCTGTTGCCGAGCCAGCGGATGCGGCGGACCCAGTCCTGAACGGGGTCGTTCGGCGTAGACGCCGACCCGACGCTAGGGTTAGCGCGTGACTGAGCAGACGTTGGTACTCATCAAGCCGGACGGTGTCTCCCGTGGCCTCGTCGGCGAGGTCCTGGCGCGCATCGAGCGCAAGGGCCTCACCATCAAGGCGCTGGAGCTGAAGAACGTGTCCGCCGAACTGGCGGGCGAGCACTACGCCGAACACGCCGAGCGGCCGTTCTTCGGTTCGCTGATCGAATTCATCACCTCCGGCCCGGTCGTCGCGGCCGTGCTCGAGGGCCCGCGCGCGATCGCGGCGTTCCGTCAGCTCGCCGGTGGCACCGACCCGGTCGAGAAGGCCGTCCCCGGAACCATCCGCGGCGACTTCGGTCTCGAGACCCAGTACAACCTCGTTCACGGCTCCGACTCGCCCGAGTCCGCCAAGCGCGAGATCGCGCTCTGGTTCCCCGAATTCCCCGCCTGACGGTGCTGTTCTCGCTCGTCGCGTCCGGTGCGGACGCGACGGGCTCGAGTGACGGTTCCGCGCGCGAGTTGCGCCGATGGCGATCACCGCGCGAACCATATGGGATACTGAAGACGGATGTGTTCGATACCGATGTCATCGCAGCCCCACCAGGGCGGTCGGTGACAGCCTGACGCGCAGGTACGCGGCAGCGGCGACGGACATGACCGGATGACACCGCAGTTGGATGCCGATCATCGCTGCCATGGACAACCCTGTTGCTGGGGTTGCCGGGCACGCTGGATGAGCGCCTCAGCGCGCGGCGTCACGCCGTACAGCCAGGCGCCGCGTGACCGGTTGGCCCGCCAGATGATCGATTCCAGGCGCGACCGGATACGCGGGGCGAGACCAGATGACCCTCGTACCATCGGGTACGAGGTGCACGGACGATGCCCCCGCGCCGGCCGCGTCACTCCCGTACCGGGGATGGACGCGCCCGGGGGCCCGAGGAGACTTCGTGGCCGAACAAGAGCCGCTGGACACAACACAACAGGATGCCGATCAATTGCCGGAGCGAATTCGAGTTCATGCACTGGCCAAACGACTGGGAGTGACCAGCAAGCGCATCCTGGCCAAATTGGCGGAGCTGGGCGCCGAGGCGCGCAGCGTGCAATCCAATGTCGACCGAGCGGTCGCCGAGACCGTACGCGACGCGATCGCCGCCGCCGACGCCGAAACCGGCGAACCCCCGGCACCCGCCCCGACCACCAGGGGTAGGAAGAAAGCCACCGCACCCGTCGCCGAGCAGCCGGCCGACCCGACCACCACCTTGTTCTCCGCGCCCGAGGTCGCACGCCCCGACGAGGTGTTCGCCCCGATGGCCGACGACGCCCACACCGGGCTGTTCACGCACCGGGCGACCGAGGAACCGGCCCCCGAACCGGTGGCCTTCGAGGCGCCCTCCGTCGGTATGCCGCTGTTCCTGCCGCCCGACGCGAGCGCCGCCGAAGAGGCGCGCAAGCGCCGTCGCGCCGAACGCGCGCCCAAGAAGCTGGAAGAGCCCGTCGAGGAGCCCGAGGCGCTCGACGAGACCGAGGCCACCGACCAGTCCGGTGACACCGACACCGATACCGACTCCGACAGTGACAACGACGCCGACGGGCAGCCGCGCCGCCGTCGTCGTGGGCGCCGTGGTCGCGGTCGCGGCCGTGGCGAGCAGTCCGCCGACGGCGAGGACAACGACAGCGACGAGCACGACACCGAGGACGAGCCCGCCGCCGAGCAGCCCGCACCGGCCGAGGCCGAGCAGTCCGACGACTCCGACGAAGACGACGACAACCAGCCCGAGGGCGCGAGCCGTCGCCGTCGGCGCCGTCGTCGTCGCAAGGTCGGCGGGGACTCCGCCGACACCGACGCCGCCGCCGAGGACGACCCGCCGAACACGGTCGTGCACGAGCGCGAGCCGCGCAACAAGAGCCGCAGCCGGGCCGGTGCCTCCGACGAGGTGCAGGGCATCTCCGGTTCCACCCGCCTGGAAGCCAAGCGTCAGCGCCGCCGCGACGGCCGCGACGCGGGCCGCCGTCGTCCGCCGATCCTCACCGAGTCGGAGTTCCTCGCCCGTCGCGAGGCCGTCGACCGGGTGATGGTCGTGCGCGAGAAGGCGTTCGATCCGGCCGAACACGCACCGGGTCACCAGACCACCACGCAGGTCGCGGTGCTCGAGGACAACATCCTCGTCGAGCACTTCGTGACCAGCTCCGGTCAGGCGTCGATGGTCGGCAACGTGTACCTGGGCAAGGTGCAGAACGTGCTGCCGAGCATGGAGGCCGCGTTCATCGACATCGGCCGCGGCCGCAACGGTGTGCTCTACGCCGGAGAGGTGAACTGGGAGGCCGCCGGTCTCGGCGGCAAGGAACGCAAGATCGAGCAGGCGCTCAAGCCGGGCGACACCGTGCTGGTCCAGGTCTCCAAGGACCCGGTCGGCCACAAAGGTGCGCGTCTGACCACCCAGATCTCCCTCGCCGGTCGCTTCCTGGTGTACGTGCCGGGTGGCACCTCCACCGGGATCAGCCGCAAGCTGCCCGACACCGAGCGCAAGCGGCTCAAGGAGATCCTGCGCGAGATCGTGCCCGCCGACGCGGGCGTCATCATCCGCACCGCCTCCGAAGGTGTGAGCGAGCCCGAGCTGGCGCGCGACGTGGAACGGCTGCAGGCCACCTGGCGCACCATCGAAGAGGCCTCGAAGAACGCGGCCAAGGACGCGCCCAAGGCTCTCTACGAAGAGCCGGACATGCTGGTGAAGGTCATCCGCGACCTGTTCAACGAGGACTTCGCCAAGCTGGTCATCGAGGGTGAGCGCGCGTGGAGCACCGTCGAGAACTATGTGCGAACCGTCGCCCCCGACCTGTTGCCGCGGGTGAACCGGCACGAGAACAACGGTGTCGACGTGTTCGACGCCTACCGCATCGACGAGCAGCTGGCCAAGGCGCTCGACCGCAAGGTGTGGCTGCCCTCGGGCGGCACCCTGGTGATCGACCGCACCGAGGCGATGACCGTCGTCGACGTCAATACCGGCAAGTTCACCGGTTCCGGCTCTTCGAACCTCGAGGAGACCGTCACCAAGAACAACCTGGAGGCGGCCGAGGAGATCGTGCGCCAGATGCGGCTGCGCGACATCGGCGGCATGATCGTCGTCGACTTCATCGACATGGTGCTCGAGTCCAACCGCGATTTGGTGCTGCGCCGCCTCACCGAGGCCCTCGGCCGCGACCGCACCCGCCACCAGGTGTCGGAAGTCACCTCGCTGGGTCTGGTCCAGATGACGCGCAAGAAGCTGGGCACCGGCCTGGTCGAGGCGTTCTCCACCACCTGTGAGCACTGCCACGGTCGCGGCATCCTCGTGCACTCCTACCCGGTCGATTCCGGGTCGGGCATCGAGGAACCGCGCGGCAAGGAGAGCGGTTCGCGGCGTCGTCGCGGCAAGGACAAGGACCGCGACGCCAAGCCCGCCCAGACGGCCGCACCGGCCACCAACGGCACCGCGCCGGTCGCCGAGGCCGACGAGGAGGACATCGCCGTCAAGCGCGCCCACCCGGTCGCGCTGGCGATGGCCGCCCACCACGGCGACGAGGACGGCGAGACAGTGTCGGCCGAGGTCGAGACCGAGCAGCCGGCTCCCGAGCCGACCCGCTCGCGCTCCAGGTCTCGGTCGCGGCGGTCCAACCGCGCCGCGCAGGCCGAGACCGCGATCGACAGCCCCGCGCTGACCGGGGTCGTCCCGGCCGAGGACGAGGTGGTCGAGGAAGTCGTCGTCACGCCTGCCCCGGCCGACGAGGCGCCGACGGTCGAGCCCGTCGAATCGTCCTCGCTCGCCCGGGAACCCGTCGAGGAGCCCGCCGCTCCCGTCGCCGAGGAACCCGCACCGGTGGCCGAGGAACCGGCCGCCCGGGCGCCGCGCAGGCGTCGTGTAGCCCGTTCGACGGCGGCTCCGGCCGCCGACAGCGCGGGCGCGGTGTTCGTCGTCTCGGCGAACGAGCAGCCGCCCGCGGCAGCCGTCGTGGACTTCGACGCCGAACCCGTCGTCGTCCCGCAGCGCAAGCCGCGCAGGCGTGCGGTGGCACGTCCGGCGGGCGCGCCTGCGCCGGAATCGAACTGAGGTGACGTCCCCTGATTCGGCCCTGACCGGCCGAATTGGGGGACGGCATACCGTTCTGGTAACCTAGGTCGGTCGCTGCCCAGCGATTGGGCATCTGGCCGGACGGCCGGGTGATACCGCAGGCAGGCAGCTAACGTTCTTCCCCCGCACGTGCGGGGATGAGCCCAGGAATACGCGTCGCAGCTGCGGCGTGGACATGTGCAGGACCAACGTGAGTGGAGGAAGCCGACCGATGGCAGCGTACGCAATCGTCAAGACCGGCGGAAAGCAGTACAAGGTCGCGGTCGGTGACCTGGTGAAGGTCGAGAAGATCGAGGGCAAGCCCGGCGACGCCGTGGCCCTGACCCCGGTTCTCGTCGTCGACGGCGCCGATCTGACCACCGATGCCGACAAGCTGGCCAAGATCTCCGTGGCCGCCGAGGTCGTCGATCAGACCAAGGGTCCGAAGATCCGGATTCACAAGTTCAAGAACAAGACCGGCTACCACAAGCGCCAGGGTCACCGTCAGCCGCTGACGGTCATCAAGGTCACCGGCATCAAGTAAGAATTCCCGAGGAGACGAAGCAATGGCACATAAGAAGGGTGCATCCAGCTCCCGGAACGGTCGTGATTCGAACGCCCAGCGCCTCGGCGTGAAGCGCTTCGGCGGCCAGAAGGTCAGCGCGGGCGAGATCCTCGTCCGTCAGCGCGGAACCCACTTCCACCCCGGCGTCAACGTCGGCCGTGGTGGCGACGACACCCTGTTCGCCCTCGCGGCGGGCGCGGTCGAGTTCGGCACCAAGCGTGGCCGCAAGACCGTCAACATCGTTGTCCCGGAGCCGGTCCAGGCCTGACCGCCTGGAGCGTCAGCTCCCCACGGACACCAGAGCGGGTCAGGGTTTCCCTGACCCGCTCTGTCGTGTTCTTCCACCCTTACCGCAAACGACAAGTCAGAAGGAGGAGGATCAACCCATGTCCAAATTCATCGACCGCGTCGTGCTGCATGTTCGTGCCGGTAGAGGTGGACACGGTTGTGCCTCGGTGCACCGTGAGAAGTTCAAGCCGCTCGGCGGTCCCGACGGGGGCAACGGCGGCAACGGTGGCGATGTGATCCTCGAGGTCGACGCCAACGTGCACACCCTGCTCGATTTCCACTTCCATCCCCACGCCAAGGCGGGCAACGGCAAGCCGGGCGAGGGTGGCAACCGCGACGGCAAGCAGGGCACCGACCTGGTGCTGCAGGTGCCCGACGGCACCGTCGTCGTGGACAGCGACGGCAAGGTCGTGGTCGACCTCGTCGGCGTCGGCAACCGGTTCATCATCGCCCGTGGTGGTCGTGGTGGGCTCGGCAACGCCTCGCTGGCGTCCAAGGCGCGCAAGGCGCCCGGTTTCGCGCTGCTCGGTGAGGAGGGCGAGGAGATCGATCTCGTCCTCGAGCTGAAGTCGGTTGCCGACGTCGGTCTGGTCGGGTTCCCGTCGGCCGGTAAGTCGTCGCTGGTCTCGGTGCTCTCGGCCGCGAAGCCGAAGATCGCCGACTACCCGTTCACGACGCTCGTGCCGAACCTCGGCGTGGTGCAGTCCGGTGACACCACCTTCACCGTCGCCGACGTACCCGGCCTGATCCCCGGCGCGAGCCAGGGTCGCGGCCTCGGGCTCGACTTCCTGCGCCACCTGGAACGGTGCGCGGTACTCGCCCACGTCGTGGACTGCGCGACCCTCGAACCCGGCCGCGACCCCGTCTCCGATGTCGACGCGCTCGAGGCCGAGCTCGCCGCGTACAAGCCCGCGCTCTCCGGTGACGAGAGCCTGGGTGACCTGGCCGATCGCCCGCGCGTGGTCATCCTGAACAAGACCGACGTCCCCGACGGCAAAGAGCTCGCCGAGATGGTGACGCCCGAGTTCACCGCCCGCGGCTGGCCGGTCTTCGAGATCTCGGCCGTGAGCCGCGCCGGTCTGCGCCCGCTGACCTTCGCACTGGCCGACATGGTCCGCCAGTACCGCGAAGACCACCCCAAGGCGGCACCCAAGCGTCCGATCATCCGCCCGATCGCGACCGACGAGTCCGGTTTCAGCGTGATCGCCGATCCGCAGGAACCCGGCGGTTTCATCGTGCGCGGTACCCGGCCGGAACGCTGGATCCGCCAGACCGATTTCAACAACGACGAGGCCGTCGGCTACCTGGCCGACCGGTTGGCTCGTCTCGGTGTCGAAGCGGAGCTGGTCAAGCAGGGTGCCGAACCCGGCTGCCCGGTGACCATCGGCGAGGTGACCTTCGAGTGGGAGCCGCAGATCTCGGCTGGTGTCGACATGCAGCCGACCGGGCGTGGCACCGACCTGCGCCTCGAGAACAACGATCGCATCGGCGCGGCCGAGCGCAAGCTCGCCTCGCAGGCGCGGCGTGGTCTGCTCGACGAGAACGGTGAACGGAAGAGTTGACGGTGGTGTCGCGCCCGGCGAAATTCGCTGTCGGGCGCGACGAGTCGGTCGGCATACTGCGGTTGGGCTCCTGCGAGCCCGTCGACGACGATTCGTGCAGGGAGTTGGGCGATGCAGGTGGGTTCGGAGCTGAGTCAGGGGCGGGCCGCGATCGTGTCGGCGCGCACCGTGGTGGTCAAGATCGGGTCTTCGGCTCTGACCAGCCTCGAAGGCGGTCTCGACACCGGTCGGCTCGATCTGCTCGCCGATGCC
Organism: Nocardia sp. NPDC023733; assembly: GCF_040639775.1. Lineage (NCBI taxonomy): Bacteria > Bacillati > Actinomycetota > Actinomycetes > Mycobacteriales > Nocardiaceae > Nocardia > Nocardia sp. NPDC023733. Next base: position 257,907 of record NZ_JBFAAN010000006.1, on the reverse strand, counting down.
GTCGAAGCGCGGATGCGCGCCGGATCCGATGTGGTCGTCGTGTCCTCCGGTGCCATCGGCGCCGGGCTCGCACCGCTCGGCCTGTCGAAGCGGCCCAAGGATCTGGCCACCAAACAGGCCGCGGCCAGTGTCGGCCAGCTGGCCCTGGCGCACGCCTGGGGAACCTCGTTCGCCCGCTACGGCCGTACCGTCGGCCAGATACTGCTCTCCGCCGACGATTTCGCCCGCCGGGAGCACCATCGCAACGCGCAGCGCACCCTCGACCGGTTGCGCTCGCTCGGGGCGGTCGCGGTGGTCAACGAGAACGACACCGTCGCCACCGAGGAGATCCGTTTCGGTGACAACGACCGCCTCGCCGCCCTCGTCGCCCACCTCGTCGGCGCCGACGCCCTGATCCTGCTCTCCGATGTGGCCGGGCTCTACGACGGCGACCCGCGCAAGGGGCCAGCCAATTTCATTCCCGAGGTGCGCGGCAGCGCCGACCTCGACGGTGTCATCGCGGGCAGCGGTGGTGCGCTCGGTACCGGCGGCATGGCCTCCAAACTGTCGGCCGCCCGCCTCGCCGCCGACGCGGGCATCCCCGTCCTGCTCGCCTCGGCCGCCGAAGCCGCGACCGCCCTCTCCGCGGGCACGGTCGGCACCGCCTTCGCCGCCCGCCCCGTGCGCCTGTCGGGCCGCAAGTTCTGGGTCCGCCACGCCGCCGACACCCGCGGCGCCGTCCTGCTCGACGACGGCGCCGTCGCCGCCGTCGCCGAACGCCGCTCCCTGCTCGCCGCCGGCATCACCGGCCTGCGCGGCCGCTTCTTCGGCGGCGACGTGGTCGACCTCGTCAGCCCCACCGACGAGGTCGTCGCCCGAGGCGTCGTCGAATACGACAGCACCGAACTGTCCACCATGCTCGGCCGCTCCACCACCGACCTCCCCGAAACCATGCAGCGCCCGGTCATCCACGCCGACGACCTCGTCAAGGTGTGAGCGTCCCGTCCTCGACCGACAAGCAGCCGGAGCCGAGCCGCGACGTTGTGGTCCTCTCGGTGAATCGCGCTTTGTGGCAAGAGGTTTCGGCCGCTGTCAGGGCGGTGTTCTGCAAGGTGGAAGACGGGGTGATCTCCATCAGGATCGTCGTCGAGGGAGCGATCACCGACGACGATCGCGATTCGACCAGCTGTGTAGCCGCCGAAGTGATCGCGGACTTTCCGGATCACCGGGTGGACGAGCGCATCGAACGCTTGGATCCGCCGACGAGGGTCACCATGCCTCCCGGATGGCATCTCGTTTTTCATCGGCGTGAAGGCTGATCGACTGCAGCATGCACACCGACGGCCCGGCGCCCGAGGAGAACGTGCCGTCGACGACGGTCGGAAATCGGACCTGACGGTGGGCGGCAAGTTCCGGAGCGGCATCGGACGGCTCGCGCTGACCGGCGTCACCTCGCTGACCGCGCCGCGTAGACCAGTCTGGCTGCGCCGCGTAGACCAGTCTGGCTGCGCCGCGTAGACCAGTCTGGCTGCGCCGACCGTGACGCCTAGAGTGCAGCGCCGGTACCAGCCCCGGCAGCTCGTCCCGCTGAGTTCGGTCCGCCCGTGATCGTCTTGGGCCTGTCCCGAGCTGTACGGGCTGTCCTGCAGCCGTCGACCTATCGAGTCGATGCCTGAAGTTGCCGGCGGGATGACATCCGGTTGGTCCACGTCGGCCGCGGGACGCGACCGGGGCGAGCGTTCCCGGCGCCGAATGCGTCGGCTTTTATCGCTGCGGCGGGATGACGCCCGGCTGGTCCAGGCCGCCTGGGGGTTGGGGTGGTGTGGGTCGGGGCGGTTCGGCGCCGGGGACGGGGCCGGTGACGCCGGGTTGGCCGCCGGGGTCGGACATGTCGGGGGCATTCTGGGGTGCGGGTGGTACGACCGGCGGAGTATTGGTGTCCGGGGCGGTCGGGTTGGAGTCCTGCTGGGTGGGCGGCGCCGGGGGCTGGCTCGGCGGTGCAGGGTTCTGGCTCGGTGGCGCGGGAGGGTCGCTCGGCGGTGCCGGGCTTTCCGCCGGTGGCGGAGCAGGATTCGCAGTCGGCGGTGCCGGTGGCTCGCTGGGCGGGACGGGATTCTCGCTGGGCGGCGCCGGGAGCTCGGTTGTCGGGCTGGGGGTTTCGCTGGGCGGTGCCGGGAGCTCGCTCGTCGGGGCGGGGCTCTGGCTGGGCGGTGCCGGGAGCTCGCTCGTCGGGGCGGGGCTCTGGCTGGGCGGTGCCGGGAGCTCGTTGGTGGGGGAGGGGCTTTCGCTCGGCGGGGCTGGTGGCTCGCTGGACGGGGCCGGAATCTCGCTCGACGGGGCCGGGAGTTCGGTGGTGGGGGCGGGGGTTTCGCTCGGCGGGGCAGGTGGCTCGCTCGTCGGCGAGGGGCTTTCGCTGGGGGGTGCCGGAAGTTCAGTGGTCGGGGCCGGGCTTTCGCTGGGGGTAGCGGGGTTGGGGCTCGGCTGTCCGGGTGGCGCCGGGTTTTCGGTCGGCGCAGGTGCTTCGGTCGACGGTGCTGGGGGCGCGGGGGTTTCGGTGGTGGGGGCGGAGTTGTTCGGGTTGGCGGGTGCCGGGGTTTCGGGGGTGACCTCGGCAGGGGGAGCGCCGTTGGTTCGGGGCGGGTTGTCCAGTGGGACAGGGGAATCCGCAGCCGGCACGGGAAGGGCGGGGACGCCGGTTCCGGCCAGGGTGTAGGCGGGCTTGTAGATCATGTTCATGGCCAGGAGTGCTTCCTGGCGCAACGCTTCGGCCGCCATCTGCGCGTCGATGACATCCGCGGCTGCCAGCAGACGGGCGATGGTGCCGATCGGGCCGGAGTCGCCGGGGGCGACCACCGCCAGTTTCACCGCTTCGGCGGCGGCCGCCACCCCACCGAGGCGGGTGCCGACTTCCGCCATCACCGCGGCCAATTCGTCGATGGCGGCGGCGAAGCTGCGGGTGCTCGCGGCGGCGGCTTCGGCGGCCTCACCTTCCCATCCCGCCTCCTCCATCACCTGATCGGCGTTGGACTTGGCGACAGGGAGGGTGACGAGGGCAGCGGCGGTTTCCAGCCAGGCCATCGAGGCGCCGAGGATCTCACCCGCGTCGATCTGCTGGGTGCGGGCATAGATCTGCTCGTGCGGCATGGATTCGAAATGCTCCATCGCACTGATGTAGGTGGGATCAGTACTCATCAGTGCACCCGCGTATCGATGGCCCGCAGCGCGGCGGAGGCGGCGGCGTCGGCTTCCTCGTAGAGGCCCGCGCTGAGCAGGAACGCCTCACGCATCCGGTAGGCCGCTTCGATGTAGCGGTCGAGCAGATCGGCGGCATCGCGCGCCTTGTGGGCGAAGCCGGCCTGTAATTGCTGTGCGGAGACGAAACCACCGAATCCGCCTGCCTCGGCGGCATTTTCGAGATCGTGGCGTAACTCGGCGAGCCGGTCGGCCTGCTGTGCGTAGAGATCGGCACACCGGCGCGCGGCCTCGGGATCGAATTTCACCGTCCCCGCCGCGGCGGCGCTGCGGAACCGGGAGATCTCGGCTCGGCTGCTCTCGATCGTCATCGCGTCTCCCCTCCAGATCAAGCGTCGGTGTCCAGGCTAGCCGGACCTACGATTGTGCGAACTGTGCGCCGGTGCCACCCGGCGCTGCAGTTGCGCGGCGAGCTGACCGGTCGAAGCGGGAACCACGTGCACCGTTTCCCCCACGCGCAGCAGGTAGCGCCCGTCGTTCGCGACGTCGATCCAGCTGTAATGCAGCGGTGGGGAAGGGGTTTCGCGGTCGAGTCCGGTTTCGATGCGGATATGCCCCTCGGCGGTGTGCGGGCGGCGCAGCAAACGCTGGATCCGGGGAACCGCGGGATGGGCCGCGATCACGGTCTCCTCGTCGCGCACCGCGTCGGCCGCCGCCTCACGAGCGGGTTCACGTCCGGGTGGTGTGTCGGGCAGGCAGGCGGTGACGCGCGCGCCGATTCCGGCGCTGTGCCCGATCGAAACCCGCACCTGCCCACCGTAATCGGGACGGGTGCCGGGTTCCTGCACCAGGAGAACCGCGTGATCGTAGACAGCGCAGGCCAGTAACCGGATCTCGCTGCCCGGCGTGTGCCCGCCGCCGACGAGCACGATCCTGGCGTGCGGTTCGGCGACGATCCGCAGGCACGCGGTGAGGTCGGGATCGGTGCCGGGCGTCAGACGCTGATCGAGCGTCGAACGTAATCGGCGCGCTTCGTCCTCGGTGCGCGGCGTTTCGAGCAACCGCAGCGGAAACGGCACCCGGTCGCGACCGGTCTCCCGCCAGACGTGCGCGAACTCGTCCGCGGTGAAGGTCCATCCCATTGCCGATCCCATCCTTACCGAACCAGGACGAGCTCAGCCTAACCGCAGTGTCCGAATCCGGCGCACCGTTCATCCGCCCGAATGGAAACTCCGGCGCAATGAGTACCCGGATGAGTATTTCGGCGGACGTCTGTTGCCGCTGTGACTCCTACCGTCAGGACAGATCCGTTGACTGGAGGAGCTATGACCTACGTTCGAGGCGGCCGTCCGACTCGCGGAACCAGGGTGAGGACCACGCGTACTCGCGGCATCACCACGGCACTGGCCGCCGTTCTCGTGCTCGCCTTCGGTGCGGCCTGCGGTGACGACAGCGACGCGACGACTTACTACGGCGACGAACTCGCCCTCGGCAACGGGCAGATCCGCACCTACGTGACCACCGATGACTCGGGCAAGCCGACCGAGGTCGGCCTGCGAATCCAGGAGGCGGCACTGGAGGGGCTGCCCATGCCCGCCGGTGCGCCGGAGGGCCCACCGCCCGCCGGTAGACCGTTGGCGCTGCCGAAGGAAGCCGCGGGCGCGGTGGTCGACCACCTCACCTTCGATTGGGTGCCGCACGGCCATCCACCGGCAGGCATGTTCGACAAGCCGCACTTCGACGCCCACTTCTATTTCATCGACGCCGCGGCGGTGACGGCGATCAGCCCGCAGGATCCGCAGTTCCTGGCGAAGGCGGCCGTGAACCCGGACGCGAAATACATGCCGGCCGGCTACGTGACGGCGCCCGAGCCGATCGAGATGCAGGCGGTCCCCGCGATGGGCGTGCACTGGCTCGACATGAGCAATCCGGTCGCACCGGGCCAATTCACGCAAACCCTGATCAACGGCTCCTGGGACGGCCAGTACATCTTCACCGAGCCGATGTTCACCCTGGAATGGCTGCTCACCAAGCCGTCGTTCACCGGTGACATCCCGCAGCCGCAGGCCTACCAGCACACCGCGCGGTACCCGACCACCTATTCGATCAGCTTCGACGATGCGTCCGACGAGTATGTGGTGAAGGTCGGTGGGCTCACCGATCGCACCGCTTCCTGACCCTTCTGCAAGCCCCTCACCTGCGAGTAGGCTCGTCTACTCGGAGGTGAGGTGTGATCACCGAGCTGATCGGGCGCGAGTGGGAGCTGGCGGACCTGCTGGCCCGGCTCGACGATGCGGTCCACGCGGTTCCACAGCAGGTGATCTGTACCGGCGAGGCCGGGGTCGGCAAGACCAGGCTGGTCGCCGAGCTGGCGGCGCGCGCACGTGAGCGAGGGGTGCGCACGCTCTGGGCGCGGGCGCTCGAGCTGCCCGATCCGCCGCCGTTCTGGTTGTGGCGCCAGGCGCTTGGCCCGGGGATCGCCGCGCCCGACGGCGACCGGGTCGCGCTGTTCGAAACGTTCGCGGCCAGCTTGGACGACGGCGCGGCGACCGGCACGCTGCTGGTGATCGACGATATCCACTGGGCCGACGAGCCCTCGCTGCAGGCCCTGCTCTATGTCGTGCGCGGGCTGCGGGATCGCCGGGTCATGGTGTGCGCCACCGAGCGCACCGGTGCCGAGGACGGTGGCTGGACCGCGATCAAGCCCGAACTCCTTCGTGAACCGGTGACCGCCTCGCTGCCCGTGCGTGGGCTCTCGCCTGCGGACTCGGCGCGCTGCCTGCAGCTCGAAGCGGGCCGCGCGCTACCCGCCGAACTGGCGGACCGTGCCTTCGACATGACTGGTGGAAACCCCTTCTACCTGCGTGAACTCGGTCGGTCGATGCGCGGTAGCACCGACGACGCGCTGCACCTGCCGACCAGTCTGCGCGAGGTGGTGCGCGCGCGGATGGTGCCGCGGTCGGCCCGGGCCGTGGAACTGTTGCGGGCGGCCTCGATTCTGGGTGAGCGGTTCTCGATCGCGGTCGCCGCACGGCTGGTCGAGCGCTCGGCGGCGGACTGTCTGGCTGCGGTGGACGAAGCGGTCGACGCGGGTCTGCTGGCGACCGACGACGATCCGGGCACCGTGCGGTTCGCGCACGCGCTGGTGCGGGCCGCCCTGCTCGACGATCTGTCGCTGCACCAGCGCGTGGTGCTGCATCAGCGGGCGGCCCTGGCCATCGAAGCGTTGTATCCCGATGCGGTGGAGGCGAATTCGGCCGCCTTGGCCTGGCACTGGGCGAATGCCGCGGTGACCGGAGCGCACGAGCCCGCCGTGCGCTGGGCGCGCCGCGCCGCGCAGGTGGCGTTGCGGGAGCTGGCTTTCGAGGACGCCGTGCGGTTCTACGGGCTGGCGGTGACCCATGCCGCCGAGCTGGAACCGCTCGAGCGGGGCAGGTTGCTGCTGGAGCGGGCCGCCGCACAGGTCAGGGCGGGTCACCTTGTCGCCGCCCGCGCCGATTGCGCCGCTGCCGAGGCACTGGCCCGCAAGGCAGGGGAACCGGTCCTGCAGGCCGAAGCGGCCTTGGTACTCGAACCGATCGGGGAGCGCGGCTGGGACCGCGATATCGCCGACGCGTGCGCCGAAGCGCTCGCCGCCGACGGCCTGCCTATTGCACTGCGAGCCCGGTTGCTGGCCCGGTCCACCGAAACCGCGATCTACCTGGGCCGCTCACAGGGTGTCGACGCGTCGAGCCGGGTCGCGCTCGCGGTGGCCGAGCGCAGTGCCGACCCGGCCGTCCTCGCCGCCGCGTTACGGGCCCGTCAGCTCGCCTGCAGCGGGCCCGACCATCGCGAGGAACATCGCGAACTCGCCACGAGAATGATCGCCGCGGGCGAGCACGCGCGCGACCCGGCCATGGAGATGTGGGGCAGGTTGTGGCGCATCGATGCGCTGTGGGAGCAGGGTGATCTGGGCGCGATCACCGGCGAGTTGTCGTGCCTGTCCTGGTGTACCGAACACACCGGCGGCCCGATGGCGCGGTGGCACCGGCTGGTCGCGGAAGCCGCGCTGGCGCAGGCGCGCGCCGAGTTCGACGACGCTCTCGACCGGGCCCGGCGGGCGCACGAGCTGGCTACCGCGCTCGGCCATCCCGCCGCGTTCGGCGCCTACCGGTCATTGCTGGTCGTGGTCGGGCACCATCGCGGCCATCCGCCGGAGACACTGACATTGCCGCAGGCACCGTTGCGCGGCGAGGTGCGCAATCTGCTGTTCGCCGCGCTCGGCACCGCGTTCCCGATGGTGGACAGCGGCATGACCGCAGCGGCCGAGTCCCTCTACCGTGGCCTCGGCCGCCCCGGAACCTGGGTGTTCCCACCGTATTTCGCGCTCAATGTGCTCACCGTCGGTGGTGCGGTCGCGGCTGGACTCGGCATCATCGAGGACGTGGCCTACTTCCGTGAGCGGCTGACCCGTTACCGCCACGGCCACGTCACCGGTGGCGGTGGCACCGCGCACTATCTGGGGCCGGTCAGGTTGTGGCTCGGGAAATTCGCTGCCGTACTGGACGATCCGGATACCGCCGAAAAGGATCTGCGCGCGGCGGCGCGGACCGCCCGCACGATCGGTGCCCCCGGGTTCGCCGTCGAGGCCGACTGCGAACTGGCCGAACTCCTGCTCGCCCGGGGCGCCACCGCCGATGCCGTCGCTGTAGCCGGGGGTGCGTTGCCGGTGGCCGAATCGGCCGGGATGACCCCGTGGATCGAGCGGTTACGGATGGTCGCGGTGCACCGAAACGGCGACACGACACTGACTCCGCGGGAACGCGAGGTCGCCCGCCTCGTGGCACGTGGCCTCACCAACCGGGAGATCGCTGCCGCGCTCGTCCTGTCCGAACGCACCGCGCAGAACCATGTGCAGCACATTCTCACCAAACTCGGCTTCACCAGCCGCAGCCGGATCGCATCCTGGGTGGGCAGCGGCCGGATCGGTCAGTAACCGCGCTGCGGATCCACGATCGCCCGCAAGGGTTCGCCCGCCACGAACCGGGCGACGTTGGCGCCCACATGATCGGCGAAGGCGGCCAGGCGCAGTTGCGGCGGATTGGAGTCGTGCGGGGTGATGATCGCGTTCGGCAGGTCCCACAGCGGATGCCCGTCGGGCAGCGGTTCCGGGTCGGTGACATCGAGTCCGGCACCGCCGATGATCCCGCGCCTCAGTGCGTCGACCAGCGCGTCGGTGTCGATCAGGCTGCCACGCGCCACATTCACCACCCACGACGACGGCTTGAGCCTGGCCAGCTCGTCGGCACCGATCAGATGACGGGTCTGCGCGGTCGCCGGGGCCGCGACGACCACATGGTCGGTGTGCGACCAGACCCGTCCGAGCTGATCGGCGGGCACCGTCTCCACGTCGGCGCCGATTCCGGGTCCGGTGACGCGGTTGCCCGACCGGTTCACCGCGATCACGTGCGCACCGAGCGGGGCGAGCATCGGAATCAGCGCGCGGCCGATACCGCCCGCGCCGACGATCGTCACGGTCTTGCCGCGCAACGACCCCACGTGGGGGAAGAATTCGCGCTGCCGCCACGAGGTCGCGCGCAACTGCTCGGGCAGATACCGCACGCCGGCCAGCAACAGCATCAGCGCGTGCTCGGCGACGCTGTGCGCGAAGGCGCCCGCCGCGGAGGTGAACGTCGGGCCCGGGTGGGCGGCGAACACGCCTGCGTCGAAGAAGTCCTCGATCCCCGCGGCGGGCAACTGCACCCAGCGCACCGACGCAGGCAGTTCGGCCGGGAAATCAGCGGGCATCCCCGTCCAGATCAGGGCGTCGGCGTCGGCGAGCGGACCGACCCGGGCGCCCGCGCCGACAACCGCCTTCTCGAGCAGTCGCGGAGCGTTCGGGTCCGGACCGATCGCGACGGTGATCGCGGATTCCTGCACAAAGTCCTCCTGATTGGTGCCGGGGCGGGCAGAGTTCCGATTCTCCCGGACCGCCGGGACCGCGTCGAGCCAGGACCTCACGATTCGTCGAGATCGACGGGTTCGTCCACGCCGTGGCGGTCGGCGAGTTCCAGCAGTGGGGTGATGTCGAAGACGGCGTCGTCCATGTCGGCCTGGATGTCACCGAGTTCGGCGTAGCGGGCGGGGACGGTCCGGATCGTGAAATCACGAGGATGGATGGAGTCGATCTCGTCCCAGCGCACCGGTGTCGACACGGTGGCCTCGGGGACACCACGCACCGAATAGGCGGCGGCGATGGTGTGGTCGCGCGCGTTCTGGTTGTAGTCGACGAACAGGGCACCGGGGTCGCGATCGCGGCGCCACCAGGCGGTCGTCACGTCGTCGGGCGCGCGTCGCTCGACTTCCTGTGCGAAGGCCAGCGCCGCTCGGCGCACCTGCTGGAAGCCGTGCTCGGGCGCGATCCGCACGTAGACGTGCAGACCGTGACCGCCGGAGGTCTTCGGCCAGCCGACGGCACCGAACTCGTCGAGGACCTCGTGCACCACCCCGGCGACGCGCTGCACGCGCGACCACGGGCAATCCGGCATGGGGTCCAGATCGATGCGCCACTCGTCGGGCGACTCGGTGTCGGTCGAGCGGGAATTCCAGGGATGGAACTCCACGGTGGACATCTGCACCGCCCACGCGACGTCGGCGAGCTTCTCCACACAGAGTTCGTCGGCGTGCCTGCCGTACCGGGGGAAGTACACCCGCACGGTCGGAATCCAGTCGGGCGCACCGGCGGGCAACCGCTTCTGATGGACCTTGTCACCGGCCAGCCCCTTGGGGAAGCGGTGCAGCATGCACGGCCGGTCGCGCAGCGCGTTGACGATGCCGTCCCCGACGCCGAGGTAGTAGTTCACCAGGTCGAGCTTGGTCACGCCGAGCTCGGGAAAGTACACCCGGTCGGGATTGCTGACCCGTACCGTGTGCTCACCCACCGGCAGTTCGACCGCCGGAGCCGCAGACTTGGCCACACGCGCAACGATAGACGAGCGGGCCCGCCCCGTGTCCGGGTAGCGGACCCGCGTGGCGCCGCGACTACAGCTCGTACACCCCGAAGGCACGGTGCTGGATGCACATCGGCATCACATGTACCTGCTCGGTCCATTCGAATTTGGCTGCCGCCTCGACGGTTTCACGTTCGGCGACACACACGGTGTTGGTGCCGGGCATCGTCAACGGGTTGAGCACCGCCAGCGGGATGCCCGCGTGGATGCCGCTGTAGAGACCGCCGCTGAAGCACAGCGGGGTGATGGCGATGCCGCGCCGTGCGCTTTCGCGGTCGGCGGCGGCCTGGGCGCCCGGCACGCCGGAGCAGTCGAGGGGGTTCTCGTTCGTCGCCTGGGCAGGGGCGGTGAAAAGGGTGAAGCCGGCCGCACAGCCCGTGGCGACGGCCATCAGGGTTCGAGCAAATGTGGTCCTGGTCATAGCCGCATTGAAACACTGCTCACCGGCGGTACACACAATCGGCGACGGCGTGTCGGGCCCGATCAGCGCGCGACGGCCTCGAGTACGCAGACCGGCGCGACGGTTTCCACCGTGCGCGTCAGGGTGAAACCGCCGCGGTCGAGCAGGGCACGGAACTGGGCTTCGGTGCGTTCGTGGCCGCCCTCGGTATTGACGAGCATCTCCAGATCGACGAATTTGCCCGGGTGCGGCCGATGATGCTCGGGCAACACCAGCTCGATCACCAGCAGCGTCGCGGTCGGGCCCATGGCGGCGCGGACGGTGCGCAGGATGCGTTCGGCGTGCTCGTCGGACCAGTCGTGGACGATGTTCTTGAGCAGATAGGCGTCGGCGCCCGTGGGCACGGCCTCGAAGAACGAGCCCGCTTGCACCGTGCAGCGCCGCCCGAGTCCGGCAGCCGCGAGATCGGTGCTCAGATCCTCGACCACGCCGGGCAGATCGAACACCACCCCGCTGGTCGAGGGATGCCGGCGGAGAATCTCGACGAGCAGGCTGCCACGTCCGCCGCCGACGTCGACGACGGTGTGGAACCGGCCGAAGTCGTAGGCGGCGAGCAGCGGTTCGATCGACAGCGTGCCGATGCTGGTCATCGCACGGTCGAACAGGTCGCCCACCGCACGATTGCGCGCGGCGTACTCGAAGAAGCTCGCACCCTCCAGCGCCTGGCCCACCGCCTCGCCGGTGCGGACGGCATCGCCCAGATGGGTCCAGTGGTTGCGGTGGTAGGACGAACCGAAGAACCTGGCCACCTCACGCATGGTCACCGCCGCGTCGCCCCGCAACGCCTCGCCGATGCGGGTCAGGGCGTACCTGCCGTCGCGGCGCTGGGCGAACACCTCGTAGCTCACGAGCAGCCGCAGGAGCCTGCGCAGTCCGTCCTCGTCCACCTCGAGCGCGCCAGCCAGTTGCGCCGAGGTGCGCGGGCCGTCGGCGAGCTGGTCGGCGATGCCGAGCTCGGCGGCGGTGCTGATGGCCTGGGAGAGGAACCCCGCGAACTGCAGTTCCAGCAGCGCGATATGGCCGGGGACGAGCCGCCGATGGAGCCTGGCCAGCGCGTCGCGCACCCGGTCGAACGCGTGGACCACGGGAATCGGGGGCAGCTTCTTCGTCGTCATCGCGACTCCATCGTCGGCCGTTCGACCTGCGCGTACGTGCTGAGGGTACGGGATTCGCGACGCGCCGGGCCGGAGTGGATCAGGTCGGCGTGGCCAGCGCGAACGGCAGCACCGCGTCCGCGCCGCTCGCCCGGAGGGCATGGGCGGCGACGGTCATGGTCCAGCCGGTGTCGGTGAGGGTGTCGACCAGCAGGATCGGTCCGTCCACCTGCGACAGGTCGGGTACCTCCCAGTAGTCGAACAATCCCGCGACGCGGTGGGCCGAGTTCGCCGCCGAGACCGGGGGGCGGTCGGGGCGCGCGTGCAGCGTGCCCAGATCGGTGAGGCGGCCGATCTGGGCGAGTCGCTGCGCGAGGCTGGTGGTGAGCTGGGGATAGCGCGGCGATTCCAAGGCGAGGACCGAGGTGGGGCGGGCCGCCCAGTCCCAGTCGCGCAGTACGGCGATGCAGGCGTCGAACACCGCGTCGGGTACCGGGGCGTCGGGCCCGTCGAGTAGGGCGCGCAGGCGCTGGCCCCAGCCCAGATCGGTGAGCCGGCCGAGCACACGGCCGGTCTCGGCGCCGCCGGTGATCTTGCCCGACAACGGAATTCCGAGTTTTGCCATGCCGGTCGGCCACTGTTTGCGCGGGGCGAGGTCGAGGCCCGGGCGGTCGAGCCGGGCCCGGGTGGCGGCGATCGCGGCGTCGTCGATGCTGGTGTCGGGGCGGGTACCGGTGCAGTTGTCGCAGCGGCCGCAGTCGAGCTCGGCGGTGGCCAGGCCGTCGAGGCCTGGGTCGTCGAGCTGGCGACGCAGGAACGTCATCCGGCAGGTCGTGGTCGACTGGTAGTCGATCATCGCCTGCTGCTCGGCGTCGCGGGCGGCGGCGAGACGTTCGTAGCGCTCGGTGTCGTAGGTCCAGTTCTGTCCGGTGGACAGCCAGCCGCCGCGCACCCGGCGAACCGCGCCGTCGACGTCGAGCACTTTCAGCACCATCTCGAGCCGCGAACGGTTCAGCTCCACGAGCGGTTCGAGCGCCGCCGTCGACATCGCCCGGTCCGTGTCCAGGGCGGCGAGCACCGAGCGCACGATGTGTTCGCGAGGAAACGCCACGGAGGCGAAATAGCTCCAGATGCGCGCGTCCTCCGGGCCGGGCAGCAGCACCACCTCGGCGCGGTCGGTGCCGCGCCCGGCGCGGCCGACCTGCTGGTAGTAGGCGATCGGCGAGGACGGCGCGCCGACGTGCACCACGAACCCGAGATCGGGCTTGTCGAAACCCATCCCGAGTGCCGAGGTCGCGATCAAGGCCTTGACCTCGTTGTTCAGCAGGGCCGCCTCGAGCGCTTCGCGTTCGGCCGGATCCGTTTGGCCGGTGTAGGCGGCGACGGTGTGGCCGTGGGTGGCGAGCACGTCGGCCAGGTCGTTCGCCGCGGCGACGGTGAGGCAGTAGATGATGCCGGAACCGGGCATCCGATCGAGGTGGGCGCCGAGCCACGCCGTGCGCTGCACCGCGTCGTCGAACCGGACCACCGACAAGTGCAGCGACTCACGATCCAGGGTGCCGCGCAACACCAGTGTGTCGGTGCCGATCTGTCCGGCCACATCGGTGACGACCCGGTCGTTGGCGGTCGCGGTGGTGGCCAGCACCGGCACGTCGGTGCCGAGGTCGGCGATGAGGGTGCGGATGCGGCGGTAGTCGGGACGGAAATCGTGACCCCAGTCCGACACACAGTGCGCCTCATCGATCACGACCAGCCCCGCATCGGCCGCGAGTTTCGGCAGTACCTGGTCGCGGAAGTCGGGGTTGTTCAGGCGTTCCGGACTCACCAACAGCACATCGACCGCACCGTCGGCGACCCGCTGATGGATCTCGTCCCACTCGGTGACATTGCCCGAGTTGATGGTGGCCGCCACCACCCCCGCCCGTTCGGCGGCGGCCACCTGGTTGCGCATGAGGGCGAGCAGCGGCGACACGATCACCGTCGGCCCCCGACCCGCCCAGCGCAGCAGTTTGGCCGCGATGAAATACACCGCGGACTTACCCCAGCCGGTGCGCTGGACGACCAGTGCCCGGCTGCGCCGCACGACGAGCGCCTCGATCGCCGTCCACTGGTCCTCGCGTAGCCGGGCCTGCGGCCCGGCAAGGTCGCGGAGCAGCTCCTCGGCGCGTTCGCGCAGGTCGGGAGCCATCAGGTCGAGCACGTCGTTACCTGCCGCTGTGGTCATGGGCCCTATGCTGCCCCACCCCACCGACAGGTTTGATCGGCGATACAGACCTTCCGCCGGGTCACCCCTTCACGCACAGGACCTGACGCAAGGTCGCGACCACGTCGACCAGATCGGCCTGGGCCGCGATCACCTCGTCGATGTCCTTGTACGCGGCCGGGATCTCGTCGACCACGCCCGCGTCCTTACGCGACTCCACGCCCTCGGTCTGGGCGATCAGGTCCGCGACGGTGTACTGCCGCTTGGCCGCGCTGCGACTCATCCGTCGTCCGGCGCCGTGCGAGGCCGACTGGAACGACAGCGGGTTTCCCTTGCCGCGCACCACATAGGACCGCGTGCCCATCGAGCCCGGGATAAGCGCCAGTTCACCGGCACCCGCCCGCACCGCACCCTTACGGGTCACCAGCATCGGCACGTCGTCGATGATCTCCTCGGCCACATAGTTGTGATGGCAGCTGATCGGCTCCTCGAAACGTACCGGCCGCTCGCCGAATTCGTCCTGCACCGCCCGGCACACCAGCGACAACATCACCGCGCGATTGCGCGCCGCGTACTCCTGGGCCCAGGTGAGGTCCCGGCGGTAGGCGTCCATCTCCGGTGTCCCGGAAAGGAAAACGGCCAGGTCGCGATCGGGCAGCGACTGGTTGTGCGACAGCGTCCGTGCGATCGCCATGTGCCGCTCCGCCAGCTCCTTGCCGATATTGCGCGAGCCGGAGTGCAGCAGGATCCACACGGCGTCGTCCTGGTCGAGACAGATCTCGATGAAGTGATTGCCGCCGCCGAGCGATCCGATCTGCTTGTGCGCCTTGGACTCCAACGACGACACACCCGGGTGCAGCTGCCCGAACGCGCGCCAGAACCGGTCCCAGCTGTTGGCACGCAATGCCGCCTGGCCGTGCGAGTTCGCGAATCCGGCATCGAGTTTCGTGACGTTCACGGCTTCCTTGTGCGCCTGGAACCGGACCGGCACCGCCTGCTCGATCCGCGCACGCAACGAACGCAAGTCGTCTGGCAGATCGGAGGCCGTGAGCCCGGTCTTCACGCTTTCCATCCCGCACCCGATGTCGACTCCCACCGCCGCGGGCGCCACCGCGTCCCGCATGGCGATGACCGAACCGACTGTCGCGCCTTTGCCCAGGTGCACATCCGGCATCACGCGCAGTCCGTGCACCCAGGGCAGTTCGGCGATATTGCGGAGCTGCTTCAGTGCGGCCTGCTCGATCTGGTGCTCGTCTGCCCACATGAGCGTCTGCGCTCGGGTACCGCGCAGCTCGACGGGAAACATGGTCGGTCCTTTCCTTGGTGTATCACCAACGGTAGGGGCCTTGTCGTGGGCGGCGCACCCCATTTACCACGCGGTCGCGGGTGGGTGGAACGTTGCCTGTGTCCCATTCGCTCCTAGCGCTCTGGCGCGGTCGGTGCCGAACTCGCCACCGCGGATCAGCGATTCTCGGCGAGCGCGGCCGCGATCTGTTCCCGTCCGGGGATGGACGCGCTGGCGCCGAGCTGGGTAGTCGCCAGGGCGCCGGCTGTGTTTGCCCAGTTCAGAGCGGCGGCTGCGCCCTGCGACCACGTCGCGACGAGGGCGCCGGTGAAGGCATCGCCCGCGCCGGTCGTGTCGACCACGTCTACACGGCGCCCATCGGCGGTCAGTTCCGTGCCGTCGCCACGGTAGATCGCACCGTCGGCGCCCAGGGTTCGCACCACGTGCGCAACCGACTCCAACGTCGACGAGAAGTGTTCGTACTCCAGCGAATTCACAATCGCCAGGTCCACATCGGCCCACAGTCGGGCGGGCATCGGCTGGACGGGGGAGGGGTTCAGGGCTACGAGTGTGCCTGCGGAGCCGGCGTGGTGTGCGGCCGCTGTGACTGTTTCGAGGGGGATCTCGAGCTGGCACAGCAGGATGTCGGCGGCCTCGATCGCCGCGAGCTCCGCTTCGGTCAAGTGGGTCATCCTGCCGTTCGCCCCGGCCACGACGATGATGCTGTTCTCGCCCGCACCGTCGACCACGATCGTCGCTACCCCGCTCGGGCCGGGGACCGTGCGCAGCAGGCTGGTGTCGATGCCCGCGTCGTCGAGGGTCGCGCGCAGGGTGGCGCCGAAGGCGTCGTCGCCGACCGCGCCGAGGAAACGCACGTCGGCACCGGAGCGGGCGGCCGCAATCGCCTGGTTGGCGCCCTTACCGCCCGGAACCGTGGCGAAGCCGGAGCCGAGCACTGTTTCTCCGGGGGCCGGCCGATGCGCGGTGGTGGTGACCAGGTCCATATTGACGCTGCCCAACACCACAACGGTCGGTGCGGCGGAGTGGTTCATAAACGTCGAATTTAGCGGCGACGGCGTTGCGCGGTGCCCGCTTGCGACGCGATGTCAGTGGTCGAGTCGCGGGGCGCCTGCCCGCGAGACCCTGTGGATAACTCGGTCCCGCTGCCGGTCGGAGCCACATTCCGGGTCCCGGGTGGCGTCGAGCGGGACGGGCACAATGCGTAGGCTGATACCCATGACGGTAGAAGTGACCCCCGAGCTCGACATCCGCGCAGCGGTGCACGACGCCGCCCGCAGGGCTCGCGTCGCGTCCCGTGCGCTCGCTCAGCTCACCACGGCGCAGAAGAACGACGCACTGCACGCCGCGGCCGACGCGCTGCTCGCGGCGGCCGACCGCGTGCTCGCGGCCAACGACGCCGATATCGAGACCGCCCGCGCGGCAGGCACCGAGGAGAACCTGCTCGACCGGCTGCGGCTCACCAAGGCCCGCATCGACGGCATCGCCTCGGGCCTGCGTCAGGTCGCCGGCCTGCCCGATCCGGTCGGTGTCGTCGTACGCGGCAGCACCCTGCCCAACGGGCTCGAGATCCGGCAGACCAGGGTGCCCCTCGGCGTGGTCGGCATGGTGTACGAGGCCCGGCCCAATGTCACCGTCGACGCCTTCGGCCTGGCGCTGAAGTCGGGCAATGCGGCGCTGCTGCGCGGCTCGTCCTCGGCGGCGAACTCCAATGCCGCGCTCGTAGAGATCCTGCGCGAAGCGCTCACCGCCCAGGGCATTCCGGCCGACTCGGTGCAGCTGCTGCCGAGCAACGACCGGTCCAGCGTCACCCACCTGATCCAGGCGCGCGGCCTGGTCGATGTGGTCATCCCGCGCGGCGGCGCGGGCCTCATCAACGCCGTCGTCCGCGACGCCCAGGTGCCGACCATCGAGACCGGCACCGGCAACTGCCACGTCTACGTGCACAGCGCCGCCGATCTCGACATGGCCGAGGCGATCGTACTCAATGCCAAGACCCGCCGTCCCAGCGTGTGCAACGCCGCCGAGACGGTCCTCATCGATGCCGCCGTCGCCGAGACCGCGCTGCCGCGGCTGAGCAAGGCACTCGAGGACGCGGGCGTCACCATTCACGGTGACCTGCCCGGTCAGGTGCCCGCCACCGATGCCGACTGGGGCGAGGAGTACCTGACCATGGATATCGCCGTGAAGGTCGTCGACGACCTCGACGCCGCGGTCGAGCACATCAACACCTGGGGCACCGGCCACACTGAGGCCATCGTCACCGCCGACCTGGCCGCCGCACGCGAGTTCACCGCCCGCGTCGACGCCGCCGCCGTGATGGTCAACGCCTCCACCGCGTTCACCGACGGCGAGCAGTTCGGCTTCGGCGCCGAGATCGGCATCTCCACCCAGAAGCTGCACGCCCGCGGCCCGATGGCACTGCCCGAACTCACCTCCACCAAGTGGATCGTGTGGGGCGACGGCCAGACTCGGCCGGTGTGACCGTGACTCTGGTACAGGAACCGATCTTCACCTCGGTCGACGACGTCATCACCCGGCTGGCCACCACCGGATACCTGGCCGACAAGGCCACGGCCACTTCGGTGTTCCTCGCCGACCGGCTGGGCAAACCGCTGCTCATCGAGGGCCCGGCGGGCGTCGGCAAGACCGAACTCTCGCGCGCGGTCGCCCAGGTCGCCGACGCCGAACTGGTGCGTTTGCAGTGTTACGAGGGTGTCGACGAGGCCCGCGCCCTCTACGAGTGGAACCACGCCAAGCAGATCCTGCGGATCCAGGCGTCGAGCGAAAACGATTGGGCCGAAACCAAAGCCGACGTCTTCACCGAGGAGTTCCTGCTCTCGCGTCCGCTGCTCACCGCGATCCGGCGCACCGATCCCACGGTGCTGCTGATCGACGAGACCGACAAGGCCGACGTCGAGATCGAGGGCCTGCTGCTCGAGGTGCTCAGCGATTTCGCGGTCACCGTTCCGGAGCTCGGCACGATCACCGCCACCCGTAAGCCGTTCGTGGTGCTCACCTCCAACGCCACCCGCGAACTGTCCGAGGCGCTCAAGCGTCGCTGCCTGTACCTGCACCTGGACTTCCCCGACGAAGACCTCGAGCGCCGCATCCTGGCCAGCCGGGTACCCGAGCTGTCAGCGGTGGTGTCCGAGCAGTTGGTGCGCATCGTGCATGTGCTGCGCGGAATGCAACTCAAGAAGCTGCCGTCGGTGGCCGAAACCATCGACTGGGGCAACACCCTGCTCGCACTGGGTTCCCAGGACCTCGACGACGCCACGGTGCGGGCCACGCTCGGCGTGGTGCTCAAGCACCGCAGCGACCACCAGCGCGCCCTGTCCGAGCTGAAACTGGGCTGAGGAATGACCGCGCCCGCGCCCCACGGCATCAGTAGTCACGTCGCGGGTTTCGTCGCGGCGTTGCGCTCGCGCGGGGTGCCGGTCGGTCCGTCGGAAACCGTCGACGCGGGCCAGGTACTCACGGTGCTCGACCTGCTCGACCGGGAAGCGGTGCGGGAGGGCCTGGCCTGTGCGCTGCTGCGCCGGCCCACCCACCGTGCCACCTTCGACAGCCTCTTCGATCTGTGGTTCCCGGTCGCCGTCGGGCAGCGCAGTGCCGAGGCACCCGAACTGCCCCGCACACCCGACGGACGCGTCAATTTGCCCGCCCTGCGCGAACAACTCGCCGAATTGCTCGCCACGCCCGACAGCGGCAACCAGCTCGAGTTGCTCGCCGCCCAGGTGGTGGAGCAGCTCGGGCGGTACCAATCGGCACGTGGGCCGTCGTTCTCCGCGTATCAGGCGCTCAAAGACCTTGCGCCGCAGACCTTGCTGGCGCGTGCGCTGGCCGGTCTCGCCCTCCCGCCCGACGCGAGCGAACGCGACGCCGAGATCGCGCAGCGCCTGCTGCGGATGCGCATCGCCGGGTTCCGGGCCACCGTGGAGGAGGAGACGAACCGCCGCGTCGCCGAGCAGATCGGGCGGGAACGGGTCGCCACCTACGGGGTCGCCCGGCAGGCCGAGGACGCCGATTTCCTGCGCGCCTCCGAACGTGAACTGGCCGATCTGCGGCGGGGAACCCACCGGTTGGCGCGGATCCTCGCCTCACGGTTGGCGGTGCGGCGCAAGCGTTCCCGTCGCGGCGAGATCGACCTACGCAAAACCCTGCGGGCATCGATGTCCACCGGGGGCGTGCCGATCGACCTGGTGCAGCGCAAACCGCGCCCCGGGCGCCCTGATCTGGTTCTGCTGTGCGATATCTCGGGCTCGGTGGCCGGCTTCAGCGGCTTCACCCTGCTGCTGGTGAGCGCCCTGCGCGAACAGTTCTCCCGGGTGCGGATCTTCGCGTTCGTCGACCGCACCGACGAGGTCACCGACTACTTCGGCCCGCAAACCGGTCTCGACGACGTGCTCACCAGAATCTTCACCGAGTCCACCGTCATCGACTCCGACGGCCACTCCGACTACGGCCAGGCCTTCACCAGTTTCGCCGACAATTTCGGTGACGCCGTCACCAGCCGTACCTCGCTGCTCGTCCTCGGCGACGGTCGAACCAACTACCGCAACCCGAAGGTGGACACGCTGCGCGGGCTGGTCGAGACCGCCAAACACGCGCACTGGCTCAACCCCGAGCCGCACAACCTCTGGGGCACAGGCGATTCGGCAGCACCCGACTACGGCGCGGTGATCGAGATGCACGAATGCCGGTCGGCCCGCCAGCTCACCGACGTCGTGTCGAAACTGCTGCCGGTCTGAGGAGCCGCGAGATGGATGTACTGGCGTACTGCCTGGCCAAACCCGGTGCGTGGGAAGACGAACCGTGGGAGGGCGACACCGTGGCCAAGGTGAGCGACAAGGTGTTCGCGTTTCTTGGCGCAGGCACATCGATCGGTCTCAAATGCGGGCGCGACCGCGCCGAAGCCGACGAACTCGTCACCATCTACCCCGACGATGTCACCGCCTCGGCCTACATCGGCCGCTACGGCTGGAACAGCATTCGCGTCGGCGGCGCCGTTCCCGACGACGAATTACGCGAACTCATCGACGCGTCCTACGACGCCGTCGTCGCCAAACTCCCGAAGTCGAAAAGGCCGCTGCGCTGAGACGTTGAGCGGACGTTAAGCCACTCGTAGGGGCGAACCACCACGATCACCGCCATGCTGGCAGGGGCGTCGCGCGACGACGGGCGAACTGAACATCGGGGGACAGATCGAAGAATCGGGACCGTCGCCCGCTTCTGTGTCGTGCGGATGTGGTTCGCCCGGTGAGCGATCGGTTCGCCGCCGAGAACGATGACGCTCGAGCCGAATTCGCCGCCCCAGCCGAACCCGCTGCCCAAGCCGCTCTCGTGGGGCCGGCCGACCACGCCGCGCGAGTCGCAGGGGCGATCGACGAGGGCGCTGTCCACGATGCGCAGCTCCGGGTCGGTGCTCCCGCAGGCCAGGTAGATGACTCCGGTTCGGCTGCCGCCGAGGCAGCCCGCCTGCTCGAGCCCGGCTCGCTGGCCCGCGCCGCGCGAAAGCTCGCGACGATCGCGGCGGCGCGCCTGCTCGACGCACCGGGCGCGGCGGAGGAGCAGTTGCGGCGCGCCCTCGTCGTCGGCGCGGCGGAGCTGGGGGGACGGGAGCGGGCGGAGCTGCGGACCCGGCTGGTCACCGCGATCGCCGCCCAACCCGGTCGCGCTCGCGATGTCGCCCGCGCGGCTGCCGCGGCCGCCGCCGATTGGGCGCCGATCTCGGCGGCCGACTCGGCACATCTGTGGATCGTCGCGGGCCGCTCGTGGCATCGAGCACGAGCACATGCCGAGGCGGCGCGGGCGTTCGACCACGCGCTGCTCGACGGGGCAGCAGTCGGCTACCCACCCGGCGAGCTCGCGCGGGTCCGTGCGGTCTTCGCCGAATCGCTCAATCACCTCGGCCGATACCGCGAGGCGGCCTGGCAGTTCACCGAGGCCGCCCGCCTGATCGCCGGCTCGCCCACCGAGCGGCACCGCCACGCCGATCTGCTGTGGTCGGCTGCGGTGGCCAGGGAATGTTGTGGGCAGGAATCGGAGGCGCTCGGCGGCTATCTGCGCGCGGCCGGGCTCTGGGGCGAACAGGACAAGATCGTGCCCCGCGCGCGCTGCCTGCGCGCGGCGGCTTGGCTGCAACTGCGCGGCCCCGGCGGGACGCTGCGCGGCCCGTGGTGGGTGACCCTGGACGTGCTGCTCACCGAACTGAACCGCCTCGTCGCCACCGACCCGGCCGCCCACCACGTCGAGGAGTTGCGTCGCACCCGCAGTCAGTTCGCTCAGATGTGCGCCCAGGCCTCGGGCACGGTCGAGCACCGACCGGCCGAAGCGGGCCCGCGAGCACCGCGAGCCGATCGGCCCCGATTCCCGGAGCCCTCCGATCCGTACGAATGGTGGCGGTCCTATTAAGCTCGGACCTCATGCACGAGACAGCCCGGCCGCGCCGCAAGCTCGGTGTGATGGGTGGCACGTTCGATCCCGTTCACCACGGTCACCTCGTCGCCGCCAGCGAGGTCGCGCACCTGTTCGACCTGGACGAGGTGATCTTCGTCCCCACCGGTCAGCCCTGGCAGAAGGCGGGCAAACAGGTCAGTCCCGCCGAGGACCGCTACCTGATGACGGTGATCGCCACCGCGTCCAATCCGAGGTTCTCGGTGAGCCGGGCCGACATCGAACGCAACAAAGTCACCTACACCGTCGACACCCTGCGCGAGATGCAGAGCGCCCATCCCGACGCCGAGCTGTACTTCATCACCGGTGCGGACGCGCTGGCCAACATCCTGACATGGCAGGATTGGGCCGAACTGTTCGAACTGGCGAAGTTCGTCGGGGTGAGCCGTCCGGGGTACGAGCTGAACACCGACCATCTCGAGGAACATCTGCGGGACCTTCCCGCCGATGCCGTGACGATGATCGAGATCCCCGCGCTGGCCATCTCGTCGAGCGAATGCCGGCGCCGCGCCGCCCAGGGTCGGCCGGTCTGGTACCTCGTCCCCGATGGCGTGGTGCAGTACATATCGAAGCGGCACCTCTATGTGCCCGCAGGAACGGAAGGTAAGGCATGAGCGCCACCGCCGAAGCGGTCGAGATGGCCAGAGTCGCCGCACTCGCGGCCGACGACAAGCTCGCCACCGATGTCGTTGTCCTCGACGTCTCCGAACAGCTGGTGATCACCGACTGCTTCGTGATCGCGTCGGCGCCCAACGAGCGTCAGGTCAACGCGATCGTCGACAACGTCGAGGAGAAGCTGCGCGAGGCCGGGCACAAGCCCGTTCGTCGCGAAGGCACCCGCGAGGGACGCTGGGCGCTGCTCGACTACGTCGACGTGGTCGTGCACATCCAGCACAACGACGAGCGCAACTTCTACGCCCTCGAACGCCTGTGGCGTGACTGCCCGACGGTTCCCGTCGACGGTATCGCCGCACCCAAGGCCCCGGCCGCCGACGACGACGCGCAGGCAGAGGCAGACAGCGAGTGAGCAAGTACGCCCATGTGCGCACGTTGATCCTGCTGCGGCACGGGCAGACCGAATGGAACGCCGCCGACCGGATGCAGGGCCAGATCGACACCGATCTCACCGAGCTCGGTCGTCAGCAGGCCAAAGAGGCTGCCCGAGAACTGGTTTCACGCAACGCCATCGCCATCCACGCCTCCGATCTGCGTCGGGCCAAGGAAACCGCCCAGGCTCTCGGTGACCTCAGCGATCTGCCGGTGATCACCGATACCCGCTTGCGCGAGACCAACCTGGGTGACTGGGAAGGCCTGACCCACCTCGAGGTGGACGCCGACTACCCCGGTGCGCGGGTGCAGTGGCGGCTCGACGCCACCTACCGTCCGCCCGGCGGCGAGAGCAAACTCGAGGTCGGCGCCCGGTCGCTGCCCGTGGTGCGCGAACTGTACAACGAGCGGCAGGATTGGCCCGGTCGGACTATCATCCTGGTTGCGCACGGCGGGCTGATCGCTGCCCTGACGGCCGCGTTGCTGGATCTGCCACCGGAGAACTGGCCTGCCCTCGGTGGGCTGGCCAATACGAGCTGGGTGCAGCTGTCCAGTCACGGCCCGGATGTCGACCGACCCGGCTGGCGCCTCGATGTTTGGAACGCAGCGGCGAAGGTAGCTCCCGATGTCCTCTGAAGAGCCCGTCCGATCGGTACCGGACGAATTGTTCCAGCAGGTGACGGCCAAGCCCGGACGGCAATTGCCGGACGCGCTGTTCGGCCCGCCACCGGCGCGGCCCGCACGCCCCGAGCGTGAGGAGCCGATCCGTTCGGTACCCGACGAACTCTTCAAGCAGGTCACCGCTCGCAGTACCCGGTCGCTGCCCGACGCGCTTTTCGGGCCGCCGCCTTCCCCGGTCGCCGAACCCGAGACCGATTCGTCGGCCGAGGGCGAGTCCGGTTCGGGTGCACACGATTCCGGTGAGGAGTCGTCCGACGACGAGGGTTCCGTAGCGGCGAAGGTTGTCGACGATGTCGGTAATGCTGTCGGCGCGGGTTCGGCGGATGGCACCGACGCGCTGACAGAGGGCTCGGATTCCTCTGCGGCCCAGGTTGATACCGGCACTCCGGTGGCTTCGGCCTCGGGCGCCGACTCCGTGTCGCACGCGCAGAACGACTCGAACACCACGGTCGACACGCAGACTGTGGACCAGGCCGACTCGACTCTGCCTCGGGCAGGTGAATCGGTTGCTGCCGAAGCGGAATCCCGTCCTGCGCAGACGGAAACGGCTCAGCCGCAGGCGGGTCCTTCGACTGTTGCTCAGGTCGAAGCTACTCCCGCGCAGGACGGCGCTTCCGGTATCGCTCACGCGGAATCGGTTTCGGCGCGCGCTGATGCGGCCGCCGAAGCGCTGCTCGGAGCTGAGACGGCAGCATCCGGCTCCACGGCCGAAGGGGAGCCCGGTGTGCAGTCGCAGGCCTTGCTCGCGCCTTCCCCGGTCCAGCCTGCCGACGGTGTGAGCGCGATGCCGAGTGTTCTCGCGGAACCTTCTGTCCCGCAGAATCAGTCGATCAGCACCGTCGATGCGGAGGCGCCCGCGGTTCGGCAGGAGGTATCGACCGAGGTGGTCGAGCAGGCCTCGCCTCGGCCGGTGCTGTTGGTGATCGCCGATTCGCTCGCCTATTTCGGGCCCAAGGGTGGGTTGCCGGCCGATGATCCGAGGATCTGGCCGAATCTCGTGGCGGCCGAACTGGATTGGGATGTCGAGCTGGTCGCCCGGATCGGGTGGACCTGTCGTGACGCCTACTGGGCACTGATCGGTGATCCCCGGGTGTGGGCCGCCGTGCCGCGCGCGGGGGCTGTCGTGTTCGCTGTCGGCGGCATGGACACCCTGCCGTCTCCGCTGCCCACCGCCCTGCGGGAGACGATCCGCTACATCCGTCCGCCCCGGCTGCGTCGCGGGGTGCGGGCCACCTACAACTGGCTGCAGCCGAAGCTGTCGAAACTCGGTCGCCCCGTTGCTCTTCCACCGAGGGTGAGCGTGGACTATCTGGAGCAGTCGCGTGAGGCGCTGACCCAGTTGCGTCCGGAGCTGCCGGTGGTCGCGGTGTTGCCGTCGGTGCATCGCTGCGATGCCTACGGTCGCGTGCACCGTGGTCGGCCGCGCGCGGTGAAGGCGTTGCGGGCGTGGTCGGCGCGCACCTCGGTGCCGCTGGTCGACCTCGGCGAAGCCGTGCGCGACGACATCGAATCGGGATCGGCCAACCCCGACGGTATCCACTGGGGCTGGGCCGGGCATCAGGCTGTTGCCACCGCCATGACCAAGGCGCTGCAGGAGGTTCGGTAGTCCGTGGCCGTTGTGGTGGTCACCGATTCGGCGGCCGGGTTGTCCGCCGACCTCGTCGCCGATCTCGGTATCGAAGTGGTGCCTCTGCACGTGCTGGTCGGTGATCGGCAGCTGCGCGAGGGCGTCGAGCCGGTCGAGATCGACTACAGCGCCGACTCGGTCACCACGTCGGCGGCCTCGCCGGGTGAACTGCGCGAGGCCTACGAACGCGCCATGGACCACAGCGGCGGCGACGGAGTGGTCGCCGTGCATCTGTCGCGCATGCTGTCGGCGACCTGGGAGGCCGGGCGACAAGCAGTGCGCGAGATGGGCGCCGACGGCCGTGTGCGCCTGGTGGATTCGCTCGGCGCTGGCTTGGCCACGGGGTTGCCTGTACTCGGCGCCGCCCGCCGCGCCCGGGCCGGTGACACCCTCGACGCGGTCTACGAGTGTGCGGCGGCCGCCGCCACCCGTGCCCGCACCTTCATCCTGGTGAACCGCACCGAACAGTTGCGCAAGGGCGGCAGGCTCAGCAGCGCGGCTGCCTTCTTCGGCAGCGAGCTCGTCACCAAACCACTGTTGCAGTTGGTCGAGGGCAAACTGGAGCTGCGGGAAAAAGTGCGTACACGGTCGCGCGCCGTCACCAAGCTCGTCGCCGCCGCGACGTCCGCCGCGGGCACCGACGGCGTAGCCCTCGGTATCCAGCACCTGGGTGCCGCCGAGGCTGCCGAGTCCCTGGCCGGCCAATTGCGCGAACAGAATCCCACCCTCACCGAACTCCACATCGCGGAATTCGGCCCCACTCTCGGTGTTCACCTGGGTGTGGGCGCCCTCGGTGTCGCGGTGCTGCCCGGCGGATGCACCTAGGTAGAGAATCTCGGTGACGACAACCGGCGCGCCCGGATCGGTCGCCTGCTTACGGTAGAGAACATGACCGCCTCCACCACGCGACCGACCCCGCCTGCCGTCGAAGTGCTGACCGTCGACTGGGAGCATCCGGACGCGGACGTGCTGCGCGCGGAGATGTCGGCAGAGGTCGGCCCGCGCTACGCCTATATCGAATTCGTCGGGCCGCCGCCGACACTCGTCGACCCGCGCACCGTCCACAAGACCTTCGTGGCCTACGCGGGCCGGACGCCCGCGGGTCATGCCGCAGTGCGCTGGAACGCCGGGGATCTGGAGCTCAAGCGGATGTTCGTCCGACCGGCCTTTCGTGGCACGGGCACGGCGACGGCTTTGCTCGCGGCCGCCGAAGCGGCGGCGCGGGAGGCGGGACAACCGCGGCTCATCCTGCAGACCGGGCATCTGCAACCCGATGCGGTGCGGTTCTACGAACGCAGCGGATATCACCGGATCCCGCTGTTCGCGCCGTATCACGAGCTGCCGCTGTCGAACTGCTTCGCCAAGAACCTGGCCTGAAAGGGTGCGGTGGCCGGGCTCTACGATGCCAGCGTGACCGCATTCGACGAGTTCGACTTTCCCGATACCTCGAACATGCCGCCGCGCAGGCAACACATCCTCGCGGTGATCCGGGATTCGGTGCTCGCGCACGGTTATCCGCCGAGTGCGCGTGAGATCGCCGACGCGGTGGGGCTGCGATCCACCTCGACGGTCTCCAAACATCTGAAGGCGCTGGAGGAGGACGGTTTTCTGCGCCGCAGTGCGGCGATGACCCGGCCCATCGACGTGCGCCTGTTCCTGCGTGGCGCACCCGGCGCGGGCTCCGATTCCGCCGTCAGCGTGCCGGTTGTCGGTGACATCGCGGCGGGCACGCCGATCACCGCCGAACAGCACGCCGACGATGTCTTGACGCTGCCACGTGAGCTGGTCGGACGCGGTGAGGTCTTCGGCCTGCGCGTGCGCGGCGACTCGATGATCGGCGCCGCCATCTGCGACGGCGATCTCGTCGTCGTCCGCAGCCAGCGTGAGGCCAACTCCGGCGACATCGTGGCGGCCATGATCGGTGAGGAGGCGACCGTGAAGGTGTATCGCCGCCGTAACGGCCACATCCACCTCGAACCGTGCAACCCCGCCTATTCGACGATCGACGGCGACGACGCCGTCATCCTCGGCAAAGTCGTCTCGGTGATGCGCCGCCTCTGATCCCGCTACGCCGGACCGAACCAGTCCAGCGACCGGCCGTGCGGGTCGGCGAAGGCCGACGCGACCTCGTCCAGCGCGAGCACCATGCGTGCCTTGTCGGACGCTCGTGGGGGGAGCTGGCCGGAAAGCCAGGGAAGCACGCCTGTGCCTTCCTGGGAAATCCAGTGGCAGGGCAGTGATCGCACTGCCGTGCGGAACTGTTCCCTGGCTTCCGGCGGCAGGTAGGTGAGGACGGCGCTGTCGAAGACCACCACGGTGCTGTCGGGCGGTGCGGCGCGCACGAGTTCGGCGATCTGCTCGTTCAGGTCGCCCGTGACGAGGATCGGTGGGTCGGCCGCGACGATCTCGCAGGCCGCGCGCAATCGGGTCTTCCGGTCCTCCTGGCCGGGCCAGACGAGTGCCTCCAACCATTCGCGACTGTGCCGGTCGGTGACGTCGAGAGGGTTCAGATCGACGCCCGCCCGGTAGACGACCTCCGGCAGGTCGGTCGGCACGGGGACCGGGCCGGTCACGGTGCAGGGCAACACCACCGGTGACTCGCCGTCCGGCGGGTTCAGCACTGTTGTGCCGTATCGGTAGCTGAAACGGTCCGGGTAGAGACACAAACCCGCGGAGGCACCGACATCGACGAGTGCGAGTGGGCCCGGCAGCCCGGCCAGCATCGGAAGCAGTGTCGCCGACCGGCCGACCTCGTTGGTCTGTGTGCGGCGGGACAACGTCGTTGTCTGGATCGCGTCCCACCGTTCGATCAGCTGCGTGCGGAATTCGCTGTAGGCCACCGCGTTCACACCGTTCACCGTCGCGGCGGCGAGCACGAGGTTGGGTTGCTGTTTCTCGACGGGCAGCCGCGCGAGCAAGGCCAGGACCGCCGGGTCCTCGGCGATGTCGAGGGCACGGCGGTAGTACAGCGGGGAGTTGGTGTGGACTTCCCGCACCGCGAAGTCGCGGAAGCGTTGTGCCAGGTCCATGTGTACCTGCGTACTGCGAATCGGCCATGAGCGCACGGTATTCGGTGAGCACCGCCGGGGACCGGCGGAAAAGCGCCGTTGACCGAGAGTTGTCCACAGGGTGCGAGTTATCCACAGGCCCGTCGAAAGCGCAGGTGGGCAGCGGGTTTCGAGGAGAGCCGATGGCTAGCGTCGCCGCCATGCCACGACACGAAGAGCACGAGCGAGTTCGGCAGCGGTTGGGCGGGCTCGCGGTGCAAGACAAACCACGACCGCACACGACGGCTCGGTGGGAGGCGGACGACGAGCCGCTCGATTACCGGCGAGGCGGGGCCGCCGACCCGCCACGGGCCGGCCACTGGGACGACGACGAACTGACTCCTGCGGACGGTCCGCCGGGCGAGGTGGGGACGCCCGGCTGGCTGGACGAGGAAGGTCGGCGCGGACGGAACAAACTGGTGCCGGAACGTTTTCGTCAGGCTCGTATGGATCCGGGACGGCGCGGTGCGCTGGCCCTCGGGATCATCGGCCTGGTCGCGGTGGTGCTGACCGGAGTGATGGTGATGCGCGATCGCCCGGTATCGCAGGCGGTGCCACCGGTACCGGCACTGCGCGCCGAGCACATCACTCCACGCGCTGAACAGACCGCTGTGGTCGCGGCCGCGAGCGCTGCCGCGACCGCTGATCCTGGAGCCGGAATCGCGGGCGGGAGTGGGGAACTCGTTGTCAGCGTCGTTGGGTTGGTGCACCGTGCCGGATTGCATCGTCTGCCCGGCGGGGCACGGGTCGCCGACGCGATCGAGATGGCAGGTGGCGCCCGCGAGGGTGCCGACCTCGCGGGGCTGAACCTTGCCCAGCGGCTGACCGATGGCGATCAGGTGGTTGTCGGTGCCGCAGGGCCGCTGGCGGGCCAACCCGTGCAGGGCAGCGCGATGATCAGTGCCGCCGGTGGGCCACCGGGTTCGAGCTCGGCGGGGGCCGTCGCGGGCCCCGGTCCCGGTGCGGCCGGGAGCAATTCGCGAGTCGACCTCAACTCGGCGACCGAGGCCGAACTCGATGCGCTGCCCGGCGTCGGACCGGTCACCGCGAAGGCGATCATCACGTGGCGGACGACCAATGGCCCGTTCACCGATGTGGCGCAACTCGGTGAGGTGAACGGTATCGGTCCGGCCCGACTGGCTCGCCTGCGCGATCTGGTCACGACATGACCCGTGTGCGGGGCGCGGTCGGCACCGGCCGGCGTGATCAGGCTGTGCAGACCGCCGGTGCGGCGGGATGAGGGTCGGGGCGGATAGGGCGAGAGCGAAAACGCTGAGTGGGGCTGTCGATCGGCCGTTGGCGACCGGTTCCGCGTCGGTCGGCAGGTTGTTCACATCGCCGGGGTCGAGCCGTCGTCCATCGGTGAGGCCGGAGAACACGGCGGCCGACGAGGATCAGGAGGAGCCCGAGGTCCTCGATATGCGGCTGGTACCCGCGGCGCTCGGGTGCTGGGCGGCAACGCTCATCGCCCTGACCCTCGGGTGGCGAGCGGGCGTGGTGCTGGCCGTCTTGGCGGTACTGGGAGCGATCGGCGCGTGGGTCGGGTTGTTGTGGGCGATAGCGCATCGGCGGGAACGGTGGCGGGTCGTCGCTGTGGCGGCGACAGCGACGATGCTGCTCGGCGCCGGGTTCGGGGCGGCGGCCGCGTGGCGCGAACATCACGTGCAGGCGCATCCGTTGCGGGAATCGGTCGGGCGAACCGTGACCGTGGTAGCGGAGATCTCCGACGACGCCAAACAGATTCGGGCAGGCTCGTTCGGCGGTGAACGGCGATGGATCATCCGGGCAGGCCTGCGCGAGTTCGGCAATGGTGCGCACCGCACACATGCCGGTGGCGCGCTGGTGGTTCTCGCTGCCGGGGAGGAGTGGGCGAAACTCGCGCCGGGACAGGTGGTTCGGTTCCGGGGAACGGTGAGCGAACCGTTGCGGACCGACCTCACCGTTGCCACGTTGCGGGCGACCGCCGAACCGGAGCGCATCGGTGTTCCGCCCTGGTGGCAACGACTCGCGACAGGTGTACGCGCCGACCTGGCCGACGCGGCCGCGCGGGCCCTCCCGCCCGACGCGGCGGGTCTGCTACCCGCACTGGTCGTCGGCGACACCGCCGCGCTGTCGAACGAGGTCAGGGATGCCTTCGAAATCGCCGGCTTGCAACACCTGTGCGTCGTCAGCGGCGCCAATTTCACAATCTTGTTGACCGCGCTGCTCGGCTTGACCCGTAGCCTCACCGCCGGACCACGAATCAGGGCAGCGACCGCCGCGGGGGCGGTGGTGGTGTTCGTGATCCTCGCCCGGCCGGACCCCAGTGTGTTGCGCGCCGCCGCAATGGGTTCGGTGACGGTGCTTGCCCTGCTGACAGGCCGACGCAAACAGGCACTACCCGCACTGTGTGGTGCGGTGATCGGATTGCTCGCCGTCGCACCGGAGTTGGCGGTGAGTGCCGGATTCGCGCTGTCGGTGCTCGCCACGGCCGGGCTGATCCTGCTCGCACCGAGCTGGGCGGACTGGTTGCGCGAGCGCGGGTGGTGGCGTGTACCCGCCGAGATTCTCGCGGTGTCGGCGGCGGCCTTCGTCGTGACACTGCCACTGATGGTCGCCCTGTCCGGGCGGGTGAGCCTGGTAGCCGTCGCCGCCAATGCCCTCGTCGCACCCGTGGTCGGAGTGATCACGGTGATCGGAGCGGTCGGTGCCGTAGTCGCGTGCCTGTGGGTGGACGCGGCCGTGTGGGTGCTGTGGTGTGCGCGCCCGCCACTGTGGTGGTTGCTCGGCGTCGCCGAACACGCCGCCGCCCTCCCCGGTGCCGCCGTCACGGTGCAGTCGGGCACTGCTGCGGGCCTTGTGGCGGCCGCTCTGATGATCGTCCTGGTAGCGGCCCTGCGCTGGTCGCGGGCGCGTCGGCTCCTTGCCGTCGTCTGCCTAGGTATCGCCGTCGTCCTGGTCCCTGTCCGGCTCTGGCACCCCGGGTGGCCACCCGCGGGCTGGGTCCTGGCCATGTGTGATGTCGGCCAGGGAGACGCCCTCGCCGTCGCTGTCGCCCCCGGTGCCGCCATAGTCGTCGACGTCGGCCCCGACCCCCGCCCCATCCGCCGCTGCCTCGACCGCCTCCGGGTCACCCGGGTCCCCCTCCTCATCCTCACCCACCCGCACGCCGACCACATCGACGGTCTCGCGGGCGCCCTTCACGGCCGCGCAGTAGACGCCATCGCCACCGCTCCCGGCGAAACCCGCCCACCCACCTGCCCCACGCCAACCCTTGGATCACAGTCGGGGCCTGCGGCGGCGCTGCTGAGAGTTACCTCGGGACTGCCGACAGCCTGTGCTCGGTCTGCGTCGAGTGAGACGACCGCAACGGAGAGCGTTGGCGCTCATGACCATTCAGGCGACGGAGTGCGCAGGGTCGTGGAGCTTGCGGAGGGCGCGGGGATCCCGCTGATCGAGCTGCATCAGGGACATGTGTTGCGGTTCGGGGCGACAGAGCTCGACGTTCTCGCGCCGGGGGAGCGGGCGCCCGGTTCGCTGGAACTCGATGAGGCCAATGATCGGTCGCTGGTGGTGCGGGCGCGCACGGCACTCGGGACGGTTCTGCTGACGGGGGACATCGAGAGCGAGGCTCAGCGGAAGATGATGCGCGACAACGACATCAGGGCCGACGTGCTCAAAGTTCCGCACCACGGTTCGCGGACGACGACAGCGGAATTCCTGCGCGCGGTCCGGCCGCGCCTGGCATTGATCAGCTCCGGCACCGACAACACCTTCGGTCATCCACATCCGGATGTGATCGGGGTGCTCACCGCCCTGGGCGCGACAATCGCCCGAACCGACCTCGACGGCGATGTCATCGTGCTCGGGACGGCGACAGAACAACGGATGGTCAAGTCTCCCCGACTACCGCCGCGGACACCTCGTTCACGTCGAGCACTTCGGTGCCGAGGACGGAGCGATCCCATCCGTGAGGCGCTACAGGGAGGAGCCGGCACAACGCGATCGCTCGCGCGACAGGACCCGTGCGCGGCGGACGAGCAGCGGTATCGCGACCCTCGCCGATCCCGTCGGTCCCCCTACGTAGGATCGCCTCGTGAGCGAACTCCCTGCGGTGCATCTGGTTCTCGGTGACGAGGAACTGCTGGTCGAGCGCGCTGTCGCGCGGGTGATGAGCGAGGTACGGGCGGGGGCACCCGACCCGGACTCGGTGCCGGTGGACCGGATGCGCGCCGGTGACGCCAGCACCGCCGAACTGGCCGAACTTCTCAGCCCCTCACTGTTCGCCGAAGACCGCGTGATCGTGCTCGAATCGGCGGCCGAGGCGGGCAAGGACGCGGTGGCGGTGATCACCGACGCGGCCGCCGACCCGCCGCCCGGCGTTGTCCTGATGGTGCTGCACTCCGGTGGCGGCCGCGCCAAGGCGCTGGTCCCGGCGCTGCAGAAGCAGGGCGCCGTGGTGCACGAGTGCGCCAAGCTCACCAAACCGGCGGAGCGGGTGGAATTCGTGCGCGGCGAGTTCCGGGCCGCGGGCGTGAAGGTCGGTGCCGAAGCGGTGCAGGTGCTGATCGAATGCGTCGGGTTCGAGCTGCGTGAACTGGCCGCGGCCTGTTCGCAGCTGGTGTCCGACACCGGCGGCAAGATCGATGTGAACGCCGTGCGCCGGTACTACTCGGGCCGCGCCGAGGTGACCGGTTTCGATGTCGCCGAACTCGCTGTGGCAGGCGACCGGTCGGCCGCGATGGAGGCGCTGCGCTGGGCGACCGACCGGGGCGTCCCACACGTGCTGCTGGCCGACGCGCTGGCCGACTCGGTCCACACCATCGCCAAGGTGGGATCGGCCGGTCGCGGCGACCCGTTCAAGCTGGCTCAGCAGCTCGGTATGCCGCCGTGGAAGGTGAAGAAGGCCCAAGCGCAGGCGCGTGGCTGGAACCCGGCCTCGATCGGCACCGCCCTGCAGGTGGTGGCCGTCCTCAACGCCGACGTCAAGGGCGGCGCCGCCGATGCCACCTTCGCCGTGGAGCAGGCGCTCGCGCGCATCCTCGACCTGCGTGCCACCGGCTGAGAGTCAGTCGCCGATGACGGCGAGGGCCTCCTCGTCTTCCTCGAGGTCCTCGTACCGGCCCTCCCACTCCTCGTAGAGCGGGATCTCGTCCTCACGGGTGACGACCCAGGCGACGCTGTAGCCGCCGTCCTCGTCGGGCACCATCACGTTCTCGATCTTGAGACCGAGCCCGAGGATCTCCGCCGCGCGGATCACCTCGGCCAGGTCGTCGCCTCGTACCACCGTCTGATTCGCGTACACCGTCAACATGCGCGGAATGGTAGCCGACGACAAAAGCCGCCGTGGTCATCGAGGCCACGGCGGCTGCGTCTTGCGAACCGGGTACAGCGACCCGGGCAGATCAGATCTTGTTCAGAGCCAGCGCGAGCGCGGACTTCTTGTTGGCGGCCTGGTTGGCGTGGATGACGCCCTTGGAGGCAGCCTTGTCGAGCTTGCGGCTCGCGAACTGCAGCTGCTCGGCAGCCTTTTCCTTGTCACCGCTGGCAGCAGCTTCGCGGAAGTTGCGGATCGCGGTGCGCAGCGCGGACTTGACCGACTGGTTGCGCTTGCGCGCTTCCTCGTTGGTACGGATCCGCTTCATCTGGGACTTGATGTTGGCCACGCCTGTATCCTCTGGTTTCCTGTCGCTGGGTGGTATGTCTTGAAAGCTCGTCGGGCGCGCGCCCACGATGCAGCAGATGGTGCTGAACTACGGGTAACACCGCGCCGAAGATCGAGGTTACCAGCTCCGCACCGCCCGGCGAAATCGGCCCTGCCCGTCCGCGCCGGTGTGGGCGGCGAGTTCACCCGTTTCAGGTGATGCGAGAAATTTACGTGTGGCTCACACGACGTTGTCGCCGGGTAGTGGACAGTTTTCTCCCATGACCTCCACCACAACGCCGGGTACGGCACGATCCGCCTCACCGGCGTTGGTGAGCACGAACGGTCATCCGGCGGTCGCACATACCGGTTTGTTCCACGGCTACGGGCCCGGCCGCTTCGCCGACGCCTTCGACGAGATGTTCGACGAGAACAGCAAGGTTCGCGCGCCCTACCGGGGCATTCACGCGGCGATGGCCGCCAACGACCTCCACGATCTGGCCAAACGCTCCGCTGCCCTGGATCGCGCGTTCATCGATCAGGGCATCACCTTCTCCCTGTCGGGCCAAGAGCGGCCGTTCCCCCTCGATCTGGTGCCGAGAGTGATCGCGGCCGCCGAGTGGGCGCATCTCGAGCGTGGCATCACCCAGCGGGTCCGCGCGCTCGAGCTGTTCCTGGCCGACGTGTACGGCGAGCAGAACATCCTGCGCGACGGGGTGATCCCGAAGCGCCTGGTCACCTCCTGCGCGCACTTCCACCGCGAGGCCGCGGGCATCGTCCCGCCCAACGGTGTGCGGATCCATGTGTCGGGCATCGACCTGGTGCGTGACGAGCACGGCGATTTCCGGGTGCTCGAGGACAACCTGCGCTCGCCGTCGGGGGTCTCCTATGTGATGGAGAACCGGCGGACGATGGCGCGCGTCTTCCCCGACCTGTTCTCCTCGCACCTGGTCCGCGCGGTCGGCGACTATCCGGCGCACCTGTTGCGGGCATTGCGTGCCTCGGCGGCACCCAACGAGGCCGATCCGACGGTGGTCGTCCTCACGCCCGGCGTGCACAACGCGGCGTATTTCGAGCATTCGCTGCTGGCCAGGCAGATGGGGGTGGAGCTGGTCGAGGGTCGTGACCTGTTCTGCCGCGACAATGTCGTCTACCTGCGGACCACCGAGGGGGAACGGCAGGTCGACGTGATCTACCGCCGCATCGACGACATCTACCTCGACCCGATGCACTTCCGCCCGGACTCGGTGCTCGGCGTCGCCGGTGTGCTCAACGCCGCCCGCGCGGGCAATGTAGTGATCTCCAGCGCCGTCGGCAACGGCGTGGGCGACGACAAACTGATCTACACCTATGTGCCGGCGATCATCGAGTACTACCTGGGCGAGAAACCGATCCTGCCCAACGTCGACACCTTCCGGTGCTGGCTCGACGACGAACGCGCGGAGGTGCTCGACCGGATCGACGAGCTGGTGGTCAAACCGGTGGAGGGGTCGGGCGGCTACGGCATCGTGATCGGCCCCGACGCCGACCGTGCCGAACTCGATGCCGTCCGCCGCAAGGTGTGCGCCGATCCGAGAGGCTGGATCGCGCAACCGGTGGTGCAGCTCTCGACGGTGCCGACCAAGATCGGTGACGACCTGGTCCCGCGGCACGTGGATCTGCGCCCGTTCGCGGTGAACGACGGCGACAGCATCTGGGTGCTGCCCGGCGGCCTCACCCGCGTCGCGCTGCCCGAAGGGTCGCTGGTGGTGAACTCGAGCCAGGGCGGTGGCAGCAAGGACACCTGGGTGCTGGCCGGCCGCTCCGACGACAGCGAGCTGGCCGGCCCGCAGCTGGTGAGTGATCCACTCCGCGCCGATCCGTTCGAGCAGGGCCGCGACCTCACCACCTCCCAGGCTCATCAGCAACAGCAGCAGCAACAACAGACCCAGCGGCTGATCGGGGATTGACCACATGCTCGCCCGCAATGCCGAATCCCTGTACTGGATCGGCCGCTACGTCGAGCGCGCCGACGACACCGCCCGCATCCTCGATGTGGCCGTCCACCAGCTGCTCGAGGACGCCACCGTCGATGCCGACCGCACCTCACGGGTCCTGCTGGAGGTGCTCGGCATCGAACCGCCCGACGGGTTGCGCCTGGACGTCTGGTCGGTCACCGATCTGGTCGCGTTCAGCCACGAGCACGGTGTGTCCATCAGCGAGTCCATCGCGAAGGCGCGTGAAAATGCCCGTGGTGCACGGGAAGTCACCTCCAGCGAGATGTGGGAGTGCCTCAACACCACCTACAACGGGCTGGCGGCCGCCGAGCAGGCCGCACGTGGGCTCGGTCCGCACGAATTCTTCGCCTACGTCAAGGATCGCGCGGCGATGTTCACGGGCCTGACCGACTCGACGCTGAGCCGCGACGACGGGTACCGCTTCCTGCTCCTCGGCCGTTCCATCGAACGCATCGACATGATGGTCCGCTTGCTGCTGTCGCGCGCCGGTGACCGCACCTCCTCACCCGCCTGGGTGACGGTGCTGCGCTCGGCGGGCGCCCACGACACCTACCTGCGCACCCACCGTGGCGCGCTCGACGCGGCACGGGTCGCCGAATTCATCCTGCTCGACCGCCTTTTCCCGCGTTCGGTGTTCCACGCGTTGCTGGTCGCCGAGGCCTGCCTGACCGAGCTGGATCAGCGGCCGGGCAGCCGCGTCGGTGCCCGCCACGAAGCGCAACGGGTGCTCGGCCGGGCCCGCAGCGAACTGGAATTCCTGCCGCCCGGCGTGCTGCTGGAAAACCTGCAGACCCGGTTGCTCGCCTTGCAGAAGGCGTGCCGCGATGTCGGGGAAGCGGTGTCGCGGCAGTACTTCCACGCCGCACCGTGGGTGGCCTGGACCGATGTGCGGCGCGGCACCGACGCCACCGTGACCGTGGAGGGGGAGCTGTGAGCTGGCGAATGCGGGTGGTGCACACCACCGGATACATCTACGACGCGCCGGTGACGCGCTCGTTCAACGAGGCAAGGCTCACCCCGAGGGCCGACAGCAGGCAGAACGTGATCCTCAACCGCGTCGAAACCGTGCCCGCCACCCGGTCCTACCGCTACACCGACTACTGGGGAACGGCGGTCACCGCGTTCGATCTGCACGCCCCACACACCGAACTGGAGGTGAGCGGGTCCTCGGTGGTGGAAACCGAACCCTTCACCGAACCGGCGACGGAACTGACCTGGGACGAGTTGCGTGGCGAACGCACCGTCGACCGGTTCGACGAAATGCTCGGTCCCACCTCCTACGTTCCCCGCGACGAGTCCCTGGACGCCGTGGCCGGGCAGTTGGCGCACGGCGTCTCGCCC
Organism: Nocardia sp. NPDC023733; assembly: GCF_040639775.1. Classification (NCBI taxonomy): domain Bacteria; kingdom Bacillati; phylum Actinomycetota; class Actinomycetes; order Mycobacteriales; family Nocardiaceae; genus Nocardia; species Nocardia sp. NPDC023733. Next base: position 220,865 of record NZ_JBFAAN010000006.1, on the reverse strand, counting down.
GCCCGAGCGGTGGTCCGGGCGGCCGAATGGGTGCACCGGGAAATGGACTACAGCGCGGGCACCACCTCGGTGCACACCTCGGCCACGCAGGCCTTCGCCGAACGGCGTGGTGTCTGCCAGGACTACGCGCACCTGACCCTGGTGTTGTTGCGCGCCATGGGAATTCCCAGTCGTTATGTGTCGGGATATCTGCATCCGAACCCGGCCGCGCCGATCGGGGAGGCGGTCGCGGGGGAGTCGCACGCCTGGGTCGAGGCGTGGACGGGACAGTGGTGGGGTTACGACCCGACCAACAATCTGGCGGTCAACGAGCAGCACGTGTCGGTGGGTGTCGGGCGGGACTACGCGGACGTACCGCCGTTGAAAGGGGTGTTCTCCGGCGGCGGCTCGACGGACCTCGCGGTCGTTGTAGAGGTCACTCGCCTGGCGTAATGTCCGAAACGCTCGTGCGGACCCCGCTCGTCGCGGGGATCATTCTCCCGGAGAGGTGGTCGCGATGTCGCTCACAGCACAAGAACTCAGTGAACCCGAAGTCATCCCCGAGCCCAAGAAATGGGCCGCGGAAGCGCTCGGCACCTTCCTTCTCGTCATGGGCGGTGTCGGCACCGCGGTCATCGCCGGTGATCGGGTGGGTGCGCTCGGTGTGGCGCTGGCCTTCGGTCTCACACTGCTGTTCCTCGTGTACTCCATCGGGCCGATCTCGGGCTGCCATGTGAACCCCGCGGTCACCCTCGGCCAGTTGTTGCTCGGGCGGGTCACGGTCGTCTCGGCGGTCGGGTACTGGGTCGCCCAGCTCATCGGTGGCCTCCTGGCCGGGCTGGTGCTGTTCGCGGTGGCCAAGAACCTGCCGAGCTACGACCGGCCGGTCGACGGTCTCGGTGCCAACGGCTGGGGCAAGCACAGCCCGTCGGCGGCCACCGGCCCGCTCGGCGAGGTCGTGGTGCAGAACGGGTACGGCATGGCGGCCATGATCATCATCGAGGTGATGCTCACCGCGGTGCTGGTCTTCGTCGTGCTCGCTTCGACCGACCGCCTCTCGGATGTGCCGCTGGCCGGTATGTCGATCGGATTCACGCTCGCCGTGATCCACCTGATCTCGATCCCGGTCGACAACACCTCGGTCAATCCGGCGCGCAGCCTCGCGGTCGCCCCGTACCAGGACGGCGCGATGGGTCAGGTGTGGGCGTTCTTCGTGTTCCCGCTGATCGGCGGCGTGCTCGGGGCATTGGTGTACGGCATGATCTTCGGCCGTTCCCGGGATGTACTGAGCTGAACCGGGCTGTCACGACCCCCGATCCGGTGCGTCCGGGTCGGGGGTCGTCGCGTCAGCTCCAGCTGTATTCGGCCACCAGCCGATGCGCGACCAGGTCGAAGGTCTTGCGTTCGACGATCGCGCCTTCGCGCCGGATGCCGTCCTCGGGCACATCGAGCACCCGGTCCAGCCGCACCCAGCTCGCCCGGCCCGCGTGGTCCCAGGGGCCCGAGCCGATGCCCACCCAGTTGCGGTCGTGCGCGCGTTCGGGTTTCGACGACAGCATCAGCCCGAGCAGCGTTTTACGGTCGCGGCCGACCACCAGCACCGGCCGGTCCTTGCCGTTGGTCGGATCCTCCTCGAACGGCACCCAGGTCCACACGACCTCACCCGGGTCGGCGCGCCCGTCCAATTGCGGGCAGTACACGATCTGGCGGGCCCGATGCGCGGTCGGCACCGGTGTCGAGGCGGTCGGGCGCACCGGCACGACGGGGCCGGGCTTGGCGCCGCCCAAGGCACCCGCCAGCTTCTCGAGCAGCCGAGGTCCCTGCTTGCGCACGATCTTCGGCCCCTGCTCCTTGGCGATCACGCCGAGCTGCTTGCCGAGAGTGTTCCAACTGCTGGCCATGCTTGGAAATATAACGACTGACCCGGCTCCGGTGCACCGGTGACAGAGCCGCGCGTGTGGTCATGGGACGATGGACCCAGTTCGCCGATACCCCTCGAGGAGTGGAGTGGCTTCCAGCTTTGCCGATACGACGTTCACCGATCCGTCGCGGATCAGGAACTTCTGCATCATCGCCCACATCGACCACGGCAAGTCGACCCTGGCCGATCGGATGTTGCAGCTGACCGGTGTGGTCGAGGAGCGGGCGATGCGCGCCCAGTACCTGGACCGGATGGACATCGAGCGCGAGCGCGGGATCACCATCAAGGCGCAGAACGTCCGGCTGCCGTGGCAGGTCGACGGCACCGACTACGTGCTGCACCTGATCGACACCCCGGGCCACGTCGACTTCACCTACGAGGTGTCGCGCGCGCTGGAGGCGTGTGAGGGTGCGATCCTGCTGGTCGACGCCGCGCAGGGGATCGAGGCACAGACCCTCGCCAATCTCTACCTGGCGATGGACAAGGACCTCACGATCATCCCGGTCCTGAACAAGATCGACCTGCCCGCCGCCGACCCGGACCGCTACGCCGCCGAGATCGCCCACATCGTCGGGTGTGAACCCGACGACGTGCTCCGGGTCTCCGGCAAGACCGGCGTCGGTGTGCCCGCGCTGCTCGACGAGGCGGTCCGGTTGGTCCCGCCGCCGGTCGGCGACGCCGACGCGCCCGCCCGCGCCATGATCTTCGACTCCGTCTACGACACCTACCGCGGTGTGGTCACCTACATCCGCGTGGTCGACGGCAAGCTGACCCCGCGCCAGAAGATCAAGATGATGTCGACCGGCGCGACCCACGAACTGCTCGAGATCGGCATCGTCTCGCCCGAACCCAAGCCCACCCAGGGTCTGGGCGTCGGCGAGGTGGGCTACCTCATCACCGGCGTGAAGGACGTTCGCCAGTCCAAGGTCGGTGACACCATCACCAGCGCCCGCGACGGCGCGACGCAGGCCCTCACCGGGTACCGCGAACCCCAGCCGATGGTCTACTCCGGCCTCTACCCGGTGGACGGTTCGGACTACCCGAACCTGCGCGACGCCCTGGACAAGCTCCAGCTCAACGACGCCGCGCTCACCTACGTGCCGGAAACCTCGGTCGCGCTCGGTTTCGGCTTCCGCTGCGGCTTCCTCGGTCTGCTGCACATGGAGATCACCCGCGAACGCCTCGAGCGCGAGTTCGGTCTCGACCTCATCTCCACCGCGCCCAACGTGATCTACCGCGTGGTCATGGAAGACGGTAAAGAACACATCGTCACCAACCCCTCGTTCTGGCCGGAGGGCAAGGTGCGCCAGGCTTTCGAGCCGGTCACCAAGTGCACCGTGATCGCACCGAGCGAGTTCATCGGTTCCATCATGGAGCTGTGCCAGTCCCGGCGCGGCGAGCTGCTCGGCATGGACTACCTGTCCGAGACCCGCGTCGAGATGCGGTACACGCTGCCGATGGCCGAGATCATCTTCGACTTCTTCGATTCGCTGAAGTCGCGCACGCGCGGCTACGCCAGCCTCGATTACGAAGAGGCGGGCGAGCAGGAAGCCGCGCTGGTGAAGGTCGACATCCTGTTGCAGGGTGAGGCCGTCGACGCGTTCAGCGCCATCGTGCACAAGGACGCGGCCCAGCCCTACGGCAACAAGATGACGACCAAGCTGCGCGAACTCATCCCGCGTCAGCAGTTCGAGGTGCCCATCCAGGCGGCGATCGGCTCGAAGATCATCGCGCGCGAGAACATCCGCGCCATCCGCAAGGATGTGCTCGCCAAGTGCTACGGCGGTGACATCAGCCGTAAGCGCAAGCTGCTCGAGAAGCAGAAGGAAGGCAAGAAGCGCATGAAGACCATCGGCCGGGTCGACGTGCCGCAGGAGGCCTTCGTGGCCGCGCTGTCCTCGGACGCGTCCTCGGACAAGCCGAAGGGCAAGTAGCTCAGCCGGGTTCGGTGGGCACACGCACGGTGAGGCGTGTGCCGCCGAGCGGGCCGCGGCTCAATTCGGCTGTACCGCCGTGTAATTCGGCCTGTTGACGAACCAGCGCCAGACCGAGTCCCGATCCGGGTGAACCGGGACGTTTGACGAAGCGGTCGAAAGCGTTGGCGCCCAGGTGCTCCGGGATGCCGGTGCCGTTGTCGTCGATGGTGATCGAGCCCGGCTCCGCCCGGACCTGCACCACGCTCGCCCGGCCGTGGTGTACCGCGTTGGCGACGGCGTTCGTCACGATCAGCATGATGCCGCCGGGCAGCCCTGTCATCGGGACCGGATCGCAGGCGGTGAGTGTGATCTCGGTGCCGGGGTGGGTGCGGCGCGCGTTCTGTACGGCGCGGTCGAGGGTTTCGCACAGTTCGAACGGTTCGAATGCGGCGCGGTCGGTGAGTTCGCCGACGGCCAGGCGCTCGAGATCGGTGAGGGTGTGCTCGATCTGGCGTTCGGCCTCCAGCACGTCGGCCAGGACAATGCCGCGCTGCTCGGCGGGCAGTTCGGTACCGGCGAGCACCTGCAGATCGGTGCGCATGGCGGTGAGCGGGGTGCGCAGTTCGTGCGCGCAGACGGCGGCGAAATCGCGGGCGCTCGCCAGGGCCTGATTGGTCTGTCCGTGCGCGGTTTCCAGGCGTTCGAGCATGCGGTTGATGGCGTCGGACAGTTCCTCGGCCTCCCTGACTCCGCGTCCCGGCAACGGCGGCAGGCGGTCGAGGGTATCGATCTCGTGTGTGGCCGAGGCGAGCCTGCGCAGCGGCCGGGCCGCGAAACCGGCGAGCACCCAACCCAATCCGGCCGCGACGAGCACTCCGCCCACGCCGATGCCGAGCCCGATCAGCTGGCTGCGGGTGATGGCGGCATCGATCAGATCGCGGTCGGGGTTCAGCCGCACGACCATGCCCGGCGCGCCCTGCACGAGCGCCAGCCCGACATCCGGCGGCGCGGGGCGAGTGAGCGGTCGACCGTCGGGTAGCGGACCGGCCGAGCCGTCCGGTGCGACCTCGTCCGGTGCGGGCGCAGTTGACGTTTCGAAGGGAGTCGCAGGCTCGGGCGGAACCGGTGGTGCGGAAGGGATTCGATGGGCGGGATGGGCGACGATCACCCGCATCGTCGACACGGTCTCGTCGAGCTGACGATCACCCGCCGCTTTCAACAGTGCCGCGTAGGTGAGCCCGAGTGTCACCGCGACGACCGCAGCGACCACCGCCGACACCACCGCCACCCGGGTACGCAACGACCAGGAGCGCGTTCTCACGGCTGCTCCCGCATGACGAACCCGACCCCGCGCACGGTGTGCACCACTCGCTCCACCCCGTCGGCCTCCAGTTTCCGGCGCAGATACGACACGAACACATCCACCACATTCGTGTCGGTGCTGAAGTCGTAGCCCCACACGGTGGACAGGATCTGTTCGCGACCCAGCACGATGCCCTCGTTGCGGGCCAGCATCGCCAGCAGTTCGAACTCGCGTTTGGTCAGGTCGACGGGGCGCCCGGCCGCGCGCACCCGGTGCCCGGCCAGATCGATCGCCACCTCACCGACTCGGATCGTCTCGCCATTGGACGCGCCGGTGACTGGTCTGCGCCGCAGCAACGCACGCAAGCGGGCCACGAGTTCGCCGAGGTCGAAGGGCTTGGTGAGATAGTCGTCGGCACCCTTTTCCAGGGCGGCGATCCGGTCGGTCACCGCACTGCGGGCGCTGAGCACGCAGATGGGAATGTCGTTGCCCAACGCCCGCAACGCCGTGACCACGCCCACGCCGTCGAGCTCGGGCATGTTCACATCGAGCACCATGGCGTCTGGGGTGGCCGAGCGCACCAGGGTGAGGGCAGCGGCGCCGTCGCTCGCGGTGAGCACCTCGAACCCCGACAGTTCCAGCCCGCGCCGCAGCGACGCGAGCACGCGGACCTCGTCGTCGACGACCAAGATCTGCTGTCCGGTCATCTGCTCACCCTAGTGCGATCGATCGTCACAGCAGGTCAGCGCGGGAGAGCCGGACGCGCGGGGCGCGCGCCGTCGGGCAGCTCGATGACGGTCCGCTCCCCGCCCGGCGCGATCCGCACACACTCGACGCCCTCGGGCAGCTCGCCGGGCGCGCCCGGGCCGATGTGGATCGTGTGGTCGTGGCCGGGATGTGCGGGGAAACGCTCGAGGTCGATGCGCGGTTCGTGCGGGGGTTCGGGCGGTACGGGCAGGTCGCCACCGGGAGCGGTGCAGACGATCCGGACGTGTTCGCCGTGGTCGGGTGCGCCGGGCTGGGCGAGCGCGGCGCCGCTGAGGGTGGCGGTGAGCAGCGCCACGCCGCCGACGGTCGCGGTGACGACGCCGATGCGGCGGCGCAGGGGGGAAGTGGTCATGATCGGTCTCCTGGCTGTGCGGTCGCCGACTCGTCTCGGTCGGCGAAACCGACGCTAGGCAGGCGATCTTCACGCTTCGTTGAGCGATCGTTAGAGTTCTCTTGGGATCTGCGCCCCCCTGGTTCCGACGGCTCGCCGAAAGGCGTTGCTCGCCATAAGGTGGGACCGGCCGTCCTGGTGGAAATGACAGTACGAATCCGGGCAATTAGTGTTGGATGATCTTCACTTCGCCTCGTTCGTGGGTGGGGAGAGTCAGCGATGCGAGTGGTGGAGCAAGAATGACGCGGGAACTGCCTTTCGACGACGATGACGCGCGCGCCGACGGCACCGACACGGCCTATCTGGTGGCCAACGGTGTGGCTCGGGTGGCGCGGGCCGGCGCGTACGTCACCGGTGGCGCGCTGGTCGCCGCCAACGGGACGAGCCCGGAACAGGGCAGCAGCAACGCCGACAGCCGCTACGCCGGCTGGTCGTCGCAGGTGCCGACCGATCCGGAACCCGACGCGCCGAGCCCGGTCCTCACGTTCCCCGACCTGCCCGCGGAACCGGCTCCGAACCCGTTGCCCTACAGCCCCTTCGGCACGCAGCGTCCCATGGACGGCGATGTCACGCTGACCTCGCAGCCACGCGAAAGCGGTTGGCGCCCCGAGATTCCGGGTTCCGACGGCGACCAGGGCATGCGGATTCCCGGCACCGACGACGACGATTCGTCGAACGGCATCGGCATCCCGTCCTACGGGCCGAAACCGGGCTACGGCGACAGCGGTTTCGGCATCCCGGGCACCGACAAGCCGAGTGCCGGCCAGCCCGGCACCGGCCAGCCGGGCGCCGGATTCCCTGAACTCGACGGCATTCCCGGCATCGGGATCCCGGGATACGACGGACTCCCGGGCGGTATTCCCGGTTACGACGGCATCCCCGGCGGCGGCATCGGCATCCCCGGCTACGACGGTCTGCCCGGTGCGGGGATCCCCGGCTACGACGGTGGCGCCCCCGGTTTCGGCGGCGGCATCCCCGGCTACGACCACGGCCTGCCCGGTTTCGGTGGGCTGCCCGGCTCCGACGGGGCACACCAGGTTGCGAACCCCGGCGGCGCCTTCGACGGGATCGGTGACCTGTTCGACGGCTTCGGTGCGATGGTGACCTCCGACTGGCAGGTCGACATGCACGCCGGGCTCGACGGTGTGTGGTTCACCTCCCAGATGAAGGTCGACGTGCAGGTCGGCAATGTCGGCGACGCACTCGACGACTACAGCCAGTGGCTCGGCGACGGAATTCGCATCCCCGGCGAGCCGGCACCGCTCGACGGTGCGGGGAGTGGGGTACCCGGTGCCTCGACCGGCCCGGCGCTGCCCGGTTCGGCACTGCCTGGCTCGGACGTACCCGGTGGATCGACGGGTCTGGCGCTGCCCGGCTCCGAGGCCCCTGCGGCGAGCCCTGGTCTCCCAGGATCCGCGGCCGGCGCCGACCTGCCCGCAGCGACTGTTCCCGGCTCGACCGGTGGGCCCCTCGCACCCGGACAGAGCGCACCCGGTCAGCCTGCGCCCGGCGCGCCCGGTCAGACCGATTCCGTCACACCTGGCCCCGGCGGATCGGCCGTGCCCGGCGCCACCGCGCCCGGTCACACCGGACCGGGTCAGACCGCACCGACTCAAGGCACGGTCGTGCCGGGTCAGTCCGCGCCGACCCCCGGCCATGCGGCCCCGGGCGGCGTAGCACCGGTGACCGGTGTGCCCGCGCCCACCGCCATGGCGCCCGTCGCCCCCGCACCGGTGGCCCCGGCGCCGATCGCTCCGGCCCCCGCCGCCATCGCACCCGCACCGATCGCCGCGGCGCCCGCTCCAGCACCCGTCGCCCCGGTCCCGGCTCCGGTTCCGGTCGTCGCCGCGCCGATCGCACCGAGCCCGGTCGTCAGCACGCCCCTGCAGACCACCATCCAGCCCGACGCGGCGACCACCCCCATCGCCAATGTGCTCGGCGGCCCGGCGGGCGCGTCCCCGCTCACCGCGCCCGCCGCGGCTGTGCCGGGCCTGCTCGCTCCGGCGCCGGTCACCAAACCCGTTGTGGTTCCCGAGCCTTCGACCAGCACACCGACGACCCTGCCGACGGTCACCCCGCCCTCGTCGCCGACCACCGTCGACCTCAGCACGCCCTCGACGGTGAAGCTGCCCGACGTGCCGACCGTGACCGTCCCCACCACGCGCCCCGACGTGACGGTGCCGACGGTCACCGTGCCGACCACCGGTGTCACCGTCCCGGTGACGCCCACCTACCCCGACGACGACCTCACCACCGGCCCCGGCACCGGCGCGACCACACCGAGCACCCCCAGCGTCGATACGCCCGCCGACCCCACCGACCCCACCGGCCCGACCGCATCGGTGCCGACGGCGACCGTACCCACGCAGCAGCCGACCGCGCCGACCAAGCAGCCGACCGTCGACGTCGACCCGCCCGCGGTGGTCACCCCGCCTGCCACGGTGGCGCCGACCGTCGCACCGGTGAAACCGCCGGTCATCGAGACCAAGCCCATCGCCGCCGAGTTCGATCAGCACGACGGCGGCTACTATGGCGCCTCGGCCGGTCTGTTCGAGCCGGGCGTCGGTGCCGCCGACTTGTCGTCGGCGTTTCCCACCGCGCACGCTGGGTACGACTTCGTCTAGTCCCAGAACGAGGACCGGGCCCATGCAACGAGAGTGAGGAACAGGTTGTCTGCCGCGACCGGACTGCAGACCGCGACGGTGAAGCACCCGGACGCGATGGCACCGGTGGTCTCGCTCGTCGACGAACTGCGGGACCTGGTCCGCTCCGGCGGGCGCGACGACCTCGATGCCCGCCTCGGCATGGTGCGGGCAAGGCTCACCGATCCCCGGGTGCGCATGGTCGTCGTCGGCGAACCGGGTGCCGGGATGAGCACCCTGGTCAACAGCATGGTCGGCACCCCGGTCAGCGCCACCGACGGCAAGCCGAGCGTGCCGGTGATCGTCGAATACGGCCGGACACCGACCGCGACGCTGGTGAAGTCGGACCCGCGCGGCCGGATGGAGCGCGTGCCGGTGGACCCGCTCGACCCCGGCCCGGCGCTGATCTCGCTCGGCGTCGTGCGCGCCGAATTCGCCGAACCGAGCCCCCTGCTCGCCGACGGTCTCGTGGTGATGGACGCACCGGGCTCGACCACCCACGACAAGGCGGCCTGGTCGATGATCGCCGCCGCCGACGTGGTCCTCTACGCCACCGATTCGGCCGCCGAACTCACCCCGGCCCAGCTGGACTATCTACGTCGCGTCGAACGGGTCTGCCCGTCGGTGGTGTGTGTGCTCACCAAGATCGATCGCAACCCGCACTGGTCGCTCACCCAGCGCCGCAACCGGGCCCTGCTCGACGAGGCGGGCCTGAACTTCGCCGTCGCCCCCGTGTCGGCGGTGCTGCACCGCCAAGCGGGCGAGACCCGTGACCAGCAGCGCGATATCGAATCCGGCGTGCCCCAGCTCATCGATCACCTGCGCGAATTCGTGGTCGCCCGCGCCGATTCGGTCGCGGTGACGGCGGCGGTGCGCGATATCGCGCTGGTCACCGATCAGCTCACCGTCACCCTGCGCGCCGAGGCCGACACCCTGCGCGACCCGCGCCGCCGCGCCGAGATCACGCAGCGCTTGGCCGCCGCCCGCACCGAAGCCGATCAGCTGCGGCAGCGCACCGCCACCTGGCAGGTCACCCTGGTCGACGGCAGCGCCGAACTCGGCGCCGATATCGAACACGACCTGCGTCATCGCCTGCGCAGCCTGGTCCGGGAGGCCGAGGCCGAGATCTCGCGGATCGACCCGGCTCGCAAGTGGGCCGATTTCGCCACCGAGCTCGACGCGCGGATCTGTGAGGCGGTCGAGGAGAACTTCGTGATGGCGCACTACCGTGCCGTCGAGCTGTCCGAGCAGGTGGCCGCGAAATTCCCGCCCGACAACCGCACCCCGCCGCTGCCGGAACTGCGGCTCACCAATCCGGGCGAGGTGCTCGAACCGGTGCAACCGCTGGAACCGTTGGAGAGCGCCAAAGCCGGTGTGGGACAGCAGTTCCTGTCCGCCCTGCGTGGCTCCTACGGCGGCATCCTGATGGTGGGTCTCGCCACCAGCCTGCTCGGTATGTCGCTGGTGAACTGGTACTCGGCGGGCGCGGGTGTACTGCTCGGTGTGAACGCGCTGTGGGACGACCGGCGAAACCGCAAGCAGCGCAGGCAGGCCGAGGCCAAGGTGGCCGTCGCCCGGCTCGCCGACGACGTGATCTTCCAGGTGGGCAAGGAGTCCCGCAACCGGCTGCGCACGCTGCAGCGGGTGCTGCGCGACCACTACACCGAGATCGCCGCCGAGGTGTCGCGCACCGCCGAGGAGGCATTGCGCGCCGCCGAGGAGACCGGGCTGCGCTACGGCGACCACCGCGAGCTGCGCCTCACCGAGATCGACGCGGGACTGCGCACGGTGGCCGCCCTGCGGGCACGCGCCGAGAAACTCGCCTACTGACTCGCCTGGTGATGCGCCGGGCTGTGCGCGGGCTGGAACTGTCCGGCCTGGCGTGAGTCCTCGGCCCGGATCACGTGGGTCACCGCGTTGATGAGCGCCAGGTGGGTGAACGCCTGTGGGTAGTTGCCCAGGTGCCTGCCCGTGCGCGGGTCGATCTCCTCGGCGTAGAGCCGGAGCGGACTGGCCAAGCCGAGCAGCCGTTCGCACAGGTGAGTGGCGCGTTCGAGCTCACCGATCTCCACCAGCGCCGACACCAGCCAGAACGAGCAGATCGTGAAGGTGCCCTCCTCGCCGGACAAGCCGTCGTCGGTGGTGTCGGTGTCATAGCGCAGGACCAGCCCGGACACGGTGAGCCGGTCGGCGATGGCAAGCACCGTTGCCCGCACGCGCGGGTCCTCGGCGGGCAGGAACCGGGTGAGCACGATCAGCAGCAGGGAGGCGTCGAGGGTGGTGCCGCCGTAGGTCTGCGTGAACACCCCGTCGGCATCGACGCCGTGGGCCAGGACGTCCTCGCGGATCTCCTCGGCGATCTCGAACCAGCGCGTCGCATGGGTGTGCTTGCCGTGCAGCTGCGCCAGCCGGGCGCCACGGTCGAGCGCCACCCAGCACATCACTTTCGACGCGGTGAAATGCTGCGGTTCGCCGCGCACCTCCCAGATGCCGCGATCGGGTTCACGCCAGTGGTTGATCGCCGCGTTCACCGTGCGTTCGAGCATGGGCCACAACGAGTCCGGCACCTGCTGGCGCGATTTCATGTGCAGGTACACCGCGTCGAGCATGGTGCCCCAGATGTCGTGCTGGTCCTGGTCGTAGGCGGCGTTGCCGATACGGACCGGCTGGGAGTAGTCGTAACCCGACAGCTCGGGCAACGTTTCCTCGGTGAGGTGGCGTTCGCCGCCGATACCGTAGAGCACCTGCAGCGGGACGGCGTCGCCGTTGTCGCCGGTGGTCACGTCGTTGAGGAAGTTGAAGAAGTCGTCGGCCTCGTGGTCGAGACCGAGGGTGTACAAGCCCCACAGCGCGAAACTCGAGTCACGCACCCAGGTGTAGCGGTAGTCCCAATTGCGTTCGCCACCAGGTGTTTCCGGCAGCGACGTGGTCGGCGCGGCGAGCAGGGCGCCGGTGGGGGCGTAGGTGAGGCCCTTGAGGGTCAGTGCGCTGCGCTGCAGATAGTTGCGCCACGGGTGGTCGGGGAAATCGCCGAGGGTGATCCAGCGGCGCCAGCATTCGGCCGTGGTCCACATCTTGTCGGCCGCCTCGTCGAAGGTGGCGGGCGCGGGCAGTTCCGACCAGGTGAGCGCGACGAATCTGTTGTCGCCCTCGCTGAGCCTGGTCCGCGCCCGCGCCTCGCGACCCTCCAACCCGAGCCGCAGATCGGTGGTGAGTGTCAGACTCGGGCAGGTGTCGTCGGCGGCGCACGACGCGGTGGCCTGCTCGTACACCTTGCCGGTGTACTCCCAGCGCGCACCGTCGCGGTGGTAGTCGAACGACGGCTCGCAGCTCATCTCCAGTTCCACCGTGCCGCTCACACACTTCACCGTCCGCAGCAGGATGTGCTCGGCGTCCCAGTCCATCGGGGTGCGGCGGAAGCTGCGCGAACGCGAGGTGGTGTTGTGCCAGGGGCCGAGGACCAGCGCGTCGCGCACGATCATCCAGCCGGTCTCGGTCTGCCAGGTCGTCTCCAGGATCATCCCGCCCGGCAGATAACGCCGCGCGGCGGGCACGTGCACGCCGTACGGACCGATCCGGAAATGGCCGGCGGCACGATCGAGAACCGCGCCGAACACGCTCGGCGAGTCCGGCCGCGGCACACACATCCACTCCACCGAGCCGCTGCTGGCGATCAGGCAGTTGGTCTCACAGTCGGACAGAAAGGCGTAGTCGTCGATCGGTGGGAAGGCGCCTCGTCGACCACTCGAGAGCACCGGCGTCAGAATCGGCAGGCTGTCTTCGTGAGAAGAGGGCATACCCCATGATCTGTGCGATGTCGGCCCGCGTCCACCGCACCGGATAAACCGCCCGGTCGTGAGGGGTGTTCACGACGACCGACTAGGGTGGTCGTCGTGCAACGGATCGCAGGATGGTGGGACGGCTTCGAACTGTGGGTGGCCGGGCTGCCGTTCATTCCCCAATTCCTCGTCGTGCTGGTCGGCATGGTCCCGATCAGCTTCGCCATCGCCTACGGCCTCGACCGCGCCCTGCGTGCGATCTTCCGTGCGCTCGGCCGCGACGACCGTCCCGAGCTCGCGCCTGTCCCGGCGCCCGCTCCGGCGCGCCCGACGGTCGGCAGCGGGGCCCGCTGATGCCACGTTCGCGCGTTCAGCTCGCCCTCGTCGCCCTGCTCGTCCTGGTCGTCATCGCCTGGTTCTTCACCAGGTGACCGGCGCGCGCGAATAGCGCACACCGGTCGTCCGGATCAGTTCTTTCGCCAGTCGTCGAAACGTTTGCCCAGGTCGGCGACGGTGCGGCCGACTTCCTGGCCGACGGTGTTCACCGCCGATCCCACATCGCGCCCCAGATCGCGCACGGTGCGCACCAGCATGTCCTCGGACTGGTCGAACGACTCGCGATAGTGGCGGGCCGCCTCCTTCACCTCGTCGCTGATGCGCGCGTTGCGATCCTGCTCGCGTCGGGGATAAGTGCCCGAGAGCACCCGGTCGTATTCGCCGGACTGGATCCAGCGGCGCAGTTCGGCCGCGCGCAGCACCGAGAACGGATGCGACTGCAACTCCAGGTTGAGCAGCTTGAGCACCCCGTCGCGCAGGTCACCCGAACGCAGGTAGTCGTCGGCCTGGTCGAGGAAGGCGCCGTGGTTCATCTCCTTCAGCCAGGCGCCGCCCGCCGTCTTCATGTGCACACGCACCGAGGCGTCCACGTCCTGACAGCACAGCAGCCCCGCGCGGTCGCCGGACAGTTCGGACTTGCGGCTCCACTCCATCAGCGCCGCGACGATCGCGCGCAGCGCCCAGCCACCCACCGGCATCCAGCCCACCGAGGCCGACAACCGCATCAAATGCATCAGCATCGTGCGGTACACGGCGTGCCCGGACAGCGCGTGCCCGAGTTCGTGCCCGATGACGAACCGCAGCTCCTCGGTGTCCATCAGCTCGAGCAGGCCGGTGGTGAGCACGATGAAGGGCTTGTCCATCCCGATGGTGAAGGCGTTCACCGACGGGTCCTGCAGCACGAACATCTCCGGGGTGACCTGCGCGTCGAGCACGCCCACGCAGTCGGCGCGCAACTGGTGCAGGGTGCGGAACTGGCGATCGTCGACCCGTACCGCGGTGGCCAGGTAGAGCAACCGGTGCTGACGTTCCCGCAGCAGACTCGACAGCGCGCGCAGCACGGTGTCGAACCCGCTCAGCGACCGCAGGGTCACCAGTGCGGTGCGGTCGGCCGGGTGCTCCCAGGTGCGCGTGCTGATCTCCGGAAAACTGGTCCGTACCCGGTCAGGAGCCATGGTCATGGCTGAAATCCCCCCTCGTTGTTGAACTCTCGTCGATTCGAACCATCATGCACAAATCTGCTACAGTTCGCCTGTGTCATCGAGTGTCGCTCCGCAGATCCGCCATGAACTGGCGTTGATCGCTGTCGGCAACCTCGCTGTCGCCGATATCCTCTGTCGTTGATCGGCCACCGGACACTCCTGCGCGTTTCCTCCCAGTAGACTGGCGCGCGCTTTCCTTTCGCAGGTGTCGTCCGTCACCCCGGGGGCCTGGAGCCCGAGTCGCGCCAACTGCCCGGCACTGTTCGCCCGGTAGGTCTACCGATCGACAAGCATCAACCCGCGCCAACGAAAACCGTTGTCCGGCCGGCTTTTTCCGAAAGGTTCACCCCGATGTCTCGCATCACCCGATTCGGCTCGCGCCGTCGCGTCGCCGCTGTCGCCCTCACCGCTGTGGCTGCCCTCACCCTGTCGGCCTGCGGCGGTGGCGCCAGCGACTCCACCGGCGGCGACTCGGCCGCCGACGGCAGCGCGGGCACCATCAACCTCTACGCCTACGCCGTGCCCAAGCCGGGCTTCGACAAGGTCGTGCCCGAGTTCAACAAGACCGAGGCGGGCAAGGGCGTCCAGGTCCAGGCCTCCTACGGCGCCTCGGGTGACCAGTCGCGCAAGGTCAAAGACGGCGCCGAGGCCGACATCGTGAACTTCTCGGTCGAGCCCGACATCACCCGCCTGGTCGACGCGGGTCTGGTCGAATCGAACTGGAACGCCGACGCGAGCAAGGGCATCCCGTTCGGCTCGGTGGTGACCCTGGTGGTGCGCAAGGGCAACCCCAAGGGCATCAAGGACTGGGACGACCTGGTGAAGCCGGGCGTCGAGGTGGTCACCCCCAACCCGTTCAGCTCCGGTTCGGCCAAGTGGAACCTGCTCGCGCCCTACGCGGCCAAGAGCGACGGCGGCAAGAACCCGCAGGCGGGCCTGGACTACCTGACGCAGCTGATCTCGCCCGAACACGTGAAGGTGCAGCCCAAGTCGGGCCGCGAAGCCACCGAGACCTTCCTGCAGGGCACCGGTGACGTGCTGCTGAGCTACGAGAACGAGGCCATCTTCTCCGAGCGCAACGGCGACCCGGTGGAGCACGTCAACCCGCCGGCCACCTTCAAGATCGAGAACCCGGTCGCGGTGCTCAAGAACGCCAAGAACCAGGCCAAGGCGCTGGCTTTCCGTGACTTCCTGTTCACCCCGGCCGGTCAGAAGGCCTGGGCCGAGGCAGGCTTCCGCCCGGTCGACCCGAAGGTCGCCGCCGAGTTCGCCGACGACTTCCCGCAGCCGACCAAGCTCTGGACCATCGACGACCTCGGCGGCTGGAAGACGGTCGACAAGGAGCTGTTCGCCCAGGGCACCGGCAAGGTCGCGGTCATCTACGACCAGGCCACCAAGTAGGCCGTGACCCAGCGCACACGCGATACTGGACAACTGTGACTGACAGCAGTGGGCACGCCGGGACCGGGGCAACCCCCGATCCTGGCGGTGCCACGAAACCCGAAATACGCCCGGCAGGCCGTCGCTTGCCGTGGCTGCGCGTGACCGGCTCGGTCGGCCCGGTCGGCATCGGTGTGGCTGTGCTGTGGCTCAGCGTCATCGTGCTGCTGCCGCTCGCGGCGCTCACGGTCAGCTCGTTCGAGGACGGCTGGGGCGGATTCTGGGACGCGGTCACCGCGCCCGCCGCGCTCGACTCGCTGAAGGTGACCATCGGCGTCTCGGTGATCGTCGCCGTCATCAACGTGCTGATGGGCACCCTCATCGCCTGGGTGCTCGTACGCGACGAATTCCCCGGCAAGGGGATCGTCAACGCGCTGATCGATCTGCCGTTCGCGCTGCCCACGATCGTCGCCTCGATCGTGCTGCTCTCGCTCTACGGCCCGAACAGCCCGATCGACATCCATCTCAACGCCTCCCAGCCGGGCCTCGTGGTCGCGCTCGCCTTCGTGACGCTGCCGTTCGTGGTGCGTTCGGTGCAGCCGGTGCTCATCGAGGTCGACAAGGAGGTCGAGCAGGCGGCGCTGTCGCTCGGCGCGAGCAACTGGATCACCTTCCGGCGGATCGTGCTGCCCACCCTCGCACCCGCGATCATCTCCGGTGGCGGCCTCGCCTTCGCCAGGGCGATCGGCGAGTACGGGTCGGTGGTGCTGATCGGTGGCAACATCCCGCGCGAGACCCAGATGACCTCGCAGTACATCCAGCAGCAGATCGAAGTCGACCGGCCGATCAACGCGGCCGCGGTGTCGGTGGCGCTGCTGGTGATCTCGTTCGTCAGCCTGCTCGTGCTGCGGCTGCTGGCCGAACGGTCCGCGCGCAAGGAAGAGGCGGCCCGATGAGACTGTCCGCGTTCACCCGGCTGTCGTTGCGTACCGTCGCGCTCGGCTACCTGGCCGTGCTGCTGGTGCTGCCGCTGGTCATCATCCTGTGGCGCACGTTCGAGCGGGGGATCGGGGCGTTCCTCGAGTCGATCACCACGCCCGCCGCGCAGTCGGCGTTCCAGCTGTCGATGGTCATCGTCGCCATCGTCGTTCCGCTGAACGTGGTGTTCGGTGTGGTCACCGCGCTGGCGCTGGTGCGCAGCAAGTTCCCCGGGCGCAGCCTGGTGCAGGGCATCGTCGACCTGCCGTTCGCGGTGTCGCCGGTGGTCGTCGGTGTTTCGCTGATCCTGCTCTGGGGTGCCGGTGGCTGGTTCGGCGGGCTGGAGACGCTCGGTTTCAAGGTCATCTTCAGCCTGCCCGGCATGGTCATCGCCACCATCTTCGTGACGCTGCCGTTCGTGGTGCGTGAGGTGGAGCCGGTGCTGCACGAGATCGGCGACGATCAAGAACAGGCGGCCGCCACGCTCGGCGCGTCGCGCTGGCAGACGTTCTGGCGCATCACACTGCCCGCCATCCGCTGGGGCCTGACCTACGGTGTCGTGCTCACCGTCGCCCGCGCGCTCGGTGAGTTCGGTGCGGTCATCATGGTCTCCACCGCGCTGCCCGGCGAATCCCAGACGCTGACCCTGCTGGTGCACGGCCGCTACATCAACGACCACAACACCTTCGGCGCCTACAGCGCGGCCACCCTCCTGATGGGCATGGCGCTGGTCGTACTCCTCCTGATGACTCTTCTCGAACGCAAGCGGGGCACCGAATGATCACCGTGACCAACGCGCGCAAGAACTACGGTTCCTTCGCCGCTCTCGACGACGTCAGCATCGACATCCCCTCCGGCGAGCTGACCGCCCTGCTCGGCCCGTCCGGTTCGGGCAAGTCCACCCTGCTGCGTTCGATCGCCGGCCTGGAGAATCTGGATTCGGGCGTCGTGGTGATCGCGGGCAACGACGTCACCCACGTGCCGCCGCAGAAGCGCGACATCGGCTTCGTGTTCCAGCACTACGCCGCGTTCAAGCACATGACCGTGCGCGACAACGTCGCCTTCGGGCTGACCATCCGCAAGCGGCCCAAGAAGGAGATCGACAAGCGCGTCGACGAGCTGCTCGGCATCGTCGGCCTCGACGGTTTCCAGCACCGGTATCCGGCGCAGCTCTCGGGTGGTCAGCGTCAGCGCATGGCACTGGCCCGCGCGCTGGCCGTCGACCCGCAGGTGCTGTTGCTCGACGAGCCGTTCGGCGCGCTCGATGCCAAGGTGCGCACCGATCTGCGTCAGTGGCTGCGCAGGCTGCACGACGAGGTCCACGTGACCACCGTGCTGGTCACCCACGACCAGGAGGAAGCCCTGGACGTGGCCGACCGGATCGCGGTGATGAACAAGGGCCGCATCGAGCAGGTCGGTTCGCCCGAGGAGGTCTACGACCGGCCGGCCAACGAGTTCGTGATGTCGTTCCTCGGCGCGGTCGCCCGGCTCAACGGTCACCTGGTCCGCCCGCACGACATCCGCATCGGGCGCGATCCGAGCATGGCGCTGGCCGAGCACGAGGGCACCGCCGAGTCGGCCGGGGTCACCCGGGCCACCGTGGAACGCATCGTCCGGCTGGGTTTCGAGGTTCGTCTCGAATTGCGCAATGCCGCGACCGGCGATCAGTTCGCCGCGCAGGTGACGCGCGGTGACGCGGCCGCCCTCCGGCTCAACGAGGGCGAGACCGTCTACGCCCGCGCCACCCGGATTCCGGACCTGCCGCACTCCTGAATCACCGAGGCGAAGGCCCCGCGACAGTTGTCGCGGGGCCTTTGTTCTTGCGTGGATCGCCGCAGGTAGTCGGTACCGCCGGTCCCGCGACACGCCCCTCCGCGAAGAATTTTCCCGATCTCACCGTGTGGGCTCACGGACTGTGCATGACACGGTGTCACAGGTAGGGGCGTTTTTACTGGTGAGTAGCTTGTCCAGCCGCCGCGTCGACGCGCGCGCCGGCCGGATTCCAGGGGTTCGCGGAGTTGACGTGACCACTCGTAGGTGTAACTATTGGAAACAGTAAACGTCCCTTGAGGAGAGGCAGTGACGACGATGTCTGCGCCCACCAACCCTGACGTCGATCCTGTAGTCGCGGAGGCTCAGGCGTACGCCGAGAAGTTGCTGATGCTGTCCGAGGCTTCGGTGAATCGCCACTTCGACCCGTTCGAGGACATCGACTGGGACAACCCCGAATTCGATCCGGACTACAAGCCGGAGCGCTGGGTGCTTGTCACCTCCGCCGACCCGATCGGTCGCCACCCCTGGTACCAGGCTCTGCCGCTGGACGAGAAGATCGCCATCGGCAAGGTTCGCCAGGCCAATGTCGCCAAGGTCGGCCTGCAGTTCGAGGCCATCCTGATCATCGGCATGATGCAGCACATCTTCAATCTGAAGAACAACGATCCGGAATTCCGGTACTGCTCGCACGAGATGATCGAAGAGCACAACCACACCCTGATGTTCCAGGAGATGGTGAACCGCGTCGCCGACGTGCCGGGCATGAACCCGCTCGTGCGTCAGCTGCGCCACCTGGCCGCCCCGGCCGGTGCGCTGTTCCCGAACTTCTTCTTCATGGCCGTGCTCGCCGGCGAAGAGCCGATCGACCACATCCAGAAGGACATCCTGCGCTCGGGTGACGACATCCACCCGATCATGCGCGGCGTGATGGCGATCCACGTGGCCGAGGAAGCTCGCCACATCTCCTTCGCCCACGAGTTCCTGAAGAAGAACGTGCCCGCGCAGCCCGCGGTCAACAAGTTCGTGCTGTCGATCGCCATGCCGATCGTCATGTTCGTGCTGGGCCGTGCCATCGCGACCCCGCCGAAGACCTTCTTCAAGCAGTTCGAGATGCCCAAGGCGGTCCGCAAGGAACTGTTCTACGGCTCCAAGGAGGCCAAGCAGGTCTTCGCGGACTACTTCATCGACGTGCGCGCCCTGGCCGAGGAGATCGGTCTGATGAACCCGGTCGCCAAGAAGGTCTGGAAGCTGCTCGGCATCGATGGTCCGTCGAGCCGCTACCGTTCCGAGCCCAAGCGCTCCGCGAAGCACGCCGCCTGAGACGATAAATAGATGCCCTACGTTGTAACCCAGTCGTGCTGTAGCGACGCCTCGTGCGTCTACGCATGCCCGGTGAACTGCATTCATCCGACTCCGGATGAGCCGGACTTCCGTACGGCGGAGATGCTCTACGTCGACCCGGCCGCGTGTGTGGACTGCGGCGCCTGTGCCACCGCGTGCCCGGTCGACGCGATCACCTCCTCGAAGAAACTCACCGAAGAGCAGAAGCCCTTCATCGAGATCAACGCCGACTTCTACCGGGTACAGCGCTCGCGTCCCACGCTGGCCGCCCCGGTGATGCCGCCCGCCATCGACACCGAGCGCTCGCCGCTGCGGGTGGCCATCGTCGGGTCGGGACCGTCGGCGATGTACGCCGCCGACGAGCTGCTGACCCAGCCCCGGGTGGCGGTGACCATGTTCGACCGGTTGCCGCAGGCCTACGGCTTGGCCCGCCTCGGCGTCGCGCCCGACCACAAGCGCACCCGCAAGGTGGCCGACCTGTTCGACGTGATGTCGAAGCAGGACGATTTCGGCACCTACCTCGATGTCGAGATCGGCACGCACATCAGCCACGCCGAACTGCTCGAGCACTTCCACGCGGTGATCTACGCGGTCGGCGCGTCGGCGGATCGCAAGCTGAACATCCCCGGTGAGGGGCTGCCCGGCAACGTGTCGGCCACCGACTTCGTCGCCTGGTACAACGGTCACCCCGACCATGCCGAGGATCAGTTCGATCTGAACCAGAAGCGCGTCGTGATCGTGGGCAACGGCAACGTCGCCCTCGACGTGGCCCGCATCCTGACCGTCGACCCGGCCACCCTCGCCGATACCGACATCGCGCCCTACGCCTTGAAGGCGTTGCGCGAGAGCAAGATCGAAGAGGTGGTCGTGCTCGGCCGCCGTGGTCCGGCCGAGTCGGCGTTCACGGTGCCCGAGTTCGTGGGCCTGCTGGCCGCCGACATCGACATCGCGATCGAGGGCGAGCTGCCCCCGGTGACCCCGGATCTGCCCTACAAGGTGGAGCAGAAACTGCGTCTGCTGCACAGCGTGGCGCAGCGCCCGTTCGGTGACCGCAAGCGCATCGTGTTCCGGTACCTGTCCTCGCCCGTGGAGATCCTCGGCGCCGAGACGGTGACCGGCGTGCGGGTCGAGCGCAACGAGCTGGTCACCGATGCCGAAGGTCGCACCAGCGCGGTGCCGACCGGCGACACCGAACTCCTGGAAGCCGGCGTCGTGCTCACCTCGGTGGGTTATCGAGGCGTGCCGACCAAGGACCTGCCGTTCGACGACGCGCGCGGCGTGATCCCGAACGAGGCGGGCCGGGTGCTCGACGCTCCCGGTGGCGATGTCTTGCCGGGGACGTATGTGACCGGCTGGATCAAGCGTGGTCCCACCGGGTTCATCGGCACCAACAAGTCCTGTGCACAGGAAACCGTGCAGCAGCTCGCCGACGACTTCAACCGGGGCGCGCTGCGTGACCCGGCACGTGATGCGGGCGAGTTCGACAAGCTGGTGCGTTCGCGTCGTCCGCAGGCGGTGGCCGGTGGGGCCGCCGCACCGCGCGCGGCGAGTGGCGGCATCAAGCGCCTGCTCGCTCGCGGCTGAGCGAACAGCCGAAGGCCCGCTACACCGACTGCGCGGTGTAGCGGGCCTTCGTCGTTCTCACCGAGTGGTGCTCACTGCGCGGTGAAGCCACCGTCGACGGTCACCGCGGCGCCCGTGACGAACGATGCCTCGGCGCTGAGCAGGAACGCGCACAGCGCCGCGATCTCGGCGGGCTGCGCGATCCGCCCGATCGGGTGCAGCGCCGCGATCGCCGCCTCTCCCTCGGGAGTGGCGCCCATCGACGCGCGGAACGCCGGGGTGTCGACCGCGCCGGAGACCAGCGCGTTCACCCGCACACCGGCAGCCGCGGTTTCCAGCGCCACCGACTTGGTCAGCCCGACCACGCCGTGCTTGGCCGCCACATAGGGCGCCACCGAGGCCATCCCCACCACGCCGAGGTTGGAGGCGTTGTTCAGGATGGCGCCTCCGCCGGAGGCGATGATCGCGGGGACCTGATGCCGCAGCCCGTAGAACACGCCGGTGAGGTTCAGCTCCAGGTCGGCGCGCCAGGCGTCGTCGCCGATCTCGGCGACCGGCCCGAAGGCGTTCACCGCGCCCGCGTTGTTGAAGGCGGCGTCGAGCCTGCCGTACTCGGTGAGCGCGGCCTGGGTGAGCCGCTCGACATCGGCGTCGACGGTGACGTCGGTCGGCACGAACAGTGCGCGCCCGCCCTCGGCCCGGATCTGCTCGGCGACCTGCTCGCCCTGGTCCTTGCCGCGGGCGCCGAGTACGACGGCCGCACCCTCGGCCGCGACCCGCAGCGCCACCGCCTTGCCGACGCCGGAGCTGGCGCCGGTGACGAGGACGACCTGGTCGGCGAAACGAGTGGACATGCGTAGTACCTTCTCTCCCTTGATGTTTCGGAGTCCGTGTGGATCGGCCTCCCGGACTTCGAGTCAACCGTCGGACAGCGGTGCGTGCTGGCGGGTTTCGGCCGTTGCGTTGACATGTCACGCTTTCCGGGGGTTATACAAATCGAGCCTTTGGTTTTTCCGGCACGTGTATGCGAACTCGCAGTAAATGAATTGATTACCGGTCGGTAATTACTGTCGTAGCCGTGATAACAAACCGAAAGAATGTATTTTCGATCGACTCCGGGCGATTACTCTCGGGTAGCTGCTTCTCGGAGTCTGTAAGCGCTCGCGCGGACGTTCAGGGGACTGGACGGTCGACCTCATGGTGTCCTACCTGCGAATATGCGCCCTCTTGCATCCGAGTTGGAGTGTCGGGTATCAATCTCACAGCAATTCGGCCATGTTGCCGTTAATCTAGGCGAGCTGTTTGGAAGACGACCGCGGCCACATGAGTGCGCTCGCGTGCTGGACGTGGTCACGGTGCGTTGACGGGATAGCAAAACAATGACCAGAGGTCTGGGTTTGAGCATCGGCACGGTCAATGCGATTTCGGCGGTTGTCGCCGAGGATCCGGCCAAGCCGACGGTACGCACACGCCGTACCGCCCTCACATTCGACGAAGCGGGCCGCCCCCGCATCGGCGCGATCAACGAATTCGCCTCGGCGATCACGGATTTCGCGGACCTGAGCCGCGAACCGGAGCCGATGGTGATCGCGGGACGTTTCTACTCCGCCACCAACCTGATCGCCGCCGTCGCCACGGGGCTCATCGAACTGGCCGAGCCGGCCGCCGGGGTGGTGCTCACCTACCCGGCCACCTACACCGAGAAGCAGGTCGCCCTGCTCGGTCAGGCATTACACCTGGCGGGTGCCGGTCAGGTGCTACTCGTGCCCGAACCGGTGGCCGCCGCCGAATGGCTCGAGGTCGAACACGGCCCGCTCGCACCGGGTTTCGTACTCGTCTACGACCTGGGCGCCAACAGCCTCGACCTGACCGTGCTGCGCGTCGGTCCCGACTGGCCGCACCACCCGATGGTCGGCACACCCGCGCGGTCGACCGACTTCGGCGGAAAGCCACTGGGCGAGATGGTCGCCCGGTATGCCGTCGAGTCACGCAACGGCCGCGCCACGGCGACACTCACCTCGATGGTGAACACCGACAGCCTGCGTGCCGAACACATTCGCGACACCTTCCCGCTGGTCAGCAAAACCGTTGCCGCCGCGGGCCTGCGGCTGGCCGACATCTCGCGCATCCTGCTCGTGGGCGGGGCCACGCGGCCGCCGGAGGTGGCGCGCACCCTCGCCGAGCTCGGCGTCCCGCTGGTGACCGTGGCCGATCCGGGTCAGGTCGTCGCGGCAGGCGCGGCCGCCCTGGCCGCCCGCACCTTCGCACCGGCCCAGCAGAGCGGCAACTCGGCGCCGCACGTGGCCGTCTTCTCCAGCGCCGCCGTGGTTTCCGCGCTCGCGATGTCGGCGATGACGGTGTTCGGCAGCCCGTTCGATCCGGGCCTGACACCCGTCCTCGAACGGTTCCCCGCCCTCGGCGCTCCCGCCGACGCCCTGCTCTACGACATGAGCGCCGACCTGCTCGCCGCCCAGACCACGGGATTGGTCAACACGATCGACCCGGTCACCGGCAAGGTGCGCGTCGTCAGCGCGGCCGCGCGCACCGCGTACGAGATGATCGTCGGTGCGGCGTCGGGTGCACCCGAGCGTGGGGCATCGCAGGCGGATTCCGATGGTGGCGAACGGTTCCGGCCCGGCGGTGGCGACTGCCGTTCCCCGGTCCCGGCCCGCACGTCCTACGGGGACCCCGCCCACTTCGTCAACCCGCTGCCGTTCGACAAGCCTTCCGCCGAGCTGCCGAAGGACCCCGGCCCCATCACCAACCCTGGTCCGGGCCCCATCGCCGACCCCGATCCGATCGCCGGTGTCCCCTCGGCGGGATCGCCGAATTCCGGAATTCCCTCCGCCGGAGGCCCGAGCGTTCCCGGTGACACCTCCCTCCCGGCGCCCGGCACCGGTGTTCCCGACATCTCACCGCCCGCCACGGGTGGCATCGATATCGGCGTGTCCGATGAAATCGGCAGCGGTGCGGGGACTTCCGACAACCCGTACAACCCCGGTGGTACCGGTGGTATCCCATCCGGCGGCACGTCCGGCGGTTATCCGGGTGGTACCGGCGGCACAGATTCGGGTGCGTCGACCGGCGGCACGTCGGGCGGGGTCTCCGGCGGGACATCCGGTGGCGCGTCGGGTGGAACTACCGGCGGAACATCAGGCGGGACTTCCGGCGGTTCGGACGCCGGCGGCTCCACGGGCGGCGTCTCGGGTGGTGACTCCAGCGGCGCCGGCTCCGAAGGCACGTCCGGCGACAGCAGCTCCGGCGGGTCCACCTCGGGCGGAACGTCCGGTGGCTCCCCATCCGGTGGCTCGACCTCGGGTGGTACCTCAGGCGGGTCGACCTCGGGTGGTACCTCGGGCGGCTCGACTTCGGGTGGCACCTCCGGCGGCAGCGACTCCGGTGGCTCGTCCGGCGGCGACGGCGGTGGAGACGGCGGTGGTTCGCGCCGCTGAGGTCGAAGACAGTACGTCGGGCGGCGGCAGACAACACGTCGAACGGCGGCAAATGCTCAGCGGCGATACGCATTTCGTCGGTCGGGGGCAAGCCTTTCGTCGGGCGGTGGCAGACGCTCAGCGGCGGTGGTCCTTTCGTTGGGCGGCGGCAGATGCCGAGCGGCGGAGCGCATTTTGTCGGGTGGCGGCAGATGCCGAGCGGCGGCGGAGCTTTTCGTCGGGTGGCGGCAGATGCCGAGCGGCGGAGCGCATTTTATTGGGTGGCGGCAGACGCGGAGCGGTGGCGCGGTTTTTCGTCGGGCGCCGGCAGATGCTGAGCGGCGGTGGTCTTTTCGTCGGGCGGCGGTAGTTGCCGAGCGGCGGAGCGCATTTTGTCGGGCGGCGGCGGACGCCAAGGGGCGGCAGGCATTTCGTCGAGCGGTGGCAGACCTCGAGCGGCGGCAGGCATTACGTCGGGCGGCGGCAGGCATCGAGCGGCGGCGGAGCATCCTCGGTCTGGGTGACCACCGATTGAAAGTCCTTGGGCTGCAAAGTGGTGCGCTCGGAGGCCATTCGCATCCTCCCCGCACACCGACACCTGCGGCCCTATCGGAAATCTGCTGGACCGAGCATCCAGGTGATCCGACACTGCACGGATCCGCGTCCGGGTTCCGCTAGGTGCTGCCGGATCTCCCGTTGGTCGCGCACCCCGGACCGCTGAGAGGCCATGGGGTAGAGAAGATTCGGCTGCGCGGGCTGGGGCAAGGGGGCGTCAAGGGCTGTGAATTCCAGGGCGGATCGGGGTGGCGGCGGGCAGAATGGGTGGATGGCTGCACTCGGGGGAGCGCCGAAACTGATCGCGCTCGATATCGACGGGACTTTGTTGGAGTCCGGTTGCCCCATCAGCGGGCGGGTGGTCGCGGCAGTGCGGGCGGCAGTGGCCGCGGGATCGCATGTGGTGGTGACGACCGGGCGGACCGTGCTCACCACCCGGCCGGTGTTGCGCGAACTCGGTCTCATCGAAGGACACGCGCTGTGTTCGAACGGTGCGGTGCAGATCGACGTGGCACGTGGTGAACCCGTCGCGGTGGAACTGTTCGACCCGGCACCCGCCGTCGGCGCGTTGCGAGCGCTGTTCCCCGAGATGATCTTCGCCGCCGAGCGGGTCGGCGTCGGCATCTGGGCAACGGGTCACAGCCCGGGGGAGTACTCGATCGGCGATTTCCAGCTCGTCGACCACCACGTGCTCAGCAGCGAACCCACACCCCGTCTCAACGGATGGTGGCCCGGTGGCGACGTCGCGGAGATGGTGCGTCAGCTCGACAGTCTCGTGGTGCCCGAAACATCGTGGGTCCACGGTGAATTCGGGCCGTGGCTCACTGTCTCACGCCGTGGCGTGTCGAAAGGCTGGGCGCTGGAACGCCTCCGGTGCGCTCTCGGCGTCGACGCATCGGCGACTCTCGCCATCGGCGACGGCTTCAACGATCGCGAAATGCTGCGCTGGGCGGCGCATTCGGTGGCCATGACGGGCTCACCCGACGACGTGCTCGCCATGGCCGACGAGGTCACCGGCCACGTCACCGAGGACGGTGTCGCCACCGTCCTCGAGCGCTGGTTCTGAGCTCAGGAGTTCAGCGCCGCCTCCCGTGCGGCCGTCATCGCCACGAAGTGCGGGTTGTACATGATGCCGAGGACATTGCCGAAGGGATCGAGGACCGACGCCGTGACGAAACCCGCTCCGTCGCCGTGTTCGGTGACGGGTTCGTACTCGGTGGCGCCGAGTTCGAGCAGCCGAGTGCGGGTGGCGGCGAGATCGTCGACGTGCCAGTACACGATTCCGCCGCCACCGGGCGCATTACGGGCACCGGCCGGGGCGTAG
This sequence comes from Nocardia sp. NPDC023733, assembly GCF_040639775.1. Taxonomy (NCBI): domain Bacteria; kingdom Bacillati; phylum Actinomycetota; class Actinomycetes; order Mycobacteriales; family Nocardiaceae; genus Nocardia; species Nocardia sp. NPDC023733. The sequence continues at coordinate 194,283 of NZ_JBFAAN010000006.1, read as the reverse complement.
GCCCGGTTGATGATGCCGAGCTCGTCCTGCCCCGGGCCGAGCCGGAACTCGTAGTAGCCGCCCGGCACCTCGTAATACGGCGCCAGGCCGAGGAACTCGGTGTACCAGTCCTTGGCGGCGGTGAGGTCGTCGGCGTAGTAGGTGGTGGTGGCCATTCCGCGCAACATGTCTGCTCCTGGGTCGGTGTGCTGGTGTTTCCCTGAACTCTGCCAGCCAAAGTGCTCACCGAATGAGCACTTTCTTCGGCAGAATCGTGAGTATGCGAGCGGACCGATTGGTAGCGACCCTGTTGTTCATGCAGGCGCGAGGCCGGGTGACGGCGGCCGAGGTCGCCACCGAACTCGAGGTGTCGGTGGCGACGGCTCGCCGCGACCTGGAGGCTCTCTCGGCGGCGGGCATTCCGGTGTATCCGCAAGCCGGACGCGGGGGTGGGTGGTCGCTGATCGGTGGCGCGCGCACCGACCTGTCCGGACTCACGGCCGGGGAGACCAGGGCGCTGTTCCTGCTCGCGGGCCCGGCGGCCGCTGCGGCTCCCGAGGTGAAATCCGCCTTGCGCAAACTGGTCCGGGCCTTGCCGCAGACCTTCCGTGCCGACGCCGCGGCGGCCGCCGACGCGGTGGTCGTCGACCCGGCGCGCTGGGGAAGGCCCGACCCGCAACCACCCGCCGTGCTCGACACGTTGCAGCGTGCCGTGGTCGATCGACGACGTGTCCGCATCGAATACACGCGGGCGGGGCAGCGCTCGATGCGCACCGTCGATCCGTGGGGCCTGGTCGAGAAGGAGACGATCTGGTACCTCCTCGCGGGCACCGAGCGAGGGCAGCGCACCTTCCGTCTCGACCGCATCGGCGCGGTGACCCTTCTCGACGAACCCGCAGAGCGACCAGCCGACTTCGACCTGCACACCGAGTGGTCCCAGGTGGTCAACCGAATGGAGCAACGCCGCTCGGCCGTCGCCGCCCGCGTTGCGGTGTCGGAGCGACTGGCTCCCATTCTCGCCGATCAGCAGGGCCGCAACTGCGCCCTGGTCGGCAGCACCGACGACGGCCGGGTGCTGGCCGAGATCACCGCCGACACCCCCAAGATGGTCGCCCGCCAGCTCGCGGGCTGGGCGGGCGATGTGGAGGTGCTCGGCCCCACCGAGGTGAAAGCCGAACTGGCGGCTATCGGTGCGGAACTGGTGCGCGCCAACAGTTCACAACCTGGTGAACCCGGTCAATAGCGGTCGCACGGTCACTGCTCCGACCGGGCCCGACCGCAATCCCTCGAGCACCGCGTCCGACATCTCCCCGAAGGTCTCGAACGACTCGATGGTGCAGTGCGCCATCACATCCTGGATGTACGGGTCCGACATCTGCCAGTGCGCAAGAACCGCTTCGGAGTCCGGATAGAGCTGGAAGCTGTGCGCCAGCCCGGCCTCGGCATCGAGAAAGACCTGCACCATCAGCTGCGGTCCGTGCTCTCGGACGAAGGACACCGCCCGCCGAACCGCCTCGCTGAATTCCTCGGTGTGCCCTTCGGTGATCCGCATGGTGTTGTGAAACAGGATGCTCATGAGGTCATCGTGAAACCTCGAGCGCGGTTGATGTCAAGGTGGTCATCCGCTGCTTCGGCGAACGGCTTTCTGGTCTGCCACCAGCTCGCTGTCCGCCGCCGTTGCTGCCGTCTCTTGTGCGGTGGTGGTCCGGTGCAAGATCGGCTCCTAGTTCTGTGCGTTCGACGGCACGAGGAGGAGTAGCGCGACGGCCAGGCCGATCGCCGCGCCGATGGCGAAGACCGTATGAAAGGCGCGCACCGCGTCATCGGGGACGGCGGTGAAGACCGCGGCGAGTACGGCGACACCGACCGCGCCACCCACCTGACGAGCGGTCACGTTCATGCCGATGCCTGCCGCGAACTGTTGTGGTGGAACCGAACTCGCCGCAGCGGTACCGAGCACGGTGACAACGATGCCGATGCCGCCGCCGCCGAGCAGCCCGGCGGGCACCCACGCCGACCACAGTGCGGTGTCCGGGCCGAAGGCGTCGGTGCTCATCCAGGCGAGCGCGGCCGTGTACATCAGCGCACCGAGCACTGCGGCCCACCGCTGCGCCGTTGCCGTGGTTATCCGGCCGACGAGCACCGAGGTGACCATGGAGGCGCTCGCGCCGACGGTGAGCGCAGCCGCAGATTCGAGGACCGAGTACCCCCACATCGCGTCGAGGAACAAGGGTCCCGCGAGTAGCCAAGCGAACATCGTCGCGCCGAACAGCAGCGATCCGGCGTTGGCGAGAGCGAATCGGCGATTCCGCCAGAGGCTGACGGCCACCGCGGGCGCGGGGTGGCGCAGCGAGCGAACCAGCGCGAATCCCACGAGTGCGGCGCCGCCGATCAGCGCGACGAGAGTGCCCGGTGCGGTCCAGCCCCAGGTTTGCCCCTCGGTGATCGCGGCGACGACCGCGCCGAGGCCGAGTGCGATCGCGACAATGCCGAGCGGGTCGGGCAGGGCCGTGTCGGCGCGCGGCTCGTCGATGGGCAGGCGCAGGGCAGGCACGATCAATGCCACCGCGACCGGCACGTTGACCAGGAAGACCGCGCGCCAGCCGAGGGTCTCCACCAGCGCGCCGCCGATCGCCGGACCGATCACCGCGGCGAACCCGCCTGCGGCCGTCCAGGCGGCGATGGCGGCGCCGACCTTCTCCCTCGGGGTGGCGACCAGGACGAGCGCGAGCGCCGAGGGAACCATGAATGCCGCTGTCAAGCCCTGCAGCAGGCGTCCGGCGATGAGCCAGCCCGCACCCGGCGCGAGCCCGCACAGCACGGAGGTGACGGCGAAACCCGCCAGTGACAACGCGAACATCCGCCGCCGTCCGAGGTGGTCGGCGAGTCGCCCCGCAGGGGTCAGCAGGGCGGCGAAGGCGATCGCATAGCCGCTGACAATCCAGGTCAGCGTGCCGGCCGGGGTGTCGGGGTAACTGGATGCGATGGTCGGGAAGGCGATGTTCACCACGGACAGATCTATGAAGGCGATGAACGCCGCGCCTACGGCAACGGCCAGGGTGCGCGTCGCGGCGCGGGTATCGGAGGTGGTCCGCGGATGCTCGGGCCGAGTGGAGACGTCGGTCATGAGAGGGCCCCTTCGGGGAGAGAAATAAGAACGTACGATCGTTCGTAAATAAAGTACGACCGATCGTTCGTGCGAGCAAGTGCGGGTGGGACAATGGCAGCTATGACCCAGATCGAGCCCGGCGATCAGCGACTGGCGAAGGGGGCCCGTGCGCGTGCCACGATCGCACGCCGCGCGGCCGAATTGGCCTCTGTCGAGGGTCTCGACGGCCTGAGTATCGGCAAGCTCGCCGCAGATCTCGGTATCAGCAAGAGCGGTATCGCCACGCTGTTCGGTACCAAGGAGGCGCTCCAGCTCGCGGCCGTGCAAGCCGCCCGCGACGTGTTCATCGAGCGGGTGATCGCGCCGAGCCTGCGGGAGCCGCGCGGCATCGACCGAGTCAGGGCGCTGATCGATCGCTGGTTCGACCACATCGCTGATCCACCGTTCCCTGGTGGCTGTTTCCGGGTCGCGACATTGACCGAGTTCAGTAGCAAGCAGGGCGCCGTGCACGATGCGATCGTGGCCGATCGAGAGGAGTGGCTTGGCCTGTTGACGACCGAGGTTCGCGAGGCTCAGGAACGCGGCGATCTGGCGGTAACCGATCCCGATCAGCTGGTTTTCGAGCTCGACGCGCTGGTCAGCGCCGCTAATATCGCCCGCCAGCTTGGTGATTCGACCCGTTTGGGCGCCGCGCGGACCATTACCGCCCGCCTGTTGGCGCATCGGTGAGGAAATGCCGATGGCGCCACCACCGTGGGGTGGAGGCGCCGCTCGCGGGGTCGGCTATTCGGCGGTGAGGGTGAAAGCCGCGGTGCGGACCACGTCGCCGTGCTGGAAGTCCAGGAACAAGCGGTAGGTGCCCGGTCCGGGAACGGCTGTGTGGAAAGAGATTTCGGGTCCGGAAGGTGTGATACCGTCGCCTGGTTCGCCGTTGGGGTGCACGTGGACGTAGGCGAGGTCGCCCGCCCGCAGGATCACCAGGTGACCGAAAGCCGCCAGGTAGGGCTGCAGATCGGTGACCGGCGCACCATCCTTGCGTACCGTGAGGGTGAGCAGATCGCCCTCGGCGCGCAATTCACCGTCGACGGTCACGGTGTACCCGTCGACCTCCGTGCTGCGATTAACCGCCGGAACCTGTTGCGGCGCATAGTGACCGGCGATGGCGAGGTCGGCTCCGAGGGTGATGGTGCGGCCGAGAGCGCGCGGCGCGATATCGGTGAACACCCGGTAGGCGCCCGCCTCCGGCAGTTCCAGCTGGATCGTCCAGGTGCCGTCGGCCTCCCGGCGCGGATGCACATGCCAGAACCCGGTCAGCTCGCGCCGCGCCACGATCAGGTGCAGTTCGCGATCGTGGATGGGATCGAACTCGGTCACCGCGGTCCCGTCGGGACCGAGAATCCGGAACCGGAAGTCGATCACGCCCGGCTGGGCCACGGTGGTCTCCAGGTCGAGGGTGTAGCCGTCCTGGGTGATCTGCAACCCGCCGGGAAGCCCGGCAGCGTGCGCGCCGTGGTCGCCGTGACCGGCATGATTCCCCTGCTGTGCTGCGACTGCGTCGCCGGTGCCATGACCCACATGGCCGGAATGCGCTCCGTGATCCTCGTGCGCGGCCTGGCTGTCGCGGCCGCCGTGTGCTGCATGGTCGAGGTGATCCGCATGGGCTGCCTGCGCTGCATGTGCGCTGTGCCCGTGTCCTGCGTGCGATTCCTGCTGCGCCTGAGTGCCGTGTTCGGCATGGCCGTGGGCGCTGTGGGCGGCGTGTTCGCCGTGTGGACCATGGTGTGAGGTGTGTTGTGCCGCAGCGCTTTCGGGAGTGGTGTCGAAAGCGTTCGTGTTGTGGGCGGTGTGGGAGTTGATGGTCATTGTCTTGCCTCTCTGATCCCTAGTGCGTTGACACGAATGTATACCCCTGGGGGGTATACGGTAAAGGGGTGTGAGTGTGATCTGGCGCACTAGCGCGGCCGGCTTCAGGGAGCGTTTCGGGGAGAGGTAGACGAGGCGTTAAGGGCGCGAGGTATGCGCAGGCGAGAGGGGCCCGGATGCGTCTGCGGATGCTGAGTGCCGAAGATCGGCGCGGAATCGGGCGCGACCACCTCCGCGGCGGTGCGCTGGCGGGATCCGTCAGGCGGAGAGTTCGAGGTCCGTCGCGACCGCCGCGTCGTAGCGGGACCAGATCACCTCGGTGAGAGCGGGGTGCGGGCCGATGACATCGGCGTGCACGAGGCGCGGTGCGTGGTGGAGCAGGCGGTCGGTGAGCAGCCCCGGTGCGAGGAACCACGGCGCGACGACGACCTGTTCGACTCCGCGCGCATGTAACCGGTCGACCGCCACATTGATGCTGGGTTCGACTGTCGCAAAGCAGATTTCAGTGCGAAGACCGGTCGTCACCGCAAGTCGTCGAGCCACGGCGGCGGTACGGCGATTCGCCGACTCGTCACGAGATCCGACGGCGGCGACCGCGACTCCCACGGTGGCACGGCGGCTTTCGAGCGGAGCTGCCGGTGTTGTCCGGAGACGCATCGAAACAGGCTCGGGTACAGGGAAACCCACCGACGCACCGGCGACCCGGTCGGCTAGCGCCGTGATCAAGCGCGAATCCGCGCCGAGCACCTCGGTCTGGGTCAGCCGCACCAGCGGATGCCTGTTCGCCGACTCCGCCAGGAGGGCGGGCAGATCGACTCGCGCGTGAAAAGCGTTGCCCAGCAACAACGGAACAACGATCACATCGCGATGCCCGAGGGCGGCGAGCTCGTCGACCACCTGGTCGAGCGAGGGCGCGCTGAGGTCGAGAAAAGCCAACCGGACCGTCAGATCCGGCCGGGCAGCGGCGACGGAGGCGACCACCGCCGCCATCGTCGTCGCCGAACGCGGATCACGGCTGCCGTGGGCCACCGCGATCAGCGCGGGCCCGCCTCCGCCGCGCGGCACCGGAACGGTACCGCGCGGCGGGACGAGCGAGCGTGTCATCAGACCGTGGTACCGACCTCGACCGAGGTCAGCACATCACCGACCAGGCCGGCCGCGAGGGTGTTGCCACCGGCGGGATCGATCAGCAGGAACGAACCGGTGTGCCGGTTGGTGCGGTAGTCGTCGGCCGGGATCGGCTCGGCCAGCCGCAGCGACACCCGTCCGATGTCGTTGAGCTCCAACGTCTCCGGACTCGGCTGCGCGGTGAGCGTCTGCTCGTCGAAGCGTTCCACCAGCGCGCCGACGATCGCCTGCGTGGTCTTGGCGCCGTGCTTGAGCAGCAGCCGCGCGCCGGGACGCAGCGGCTTGTCGCCCAGCCAGCAGACGGTGGCGTCGAAGGTGTCGATCGGTTCCGGCGCGTCGCCCACCGAGGCGATGATGTCGCCGCGCGAGATGTCGACCTCGTCGGCCAAGATCAGCGTCACGCTGCGCCCCACCTGGGCGACGGCCAGCTCACCGTCGGGGGTATCGATGCGCTCGACGGTGGTGCGAATACCCGAGGGCAACACCACGATCTCGTCGCCGGGCGACACCGAACCGGCGGCGATCTGACCGGCGTACCCACGGTAATCGGGGTACTCGGCGGTGCGCGGACGGATCACGTACTGCACCGGGAACCGCAGCCCCAGCGCGTGCGTGCCCGTCGAATCCGCATCCACCGGAACCGATTCCAGGTGCTCGATCAGCGAGGGGCCGTCGTAGTACGGGGTGTTCTCGGAGCGGCTGGCGATATTGTCGCCGTGCAGCGCCGACACCGGGATCTCGAGGACGTCCTCGTCGGCCCAGCCCAGCTTCGAGGTCAGCGAGTTGAACTCCGCGGAGATCTCGGCGAACACCTCGGCCGGATTGTCGACCAGGTCGATCTTGTTCACCGCGAGCACCAGCTTCGGCACGCCGAGCAGCGCCAGCACCGCGGCGTGGCGACGGGTCTGCTCGATGACGCCCTTGCGCGCGTCGGTCAGCAGGATCACCAGCTGCGCGGTGGACGCGCCCGACACGGTGTTGCGGGTGTACTGCACGTGGCCGGGAGTATCGGCGAGCACGAACGAGCGCTTGGGCGTGGCGAAGTAGCGGTAGGCCACGTCGATGGTGATGCCCTGCTCACGCTCGGCGCGCAGACCGTCGACCAGCAGCGACAGGTCGGGGGTCGACAGACCCTTGTCCACCGAGGCGCGAGTCACGGCATCGATCTGATCGGCCAGCACGGACTTCGTGTCATAGAGCAGCCGTCCGACCAGAGTGGACTTACCGTCGTCGACAGAACCGGCGGTGGCCAGCCTCAATAGGTCGGACATATCAGAAATAACCCTCTCGCTTGCGGTCTTCCATGGCGGCTTCGGAGACGCGGTCGTCGCCGCGGGTGGCACCACGCTCGGTCAGCCGGGACGCCGCGACCTCGGCCAGGATGGCCTCGTTGTCGGCGGCGTCGGAGATGATGGCGCCGGTGGTCGAACCGTCACCGACGGTGCGGTAGCGCACGGAGCGGGTCTCGAGGACCTCGTTCTCGTTCGGGCCGCCCCACACGCCGGGGGTCATCCACATGCCGTCGCGCTGGTACACCGGGCGCTCGTGGGCGTAGTAGATCGAGGCCAGGTCGATGTCCTCACGGGCGATGTAGCGCCAGATGTCGAGCTCGGTCCAGTTGCTCAGCGGGAACACGCGCACGTGTTCACCCGGCGCGTGCTTGCCGTTGTAGAGGTTCCACAGCTCGGGACGCTGACGCTTCGGGTCCCACTGGCCGAAGGCGTTGCGCAGCGAGAAGATCCGCTCCTTGGCACGCGAACGCTCCTCGTCGCGACGGCCACCGCCGAACACCGCGTCGAAGCGGTGTTCGGTGATGGCGTCGAGCAGCGGAACGGTCTGCAGCGGGTTGCGGATGCCGTCGGGGCGCTCGGTGAGGCGACCGTCGGCCAGGTACTCCTCGACCGAGGCCACGTGCAGGCGCAGCCCGTACTTGTCCACCACCTTGTCGCGGAACTCGAGCACCTCGTCGAGGTTGTGCCCGGTGTCGACGTGCAGCAGCGCGAACGGCAGCGGCGCGGGCCAGAAGGCCTTGAGCGCCAGGTGCAGCAGCACCGTGGAGTCCTTGCCGCCGGAGAACAGGATCACCGGCCGCTCGAACTCGCCCGCGACCTCACGGAAAATGTGGATCGCCTCGGATTCCAGCGCCGCGAGGGTGTCGAACTCGGTCAGGCCGAGGTCGCGTTCGGTGGTGTTGGTGCTCACAGGCTCACTCCCGGTGGTGGTGATGGTCATGATTGGTGCAATCCGCATTCGGTCTTGGCCAGGCCTGCCCAGCGGCCGCTGCGCGGATCGGACCCCGGCTCGGGTTTGCGCGTGCACGGTGCGCAGCCGATGGACGGGTAACCCTCCTCCACCAGGGGATTGACGAGGATGCCGTTGGCCTCGATGTAGGCCTGCATCTCGTCGTCGGACCACGGTGCGATCGGGTTGATCTTCACCAGGCCGAAGGCTTCGTCGAAGGAGATCAGCGGTGCGTTGGCGCGGGTGGGTGCCTCCACGCGGCGGATGCCGGTGACCCACGCGTTGTAGCCCGCGAGGGACTTCTTCAGCGGCACGACCTTGCGCAACCGGCAGCATTCCGCGGCGTCGCGGGCGAACAGGTCCTTGCCGAGCAGCTCGTCCTGTTCGGCGACGCTGTGCTCGGGGCGCACGTTGATCACGTTCACCCCGTACACGGCCTCGACCGCGTCACGGGTGCCGATGGTCTCGGCGAAGTGGTAACCGGTGTCGAGGAACAGCACGTCGACGCCGGGGCGGGTCTGCGCGGCCAAATGCACCAGCACGCCGTCCTGCATGTTGGAGGCGACGATGTAGTTGTTGCCGAAAGTGCGGTCGGTCCAGGCGATCAGGTCGGCGGCCGAGGCGTCGGGGCCCAGTTCGGCCGCGCCCTGCTCGGCGAGCGCGCGCAGTTCGTCTTCGGACAGCTTGGCGGCGAGATTCGTTGTCACAGTTGAGATCTCCTCATCCACTAACGGAGGTCGGCCTCGTCGGCGCGAACCGCCCACACCGCGAAACGTTCACCGTCTTCGCGGTTCTTGACGAAGTTGCGCACGACTCGCTCGATGTAGTCGCCGAGCTCGACACTGGTCACCTTGTGCTGACGCAGCTTGCGGCCGAACCCGCTGTCCAGGCCGAGGCTGCCACCCAGGTGAACCTGGAAGCCCTCGACCTGATTCCCGTTGCCGTCGTCGACGAGCTGGCCCTTGAAGCCGATATCGGCGATCTGGGACCGGCCGCAGGAGTTCGGGCAGCCGTTGATGTTGATGGTGATCGGCACGTCGAGCTGCGCGTTGATGTCGGCCAGGCGCTGCTCGAGCTCGGGGGCGAGCACCTGCGAGCGCTTGCGGGTCTCGACGAACGACAGCTTGCAGAACTCGATGCCGCTGCACGCGAGCAGGTTTCGCCGCCAGATCGACGGACGTGCCTGCAGGCCCAGCGGTTCCAGCTCGTCGATCAGCGCGTCGACCTGGTCGTCGGCGATGTCGAGGACGATCAGCTTCTGGTACGGGGTGAACCGGATGCGGTCCGAGCCGTACTTCTCGGCGGCGTCGGCGACCTGGCTCAGGATGGTGCCCGAGACGCGACCGGCGATGGGGGAGAAGCCGACGGCATTGAGGCCGTTGCGCAGCTTCTGCACGCCCACGTGGTCGATCGGCTTGGCGGGCTGCTCCGGGGCGGGACCGTCGATCAGCTTGCGCTTCAGGTACTCGTCCTCGAGGACCTGGCGGAACTTCTCGATGCCCCAGTCCTTGATGAGGAACTTCAGGCGCGCCTTGGTGCGCAGGCGGCGGTAGCCGTAGTCGCGGAACAGCGACACCACGGCTTCCCAGACGTCGGGAACCTCGTCGAGCGGCACCCACGCGCCGACGCGCTTGGCCAGCATCGGGTTGGTCGACAGACCGCCGCCGACCCACAGGTCGAGGCCGGGCCCGTGCTCGGGGTGGTTCACGCCGACGAACGCGACGTCGTTGATCTCGTGCACCACGTCCTGCTGGCCCGAGATCGCGGTCTTGAACTTGCGGGGAAGGTTGGAGTACTCCTTCTTCCCGATGTAGCGCTTGACGATCTCGTCGATCGCGGGCGTCGGGTCGATGATCTCGTCGAGCGACTCACCGGCCAGCGGCGAACCGAGGATCACGCGCGGGCAGTCGCCGCACGCCTCGGTGGTGTGCAGACCGACCGACTCCAGCCGCCGCCAGATCTCCGGGACGTTCTCGACCTCGATCCAGTGGTACTGGACGTTCTCGCGGTCCGACAGGTCGGCGGTGTCGCGACCGAACTCGGTGGAGATCTGGCCGATGGTGCGCAGCTGGGCGGCATTGAGCGCGCCACCGTCGCAGCGCACGCGCATCATGAAGTACTTGGCTTCGAGCAGATCGATGTTGTCGTCGTCGGTCCAGGTGCCGTCGTAGCCCTCTTCACGCTGGGTGTACAGACCCCACCAGCGGAAACGGCCACGCAGGTCGGCTTTGTCGATCGAATCGAAGCCGCCCTTGGCGTAGATGTTCTCGATCCTGGCCCGCACATTGAGCGGGTTGTCGTCCTTCTTGGACTGTTCGTTCGGGTTGAGCGGCTCGCGGTAACCGAGGGCCCACTGGCCTTCGGAGCGGCGGCGGACCGGCTTGCCGGTGCGCTCGCGCGGCGCGACCGCGCCTTCGGGGCGCGGGCGGTCGGGCCGGACGCGGCGCTCGGTGACCGGGCGCTCGGGACGGGCCTGCGCCGTCGACTGTTCGGTCGAACCGGCGTCGGTGCTCGACGTCATGTGGGGTCGCTCCTGCGGGGGTGGGTGAACATCCGTGCTGAAGGCGCGAGGGGCTGGCTCGCGTCAGGTGGTCAGCGGGCCGATGAAAGTCGAAGGCACCGGGAGATTCCCGGGCGGACGCCGCTGCGCTACCGGTGGAAACCGGGCCGACAACAGGCGCTGCAGACACGCTGGAAGTCGACGTGGCGACGGGCCACGAGTCGTACTCCAGTTGCGTGCATGCGCCTATTGTGCCATGTCAGGGGGGTCGTTCCGACCGCAAGGAGATATTTCCCGCACTTTTGAGGGAAATCCCCTGGACGACCGTACCGTTCTGTGACAGGGGTCATATTTCCGGCCCGCGAAGTTATCGGCGATTCGTCGGCGGCACGCGTGTGTCAGGTGTCACATCGGTTGACCTCAACCGCCGTTGAGGGCCCACAGTGATCGCATGAGCAACAACGTCACCGTAGCGGGCCGGACCCCGGCCGATCTCGACACCGAACTCGCGGCCATCCGCGCCGTCGTCGAGACCATCGCGCACGCGCAGGACAACGAACTGATCGACGAGTTCACCTCGGTCTTCCGCGAGGACGCGATCTGGACCACGGGCCATGGCAAGCGGCTGTTCGGCCGTCCCGCCATCGCCGAGTTCACCGCCGAGGTGCTGCCCGGCGCGACCACCCACGGCAAGGCAACCTACGAGATCGAGCACGTGCTGTTCCTGCGGCCCGACGTGGCCGCGGTGAAGATCCGGCAGAGCTACTTCACGCTGGACGGCGAGCTGTCGGGGCAGGGCACGCCCATGTACGTGATGACCAAGGAGGACGGCGCCTGGGTGCTCACGGCCAATCAGAACACCCCCGTGGTGGACTGACCGCCCCGCCATCGTGCACTGCCCGTCGCCGGCGTCCGGGCGGGGTTCGGACTTTCCGGCGACAGGCGCATAGCTGGGCCATGGGTCGCTCGCCCGGTCGGTCGAGCGGCCCGCGCGGTGCCGAGTCCGGCTGGGTCCCGCGTGGCGAAGCGCGGGCGCAACGACCGGTTCCGGGGCCGGACGCGGCAGTTCGCCGAGGCCCGGCAGACTGTAGGGGTGACTACCAGCGCGACTCCCGTGGCTCCCGGGGCGACACCGGCCGACGCCGAGCGCCCGGTGCTGCGCGATTTCGGGGGCGGTGCGTTCGGGGTGTATGTGCACGTCCCCTTTTGTGCCACACGCTGCGGGTACTGCGACTTCAACACCTACACGGCGGGGGAGCTCGGCACCTCGGCGTCGCCGCAATCGTGGCTCGAGGCGTTGCGTGGCGAGCTCGCCACGGCGGCGACCGAGTTCGACGCGCTGCCGAGCGCCACCCCGAAGGTTTCGACGATCTTCGTCGGCGGCGGAACACCGTCGCTGCTCGGCGGCGACGGGCTCGCCTCGGTGCTCGACGCGGTGCGCGCGAACTTCACCCTCGCCACCGATGCCGAAGTGACGACCGAATCCAACCCGGAATCGACCTCGCCGGAGTTCTTCGACCGCCTCCGCGCGGCGGGGTACACCCGGATTTCGCTCGGCATGCAGTCGGCCGCAGCGCACGTTCTGAAGGTGCTCGACCGTACCCACACGCCGGGCCGGGCGGTGGCCGCGGCGAAGGAAGCGCGCGCCGCCGGATTCGAGCACGTGAACCTCGACCTCATCTACGGCACGCCCGGTGAGACCGACGCCGATCTGGACGCGAGCCTGGACGCGGTGCTGGCCGCCGGTGTGGATCATGTGTCCGCCTACTCCCTGATCGTGGAAGACGGAACCGCGCTGGCGCGCAAGGTCCGCCGTGGTGAACTGCCCGCACCCGACGACGATGTGCTCGCCGCCCGCTACGAGCGCATCGACGCCCGCCTGGCCGAGGCCGGGCTCGGCTGGTACGAGGTATCCAATTGGGCCGCAAACGATTCCGCGCGCTGCCGACACAACCTCGGCTATTGGGCCGGCGGTGACTGGCTCGGTGCCGGCCCCGGCGCACACAGTCACGTGGGTGGTGTGCGCTGGTGGAACGTGAAGCACCCCGCCCGCTACGCCGACCGCGTCGCCCTCGGCGGTCTGCCCGCCGCGGGCTGGGAAGCCCTCACCGACGACGAGCGCTACACCGAACACCTCATGCTCACCGTTCGACTGCGCACCGGCCTTCCCCTCGCCGACCTCGCCGCCTCCTCGCGCCCAGCTCTCGACCGTGTTCTCGCCGACGGCTTGGCCCACGTCGTCGACGACCACCTCGTCCTCACCGATCGTGGGCGGCTGCTGGCCGACGGCATCGTCCGCGATCTCCTCGGCTGAGCGCCACCGACGCTCTTTCACCAACAGCTACTCGTCGTAGCGCCTTGCGCTGCGTGGTCTCGTCGGACTGCCCCGTGCCGGCCCTGGAATTCGTTCGCTCGTTCGCGGGGGCCGTGGCACGATCCGGCTCGTGTCCACATCACGAAGTGAGCTGCTGCGGTGGCAGTTCGATCTCGTCTGGTCGTTGTTCGAGTACCACCTCGAGCGGTTGCACGAGGAGGACTTCCTGTGGGAGCCGAGCGCCCTGTGCTGGACGATGCGCGAAGATCCCGCAGGCGGGTGGGTCGCGGACTGGGCGAATACCGAACCCGATCCGATTCCGGTACCGACGATCGGCTGGCTCACCTGGCACATCGGGTGGTGGTGGAGCGTGGCCATCGATCATCTGCGGCAGCGAGCACCACGTGAGCGGACGGATATCGCCTGGCCGGGACCCGGCGACAGCACCATCGAGTGGCTCCGCCGCCTACGGCAGGAGTGGCTCGACACGCTGAGCGAACTCGACGACGCCGACTTCGACCTCCCCTCCCGTTATCCATGGCCTGCCGACGCCGGCCTGACCGTCGCGCATCTGGTCGGCTGGGTCGATGCCGAACTGATGAAAAACGTGGCCGAGATCGGACAGCTGCGGTTGCAACGCGCGGTACGCGATGCCGTTTCGTGACGTCTTTTTCGTGGCATGGTCGCGCTCACCGCAGCTTCGGTTATCCCCCGGTCATCGGGATGATGTGGCGTGATGCACACCCTTCGGCGAGGGTCGGCCACCGGGGTATCCGAACCGATTCTTCGGTGGGTTCGGGGCCGAAGATAACGATTGGGGGCGTAGGCTTCGGGTCGAAACCTAGGGAGCTATATGTCCACCGAACGGCACATCACCCTCGTCCACGAGCAGAGCGAGTTCGCTGAAGCGCGCTCTGCTGAGAAGGCGGAGAACGCTCGTCAGTGCGCGGTCGCCGCACGGACGGTCGCTTCGCATTCCAACGATGCCGAAGATTGCGTGTCACTGTTGGCCATGCTCGGCCTGGATGCCCTCGCGGGCAAAGAAGTGGGCGCCGCCCACTCACCCGCCCGCGTCGGCGCCGCCCGCCGCATCTGATCGGCTCACGGTCGCCCACCCCGGGCGACCGTGACCCGACTCCTCCACCCGCGGACATCAATACCTCCGCTCCGTGGACCCGTGCCCGTCACCCCGCACCCCACCGATCACCCCATCGGTAATGGTCGGCGCCGGTCGACCGAGCAACACCTCGGTATTGGCCGAGGTGATCAAATACTCCGGCACCCCACGGGCGTGCTCCTCCTGCTCTGCGTCAAGCACACCCGGCGCAACGTAGTGGAACCACCGCGCGGCCACCTGCCCCTGCCCCGCGCCGGACGCCTTCGTCTCGACTCCCGCATCGCCTGCCGTCGGCGCATTTCCTGCCAGGGCCTTATCCGCCGCTAGTACGTTGCCTGTGGGGGCGTTGTTTGCGGCGACTGCGTCGCCAGCCAGAGCGTCGTTTGCAGTCAACGCCATATTTGCGAGTGCGGTGCGGTCTGCGAATGTGTTGCGTGCCGCCGCACCGGGTCTGTCAGTCTCTGTGTTCGCCTGGCCTGCCCCGCGTTGCCCGCTGCTCGAGTTCGGGCCACCGCCGGCATACGGCCCTGGGCATTCACCGACGCGCTTCACATCGACCTTCGCCGCGCCGACGTCCAGTGCGCCGACTGTTCCTTCGCCACCGGCTCCGATGCGGATACCCGTCGCAGCTCCGCTCGCGCCGTCGAGGTTCGCGTCGAATCGCCTTGTGTCAGTACCCGTCAGGTCAGCGAGGGAACTGGGCACCGTGCCGGAAACGGCAGACCGATCCACATCGTGGCCCGAAGACGCTGCGGGCCCGCATGATTCGTCGCATGTTCTCTGCACATTCGCGTCCATGGCGGGATCGGTCCCGATGGGTCGGTAATGCTCGGCGCCCGGGATTACGTCGGTCGGAAGGGGCGCGGGCAGGTCGTTGCCGAGAGGGCCGCCGTTTCCAGCAGTCGCGTAGGGAGGAATTGGCCGCGGTATCAAAGGAATTCGGCTGAAGATCTCGCCGAAAGGCCGGATGTAGCGATCACGCATGGCAGCTCTCGCCTCTTCTTCCCGGATGCCGGCCTCCCGCATGCCACCCGAATCGGTGGACCACACCGGCGCAGCGGATTCCTCGACGATTTCGGGAATCGCGTACTTGGTCGCGACTACCGCGTCGGCCGCCGCCTGCACCAGGACGGAGATGGCATGGACCGCGGCGACGAGTTCCCGTGCCTGATCGAGATATCGCCGGATGGAAGACATCGCGACCTCCGCACCGACACCCGACCAGGCCGCCGGCAGCCCCACGCTGATCGCGTGATCGAAGGCATCCAGCCCTTCTTCCCAGCACCGCGCCACCTGCTGGAACGTGTCCGCTTGTGCAACAGCATCGGTGACATCGAGGGATGAGAACACCTCGGTGATTTCTCGATGCCGCCAGTGGTGGACGTTCTCACCACCGCCCGGCATCATCGGGCACCGACCGCGAACAGATCACGCGTTCCCAGCGCGGCTTCCGCGTCGGTCAGACGCATGGCACACTCTTCGTCGACCGCCACCAGCCGGTCCCGCGCGATCCGATACACCTCGCGGAGGTCGCCGACGATCCGACGGTGCGCCTCCATCGCGGCACCCACCGCTTCCGCCGTCTCCCGGAACCGGCCGACCAGCGCGGGCCCGGAGATCAGCCGCCCGTCACCTTCCCCGAGACCCCAGTGCGTCTGCGAACGGATCTGCCCGGCAAGCAGCGACACCCTCTCGACTACCTCGAGAAACGTCACACACGCCCGGTCTATCCCGGCGAATTCCGCCGGACACACCACGACCGCAGAGTCACCCCGGCACCACTCGTCACCGAATCGCATCGCAACCCCCTCCCGCCCCGGAAAAGCGCTGGTAAAGCGCCTGATTCACGACCGAACGTACGCTGGGCGCAATACCGCGACAAGCCCCGATCCTCACCCTGTGGATAACTCCGCCCTGTGGAGAACTCACCGGAGAACGAGACAATTTAGACTGGACTGCAAGACGCCCCGAGCGCCCGCGTGCGAGTCTGTGCCCAGCACTACAAACAACGCGGGCCGACGACGTACCCGGCACGAGCGAGGAGGTGGGGTCGATGGCTTCGAGCACCGAAGATCGGCGATTCGAGGTCCTGCGAGCGATTGTCGCGGACTACGTCGCCACCAAGGAACCGATCGGCTCGAAGTCGCTGGTCGAACGGCACAATCTCGGAGTGTCCAGCGCCACCGTCCGTAACGACATGGCGGTCCTGGAAGCGGAGGGGTACATCACCCAGCCGCACACGAGTTCCGGGCGCGTGCCGACCGACAAGGGCTACCGCGAATTCGTCGACCGGATCGCCGAGGTGAAGCCGCTCTCGGGCGCCGAACGCCGCGCGATCATGGAATTCCTCGAATCCGGCGTGGATCTCGACGACGTGTTGCGCCGAGGAGTGCGACTGCTGGCTCAGCTCACCCGCCAGGTCGCCGTCGTGCAGTACCCGACGGTGTCGGCGTCGACCGTGCGCCACATCGAGGTCGTCGCGCTCAATCCCGCCCGCCTGTTACTGGTCGTCATCACCGACACCGGTCGCGTCGATCAGCGCATCGTCGACCTCGGCGCGGTGATCTCCGAGGACGACCTCGCCGCCGTGCGCGGCCTGCTCGGCGGCGCGATGGACGGCAAACTGCTCTCGGTGGCCAGCGCGTCGGTGGCCGGACTGCCCGAACGCGCGCCGGCCAAGATCCGCGATGTGCTGATCCGGGTGTCGACCGTGCTGGTGGAAACCCTGGTCGAGCACCCGGAGGAGCGTTTGGTGCTCGGCGGCACCGCCAACCTCACTCGCAATGTTGCCGACTTCGGTTTCCCCGGCTCGCTGCGCACCGTGCTCGAGGCGCTCGAGGAACAGGTCATCGTGCTGAAGCTGCTGGCGGCCGCCCAGCAGCCGGGTCAGGTGACCGTGCAGATCGGCGAGGAGACCCAGGTCGAGCAGATGCGCGGCACCTCCGTGGTGTCCACCGGATACGGCGCGGCGGGCGCGGTGCTGGGCGGTATGGGCGTGCTCGGCCCGACCCGGATGGACTATCCCGGCACCATGGCGTCGGTGGCGACCGTTGCCCGCTATATCGGCGAGGTCCTGGCCGAAAGGTGACCGCCGGGTCGGCGGCGACCGTGCGGGCACTGTTATGGTCGGTACTTCGACCGGGGTAAAGTTGAGTCGAACAGACTAAAGGATGCGCCCGGCGTTCGGCTGGACCACAGCGACCAAGGACTAGAGAACTCAAGTGGCACGGGATTACTACGGACTGCTCGGCGTCGGCAAGAATGCCACCGACCAGGAGCTCAAGCGCGCGTACCGCAAACTCGCCCGCGAACTGCACCCCGACGTGAACCCGGACGAGGCCGCGCAGGCCAAGTTCAAGGAAGTGTCCACCGCCTACGAGGTGCTGACCGACCCGGAGAAGCGCCGGATCGTCGACCTCGGCGGTGACCCGCTCGAAAACGGCGGCGGCGGTGCGGGATTCAGCGGTGCCGGGTTCGGCGGTCTCGGTGATGTGTTCGAGGCGTTCTTCGGCGGGATGAGCGGCCAGGGCGGCGGTGCGCGCAAGCCGCGCGGCCGCGTGCAGCCCGGCGCCGACTCGCTGATCCGCACCAGGCTGAGCCTGGCCGAGTGCGCGGTGGGCGTCACCAAGCACCTCACCGTCGATACCGCCATCCTCTGCGACCTCTGCCACGGCGCGGGCACCAACGGCAACTCCAAGCCGGTGCGCTGCGAAACCTGTGGCGGCGCGGGCGAAGTGCAGTCGGTACAGCGCTCGTTCCTCGGCCAGGTGCTCACCTCACGTCCCTGCCCGACCTGTCGCGGCGCGGGCGAGGTCATCCCCGACCCCTGCACCAAGTGTGGTGGCGACGGCCGCGTGCGTGCGCGCCGCGAGATCGCCGCGCCGATCCCGGCCGGTGTCGCCAACGGCATGCGGGTGCGCTTGGCCGCCCAGGGTGAGGTCGGCCCCGGTGGTGGCCACGCGGGCGACCTTTATGTCGAGGTCGTCGAGCAGCCGCACGACACGTTCGTCCGCGACGGCGACGACCTGCACTGCACCGTTCGGGTCCCGATGGTCGACGCGATCCTCGGCACCACCGTGGTCGTCGACACCATCCTCGACGGGCCGACCGAACTCACTATCGGCCCGGGCACCCAGCCGGGTGAGGTCATCCACCTGCGCGGACACGGCATGCCCCGGTTGCGTTCGGGCGCGCGCGGCGACCTGCTGGCCCACCTCGACATCGTGGTGCCGACCAAGCTCGACGGCAAGCAGACCGAGCTGCTGCGCAAGTTCAAGGGCATGCGTGACAAGGATCGCGCCGAGGTGATGTCGTCGCAGTCTGAGCACAACAGCGGCCTGTTCGCCCGGTTGCGCGCCTCGTTCAGCGGTCGCTGAGGCCCGATGGCCGCCACGGTCTTCTACCTCGACGACATTCCCGAGCCGGGCGCTGTCGCGGTGCTCGACGGCCCGGAGGGCAGGCACGCCGCGACGGTGCGCCGGACCCGGGTGGGCGAGCTCATCACCCTGTCCGACGGACACGGTGTGCTCGCCGATTCCGAGGTGATCGCGGCGGCCAAGGACCGCCTCGAGCTCACGGTGCGCAACCGCAGGCTGGCCGAACCGGTCATTCCACAGGTCACCGTGGTGCAGGCATTGCCGAAATCGGATCGTTCCGAGCTGGCCGTCGAGTTGATGACCGAGGCGGGCGCCGACCTGATCGTGCCCTGGCAGGCCGCGCGCTGCGTCGCCAACTGGGAGGCCAAGGCCGCCAAGGGCATCGAGAAGTGGCGGGCAGCGGCGAAATCCGCGGCTCGGCAGTCGCGCCGCGCCTACATTCCCGAGGTCGCCGGCCTGCACCGCACCCGTGACCTGCTCGAACTGGTGCGGGCGGCGAAGGCCGACGGCGCGGTGGTTGCCGCTCTGCACGAGTCGGGCACCGGCAAGTTCACCGAGCTTCCGCTCGCACAGAGCAGGGAAGTGGTTCTCATCGTCGGCCCGGAAGGCGGCTTGGACGACGCCGAACTGGCCGCTCTAGCCGACGCGGGCGCCGAGATCGTGCTGCTCGGTCCGACCGTCCTGCGCACATCCACCGCCGCCGCGGTCGCGCTCGGCGCCCTCGGAGCGTTGACCGAGCGCTGGTGAGACACGCGAAATCGCGCCGTGGGGGTACCCCGGCCGGGTAGGGACGGGTCCTCTACCACGTCCTGATTTTTAACCGCTGTGCGGTGTCGGTGGGCGGCGGTAAACTGGTCTCATCGAACACCAGGTCGAGACCGGAAGCAGGCTATAGCCACTTTTGAAGAACACAGGCGAGATCGGCGATCCCACCCTCCCCGTCCCAGGCGTCGGCACCGACGGCAACGGAGCATCCCCGGCGGCGCGAACCGTGCGTTCCAGCATCGAACTCGCCCCCGAATCCGTTTTCCCCTTCCTCGGCTCGGCCGACCAGAACCTCCGTCAGCTCGAGCAGTTGCTTCCGGCCGACATCCACGTGCGCGGTAGCACCGTCACCATCACCGGCAAGGCCGCCGATGTGGCCCTGGCCGAACGCGTCGTC
The DNA here is from genome assembly GCF_040639775.1 of Nocardia sp. NPDC023733. Taxonomy (NCBI): domain Bacteria; kingdom Bacillati; phylum Actinomycetota; class Actinomycetes; order Mycobacteriales; family Nocardiaceae; genus Nocardia; species Nocardia sp. NPDC023733. The sequence continues at coordinate 174,494 of NZ_JBFAAN010000006.1, read as the reverse complement.
GAGCAGCTGGTCGCGCTGACCGGCCGCAACCGGGTGATCACACCCGAGGCGGTCCGGCACACCGTGTCCATGCTCACCGACGCGGGCGTGTCCGAATCGCCCGCCGAGGTGCTGAGCCTGGACATCCTGTCGCGGCGTGGCAAGACCATCCGGCCCAAGACGCTGAACCAGAAGCGCTACGTCGACGCGATCGACGTGAACACCATCGTGTTCGGCATCGGCCCGGCCGGTACCGGCAAGACGTATCTGGCGATGGCCAAGGCGGTGCAGGCCCTGCAGACCAAGCAGGTCACCCGCATCATCCTGACCAGGCCCGCGGTCGAGGCCGGTGAGCGTCTCGGCTTCCTGCCCGGCACGCTCAACGACAAGATCGACCCGTATCTGCGTCCGCTCTACGACGCCCTGCACGACATGATGGATCCGGAAGCCATCCCGAAGCTGCTGGCCTCCGGTGTCATCGAGGTCGCGCCGCTGGCGTACATGCGTGGTCGCAGCCTCAACGATTCGTTCATCATTCTCGACGAGGCACAGAACACCACGGCCGAGCAGATGAAGATGTTCCTCACCCGTCTTGGCTTCGGCTCGAAGATGGTGGTCACCGGCGACATCTCGCAGGTCGACCTGCCCAACGGGCAACGTTCGGGTCTGCGGGCGGCCTCGGAGATCCTCACCGATATCGACGACATCCACTTCTCGGAACTCACCAGCTCCGATGTGGTGCGTCACCGGCTGGTCTCCGACATCGTCGACGCCTACGACCGCTTCGAATCCGAGACCCGCGCGGTTCCCGCCCCGCACTACCCGGGCAACCGGGCCCAGCGCCGGGCAGCGGGCCGGGCGGATCGCCGGTAGTCACCAGCCACACGCTGCGACGATGCCCATCGATACGACGCGGCGTACTCGGTACGTCGCGTCGTAGGGCGGTGCACAGGACTCGGTCCATCGGCCCGTACCCTGAACACGTGAGCATCGAGATCGCCAACGAATCGGGTATGGACATCCCCGAAGAAGACCTGGTCAGCGTCGCCCGTTTCGTGATCGGACGGATGGACGTGCATCCGGCCGCCGAACTGTCGATGGTGCTCGTGGATCTCGATACCATGGCCGACCTGCACGTGCGCTGGATGGACCTGCCCGGCCCCACCGATGTGATGTCGTTCCCGATGGACGAACTCGAGCCAGGCGGTCGCCCCGACAGCCCCGAGCCCGGCCCGTCCATGCTCGGCGACATCGTGCTGTGCCCGGAATTCGCCATGGGCCAGGCGCAGAAGGCCGGTCATTCACTCGACCACGAGCTGGCCCTGCTCACCGTGCACGGCGTGCTCCACCTGCTCGGCTACGACCATGCCGAGCCGGAGGAGGAGAAGGAGATGTTCGCGCTGCAGGCCCAGCTGCTCGAGGAGTGGTACCAGAGCCTGCGCGAAGAACAGCTGCGCGCCGAACTGGCCGAACGTGACGCCCGCCTGCTCGGTAAGGCAGGGTTCACCGCACCGGGTGACGCACTGGGCCCCGCGTGACCTCGATGGTGCAGATCCTGCTCGCCATCGGGCTGATCGGCCTGGGTGGTGTGTTCGCAGGAGTCGACTCGGCCCTCAATACCGTCTCGCGCGCACGGCTAGACGACATGGTCCGCGAGGAACGGCCCGGCGCCGCGCGCTTGCGCACGATCGTCGACGATCGTCCGCGCTACGTGAATCTGATGGTGCTGCTGCGCATTCTGTGCGAGATCAGTGCCACCGTGCTCTTGGCCGCCGCGATGCTGGAACTGTGGAGCCCGACGACGGCGCTGCTGGTCGCCGCCGCCTCGATGGTCGTCGTCTCGTATGTCGTTATCGGGGTCGGCCCCCGCACCCTCGGACGCCAGCACGCCTACTCGATCGCGCTGGCCGCGGCAGTCCCGATGCAGATCATCGGTGCCGTGCTGAGCCCGGTGAGCCGGCTGCTCATCCTGCTCGGTAACGCCATCACTCCTGGTAAAGGGTTCCGCAACGGTCCGTTCGCGTCGGAGATCGAGCTGCGCGAGGTGGTCGACATGGCCCGCGAGCGCGGCGTGGTCGCCGACGACGAACGCCGCATGATCCAGTCGGTCTTCGAACTCGGCGACACCGCCGCCCGCGCGGTGATGGTGCCGCGCACCGAGATGGTGTGGATCGAAAACGACAAGACCGCCGCCCAGGCGATGTCGCTCGCGGTGCGCTCCGGGCATTCGCGAATCCCGGTGATCGGCGAGAACGTCGACGACGTGCTCGGTGTGGTCTACCTGAAAGACCTTGTGCCCTATGCCGATCGCGCCCGCAAGGTGACGGTGCGCGAGGTGATGCGCCCGGCGGTGTTCATCCCTGATTCCAAACCGCTCGACGCGCTGCTCGACGAGATGCAGCGCCGCCGCAACCACATGGCCCTGCTGGTCGACGAATACGGCGGCATCGCCGGGCTGGTCACCATCGAGGACGTGCTCGAGGAGATCGTCGGTGAGATCGCCGACGAGTACGACACCGACGAGACCCCACCGGTGGAGGACCTCGGCGAGGGCCGCTACCGCGTGTCGGCCCGCTTGTCGGTGGAGGACCTCGGCGAGCTGTACGGCCTCGACATCGAGGACGAGGACGTGGACACCGTCGGTGGCCTGCTCGCCCACGAACTGGGCCGCGTCCCGCTGCCGGGTTCCAAGGTGACCGTGCACGGCCTGGTGCTGCGCGGCGAGGGTGGCGCCGACGCGCGCGGGCGGATGCGGGTGAACACCGTGCTGGTGCGCCGCGCGGCCGACAAAGAGAAGAAGACAGACAAGGCCCGCAAGGGCAAGCCCGACGAGGCGCAGGCCGAGACCGATCCGGTGACAGTGCCCGCAGACAATGGAGAGACCGATGAGTGAACTCGACGCAGAGGACAACAAACTGCTGGTACTGGCGCGCGGCGCGCTCGGCCGTACCGGTGGCGTGAGTGGCGCGGCGGTGCGTGACACCGACGGCCGCACCTACGCCGCGGGCGAGGTGAACCTCGCGGCACTCCGCCTTACCGCGTTGCAGGCCGCGGTGGCCGCCGCGATCTCCAGTGGCGCCGAGGGTTTCGAGGCGGCTGTGGTGGTCGGCGCGAGCGGGGCGGACGCGGGCATCGCGGCAGTGCACGAGGTGTCGCCCGGTGCGACGGTGATCCACACCGACCGTTCGGGTGCCGTGCTGAGCGAGGTGCGCGGTGGCTGACACCGAATTCCGTTCCGGCTTCGTCTGTTTCGTCGGCCGCCCCAACACCGGCAAGTCGACGCTGACCAATGCCATGGTCGGGTCGAAGATCGCGATCACCTCTTCGCGTCCGCAGACCACCCGGCACACCATTCGCGGCATCGTGCATCGCGAGCACGCCCAGCTGATCCTGGTCGACACCCCCGGTCTGCACCGTCCGCGCACCCTGCTCGGTCAGCGTCTCAACGATCTGGTGCGCGACACCTACTCCGAGGTCGACGTGATCGCGCTGTGCATCCCGGCCGACGAGAAGATCGGTCCCGGCGACCGCTGGATCGTCGAGCAGATCAAGCAGATGGCGCCCAAGACCACCGTGATCGGGGTGGTCACCAAGATCGACAAGGTGGGTCGCGACGAGATCGCCCACCAGCTGATGGCGCTGTCGAAGCTGCTCGGCCCCGAGAGCGAGGTCGTTCCGGTCTCGGCGGTGAAGGGCGAACAGGTCGAGGTGCTCATCGACGTGATCGCCTCGAAGATGCCCGAGGGACCGGCGTTCTACCCTGACGGCGAGATCACCGACGAGCCCGAGGAAACCCTCATGGCCGAGCTGATCCGCGAGGCCGCGCTCGAGGGTGTGCGCGACGAACTGCCGCATTCGCTGGCCGTGGTGATCGAGGAGATCGAGCCCTACGAGGCCAACGAGGACATGCTCGAGGTGCATGCCCTGCTGTATGTGGAACGGCCGAGCCAGAAGGCGATCGTCATCGGCAAGAACGGTTCTCGCCTCAAGGAGGTGGGTACCAATGCCCGCAAGCAGATCGAGCACATCCTCGGTACACGCATCTACCTGAATCTGCACGTGAAGGTGGCCAAGGACTGGCAGCGCGACCCCAAACAGCTGGGGAAGCTGGGTTTTTGACCGTTTGCGTGTCGGCGGTTCGGGGTATCGTTCGGCGAACACGTCGATTGTGATCGGCGTTGTTCGCTGATCACCCCGGGGAGGCTTGGACGTGCCCGATGCCAACGATGTCGGCAAGCTGCTGGAGCTGCTGCGGGCACTGGAGATCCCCGACACGCGCCCCCGCGTGTGGCGCACGTTGGTGCACGGCAGGCGCACCCTGCCGCGCCCGATCGTGGAGATGGTCGGGTTGCAGGGCCACTCCGCGCTGGTCGCCGATCTCTACGGCTGGCTTGGGGAGTCGGGCGGTCGGCGGGCCGCTCCGCGCGCCAAGATCGACCTGCACGCCGCCGATCTGCCGCCCACCCGGCTGAGCCCGGATGTCAACGCGTTCAACGCCGGTCCGCACGCCGACGACCAGGAGATCCCGGACCACTGTCTGCCGATCATCCAGCACCTGATCGCCGGTTTCGCCACCGACGACACCGCGATGGGTGCCATCAAGTTCCCGCGCTACCGCACCGCGGACTGGCTGACCAGGCAGCGCGTCACCGCCGACGAATCCGAGGCGCCCGACGAACTGCGCAGGCGTCTGCCGAGACTGCTCCGTAGTGGTTCGTCCGCCAACCGTGCCGACGCCACCGAAGGCGCAGCGGGCGGCATGATTTCGAGCGTGGTCTTCGCTGTGCTGGCCCTGTGGCCGGTGCTGCGCCTGTGGTTGTGGGTGTCGGGCCGCATTCCCGGCATGTCGAAGGTGACCCGCTGGTTCCTGCATCAGCGCTATCTCGCACCCGAATTGTCGGGCAGTTTCCTTGGTTTCGCCGCCCGGCTCACCGCCTCGCACCGGGTGGACGAGAACGAGGAACAGGTCGCCAAACTCCTGATCCACGCCTTCCTGGAGGACCTGCGCGACGCGTATCGCCGCCGCATCTGGCGGCCGTCGAGCTGGCGGCGCACCGCCTACCCGGTTGCCCTGCTGGGTGGTCTCAGCGAGGGCGGTGACGGTGCGCGCATCCTCACTTGGATCAACGAGATCCGCAACGAGACCGGCCTTTTCGATCCCCTGGTGGTTGTCGCCTTCCGTGACGAAGGGCCGACGCGTGAGGTGGGGGAGCTGTCCAACATCAGCGATCTGCGCACCCTGCGCACGCTGGAAAGTCTCGCCGATCAGCCGACCGCGCAGCCACCCGACCCGCTGCAGACCTGGATCAGGGAGATCGACAGCAGGCGCACACACCGCCAGGCCGACGCCTGGTTCCTGCCGCTGCGCGCGCTGATACCGCCGGATTCCACACCGCGCGTGGGTGATCCGCGTTTCCGTGGGCAGTCGTTACCGCCCGCCCCGCCGATGGCCTCGCGCAGCTGGTTCGTCGGTTTGTGTGTGCTGATCCCGATCGTGCTCGCGGTGGCCGCCGCGCTCGTGTACTTCCCGCCACTGCGCGGCGCCTCGTGCTCGCACTGGCCGTGGACGGGCGGGGTGAGTGTCAGCATGGTCGACGGCGAATGCGTCGGCTACAGCGACAACGTCGCCCAGACCTTCGCCGACGATCCGGAACTGTCGGCCATGCAGCGCGAGGTGTTCCGCCTGAACGAGGCGGCCGTCAGTGCGCGCGAGAGCAACCCGAATCGGCCGCTGATCTCGCTGGTGTACTTCGCCGGGCTGAGTTATGTCGACACGAATGTGCGCTACCCGCACGCGCAGGTGGAGGAGCTGGCGGGGCTCGCGGTGCAGCAGCGCCGTGCCTTGCTCGCCTCCGACGAGTCGGAGCCGTTGCTGCGGATCATCATCGCCAACGGTGGTTCGGATATGCGCCATGCCCGGTGGGTGGTCGAGAACCGGCTGCGCCCGCTCGTCACCGACGACCCGAGCGTGCTCGGCGTGGTCGGCATCGACCGCAGCACCGACGAAACCCGCAAGGCCATCACGCGATTGGGTGAGCTGGGTGTGCCCGCGGTGGCGACCACCCTGTCGGCCGACGGTCTGGAGCAGGCATCACCGCTGTATTTCCAAGCGGCGCCGAGCAATTCGGTCCAGGCCCGGTTGGTCGCCGACTACATGCAGGGCGCGCGCGCCGCCGACGGCACCCCGCGCTACGACAAAGTCACCATCTACCACCCCGAGGCACCCGACGACCTGTACGTGACGACCCTGGTCGAGGATCTGCAGAAGGAGCTCACCGAACGTGGTGTGACGCACCGGAGTACGAGCTGGCGCGCGCAGCAGGAGCTCTACGGTCTGCCCGCACCGTGCGAGGCGGAGTCCTTCGATCGGCGCGAACTGCTCTTCTTCGCGGGCCGCAACGACGACTTCCCGACCTTCGCCAAGGCCCTCAGTCGCGGTTGTATCAGCGGTGACGGACCGGCGCTGCTCGGCAACGACGCGGTGACGAGGCTGATCACCGATCCGCGTGCGACCATCGCCCTTCCGGCCAACCTGACGGTGCGCTACGTGGCCAAGGCGGCGCCGGTGATGCTCGGCGGTGCCGACTGCGTGAAGGGCGTCGGCAAACTCGGTGACCGGCCGGTGCCGTTCGAACACGAACAGTTGTGCGCCGAGCTCGCCGGTCTCATCGAGGACCTGCGCGCCTATCCGGACATGGCCGAATACCAGCCGACCTGGGCGGGGGACAGGACCGGGCTCGCCTTCGATGTGAGCGGGCTGTTCCTGCAGGCGGTACGCGCCAGCCGTGGCGTGCTCGGCGACCAGCCGCCGAACCGCACGGCGATCGCGGTGCAGTTGCGTGAGGCCGACTATCGCGGTGTCACCGGCACATTGGGCTTCTCCACCAAGCGGGTCGCCGACGGGTCGTCGATCGCGGTGCTCGTCACCACCGCGGTGGGCGGGGGTGGGCCGCAGCGCTGCCTGATGATGTTCCCCCGCCAACCCGGCCAAGACGGGTGCCCGTCCGGAACCAAGAGCGATCTCGAAAGCTGGCGCGAACCGGGCCGGTAGCCCGTTCGCACCCGGAATTGCTGGACCGCGCAGCCTGATCCGTGCTGTTATAGTCGCTCGGGCATGGTCGGGAACCGTCGATTTCCGGGGGCTGACCTGGTGCGGGCCGACCATTGCGGTCCTCGCGCCTGTTCTCTGCCGGAAGGGTCCCGGCAGTGTGGTGAACGTGGGAGACCAGGCGGGTGAGTATTGCCGAGGGCGCGGAGTTCGCCGGCTATCTGATCGAGCGGAAGCTTGGCTCCGGTGGCATGGGCACCGTGTATTTGGCGCGGCACCCGCGTCTGCCCCGCCACGACGCGATCAAGATCCTCGCCGACGACCACGCCGAGGACGCGGAGTACCGGGCGCGGTTCCTGCGCGAAGCCGAATTCGCCGCCGGGCTGCAGCATCCGAATCTGGTCGCGGTGCGCGATCGCGGCGAAACCGACGGCAAGCTCTGGATCGCCACCCAGTACGTCGCGGGTTCCGACGCCGCCGACCTGATCCGGCGCGCTCCCGGCGGGCTCGACCCGGCGCGCGCGGTGCACATCATCGGTGAAACGGCCCGCGGCCTCGACGAGGTGCATCGTGCGGGACTGCTGCACCGCGACGTGAAACCGGCCAATATCCTCGTTGCCGAAGAGGCGGGCCTGCCCGACCGGGTGCTGATCACCGACTTCGGTATCGCCCGGCACGCCGAGGACACCGCGACGCTGTCGGCCGGTGGCGGCTTCACCGCGACGCTGTCTTATGTCGCGCCCGAACAATTGGGCGGTGACCACGTCGATCGCCGTGCCGACGTCTACGCCCTCGGCTGCTCGCTGTTCCAATTGCTCACCGGCACAGTTCCGTTCCCCCGGCAGACGCCCGCCGCGGTGATGTATGCCCACCTGCACGAACCGCCGCCGCGGCCGTCCGCGTTGCGCCGCGAGCTTCCGGCGGGCTTCGACGCGGTGATCGCGCGGGCGCTGGCCAAAGACCCGGCGCAGCGGTTCGATTCATGTGGTGCGCTGGCCGCCGCGGCGCGCGAGGCGATGAACGGGTCCGTGCCCGCACAGTCGGCACCACAGGTGCTCAGCCCTGCGGCACCCGCCTCCGCCGCTGTCCCGAACTCGGTGCATCCGTCCACCCCGTCTCCGCAGTACATGGCGGGAGTCGCTGCGGCAGTGCCGGATCCACGAGCGCGCTTCGTCCACGAAGACCCGTTCACAGCGGTGCTGCTACCACGGCGCACCCCGTTCGCCCGGCTCGTCCGCCGCCGTGGTTTCCTCATCGCGGCAGCGGCGGTGCTCATGATCGGCGTCGTTACCGCCGCGATGCTCGGGACCGGTGGCGGCACCGAGTCGCCGAGCGCGCAGGCGACTACCTCGCCGCCGCCCCTACCCCCGGCGACCGCGTGGGGCGCCTACAGCTTCATCGCCGACCTGTTTCCCGACCTGCTGCCCGCCTTTCAGCTCGGCGTCGGATACCAGGAGTTGACGGCCTGCTACATGATCAACGACAACGGCGACCATGTTCCGACCGACACACTCGCGCCTTTCGCGCGTATGCGCTGTGAAGGCAACCGCGACCCGGCGGTGTCGGTCACCATCGAATGCAAGACCGACCGCTCGCTGATGTCACCGCCGCCGAGCACGGACACGGTGGAGGGCAGCGAACAGTGGCGGCGTGCGTCCGGGACCGGAAATCTGCACTGGGGCAGGAACACCGATGTGGACGGGAATCTCCTCGGCAACCTGTCGATCTACTTCGATGATCCCGCCCGGTCGTTCTGCCGGATCAGGGTCGTCGGCGGCGCCAACGGCGCCGAACTGCGCGAAAGGTGGTGGGCCGATGCGCCGCTGTGATTCCCGCGCCGCCCGCGGTCTGCTCGGTGCCGTCCTGTTGACCGCCGCGGTGACCGGCTGCCGGGTAACCGGGACGGCAGAGCCGGTCCGGGTCGACCTCGCCACCTTGGATTATGGGCACTACCAGCATGTTCCGCTGCAGGCGCCGCCGGGAACCGAATACTCGGGCCGGGTGATCGAGTCGCTGCGGATCGGCGAGGTCATGGTCAATCCGGCCGAAGCCGATTCCGCGCTGTCGGTCCCGCCCTCCAGATGGGATGCTGTTCCGCTGCCGACTCCGGCGAAGGTGTCGGGTGTGCTGTCCGACCAGGCACGTGCCGTGCTCGCCGAGCACGGCATGCTCGCCGGTTTCGTCGTCGGCGGGACCGACACGGCCCGCACCCGGCAGCTGACCGTGCTGGCCCTTCGCATGCCGAACGCGGCTGCGGCGACCGCGGCGGCGGCCGACCTCGATGCAGGCGACGCAGCGGTCAGCGCCGACAACGTCGCGGTGCCGATCCCGAAATATCCTGCGGCCAAGGCGCATTGGCGACCGACCGTGGCGAGCATGGCGGCCACCATCGCACACGGCGCGTTCGTGGTGAGCGTGTACGCCGTGCACACCACCCCCGATGCCGCGGCGCTGACCACTCTGATCGGCGCGGCGTTCGACGCGCAATTGCCCGAACTCGACCGCTTCGTGCCGACGCAGCCCGAGCGGTTCGCCGACCTGCCGATCGACGGTGAGGGCATGCTGGCCCGGATGGTGCCGGAGAAGGTGGGGCGTTGGTCGGCGCCCGCGGTGTTGCTGGTCGACGCGGACAACATCGCCGGCGGGAAGGGCATGCTGCACGCCAGGGGTGTGGTGTACGGCCCCAACGCGACCTTTCTGATGAGTTCACGCCAGCATCGGAGCGCCGCGAATGCCCTGGCGTTGATGGGCTTCGACGGACTCAAACGCTACTTCGACGCCACCGAGGCGCGCCAGGCCTACGAGCGCGGCGCCACGGATTGGGCGGCGGACCTGCGACCGCTGCCCGGTCCCGCGGGTATCGAGGACATCCGGTGCGGCGACTCCGGCGCGTCCGATAGCGAGCCGGAGGTTCGCTATGTGTGCGCACTGCTGCACGGCCGCTATATCGCCACTGTCTTCGCGCCGACCGAGCAGCAGATCCGGCAGAAGTCGGCTGCCCAGTACAGCCTGCTAGAGCTGGCCGAATGACCGCGCAGTTGCGCCCGGGTTCGATCTTCGCCGGGTATGTGATCGAGCGAGTGCTCGGCAGTGGTGGCATGGGCACCGTCTACGCCGCGCGTCATCCGCGACTCCCACGCTGGGATGCGCTCAAAGTGCTCGGTGACGCCCACAGCACCTCCGCCGAATTCCGGGCCCGGTTCGTCCGGGAGGCCGAACTGGCGGCCCGGATCGACCATCCGAATGTGGTTGCGGTCCACGATCGCGGGGTGGACCAGGGCGTGCTGTGGATCGCGATGCAGTATGTGGCAGGCACTGATGCCGCTTCCGTACTGCGCAATGGCCTGCCCGATCCGCGGCTGGCATTGCACATCGTCACCTACGCCGCCGCCGGTCTGGACGCGGCCCACCGCGCCGGACTGCTGCACCGCGACGTCAAGCCCGCCAACTTGATGCTGGAATCGCGTGCGGGCGAGCCGGACCGGGTGCTGGTCGCCGATTTCGGCATCGCCAAATCCGGCGCCGACGGCACCGCACTGACCGAGTCCGGCGCTTTCCTGGCCACCCTCGCCTACGCCGCGCCGGAACTGATCCGGCTCGACTCCGTCGATCACCGCGCCGACCAGTACTCGCTGGGCTGCACGCTGTATGAGCTGCTCACCGGCCGCAAGCCGTTCCCCCGGGACACGCCCGCCGCCGTCATCAACGCCCACCTGACCGCGCCGCCGCCCCGGCCCACCGAGCTGAATCCGCATCTACCACCCGCCGTCGACGCGGTGATCGCCCGCGCGCTGGCCAAGAACCCCGACGACCGCTACGCAAGCTGTGGCGCCCTCGCCGCGGCCGCGTCCGCGGCATTCGGCACGCCGGTGCCTCCGGCGGCGCGCGCCGGGCAGCCCGAGGCGTTGCTGCCGCGGAATCCACCGGTCGGACAGCTCGGCGCGTCACCGGGCGTCGGCGTGTCCAGTGGTGCGCCAGGAGTTTCGCGCGGCGTGCCGGCAATGCCGGGCGGATCGCCGGGTACACAGGGCGCTTCGCACGGCGCACGCAGCGTGCAGGGGCGTGCGCCGGAGACTCCGGGAGGAGTACACACACAGGCTATTTCGCACGGTGCACAGCAGGGGTGGGTTTCCGGCGGCGGCTTGACCGTCGACCGACCGCGCAGGCGGCGGTCGCTGGTGGCCGGAGCGGCCGTCGTGGTCACCGTCGCCGCGCTCGCCGTGGGGATCGTCGCGCTGAACCGGGACGACGCGAGGACCCCCGAGATCGCTGCGACATCGGCGGCCCCGACGACGGCCGCCGAATCACCATGGAAGGCCCATGAATACATCGTGCGCGCGTTTCCCGAGCTGCTCCCGAAGACTCCGTTCACCAGTGGGTATCAGGGCACCCGGTGCGCCGCGATCGACAAGAACTACGACCCCGTACCGCTGGACCAACTCGGTGACATGGGCACCCTCAGCTGCAACGGCGATCGCGCTCCGGTCGAGCGGATGACGGTGGCCTGCAAAGGCAATCGCGCACCGGGCACCGCCGGTAAGTTCGACGACGCCTTCGCGACCAGGGAAGAGTTGTGGGAGCGGCCGCCGGGCCGGGGGCGGATCGTCATCCAGGACATCCCCGGCCGCGTTCCCGGTACCGTCGCCGGCGCGCTGAGCATCCAATTCGACGACACCGCCCGCAACTTCTGCCTGATCGTCGTTCTCGGCGGGACGGACGGCACCGACCTCTACAACCGCTGGTGGGTGAACGCCCCGCTCTGACTCACCACCACGGTGCCGGCCGGTGGCGCTCCCAGTGCAGGACCGATTCGAGCTGCGCCGCGACAGAGATGAGCAGGGGCTCGGTGTTCGCGGTGCCCATCAGTTGCGCGCCGATCGGTAGCCCGGTCTCGGTGAAGCCCGCCGGCACGTTCACACTCGGCCAGCCGAGGACGTTCCACGGCCACGTATACGGGCAGGCGCCGGTGATGAGCGCATTGGTCGAGCTCACGCCGATGCCGTCGATGTCCTCGGCGCGAGGTGCGGGAGTAGCGGTGGTGGGCGCGAGCACCAGGTCGTAGTCGTGGAAGAAGCCGCCGATCCGCTTGTGCAGCAATGGTTCCAGGCGGCGGGCGGCGAACAGTGCCGGACCGTCGAGCAGTCGTCCGATGCGTGCGTTGACGGTGGTTCGTGGGTCGACGACGGCGCCGGGCATCGCACGATGCACTCGGCTGATCCCGGCCATCGAGCGCGGCAGGAACGACGCGCCGACCAGCAGACCGTAGTGCAGATCGGCAACGGTCACCGTGTGCCCGAGCCCGCGCAGGGTATCCGCCATCGCGTGCACGGCGGCCGCGATCTCGGGATCGAGTGCGGTCTTGGTCGCGGTGAACGGAATGTTCAGCGACACAGCGATTCTCAGCTTGCCAGGGTCGCGGCCGACGGCGGCGCGCGCGTCGATCGGGGCGGGGGTGTGCAGGTCGCCGTCGTGCGCACCGGCGGCCACGTCGAGCAGCAGGGCCGCGTCGGCCACTGTGCGCGCCAGCGGTCCGTTGACGGTGAGCCCGTGGAACGCCTCCGGCAGCGGCCAGGTGGAGATCCGGCCGCGTTGCGGTTTGATGCCGACCAGATTTGTCCACGCCGCCGGGATCCGCACCGAACCAGCGCCGTCGGAACCCAATGCGGCAGGGACCATTCCGGCCGCGACCGCTGCCGCCGAGCCGCCCGAGGAGCCACCCGGCGTACGGGTGCGGTCCCACGGATTGCGGGTGTGCCCGAAGGCCGCGCCGCTGGTGAACGGCAGCTGGCCGAGTTCGCACGTGTTGGCCTTGCCGACGATCACCGCACCCGCCGCACGCAACCGGCGCACCGATTCGGCGTCCTCGGTGGCGGTAGGGAACTCGCCGCCGCATCCGAAGGCGGTGGGCTCACCGGCCACATCGGTGTCGTCCTTGACCGCGACCGGTACCCCCAGCAGCGGTAACCGGACACCGGCGGCCAGCCGCGCGTCGGCCTCGGCGGCCTCGCGCAGGGCAGCCGCCCGACGCACCACCCGGAAGGCATTGAGCGTCGGCTGCGACGCCTCGATGCGGTCGAGTGCGTCGGTGACGGTGGCGACCGAACTGGTCGTGCCGCCGGTCAGGGCCGAGGCGAGTTCGGCGAGGCCGAGGTCGGCCGGTGGCGGCGCGATGCGGTCGGGCGCGGACATGTGAACTCCGTCTCTGCAGGTAGTCGACTCGACGCTATCCCTCAACTGGTCACTCGTCCACATACCCTAGGTGGATATTCCAGCCTAGACATACATACGGTATGTATGTGATAGTGGTGAGGCCAAGCTTTCGATCGGGGAGGACCCCATGGGAATCAGCTCAGCACTCGGCCCGGCGCACGACCTCACGCTGTCGTCGGGCCGCATCCGCTATCACGACACCGGAACAGGATCGCCGGTCGTCTTCGTCCACGGCCTGCTCGTCAACGCCGATCTGTGGCGCGGTGTCGTTCCCGGCCTCGTCGCGGCCGGACATCGCTGCCTCACACCCGACTGGCCGCTCGGCTCGCATTCGATTCCGATGCCCGACGCCGACCTCACACCCGTCGGCCTGGCCGACCTGATCGCGGAGTTCCTCGACGCGCTCGACCTCACCGACGTCACGATCGTCGCCAACGACACCGGCGGCGCGCTCACCCAGATCCTGATGACCCGCCACCCGGAGCGGATCGGCCGCGTCGTCCTCGCCGCCGTCGACTGCTACGAGGTCTTCCCGCCGCAGCCCTTCACGACCCTGGTCCGCCTGACGAAGATCCCCGGCGCCATCGCCGCGTTGCTCGCCCCGTTGCGCTGGCGGCCCGCACAGCGACTGCCGCTCGCCTTCGGCTGGGTGACCAAACACGCACTGCCTCAACCGATCGCGGAGTCTTACCTCGGTCCAGCCCGGCGCGACGCAGCGATCAGAGCGGACCTGCGTCGCTTTGCCGCTGGCGTGGACGCCCGGCACACCATGGCCGCCGCCCAACGATTCGCCGAGGTCGACCTGCCGGTCCTCGTCGTCTGGTCCACCGAGGACAAGCTGTTCCCGATGTCGCTGGCCCATCGGCTGGTCGCCGACCTGCCGCAGGCGAGCCTGCGTACCGTCGGCGATTCCTACACCTTCCTGCCCGAGGACCAGCCGGAGTTGCTCGCCGAACTGATCGTGGAGTTCACTCGGCTGCATGCAGCGCCGTAGTCAGGAGGACCGCTCCCGCACCACCCGCGCCGCGCTCGAGCGGGCAGGCCGTGACCTGTTCGCCGAACGCGGCTTCGCCGGTACCTCCGCCGAGCAACTGGTGGCGGCCGCCGGCGTCACCCGCGGTGCCCTGCACCACCACTACGGCGACAAGCGCGGGCTGTTCCTCGCGGTGCTCGAACAGATCGAGACCGAGGCCACGGCAGAGATCGCGAGCGCGATCGACGCGGTCGACCCCGGTGACGTCGTCGCGGGCATGACGGCCGGTCTGGCCTGTTTCCTCGATATCTGCGGTCGCCCGGAGATGGTGCGCATCGTCCTGATGGACGCCCCTACGGTCCTGGGCTGGCCCGACTTTCGTGAGTTCGAGTCCCGGCACGGGCTCGGCCTGATCACCGCCGAACTCCAGCGCGCCGTCGATTCCGGCATCGTCCCCGCTGTCCCGGTCCCGGTGCTCGCGCAGCTGCTGCTCAGCGCGATCACCGAAGCCTCGCTCATCGTCGCGCACGCCGAGGACCCCGACCGCGCCCGCGCCGAAACCCAGCAGTCGCTGCTGTTGCTCATCACCGGTCTGCTCAGGCCGAGCTGACCGCAGGGCGAGGAGTCCGCCGTGTCCGTGGACGCGGTGTCGGGGCGACGTGGAAGACTGGGCGCGTGCGGTTGTATCGGGACGAGGCGGTGGTGGTCCGTCAGCACAAGCTGGGCGAGGCCGATCGCATCGTCACGCTGCTGACCAGGCAACACGGGCTGGTGCGCGCCGTCGCCAAGGGTGTGCGGCGGACCAAGTCGAAGTTCGGTGCCCGGCTCGAGCCGTTCGCCTACATCGACGTGCAGTTGCACCCGGGCCGCACCCTCGACATCGTCACCCAGGTCACCACCGTCGAAGCGTTCGCCGCCGACATCATCGACGACTACGGCCGCTACACCACCGCCTGCGCGATCCTCGAGACCGCCGAGCGTCTCGCCGGTGAGGAACGCGCTCCCGCCCCGAAACTGCACGCGCTCACCGCGAGCGCTTTGCGTGCCATCGCCGCGAAACAGCGGCCCCACGAGCTGATCCTCGACGCATACCTGTTGCGCGCCATGGGTTTCGCCGGTTGGGCACCCGCGCTCGACGAATGCGCCCGCTGCGCCACCCCCGGCCCGCACCGCGCCTTCCACGTCGCCGCCGGTGGCGCGGTGTGCGTGCACTGCCGCCCACCCGGCGCGAGCACACCCGCCGCAGGCGTGCTCGACCTGCTCGTCGCACTGCTGAAGGGGGAGTGGGCCTACATCGCGGAGGTTCCCGACAATGTGCGCCGCCAGGCCAGCGGTCTGGTCGCCGCCCATCTGCAGTGGCATCTCGAACGCCAGCTGCGCACCCTGCCGCTGATCGAGCGCAGTCGTGTCGAACCCGGCGCCGCGACGGCCGGTCGCGCGGGCTGAGAGTCGGAGCGCGTGCGGGGCTCGGTGAGGGATCGGGCATCGACGGGGGAGCCCGTGTTGTCGTGCGGTCCGGCCGCGATGTCGGAGCCCGTGCGGAGTGCAGCGGGGGATCAGGCAGGATGGAGGCCGTGATCCTCCGTCGTGATCCCGCCGCTGGGAGCAGCTCGACCCGCACCGTCCGTCCGCCGTCGCAGCACCCCTCCGGTGCCCGCCCGCCGGCCATTCCGCCGGAGCTGGTGCCCAACCACGTCGCGCTGGTGATGGACGGCAACGGACGCTGGGCTCAAGAGCGTGGTCTGCCGCGCACCGCGGGCCACGAACGCGGCGAGGCCGTGCTCATGGATGCGGTCGAGGGTTCCATCGAGATCGGCGTGAAGTGGCTGTCTGCCTACGCCTTCTCCACCGAGAACTGGCGCCGCAGCCCCGACGAGGTCCGCTTCCTCATGGGCTTCAACCGCGACGTGATCCGCCGCCGCCGCGACGAGATGCACGAGATGGGTGTGCGGGTCCGCTGGGCCGGGCGCCGACCGCGCCTGTGGCGCAGCGTCATCAAGGAACTCGAGGTGGCCGAGGAACTCACCAAGGACAACGACGTGATGACGCTGACCATGTGCGTCAACTACGGCGGTCGCGCCGAAATCGCCGACGCCGCACGCGAAATCGCGCGCCGGGTGGCGGCGGGCGAGATCGACCCCGAGAAGGTCGACGAGTCGACCGTCGCCCGCTACCTCGACGAGCCGGACATGCCCGATGTGGACCTGTTCCTTCGCCCGTCGGGTGAGTTCCGCAGCTCCAACTTCCTCATCTGGCAGGCCGCATACGCCGAATTCGTTTACCAGGACACGCTTTTCCCCGACTTCGACCGGCGTAACCTGTGGGCCGCGTGCCTGGAATACGCCAAGCGCGACCGCCGTTTCGGTGGAACCAAATGAGCGACGGAGCCGACATGGACGCCACGGTCACCCCCGAACTGGACCTGCAGGCGCGCACCGGCGCCTGCCTGCAGATGCAGGACATCGACGTGCGCGTGGACGCCGACGGTTCGCTCGGTTTCGAGTACGACGGCGCGCTGTCGTCGATCCGCGCTGTCACCCTGGCGCCCGGCCTCACGGTCCTGTCGATGACGTGTGTGCTGGCCTGGGACCGACCGCTCAAGCCGCAACTGCACAAGCGGGTTGCCGAACGCAATGCCGAGATCCAGTTCGGTTCGGTCACCCTGATCTCGCGCGGCAAGCTGGCCGACATCATCCTGCGCTACACGTTCCCGGCCGAGGGCCTCGACGATCAGGCCCTCACCACCATGCTGCTGCTCACGCTGTCCGGCGCGAGCAAGGCCAGGCAGGGTCTGCTCGCGCCGTAGTCGCTAGCTGCTCGGCTTCCAGGTGATCTTGCCGCCCTGGAAGTCCTGGGCCTTGCCGCCCTGGTAGTCGTATTCGTCGCTGGTCGGGTAGCCGTAGCGGCCGTTCTCGCCGCCCGCGCGGATCCAGTCGGCCTGGATGCTGCCCCATACCGCGTGCGCGCCGGTGGTCGAGGACCAGTAGATGGCGCCGGTGGGGAACATGGTGAACTGGCCGTCGGCCTTGCCCGCCTTGGCCACATCGGTGAGCGGGAAGCCGAGCGGGCTGGACTCCCAGCCCAGGGCCGCCCACTTGTCCTTGATCGGGCCGCTGATCTGGTGCGCGCCGGTGCCGACGGACCAGTAGATCGAGCCGCGTTGGAAGTGGTTGAACCGGCCGTTGCCCGCCGGGGTGGACAGTTCGCGGGTCACCGGGTAGCCGAGTGTCCCCGACTCGTTGCCGAGGGCCGCGTACTTGTCGCGGATCTGCCCCGCGACGGTGTTGGCGTTGGTGTCGGGGTGCCAGTAGATCGCCGCGTTGTTGGCGAAGGTCTGGTACTTGCCGCCCGCCGCCGCGTCGGCCTCCGGGCCGGTGGGGTCGCCGAGCGCGGCACCGCCCACCTGGTCGTATTCGGTTTCGATCGCACCGCCCACCTCGAATGCGCCGATCGTCCTCGCCTGTGCCGTCCCGGCGGCGGCAGCGGCTGCCACGGTGACGGCGGCCAGGACGGTCAGGCCGCGTGTGCGAAGCGTTCGTCGGTGTAGTGCCACAGGAAACTCCCTGGTCGGATCGATATCGGCGATGTCCGGCGCACGGGACCCCCTCCGGTGCCGCCCCCGAACCTACCCCGAACGCGCCGGTCTCAACAGTGAGGTTCCTGACAACAGCTACGGTCGCGGCCCGGGAAGCATCACGTCGACGCCGCGCGCGAAGTCCTCTGGCGTCACGTCGTCGAGCAGCAGATGCTGGAGGATGAAACCCGGTAGGAGGCCGATCAGTGTCTTGGCGAGGGCGTCGACATCGGTGTCGGCAGGGACCCAGCCGAGCTCACGCATCCTGGTCGCGTACTCGACCCACAAATCCCGCATCCCCGCGATCGACTCGCGCACCGGGATCGCGGCGGCGTCGGGCTGGACCATCGCCAGCGCCCACACCTGCGGTGCGAGCCGCAATGGTCCGTCCGGACCGCTGCGCGCGACGATCTCGCCGGTGAGCATGCGGACCACCTCGGCCGGGGTCGGCGGTTTCTCTGCCCTGATCTTGTTGGCGAGCAGCTCGCGCAGGGGTCCGAGCGTGCGGGCGACGAGCGCCCAGATGATCTGGTCCTTGCTCGCGAAATACCGGTAGACAGCGCCCGCCGACATCCCCGATTCGGTGAAGACGTCCTGCATGGACGTCTCGTGGAAGCCCTTGCGGGCGAAGCACAGTTGCGCGGCATCGAGGATCTGCTGCCTGCGGCGTTCCAGGTGTTCTTCGCTGACTCGGGGCATGCCTAAAAGTAAAACGAATACTCGTTCTTGACAAGCGCGCGAGGGCGGTGTCATCGTTGAACCAACAAAAAGAACGAACATTCGCTTTTAGGGAGAAATGCCATGACGATCACCCGCCGAGCGGTCGGTCTCGGGCTAGCGGCCACCCTGCTGCAGGCTTTGATGCTGATTGCATTCGCCTGGCCCGCTGTCAATCTCGCCCCCCGCGACCTCCCGATCGCCGTCGCAGGCCCGCAGGCCGCGCAGGTCGGCCAGCAGCTGCAGCAGCGCAGCCCCGGCGCTTTCGAGGTCACCACCCTCGCCGACGCGGACGCCGCCCGCACCGCCCTCGCCGACCGCGAGGTCTACGGCGCGATCGTCACCGGTGGCGGCGCACCCCAGGTGCTCGTCGCCTCCGCCGCGTCACCGGCCGTCGCCCAGCAGCTCACCGCGCTGGCCCAGCAGTTCGGCGGCGCCACTTCCGTCCCGGTCCAAGACGTGATCGCCTCGGATCCCGACGACCCGCGCGGCGCGGGCTTCGGCGCGATGGTGCTCCCGCTGGTCATGTCCGGCATCGCCGCGGGCGTCCTGCTGACCCTGGTGGTCCCCACCCTCGGTGCCCGCCTGGCGGGTCTTGCCACCTTCGGCATCGTCGGCGGCCTCCTCAGCGCCCTGATCTTCCACACCTGGCTCTCGATCGTCCCCGGCTCCTACCCGACCTTCGCCGCCATCGCCGCCCTTGCCTCCTTCGCCGTAGCCGCGACCATCGTCGGCCTCGCCGCCACCATCGGCCGCGCAGGCATCGGCCTCGGCGCCCTCCTCATGCTCCTCATCGGCAACCCCTTCTCCGCCGCCACCTCCGCCCCCGAACTCCTCCCGCAGCCCTGGGGCACCCTCGGCCAGCTCCTCCCGCCCGGCGCCGCCGCCACCCTGATGCGCTCGATCGCCTACTTCGACGGCGCGGGAGCCACCTTCCCCCTCGTCATCCTCCTCACCTGGGCCATCGCCGGAATCGCCCTCCTCGGTCTGGGCGCCCTCCGCACCCGCCAGCCCCACCTCACCGAATCCCACCAGCCCGTTCCCGCCTGACCCCGAACCAAAGATGCTCCGCGCGAACACTTTCGCGTGGAGCATCTTTTGTGCAGGCGTGTGGAGTGCCCTGGCAATCTGCCGCCGGTCCGGCTATGAGAGTTCGTATGAGGTGCTTCGGCCGCTCGACGGGGAGCGATGCAGGATTCCGTAGTCGATCAGTTCGTTGATGTCGCGGAGGGCGGAGGCTTGGGAAGTTTTGGTGATGATCGCCCATTTACGAGAGGTGAGTTTCCCGTCGAAACCGTCGAGTATGCGGTTGAGCATGGCGATCTGGCGGACGTTCAGGGGGGTGCTGTGCCATGTGCGCCAGAAGGTGGCCTTCGCGAGCGCGGCGTCGATTGTTTTGTCCGCCTGGATGATCGACTGATGGAGGGCGTCGAGAAACCACGAGAGCCAGCCGGTCACGTCGAGGCTTCCGCGCTGGGTCTTTTCGAGGACGGAGTAGTAGTTCTCGCGGTCGCGTTGGATCTGGGCCGAGAGGCTGTAGAAGCGGCGGGGGCTGGATTCGGACCTGGCGAGGGCGAGGTCGCCTATGGCACGGGCGATTCGGCCGTTTCCATCATCGAACGGGTGGATGGTGACGAACCACAGGTGCGCGAGTCCGGCTTTCAGGATCGCGGGTTCGGCCGTGTCCGCATCGAGCCATTCCAGGAATCGGCGCATATCGGTATCGATGCGGGTTGCCGGTGGCGCTTCGAAGTGGACGCGCTGTTTGCCGTACGGTCCGGAGATCACCTCCATCGGGCCGGTTTCGTCGGTGCGCCAGTCGCCGACGCGGATCCGTGAAATGCCCGAATATCCGGTGGGGAAGAGCCCCGCGTGCCAGCCGAACAGTCGCTCGGCGGTCACGGGTTGTTCGTAGTAGCGAGTGGCATCGAGGATCATGTCGACGACACCGTCGACCTTGCGGTCCGACTGAGCGGCGGCACCGATGTCCACACCGAGTCTGCGTGCGATGGACGACCGAACCGACACCGCATCGAGTAACTCGCCCTCGATGGCGCTCGACTTCACCACGTCGGCGGTGAGGGCCTCGAGCCCAGCACGTTCCTGTGTCAGGTCGTCGGTCTCCGCGAGGCGACCGTGCAGGCGACCTTGAGCGAGCGCGACGACCGCTGTCGGCTTGGCCAGCAGTGCAACGTCGTACGTGAGGCGGGGCCAATCCGCCGCCTCCCAGATGTACGTACTGCCTGCCATGCAGCGATTCTACGCCTATTCGCTGCAAAATATGAAGCGAATAGGCTGTGTAATCGCTGCACGACAAGTCGACCTCCGGCCCTCCGCAACCGGGTACGTTTCTCGCGGAGCGCGAGGTGGCGACGCCGGGTCGCCAGTCAGTACACGTTTCGGCTCGCCTGACATACAGGCGACTCTCTTCATGGAGGCCTCATGGACGGCTCGGCGGACTTTCTCGGCACCCAGGGCAACTATTCGTTGATCAGGTCGGCCGGCCGTCGGTTTCCGGGGTTGCTGATCCAAGGGGACACTTTGAGCGTATTGGTCTCAGACCTTCGAGAGGTCGGGGAACTTCTGGAGACGGGAGATATCGAGGAGGCCCGTTCTGCGGCAAACGAACTGCTCACCGAGTTCTCGGCGATGCAGGCATCCTACGAAGTGATGATGAAGGAGGCCGGTATCAAGCTTCCTTACGCGAAGAACCCGTAGGCGCTGTTCGGAAACCGTTCGTACCCGAGTATCTCGAAGGAAGTCTGGGTGAACGACTTTCAGGCACTGAGGGTGTCCCGCTCGGGTGTGAGAGGATGCGGGCATGTTCGAAGCATTGGGTAGTTTGTTTGCGTTCGTGCTGGTTTTCGGGGGGATCATTCTCGCGATCGTGAAGATGTCGTCCGGGTCTCGGCGGCCGCCTGTCCGTGGTGGGGTGCCGCCGTATTACCCCGGGCAGGTTCCGCCGATGGGGCAGCAGTTTCCGCAGCAGGGGGCGTACCCGCAGCAGGGGATGTATCAGCCGCAGCCCGGGTATCAGCAGTACCCGGGGAATCCGAATGCTGTGCAGCAGGGTTACCCGCAGCAGCCGGGATATCCGCCGCAGGGGATGCCGCCTCAGCGGTAGAGAATTCAGGGGTTGGGGCCGAATTCCTGGTGGTAGCGCTGGGCTCGGGTGAGCATGCGGTGGATGCCGGCGATCATTCGTGAGGTGGGGAGGGGTTCGGCGATGATGGGGTCGCCGGTTTTGACGTAGTAGCGGCCGTCGGGGTAGTCCATCCACCAGAAGCTGCGGGCGGGGGTGGGGCGCGAGTCGAGGGCGGGGCCCGCGAGGGCGGAGATTTCGCCGACAGCGTGGCGGGGGCGGCTGAAGATCCGGTTGAGCTGTTCCAGGGAACTCAGGCGTCCCGCCCGGTATTCGAAGTGTTCCTCTTCCTCGGCGAGACGTTCGCGACGCACCTCGACGGGCGGTTTGGTGCCGGGCTTGGTACGGGGGAGGGCCGCGACGGTCAGGGCGGCGACCTGGTCCGCGGTGCAACAGGTGAGAACGACATCGCTGCCGGTGTCCTCGGCGGTCCCCGGTGCCTGGGCGAGAGTGGCGCCGGCCCGGCCCCGAATAGCGCCGTGGAAGCGGATGACGTTCGAGACATCTTGGCCGACATAACCTTTGGACTCGACCCTGGCATCGGGTACGAGCAGCACGTCGATGGCCTGTTCGATCGCCGGATCGTATTTGGCGAGCAGCTTTTCCACGGCTGCTTCTCGGTGGCGTTTCAGTTCGTCGAAATCGGCGATGTCGGTGCGGTACTGGAGTGGGTAGGGGAGGCGGTCGCGGCCGTAACCGGACCAGAGGATCTCGAATTCGATGCCGGTGAACTCAACTCGGTGCACTGTCGTGGTCTCCGCCGATCACTGGGGGCACGGTTTTGATTCCGTCGGTTCCGATCAGCAGGTCGCCGTTGTCCTGGGTGATCAGGTAATCGGGAATGCCTTTGGTCCGGTCCTCGTCCGAGCCGGCGCCCCTGGCACCGGGCGCGCCCATGGCGCCCATCCCGGGTGCGCCGCGACCACCACCGGCCGCCGCGCCTGCCCGTGAACCGGCGGCGGCAGCTGCGGCAGGGGAGTGGTTGCCGGGGCTCGATTTGCCCGGCGCTGCGGGACCGCCGGCTGCCGAGCCACCGCCACGGCCCGCGCTGCCGCCTCCACCTCGAGCACCGTTGCTCCCGCCGCCGGGCCCGCTCGCTCCGGGAGCGGTCACGCCGGGGCCGGTCGCCGTGGGGGAACCGGCGGAGGGGGCCGAGGCGGACGGCGTGCTGGATTGCGGTGTCGCCGTGGAACTCTGCGAGGTGGTCGAGCTCGGGTCGGTGGATTGCGGTGTGGTGGCCGCAGGGTCGGAATTCGGGTTCTCGGTGGTCGTCGGGTCGTCGCCCGCGCCGGTGTCTTCAGGGCTGCTGCCGGCCGAGTCTCCGGGAGCGTCACCGGTATTCGAACCACCACCGCCCGCGCCGGGACCACCGGGACCGCCGCCGTCGCCTGCGATGACCGGTGCGGTCGGCAGGAAGGGCACCCCGACATCGGCCTGTCCCGCCACCTGGCTGTAGACGGTGCGCAGAATCCTGCGCGCCTCCTGCGTGGCTTCTTCGCGATTGTGATCGTCGACCTTCATCACCCCCTCGGTCGGCAACGTCTTACCGGTGACATTCTCGCGCTCGGTGAGCCCCGGCATCAATGCCTGCGTCTGCTCGATGCCGGTGCGCATCTCGGTGAGCTTCCAGCTGATCGCGGTCGCCGCCTGCGACAGCGGGATCGACCGTTCCGAGTAGTTGTTCACCGCCGCGACCGCCGCCGACGCCGCCGCACCGGTCCATCCGCCGCGCCCGTTGGCGCCGGTGACGGTGCGGGAGAACTCCTGATTGAACTTCAGGAAGGTGCCCATCAGATTCATGCCGATATTCGCCCAGGCCGTCACGGCGTCGTCGACCAGCCGGGGTTTCATCGCGGCGACCGCGGCCTGCATCTGTTCGAGCGACATGCTGTCGTAATTGTCGGGGGTGGTGATGTGCGGCGGTTGCAGGTCGCCGTCGAAAATGGTGGCGTAGTTGCCGTCGGCATAGCTGGCGTAGATCTTCGACCGTTCGATGTTCCACTGTTCCTGCGCGGCGATCACTCTGCTCTTGTAATCCTCGTAGGTCACAGGTGTTCTCCCGTCGCGGAGATCTGGTCGCTTGCCGCCTGGTCCTGGGCGACGAAATTCGCGATCGCCTTGGCGACAACCTCTTTCGCGGTTTGGACAACTTCGATGTGCTTCTTGAGTACTTCGTCGAGTGGGCGGTCGCCGCCGGACGCGGTCAGCGAAAACTTGCGCTCCAAGGTCTGGCTGGAGTTGAACGAGCCGAAACCGGTGATGTTGCGTACCTGGTCGACCTGGGCATAGATCTCCTCGAGCCGGTCCAGGTGGTAGTCGCACGCCTGGTCGAGGCCTTTGCCGATGTCGGGGTCCAGCGACAGCTGACCGGACTCGGCCTGAACCAGCAGTTGATTCCATTCGTTGGGGTCGATGCTCAGCGGCATTGTGGCTCCCGGTCAGTTCGCCGGAATGTACTGAACCAAGGAGTCGGCCAGCCGCCCCACCTCCGGGCACGGAGACGGCGGCGCCGACGCGCTCACGCGGTTGAGCACCCGGAACATCACGGAGCCGTCGGGAACTTCCACGACGATGCTGCAACCGCTGTCATGCGTGGACCCGGTGGTCCGGAGCTGCAGAGCGTTGTGGGAGCCGACGGTCATCGGAACGAAGTCGGTGAAGTCGGTTCTCGCCCGCGAATCTGCGATCGGGTGCTCCGACGACATCACGGAGAACGTGTACTGCTTGGCAGAATCGCTCCAACTGCACACCTTCCACCCCGAAAAGTCCACCCCCGCAACATCCTTCTTCTTACTCCCCACGTTCAACCCCACCCCACCGACCGCCGAATCCGGCAGCGAGCACGGATCCCACACCTTCGCTTCGGCATCCACCGAGGTAGGACTGGCCGCCACACTCACCTGGCTCGGCTGCGGAGTAGCCGCCCCCTGCTCACTCCCGCACCCGGCGACGGCAAACCCCACTGCCGCCACAACCCCCACCATGCCCGTACCCCGTCGAACTGCCATGTCTGTCATCCCTCCCGCAGAACCGGTACCGTGCACGACGTTCCCGCGATCGTAGCCACTGTTGTCTCCCACTGCGACACCCCGAAGTCTCACTCGGCCGCGCACGGTGAGGTGGACGCCATGGTGAAGCGCACCTCCTGCTTGTCGGGCCCCACCCGGCTGCGCGACGACGACACCGAGAACCCGCGCGCGTCCCGGTAATACCTGCTCACCGGGTCCGCATCGGGGTTCTGACTCGGCACGAGGGTGAACCCGCGAGCGGTCATCGCCTCGAGCTTGGCCATCGCCCGGTCGATGAACTCCTGCGACGGGTCGACCTGCTCCCGCTGATATCGGGGCCGCCAGGGTGGGCCGTCCATGCTGATCGAGTCCATCCTGCTGCGGCAGCCGGTGCTCGTGTCGACCGTCGCCGGGTCGACGGACAGCTCCTCCGGCCAGATCAGCTCGAAGTTGTCGGCCACAACCGGCTTGCTCTCGGCAACGGTCAGCCCCGACCGCCGCATGATGTCCTCATTGGTCGGACCGTGTTCCTCGACCAGCGAGCACCCCGTGAGCACCAGCGAAACCGCCAGCACGGCAATGATTCTCATGGGATCTCGATCCGGGCGCCGAGTTGCGGATTGTCGGTCACGCGCGGGTCGGCGTACGGGTTCTCGATTTCGAGGACGGCCTGCGCGGTTGCGGCGCGACCGGCGTCGAACGCTTCCTTGCCGCCGTTGCCGTTGTCGCCGAGACCCACATCCACCCAGGGGGTTTCTATGCCGCGCTCCACGTAGGCGGTCGCGTCCGTCCCCGCGATGACGCCGACGATATTGCCGAAGGCGGTCGATTCGGGATCGTCCCAGTACTTGCCGTGGCCGTCGGTGCCGAACACGACCTCACCCGCACGCGACGAGTTGTCGCCGTAGTAGCCGGTGTCGAGCCGGATCACGCCGGGAACCTCGTCGGGGTCGCCGCCGAGGACGTCGGAGGCGTGCGGGTTGCCGGGCAGGCGCAGGCCGGGGACGCTGAGCCCGGCATCCGGGTAGGACTGGACAACGCCGATGAGGTCACCGGGCGCGGTCATCGAATAGCGCTGCACATCGGGATTCGGGTTGTTCCACCCACCTTCGAACACACCGGTTCCCGCCGACGAAGCGTGCAGGATCCGGTCGGCCCGCAGCCCGAGTTGCTCGGCGGAACCAACCACCGACCCGCCGTAGGAGTGCCCGACGTACGTCACGGGCGTGCCCGGCGCGTGGCTGCTCACCTCCCGATCCACTTCCCGACCGAACTCGACCAGTTTCGGCGCCATCTCCGCGGCGAACGACGGGCTCGGCGCACCATCGGACAGGCTGGTGAGACTCTGCGGAAAGTCGCCCTCCATGTAGAGGAAGATCGGTCCGCCGGTCCGGTCGGCCAGGTTCCAGGCGGCGACGTGGTTCGAACCGGACGCATTGAGATTGGTGCTGGTGCCCGGCACGTAGACACCGACACCGGGCACCCCCGATCGGATGCTGCCGAGCATCTCGATCATCCGCCCGTTGCCCTCCGTGCTGAACATGACGAACTTGCGGTCCACCATGCCCAGCGCCGCGGCCGAGACGGTGCCCTCCGGATCCGGGATCGGCGACAGCATGGCTTCCAGCTGTCCCACCCGGGCCGTATCCGGCACCGGCTTGGCTTTCTCCCTGGTGAGCGCGTTGCGGATGTTGATCTCGTTCGCCTCGACCCGCATCGCGAACGGCACCCCGTTGAGGTTGCCGAGAGTCTCCGGCGCGGCGATCACCAGCTGACGTTGGGCTTCCGGACTCAATCCGGCCAGGAAGGCGGCCCGCTCATCGGGCGACAGCGCCGCCAACCGTGTCACCACCGCGTCGGGGTCGTGCATCGAGCCATCGGCGAGCGCAATGCTGGGCTGACCATCGCGAATGGCGGCCAGATCACCCACCGCCTCGCGCAATCGACCACCGAACAGGGTGTCGAGCCGTTCGATCTCGTCCAGTCCGCTGCGCAGGTTCAGCTGGAAAACCCCTGCGGCGCCTTCCTTCTCGGGCTCCGGATGACTCACGGCACCGTCGGCCGAAACAGTGAACCCCTGCGACATCGCGAGGTTCTTCTGTTCCAGCACATACGTTTTCGCGTGCTTCAGCCCTTGACACACATCGGCGGTGTCGTCGGCGATGCGTAGCAGCACCGCACGCACTTCGTACCCGTGATCGACTTCCTCATCGATGCGCTGCGTGGCCGCGTCTTTCGTCCGGCCGTGCCAGCTTCCCGCCGCCGACAGTGCGCGCGAACAATCGTCCACCGAGGTGGACAGCAGGTCGGCGTTCGCGCGGGCAGCTTCGGCGGCCCGGTGCACGGCGTCGAGATTCCAGGTGTCGAGCTGGGGGATCGTCGGCCGCATCAGCGCGGCTCCAGCTTCGTGATCTCGGCGGCGGCCGCGCCGTCGGCGGCCTGGATGTCGGCCGAGAACTTATCGAGCAGATCGGCCAGCGCCGAATACCTGGTCGCGATCGAGGCCATCGCCTGGCTCGCCGGATCGGGGACGCCCCGCAGCACAGCGAGCACGTCACTTCCCTCGCCGGTCGCCTCGTTCATCACCGCCCAGCTCAGCGCCTCCACGGCCCCGGCCTCCGCACGCCAGGTGGTCGCCATCGCCGTCAGCTGCCCGGGTTCGACCCCCAAGACTCCACTCACGAAATCCCCTCCTCCGCTACCGCGCCTCGTCGTTGTGATGGTTGGACGGGGCACGCGGAGTAAGGGTTCCATCGTGTGACGTGAGTCACACGGAGGCCGACTCGCTGTTCTCGGCGGCGGCGCGCACGCAGTCGCGGCAGGTGCCGAAGATCTCCAATGTGTGGCTCACCTGGGTGAAACCGTGCTCGCCCGCGAT
The DNA here is from genome assembly GCF_040639775.1 of Nocardia sp. NPDC023733. Taxonomy (NCBI): domain Bacteria; kingdom Bacillati; phylum Actinomycetota; class Actinomycetes; order Mycobacteriales; family Nocardiaceae; genus Nocardia; species Nocardia sp. NPDC023733. Next base: position 146,965 of record NZ_JBFAAN010000006.1, on the reverse strand, counting down.
CGCCTCGGCCCACGCCTCCACGGTCGGGCCCTCCACCTCGACGGTGCTGCCGCACTGCCTGCACACCAGGTGGTGATGGTGACCGCTCGAGCACTGGCGGTACACGGACTCGCCGGAGTCGGTGCGCAATACGTCGACCATGCCGGCGTCGGCCAGTGATTGCAGGGTGCGATACACGGTGGTCAGGCCGATGCCCTCGCCGCGTTTGCGTAGTTCGTCGTGCAACTCCTGCGCCGAGCGGAACTCGTCGATATCGCCGAGCAGCGCCGAGATGGCACTGCGCTGGCGGGTGCTGCGAACGCCGACCTGCTTGCCGGAGTGGTTGTCTGTCAACGGTTTCACCCTTCCTCGGCATGGGCGACGGCATCGACGACGATGTGCGCTAGATGGTCGTCGACGAGTTCGTAGAGCACCTCGCGACCCGAGCGTTCCCCGTGTACGACGCCCGCCGATTTGAGAATGCGCAGATGCTGGCTGACCAGCGGCTGGGTGACCCCGAGCGCGTCGACCAGCTCGTGCACGCAGCGCGGTGACTCGCGCAATTGCAGCACGATCGCGATCCGCACCGGGGCGGCCAGGGCGCGCAGTAGCTCACCCGCGTCCTCGAGCACCGTGCGCGCGGGCACCGGCGCGGGCGGCAGGGACTGATACGGGCTGTGCTGGTGCGCAGGCGCGGCATCGGTGGTCATCAACCAACTCCTTAATGGAAACCGATACCATTTTGACATGCAAAAGTGCGCATGTCGAATGTGACGCGGCGTGGCATCGGTCGGCTGCTGATATCTCCCTGGACCCGGCCCGATACGCTGGACCAAATGCGTTCGGAAAACCGTGCAGGCTGGTTACCGAACAACCGACTCGCAGTGGATGGAGAAATCTCGCGTGGCACCCAAGTCGAAGGTGGACACCGTTGCCAACCTCGCCAAGCGCCGGGGTCTGGTCTACCCGTGCGGTGAGATCTACGGAGGCACCAAGTCGGCGTGGGACTACGGTCCGCTGGGCGTGGAGCTGAAGGAGAACATCAAGCGGCAGTGGTGGCGGACCATGGTCACCAGCCGCGAAGACGTTGTCGGCCTGGACTCCTCGGTGATCCTGCCCCGCCAGGTCTGGGAGGCCTCGGGCCACGTCGCCACGTTCTCCGACCCGCTGGTCGAGTCGCTGCACACCCACAAGCGCTACCGCGCCGACCACCTCCTGGAAGCCTACGAGGAGAAGCACGGCCGCCCGCCTGCCAACGGCCTGGCCGACATCAACGACCCCGAGACCGGCCAGCCCGGCAAGTGGACCGAGCCGAAGAACTTCTCCGGCCTGCTCAAGACCTTCCTCGGCCCGGTCGACGACGAAGAGGGCCTGCACTATCTGCGCCCCGAGACCGCGCAGGGCATCTTCGTCAACTACAAGAACGTCGAGACCACCGCGCGCAAGAAGCCGCCGTTCGGCATCGCCCAGATCGGCAAGAGCTTCCGCAACGAGATCACCCCCGGCAACTTCATCTTCCGCACCCGCGAGTTCGAGCAGATGGAGATGGAGTTCTTCGTCAAGCCCGGTGAAGACGCCGAGTGGCACAAGTACTGGATCGACACCCGCCTGGCCTGGTACACCGACCTCGGCATCGACCCGGACAACCTGCGCCTGTTCGAGCACCCGAAGGAAAAGCTGTCGCACTACTCGGCCGGTACCACCGACATCGAGTACCGCTTCCGCTTCCAGGGCAGCGAGTGGGGCGAGCTCGAGGGCATCGCCAACCGCACCGATTACGACCTCAAGACGCACTCGGAGCACTCCGGCACCGACCTGAGCTTCTTCGATCAGGCCTCCGGTGAGCGCTACATCCCGTACGTCATCGAGCCTGCGGCCGGTCTGACTCGTTCGCTGATGGCGTTCCTGGTCGACGCCTACGCCGAGGACGAGGCGCCCAACGCCAAGGGCGGTGTCGACGTACGCACGGTGCTGCGTCTGGATCGTCGCCTGGCGCCGGTCAAGGCCGCGGTGCTGCCGCTCTCACGCAACGCCGACCTCACCCCGAAGGCCAAGGACCTCGCCGCCCAGCTGCGCCGCAACTGGAACATCGACTTCGACGACGCGGGTGCCATCGGCCGCCGCTACCGCCGTCAGGACGAGATCGGTACCCCGTTCTGCATCACGGTCGACTTCGACACCCTCGACGACCAGGCCGTGACGGTGCGCGAGCGCGACTCGATGGCCCAGGAACGCATCGCCCTCGACCAGGTCGAGTCCTACCTCGCCGCGCGCCTCATCGGCGCCTGACCCGTCGAAAGCCCGCGCTCGTCGCGGGCTTTCGCATGTCTGGACACGTGATCATGGTCGAGCCGCGTTGATCACACTGTGTAGCTGACGGTTTGCGTCGGCTGGGTGGGTAGTTCACGATTTCGGTGTGCTGTGGGAACCGGAAGACGTGGTGCGGGTGCTCGACCCGTCGGAACAACGATTCGTTCGGCACGGCACGTTCACCGGGCGCTCGGTGACGGTGCACGGGGAACTCGACGCCGCCGCGCTCGGGGCGGCGTTCGCGGCATTGCAGCGGGCGTTCCCGATCCTGGTGTGCCGGATCGTCGAGGACTCCGACGGACACGGAATCCTGTTGCGGCCGGGAGATTTCGAGGCCGTCGGTGCGTGGGTGAGTTTCGGTGATCCCGACGAGGTGCGGGTGCCCGCCGAGACCATGGACCCCGCCGATCAGCTCGGGTACCTGGATGTCGTTCTCGCCGAGGAGGATCGGGCCAGGGTCACGTTGTTCGTGCACCACGGAGTCGCCGACGCCGGGCATTGCGTCGAGCTGTTCGCGCGGCTGTGGGGGTACTACACCGATCATGTGGAGACCGGGAAGATCACCGCGGGTGCGCGGGCGCTGCCGGTGTCGCTGGAGATGATGCTGGCGCAGCGGGGGGTCGGGCGCGGTCCGAGGTCGGGGCTGGAAGCGGTGACGCGGCCGCTGGTCGTGGCCGAGACCGGTGGGTCGCAGCGCGCCGAGCCCGCCGCCCTCGCCAGACCTGCTCGCGTGCAGCTGGATCCGGCCGAGACCGCGCGCGTGCTCGAGCTGGCTCGCGCGCATGCGGTGAGCGTCAACGGGTTGGTCACCGCCGCCGTGCTGCGGGCATACCGCGGGTTGCACGGTGGGGAGCGGGTCGGCTGCGTCTACCCGGTTGATCTGCGCAGGCGTCTCGACCCGCCGGTGGCGGCGGAAGCGGGGACGAACGTGTCCGGGCTCGCGGCGTTCGCGACCGACGACACCGACGATGTCGTCGACCTGGCCCGCCGCATCGGCACCAGCCTGCACAACGACCTGGCCGACGGCGTCGTCGAACAGTCGGTGCTGCATTTCCCGGACTACTACGGCCCCGACCGGATCCACTCGACCGCGGGCCACATCGCCGTCACCAACACCGGAACGGTGCCGCTGTTCCGCGCACCGGCCGGCCTCATCCTCGACGACTACGAGATCGTCTACCTCTCCGCCCACCCCCGCCCGTCCACCGGTGCGGCCGCGGCGGTCACCTTCCTCGTCTACACCTACCTCGGCAGGCTGACGATCGGCCGCCTCGGCGGCGGTGCACGCGCAGCCGAATTGCTGACAGCCGTTGTCGCAGAACTCACCTGGGCCTGCTCACGCGAAATCGCAGCGTCCGCCTGAAGTCACCCGGCGCATCGGGGACGGGCGACCGCCCACGCGGCACCGGAGCCAAGGCGGCTGGTCGACTCGACCACGCGGCCGACCGGAAGTCGTGCCGCGCGCCCGCCGCATGGAGGGTCCACCCGCAGCGGCGGGCCGATTCGACTACCTCGCGGCCAGTGGTTCCTGCAACTCGGTGACCCATCCATTCGGATCCGGTGTCCATTCGAGCGTCACCTCACGCACCGCAGCGGCCGTGCGGTACCCGTTGTCCTCCACCCAGCGACCCAGTTCCTGCCACGCGGCACCGATCCCGCTGACATTCCCGTGGTAGACCGTTGTAGCCACCCGATCGTGGGCAGGCAGGTCGACGATCGAAATATCCCGCACCGCGTCGGGTTCGGCATTCACCGGCACACAGGCGTGCACCCGGACAGTGCCGTCGTCGGCGGGCTCGTAGTACGCGATGGCCGGACCGGCGATCGCGATGCCCGCCTGCGCGAGCCGATCGCTGAGCCCCTCGAACAACGGCTGGATCACCGGGCTGACGTGGGCGGGTTCGAAACCCGCCGCCACCCCGCTCGATCTGGCCACCCGCACCGCGGGCACGGACTTGATCACAACATCCTGCTCGGGCATGACGCCCTCCTTCTCGATGATGCGGAGTCTCGCCTCGACCTCGGTCAGCCGCGCGCGGTCGGCCGCCAACCGCTGTTCCAGTTCCGCCCGGCGCAACGTGAGCATGCCGCGGAGCTCCCGGGGTTGGGGCCCCGGCTCGAGCATCCGGCCCACCTGCTCGAGACTGAACCCGAGCCCCTTGAGCGCGACGATCCGGTTGAGCCTGGCCAGCTGCGCGGCCGAATAGAACCGGTAGCCGGTGGCCGGATCGACCCGGGCGGGTCGCAACAACCCGACAGCGTCGTAGTGGCGCAGCATGCGCACCGACACCTGACCGTGTCTGGCGAAATCTCCGATACTGAACATGACGCCCTCCGGTGTACGGCCTCACACAGTGTGAGAGTCAACGATCAGAATCTGCCGCCTCGGCTGACCCGGCGCGACCCCGAGGATCCGCCGAACGATCCGGGCCGGTACCCGCCCCCGCGTGAGCCGTACCCGCCCCCACGCGAGCCGCTGATCGCCCCGCGCAGCAGACCGTCGAGCAGGATCCCGCCGAGCACCGCACCGGTCTGCCCACTTCCGGACATGGGTTGTCTTGTCTCCCAGGCCCGTACGCTCGCCTCCGCCTGTTGCAGGGCCCGCCCACCCAATTCGGCGGCGGCCTGTGCGCTCCGCAACGCCAGTTCGGGATCGGAACCTGCCTGCTGCCGCGCCTGTCCGAGATGACGTTGTGCCTCCGCCAGCCGGGTGCGCGCCTCGGCGTCGACACCGCCGCGCCGCGTGGTGATGAACGACGAGGCGGCATCGATACGGCTGGTCGCGTCGAGCAGTGTGCGGTCGAGCCGGCGGCGCAGGTCCTCGACGGCGAGCTTGCGGTCCGAGGCGGCGGCGATGGCTCGGTCGAGGTCGGCGTCGGCAGTGACCACCTCGTGGAAGGCGCCGAGCGGATCGGCGTCGTCCACCGTGTTCAGGGTGGTGGTGGCGGTGGCCATCGCGCCGCTGAGCTGGGTGCCACCGAATTCGGTCAGGGTGGACGCGGCGGCGAGATCGGCGCGCAGTTCGTCCAGAGCGGCGGGCAATCCGTCGCGGGCCTGCTGGATGTCGGCCGCGGCGTGCTCGACGGTGTCGAGCAGCGTGCGAGCCTGGCCGAGAGCGGCCTCGGCCGCGCGGATCGCCGCCACCGCACCGCCCTGCTGCCCGGCCGGTTTCGTGAGTACATCGCGGGCGGCGTCGATATTGGTCTGGGCGAAGGCGATTCGCTCCCGCGCCATGCGCACGTTGTCGCGCACGGAGGTCAGCATCGTCGGGGGATAGGTCGCGTCGAGCCGGGTCAGTTCGGTGTCGGCGGCGGGCAGGCGCGCGGTGAGCTCGACGACGGTGCGGGTGAGAGCGTCGAGGCGGGCGGGCGCGTCGATGAGCAGATCGCGCATAGCGTCGAAGTCGGCCACCTGGGCGTCGAGTTCACGGTCGGCCGTGCCGGTGGTCGACAGCAGGTCCAGCAGCAGGACGCGCTGCTGATCGGGCGTTTCGGGAACGGCGTCGTCGAGTTGCTGACGGAGGGCGAACGCCTTCGCGGTCGCCGCACGGGCCGCGTCGAGGGCGTTCCGGAACGGGGTCACCGCCGTCTCGCCGAATTCGCCGGTCGCCAGCGCCAATTCCTCCTCGCTCGTCCGCACCGCGTCGTCGATCTCGACCAGGCGCTCCTTCGACAACGCGTGCAGCGTCGGCAGCGAAAGACGCGACAGCGCAGCCGAATCGGTGGGGTCCATGCCGCGTGCTGTCGCGAGTTCCGCCCGGTCCTTGGTCTGGCGACGCCTGCGCATGACCAGAGCGAGCAGACCGGCCGCCACCACCACGGCCAGTGCTATCAACACCAGCACACCCCACGATGCGCCACCACCGCGCGCCGCCGCCCCGAGCCCCTCGGCGGTGTCGATCCCCGCCTGTGCCCATTTCTGTTCGCGCAGATCGGGTTCCACTGTGTCGGCCAGCAGCGACTCCACCTCGGCGTCGGTGATGCTCGCGGGTGGGGTGCCGTCGAACCAGTAGCCGCGATCGTCGACGGCCACCGCGAGCAGCAGGTCGCGGTCGCCGAAGTCGGAGAGCTCGGCCGTGCGCGCGGCCCAGTCGCGGGCGGACATGGACCCGAAGTCGTGGACGTAGACGAGCCAGAGTTTCACCTGGTGATCGCGGTAGAGGGTATCGATGGCGCCGAGCACCTGTTGTTCGTCTGCCGGGCCGAGCACCTCGGCAGAGTCGACCAGTTGCGGACCCATCCGTGTCGGTGGCTCCGCACCGGCCGCCGGGGCACACAGCAGAAGCAGCAATGCGCCGAGCAGATTCGCGACGAAGCGCTTCCCCGTGTCCGCGCCCCAGAGTTGCCCCGCCGCTGATCGATCGGACGTGCGGGCTCGTTCGACGTACCTCACCGATCGGATATGCGGACTCTTCCTCGGCAGCGGCATGCGTCGAATCTAACGGCCCGGGCCGAGTGAGACGGGTACGACAGGGCGGCGCGTGCCTCATTACCATCGGGGCATGGTCACTGTCGATGCTCGCTACACCGGTCAGGTCGCCCCCGGCGGCGACGCCCACCAGCGCGAAGTACCCGGCGCCCGCATCGTGAAAATGGCCGTCGGCGCCATGAACAACAACACCTACCTGGTGCGATGCGCCGCCACCGGATCAACCCTGCTGATCGACGCCGCCAACGAGGCGAGCCGCATCCTCGAACTGGTGAACCAGGACGCCGAGGGGCAGGTCGAACTCATCGTCACCACCCACCAGCACCCCGACCACTGGTGGGCGCTGGCGGATGTGGCAGGCGCTCTCGCCGTCCCGTCGGCCGCCCACCACCTCGACGCCGAACCGCTGCCGGTCACCCCCGACCGCCTCCTCGCCGACGGCGAGACCATCGACCTGGGCGAACTCACCCTCACCGTCATCCACCTGCGCGGCCACACACCGGGCTCGATCGCGCTGGCCCTGACCGACGGCGCGGGCCGCACTCACCTGTTCACCGGTGACTCCCTGTTCCCCGGCGGCGTGGGCAAAACGCACAACGCCGAGGATTTCGACTCCCTGCTCACCGATGTGACCACCAAACTGTTCGACCGCTACCCGGACGACACCGTCGTCTACCCCGGTCACGGCGACGACACCACCCTCGGCACGGAGCGACCCCAGCTGCCCGAGTGGCGGGCCCGCGGCTGGTAGTCCGAGGCCGACCGGGCACGGCGCGTCGTTCACCGGACCGGAATTCAGTAGTGACCGCTGAGCCGACGGCCGGTCGGTGCCACCTGGCAGACTGAGCAAGGTGAAATCGGGTTCTTCGCGCACGACCGTGCCCGCTCCGGATGCCCGGCACCGGCGCGGCCTGCTCTCGACGGTCTCGATCTGGATCACCAGGCTGGTCGCCGGCGCGATCGTGATGGGCTTGGTGCTGGTCGGCGGGACGGCCTTCCGCGTGTGGCAGGTCGCGCGGATCGACGACCACACCCCGGCCGACGCGATCGTGGTGCTCGGCGCCGCCCAGTACTCGGGGACGCCGTCGTCGGTCTTCGAGGCCAGGCTGTACCAGGCGTGGCGGCTCTACGAGACGGGTGTGGCGCCCCTGGTGATCACCGTCGGTGGCAAGCAGGAGGGCGACCTCTACACCGAAGCCGCCTCGGGCAAGCAATATCTCGAGGACAAGGGTGTGCCGAGCGCCGACATCCTCGCCGTCGAAACGGGTTCCGACACGCTGCGCAGCATCGAAGCCGTCGCCGCCGCCATGCACGAGAACGGCTTGTCATCGGCCGTACTCGTGAGCGACCCGTGGCATTCACTGCGAACCAGGACGATGGCGCGAGACGCCGGTCTGCACGCCTGGACCGCACCAACCCGCACCGGGCCGGCCGTCTACACGAGGGAGTCGCAATTCCACGGCATCGCCCGCGAGACCGGTGCGCTGCTGTGGTACCAGCTCACTCATTTCTCGGCAGATTTCCCTTACGAGGCGGGACAGTGAGATGACCGATACCTACACCCCGCACGACCGCGAACGCATGGTCACCGAACCGGGCAAAACCGCCTGGCCGGGTGCGGCGGGCAAGGGCCACCGCAGCGAATTCTCCCGGGACAGGGCGCGTGTGCTGCACTCGGCCGCGCTGCGTCGCCTGGCCGACAAAACCCAGGTCATGGGCCCGCGCGAAGGCGACACCCCGCGCACCCGGCTCACCCATTCGCTAGAGGTCGCCCAGATCGGACGCAGCATCGCCGACGGCATCGGCGCCGACCCCGACCTCGCCGACCTGGCCGGCCTCGCCCACGACATCGGCCACCCGCCCTACGGCCACAACGGCGAACGCGCCCTCGACGAATTCGCCGACGCCTACGGCGGTTTCGAAGGCAACGCCCAGAACCTGCGCATCCTCACCCGCCTCGAGCCCAAGGTCCTCGACGCCGACGGCGAGAGCGCCGGACTCAACCTCACCCGCGCCGCCCTCGACGCCACCCTCAAATACCCGTGGGGCAGAAGCGGTTCCGGCACCAAGTTCGGCGCCTACGTCGACGACCTGGAGCGCTTGGCGTGGGTGCGTAAGGACGCTCCCGAGCGCAAGCAGAGCCTGGAATGCCAGATCATGGACTGGTCCGACGACGTGGCGTACTCCGTGCACGATGTGGAAGACGGCGTGATCGTCGGCCGCATCGATCTGCGCGCCCTCGCCGACCCCGCCGAACAGGCGGCCCTGGCCGAACAGGGCCACGGCGAACACCCCGACCAGTCGATCGACGCCCTGGCCGCCGCCGCGCAACGGCTGTCCGAACTCGACGTGGTCGCCGAGGCGGCGGGCTACGACGGCACCTTCGCCGCGTCGGTCGCCCTGAAACGGCTCACCAGTGAACTGGTCGGGCGCTTCGCCACCGCCGCCATCGTCGCCACCCAGGAGCACGCCGGGCCGGGCCCGCTGATGCGCTACGAGGCCGATCTGATCGTGCCGCCGGTGGTCGCGGCCGAGGTGGCCGTGCTCAAGACGGTCGCGCTGCGGTACGTACGTTCCGATCGTGGGCACCTGGCCAGGCAGCAGACCCAGCGCGAACGCGTCCAGGCCGTCGCGGACCGCCTGCTCACCACCGCTCCGGCCCACCTCGACGACCAGATGCTGCCCTGGTGGAACGCCGCCACCGACGACACCGCCCGGGTGCGTGTGGTGATCGACCAGATCGCCTCCTACACCGAAAGCCGCTTCGAGCGGGTCGCGACCGCGCTGGACTGCCGCTGACCTGGACCCACTAGACTTGCCGCGTGGCCGGACGAATCCCAGATCGCGATATCGCGGCGATCCGTGAACGTGTCCGGATCGAAGACGTTGTCGGAGAGTACGTGGCGCTCAAACGCGCCGGTGCCGACTCGATCAAAGGCCTGTGCCCGTTCCACGACGAGAAGTCCCCGTCGTTCCATGTGCGGCCCAATCACGGCCTGTTCCACTGCTTCGGCTGTGGCGAGGGCGGTGACGTCTACAAGTTCCTGCAGCAGATCGAGCACATCGGTTTCGTCGAGGCCGTCGAGCAGATGGCCGACCGCATCGGCTACCAGATCAACTACGAGGGCGGCGGCACCTCGGTGCAGCGCGACCGGGGCACCCGCTCCCGGCTGGTCGCCGCCAACGCCGCCGCGCAGGAGTTCTACGCCGCGCGGCTGTACGAACCCGAGGCCGAGGCCGCCCGCAAGTACCTGACCGACCGAAACTTCGATCAGGCCGTCTGGCAGCAGTTCGGCTGCGGTTACGCGCCCGCGGGCTGGGACACCCTCACCAAACACCTGCAGCGCCTGGGTTTCGAGTTCAAGGAACTGGAAGCGGCCGGACTGTCCAAGCAGGGCAAACGCGGCCCGATCGACCGTTTCCATCGCAGGCTGCTGTGGCCTATCCGCAACCTCGGTGGTGAGGTGATCGGGTTCGGCGCCCGCAAGATCTTCGACGACGACACCATGCCCGGCAAGTACGTGAATACGCCGGAAACGTTGCTGTACAAGAAGTCTCAGGTCCTGTTCGGCCTCGACCACGCCAAGCGTGAGATCGCCAAGGGGCATCAGGCCGTCGTCGTCGAGGGATACACCGACGTGATGGCGATGCACCTGGCCGGGGTGAAGACCGCCGTCGCCTCCTGCGGAACGGCCTTCGGCGAAGAACACCTGCAGGTGCTGCGCAGGCTGCTCATGGACGACAACTTCTGGCGCGGCGAGATCATCTACACCTTCGACGGCGACGCGGCGGGCCAGGCGGCCGCGCTGAAGGCCTTCAGCGGCGACCAGCGGCTGGCCGGGCAGACCTACATCGCGGTGGCGCCCGACGGGCAGGATCCGTGCGAGCTGCGTCAGCGCTCCGGCGACTCCGCCGTGCGCGACCTCGTCGCCCGCCGAACCCCGCTCTACGAGTTCGTGATTCGCGGCGTGCTCGCCGAATACAACCTCGACACGGTCGAAGGACAGGTCGAGGCGCGTCGGCGCGCGGTTCCGGTGGTCGCCCAGATCAAGGACAACGCGACCCGCAAGGGTTATGCGACGAAGCTGGCCGGCTGGCTCGGCGTGGACGACATCCAGTCCCTGGTGCGCCAGGTCGGTGACGAAGCCCGCAAGCACTTCCGCGGCGGCGCGGCGCCCGCCGACGACAAGGGTGGCCGCCGCGGCGCCGTCGCGCCACGGCCCGTCGCGCCCGCCCGCGGCAACGGCGACTCGGCCCGCCCCGACCCCCGCGAACCGACGTTGCTCGCCCAGCGCCAAAGCCTGTGCGCCGCTCTGCAATACCCGGGGATCGCGGGCCCGGCCTTCGACGACGTCGAGGCCGACGCGTTCATCCACCCCGCCTACGTGATGGTCCGGTTGATGATCGCGAAAGCCGGCGGCACCGCATCGGGTCTCACCGGCGCTGAGTGGGTCGCCGCAGTGGCCGATCAGAGCGAGGACCTGCTCATCCGGGCCCTCGTCTCGGAGCTGGCCAACGAACAGCTGCCCGTCCGCACGCAGGAGGACGTGCCGCGGCTCATCTCCGGGGTGCTCGCCCGCGTGCAGGAGATCTGGGTGGGCCGCCAGATCGCCGAGCTGAAGTCGCGCCTGCAGCGCATGTCGGCGTCCGATCAGCCCGACGGTTACATGGAGCTGTTCGGCGACCTGGTGGCCCTCGAGGCATACCGCAAGGACCTCGGTCAGCGAGCGATGGGCAACGACCCCAACGTCACCGGCGTCTAACGCCCCCGGCGCAGCTGGTTGTGCGGCACCATCACCGTGGTCCGCTCGTCGAGCGGCTCCATCGGCTCCAGCTTCGGCTGAGTGCTCAGCTTGTCCGACAGCTTCTGTCTGCCCACCGACACCAGCTTCTTCGTCACGGGGCTACCCGTCACCGCCCGTGTCGCCGCACTGATCTGCTCATAGCGCGCCCGCCCGGCCTTCGTGCCGAGCACATACCCGGCCGCTACGCCGATGATCAACCGCAGCATCTCCTGGAGCTCCTCCCACGTCTGTGTGCGCGCCCCATCCTGCCCGACACACCCCACCCCTGTCGATCCGCCCCACCCCCCAACCGCCCCACATGTCCGCAGGTAGCAGCCCGATTTGGGAACCCACGACCCCATACGCTAAAGTTTCATCTCGTTCAGCCAGCCAAGCTGACCCGAGCCCAACAGCTCAGGATATTCCCCTATAGCTCAATTGGCAGAGCAGCCGACTGTTAATCGGCAGGTTTCTGGTTCGAGTCCAGATGGGGGAGCAGTAAAGCCCTCTACCGCAGTGGTAGGGGGCTTTTTTGTTGCAGCACAATGCGTATCGTGCCGAAAACCTGTACGGTACAGGTATCCCGTACAAGGATTGGGAATCTCATGACAGATACCGTCTCTGCGAGCGAAGCACGGAACAAGCTGTTCCCGCTCATCGAAGAGGTCAACAACGACCGCACCGCCATTCACATCACCAGCAAAAAGGGCAACGCCGTCCTGCTGAGTGAAGAGGAATTCAACTCGATGCAGGAAACTCTGTACCTGCTGCGTTCGCCTGCCAACGCGGCGAGGTTGGCGCAGGGCATCGCACAGGCGGAGTCCGGTGATGTGGTCGAGTTCCAGCCTGAAGGAGACCGGTGAAAGTCGTCTTCGTCAAGGTCGCTTGGGAAGACTACACACATTGGGTCAGCACTGACCGCAAGATCGCCATCCGGATCAACCGCCTGATCGATGACATCGCACGCGACCCGTTCGAGGGCCTCGGCAAGCCGGAGCCGCTTCGCGGTGACAAGTCGGGTTACTGGTCTCGCCGCATCGATAGCGAGCATCGGCTGGTCTACTCGGTCTCGGGAGATACCGTCACGGTCGTTCAGGCCAGGTACCACTACTGATCAGTCCTGTGCTGTCCGAAGGACTTCGACGCTCAGCGGCGACGATCGAGCGTACAGAGCCTCAGCCGGACGGGTGCCTGCCCGAGTCGAGAACTTCGGGGTGTTGCAGGGCGCGTCTGATGTCCTCCGCGGAATCGTCGGTTTCTGGGATTTGAAAGTGGCCGACGAGGAGTATGCGGGTTCCGATGGCTCGGAGGTGGAGGGGGATGGTTCGGGTGGGGATGTCGCGGGCGATGCCGGACTCGCCGGTGACGCCCTCCAGCACGACCTTGGTGAAGCCACCGTTCAGGTGCATGGCTACTCGGGCGGGTTGGCGAAAAGGTCGTCCGTCCTTCATGAGTCGGCCTTCCGCGGGTGAGTTCTATCGCTGCCCGTGAGTTCGGTCATTGCTTGGTGAAGGCGATGTGCATCCAGGGGTGCCAGGTGGTGCCGTCTTCGGAGCGTTCCCACAGGGCGGTCATCGATGTGCCGTCGGGGGCGACGGTGAGGGTGGAGCGGACGGCGGCGGTTTCGGTGTCGGTGGGGGCGGCGGGGGTGGCTGTCTGGGGGCCGCCGGTGAAGTGGAAGGTGTTGGTGTCGACGATTTCCACGCGCATCAGTTCGGTGCTGCCGGTGTTGTCGTAGGAGCGGGCGAGGAAGGCAGGGCCGTCGGGGGCGGGTTCGCCGATGATCTCGATACCGCGGACCGGTTGGTCGCCGACGGTGACGTCGATGTGGTGGATCAGGAAGTGTCCGCCGGGGAAGACGTCGTAGGTGTCGAAACCGAGGACGGGGATGGGTGGGTCGGCCAGGACGTGGCCGTTGGTGGCCCACCGGCCCGCGAGGCGGTGCAACCGGGAGGCGTCACGTGGATCGTCCGGCGTGGACATGTTCCATGCCTACCACGGGCCTCGCGACCCGCCAATGCCTCGCGAACAACCCGGTAAGAAATCGGCGTCGCGCGACACCAAGAGATCATGACTGTTCAACTCACACAGGCCGCGTTGTCCGCGGCCGACACCGTGCCGGGGGAGGTGCGGGAATGGCGCAGCCGGTGGTTGGTGGCGTCGGGGTTTCCGCCGTGGTTGGCTGAGACGGTGACGTCCGATCCCGAGGTCGATGTTCATGCGTTGTCGCAGCTCGTCGACCAGGGATGTGCGCCGGAGCTGGCGGTGCGGATCCTGGCGCCGTTGCCGGGGAAACCGCGATGAGCACGCTGCCGCCGACCACGTCGGGGGTCGCGCGGCCGGACGCCGATCGGGAATGGCTCACCGACCTGGTGGACGACGGACCCGCGGGTCGGCACGCGGTGCGGCGGTTGCGCGAGGTGTTGCTACGCGCCACCCGGCATCAGATCTGGCGGTTGCGTGACCTGCTGCCCGGCGCAGGCGCCACCGAGCTGGAAGACCTGGCTCAGCAGTGCGCCGACGATGCTGTCGTAGCTGTCCTGCAACGACTTTCGACCTTCGAAGGGCGTAGCAGGTTCACCACCTGGGCGTACAAATTCGGGGTCAACATCGCGGGTGTGGCCGTGCGCAGGCAGGCGTGGCGGCACCGCGAGATCCTGCTGCCCGACGCACTCGCCTGGCACATCGACCCCGCACCCACCCCGGACGCCCTCGCCGGCGCCGCCGATCTCGCCCGCGCGCTCGAAGCGGCCATTTCCCGCGAACTCACGCCGCACCAACGCCGCATTCTGCTGTCGCTGGTGGTGGAGCAGGTGCCGATCGACGTGCTGGCCGAGCGGCTGGGCAGCACCCGCAACGCCCTCTACAAAACACTCCACGATGCCCGCCGGAAGCTGCGCGCCGCCCTGATCGCGAGCGGGCACCTCGACAACCGTCCCGAGCGGAGCACCCCATGACCGATCCGACTCCCACGGTGATCGACGCCCTGCTGACCGACACCAGCCCCTACCTGTCGTGCGACGAGTGCTTCGACCGCATCGACGTCTATGTCGAGCGCCGTCTCGCCGATCCCGGCTACGACGACCCGGCTATGCGCATCCATCTGGCCGGTTGTGGCGCGTGCGCCGAGGAGGAGCAGACCCTGCGCGAGCTGCTCGCCCAGGACCTGAACAGGTCCTGATCGGTAAGACACGGCGCGCCCGCCGCAACAAACACTGCGAACCACATTCCGCGCGGCCCGACGCTCGGCCGTGCCCACTTCGAGGAGAACACCATGACCGCCACCGATCGCGCTGTGTCCGTCAAAGACCCCGGCTACCAAGCTTTCTGGGCTCTGCGGCTGGGATTCGGGATCCTCCCGATCCTGTTCGGCATCGACAAATTCACCACCCTCCTCACCGCCGATTGGACCCGCTATCTCGCCGACACGTTCGACACCCTCGCCCCCGGTGATGCGAACACCGCCATGCAGATCGTCGGCGTGATCGAAATCGTCGCGGGCATCGCGGTCCTGGTGCTGCCTCGGCTCGGTGCCCCGCTCGTCGCGGTCTGGCTGGGCGCGATCATCGTCGACCTGCTGATGGTGGGCGGCTACGGCGATATCGCCCTGCGCGACTTCGGCCTCATGGCGGCGGCCCTGGTGCTCACCCGGCTGGCCTGGGCCTATCCGAACGGACTGCCCGCCCGATCCTGAGCCCCCGCGACCTGGGGTTTCTGCCGAAAGTTGGGATCGGTAGGCGGCAAGGGACACCGTCTACTGAACCCATGACATCTTCTCAGCTCCCCCCGAACCAGTCCCCGTCCACCGGCTTGGACAAGAAGACCAGTGCGATCCTGTCGTACGCGCTGGGCTGGCTGACCGGAATCATCTTCCTCTTCGTGGGAAAGAACGATCCGGACGTGAAATTCCATGCCGCACAGTCCATTGTCTTCTTCGGCGCCGTCTCGGTACTCAACATCGTCCTGAGCATCGCCGGCTCGCTCCTCGGGGCCTTGGGGATCATCTTCAGCCTCGCCGGGCTCGCGCTCGGGGTCTTCGCGCTCGTCGTCTGGATCATGGCCATGGTCGGTGCGAACAACAAGGGCGGTGTCCGTGCCGAACTTCCCATCGTCGGAAAGTTCACGGCACCCTACGCCGATCAGCTGGCCGGCTCGATCAAGTAGCCGCGTATCCGAAGTAACCACGACACCGAGAAGCCGACGGCCCGAGTCCATCTCGGGCCGTCGGCATCGGTGCCGTCCGGCAGGAGCTCGGGGAGCCCGGTCCTGCATGCCCCCGACTCTCGCCCGTCTCGGCTCCGAAGCCGACTGCGAATTATGTGACTGTCTGTTTCTGGCAGCGGTGGGCGTCATCAGCCTTGTGGGTAGCGACCGTATACGTTGCACAAGGCCGTCGTCGCTAACGACCCTGGTGTCGAAAATATGGCTAGAACAGGTTGCAATCGGAGAAGTTACGGCCGAATAGCCCGCTGAGTTCTGGGATCGAGCGCTGCCGACCATCCTCGGCAAAACGCCTGCATAGCCGCGATCGTCGCTGTTAAGTTAATACTCATTCCGCGCGTGCTCGGGCTACCAGAATCGGTCGTTCCCTGCGGTCGCGGTGTGCTTGTACTCGACGAGGAGTGACGCAATGGATGGACTCAACAGGCGTGATGCGCTGAAAGCTGGTGGCGTCCTGGGGGCGCTGGGGGCGTTGGGGTTGGCGACGACGGCGCGGGCGGAGCCGTGGAGTTGGTCGCCGGAGGAATCAGTCGCCGGGTCGGGGTCGGGGGCCGACCCGTTGACGGTGTGGGATCCCGAGGCCGACCCGGTGGTGGCACGGCTGATCGACAGCGGCCAGGTGCCGCGGGTCAACGAACTGCTGCGCACTTGGACGCGCAACGGTCAGCCGCTGCCCGACGGATTGCCCTCGGAACTACGGGATTTCATGGAATACGCGCGGCGGATGCCGCAGTGGACCGACTACGGGAAACTGAACACCGCGATCGAATTCAACAAGAAGCGCGGGCTGTATCTCGGGGTGCTGTACGGGTTCGCCAGCGGGATGATGAGCACCGTCATCCCGAAGGAGGCACGGTCGGTCTACTACTCCAAGGGCGGCCACGACCTCGAAGACCGCATCTCCAAGACCGCGAAACTCGGCTACGACATCGGTAGTGCCAACGCCTACGCACCCGATGGCGAAATGGTCGTCACCTGTGTGAAGACCCGCCTCGTGCACGCGGCGGTGCGCCACCTGCTGCCACAGTCGCCGCACTGGGTGCACGTGGCCGAAGAGGACGTGCCGATCAGCCAGAACGACATCATGGTCACCTGGCACAGCTTGCCGACCACGGTCATGAAGCATCTGAACAACTGGAAAGTGCCCATCCCGCAGCACGAATCGGAAGCGTTCCTGCATTCCTGGCAGGTGGCCGCGCACATGCTCGGCGTGCGCGACGAGTACATCCCGAAATCCTGGCCCGCCGCCAATTCTCAAGCGGCACAAGTGCTCGACCCGATCATCGCCGCCACCCCGGAGGGCGCGAAACTCGCCGACCGGTTGCTGAGCCTCGGCGCCAATATCGACCTGGCTGTGTTGACCAAGCCCGTGCTCGGCTCGTTCACCCGCTTCCTGCTCGGCGACAAGATCGCCGACGGTCTCGGCATCCCGCGCGAACCGGTCTGGGATCCGTTGCTGCGCTTCAGCTGGGGCCCGTTCATCGCCGTGCGCGAGGGCGTGCTCGGTGCCGTCCCGCCGGTGGCCGACGCGTACTGGCTGCTCGACGAGTTCCTGCGCAAGGCGGCGCTGACCTACCTGGCCGAATTGCGCCTGCCGATCAGTATCGAGATCCCGACCATGAACCGCGACATGAGCGTTCCCCCACGCTGATTCACCCGTACCGACCGAGGAGCATTATGCGTACCACCCTCCGCCTCACCGCCGCCGCGATCGTCGCGACCGGCGTACTCACCGCGACGGCCACCGCCGCCGCACAACCGGCACCGATCGCCACCGAATCCGAAACCGGTTCGTCCGCAGCCGACGCCGGGTCGGCGGCAGCACAGTCGGCCGGCTACCTCGCCCAGAACGGCGACCTGATAGGCCTCATCGTTCTGCTCGGCATCACACCCTTCCAGATGCTGACCAGCGGAATCTGCGACCTCGCCACCATGTCGTCGCTCTACAGCCCTTGTTCGCCGGGGCGCGCCCACTACACGGTGGCGAACTCGGAACCCCTGCCACACAGCTGAATCGGCTTTGCCGCCGCCGGAGGGCTCACCTCGAACCGGCGGCGGCCAGTGAGCTCCGTCTCCTGACCAGGCACTGTCATTCGTTCTGAGGGGCCTGGAAGAACTTCCCCTCACGTCGAGCCACCGCAGCATTGCTGTGGTGGCTGACTGTTGCCGAGGTCTGCTGCGTGCGTCACCGGTCGGGTTCAGCGGCCGCGGGGACTGACCAGGCCCGATTCGTAGGCGAAGACAACGAGTTGGGCTCGGTCCCGGGCGTGGAGTTTGGTCATGGCCCGGTTGAGGTGGGTTTTGGCGGTGTGGGGACTGATGAACATCTGGTTGGCGATGTCGTCGTTGGACAGCCCTCGTGCCGCCAAGGCGACGGCCTCGCGTTCACGAGTGGTGAGTTCTTCCAGGCCGGAACTGACTGGGGGAGAAGGTGGTTCGGTGACATAGCGGGCGATGAGGCGGCGCGTGATGGACGGGGCGAGTAGGGCATCGCCGCGGGCGGCCACCCGGATGGCGTGCAGGAAATCTTCGGGCTCGATGTCTTTGACGAGGAAACCGGCCGCGCCCGCGCGGAGCGCCTCGAACACGTAGTCGTCGAGGCCGTAGTTGGTGAGGATGACCACGTGCACGTCGGCAAGGGCGGGGTCGGCGGCGATTCTGCGGGTCGCCTCGATGCCGTCGACGTGTGGCATCTGGATGTCGACGAGCGCGATATCGGGCAGGTGCGTACGGGCCAGTTCGACACCTTCGCCACCGTCACCGGCCTCGGCGACCACCTCGATATCGTCCTCGATATCGAGGAGGGCGCGGAACCCACTGCGGATCAGGGGCTGGTCGTCGACCAGTAGAACGCGAATCACGATCGCTCCAAAGGTAATTCGGCGTGCACGGCGAAACCGCCGGTCGGTAGTGGCCCGGTATACAGGCGTCCACCCAGTGCGGTGACCCGCTCACGCATGCCGAGAAGCCCGACCCCGCCCGTGCCGGCGGGTGCGGCGCGGCCGTTGTCCTCGACGTCGATGACGAGACCGTCCGCTCGATAGTCCACGCGGACCGTCGCGGTCGTCGCGTCGGCGTGGCGGGCGGTATTGGTGAGTGCTTCCTGCACGATGCGGTACACGGTTCGGTCGACGGCCACCGGCACGTCCGTGCGGTCGCCCTCGACGGTCAACGAGGTGGCCACACCGGCTGCGCAGGCACGTTCCAGCAGGTCGTCGAGGTGGGCGAGGCCGGGACGTGGTGCCTCGTCGTCGCGCAGGGCGGTCAAGGTCGCCCGCAGGTCGCGGGCAGCTTCCCGGCCTGCGTCCCGGATGGCGAGGAGGGCGGCGGGCACGTCCTCGCCGCGCTTGCGTGCCACGTGTACGGCGGCTTCGGACTGCACCTTGATCACCGAGATCTGGTGGGTGAGCGAGTCGTGCAGCTCGCGGGCGATGTGCAGGCGTTCCTCGTCGGCTCGGCGGCGCGCGGTCTCCTCGCGCGTGCGTTCGGCTTCGTCGGCGCGGCGCTCGGCCTGCCGCAGGGCCTCACCGGCCGCGCCCGCCGCGATCAACCAGGCGAGTTCGAGTGCGTCGCGACCGCGAGCGAGGGCCGCGGCGGTGTCGTGCAGGGTGATCATGGCGGCCAGCGGCAATGCGGCGATCAGGGCGACGGCCGCGATCACTGTCACGACATGGTGCCCGGCGCGGACCGCGAAATACACCGCGAACAGGAACGCCACAACGGGTACGTCGAAGCCGAGCGCCTGATAACCCACC
This sequence comes from Nocardia sp. NPDC023733, assembly GCF_040639775.1. Lineage (NCBI taxonomy): Bacteria > Bacillati > Actinomycetota > Actinomycetes > Mycobacteriales > Nocardiaceae > Nocardia > Nocardia sp. NPDC023733. Next base: position 127,488 of record NZ_JBFAAN010000006.1, on the reverse strand, counting down.
GCGCACAACCCGGTCACCACCAGCACGGCCACCGGTGCACGCCGACGCCCGGCCAAGGCCAGACCGCTCGCGGCGAGCAGCGCGTAGCCGAGCCACTCGGGGCTGCCGTGCGCCCGGCTCACCCCGGTGACCAGCAGTGCCACCGCCACACCGACGGCGACCACCCAGTCGACCACCCGTGCCCTACTCATCCGTGCACCCTAGCCCGGACCCACTATCGACCGCGTCGTCCGGCTGGGTGACTCGTCGACTACCACGAACGCGGTACTCCGAGCGAAGAACGGCTCCGCCCCGCTCCGTCGGTACCGCATCCGCAGCATCACGAATTGTCCACTGCGGCATGACGACCGGACCCTGCGCTTCAGCCATTCTTGAGCTGATCGCCGACGACCTCCGGCACGAAGCCGGTGGCGACGGCGGCACATCGGCGCGGTGAACGATATCGCTCGCCCGTCGGCGCACTCCAAAAACCGATCGCCACCACCCGCGGCGGTGGGACGCTCCTCGACATCCGGGGAGGTCGATGGTGGCACATCGGCTTGTGGGCTGCGCCGCTCGTGCGAGGCGTACTCCGAAGCAGGTCGATCGTCGCCACGCGGTGATTCCGCCTCCGGTTCGCAGTCGGCGATCGGCCGGTGCCGGTGCCGGTGCCGCGTCCGCATCGATTTCGGCGCGTGCAACGACCGCCCGGTCGTGCATCTCACTGACACGTCCACACGAAGGAGAACATCATGCCCACTCCGAGTCGCACCCTGACCGCACTCGCTGTCACCGCCCCGCTTGCCGTCGGCACAGCCGCACCCGCTTCGGCGGCGACTGCGCTCGCCGCGTCCTACGGCATGACTTCCGGTCGACTCGTCGCGTCTTCGGCCGCGGTCATCGGCTTGCTCGGTGTACTCGCGGGTGGCTGGGCGCTGGCCCGACCCGCCGCGACCAGAGCGGTATTCGCTCTGGTCGAGGGACTGATCGCCATCGTCGGTGGCGCCTGGGTGGTCACCACGGCCGAGGGAGGACTCGGCACCGGGAACGGTCTCGGCGGGGGCGTCGTGGCGATTGCCTTCGGGCTGGCGAGCGTGGTCGTCGGCGGGCTTTCGCTCGCCCGCGCCCGTCGTGTCGGCTGACGCGACGGGCCGTGCTCACCGGGGGCTCAGTGACCTCGCGCGATCCACTCCGCGAGCGACGGTTTCTCCGCCCCGATCGTCGTGCTGTCACCGTGACCGGTGTTGACCGTCGTGTCCTCCGGGAGGGTGAGCAACCGGTCCCGGATCGAATCGATGATCGTGTCGAAATCGGAGAAGGATCGCCCGGTCGCTCCCGGCCCACCGGAGAACAGGGTGTCGCCGGTGAAGAGGGCCGCGAGGTCGGGGGCGTACAGGGAGACCGAACCGGGGGAGTGGCCCGGGGTGTGCAGGATGTCGATGTCGGTGCCCGCCACTGTAATTCGGTCGGTGCCGTCGAGGGAGCGGTAGCCGACGGCCGGGTGGGTCATGCGCCACAGCGGTTCGTCGCCGGGGTGGAGCAGGATGGGGGCGTCCAGGCGGGTGGCCAGGTCGGGGGCGACGGTGACGTGATCGTTGTGACCGTGCGTGCACAGGATCGCGGTGACGTTCCGGTTGCCGACGGCGGCGGCGATGGCGTCGGCGTCGTGCGCGGCGTCGATCACCAGCACCTCGTCGTCGTCACCGATCAGCCACACATTGTTGTCGACGTCCCAGGTGCCGCCGTCGAGGCTGAAAGTGCCGGAGGTGACGACCTTTTCGATGCGGGCGCTCACCAGACCACCACCGAGCGCAGCACGCGACCCTCGCCCATGGCGGCGAAGGAAGCCTCGACGTCGTCGATGCCGATGCGTTCGGTGACGAACCGGTCCAGTGGCAGTCGGCCCTGCCGGTACAGGTCGATGAGCATGGGGAAGTCGCGCTCGGGCAGGCAGTCGCCGTACCACGACGATTTCAGCGAACCGCCGTGCGAGAACAGGTCGATCAGGGGCATGTCGAGGCTCATGTCCGGGGTCGGGACGCCGACGAGCACCACGGTGCCCGCGAGGTCGCGGCCGTAGAACGCCTGCTTCCAGGTCTCCGGCCTGCCGACCGCGTCGATCACCACGTCGGCACCGAAACCGTCGGTCAGGTCTTTGATCTGTTCCACCACGTCGCCGCTGGTGGCATCGATCGTGTGGGTGGCGCCGAAGTCCTTGGCCCACTCCAGCTTCCGCGCGTCACGGTCGATCGCGATGATGGTGCCCGCGCCCGCGAGGTTCGCACCGGCGATCGCGGCGTCGCCCACCCCGCCGCACCCGATCACGGCGACGCTGTCACCGTGCGAGACCGAACCGGTGTTCATGGCGGCGCCGATTCCGGCCATCACACCGCAGCCGAGCAGGCCTGCGACAGCCGGATCGGTGCCGGGATCGACTCGGGTGCACTGCTTTTCGTGCACCAGCGTCTTGTCGGCGAAGGCGCCGATACCCAGCGCGGGGGTGAGCGGGGTGCCGTCGGCAAGCGTCATCGGGACGCTCGCGTTGTGGGTGTCGAAGCAGTACCACGGGCGGCCACGCCGACACGCACGGCACTCACCGCAGACCGCGCGCCAGTTCAGGACGACGAAATCGCCCTCTGCCACGTGGGTTACCGCCTCGCCGACCGATTCGACGACACCGGCCGCCTCGTGCCCGAGCAAGAACGGGAACTCGTCGTTGATCCCGCCCTCGCGGTAGTGCAGATCGGTGTGGCACACCCCGCACGCCTGCACCCGGACCACCACATCGTGCGGTCCCGGGTCGGGAATCACGATGTCGACGGTTTCCACGGGCGCGTTCTTCGTGAGAGCGACGACACCGCGCACTGATTCAGGCATGCGGACCTCCTAATGGTTTGCGTGGTGGCCTCCACGCTAGCCGGGCCCGCGCCGGATTCAATCCGGGATCGGCGGAATGTCCCCGGTCGGCGTGCCGAGCTCGTCCTTCACGTGGTGCTCGACCAGCAGGGGGACGAAGTCGCGCACCTGCGCCGATCCGAAATGCTGGTAGGTCTCGCGCACGATGTCGGTGATCTCGTCGGGTGGGATGTTCGGGTACCGGATGGTCAACCGTTCGATGACCTCGTCGAGTTGCTGCTGCTCGTGAGTAGTCATGCCCGTGGAGTACCCCGAACGGGCCGGGTCAACAGGCTAGGGGCTCAGTCGTTCCAGCACCGCGCCGACCACCAGGCACGCGCTGTCGACCACGTCACCGATCGGCTGACGGTAGTCCGACAGCACCCACTGCTGGGCGATGATGACGATCGCCCCGACCAGCCCGAGCAGCACCGTGCGCACGCTCACCGCCGGGTGGGCGTCGTGGTCGACGTGCGGGGTGAGCAGGGCGAGGCAGATGTCGACCAGTGCGTCGAGCACGTCGCGGTAAGCCCGGTCGACGGCGGGACTCACGCCGAGGATCTCGAAGAAGGCGATGCGCGGCACGCGCGGGTCGTCGTGGATGAGCTGGAAGTAGGCGGCCAGCGCCACGCGGACCTGAGTCGTCACATCGGTGTCGGCCGTGCTGATGCCCGCGTGGATCGACTCGATCATCCGCGCTGCGATCTCGCGGTACACCTCGAGCAGCAAATCCTCACTGTCGCTGAAGGATTCGTAGAAGTACCGCTTGCCGACGCCGGCGGCCGCGCAGATCGTGGTCACCGTGGTGTTGCGGTATCCCTCGGTGCCGAATGCTTCGGTGGCGGCTTCGATGAGCCGGGCACGGCGTTCCTGCTGGCGTTGTCCGGGAGCGGCGCCCCGGTACCGGCGACCGTCGGCGTCGAATCCGGGCGCAGTCACAGGGGTGATTGTGTCAGGCGGAGGTGATGACGCTGGTCGGCGGGCGGCGGAGAGCACATCGTTGCGATCGCGTGTGACACAGGCTACGTTACTTTCCGGTACGGGAACGACACGGTTCCCGATAGCGGGAGGGCTGACGTCGAGGTATGGGCAAATATCGTGGGCGACTGGCGGCGCTGATGGCGTCGGTCGTCGTATTGGCAGGTGCGGTGGCATCCGCGCCGATGGGCTCGGCCGCACCGGCCGCCGAAGGACTCGACGCCCAGTTCGTGGCAACCCATACCGGCCCCCAGCAGTACCCCAACGTTTTCATCGAGTGGGACGTCCCCATCACGATGAGCGACGGCACGGTATTGAAAGCCAACGTCTATCACCCGGCCGGTGCCGACGGTCAGCCCATCGCCGAGCCCACGCCGACGATCGTCAATATGACGCCCTACACCAAGCTGGTGTCCAACATCGCGGACTCGGCGCTCGCGGTGCCCGGCCTGTCGGATCTGCTGATGCCGGTTCTGCAGAACCTCGACTTCTCGCCGTTCGGTTTCAGCAGCCTCAGCGACATGATGAAGGCTCTGTCCGGCGGCGCCGCGCGCACCTTCGGTGTCGACCGCAATCTGATCCGCGGTGGATACACCCAGGTGGTCGTCGACGTGCGTGGCACCGGGTTCTCGCAGGGCACCTGGCAGGTGTTCGGTGAACGCGAGCAGCTCGACGGCGTCGAGGTGGTGGACTGGGCGGCGAAACAGCGCTGGTCGGACGGCAAGATCGGGATGAGCGGCATCTCCTATTCGGGGATCAACCAGCTGCACACCGCTCAGCGTCAGCCCGAGGCGTTGAAGGCGATCTTCCCGGTGGTGCCCGGTAGCGACCTGATCCGCGATGTCGCCGCGCCCGGTGGCGCACTCGGCGTCGGCTTCATCCCGGCCTGGCTGCTCGCGGTCGACGGCGCCAAACTGCTGCCCGACATGGTGTCGATCCTGGCGGGCAAGTTCGACTGGGTATGGCTGGCCGACCGGGTGCGCGACCCGCTCACCTTCTTCAATGTGCTCATCGCCGCCCTGACCACTCCGACCGTCGAGCAGATCCCGCCGGAGATGTCGGCGATCCTCGACGACGATTCAGCCCTGCGCACCGCATGGGTCGGGCAGCCGGAGAAGGTTCAGGTGCCCGCGTTCCTCTACGGCGGCTGGCACGACATCTTCACCTACTCGACCCCGCGCATCTACAACGCGCTCGATGTGCCGGCCGAGCAGAAGAAGCTCGTCATGGGCAACGTGTACCACGTGACCGTGAGCTCGGGACTCGGTCAGCCGGGTGCGCCCGCGCCGCTCGAGGCATTGCAGCGCGCGTGGTTCGACAAGTGGCTCAAGGGCATCGACAACGGCATCGACCGGTACGACCCGGTGACGCTGTGGCAGCAGGGCAGCGAGCAGTGGACCACCGATGTGTCGTTCCCGCGTCCCGGCATGGAGTACCGCCGGATGTATCTGGACGCCGCGTCGTCGGGGACCGCGCCCGGTGCGCGTCACGACGGCAGTCTTGTCACCGCTCCCGGTGGGGCACAGCGTCTTTCGGTGGATCCGAGTTTGTCGACGATCTGTTCGCGTGATGCCGCACAGGGCACCGCCGGACTCGTTCCGCTGCCCGATGTGTGTGTCAAGGATGCCCGCATCAGCGAGGGTGCCGCGCTCACCTTCACCACCGCGCCGGTCGACAAGCCGACACGGATCTCCGGGGCGATCGCCGCGCACCTGAACACGGTGCTCGACACCACCGACGGCTACTGGACCGTCACCGTCAACGATGTCGCGCCGGACGGACGTTCGACGGTCTGGTCGCAGGGTCAGCTGATGGCGTCGCTGCGGGCGATCGACGAGGCCAAGTCCACCCGTTCGCCCAACGGCGACTACACCGACCCGTACCCCATCCTCACGCTGGACACCCGTCAGCCGACGGTGCCGGGTGAGCCGACGACCATCGAGATCGGCATCCGCGCCACCGACGGTGTGCTGCTGCCGGGGCACCGCCTGCGTGTCGACGTGTTCGCGGGCAACTTCCCCAGCGCGATCCCGCTGCGGCCGCTGCTGAACGAGAGCGGCCTGCGGACCCAGCACCTCGAGCTCGACCCGTCGCGGCCGAGCTGGATCAATGTGCCGATGGATGTCGATCCCGGCTGGTGATCAGGCCCGCTCGAACAGGTGGGTCAGGTCGTCGACGAACTCGGCGTAGGCCTGGGTACGGTCGGTCGCCCGCAGCACCGAGGACGGATGCACCGTCGCGCCGACCCGGAAATGTTCGAGTTCGACCGTGCGGCCACGCAATTCGGTGACCTTGGCCTTCGGGCCGAGCACCGATTGCGTGGCGATGGCACCCAGGCAGATCACGAGTTCCGGTGCGATGACGTCCAATTCGCGGGTGAGCCAGGGTGCGCAGGCGACGATCTCGGTGCGCCGGGGCTGCTGATGGATGCGACGTTTGCCGCGCTGCTCGAAGCGGAAATGCTTCACCGCGTTCGTGAGGTAGAGCGTTTTCCGGTCGACGCCGATGTCGTCGAGCGCGCGGTCGAGCAGTCGTCCGGCCGGTCCGACGAACGGGTGCCCCTCGAGGTCTTCCTCGTTGCCGGGTTGTTCACCGATCAGGACGGTGCTCGCGTGCGGTGCGCCCTCGCCGAACACCGTCTGGGTGGCGTCGCGATAGAGGTCGCAGCCGTGACAGGCGTCGGCGGCGGCCGCGAGGGTGGCCAGGTCGTCGGTGCTCGGCACGTACTCGGCCGCGCCGGGGTATTTGGTCGTGGTCATGAGGCGGCTCGCTGGGTGGACAGGTCCGGCACGCGGGTCACCTCGGCGCCCGCGCCCTCGGCCAGGTGGGCGAAGGTGACGGCGTCGCGCACGGCCGCCCCGCCGGGGTCGTTGTTGAAGTAGACGTAGCAGTCGGCGTCGGCCGGGAAGGTGTCGAGCAGACGGTGCACCCAGCCGTTCAAGGCCTGCCTGCCGTAGTGCGGCGGCGGGTTGGCGCGACCGGCGTGCAGGCGGAGATACGCCCAGTCGGTGGTGCGCCACAGTGGGGTCACCGGCCGGGAATCACGATCCGCCCAGGACAGCGCGGCTCCGCGTGTACACAGGACATCGCGGATTTCGTCGGTCCACCACGACTCGTGCCTCGGTTCCACCGCCACCCGCACCGAGGACGGAAAACAGCGCAGACAGTCGTCGAGCAGGCCCGCGTCGGCGCGCAGGGTGGGTGGCAGCTGCAACAGGATCGGGCCGAGCCGGTCGCCGAGGCCCTCGGCCCGATCGAGCAGGCGCTGCACCGGTTCTTCCGGCTCCCGCAGTCGTTTGATGTGGGTGAGGAACCGGCTGGCCTTCACCGCGACAACGAAATCCGCGGGCGTGCGCTCGCGCCAGGCGGCGAAGGTTTCCCGGCTCGGTAGCCGGTAGAAGGCGTTGTTGGATTCCACCGTCGCGAAAGCCTGCGCGAAGTGCTCGAGCCAGCTCCGCATCGGCAGCCCCTCCGGATACAGCACACCGCGCCAATCACGGTATTGCCAGCCGGAGGTACCTATCCGCAGGGGCATCGCCGATTCAGCCCTCCGCGCGCAACAGCGGTTGGAGTTCGCTGCTGTAGAAATCGAGGAACGCGTCGACATCCGGGCCCGCGTTCATCAGCACCACCCGGTCGAAGCCGGCGTCGGTGGCCTTGCGGACAGCCTCGACATAGCGCTTGGGGTCGTTGCCGCAGACCATCGCCTCGAGCATGTCGTCTACTCGCACGGTGGTCGACGCGGCGGCGAAGTTCACCGGATTCGGCAACTCGCTCATCACTTTCCAGCCGCCGGTCATCCACCGATTCGTCGACAGCGCGGCCTCCGCGGCCCTGCGCTCGTCGGGATCGAAAGCGACACCGACCTCTACGTAGCGTGGCCCCATGCCGCCGGAGTCCCGGTAGGTGCGCACCAGGTCGGGGTCGGGTTCGGTGGCGAACAGGCCGTCGCCGAGTTCGGCGGCGATCTCGGCCGCACGCGGACCACCCGCCGCGACAGCGATCTTCGGTGGTGTTTCCGGCAGATCGAAGACCCGCGCGTCCGACAGCGACAGGTATCGACCGTCGTAATTGCGGTATCCGCCCCGCCACAGCAGGCGGATGATCTCGAGCGCCTCGCGCAACATCCGCTGACGAACGAGCACCGGCGGGAATTCCTGGCCGACCACGTGCTCGTTGAGCCGCTCACCGGACCCGATCCCGAGGGTGAAGCGGCCGTCGGAGAGCAGCGCCGTGGTGGCGGCGGCCTGGGCGATGATCGCGGGGTGGTAGCGGATGATCGGGCAGGTCACGCCGGTCGCGAGCTCGAGGCGATCGGTGCGCGCGGCGATCGCACCGAGCACCGACCAGGCGAACGGTGAATGGCCCTGATTGTCCAGCCACGGATGGAAATGGTCGCTGATCTCGACGAAATCGAAGCCGACGGACTCGGCCCGAACGGCCTGGCGGACCAGCTCGTTCGGGTCGAAGGCCTCGGCCACCAACTTGAATCCGATCTGCATGGCGAACCTCCGGGGTCAGTGGCGTCCGAGGGCGTTGGCCAGTTCCTGCTTGTTCATCTTGGAGCGGCCGTCGATATTGCGGCGGCGAGCCTCTTCGTACAGTTCGTCGCGCGTCTTGCCGCTGCCCTTGGCCTGCTGGCCGCCGCGACGGGAGGTGCCACTGGACTTGCCGCCGGATTTCCCGCCGGAGGATGACCCACCCGACTTGGTCTCGCCGTGCTGGGCGCGGGTCTTGTTCACGGTGCGGGCGGCGATCTCCTCCGCGCGGTCCTCGCTCCGGCCCCGCTCACGCTCGGATTTCTTGATGTCCTTGTACTGACGTTCGCGTTTGTCGCTCCACGCTTGCTGCGGCATGAGTCTGCACCTCCTGGGTGGTGGGCGTTCTGGTTGCCGCCTACCCGGTGGGTGGCGAGAGAAACACAGTGCGAAACAGATACGGGTGACGGCGCCGCAGTGGCGCCGTCACCCGTCTGGGTCTGCGATCAGACAAAGAGTTTGACGATCGCTTCGAAGAAATCTACGAAGAAGTCCCACAGCATGACACTCACCTCCTTCCTTCCGCATCCGGATAGCTAACCGGTAGGCGGTCACGGTGTTTGTGCAGCTCGTCCACCACAATCCCCTGGTAGATGGGCTTCTAACCGCATATATCGAGGATACCCAGATAGCTGTTAGCAATAACTCAGCGATCGATTTTAATCTCGTATCGATACACGAATGAAGGATTTTGGTGTTACGCGGAGTACGAGATAGTTGTACGATCAGGACCAACCCGCGAGGCGCACCGTCGCGCTCCGGGCGCACAACGATCGTGCGGTGATCGAGGAGTACCGATGAAGTTACTTCGCTGGAGTGCCACCCGACCGGACGTCGATCCGGGAGCGGTCGCGCTGCACGCGCGCAATGTCACCTTCGACTGGTCCGGCGTCCCCTTGCAATGGATGCCCGCCGAACCCGTTGCGGGACATCTGATCTGCGCTTTGAACATGCTGCTTCCCGAGGGTGAGCGCATGTTCATCGCGACCTACCGCGAGGCGCTGGCCTACGTCGAGGACGAGAAGCTGCGCGAGGACATGCTCGGCTTCATCGGCCAGGAGTCCATGCACGCGGAAACCCACGCCAAGGTGCTCGTCGACATGCTCGCCGCCAACGGCGTCGACACCGCACCGTACGAGCGGCAGATGGAATACCTGTTCCGGGTGACGCTCGGCAAGCGCGGCGAGGGTCGCGCGGGCAAGCAGATGCTGGTGGAACGGCTGGCGTTCATCGCCTGTCTCGAGCACTTCTTCGCCTGGCTCGGCAACTGGGTGCTCAATGCCGACCTGGAGAAGTTCGGCGCCGATCCACGCATGGCCGATCTGTTCCGCTGGCACGGCGCCGAGGAGGTCGAGCACCGCAGCGTCGCCCATGATGTCGCCGAGTACTTCGGTGTCGGCTACCTGCGCCGCGGCGCGACGATGACGCTGGTGTTCCCCATCTTCCTCGCGCTGCTCCTACGCGGCACGCGTTTCCTCGTGCATCAGGATCCGCAGCTGCCCGACCACGGGTATCCGAAGCTGCTCGCCGGTGTGTTCGGCGCGATGTGGCGTGGCGCGATCCCCGGTGTGCCGTCGCTGCTGGTGAGCGCGCTGTCGACCTTCCAGCCGGGGTACAACCCGGAAAATGTCGGGTCGACCGCCCAGGCGCTGGCCTACCTCGCCGCCTCGCCCGGCGCCCGCGCGGCCGCGTCATGACCGTCCGCGAGCTCCCCGGTGATCTGTACGGCAAGCATCGGCACGACCCGGGAATGCGGGTGATCGACACGATCGCGACCTTCCGGCTTCGGTGGAGCGCGCTGGTGAACCGCCGCGATCCGCGCTCGCGCGTCGCCGACCACCGGCTGCCGGTGGTCGTCACCGAACGCCGGATCGAGGCGCACGACCAGGACGTGGTGAGTCTGCGCCTCGAGTCGCCCGAAGGGCGGGTGCTGCCGCGCTGGCGTCCCGGCGCACATCTGGATCTCGAGCTGCCCTCTGGCCGCCTGCGGCAGTACTCGCTGTGCGGTGATCCCGCCGACGCGCACGCCTACCGGATCGCGGTGCGCCGGATTCCCGACGGCGGGGGCGGCTCGGTGGAGGTGCACGACGAACTGCCGGTGGGCAGCACGCTGATGGTGCGTGGACCGCGCAATGCTTTCCCCTTCGTGGTGCCCGGCCACGGTTCGCCCGCGCGGCGTCTGCATTTCGTGGCAGGCGGTATCGGTATCACCCCGATCCTGCCGATGGCCCGGCTCGCCCACCGTCTCGGCGTGGAGTGGACCATGGTCTACAGCGGGCGCAGCCGGGCGACGATCCCGTTCCTCGACGAGCTCGAGGCCTTCGGCCCGCACGTGATCGTGCGCACCGACGACGAACACGGCCTGCCGGGCGCCACCGATCTGCTGCCCGGCGTCGGACCGGGCACTGCGATCTACGCGTGCGGCCCCACCCCGATGACCTCGGCCGTCGTCGGCGCGGTGCGCGAGATGCCGGAGGTGGAACTGCATTACGAACGGTTCTCGCCGCCGCCCATCGTCGACGGCGAACCGTTCGAGATCGAACTCGCCTCCACCGGTGAAGTCCTCACCGTCCCCGCCGATCGCACGGTGCTCGACACCATCCTGACCGTCCGCCCCGACCAGCCGTACTCGTGCAGGCAGGGCTTCTGCCGCACCTGCGTGGTCCGCGTGCGTGGCGGCGAACCCGACCATCGAGAGAGCGTGCTCTCCGAGACCGACCATGCCGCGGGCGACATGCTCGCTTGCGTATCCCGTTCCCGCGGTGAGCGTTTGGTGCTCGACCTGTGAGCCCGGTTGCGCGACCTACCCACACGAGGAGTCCGAAAGTATGACGATCGACCCGGCCAACGAGCGCATCGTGCGCAATGGTGCCTTCGATATCGCGGTGTTCGAATACGGTGATCCCGCCGGCGAGACGGTGGTGCTCGTGCACGGCTGGCCCGACACCCATCACCTGTGGGAGCGGGTGATCCCGCTGCTCGCCGACCGCTTCCACGTGGTCGCCTACGACACGCGAGGCCACGGCGCCTCCACGCGCACACAGCGCACCGCCGATTTCCGGCTCGACGAACTCGCCGGTGACTTCTACGCGGTGATCGACGCGGTGAGCCCCGACCGTCCCGTGCATGTGCTCGCGCACGACTGGGGTTCGATCCAGCTCTGGGAGGCGGTGTGCGAACCACAGGCCGCCGAGCGGGTCGCCTCGTTCACCTCGGTGTCGGGCCCCAACCTCGACCACATCGCGGCCTGGATACGCAACCGGCTCTCGCGGCCCACACCGCGCAATGTGTGGCAGCCGCTGACTCAGCTGGCGTCCTCGGCTTACACGTTCTTCTTCATGACGCCGGGCCTGCCGCGCGCCACGTTCAACGCCATCGGCACCGAAAAGTTCTGGCAGCGTGCGGTTTCCCTCATGAACGACACGCCCGCCGCGAATGTGAAGCTCGGTCCGACCTTCCGTCGCGACATGGTCGACGGGCTGCTCATCTACCGCGCCAATATCGTGCAGCGCCTGCTCGCCCCGCGCGAGCGTCGCACCACCGTGCCGGTCCAACTCATCGTCGCGGGCCGCGATGTCGCCCTGCGCCCGGCCGGTTACGACGACTCGCACAAGTGGACCGACCGGCTGTGGCGGCGCGACGTGCCCGCCGGGCATTGGGTGCCGTTCTCCCATCCCGAATTGCTGGCCACCGCCACCACCGAACTCATCGATGCTCTCTCCGGTGCCGGTATCTCGCGTGGGCTGGCGCGGGCCGAAGTCGGCCGCACGCGGAGGGAATTCGACGATCACCTCGTGGTCGTCACCGGTGCGGGCAGTGGCATCGGCCGTGAGACCGCGCTCGCCTTCGCCCGCCTCGGCGCCGAGGTGGTGCTGTCCGACATCGACGAGCTCGCCGCGAAACGTACCGCCGAACTGGTCGCCGCCGAAGGCGGTGTCGCCCATGCCTATCCGCTGGACGTATCCGATGAAGACGCAGTGCGGGCGCATGCCGACACGGTGATCGCGGCGCACGGTGTGCCCGACGTTCTCGTCAACAACGCCGGTGTCGGACAGGCGGGCGGGTTCCTCGACACCCCCACCGAGGAGTTCGACCGGGTGCTGCGGATCAACCTCGGCGGCGTGGTGAACGGCTGCCGCGCCTTCGGATCGGCCATGGCCGAACGTGGACTCGGCGGGTACATCGTGAACCTGTCGAGCATGGCCGCCTACAGCCCGCAACGCGATATGAGTGCCTACGCGACGAGCAAGTCGGCGGTGTTCATGTTCTCCGACTGCCTGCGTGCGGAACTGGCCGATCACGGAATCTCCGTGTCCACTGTCTGCCCCGGCATCGTGCACACCAATATCGTTGCCACCACTCGCATCTCGGGTGTCTCGGCCGATGTGGAAGCCGCGACTCAGCGCAAGTTCGACAAGCTCTACGAACGGCGCGGCTACACCCCGGACAAGGTGGCCGACCAGATCGTGCGTGCCGTGCGCGAACGCCGCGACATCGTGCCAGTGACCCCGGAATCGTGGCTGCAGTACCGGGTGAACCGGATCGCCCCCGGCGCGGTGCGTTTCGCGGCGCGCCGGATGAAACTGGTCAAGTAGGGGCTCACGCCCGGTGCAGTTGCCGCTCCACTGCGGCGACGTGCCGGGCGTCCACACCCCACGGGTTCTCCACACCGACCTGGCGGTCCAGATCCCACAGCACGCACGGCTCACCCGGTGCCGCGACCATCGACCACGCCACCACCGTTCGCCCGAGCTGTTCGAGCATCGGTCCCGCGTCGGTCGGTGTGTCCGCGGCGACGCCGTCGGGGAAGTGGTGCAGGAACCGGCCGTAGGCCCGATCGCAGAACCGGGCGTAGAGCTGGGTGCACAGGATGAAACCGTGCCAGGCCTCGTCGACCGCGTGCGAGGGCATACCGATCACCTGATCGTCGCGCAGCGCGGCACCACAGCACCGCAACCATTGGCGCAGACCGGTTTCCACCAGATCGCGCGGCTGCCAAGGACAGGTCTTGAAGATCGCGTCGGGGAAATCGAGGTCGGCGACGGTGCGATCGACCGTCGCCAGATCGACCGGTCGCCGACGAAGTCCGGGGATCGTGATGGCCATGCTTCACTGTAAGGCCCCTGGGCGTAGGGCTGCCGGGAACATTCCGGCGGGTTAGCCTGCACGTATGACCGTCCTGATCGTCCTGTTCTTCCTCGCCGCCGGCATCGGGCTGGTGGTGACGACGGTGGTCGTGCTGGTGCGGAAGCTGAGTCCGCCCCGGATCGACCCCCACGACCCGCGCTGGGTCGCCGGCGCGGCCGGTGCGACGGGGTTCTTCGACGGGACGCCTGGTCAGACGTGGACGAACAGCGGGTCGGGGTGTTCGGCCGGCTGGCCCGGGGATGTGGGTTCCGGGGGTAGCGGCTGCGGCGGTGGCAGCAGCAGCGGATGCAGTGGGGGAAGTAGCAGTGGCGGAAGCAGTAGCAGCTGCGGTGGCGGTAGTAGTAGCAGTTGTGGCGGTGGGAGCAGCAGTAGTTGTGGCGGCGGAAGTTAGTGTCGGGCGGTGCGCAGGACTCCGCGGGGTCGAGCGCCAGCTGTCGTCCGGTGTGGGTCGACAGTGCGATATGTGACAGCGGTCTCAGCACCTTGACCTGAACTCCGCTTCAGGTTCGAAGCTTGTGGTGTCCCGGTGAACACCACAAGGAGTCACGATGCGTGCAGTGCAGGTCAAGGAATTCGGCGGAGTCGACGTGCTCGAGGTGTGCGAATTGCCCGCGCCGCAGTCCGGTCCGGGTGAGGTGCTCATTGATGTCGACGTGGCCGACGTGATGTTCCTCGATACCCGGCTGCGGGCGGGCTGGGGACAGGACTTCTTCCCGTTGAGCCTGCCGTACATCCCCGGCGGCGCGATCGGCGGTGTGGTGCGTGCGGCCGGCGCGGAGGTCGATCCCGCGTGGGTCGGCAAGCGCGTCGTCACTCAGACGGCGGCCAGCGGGATCGGTGGCGGCCTGCCCATCGGCGGGTACGCCGAGCAAGCGCTCGCACGGTCGGCCACGCTGGTGGAGATCGTCGACGGGCTCAGCACCGTGCAGGCGGTCGCGCTGGCCCACGACGGCCGTACCTCGCTGGCAGTCTTCGATCATGCAGGGGTGCAACCGGATTCGTGGGTGCTCATCACCGCGGCGGCCGGGGGCCTCGGCACACTGCTCACCCAGTTGTCCGTCGCGGCCGGTGCGAAGGTCGTCGCGGCCGCCCGTGGAACCGAAAAGCTGACTCTCGCACAGCGGTTGGGTGCCACGGCCGTTGTCGACTATTCCTCCGACGGCTGGGAGGAGCGGGTTCGCGAGATCACCGACGGGGGAGCGGCGGTGGTCTTCGACGGTGCGGGCGGTGATATCGGTGGTCGCGCGCTGACCGCGACCGTCGACGGCGGCTTGTTCCTCGGATACGGCTCGGCCGCAGGCGAGTTCGCCAACGGCGATACCGAGGCGGCGAGTGTGCGTCACGTCACGATTCGTGGCCTGTTCGACATCGTCGGGGGCGAAATCGACTGGCAGTCCATCGCCCGCCGCGCACAGTCGGCAGTGGCCTCCGGTGAGCTGGAAGTGGTGGTTGGCCAGGCATTTCCACTCGAGGAGGTGCGCCGGGCGCACGCCGTCATCGAGGACCGTTCCGCCCTCGGACGTACCGTATTGACGATCGGCGCGACAGTGTAACTTACCCTGCGGCACAACGGAATACACGTTAAGTTCAATATGTGCAGGGAATAATTGTCGCCGGGGTGACAGTCGCGGTCTTGTTGTTGGTAATCGGAGTCATCAAACTCGCCAGCAGTCCAGGGGGAAGTGTCAAGCAGCGCGACCGTTCGGACCGCGCACGCAGCGAACGGGAGAAGGCGAACCGGTCCTGACCGGTCCGGTCCGCCACCCCCCGCACGAGTGGTCAATCTCGCAACCCACCGGGTACCATGCGACTCGCCCGCGGAGACCGCGGTCAGGGGCGGTAGCTCAGTCGGTTAGAGCCGCGGACTCATAATCCGCTGGTCGTGGGTTCGAGCCCCACCCGCCCCACATTTGGCCTCTGGTCGGCATATGTCGTGTGAGCGATCAGCCGGATTGGGCCAGTGCAGCGCATGTACACCAAGAGATTATTGACCTACGACCGCGAACTGGCGTGGGCGCCTTGGCGTCGAGCAGTGGTGCCCGTCCGTGGCCTTGACACTGCGGGTGAGGTCATTATCAGCGGACAGTTGGCTCGCTGCGGCACCGCTGACGGCTGATTGCCGTCGAACCTGAGTATGGGAAGAGACTCTGTCGACCGCGAAGCGCTCATCGACGCCAGCCTCGATCCGGACGACCCGCAGGTGTGGGCTGATCAGCAACGGGTTAGAAAGTTCCTGAGCGTTTAACACCGTTCTGAACTGTGGAAATATAGTATCCCTAGATACTCGATTTGATGGTTGGATGGCGCCCTCTGCGGCTGATCACCCGCGCCGCGCAAACCGGGGTGGCCTGGGTCAGTCCTCGGGCTCGGGTTGGTCCGCGACTGGGTCTGCAGCGCTTATGTCTTCTATCGCCAGAACCGGCAGTGTCATCGGCTTCAGCCCGAACAGTTGTGTGTCATGTGCCAGGGCGGCGTTCACAAAACCCAAGGTGTAGCTGGCCCCGTGCTGACGCATGAAATCGACTGCTTCCTCGGAAGCTGGCGGCTCGGTGTCCGCCTCAAAAAAGAACCTGCATGTAAACACGTACCTGAGCTCCACGTCTTTCCCGCTCAGCTGCAAGTCGACGGTGGCGTCTAGGTAGGGGGCGCCCTTCTTCTCACTGATGCCACCACTGGCGTTCACCTCGATGACTACCGGTGTTGAATCTGGCAGGTCGAGTTGCTCGTTGTCCGGCTGGCGCTTGATAGACCGTTCTGTCCAGCGGAGGCTGCATCCGGTGGCGCGTTCCGCCAACCTTGTCACCATGTCCTCACCTGACGCTTAACCCGTCCGACGACAGCGGACTTGCCACTGGCCGTGAGCTGCTCGGCAACAGGTGTGGGGACAGTGGCTGCAGCTGGCAATGTATGAGTCGTAACGAACAAGGTAACTTCGGACCGACTGATGGGTGGGGACGGCGCATCCTCCAGCATCCGAACTTCGATATCAACAGCCGCCCCGACTGCGTGGGCATAGCGGAGCACTACGTCCATAGTTGGGTTGCTGGTCGCGATGTCAGCCTCGAAGCGGCAGATGCCGGATCGGTTGATGCCGATCGCCTCGGCGACTTGCGCTTGGCTGTAGCCGCGTCGCTTGCGGATGCCGATCAGGTCAAGGAGCAGCCGTCGACGTGCCTGCGTGAGGTTCATCGCGTTGCGGGTGTGACGTGGGCTACCCAGGTCTATCGGAGGTTCTTTGCTTTGCCTGTGCCACATCGTTGCACTGTAACGCAACAACGTAGAGTTACGGCACGGAGTTGGCCAACATGTTAGGTGCATTGGGCTTACGAATCAGGAAACGGGGCCCACGCATAGCCGTTCTGCTTGAAGTAGGACTTCAGGTAGGCCATGGCTTTCCTGATGTGCAAGCGTTGCCGTTCCTGGGCCTTAAAGGTGCTCATGAGGCCTGTCTTGCTATCCCTCAGATGGATACCAACCACGTGATCTTGGTGGTTCGTCGGCTCCCCGAAGTACAGTCGCCACTCGACCCTGCCCTTAATCTGCAGGGCCTTCAACTCGCCCAGCCAGGGCGGATCAACTACGCCTCGTGGCGCGAACGCCAGCGGGCACCGGTAGTTTCCGGGCTCGGAATACCGACTGCTGGCCCCTAGACCAGCATGCTCGGACTCCTCGATCTGCCCGATGATATCGCCGTGAGTAAACGGGTCGCGGCCGTGAAGCTCCGCTAAGGCGCGCTCGCTGTCTGGGGTGTGCTCCCAGTGACATTTGCCTCGCACAATCCGATCCCCCGTGGGGAAACGTCCTGCCCACCCTCACCGTCCTCAGAGAGCTCCTGATGTTGGGTACAGCGTACGTATCTCGCTGGCGATAAGCGGCAAGGTTGAGCAGGACTGCCCTCGTCTGCTTGGATTGTGGACACGGATGTGATGGGCGTTCGGACATGTCCGGGAAACATCCGGGGTTCGTGCGGGATTCGTCCGGGGCGCAGAAGGTCCGGGACGAATCCCGGCCAGTTGGTGCAAACATCGCCGTTGAGCTGCGGCGCTTCGCGCCTCCTCCCTCCCCACCCTGGCAGACACTCTCTACCGTCGAGATCGGTACCTCCGAGTCGAATCTCGCGGTGCGGCGAATCTGCGACAAGATCGGCGCGATGGAAAAGGACCGGCGAGCACAACGGTTGCCGAACGGATCGCTCGTCCCGTCGATCTGGTACGAGCACCGTCAGGTGGTAACAGACGAACCGTCTGTGTCACCCGCCGGATGACACACCCTCGCCCGTGACGGGATCGACGCCGTCGACAGCGCGCGTCAGACGTTGCGCCGCCTCACCGGGATCGTGCACCGCCAACGCCTGGTTGACGATCAGCCAGTCCGCGATGTCCTCACCCGAGACGTATTTGCGGAAGCAGTTGTAGATGGCGTAGTAGGCGAACTCGACCGGATCGGGAAAGGTCAGATCGTCGTCTTGCAGTGCGGTTATGGGCTCGAGATAGCGGCTGCTGATATTCGCGAAGTCCACGCCGGCCCGAGCAGCCCCAAGGGCATCGATCGGAAGCTCGACGTCTACGTGGTGGCGCATCCCGACCACCGAGTCGCGGTAGCGAAGCGCGGAAGGCTTGCCCCGAACATAATCGGTCCACGTCGGAAGGACATCGGCACACAGCGACAGATGAACCTGCCGCCGGTGATCGGCTCCCAGCCGGAGGAAGCGCTCATTCGGTGTCATGATTCAGCCCGCGCTGTCGCCAGCAGGTCCCGCCACCCGCACCATCAGCAGTTCGGTGTAGTGATCCGCCGCGATCCGGACCGGCGTATTGCAGGTACGCGATGGTGAAATCCACCCTGCGCCTCCCGATCTCGAGGTCGAGTACTCATGCTACGTGCGTCGGCGGACCTCGTCCGTGGCTGACGGGTTTGGCCTAGGGTGTGGGGCATCGGGTGCGAGATGAGGGGCGTGCGATGGCTGCTGTGCTGGTGAAGGGGCAGAACCTGGGGCTGGCGGCGGGGGAGGTGAGGCTGTCGGTGCGTGGTGGTGTGGCGGCGGATCTGTCGGCGCTGCTGGTCACCGAGGTGGGCAAGGTTCGAACGGATGCCGACTTCGTGTTCTTCAATCAACCCCAGGCCCAGGGGGTCCGTCTGGACGGTGCGACACTCCACGTCAGGCTGGCCCAGGTGGCGGGTGACATCGCGCAGATCCGCGCGGTGATCACCGCCGACGGGCAGACCTTCGGGAGCGGATCGGCACCGGTCGCGGTTGTCGCCGATGCCGCCGGAAATACTTTGTGCGAGTACGTGATCGAGGGCCTGGATCGAGAAACGGTGGTGATCGCGCTCGAACTGTATCGCCGGGGTGAGCAGTGGAAGGTGCGCGCGGTCGGGCAAGGGTATGCCGGCGGATTCGCCGATCTGGTCACCGATCACGGGGTGAGTGTCGACGACGAACCGGAAGTCGTCGCGGCGCCGAGGACGGTGCCCGGCGAGCACGCGCTGTCGTTCGAGAAACGGCAGAAGCTGGATATGCGTAAGCAGGAAGTCGCCAAGATCCTCATCGACAAGAGCGCGTTCGGAACGCGGGCGCGGGTTGTGCTGGTGATCGACAAGACCGGCAGCATGCAGAAGATGTATCGCGCCGGAACCGTGCACCGGGTGGTGGAGCGAATGATTCCGGTCGCCACCCAGCTCGACGACGACGGCACCCTCGAGGCCTACCTCTACGCCCTGTCCTACGCGAAACTCCCGGACATCACCGTGGCCGATGCCGAGCGCTGGACGCAGACCTATCTGCACCTGAACGGCACCCACGACGGTATCGACTACGGCAGCCTCGGCGGACGCAACGACGAACTGCCGATCATGCGCGCGGTGATCGACACCCTGCACGGCAGCACCCGGCCCACACTCGTCCTGTTCTTCACCGACGGCGGCTTCGCCAAGAAACGCGAGATCGCCGCGCTCATGCGCGAGGCCGCCCACCTGCCCGCGTTCTGGCAGTTCATCGGACTCGGCCCCGCCAACTTCGGTGTGCTGCGCACCCTGGACGAACTCGACGGCCGGGTGGTCGACAACGCGGGCTTCTTCGCCGTCCCCGACATCGACCAGCTCGACGACGCCGAACTCTACCGACACCTGCTCAGCGAGTTCCCGGACTGGCTGCGCGCCGCCCGAGCGGTCGGAATCGTCCGGTAACGATGACTATTCCGCCGCGACGGGAATGTCCTCCGAGGCTCGGGCGATGACGTCGTCGAGGACGTCCCTGGAGCGGATCAGGTCGGCGATCGTGCGGTCGATCCGGGCTCGTTCGGTGCAGAGTTCATCGATCAGTTCGGGAGTGGCGTTCTCGTTGGCGCGGCCGTCGGCGTCGCGGATGCAGCACAGGATCTGACCGATCTTCTTGCTGGTCAGCCCGGCCGCATAGAGCTCCTGGATGTGGATCACCCGGTCCACGGCGAGATCGGGATAGTCACGGTGGCCGCCCGGGGTTCGGTCAGAGGCAAGCAAACCCTGCTCCTCGTAGTAGCGAAGTGACCGTTCGCTGACGCCGGTCCGCGCCGCGAGCTCCCCGATTCGCATGCGCCACCAGGCCTTTCACACATCGACTTGAACTTCACACCAATGTCAAGTTTTACCGTATCCGCATGACGAAGAACGCAGTACCCAGCCTTTTCGACGCGGCCGTTCTCGGTGCTCTCGAACTCCCCAACCGGCTCGTGATGGCGCCGATGACGCGCAACCGGGCGGCCGAGGACGGTAGCCCGACCGAACTGATGGCGACCTACTACGCCCAGCGGGCCGACGCGGGTCTGATCATCGCCGAGGCGGCCAGCCCCAACCAGGTGGGCATCACGTTCGCGGGCATCCCCGGCATCTACACCGATGCCCACGTCGCCGGCTGGCGCGGGATCACCGAGGCGATCCACGCGGCGGGTGGGCGGACCTTTTTGCAAGTGCAGCACGGTGGTCGCGTCGGGCATCCGGACAACAGCGGTGCCGTCCCGGTCGCCCCTTCACCGGTGCGGCTGTCGACGCCGATCCGCACCGCGGCAGGCTCGAAGGACGCGGTGATTCCCCGGGAGCTGAGCATCGACGACATCCACGGCACCGTTCAGGATTTCGCACAGGCGGCCCGCAATGCGATCGCGGCCGGGTTCGACGGCGTGGAGGTGCACAGCGCCAACGGCATGCTGCTGCATCAGTTCCTGTCCGACAACACCAACCAGCGCACCGACGAATACGGCGGCACCGTCGACAACCGCATCCGGTTCACCGTGGAGGTGGTCGAGGCCGTGGCCGCGGCGATCGGACCGGAGCGAGTGGGGGTGCGCGTCGCACCCGGCGTCGGCGCCAACGACATCGTCGAATCCGACACCGAGGAGCTGTACACCGCGCTGGTCGCCGCACTCGGCGGTCGCGGCCTGGCCTACTTGCACGTGGTGTTCGCCGACCCGCGGACCCCGGTGTTCGAGCAGATCCGGACGGGCTGGGACGGTGTGCTGATCGCCAACCCGGTGCTCGGCTGGGGTTCGCCGTTGCCCGCCGACGGCGGCAGGTCCGCAGCCGAGGAACTGCTCGCCGCGGGCGCCGACCTGGTCTCGCTCGGCCGGTCGTTCCTGGCCAATCCCGACCTCGTCGCCAGGTTGCGCGACGGCGCGCCGATCAACCAGTTCCGTGAGGACTACTTCTACGGTGGCGATGCGACCGGCTACACCGATTACCCGGTCCTCGAATCCGTGGCGTGACCGGGCGGATGCCCCGGCGGCCGGATCGCCGCCGGGGCACGGAGGCCGTGTGAGCTGGAGAAACTCGGTTGTCAGCAGGTCGGCAACTCGTTAGCGTGGCTACGTTTTGTGTTCGACTACCGAGAGGAATGCGATGGAACCCATCACCGAACGCGAGATCAGAGCGTCGTTCGTCAACTGTTCGAAAGGTGACGCCAAACGTCTCAATGTCCCCCGTGACCTGGCCGAACGTCCGTGGGAAGATCTCGACTTCCTCGGCTGGACCGACCCCTCCTACGCGGGGCGCTGCTACATCGCCGTGCCGCGTGACGGCAAGCTGGTGAGTATCGCGCTGCGCCACGAGACGGGTGGTTCGAGCAAGACACAGATGTGTGCGCTGTGCCTCACCAGCCACACCGGCGGCGGGGTCTCGCTGATGACGGCGAACAAGGCCGGGGAATCGGGGCGGCGCGGGAACACGATCGGCAGCTACATGTGCACCGATCTCGCGTGCTCGCTGTACGCCCGCAACAAGAAGAAGCCCTCGATGGGCAGCCGGTACCGCGAGGATCTGACCGTGGAGCAGAAGGCCGAGCGCGTGGTGGAGAACCTCTACGCGTTCGTCGACAAGCTCTACACCTAGCCGCCCCGCCCGGCTGACAGAAAGGAGGTTGCTGCCATGTGCCGACACAGTAGAGCCCAGCTGAAGCGACCCGGGTCCTGTTGAACCACAACAGAACCCGGGTCGGGAATCCTTGCCGGTCGAGGCGGCCCGGTTCATCCGGACCGGCCCGAGCGGACAGGAATCAGATCATGGCGTTCATGATGGTGCCGCCGCTGGTGGCGACCACGCCGCCGATCATCGCGCCCGCGACCATCCGCGGCGACTGCATCGCACCGCCGGTCCACTTCTCCCAGGCGAACTTGCCACCCGCGTAGGTGATGGCGATGATGCCCGAAAGCAGCACGAACCAGGTGAAGTAACGCACCATCTGCAAGAGCTTCTCCGACAGCGGCGGCGCCTCGGGTGTCGGATTGCCGATCTGGGCCAAGGTATCGGTGAAGACCAAGGTATCGGCGACAGCGGCCAGAATCATGTTTGCTCACTCGGTAACTCGGGGGAACGGCGATGAACTGCTGTGGCCGATGGTATCCCGTCCGGCGCGGCGTCGCAGCCACCCCCTCGACAGAACCGATCGGTTTTGTTGGTGCGCTGGGGGTTCGCGGCCGTATCCTGGAACTCGTCCGAATACGGCAGCGCTGGAACGTAGTTCGCTATACGCGGAAAAGGGGAGCAGGCTATGAGCATCATTCTGACGTCGATGGCCGACACCGTCACGACGTTTGCGCAGGTCGGCAACCCTACGCCGGAGGCACCGCCGCTCTCGGACAAGATCATGCAGATGGTCCAGTACCTCACCTGGTTCATGATTCTTTCGGGCATTCTGGCCATCACCGTCGCGGGCGGAAAGTTTGCCTGGGAGAAGTGGAACGGCAGCTCCATGGAGTCGCCCAAGATGATCGCCGGTGCCATGATCGGCGGTGTGGTCGCCACCAGCGGCGGCACCATCATGAACGCGGTTCTCGGCAGCTAGATCCGCGCGCCCTTGGCCCGGTTGCAGGCCCGGCACAGGATCTGCAGGTTCGACGCGCTCGTCGCGCCGCCCCGGCTGAGCGGGATGATGTGGTCGAACTCCAGGTAGTGCCGGTCGCCGCATTCCACGCAGGCGCCACCGTCGCGCTGCCACACCAGGGCCTTCACGTCCTGGGGAATGCTGCGGCTGTCGCGCTGCCCGGGCGTGAGGACCAGGCGTTTGGCCACGCGCAGCGCGCCTTCGAGCGCGGCCGCCACATAGTCCGGGTCGGCCACGCCGAAGGTCGCGCCGCCGCGCGCGGAGGTCGCGGCCACCACGACGGTGCCGTGTTCGGGGTGCACCGAAACCACCCGGGACCAGGGCAGTTCGACGCCGGTGCCGTCGCCGACGAAGCGCAGCTTCTTGGAGCTGCCGATCAGCCTGCCCTCGGAGTGGCGTGGACCGCGCGCGAGCATCCGGATGTGCACGGCGGGCAGGTCCAGGTGGACGCGCTCGTCCGGGTCCAGGTGCAGGCCCGGTGTGTCGACGGCAGGCAGCTCGCCTGCACGCAGCCGTGACAGGGTGCGGCCCCGGTGCATTCGCCTGCGCAGATCGTCGACGATGGGGCCGCCCAGGTCGAGCTCACCGACGACGTGCTCGAACGCGTCCAGTTCATCGGCGAACACCTCACCGTCGGCGAACGCGAACGCGACCATCCGCTCCACCTGGGTGAGGCCGTCCTCGCGCAGAAACGCTCTGCCCTGTTCCTCATCGATGCGCTGGAACCGCAGTGACGCCCACACCTGT
Source organism: Nocardia sp. NPDC023733 (assembly GCF_040639775.1). NCBI lineage: Bacteria > Bacillati > Actinomycetota > Actinomycetes > Mycobacteriales > Nocardiaceae > Nocardia > Nocardia sp. NPDC023733. The sequence goes on along the minus strand of NZ_JBFAAN010000006.1, from coordinate 103,854 downwards.
GTCCACTCCGGTGATCGGGTGCCGGGGCCGGTGAGGACCCGCACGGCTCGGTTGCGCCAGTGGGTGAGGAACTCGTCGATCTCGGCGGCACACGTCTTGCACGGAGCGTGACCGCCGAACAGCTTGCGGCGCAAGGTATTACCGCAGCGTGCGCAGTGGCCCCGGGTCGGCGGGAGATATGGGCGCACGCTCGATGTCCATTCGTCGCCGTCCCACCAGCGCAGGCGGTCGGGTGCGTCCGGGTCGGGATGCCAGTCGGCCAGGTCGGGGTCCGCCGGTGGCGGTGGCGGGGTATCGATGACACGGCGGGTCAGGGCGGGCGCGCCGGACAACTCGGCACCGGTCCGGCCGGTGCGGCCTTCGTCGGCTCTGCCCACGGAGGCCGGTTCGTCGACCGTGACGCCGAATTCGACGGCCAGCCCTCGCAGCCCGCCTGCCCAGCCCTGGCCGATCGCACGGAAACGCCAGCCACCGTCGCGCCGGTAGAACTCCCCGAACATCATCGCCTGGACGTCCTCGATGCTGTCGACGGCGAAGCGGGCGACCGGACCGTCGGCGGCGTGCACGGTGAGAGTGAGGTCGTCGAGGCGATCGAAGGTGGTGTCGTCCACTGATGCCGTGACGACGATGCGGGCGATATCGGCTTCGGTGCGGGGCAGGGAGATGCTCAGCCGAGCCGTACCCGGTTCGGGTTCCTGGTCGAGGGTGACCGCCTGCGAGGCGTGGCGAGGGGCGTTGAAGAAGACGAAATCGCGGTCGGTGCGGACCAGACCGGATTCGGTGACCAGGAGTGCGTGGGCGTCGACAGCCTGCGCTCCCCGCCATGAAACAACCACGGCGAGAAGCGATGTCGGTACCGGCGAATTCGCGCCCTTGCGTAGTTCCATGGTCCTCGCATGATGCCACGGAGGTCCGACACGGTTTGCCGGAGCGCCGCCCCGGCCACCTCGGTGAGTGTGAGCCATCTCGCAGGACCGGGCCTGGTTTCACCCATCCTCAGAGGTTTAGCGTTGGGGTCCGCTCGATAACGAAATCCGTTGTGATATAGGGATATTCGGTGCAAAGCGGACATTTTGGGGGCCGCCGCGTTCGGTGCCGACGGCCGAGCTGACGAGGAGCTGGTCGGTATGTCGAATGGTCACTTACTCACCCGACGGGGAGCACTTGCCGCGCTCGCGCTGCTCGCGGTGGCGGGATGCGGTGGGTCGGGGCAGGCAGCGCACACTGACGTGCACTGGGATTACGACGCGGAAGGGCCCGACCACTGGGCCGATCTGGACAGCCGGTTCGTGACCTGCCGCAGCGGGCACGCGCAGTCGCCGATCGATCTGCCCGCCCATACGGAACTGCATCCCGACGAACACATCGACATCGAGTACCGGCCGATGTCCTCGGTGCAGGTGGTGAACAACGGGCACACGATTCAGGCGAACGTGGCGTCCGGCTCGGGTAACCGCATCGTCGTCGACGGGAGCGCGTTCGAGTTGACCCAGTTCCATTTCCACCTGCCGAGCGAGCACACCGTCGACGGGGCGGAAGCGGCGATGGAGCTGCACTTCGTGCACGCGGACCGGGCAGGCAGGCTCGCGGTACTCGCGGTGCTGTTGCGCGCGCAGCCGGACTCGGCGCCGCTGGGGACGGTACTCGCGGCGGCACCGGATCGGGTGGGTGCCACCAGGACGGTGACGAGCATCGATCCGCGCGCGTATCTGCCGACCGGGTTCGCCCAGTTCCGCTACGAGGGTTCGCTCACCACGCCGCCCTGCACCGAAGGGGTGCGCTGGATCGTGCTGCGCGAACCCGCGCCGGTCGCGATCGCCGATGTGGAGCACTATCGCGCGCTGTTCCCGCACACCAACCGCCCGGTGCAACCGCGATTCGGCCGACCGGTCGTGCTGGCCGGACAGAACTGACGGACACGGCGGCTCCTCCCTGCGCACGCGGCCGCCGTGGGGCACAGTGGAGACATGACGAACCCGAAGAAGCGGGGGCGCACGCCGCAACCACCACCGGTGCCGCCGCAGGCGCGCAGGGTGCCGGGCGCCGAGCTGCTGTCGGCGGCGCAGGCGGCGGTCGGCGCGGCACAGTCGGCGGCGGGGCAGGCCATCGACGCGGCGCAGCAGACGGCGGGTTACGCCTTCGACGCGGCGGTACGGCTGCCACCGGCCTCGGCGCAACTCGCCGCGCAGCTGCCGGATCTGGTGGAGAACCTGTCGATCGCGGTCGACCGGCTCAACAGCACGATCGACCGCCTCGATCGCACGCTCGCCCTCGCCGACCCGGTGTTCGCCACCTACGACCGGTTGCTGCCCCGCCTCGAGGCGATGATCTCGCTGGGTGAGGACCTGTTCGGCGCCCTCGCGAAACTGCCGGGTGTGGGTCTGATCGGCCGCTTCACCGGGCGCGGCGGCGAGGAACCACCACCGGAACCGGAGAAGCGCCGACGTCGCTAGAGTGCGCGGAAGGTCGCCGCGGCCTTGAGGACCATCTCGGCGTACTCGTCCTCGGCGTCGGAATCGAGCACGATCGCCCCGCCGGCGCCGATGGTCCACTCGTCGTCGTGGCGCACCGCGGTGCGGATGACGATATTGAGGTCGGCGGTTCCGCCGAGCCCGAGGAAGCCGATGGTGCCCGAATAGATCCCGCGCGCCCGGGTTTCCAGCTCGTCGAGGATTTCCATGGTGCGCAGTTTCGGCGCCCCGGTCATCGACCCACCCGGGAAACAGGCCCGCACGCAGTCGACCACACCCGCCCCCGGGCGCAGGGTGCCGCGGACGGTCGATACCAATTGGTGCAGGGTGGAATAGGTTTCGGTGACCATGAGCGCGGGCACGTGCACCGAACCGACCTCGCACACGCGCCCGAGATCGTTGCGCAACAGGTCGACGATCATCAGGTTCTCGGCGCGCGTCTTCGGGTCGGCGGCCAGCGCGTCACGCAACCGCGCGTCCTCGGCGGGTGTCCGGCCGCGCGGTGCGGTGCCCTTGATCGGCTTGCTCTCCACCATCCGGTCCCGGTCGACCTTGAGGAATCGCTCCGGCGACGAGCACGCCACCTCGAGACCGTCGAACCGCAGGTAGGCGGCGTACGGCGCGGGATTGCAGCGGCGCAGGCGGCGGTAGAAGGCCAGGCCGTCGTCCTCGCCCGCCGCGACCGCCACCGCATCGGTCAGGCAGATCTCGTACGACTCACCCGCGTGCAGCCGCTCCTGGCACACGGCGATATCGGCCAGATAGCGGTCGCGGCCGCGCACGAGATGCGCCTGGACCGCGTCGGGGTCGGCGCGCACACGCAGGTCGACGGGATTCTTCCAGGTCGGCAGGTCGGCGAGGGCGGACTCGGTGGTACCGAGCCAATCCGCACCCGCCGCTTCGCTACCCGGATCGGTGAGAGCGAGTAGATGGGTGCGGCCCGCCACGTGGTCGACCACGACCAACCGATCGGCGAAAATCCACTGTGCGTCCGGGGTAGGGGAGCGGTGCACGGCCCGCGCCCCGCAATCGGCCTTCACCTCGTAGCCGAGATAGCCGACATAACCGCCCGCGAAATCGAAAGGCAGCAACGGTGTTTCGCAGTGCCTGGCGCGCAGTTCGCGGTCCAGGTAGTCGAGTACGGTGCCCGCGACGGTTCGGGTGCCCGCGCCATCCGTCACCGTGACGGCGCCGTCGCCTACCCGGTATCCGACGATCTCGGCGTGCGGTCCTGCCGCGTCCCCGAGGAAGGAGAACCGGTCCAGGCCCGGTTCGACGTGCTCGCTGTCGAGCCAGAACGCGGTCGCCGAGTCGCCGTAGCAACGCAGGAAGGTCGCCTCGGTATCGATCGCCCGTTCGATCACCTTGTGCCGCAACACGAACCGTCTCGTCGGCGGATCCGACGGTACCTCGGGCCCACGCACGACGACCGGCGCGGCCGCCGGGGTCCGAGCCTTGGTGAGATCGGCGAAATTGCGCAACAGCGCGGCCCCGAACTCGCTGGACACCGACTCCGGATGGAACTGCACACCCCACTGCGACCGCTCGCGGTGCCGCACACCCATCACCACACCGTCGCCCGTCGTCGCCGTCACCTCCAGCACGTCGGGCAGCGGGCGCAGCGCGGCCAGCGAGTGGTATCGCACCACCGTGAAGTCCTGCGGCAACCCGGCGAACAGGTCCCGGTCGTCGTGGGCGACCCGATCGAGGTAACCGTGGCGCGCCTCGGGGGCGCGACCGACCTGTCCACCCGCCCCGATCACGATGCCCTGATGCCCGAGGCACACCCCGAGCAGTGGCAACTCGGCCTGCTCGAGCACCGCCGTCGAAATCCCCATGTCCCTGGGCCGATCGGGACGGCCCGGCCCCGGCGAGATCACGACATTGTCGAATCGGTCGAGGCCCAGTTCGCCCACGCTGCCCACCTCGTCGTTGCGCACGACGACTGGCTCGCTCCCGTTGACCTCACTGATGAGCTGGTAGAGGTTGTAGGTGAACGAGTCGTAGTTATCGATCAACAGCGTGCGCATCGTGGCCAAAACCCTACGCCGGACGCGGTTCGGGGCAGAATGTGCGCCATGGCTGTTTCGCAACCGGATCTCGCGGCGCTCGGACATTGGATGGACGAGCAGGGCTTACCTGGCGACACGATCGGGGAGGTCAGCCCGATCGGCGGCGGCACCCAGAACATCATGATCCGCTTCACCCGGGGCGGCCGCGAATACGTCCTGCGTCGTGGACCCGAACACCTGCGGGCCAAGAGCAACGAGGTGATCGCCCGCGAATCCCGTCTGCTCACCGCGCTGGACGGCACCGAGATCCGCGCCCCACGGGTGATCGCCGCCTGCACCGACCCCTCGGTGCTCGGGGCGGTCTTCTACCTGATGGAACCCATCCGCGGCTTCAATCCGCAGACCGAACTACCCGAGCTGCACGCGAACGACCCGGAGATCCGCAGGCGGATGGGGCTGTCGGCGATCGAGGCCATCGCGCGCCTCGGCACCGTCGACTACCTGGCGCTCGGCCTGGCCGACTACGGCCGGCCCGAAGGCTTCCTCGAACGTCAGGTGCCGCGCTGGCTGCGCGAACTCGACACCTACGCCGCCAACGAGGGCTACCCGGGCCCGCAGATCCCCGACGTGGAGCGGGTCGGTGACTGGCTCGACCGCAACCGTCCCGCCGACCCGCCACCGGGCATCATGCACGGCGACTGCCACCTGGCCAACATGATGTTCGACTACGACGGCCCCGAGGTGGCGGCCATGGTCGACTGGGAGATGTCGACCATCGGCGACCCCCTGCTCGACCTCGGCTGGCAACTGGCGACCCGCCCCGAACCCGGCACCGTCGGCGCCGGGCTGATGGGCACTCTCGGCACCGTCGGCGGCCTGCCGACGCCCGAGGAGATGATCCGGCACTACGCCGAATTCTCCGATCGCGACCTGCGCGCCGTCACCTGGTACGAGGTGCTGGCCTGCTTCAAGCTCGGCATCGTGCTCGAAGGCACCCACGCCCGGGCCTTCGCCGGCAAGGCGCCCAAGCAGGTGGGCGACTTCCTGCACGCGGTGACCCTCGAACTGTTCGAGAAGGCGCGCAAGCTGATCGACTGATGCCCGGATCTCGACGATCATTGGCTGAATATCAATGGACGTCAAGATTGCGACGCCATAGCCTTGGCGACATGATCGTGCCTGATACCAAGGACTGGACCTGGGTCCTCGAAAAGCCCTGCGCCGAATGCGGATACGACGCCGCATCGATCGCGTTCGAGCAGGTGCCCGACCGGACGCGGGCCGCTGCCGCCCACATCGCCTCGGCGCTGGATCGCGACGACGTGCGCGTGCGGCCCGACGCGCAGACCTGGTCGGTCCTCGAATATGCCGCCCACGTGCGCGATGTCTGCCGCATTTTCGACAACCGGCTCGCGCTGATGCTGGACGGCGACGGCGCGACGACGCCGCGATTCGAGAACTGGGATCAAGACGCCACCGCCGTCGCCGACCGCTACAACGAGCAGGACCCGGCGGCGGTCGCGCAAGAGCTGTCCGCCGATGCCGAGCAGGTGGCCGCGGCCTTCGCTGCCGTGCCCGCGGATCGGCTCGACTGGCGCGGTGCCCGCAGCGACGGATCGCTGTTCACCGTGGCCTCGCTGGGCCGATACTTCCTGCACGACCTCGAGCACCACGTCCACGACGTGCGCGGATAGAGAAATCTTCACCAGATTTCTAGAACGTGTTCCAGAATCGGCCGAAAGTTCGTAGGGTGGGAGCAGTCACAACGAGGCACTGCTTGGCGAGAGGTCGATCGTAATGAAGACGAAGGGCGCGATCCTGTGGGGCGTCGACCAGGAATGGTCGGTCGAGGAGATCGAGGTCGGCGACCCCGTGTCGGGGGAGGTGCAGATCCGCATGGAAACAGCGGGCATGTGCCACTCCGATCACCACATCGTCACCGGTGCCACGCCGATGCCCGGCTACCCGGTGATGGGTGGCCACGAGGGCGCGGGTGTGATCACCAAGCTCGGGCCGAACTGCCCGAGCGATCTGGCCGTGGGCGACCACGTCATCCTTTCGTTCATCCCGGCCTGCGGACGCTGTCCGTCATGTGTGTCCGGGAATATGGCGCTGTGTGACCTGGGTGCGGGATTGCTGATGGGACAGGCGATTTCGGACGGCACGTACCGCATCCAGGCGCGCGGCGAGAACGTCATCCCGATGTGCCTGCTCGGCACCTTCGCCCCCTACATGACGGTGCACCACACCTCGGTGGTCAAGATCGACCCGACCATTCCGTTCGAGGTGGCCTGCCTGGTCGGGTGCGGCGTGCCCACCGGCTTCGGCTCGTCCACCCATGTGGCCCAGGTCCAGCCGGGCGAGACCGTGGTGATCGCGGGCATCGGCGGCGTGGGGATGAGCGCGCTGCAGGGCGCGGTGCTCAGTGGTGCGTCGAAAGTCGTTGCCATCGACCCGAATCCGTGGAAGCGCGAGCAGGCGCAGAAGTTCGGCGCCACCCACACCTACGAGAGCATGGCCGCCGCGATCATGCCGCTGATGGATGCCACCGAGGGTCGGATGGCCGAGAAGGTCATCCTCACCATGGGTGAGATGCACGGCGACTACGTCGAGGAAGGTCTGATCCTCACCGGCAAGGCGGGCACGCTCGTCGTCACCTCCATGGGCCGCATGGACGCGGGCGAGGTGAAGATGAACAGCTTCCTGCTCTCGATGCTGCAGAAGACGGTGAAGGGCTGCATCTTCGGCGGCGGCAACGCCCGCCAAGACGCGCCGCGGCTGCTGTCGCTGTACAAGGCCGGCCAGCTCAATCTCGACGACATGGTCACCCGCAGCTACTCCCTCGAGGAGATCAACCAGGGCTACCGGGACATGCTGGACGGCAAGAACATTCGCGGCATCATCCGCTACACCGAAGCCGACTGGTAGCCGAAGGTCCCCAGTACCTCGCCGGGCGGACCCCCGGCGAGGATTCTGCCGTCGCGCAACTGCAGGCAATGATCGGCGCGTGCGGCTTCGGCCGGGTCGTGGGTCGCCTGCACCACGGTGACCCCACCGGCCGCGATCTCGGTGAGCGCACCCGAGATCTCGGCGCGCGCGGCGTCGTCCAGTCCGGTCGCCGGCTCGTCGAGCAGGACCAGATCGGACTCTTGCGCCAACGCCTGGGCCAGGAGTGTGCGCTGACGCTGACCGCCCGAGAGCGTGTCCAGGCGCCGTGTCGCCAGGGCCGTGAGGTCCATCCGCTCCAGGCAGGCCTGCGCGATCTCGCGGTCGGCCCGCGTGAGCCGCCGCCACAATCCCCGATGCGCCCAGCGCCCCATCGCCACCGCCTCGCGCACCGTCATCGGCAGCGCCGCGGGAATCGCGGTGTGCTGCACTACGAAGGCGGGTCGCCGGGTCGTCTCGCGGTGCACCGTGCCCGACCGGACGGGCACCGTTCCCGCCAGGACGCCGAGCAGCGTCGATTTCCCCGAACCGTTGGGTCCGACGATCGCGGTCACCTGTCCGCGCGGGATCGCCGCCGTCACCTGTGACAGCACGGGCATGCGGCCGTAGCCGGCGGTGACGTCCTCGATGCGGATCGCCGGGTCTGCTGTGTGTTGCATCTCACCTCGTTTGAAACGATAATCGTTTTCAGTATATCGTCCGTTGCCATGGAGTGGCTGATCGCCCCGTTCGAGGTGGCATTCGTGCAGCGGGCGCTGTGGGGCGGGCTGCTGGTGTCCTGCGTGTGCGCCCTGGCCGGAACGTGGGTGGTGGTGCGCGGCATGGCTTTTCTCGGTGACGCGATGGCGCACGGCATGCTGCCCGGTGTCGCGGTGGCGGCGCTGCTCGGCGGCAATCTGATCGTGGGTGCCGCGATCAGTTGCACCGCGATGGCTTTCGGCGTCTCGGTGCTCTCGCGGAGTAAGCGGTTCGCGGCCGATACCGCGATCGGGCTGTTGTTCGTCGGGATGCTCGCGGCCGGTGTGATCATCGTGTCGCGTTCGCAGTCGTTCGCCGTGGACCTCACGGGGTTCCTGTTCGGTGATGTGCTCGCGGTGCGCACTGTCGACCTGTGGTACCTCGTGGCCGCCGTCGGGCTCGCGCTGGTTGTCGCCGTGCTCGGGCATCGGGCTTTCGTCGCGCTGACCTTCGATCCGCGCAAGGCGCACACACTCGGGCTGCATCCGAAGGCTGCGCACGTCGCGCTCGTCGGTCTGGTGACCCTGGCCATCGTCGCCTCCTTCCACGTGGTCGGCACGCTGCTGGTGTTCGGGCTGCTCATCGCGCCGCCCGCCGCCGCCGTGTACTGGTCGGACCGGATTCCGGTGGTGATGGTGCTCGCCGCGCTGATCGGTGGGTTCTCCACCGCTGCCGGGCTTGTCGTCTCCTGGCACGCGGGTACGGCGGCCGGGGCGACGATCGCCGCCGTCGCGGTCGGGTCGTTCTTCGTGTCGGCGGTCGTCTCGGCGCTGCGGGAGCGGTTCGGGAAGGTCGGTGTCGCCGCGTTGGCCGCGGTGTCGGTGGCCGGGTGTGCCGCGACCGAACCGGTGATCGTCGAGGAGCCGCCGCACGGGTATGTCGCCGGGGCCGAGGAGATGAGCGAGGCGCAGACCCGGCTGGTCGTGAGCGATCCGGCCACCGGTGACATCCGGGTGATCGATCTGCTGACCGAGCAGGTCACCACACTCGCCGGACGCGAAAATACCGCTGCACCAGAGGGCTCGGCCCTGGTCGGCGACGGTCGGTTCGGATTCCTGAGTGCCGGTGGGTCGGTGCGTGTGGTCGACAGCGGAGGATGGACCGTCGACCACGCCGATCACCGCCACTACTACAGCGCCCCGGTGCGTGAAGTCGGCAGCATCGCGGCGCCGGGTGCAGTTGTCGCCGCATATGGCGATCCGGCGGTGTCGACGGTGGTGCTCGATTCCGGTGCCACGCTGGTGTTCGATCGGGTGGCGCTCGGTGACGGGCAGGTCCGTGAGCCGCACCGGATCGACGGCATCGCGCTGCCGTACGGCGAGAAGCTGGTCGTCGCCGACGGGGCGGGACGAGTGGAGGTGCGCGGGCGCGACGGTGTGTCCGGTGAGCCACTGCCCGGCTCGTGCCCGCAGCCACGTGGTCAGGCCGTCACCCGGCGTGGAGTCGTATTCGGTTGTGCCGACGGAGCTTTGATCGTCGCCCAGCGCGACGGTGCGTTCGTCGCCGAGAAGGTCGGCTATCCAGAGCCTGGCGCCGATCGGGCGACCGCGTTCACCCATCGACCCGGCAGCACGACGCTGACCGCGCTCGCCGGACGCACCGGTGTGTGGACCCTCGACGTACGCAAGAAGACCTGGAAGCACATCCCGATCGCCGACGCGGTCGCGGTGAACACGGCCGGTGAGGGGTCCGCGGTGCTCGTCCTCAGCCGGGACGGTGTGCTGCACGGGCTCGACCCCGAAACCGGTTCGGAGACCGCACGTGTCGCACTGACCGGCCCGGTCGAGGGCGAGCCGGTGCTCCAGGTGGATCCGAACCGCGCCTATGTCAACGACATTCGTGGCCGAACCGTCCACGAGGTCGCCTACAACGACAACCTCCGTATCGCGCGCACCTTCCCGGTGGACATCGCGCCCGCACTGCTGGTGGAGACAGGTCTGTGAGTTACGAAGCAAGGGTTCGCGTCCACGCTGTGCCGGACGGTGCCGCCGGATCTCACCTTTCGGAGACCGTGCTCGCCGGGGCCGAACCCATGCCCACTCGGTCGCACGCCACGTCGGGCAGTGGCGCCCGAAGGGCCGCTGCACGCGAATCCCGTTCGGTGCTCGGTCGCCGCGGCGCATCTCCGCGGTCACGGGTGTCGCCGGGGGCTGGATTCCGGGGCGCTCCACGCATCGCAGGCCTGGCCCTTGTCGTCATCGCGCTGCTCGCGTCGATCACCGCGTGCGGCACCGGCGGCGACCGCAGCGGAATCATGGTGACCACCAACATCCTCGGTGACCTGACCAAGGCCGTCGTCGGCGACACCGCCGAGGTGACGGTGCTGATGCAAGCGGGGACCGATCCGCATTCGTTCGGCATCTCCGCACGTCAGGCCGCCGATATCGAACGATCCGCACTGGTCGTGCACAACGGCCTCGGGCTCGAGGAAGGCGTGGCCCGGCACGTGCAGGCGGCCGCGTCGGCAGGTGTGCCGACGCTGGCGGTCGCCGAGCGGGCCGACCCGATCACCTACACCTCCGACGAATCCGCCGGTCAGCCCGACCCGCATTTCTGGACCGACCCGGCGCGGGTGCGCAAAGCCGTCGAGGCGATCAGCGCCGAAGTCATCGCGCGGGTCGACGGCATCGACGCCGAGACCGTGCGCGCCAACACCGCCCGCTACGTCGGCGAACTCGACCAGCTGGACCGGTGGATGACCGACCGGTTCGCGGCGATCCCGCCCGAACGCAGGCAGTTGGTCACCGACCACCACGTCTTCGGCTATCTCGCACAGCGATTCGGGTTCACCGTGATCGGCGCCGTCATTCCCAGCGGCACTACCCTCGCGTCGCCGAGCGCCTCGGACCTCGACGACCTCGCCACCGCCATCCGCACCGCCGGGGTGCACACGATCTTCGCCGATTCGGCCGCGCCCGACCGCCTTTCGCGTGTCCTGGCCGAGCATGCGGGCCTGCAGGTGCAGGTGGCCGCTCTGCACACCGAATCGCTCACCGAACCCGGCGGCGGCGCCGCGACCTATCTCGAGATGGCGCGCGCCAACACCGAGGCCATCGCCCGCGGCTTATCCGGGCCGACAACGTAATTCAACAAGAGATGGAGCACGACATGCACAGTCGGTCACGGGCCACCACGATGGTGGCCATGTCCGGGGCGCTCGCCTCGGTGGTAGCGCTCAGCGGTTGCGGCAGCGACGACGTCGAAACCCACGACCACGCCCCGGGCGCCGAACCGATCGCCCTCACCTACGACGGCGGCATCTACGTCCTCGACGGCCTGACGCTCGCCCAGGAAGGCGAGGTGAAGCTCGACGGCTTCAACCGGCTCAACCCCGCGGGCGACGACGACCACCTGATGGTGACCGTCAAGGACAGCTTCCGGGTGTTCGACGCCCACAAGGCGGAATTCACCGGCACCGAGTACGCCGCGAGCAAGCCCGGCCACGTCGTGCGGCACGCGGGCAAGACCGTGCTGTTCGCCGACGGAACCGGTGAGGTGACCGTCGTCGACACCGACAAGATCGACAGCGGCAAGCCCACCGAGGTGTACAAGGCGGCCGCCGCCCACCACGGTGTCGCCGTCGAACTGAGCAACGGGAACCTGCTGGTCACCCTCGGGACCGAGGATGCGCGCGTGGGCCTGGTCGCCCTCGACAAGGACCGCAAGGAGATCGCCCGCAACGAGGACTGCCCCGGTGTCCACGGTGAGGCCACCGCCCAGAACGAGACCGTGGTGGTCGGCTGCCAGACCGGTGCCGTGGTCTACCGCGACGGCAAGATCACCAAGGTGACCAGCCCGACTCCCTACGGCCGCATCGGCAATATGTCGGGCAGCGACGTCTCCCCGATCGTGCTCGGTGACTACAAGCAGGACAAGGAGGCCGAGCTCGAACGGCCGACCAAGATCTCGCTGGTGAACACGGCCGACGGCAGCCTGCGCCTGGTCGACATCGGCACCAGCTATTCCTTCCGTTCGCTGGGCCGCGGCCCGCAGGGTGAGGCGCTCGTGCTCGGTACCGACGGCAAGCTCTACGTCATCGACCCGGTCGCGGGCGCGGTCACCCGCACGATCCCGGTGACCGGTGCCTGGCAGGAACCGCTCGAATGGCAGGACGCGCGCCCGACGCTCTACGTCCGTGACGGCATCGCCTACGTCACCGAACCGGCAACCAAGCAGGTCCACCGCGTCGACCTCGCCGAGGGCAAGATCACCCAGTCGGCCACCCTCCCCGCCGCGCCCAACGAGATCAACGGGGTCTCCGCCCACTAGAGGCTGCCCGCGCTCGAGATCACCACGCTCTGCCGGCGTTCGGCTTTCGACCGATGCCGCCACCAGAGCGTGGTGATCGTCTGTCCAGGTTCAGCGTGTGGCGCAGTCGAGGACGGCGGTGCGGAGGTTGCGGCTGCGGACGTCGTCGAGGATGGCCATGCCGAGGCGGTTCATGGTGTAGCCGAAGCCGAGACCTGTTGTGGGGTCGGCGAATCCGAACGAGCCACCGAGACCGGTTGTGCCGTAGGCGCGTTTGTCCGAGCCGAAGCGGAAACTCCCGCGCGATTTGCGGAAGCCCAGGTGGTAGCGGCTCTTGGTGTGCAGGACAAGGTCGGCGGCGGGGACTGAGTCGGTGGCCGGGGCGGCGAGCAGGTCGAGGACGTCGTCGCTGAGGGGGAGTGCGCCGGTGCGCCCGGCCGCCGCGCCATAGACGCGGGCCAGCGCGCGGGCGTTGCCGACGCCGTTCATACCGGGCCATTCGATGCCGAGGAATTCGCGACGAGCGGCACGGGCGGGCGCGCCGGGGCGCGGATTGGTCAGCGCCGCATAGGAATGCCCGCGTTTGGCGTACACCTCAGCGCCGATACGCAGCGGGATGTCGGCGAGTTCGTAGCGCAGGATGTCGAGGCCCTTGGTCGCCGACAGCTGGGCGACGCGGTCGAGGGACTCGTCTTCGGGCAGCCCGATGAACAGGTCGGCGCCCACCGGTGCCGCGATCTCCTCGGCGAAGAAGCGACCGAGACTGCGGGCCGCCGGATCCACGCGGCGCAGCAATTCGCTCTGGTACAGGCCGAGGGTGAGCGCGTGATAGCCGTGCCGGGTGCCCGGTTCCCACGTCGGCTTCTGCGCGGCGAGCAGGTCGGCCAGACTCTCGCGGTCACCGAGTTCGCTCAGCTTCACGATCCGGTCCAGGCCCGACAGACCGGCCTGATGGTCGATCAGCTGGCGCACGGTGATCCGGTCCTTGCCGTGCGCGGCGAACTCCGGCCAGTACTGCGCGACCGGGGCGTCGTAGTCGAGCAGTCCACGCGAGACGGCGGTGGCGATGGTGAACGCCGACATGCCCTTCGACGACGAGAACACCGGGACGATCGTGTCGCGCTCCCAGGGAACCGCACGGGCGCGGTCGCGATGGCCCGCCCACAGGTCGACCAGCGGTTCGCTGCCCGCGTAGACGGCGACGGCGGCGCCGATCTCGCCGTGCGAGGTGAAATTGCGGCGGAAAGCGTCGGCGACAGGGCCGAAACCGGCCGCCACGTCGCCGTGAACTGATGGTGCGGGACTCATGGTGTCGTCGATCGTAGCTACGCTGCCGGATATGCGTTCGTTGGAGCAGGTTCAGCAGTGGCCGGTGGCGCACGCCGCGGCTGCCGTGGTCACCGTCGACGGGGTCCACACCACGGGTGAACTCGACCGGGTGTTCCGGCTGGCTTCGGTCACCAAGCCCCTCGTCGCCTACGCGGCCCTGGTCGCCGTCGAGGAGGGTGCGATCGAACTGGATCAGCCCGCGGGCCCGCCCGGATCGACCGTGCGTCATCTGCTGGCCCACACTTCCGGTGTGGCCTTCGCCACACCGGAGGTGATCGCGAAACCGGGTGCCCGCCGCATCTACTCGAGTGCCGGATTCGAACTGCTCGCCGATTTCCTCACCGAAAGCACGGGCATCCACTTTCCGGACTATCTGCACGAGGCGGTATTCGAACCACTCGGCATGCGCGACGCGGTTCTGGAAGGGTCGGCGGGGCATGCGGGACGCGCGAGCCTTCGTGACCTGACACTATTCGCCACCGAGTTGCTGACACCCGAATTGATATCTCGGCAAACACTCGACGATGCCACCTCCGTGCAATTCCCCGACCGCGACGGAGTGCTGCCCGGATACGGCTCCCAGCGGCCCAACGACTGGGGTCTCGGCTTCGAAATACGTGACGGGAAAACCCCGCACTGGACCGGTCATTCCAATTCGCCGCGCACCTACGGGCACTTCGGTCAGTCCGGGACGTTCCTGTGGGTCGACCCCGAAATAGGGGTAGCCACGATCGGTTTGAGCGACGAGAATTTCGGCGACTGGGCAAGAACCGCGTGGCCGAAATTTAGTGATTCCGTGATCGCAGAGACACATAACACGCAGTGAGGTAACACCCGCAACATCGCTCACTTCGCCTACACTCGCACCACACCAGTCCGACGGACCGTTGGGGAAGACGCTCCTTGTCGAGGCTGGAGGTGTTGGTAGTGCGCGCATCGAGTCAGTTCGCTGACGCGACGGCAGGTGTGGTCTACATCCACTCCTCGCCCGCCGCGTTGTGCCCGCACATCGAATGGGCACTGTCCACCGCGCTGTCCACGCCGGCGAAACTGCGCTGGACCGCGCAGCCCGCCGACGGACAGCTGCGCGCCAGCGGTGACTGGATCGGCCCCGTCGGAACCGCCGCCCGGATAGCCCAATCATTGCGTGCCTGGCCGGTTCTGCGGTTCGAAGTCACCGAGGACCCCAGCGAAGGCGTGGACGGCGAACGCTACAGTTTCGTCCCCGCCCTCGGCCTCTGGCACGGCTCCACCGGCGCCAACGGCGACGTGATGCTCGGCGAAATGCGATTACGCGCCCTCCTCCAAGCCGCCACCGAACTGAGCACCTTCGACCTCGGCGCCGAAATCGATCGCGCCCTCGGCACCGCCTGGGACGAGGACCTCGAAGCCTTCCGCCAGGGCACCGACTGCACCGGCGCCGAAGTCACCTGGCTGCGCCGTCACGTCGGCTGAGCACCACTTCTTTTCGGCATTTCGGCGCCTGTGCGGGGACCGCCGCGCTCCTTGCCCCACAGCGTCTTCCATCAGAACTCGGTCGGACAGTAGACGCGGCAGCGTGCGCCGGGACCGTGGGTGAGGCCGGGATAGTTGTTCACTCGGTGCCAAGCGGCTGTGTCGGGGGTGTTCTCGATGAAGGCCTGATGCGCTTCCGGGGCGGTCCAGTCGGAGCAGTTGAGGACCGAATCGCCGTGTGTCGAGAGGTGCTGGGAGAGGAGGCCTTCGACGGGGTGGGATCGGAGTGCTTCGGCGAGGAGATCGGTCCAGGTGGTGGCATCACGCTCGGTCGGGAAGGTGAAGGTGGTGACGACCGTGCAGGCGGAGGCGCCATCGGGGTGGAAGATCAGGCTGTGGCGGGGGCGGAACGCGGTGGTGGCGGCGGGCTGGATCGTCCAGAGTTCCTGGGTGATTACGGCGGTGCCGCGCAGGTCGAGGAGAACGGTGACGGCAGCCAGTCCGGGTGGCAGGTCGCGTACGGCGAGTCGTGCCGCCACGGATTGCTGGTGTTCGAGGTCGTCGACCTGGTGGCGGGTGAGGACGATACCGGCGAGATCGGGGTGGGAGAGGTTCATCGTTGCTCCATATCGGTGAGGTCGTCGCGGAGGAAGCAGGCGAGGACGAAGGCCAGGGCAGCGCACAGACCCGCTGCCAGGAAGGCATCGGTGACGCCCGCGGTGACCGGGGCGCGCAGAGCGTGCCGGACCGGTTCGGGCAGAGTCGTGAGATCGGTGTGCTCGAGCTCGGGCAGCCCGGTCAGATGTCGTGCGTAGAGTGCGCCGAGCAGGGAAATGCCGAGGGAATTACCGAGATTGCGGGCCAGCATGGCGGTGGCACCGGCCGCGCCGATGTCGTCGAGGCCGACACTGTTCTGCGCGATGACAACGGTGAGCTGCATGAAACACCCCATGCCCGCACCCGTCGCCAGCATTCCGGCGACCACCGGCAACCATCCACTGTCGACGTCCAGTGACGCCAGGACAGCCATGCCGAGGGTCATCGCCACCGCGCCGACGACCGGATACACGCGGAACCGCCCGCTCCTCGATACCGCCGCCCCGACCACGGGAGCCACGACCAGCATCCCGCCGAGCAGCGGCAGCATCAGCAGCCCGGATCCGGTGGCCGAACGGCCCTGCGCGATCTGCTGATAGAGCGGCAGGAATGTCACCGCGCCGAACATCACCAGGCCGCTGAGGAATCCGAGCGCCACGGCGATCGTGAAATTACGTCGGCCGAACAGCTGCGGCGGAACAACAGGATCGCTCGCCCGCCGCTCCCAGCGCAGAAAGAACACCGCACCGACAGCCGTTGCCAGCGACAGCAGCAGCACCGGAAGTGAGGCCAACGCCCACGTGCGACCGGCTGCCGAGGCGAGCACGGTGACGCCGACGAAGCACACGCTGAGCGCCACCATCCCGACCACGTCCACGCGCACGGAATCCCGGGTGCTCGGCGGCAACCGCAGCTGCATCACCAGCAGGATCAAGGCCACCGCGCCGAGCGGAAGGTTCAGGTAGAACGCCCACCGCCACCCAATGCTGTCGGCGCACCACCCACCGATCAGCGGTCCGCTCACGATTGCGAGCGGCATGATGATCGCCATCAGCCCCTGCACCTTCGCCCGCTGTCGCGGCGGGAACAGCACGCCGACGATCGCTATCCCGCCGACGAGCAACCCACCCGCACCCAGCCCCTGGAGCGCGCGAAACCCGATGAGCTGCGGCATGTTCCGGGCCGCCCCGCACAACGCCGACCCGATCATGAAGATCGTGAACGCGGCGATGAAGACATTCTTGCGGTCGTAGAGGTCGCCGAGTTTGCCCCAGATCGGCGTGGTCACCGCCGTGGTGAGCGCGAACGAAGTGACCACCAGCGACAGATCCGCGAGCCCGCCGAGCTCACCGGCGATGGCGGGCAGTGCGGTGCCGACGATGGTGAAGTCGAGATTGGCGACGAGGAAGGCGATGACAAGCCCGCTCATCGCGGCGAATATCCGGGCGGGCGGACCCTTCTCCAGGGCGGTGGCGGGTTCGATCGACATGCCCAACTCCTGTGTACGCCGTAGACTGTGTGTACAACGTAGACTCAAGATTGCGGTGTACACAAGGCTGTTAGGGTGAGCCGGACCGTGACCACGAAGGAGTGAGCCTTGGCGAAAGCGGATGGGACCATCTGGGAGCGACTCGGTCGCTCGCCCGCCGAGCAACGCGCTCCGCTGAGCCATGACCGCCTCGCGTCCGCCGCCATCGAAATGGCCGACCTGCACGGTCTCGATGCGCTGTCCATGCGCAAACTCGCCGAGCACCTAGGCGTCACCGCCATGGCGCCCTACCGCTACATCTCCGGCAAAGACGACCTCTTCGAACTGATGGTGGACACAGTCCACGCCGACATCGCCCTGCCCGCCAGGGCGGGCGACTGGCGGGAAACGTTGGGGGCCTATGCCGAGCAGGTCCGCGAGATCACTTTGCGTCACCCTTGGCTCGCGCAGATCTTCGCGCGCCTGCCCGGCGTGCTCACCCCGCGCATGGCCGATATCGCCGAGCAGGTCCTCGCCTCCATGGACGCTGTCGATGCCGATGTCGACGCGAAAATGGCGATGCTCGCGGGCGTCACCGCTTTCACTCACGGTGCGGCCGCCGCGGAGGTGGCCCAACATCAGTTGATGGCGCGCCGCGGCTGGACCAGCGACGACGACGTCCGCAGCGCCTACCACCCCTACATGGCCGAACTCACCGCCACCGGCCGCCACCCCCACCTGGTCGACTATCTCGTCGGCGGGTCCAACCAGGACACCGCCGAGTGGCAGTTCCGTTTCGGGCTGGAGTGCTTGCTCGAGGGCATCGCCACGAAACTGCCTCGCTGAGATGTCGTCGGCGGCGGTGAGGGGTCATCGCGCCTCGACACGTATCGCGCGTCGACGCGGTGGGTCCTCAGGCACCACCTCGTCGGCCGAGTCGGGTAGTCGCAGGCGTGGCCAATCCGCCAGGTCGGCGAGCATCTGACGGTCGTGAGTGGCAACCACGACGGTGATGGGGGTGGTCGTGAGGGCGGTGGTCAGGTCGTCGACCAAGGCCGTCGAGAGGTGGTTCGTCGGTTCGTCGCAGAGCAGGACCGTGGGGTCGGCGGCCAATTCGATGGCCAGGTGGAGGCGGCGTTGCTGGCCCTGTGAGAGTCGACCGAGGGGCGTGCGGTGCGCTTGTTTCTCCAGCAGTCCGAAGCTGGTCAGGGAGCGGGCACCGTCCGGGGTGTGGCGGGCGTAGATATCGCCGGCTGTCGTGGTGTGGTCCCATTCGGGTACTTCCTGTCCGAGAAGCGCGACGCGCGCCGTGCTGTGGAGGTGGACAGCACCTGTGACCGGGGCAAGCGTTCCGGCCAGCGCCGCGAGCAGGGTGGATTTGCCCGCGCCGTTGGGGCCGGTGATCAGGAGGCGGTCGCCTGCTTCGAGGATCAGGTCGATCGGTGCGTTCAGGCGGCCGGGGACGGTGATGCCTTCGCACCGTAGCGCCGGTGTTCCACGGCGGACCCAGAGCTCTGGAAAGCGCAGGCGCAGTGGGGGTTCCGGCACGGTGATGGTGTGGGCGTCGAGGTCCGACTGACGGCGTTTCAGCATCTGGACCAGGCCGGGGGCTCGGGACTGACGCTGATGCTTGCCGTGGCCCTTGTCCGGACGCCACCCGGTGCTGAGCCGGTCGCGGGCACCGTCCACCGCCTCCCGCAGTCGTGCGCGTTCGGCGAGCTGCTCTTCGTAGTCGTGTTCCCAGCGGTCCCGAGCACGGCGTCTGCCCTCCTGCCAACCGGCATAGCCACCGGCGAAAAGCTGAGGGCGACCGTCGGGGCTCGGGTCGAGATCGAGGAACTCCTCGGCGACCGCGCGCAACAGGGCGCGGTCGTGGCTGACGACGACCAGGCCGCCGGGGTGGGCGCGCAGGCGGTCGGTGAGGAAGTCGAGTCCCGCGCGGTCGAGGTGGTTCGTCGGTTCGTCCAGGAGCAGGATGTCGTGGGTCGCGCCGAGCAGGCAGGCCAGACGGACCCGATAGCGTTGTCCCACAGACAATGTCGACAGCGGGCGGGGTCGGTCGGTGCAGGCGTTCAAGGCGGCCAGGGCTATGTCGACGCGTCGTTCGGTGTCCCAGGCGTCGAGTCTCGTCGCGGCATCCAGGGCTGCGGCGTAGGCGTCGCCGGCGCCCGGCGCGTCCTCGGTGAGCAGCAGGGTGGCGGCGTCCAGATCGCGCAGGGCACGCTGGGCCGGTTCGATGGTTTCGGCGACCAGATCGCCGACCGTCTCGCCCGCGCGAACAGTGATGTTCTGCTCGGCGACTCCGACGGTGCCGACCCGGCTGACCGAACCGCTGTCAGGGTTCAGGAGACCGGCGAGAACATGCAGCAAGGTGGTCTTGCCACGCCCGTTCTCGCCGACGATCGCCAACCGCGAACGTGCGGAGACGGCGACGGAGACGTCGGTCAGCACCGGGCGTGAACCGAGTGTGACGTGGATGGATGCGGCCCGGATATGGGCATGCGCACCAGCGGGCAGGGAAGGAGAAGTAGGCACAGAGAACTCCGCGGCTCGAGAAAGGAGCCGGGCAGCACGAAGAAACCGCCCGGCGGATGACCCGGGACGGCGGCGTCAGAAGGGAGATGGGATGCCGGTCGCCGCCGTCAGCGGAGCGACCAGGGCTTCATCATCGCGGTGCCTGTATACACGTCGGCGACGATACCGATCCGCGCCCGCGCTGCCAACGGGATTTCCGGCACGGCCGCCTTCCGGATCGGCCGTTCATAGAGTGCGGCGGGCCGGAAGGGGGACGCGATCGAGGTCGTGGGCGAGGACGGCACCGGGAAAGTCGGCCTGCTCCAGGAACGTTCGATCGTCGGCGGCGGTGTAGCGCTCCGAGAAGTGGGTGAGCACAAGTGTTCTCACCCCACACGCACGGGCGACCTCGCCCGCCTGACGGGCGGTGAGATGCCCGCGTTCGTGCGCCTGCTCGGTTTCCGAATCCAGGAAGGTGGATTCGATGATGAGCATGTCCACATCGGCCGCCAACTCGAAGACGTTGTCGCACAGGCGGGTATCCATCACGAAGGCGACCTTCTGGCCCGGCCTCGGCGCCGAACACTCCTCGAGCAATGGCCCCGACAGTTCCCGCACGGCGGCACCGGAGATGCCGTGTTCGCGCAATTTCTCCGGCAGGAATGTGCGTCCGTCCGGTTCGGCCAGGCGGTAACCATAGGTGGGGATGCTGTGCGACAGAGGTAGCGCGGTCAGGCTGAACCCGTTGCCCTGCAATGTTTCTCCCGCACCGCTCACCGGGTGTTCGACGAGGGTGGGCGAGCCGTAATAGCTCGTCGCGAACTTCAGCCGCTCCCAGTACTCGATGCCTTCGGCCGGAAACACGGCGTGCACATCGTGGGGAACACCGTCGCGCCCCAGCCGCTGCACGATCCCCGGCACGCCGAGCGAATGATCCCCATGGAAATGGGTCACACACAACCAGTGCAATTCGGTAGCCGAAGCCCCCGCATGCGCCATCTGCCGCTGCGTCCCCTCGCCCGGGTCGAACAACACGCCCCGCCCGTCCCACCGCAACAGATACCCGTTGTGATTGCGGCGACGAGTCGGCACCGCCCCCGCCGTCCCGAGGACGATCAACTCCCGTGTCGACATCGCCCCATCCTCGCCGCTCCCGCCACCACTGTCACGTCGATTCCCCGACGACCTCACCCAGCTTCGTCAACACCTGCCGCCACCCTCGTTCGAGATTGTTCCGCTGCATGTGCTGCCCGGCATCAGTCACCGCTCGATGAGCGCCGGTTCGGTGAGCGTCCGCCACACCTGGTCGAGGGCTTGTGGATAGAACCTGCCCAACTCCACCTGGGACGGGTCGAGTTCGTTGTCGGTGCTCATCGAATGCCCCCTGTGCGTTTCGGCCTTAGCCCATATGGTGGCCAGCGTACGCACGTGGGCGGTGGTGAGATGGGATGGTCGGCCGGAAGACGCGCGGCTCGGCAGCCGAGGGAGGTCGGGATGGAACTGTTCGATTACGACGCTGAGTTGCGGTTGCACAATGTGCATCTGCGGGCGGCGGCGGGGGTGCGGGCGCGGGATTGGGTGCTCGATATCGGTTGTGGCGCCGGCGGAACCACGCGGGAGGCGGCGCGGGACGCTGTGCAGGGGGAGGCGCTCGGTGTCGACGTGTCGGCGGTGATGGTCGAACGGGCGCGGCGGATCAGCGTGGAGGAAGGGCTGGGCAATGTCGGGTTCGAGGTTGCCGATGCTGAGGTCCACCCCTTCGCGGCGGGGGCTTTCGATCTGTGTATCAGCCGGTTCGGGGCGATGTTCTTCGCCGATCCGGTGGCGGCGTTCCGCAATATCGGGCGTGCGTTGCGGCCTGGTGGGCGGCTGGTGATGATGGTGTGGCAGGGCGGTGAGCGCAACGAGTGGGTGACGGTGTTCCGCCGTGATCTCGTCGCGTCGATGACCCGTCCCGGGCCGGGACCGTTCTCGCTGGCCGACCCTTCGGTCACCGAATCCGTCCTGACCGCAGCCGGTTTCGTCGATATCGGCTTCAGTGAGGTGCACGAGCCGGTGTACCTGGGTGCCGACGGTGCGGCCGCCTACAGCAACCTGCACCTGCTCACCGGATTCCGTGCCCATCTCGAAAGCCTCGAACAGGCCGAAGGCGAGCGAACCCGCGCACGGCTGCGGGAGGTGCTCGCCGCGCACGAGACCGATCAGGGCGTGCTGTTCGATTCGCGAGCGTGGATTATCACCGCGAAACGGCCGTGAATCCTTTTTCGCGTCTCGCACCTCTTATAGGTGTCCGCGCACCGTGCGGGGACGAAACGGAGGTTGTTGTGATCGTCGGAACCGGAATCGTCGTCGGCCTGGTGTTGATGTGCACGTGCGTGTACGCCCTGCGCCGCAAACGGGCCGGGCGTGACTGACTCGCGCTGGCCGGCCGAGGAACTGATCGTCTCCGCCCGCGACGGGGACGTGGATTCGATCGCCGCGCTGGTGTCGGGTTCCTACCCGAACATCCAGCGCTTCGCCCGAACCCTCTGTGCCACACCGGAAGACGCGGAGGATGCCGCTCAGGAAGCCCTCATCATCCTGTATCGCAAGATCGGGATGCTGCGGGCGTCGGGGGCGCTGGCGTCGTGGATGTTTCGGATCGTGCGCAACGAATGCCTGCGGCGGGCGCGGATCAGGCCGCAGCATCCGCCGGCGGAAGTCACCGTGACAGCTTCCGCCGAGGACGAAGTGCTGCGTCGCCTGGAAGCGGCGAGGGTGGCGGCTGCCGTCGCCACCCTGCCCGACGACCAGCGCCAAGTCCTGATCATGCGCGATATCCAGGGCCTCAGCGGTCGCATCGTCGCGGACGCGCTAGGCCTCAGCACCACCGCGATGAAATCGCGCCTGCACCGTGCCCGCGCTTCGGTGCGCCAAGCACTCCAGGCCCCGCCTGATCCACCTCCCGGAGGGAAGAATGTCTGACCAACCCGACTTCGCCAGCGCGTCACTGCCCCGCCACCTGACGCGTGGGGCGGTCGGCTTCGGCGCACTGATCGGCTCGATCGCCCTGCTGCCTATCATCGGTGTGATCAGCCTGCTGTTGCTACCCGTCGGCCTCATCGCGCTGCGTGGCTGCCCGATGTGCTGGGCCATCGGCCTCGCTCAAACCGTCTCGCGGGGACGACTTCGCCGCTCCTGCGACAACGGGCAGTGCACGCTCACGGTCGCGAAGACGGCTGTGTAGTACCTGCCGACCATGCGAAGGGCTGCGCCGAGATCAGACGAGGATCTCGGTGAGCCGGTCGGTGACCTGTACGACCCAATCCGGCTCACCGTGCTGTCGACCCCACAGCGCGGCTCGCACCGCTCGCACCTGCGCCCATCGGCGTGCCCGATCACGATCGATCCGGGCTGCCTCGCAATACATGTCGAGGCCGCGACGGAGGCCACGCGCCGGGTCGGCACTGAACAGCAGGGGAGCGAAACGGTAGCTGCGGATCACGGTGATCGTGTCGTAGGCACGGTCACCGACGTAACCCTTGGGGTCGATCGCCAGCCAGGGCTCGCGGTCGCCGCGCAGGACATTCGCGTCGTGGAGGTCGCCGTGGACGAGCGTTTCGGGTTGGTTCGGGCCGAGTTCTCGCAGAGTGGCGAGGGCGGCACTCATGACGCGGCCAGGCAGCGGATTGCCTACTTCTTGTGCGGCAGCCGCTATTTCGTCGGGCCATTCGGCGACCAAGCGGCTCAGGCGTGGCAGAGCCGGCGGGGCTTCGACGGCCAGACGCCACGACAATTCACCCAGTGCGGTCACGGCTTCGTCGAAGTCGGCTACCTCCGACAGCGATCCGCCCGGGGCACGCTCCAGCAACATCGCATAGTGCGCGGTGTCGCGTTCGAACAGCCGCACCGCGCCCGCGCCGTTCCAGGTGTCGAAGGCGGCGGCCTCGAAGTCGTTGCCGGGGTGGGGAAAGGACACCTTGATGACCGCAGGCGGGTGGTCTGCGTGGACGACGGGCAGCACGACCCCGACATTTCCGTGCATCAGTGGCCCGTCCGGTCCGCAGGACCAGCGTTGCAGCAGATCCTCGAGCAATTGGGGGAGCGCGGCGATCCAGGCGCGGCCCGGCTCACCTTCGCGTCCGATGGTCTCGTGCGCGAAAGCCTCGGGGATTTCGATCATCTCGGTGCCGCCACGGGTTCACCGTAGGCCGGTACGGTCGGGTGTGGGGCTTCGGTACGCCCCCGTCGCTTGTGGGGGGTTTCAGATGGGCCAGGTCGATGACCTCCGAACCTCGAATGTCGCCGATTCCGCGGTGCGGCGAGCGATGTGGGCTGCGGGTGCGGCCGGGTGTGTGCTCGCAGCGGTGCTGCTTGCTTGTTCGTTGCGGGTGATCGTGTCCGGTCTCGACTCGCCGTATCTGCTGATGATCTGCGTGGTGGGTGCCGTTCCCGGGCTGGCCGGCCTCGGCCTGCTGTTCGCCTTCCAGCAGGTATTGCGTGGGAAGATCGCGGGGATCGGCGGGGCGGCTGTAATGCTGTTCGCCGTCGGCGTCCTAGTGACGCTCGGTTGTGTGGCAGCGATCAACTATGGGCCTTGGATCGCGAGAATCGTCATGGCCGGGCTGGCGGGCGCGACGATCGCGACAGCCTTCCTCCTCCGTGTCGCCCATCGTGCCCTGCCGGCCGGTCGATAACGGGATTCGGCCTGGTAGGACGCGCCGAGGATCTGCCGCGTGAGCGGAGCCGCACTACGCCGGGAATAGGCTGATCATGTGGGGTTCACGGTCCCGGCACCGATGCTGGCCAAACCCGGACGGCCACCGCAGCCGCCAGGCGGCTGGTGCGCGGAAATGAAATGGGACGGCGTGCGCGCGATCGCCCATTGCACCCCGGCGGGGATCAGCTTGTGGAGCCGGAACCTGCGCGACATCACCGGCTCCTACCCTGAGGTCGTCACCGCGCTCACCGAGATCACCGATGGACGCACCCTGCTGCTCGACGGCGAACTCGTCGCGCCGGACGATCGCGGCGCACCTTCGTTCTCCCGGTTGCAACAGCGCATGCACGTCCAGCGGCCGACGCCCGCGCTGATCGAGCAGGTCCGCGTCGACTATCTCGTCTTCGATGTGCTCGGTGTCGACGAGGAGGTGCTGTTCGAGGACTCCTACCGCACCCGCCGCGCCGAACTGGCCGACCTGACACTCGACGACGGTGTGCGCGTGCGGGTTCCACCGATGTGGTCGCTGACCGACACCAGCGCCGAGGAGTTGTTGCGCGTGGCGACGGACTCCGGGCTGGAAGGAATCGTCTGCAAACACGGCGATTCGATCTACGAACCGGGCCGCCGCTCCTCGGCCTGGACGAAAGTCGTCCTCCGACTCACAACAGAAGCCGTGATCGTCGGCGCGGTCCCCGGCAACGGCGCCAATGCCGCGACCTTCGGCGGCCTTGTCCTGGCCGGCCACACTCCGGAGGGTCGGCTGCGCTGTATGGGTGGAGTCGGAACGGGCTTCACCGCCGCGTCCCGCCGCAGCATCCGCGCCGCCCTGGACCAGGTGCGCCGCGACACGACACCGCTCGACGATCCACCACCGGCACCGGTCGCCCGGACGGCCTGGTGGGTCGAACCGGTTTTCGTCGCCGATATCGAATATCGCGAGATCAGCGGCGACGGACTGCTCCGGCATCCGAGCTTCCGCGGGATCCGCACCGACAAAACACCCGAGGAGATCGGGCTGCCCACCTGACCGTGGTGGTGTGCGACAGGATGTGGGCGCAGAGGGGATCGAACCCCCGACCGCTGGTGTGTAAAACCAGTGCTCTACCGCTGAGCTATACGCCCCTGCATCGCCGGTGGGACCGGCGGTGTCGGGTTATGAATCTAGCGCGGCCAGCGCTTTCTCCCAAGCCGCCTGGTCACGGGCCTCTCCGGGGCCGTTCATCTCCGCGAAAGTGATGTATCCGGACTTGTCGATCACGAAGGTGCCGCGGTTCGGGTAGCCGGATTTCTCGTTGAAGACGTCGTAGGCCTGGGCGACCGCGCCGTGCGGCCAGAAATCGGACAGCAGGGGGAACAGGTAGCCCTGTTCGGCTGCCCAGATCTTGTGGGTGGGTGGTGGGCCGACGGAGATCGCGAGGATCTCGGCGTCGTCGTTCTGGAATTTGGGCAGCTCGTCACGCACCTTGCACAGCTCACCCTGGCAGATGCCGGTGAAGGCGAGCGGATAGAACACCAGCAGGACATTCTTCTTGCCCCGGTAGTCCGACAGGGTGACGGACTGGTTGTTCTGGTCTTTGAGCGTGAAATCCGGCGCGAGAGTGCCAACCTCTAGCGGCATAGGGGAGTTCCTGTCGTCGTGTCGGGTCTCAGCCGAGCGTTCTCGTCCGGCTGAGACCTTAGCGAACGGCGGTTTCAGCGCTGTTTGGACGGTGCCTTCGGCTGAACCAGGCGCGAGCCCGTCCAGCTGCCGAGGCTGATGGTTGATGTCTGGGTCAGGCCGGCCGTGGGTGCGGCTTCGGCGATCTCGCTCGGATCGACATGGCCCGGTTGACCGGTTTTGGGGGTGAGGACCCAGATGAACCCTTCGTCGGCCAGCGGGCTGATGGCATCCATCAGCTCGTCGGCCAGATCGCCGTCACCTTCTCGCCACCACAGCAGGACGGCGTCGACGACCTCGTCGGAGTCTTCGTCGACCATCTCGCCGCCCGTGATCTCCTCGATCTCGGCGCGCAATGCGTCGTCGGTGTCCTCGTCCCAGCCCAATTCCTGAACAACCAAGCCGTGAGAAATGCCAAGCTTCTGAGCGTAGTTCTGCGCGTCCGCCGCGGCGACCACGGTGGTGTCCTCCCTAAACTGCCGACAGTAAGATACGTGCAAGCGAACATGGTTATCGGCCGCAGCGCAAGCCGATCGGATGAATCGGTACCGTACGCCGCGTGTCGGCGACGTGAATTCAGCGCCGTGGGCAGGCCTGTTGTACCTCGGTACGCGCCTGATTGATTTTACGGCTCGCATCGTTGAGACCGCCCACCGGAGAGCTGTATGTCATCTTGCGTGTCTCGGCGGACAGCTCGCGCGCGGCGACGACATAGGCGGTGAACTTGTCGGCCAGCTCGGTCGGCAGGGCGCCCGCGGCGGCGGCGACACCGGACTCGACGGCCGTCGCGGCGGTGTCGAGCGCGCCTGCCGCGGCCTCGCGTTTGGCGGCGTAGTCGGGGGCGTTCTCGTCGTGGGCCTTCACGAAGTCGTTGTAGGCGGTGACGCCTGCACCGGTGGTGGTGGGGAACTGCCCGCAGTTGTCCTCGATGGCCTTGGTCCGGGCGGCCGCCGCGCGTGAGGACGCGGCCGCCGAGGACGACGCGGCCGCCGCGGTCTTGTAGGCGGCGACTTCGGCGGGATCGGTGGTCGGGTTACCGGTGACCTGCTGGGCGCACCCGGCGATCACCGAACCGGCGATCACCGCGACCGATGCACAGATCAGCCCGAGTCTGCGCGCGTGCGGCACCCTCATCGTCGAACCCGTTCCCTCTCACTTCACTGACCGGTAGGTCCATCGCGAATCTAGTGGATTTCCTGCTGAGATGATGACCTGGGCGACCCTTTCGGCAAGGATGGGGGTCGCCCGAACCTTTCGAGACGGGTGCTCCGCACACCAAGCGGGCAAGCCCGGGGACCGCGACGCCGACAAGCAGTTCAGCCCCCAGTACGAGGAGCAGATTTGACCGACCTGATCCACTCTGCAGCTTCTTCCGATTCGCCGAACGACCCCGCGCCCGGTGCCAAACCCACCGGGGAACGCGTGCGGGTGATCCGCGAAGGCGTGGCATCGTATCTACCCGATATCGATCCGGAGGAAACCAGCGAATGGCTGGAATCCTTCGACGAGATGCTCGACCGGGAAGGCCCGGGCCGCGCGCGTTATCTCATGTTGCGGCTGCTCGAACGCGCCGGTGAGCGTCGCGTGTCGATCCCCGCGCTCACCTCGACCGACTACGTCAACACGATCCCCACCGAGAACGAGCCGTGGTTTCCCGGCGACGAGGAGGTGGAGCGTCGCTACCGCGCCTGGATCCGCTGGAACGCCGCGATCATGGTGCATCGCGCGCAGCGTCCCGGAATCGGTGTGGGCGGGCATATTTCGACGTATGCCTCGTCGGCGGCGCTCTACGAGGTGGGTTTCAACCACTTCTTCCGTGGCAAGGATCATCCCGGCGGCGGCGACCACATCTATATCCAGGGGCACGCCTCGCCCGGAATCTACGCGCGCGCGTTCCTCGAGGGCCGCCTGAGCACCGACCGGCTCGACGGGTTCCGGCAGGAATACAGCCACGGCGGCCTCGGCAAGGGTCTGCCGTCGTACCCGCATCCGCGCCTGATGACCGATTTCTGGGAGTTCCCGACGGTCTCGATGGGCCTTGGCCCGATGAACGCGATCTACCAGGCCAGGTTCAACCACTACCTGCACGATCGCGGCATCAAGGACACCTCCGACCAGCACGTGTGGGCGTTCCTCGGCGACGGCGAGATGGACGAACCCGAGTCGCGTGGCCTGATCCAGGTGGCCGCCAACGAGGCGCTCGACAACCTGACGTTCGTGATCAACTGCAACCTGCAGCGTCTCGACGGACCGGTGCGCGGTAACGGCAAGATCATCCAGGAACTCGAGTCGTTCTTCCGCGGCGCGGGCTGGAACGTCATCAAGGTGGTCTGGGGCCGGGAATGGGACGCGCTGCTCGGCGCCGACCGCGACGGCGCCCTGGTGAACCTGATGAACACCACCCCCGACGGCGATTTCCAGACCTACAAGGCCAATGACGGCGCCTACGTGCGCGATCACTTCTTCGGCCGCGACCCGCGCACCAAGGCGCTGGTCCAGAACATGTCCGACAACGAGATCTGGAACCTCAAGCGCGGCGGCCACGACTACCGCAAGGTCTACGCGGCGTACGCGGCGGCGATGACGCACAAGGGCCAGCCGACGGTGATCCTGGCCAAGACCATCAAGGGCTACACCCTCGGCAAGCACTTCGAGGGCCGCAACGCCACCCACCAGATGAAGAAGCTGACGCTGCAGGACCTCAAGGACTTCCGCGATCTGCAGCGCATCCCGATCTCGGACGCGGAACTGGAGAAGGACCCGTACCTGCCCCCGTACTACCACCCCGGCCAGGACGCGCCGGAGATCCAGTACATGCAGGCCAGGCGCAAGGCGCTCGGCGGGTACCTGCCCGAACGGCGAAGTGCGGCAAAGCCGTTGACGCTGCCGGGCGACGAGGCCTACCGCTCGGTGCGCAAGGGGTCGGGCAAGCAGAACGTGGCGACCACGATGGCGCTGGTCCGGTTGATGAAGGAACTGTTGCGCGACAAGGAGATCGGCAAGCGCATCGTGCCGATCATCCCGGACGAGGCGCGCACCTTCGGCATGGACTCCTGGTTCCCGTCGCTGAAGATCTACAACCGCAACGGCCAGCTCTACACCTCCGTCGACGCGGAACTGATGCTCGCCTACAAGGAGAGCAACGTCGGCCAGATCCTGCACGAGGGGATCAACGAGGCCGGGTCGACGGCCTCGTTCACGGCGGCGGGCACTTCGTACGCCACGCACGGCGAGCCGATGATCCCGCTCTACATCTTCTATTCGATGTTCGGTTTCCAGCGCACCGGCGACGGCCTGTGGGCCGCGGCCGACCAGCTGGCCCGCGGCTTCGTCCTCGGGGCGACGGCCGGGCGCACCACGCTCACCGGTGAGGGCCTGCAGCACAACGACGGGCATTCGCTGCTGCTCGCCTCGACCAACCCGGCCGTGGTCACTTACGATCCGGCGTTCTCGTTCGAGATCGCCCACATCGTGCGCGACGGGCTGCGCCGCATGTACGGCGGCGGCAACCCGGATCCGGGCACGCTGCCGGGCACCCATCCGCAGGAGACCGGGACCTTCGGCGGAGAGAACATTTTCTACTACATCACCCTCTACAACGAGCCCTACCAGCAGCCGGCCGAGCCCGACGACCTCGATGTGGCCGGCTTGCTCAAGGGCCTGTATCTGTACCAGCGCGGTGAGGAGGGTGAGGTGCGCGCCCAGATCCTGGTCTCCGGTGTGACCGTGCCCGCCGGTCTGCGCGCCCAGCAGATCCTGGCGCAGGAGTGGGATGTGGCGGCCGACGTGTGGTCGGTGACCTCGTTCGGCGAGTTGCGCAAGGAAGCCGTCGAGAAGGAGATCCACGCGCTCAAGCACCCCGATGCCGACCCCGGCGTCGCCTACGTCACCGAGGCGCTCGCCTCGGCGCGTGGACCGGTGGTGGCCGCCACCGACTGGATGCGCGCGGTTCCCGATCAGATCCGGCAGTGGGTGCCCGGCGACTACATCACCCTCGGCACCGACGGGTTCGGCTTCTCCGACACCCGTCCCGCCGCCCGCCGGGTGTTCAATGTCGACGCGGAGTCGATCGTCGTCGCGGTGCTCGAAGGCCTGGTGAAGGACGGCACCTTCGACAAGGCCAAGGCGGTGGAAGCGGCCGCGAAATACCGCATCGACGATGTGTCCGCCGCGCCGAAGCCGAGTGCGGACGCACCGGAGGAACTGGCGTAGCGGACTATTGGACTGTGGAGCGCAAACCGCCGCGGCCCCGTCGGATCACCGAGGGCACAAGCACGCACGAGGTCTACCTGCCGACCGGGGCGCTGTCCCCGAACCGGCAGACCCGTGACCCGCTGCCCGACACGCTGCTGCGACGGGTCAAGCAGTTCTCGGGCCGGCTGTCGACCGAGGCGGTCGGCGCGATGCAGGACCGGCTGCCGTTCTTCGCCGATCTGGACGCCGCCCAGCGGGCAGGCGTCCAGATGCTGGTGCAGACCGCGGTGGTGAACTTCCTGGAGTGGTTGCAGGATCCCGAATCCGACATCCGCTTCAGCCTGGACGCCTTCCAGGTGATTCCGCAGGATCTGGCGCGGCGGCTCACGCTGCGCCAGACCGTGGACATGGTCCGGGTGGCCATGGACTTCTTCGAACAGTGGCTGCCCGCCCTGGCCCGCAACGACCGCCAGCTGGTCGCGCTCACCGAGGCGGTGCTGCGATACGGGCGTGAGCTCGGTTTCGCGGCCGCCTCGGTGTACGCCAGCGCGGCCGAATCGCGCGGCGCCTGGGACACCCGCCTCGAGGCGCTGGTGGTCGACGCGGTGGTCCGCGGGGACACGGGCCCGGACATGCTCTCCCGGGCCGCCACGTTGAACTGGGACGCCACCGCACCGGCAACGGTGCTCGTCGGCACCCCGCCGCAGGACCAGGGTGTGTCGACGGTCGGTGCGGTGCACACCATCGCGACGAGGCACGGTCGCGCCGCGCTCGCGGTGGTGCAGGGCGCGCGGCTGGTGATGGTGGTCAGCGGGCACCTGGGCGACGCGGGGATCGGTTCGCCGTTCCTGTCGGATCTGCTCGCCGAGGTGTTCTCCGACGGTCCGGTGGTGATCGGCCCGACCATGCGCACCCTCGGCGCCGCGCACGCCTCCGCCATCGAGGCACTGGCCGGAATGGAGGCCGTTGTCGGGTGGCGGGGCGCGCCAAGGCCCGTTCACGCCTCGGAGTTGTTACCGGAACGGGCCCTGCTGGGCGATAGAGCTGCGATAGAAGCGCTGAACGAGTATGTTGTCGTCCCGTTGGCGTCGGCCGGATCTTCGTTGTCCGACACATTGGACGCCTACCTGGATTGTGGCGGAGCAGTAGAAACGTGCGCGCGTCAGCTGTACGTCCATCCAAATACTGTCCGGTATCGCCTCAAGCGAATCGGCGAAGTGACCGGACGTGATCCGCTCAATCCGCGCGACGCGTATGTGCTCCGGATCGCGGCCACAGTGGGCCGTTTGACACGAACGCATAACGAATCATCAACTTCTGTCACGGAAACCCCGTCAACCCCAATGGCGCAGGACCCCCTGTAACGGGATTCGTGAATCGGTCGATCCGGACGCCCCACCTCGGATTTTGTGGGACCCCTACAAAACGCGTTCCAAACCTTCATTCGCGCCGACATCTCGTGCGGCGGGGGTCACAGTGTTTTCTTAGGGGGTGATCGCGTTGTTCACCCCTGGACAGGGGTCCCAGACACCCGGCATGCTCACGCCCTGGCTCGCACTCCCCGGTGCGGCTGATCGCCTCGAGCTGTGGTCGAAGGCCGCCGGCCTCGACCTGGTCCGTCTCGGCACCACCGCGACGGCGGAGGAGATCGTCGACACCTCGGTGACGCAGCCGCTCGTGGTCGCGGCCGCACTGCTGGCCTTCGCCGAAATCGCCCCCGAAACCCTTCCTGCGGATACGATCGTCGCCGGGCATTCGGTCGGCGAATTCGCCGCGGCCGCTGTCGCGGGCGTCATCACCCCGGACGAGGCCGTCGGCCTGGCCGCCATCCGCGGCCGGGAGATGGCCAAGGCGTGTGCGCAGGAACCGACCGGCATGTCCGCGGTGCTCGGTGGCGACGAAGCCACCGTGCTCGCACGGCTCGCCGAACTCGATCTCGTCCCGGCCAACCGCAACGCGGTCGGCCAGATCGTCGCGGCGGGCCGCCTGGAAGCTCTGGCGGAGCTCGCCGCGAACCCGCCGGAGAAGGCACGGGTCCGCGCATTGCCCGTCGCCGGTGCGTTCCACACCGCTTTCATGGCCCCGGCACAGGCAGCTGTCGCCGATGCCATCGCCCAGATCTCGCCGAGCGACCCGATCCGGACCCTGCTGTCGAACTTCGACGGACAACCGGTCACCTCGGGCGCCGACGCGATCGACAAGCTCGCCGCGCAGGTCACCCGACCCGTGCGCTGGGACCTGTGCACCGAGACCGTCCGTGCGGCGGGCGTCTCGGCGGTGGCCGAACTGCCACCGGCGGGCACCCTGGTCGGCATCGCCAAGCGGGAACTGAAGGGCACCCCCAACCTCGCCCTCAAGACTCCCGAAGACCTCCCCGCGTTGGCCGGACTCACCTCCGCGGGCTAGCTTTCCCCCCGGCGGTCGCGCACGACGAAGTGCGTCGGCTGTTCAAGACCCTACAAATGAGAAACAAGAAGGGAGCCACCAAAGTGGCCGCTCTGACCCAGGAACAGATCGTCGAAGAACTCGGCAAGATCATCGAAGAGGTTACGGGTATCGAACCCTCCGAGGTGACCATCGAGAAGTCCTTCGTCGACGACCTGGACATCGACTCGCTGTCCATGGTCGAGATCGCTGTGCAGACCGAGGACAAGTACGGCGTCAAGATCCCCGACGAGGATCTCGCCAGCCTGAAGACCGTGGGTGACGCTGTCTCCTACATCCAGAAGCTCGAGGCGGAGAACTCCGACGCCGCCGCGGAGCTCAAGGCCAAGTTCGACGCCGAGTAGAGGCTGAACCAGTGACCACTCCTTCCACCTTGAACGGGAATTTCCCCAACGTCGTCGTCACCAGCATGGCGGCGACCACGTCGATCGCGGGTGATGTCGATGCGACGTGGAAGGGACTCCTCAACGGTGAGAGCGGAATCGACGTTCTCGAGGATTCCTTCATCGAGGAATACGACCTGCCGGTGCGTATCGGCGGTCACCTGAAAGTCAGCCCCGACACCCTCCTGAGCCGGGTCGAGATCCGCCGTATGGCGTATGTCGAGCGCCTGGCGACCGTGCTCGGTCGCGAGGTGTGGAAGAACGCGGGCAGCCCGGAGGTCGACCACGACCGCCTGGGTGTCGCGATCGGTACCGGTCTCGGTGGCGGCGACGCGTTGATCGACTCGGTCGACAAGCTGAAGAACGGCGGCTATCGCAAGATCTCGCCGCTGGCTGTTCAGATGGTCATGCCGAACGGTCCGTCGGCGGTCGTCGGTCTAGAGCTGAAGGCCAGGGCGGGAGTGGTCACTCCGGTCTCGGCGTGCTCGTCGGGTTCGGAGGCCATCGCCAACGCGTGGCGGATGATCGTGATGGGTGACGCCGACATGGTCGTCACCGGTGGCGTCGAGGGCTTCATCGACTCGGTGCCGATCGCGGCGTTCTCCATGATGCGGGCGATGAGCACGCGCAACGACGACCCCAAGGGTGCTTCGCGTCCGTTCGACAAGGATCGTGACGGTTTCGTCTTCGGCGAGGCAGGCGCGCTCATGACGATCGAGACCGAGGAGCACGCGAAGGCTCGCGGTGCGACCATCCACGCGCGTCTGCTGGGTGCGGGCATCACCTCCGACGGTTTCCACCTGGTCGCCCCCGATCCCGAGGGCACCGGTGCGGCCAGGGCGATGACTCGCGCGATGCAGACCGCCGGTCTGACCAAGCGCGACATCACCCACATCAACGCCCACGCGACCGCGACTCCCATCGGCGACACCGCCGAGGCGAACGCGATCAACTTGGCGGTGGGTAACCACGCTTCGGTGTACGCGCCGAAGTCGGCACTCGGTCACTCGATCGGTGCCGTCGGCGCCCTCGAGTCGGTGCTCACTGTGCTCGCGATTCGGGACGGCATCGTTCCGCCGACGCTGAACCTGGACAACCAGGATCCGGAGATCGATCTCGATGTGGTGCACGGGGAAGCCCGTCGCCAGGAAATCGAGTACGCGATCAACAACTCCTTCGGCTTCGGTGGGCACAACGTCGCGCTCGCCTTCGGTCGGGCCTGACGCACGGATTTCCCGGTGGGGGGTCGGCCAACTGAATGGTTCGACCCTCCGCCGTGATCCGGCGGAGGCCGAGAGATTTTCGACAACGAAGGTAGGAGTGGACGCGATGACCATCATTGCTCCCGCGTTTCAGGATTCGGTCACCGACCCGCGTGACCCGCTCGGCCGGCTCCAGCGCTTCTTCGACCCCGGCACGATCCTGCCGCTGCATCCCCGCGACCGCTCCGGTGTGCTCGCCGCGATCGGCGAGGTCGACGGTGTTCGCACCGTCGCGTACTGCTCCGACGCCACCGTCATGGGTGGCGCGATGGGCGTGGAGGGTTGCAAGCACATCGTCGACGCGATCGACACAGCCATCGAATCCGGCATCCCCGTCGTCGGCCTGTGGCACTCCGGAGGCGCACGCCTGGCCGAGGGTGTCGAGGCGCTGCACGCGGTCGGGCTGGTCTTCGAGGCGATGGTCCGTGCGTCCGGGCTCGTTCCCCAGATTTCGGTGGTGCTCGGCTTCGCCGCCGGCGGCGCCGCCTACGGCCCCGCGCTGACCGATGTGGTCATCATGGCGCCCGAGGGCCGCGTGTTCGTCACCGGTCCCGACGTGGTCCGCTCGGTGACGGGCGAGAACGTCGACATGGAGACCCTCGGTGGTCCCACCACACACTTCAAGAAGTCCGGCGTCTGCCATATCGCCGCCGACGACGAGGCCGACGCGCTGCACCGGGCCCGCAGGCTGGTGTCGATGTTCGCCGAGCAGGGCGAGTTCGACCTGGTCGCGGCCGCGCACGGCGATGTCGACCTCAAGGCGATGATGCCGGAATCGGCCAAGCGCGCCTACGACGTGAAGCCGATCATCCACGAGCTGCTCGACAATGTGGAGTCGCCCGACGGCGCGACCGAGTCGTCGTTCGAGGAGCTGCAGGGCGGTTACGCGCGCAGCATGGTGACCGGTCTCGGCCGTCTCGGTGGGCGCACCGTCGGTGTGCTCGCCAACAACCCGCTGCGTCTCGGTGGCTGCCTGAACTCCGAAAGCGCCGAGAAGGCCGCGCGTTTCGTGCGGTTGTGCGATGCGTTCGGTATTCCGCTGATCGTGGTCACCGACGTTCCCGGTTACCTCCCGGGTGTCGGTCAGGAACTCGAGGGTGTGGTGCGCCGCGGCGCCAAGCTGCTGCACGCCTTCGCCGAGGCTCGCGTTCCGCGCGTCACCCTGGTGACCCGCAAGATCTACGGCGGCGCCTACATCGCCATGAACGCGCGGGCCCTCGGTGCCACCGCCGTGTTCGCCTGGCCCGGTTCGGAAGTCGCCGTGATGGGCGCCAAGGCCGCGGTCGGCATCCTGCACAAGAAGGCGCTGGCCGCCGCACCGGAAGAGGAGCGTGAGGCGCTGCACGAGCGGCTCACCGCCGAGCACGAGCGGATCGCGGGCGGAGTGGAACGCGCGGTCGCGATCGGCGTGGTCGACGAGGTGATCGACCCGGCCAAGACCCGCAGCACCCTCGCCGCGGCGCTGGCCTCGGCTCCTGCCCGCAAGAGTCACCACAAGAACATCCCGCTGTGAGCTGACCGGAAACGGCCGCCTCGTCGTCGAGGCGGCCGTTTTCCTGTCCGCGCAGCGCCGCGGCGCATAATGGCAGGGTGCGTTATGAGGAGCTTGCCGATGCCCCGTGTTCCATCACGCGGCCCCTGGTGATCCTCGGTGACCGCTGGACCCTGCTGATCCTGAAGTACTGCTTCGCGGGTGTCCGCCGGTTCAATGCCTTCCAGAGCGCGCTCGGCATCTCCCGCAGCCGCCTGCACGACCGACTCGATCGCCTCGTCGAGCACGAGATCCTCGTCAAACGCCCCGTCGACGACGGCGCCTACGAGGAATACCGCCTCACCGAAAAAGGCCACGCCATCTACCCGATCCTGATGGCCATCCGCGACTGGGGCGACACCTACATGGCCCCCGAAGGCCCACCGGTCGAATACCGCCACCACGACTGCACCGGCGAAGCCCACGTCCACCTCACCTGCGACGCGTGCCACGCCGAGGTCACCGCCCGCGATATCGATCCGCAGGCGGGCCCCGGCATCACCGGCGTCGCTTGACTGGTCGACCGATCACCACGCGCTGGTGGCGTTGCCTCTCGCGCGATGCCGCCACCGGAGCGTGGTGATCTCGAATTCAGGAGGTGTGCCAGGTGACCTGGTCGTCGAGGGGTGCTCGGGCGGTGCGGAAGCCGTTGATCGGGTGGTCGACGTCGGGGTAGCCGAAGGAGACGCCGAAGACGACCTTGCGGGTGTCGGGGATGTCGAAGTACTCGTGGATGAAAGGGGAGTAGGAGGCGAGGGCCGCCTGCGGCGCGGCGCCGAGGCCGAGCGCCTGGGCGCCGAGCAGGAAGTTCTCCAGCCACAGCCCGCAGTCGATGGCGCCGTACACGCCGAGGTCGGCCTCGGAGGTGACGATCGCGACGTGCGGTGCGTCGAAGAGTTCGAAATTGCGGACCATCTGGCGCATGGTCTTCTCGTGGTCGCCCTTGACGATGCCGACGCTGTCGTAGAGCTGGAAACCGCAGGCGCGGCGCCGCTCACGGTAGACGCCTTCGTAGGCGGCCGGGAATTCGAAATCCGGTGTGTTGGCGGCGGTCTGGATTTGGGCCAGCAGTTCCTTGCGGAAGCGGTCGGTGCCGTCGCCCGCGGTCACGACGATCTGCCAGGGCTGGGTGTTGCACCACGACGGGGTGCGCTGTCCGAGGGCGAGGAGTTGTTCGATCGTGGCGCGGTCGACCTGATCGGGTTTGAACTGGCGGCAGGTCCAGCGTTCGTCGGCCAGGCGCCGTAGAGCGGCGAAATCGGGGTGATCGGTCGGCGCCATCGCGCGGCTCCCTCGGTAGGTCGTGAGAACTAGTCTCATTTTGAGACCAATTTAGCAGTCGGGGCGGAAACGCGGAACCCGCCCGCGCCATCACGAGGATTCGGGCGGGGGCGGGTTCTGATAGGCGAGTCCGTCGGCGGCCGACGGTCATGGCCGCCGACCCGGCGCGGCGGGGGCGCGAGATGGGATCCGGGAGGGATCAGGCTCGGCGGCGCACGACCACGACCACGACGACGCCGATACCGAGGAGCAACGCAATGCCCGCGCCCACCAGGGCGTACCGAGGCCACGGGCGGGTGGTGGCCGTTGATCCGTCCACTGTCACCGGCTGGTCGTGGCTCTGCTCGCCGAGCACGTCACCGCCGCCGCGATAGGCCGGGCCGGGTTCGGCAGTGCCCGAGACGCTGACGTCGAGTTGCACCGGCGTCGGCGGCATCGCATCCGCGCCCGAGGGCTGGCCGACCTTCACCGCGAGATAGTGCCAGCCCGCGATCGCCTGCTGTTTCACCGCGGAGTCGGACTGCTCGCGATTGGCGTAGCGGACCGGAACCGACTCCACCGACAGCTCGGCACTGGATCTGCCGGTGTAGGCGTTGGTGTCGGTGGCGATCTCACGGCCGAGCGGCGAGTACAGCACGGTCTCCACATTCGCCGCCGAGGTGTTGTTCGCGCCGCCGGTCTCGGCGAACTGCACGCGATAGGCCAGCCCCTGCCCCCAGTCCAGGCGGACCCGGTAGAAGACGAACTCACCGGATTGCAGTGTGTCACCGAACTTTCCGCTGCCGGGCAAGGTCGCCGCGACAGTGAAGGAGCCACCGCCGGTCACCGGCTGGACCGGCCCGCCGGGGTCGGTGAAGGTGACGGGCGTCGGGGTTGCCGCAGGCCCGGGATCGGTGACGCCTGGTTCGATGCCGATCAGGATCTCCATCGGCAGGCGAGCGGGCGCACCCGCCGAGGCCAGGTCCCAGTTCACCTCGAAGTAGTAGCGACCGCCACCACTACAGGTGCCGCTCGACTCGGCGGCGCCGTCGAACGTGGTGGCGACGGTGAGGGCGACACCGTCGCTGGAGCGGGTTTCGAGCTCGCGTTCGCGCTTCCCGCAATCGGTGCCCTCGCGATCGCGCACCCGCAGTTCGAGGGCGTTCATGTCCTCGGTGGTCGAGACGTCCTTCGCGCGGGGGAACGACACGATGCCGGTGAAGTGGGCGGTTGCGCCCTCGGGCACATCGACGGCGTAGTACCGCTTCTCGTGCTGACCGATCGTGTCGAGGTACTGGCACGCCTTCGCCACCGGCGCCGAACCGTACTCGGTGGAACCGGTGACGGGTGTTCCGGTGGCCTGGTAGCTACGCAGGGCGGTGGAACTCACGCGAGGCAGGACGCGTTCGAGGGCGGCGCCGTCGGCGGCGTCGGTGTACGTGCCGCTGGTCGCCTGAGCCATGCAGGTGAGCTGAGCGCGGGCCTTGTCGTCGACGGCGAAACCGATCGCGTGCACGACGAGATCGACGCCCGCGCGCTTCAGTTCGGCGGCGACTTCGCACGGGTCGGGCGGTGCGCACGTGTCGTCACCGTCGGAGACCAGCACGATGGAGCGCGGCCCCGAATCGGGCAGCGCGTCGGCGGCCTGGCGCAGCGCGGTGCCCATCGGCGTCCAACCGCGCGCCTGGATGCCGTCGACGGCGGTGGTGAGCGCGGCCTTGTCCAGGGTGTTCGGCTGGTGCAGCACCTGCACATCGCGACAGCCCTGAGTCTTCTCCGCCTCGGTGTTGCCGGTGCCGGTGCCGTAGGTGGTGAGGCCGACCGAGGCCTGTGCGGGCGCCGAATCCACGAAGCTACGCACCGCCTGTTTGGCCGCGTCCATCATGGTCCCGCCGCGATCCGGGCGTTCCATCGAGCCCGAGGCGTCGAGGATGATCATGGTCGGCGCGTATTCGGCGGGATCCGCCTGCGCCGGTACGGGCAATAAAACGAGAGCCGCCGCAGCGATCGCGGCGGTGCGGAATTTCAACATAGCGAGCCGACCCTACCGCGAGTCGCCGCCCCGGTCCTGACCCGATTCCCACGGGCGCGGCCGGGTCACACCATGCACGAAGAGCCATCGATGACGCGCAGTCGGGCCGAGTGCGGTTCACGCCGGTGGCAACCCACGCAGGTTCCCCGCAACGCGGTGAGGAGGCGTCGACGCTGCGCCGGTTCGGGGCGGCCGACTGTGGCCGGGGGCGATGGCAGCCCGCGCCTGACGCGCAATCGGGGCGTGGCGGGGCACAATCGGACTCATGGCGTTGCAGTCCCGCGATGCGCAGGAGCGCAAACGGCACGGCAGGCACTACACCCCGCCGGAGCTGGCGCGGTTTCTGGCGCGCCGGGCGCTGCTGTACGCCCCGTGCGGCGCCGAGTTGCGGGTGCTCGACCCGGCCTGTGGGGACGGGGAGCTGCTGCTCGCGGTGCATCGGGAGATGGTGTCGTGCGCACCGGGTGTCGCGGTCCGGCTCACCGGGTACGACCTGGACCGTGCCGCCGTCGGTGAAACGGTGGCGCGGGCCGCGGCCGAGGGGGTCGAGATCCACTGCCGGGCAGGGGATTTCCTGGCGAAGGCGCCGCGTCTGGCGAAGGGCTCCTTCGATCTGATCATCAGCAACCCGCCGTATGTGCGCACGCAGCAGCTCGGCGGGGCCACCGCGCAACTGCTCAGCCGAAAATTCGGGCTCCGTGGGCGTATCGATCTCACGCACCCCTTCGTTGCCTTGGCGCCGCGTCTCCTCGCGCCGGGTGGCGTGCTCGGATTGCTCTGTGCCAACAGGTTTCTCACCACCCGAGCGGGTGCCAATCTGCGCCGCATCCTGACCGCCGACCTGACCCCGGTCGAGCTCTACGACCTCGGCGACACCAAACTCTTCTCCGCTGCCGTCCTCCCCGCGATCACCATCGCCACCAGATCAGCCGCGAGCGTCGCGCATGCCCGCGTGTTTCCCGGCGAAGACACGATCCCAGCCGGTGACGGTGCGAGCGGTGTAGGCGCCGACAACGCGCATCAGAACCGCGGAACGCGCGCATATGCCGCAGCTTCCACCTCGGCGTCCAGCACTGCGACGGGGGGCACTGCGGCAGGCGGTGCTGCGGCGTCCGGCACTGCGGCGGGCGGTGCTGCGGCGGGCGGTGCTGCGGCGCCCGCGATCGTGCCCAGAGATTCCCTGTCCGCCGGCGGATTCGCGAAGCGAAGCGATCCGGCGAACGTTGCCGAGAGCTCGGCCGGTTGCCGGTACGTCTCCGTCTATGAGCGGACTGGCGACGAAACAGGCTGCGGTACAGAGCTGTTCGACGCGCTAGCCGGGGAGACCGACTGCCTGGTCGGTGCTGGGGGACGCGTATTCGCGGTTGAAGTGGGGACGTTGGCATCGCAGGGGCGGGAAGCGGCGAACGGGCCGTCGGCCGGCCAGGTGATCAGTGATCACGAACGTCCGCACGGGGAGACGGTCTGGCGGATGTCGCGCCCGGCCGTCGACCGTTGGCTCGACAAGATCGCCGACCGAACCTGGCACACCTTCGGCGAGACGGCGCGAATCCGGGTGGGTATCAAGACGACCGCCGATCGGGTGTTCATCTCCGACCACTGGGACGACCTCGACCCGACGCCCGAACGAGAACTGCTGCAGCCCTTGATCACTCACCACGACCTCGAACGGTGGCAGATCAAGAAGGATCGTGGCACCAGAGTGCTTTACCCCTACGACCTGCGGCAAACACGGCGCACCCCGGTCGATCTGGCCGAATTTCCCTGCGCAGCAGAGTATCTGCGCACCCATGAGGAGGCGCTGTCCGGTCGACGCTATGTTCTCGACGGCGGCCGCAAGTGGTACGAGATCTGGGTACCGCAACGACCACACCTGTGGGGCGCGCCGAAACTCGTCTTCCCCGATATCAGCGAACGGCCCCGCTTCGCCCTCGATCGTTCCGGTGCCGTGGTGAACGGCGACTGCTACTGGATCTCGCTCACCGACCTCGACGCAGGCAAGTCCGCGACCGACTTGGCGTATCTCCTGATGGGCGTGGCGAATTCGGCGCTGGGCCTGCGGTTCTACGACGCGGTCTGCGGCAATCGTCTGTATTCGGGCAGGCGACGCTGGATCACCCAGTACGTCGCCCGGCTGCCCTTGCCCGATCCTGGCAGCCCGGCCGCCGTCGAGATCGTGCGTCGCGTGCGCGAGCTCATGGAGGACGGTGTGCCGGTATCCGATGCCGCCGTCGACGAAGCAGTCGCCGAGGCGTTCGGGGTGCCCGCTCAGTAGGTGGGACGGATGCCGACCATCGGCAGCAAGGTGCGGCGGGCGAATTCACGTCCGGCTTCGGCGTCGTCCAGCGGGATCAGCCCGTCGGGTGTCAGTGCCAGCGACAAGGCGAGGCGAGCCATGATCTCGGCGACCAGGTCGGGGTCGAAGTCGGGGGAGCCCGCCTGCACCTCACGCAGCTTGTCGGCGAGGTATTCGCGCCCGACCGCCAGGATGGGACCGGCGTCGGTGGTGAGTTTGGGCAGGATCATCTCCGGCTCGGTGCCGAGCAACCGCCGCAGCAGTTCGTTGCCCGCGATGGTCGTGACGAAGGCGACGAAGATCTCGACCAGTCGGTCTTCGGGTTCGGTGACCGCGCGGACCCGCTCATCGATCTCGCCGACATAGCGCTGCGCCTCACGCACGCCCACCGCTTCGACCAGGTCGTTCTTGGACTCGAAGCGTCGGTACAGGGTGGCCGGGCTGATGCCGGCGCGGCGCGCTATCTCGCCCATGCTTGTCCGTTTGATCCCGAAATCCAGAAACGCCGACAGCGCGCTGTCGAGCAGTTTCTCCCCGTCGGTGACGGGTTTTTCCAGGATCCGCGCGAGGATGGTCGAGACAGTGGGCATCAGCCCATTATCCCCGTGGTGGGAGATCCAGCGCGACCATCTCTTGCTCGATCGCGTTCGCCGCGAAATGCACACCCCGGGAACGTAATTCGTGAACACGGCACTGAAGTGCCTCGATACCGCCTGGTTGTGCCGCGATATCGGCCACGCTGAGCCTGCCCCCGGATCGGTGCACACCTACCTGCGCGTATGCCACCGTGATACCTCCTGCCCCGCGTACCGGTGCCGGCCCTGAAG
This sequence comes from Nocardia sp. NPDC023733, assembly GCF_040639775.1. Classification (NCBI taxonomy): domain Bacteria; kingdom Bacillati; phylum Actinomycetota; class Actinomycetes; order Mycobacteriales; family Nocardiaceae; genus Nocardia; species Nocardia sp. NPDC023733. The sequence goes on along the minus strand of NZ_JBFAAN010000006.1, from coordinate 61,487 downwards.
ACTCGGTGGACCGGTCGCGATACGCAGGGCAAATGTTATCAGGTTTCCCTACTGGTCATTTGCTCAGTGTGATGCGTCACAACACTTCGGCGTCCCGATGTGTGGCGAGATTGTGTAGGTACACAGCGGCGTTGAGCTTGATGCCGTCCTGCTGTGCCTCGGTGAGCTCGCGACGCACCTTGCCCGGCACCCCGGCGACCAGCGACCCGGGCGGAATCTGGGCGCCCTCGGGGATGAGCGCGTTGGCCGCGATCAGGGTGCCCGCCCCGATCACCGCGCCGTTGAGCACGGTGGCGCCCATGCCGACGAGCACGTCGTCGCCGATGGTGCACCCGTGCAGAATCGCGTTGTGCCCCACCGACACACCGGAACCGACGGTGAGCGGGAAGCCGGGATCGGCGTGCAGCACGCACCCGTCCTGGATGTTGGTGCGGGCGCCGACGGTGATCTGTTCGAGGTCCCCGCGCAGTACCGCCGAATACCAGACGCCGACCTCGGCGCCCAGGCGCACCCGTCCGATCACGGTCGCGTTCGGCGCGATCCATGCTGATTCGTCGATCTCGGGCGCGAACCCGCTCACCTTGATGATCATGCGGCAATTATCGCGCTGCGCGTCGGCACCGGGCGCGGCGGGCAGCGCGGCACCGACTCTCGGGCGCTGTGGCCCGGGGTCGGCGCGTTGACGCTCGATTCCCCGCTGTAACGCGAAAACCGTTAGCGACCATAAGAATTCGAGTCGCCGCGACAGTCGTGGGACTTCGTCCGGAGGAGAACGCAGTGTTGCTGCACAGATGGACGGGTATCCGGTTGCGTGCGATGTCGCGCCTGCTGTTGGCGCTCGTCGTCCCGGTGCTCGTGGTGAGTGGATGCTCCTCGGAAGGCGGCGGCGCCGACGGGACCCCGGTACCGAGCACGTCGCTGACCGCGACGACGTCGGCACCGACGAGTACGCCGGCGACATCGACGAGCGCACCCGCTGCCGCGACCGACCCGGGCGTACCGGGCCAGGATGCCGGTGGTCCTGCCGCCCCGGCGCCGCAAGCGCCCGGGCAACCAGCGGCAGCGCCGCCCGCGCAGGCCGAGATCCCGCCCGGGCACACCTGTGTGCCCGGTCCGGAATGCGGTACCGACAGCTGCGGGCCGGGCGAGTGTGGCGAGACAGGGCCGGGGTGCCCGCCGGGCGAGCGGTTCTGCGGAACCGACCAGTGCGGACACGGCAACGAATGCGGGCAGACCGACCTGCCGACCACGACCGCCGCACCCGTCACCACGACGCCGCCACCGGCGACCACGACTGAACAGCCGCCGTCGACATCCGCGACGGCCGGCGCGTCGGAGACCACGTCGAGCCCGGTGGTCGCGGCGCCTGCCGGGTAGGGATCCGGACACGCCTCGGATTCGACTGCGGCCCGTCGAAACAGGATCTAGTCTGGGTGAATGACGGCAACGGGCGTAACTTCCGGTGTTCCGGCCGAGGTCAAACCGCAAGAATTCCGGGTCGCACTGACTCCGGCCGGCGCCGCGGAGCTCGCCGCCCACGGGCACGAGGTGCTCGTGCAGGCGGGTGCGGGCGTCGGCTCGGGCTTCGCCGACGACGACTACCGGGCCGCCGGTGCGCGGATCGCGGTCGACGCCGACCAGGTGTGGGCCGAAGCCGACCTGGTGTTGAAGGTGAAAGAACCCATCGCGCAGGAGTATTCGCTGATGCGGCGCGAGCAGGTGCTGTTCACGTATCTGCATCTGGCCGCGTCGAAGGACTGTACCGACGCGATCCTGTCGTCGGGGATCACCGCCATCGCCTACGAGACGGTCCGGGCGGCCGACGGTTCGTTGCCGCTGCTCGCGCCGATGAGCGAGGTGGCGGGCAAGCTCAGCGCCCAGGTCGGTGCCTATCACCTGATGGCGCCGATGGGTGGGGAAGGCGTGCTGCTCGGCGGCGTGCCCGGGGTTCGGCCCGCCGACGTAGTGGTGCTCGGCGGTGGCGTGGCGGGCACCAACGCGGCGAGCGTCGCGGTGGGGATGGGTGCGCGGGTGAGCGTGCTCGATACGAATCTGGCCCGGTTGCGTGAACTCGACGCCCGGTTCGCCGGGCGGGTCGGCACCCTGGCTTCGCACGCCCTCGAGATCGAAAAGGCCGTGCTCGCCGCCGATCTGGTGATCGGGTCGGTGCTAGTGCCAGGGGCCAAGGCGCCGAAGCTGGTGTCCGACGAGCTGGTCGCGCGGATGCGTCCGGGTTCGGTACTCGTCGACATCGCCGTCGACCAGGGCGGTTGCTTCGAGTCGACCCGCCCGACGACGCACGCGAATCCCACCTTCCCCGTGGAGAATTCGCTCTTCTACTGTGTCGCGAACATGCCCGGCGCTGTCCCGCACACCTCCACCGTCGCGCTCACGAACGCCACCCTGCCCTACGCGCTGGCCATCGCCGACAACGGCTGGCGTGGGGCGTGCACCGCTGATCCCGGGTTGTCGGCCGGGCTCACCGCGGTCGACGGGAAGTTGCTGTCGGCGGAAGTGGCCGCCGCGCACGGGTATTCGCTCGGGGTCTAGGCCTCCGCGAAGGTTCCCTCGGCGATGACGGAGTCCGCCAGGAGCGGGCGGGTGATCGACCAGCGCTCCGTGAAATGACTGCGTGACATCTTCCAGCGGCCGTCCTCGATCACGTAGTCGTCGTCGTAGTCGCCCGTCGAGACGAACTCGGTGTTGTCGATCAGATTGACCTGGCGGAATCGCAGGGTCCACCGGCCTGTCGCGGTGCGTTCCCCGGTGACGGTGATGTCGGGGTGGATGCCGTGATGCATGTCGAGGACGACGTGTTTGCCGTCGACCTTGTGCAACGCGATGCGGGTGAAGATTTCGACCAGCGGCCCTGCGTCGTGGAAGGTGCCGATTCGGCCGTAGTCCAGGTCGGCGCCGGACCGGATAAAGCAGTCCCGCATCGTCTTCGGGTCCTTGTTGTCACAGGCTCGCCAGTACCGGTGCTTGAGTTGTTTGATCGCTTCGATCTGTTCGAGGGTGTCGATGCGTCGTGCGAGATCCATCGGTTGCCTGCCCGGGGTGGAGGTGATGAGCGAATGGTCGGGTTTGCGAGATCAGTCGACGACCGCGTCGGAGAACACCGGAGGGTTACCGAGGAATGGCCGGTGCGAAGGCGGCTGCTGGCCCCGGGTGTCCTCGACGCCGAGTTCCTGCGCGATCTCGGCGCCGATGAGCACCCGGCCGGTGCGGTTCATCAACTCCGGATCACGCGCGAGGGCATCGATGACACGACCGGTGAATTCCGGCGATTCGGCTGTCGCGGCAAGACCGTCGTAGGCGCCTGGATTCGCGGCGAACGCGGCGAGCGTGCGCTCGGTCGCGAGCAGACCCATCCAGATCGAGACGACCGCCACGTTCCACGGACGGAAGTCGACGGCCATATCGTGCGCCATCTTGTCCACCGCCGCCTTGCCCGCACCGTATGCGGGCCCGTGCATGTAGCAGGTGCCGCCGAACGACGACGTGTTCACGACCAACCCCGCGCCATTGGCCACCAGCAGCGGTGCGGCGTAGTAGGTGGCGACGTAGCTCGAGCGCATACCTACATCCAGCAGGTCGAGCAAGGTCAGCGGCTTTTCCCAGAACGGCCCCTTCTCGGTCAGGCCGTCGGGTACCGCGAGAGCGTTGTTGACCAGGATGTCGAGCCGTCCGTGCTCGTCGCGAAGACCCGCGAAGAAGGACTCGACCTGGGCATCGTCGGAATGGTCGAGCACTACGGGCACGCCGTGGCCGCCGCGGCGGGTGATCTCCTCGGCGGTCGCGAACACTGTGCCCGGCAGTGGGGAATCGCCTTCGTTCCGCGTTCGCCCGGTGACATAGACCGTTGCCCCGGTTTCCCCCAGCGCGAGCGCGATGCCTTTGCCCGCGCCGCGACTGGCGCCGGTCACCACCACGATTCGTTCCGAACCCACCATCGACTCCCTACACTGCCCGACCGGCCACTCCGTGCGACACCTTCCACTACTGAACCGGACGGGCCGGAAGTACCACAGGGATCTTCCCGGTAGCCGGGAAAGGTGACGGCCCGGCGACCGGAAAGCCCTGTGTGTGCAAGCCATCCGCTCAGCGAAGTGGAGCGACGACTTCGCAGGTGACGTCGCGCAGGTGTGCGCCTAGTCCTCGGCGCGACCCATGTACCAGTCGGGTGCGCCCGCGGTCGGCAGGTCGCGCAGCTTGTCGGGGTTGCGGACCACATTGATGGCGACGATGCGGCCGTCGTCGACGACGAACGAGAAGACACCGATGTGGTTGCCGTCGAACACCACCAGCCCCGGTGCGCCGTTGACCAGCACCGCACGGCCCCAGGCATCCGTCGCCGACGGCGCGTGGTACCAGCCGAGCAGCATCTTGGCGATGAGCTCGGCGCCGCGCACGGGCTGGCGGATCGCGGGCACCTTGCCGCCACCGTCGGCGGTGAGCACCACCTTCTCGTCCAGCACGCCGAGCAGCGAACTGAGGTCACCCGAGCGCCAGGCCAGGGCGAACGCCGAAACCACCTTCTCCTGTTCGGCGGGCGACGCCGGGAATCGCGGCGTGCCGCTCTCCACGTGCTTGCGCGCACGCGAGGCCAGCTGACGCACCGCGGCCGGGGTGCGCCCGACCACCTCGGCGACCTCCGGGCCCGACATCCCGAACACGTCCTGGAGTACGAAGGCCGTGCGTTCGGCGGGTGAGAGCGATTCGAGCACGACCAGCAGTGCGGTGGTGACCCGTTCGTCCTGGGAGATGCGGTCGGCTGGATCGTCCATGGTGCTGACCTCCGGTTCCGGCAACCACTCGCCGACGTACTGTTCGCGCCGGGCCCGCGCGGACCCGAGCTGGTCGAGGGCGAGCCTGCCCGTCACGGTGGTGAGCCAGGCACGCAGATTGTCGATCTCGTCCGCCTTGCCCGCCTCGTGCTGCCGCTGCAGCCGCAGCCACGCCTCCTGCACCACGTCTTCGGCGTCGGCCAGGCTGCCGAGGGTGCTGTAGGCGAGCCTGCGCAGGTAGGCGCGGTGCTCCTCGAAGCGTCGCGCCAGTTCCGCGCGGTCGAGGTTCGCGGTGTCGGTCATCGTGCCAGCCGTTCGGTCGAGAGTGGGCGGTCGCCCAGGATGCTGTCATGTAGACGACGAAGCAGACGCATCCGGTGTGACATCGCTGCCCCACCGGTTAACCTCGCCCGGTGCACAAGGGGATTTCGACCGCCGCGGGACTGCTGCTCGGTTTCGCACTCGACCGGGCATTCGCCGACCCGCGCCGCTGGCATCCGGTAGCCGGATTCGGTACGGCGGCAGCGGCATTGGAGCAGCGAACCTACGCCGACACCCACCGCTCCGGAATCCTGCACGAGACCGTTGCGGTCGGCTCGGTCCTCGCGTTCGGTGCGGTAGCCGCGCGCGGCGGCCTGCTCGCGACAACCCTCGCCACCTGGACCGTTCTAGGTGGCCGCAGCCTGGCCCAGGCCGGCCACGACATGGCCGACCGGCTCGACGCCGGCGATATCGACGCCGCCCGCGAACTGCTGCCCTCGCTGTGCGGACGCGACCCCTCGGTCCTCGACGCCGACGGATTGGCCCGCGCCGCACTGGAATCCATCGCCGAGAACACCTCCGACGCCACCGTCGCACCGCTGCTGTGGGGTGCCGTGGCCGGAGTTCCCGGGCTGCTCGGATATCGAGCGGTGAACACGCTCGACGCGATGATCGGCTACCGCAACGACCGCTACCTACGCTTCGGCTGGGCAGCCGCCCGCACCGACGACATCGCGAATCTCGTCCCCGCCCGACTGACCGGACTGCTCACAGTGGTGCTGGCTCCCCTCGTCGGCGGCAGCCCCGGGGAGGCCTGGCAGGCCTGGCGGCAGGACGCGCGCAAACACCCCAGCCCCAACGCCGGAGTCGTCGAGGCATCGATGGCAGGCGCTCTCGGAGTCCGACTCGGAGGCCGCACCCAATACCGCTACGGAGCAGAACTACGCCCGACACTGGGAACCGGACGCGCCCCCGAAACCGAAGATCTCCGCAGAGCCGTCCGAATGTCGGAAGCAGTACAGATCGGAGCCGTAGCAGTCAGCGCCGCGCTGGCACTGCTGCGCAGGTGAGCGTCAGCGAGTGCGGCCGTACCGATCGGCCAGACGCGCTTCCGTAGTGCTCTCCTGAGAAGTCGAAGCAGGCTGATCGGACACCTCGGACCCGACTTCTCCACGCTCCCGCCGCCGAGCCCGCATTTCGGCGAACACGAAATACCCCAGCCCGAGCGGAGCCATCACACCGAAGGCCAGCCATTGAAGGCCGTAGGACAGATACGGCCCCGCATCCAGCTGAGGAAGGGGAACAGGCGTGAACGCCCCCGGCTGCCCCTCGGCAAGCTGAAGATAACCACCCTTATCGGTCCCGGTAGGGATAGCCGTCAGCGGGATACCGAGAACAGTGGATTCCTGAGTGGTGTCGACGGTATACACCTGCCGGAACCCGTCCTGCGTGCTCGGCACTTTGTCCGGGACGACCCCTTCGGACGCACGGACCCGCGCTTCGATGCGCTGAGCCCCACCCGGCGGTTCGGCAATCGCAGGCGGCCGCGTCCCGTCGACAGCCGCGACCAGACCGCGGTCGACGAGCACTGTACGACCATCATCGAGCCGAAACGCGGCGAGAACCGCGTACCCCGGTGCACCGTCCAGGTGGCGCAACCGGACGAGCACCGTCGAATCCGGCAGGAAGGTCCCGGTGGCGATAACCTTCCGCCACTCGGTATGGGTACCGGGATCACCGGCGAGGATGTCGGTAACAGCCACCGGTTCGGCCTGCACCGAGTCGGCGATCAACTGATTTCGGTGCTCGGTGCTGCTGTTCTTGTTCAGCTGCCAAGGCGCGAGGATCGTGAAACACAGGTAGGCGAACGCGACGACGACGAGCGCCAGAATCAGCCAGCTCGGCCGCAGCAGAAAGGTGAGTTTGCGCATCAGCGTCGCGCGGCGGCCGGGTCGCGGGCCTCGAGTTCGGCCCGCACCCAGTCGAGCAGGCCGGGGACGGCTGCCTCGATCTGGTCGCGGACCAGGTCGAAGTCGGTCTGGTCGCCGTAATACGGGTCGGGCACGTCGACTCCGTCGGCGGCGGGGTCGAAGCTGCGCAGCAGCCTGCGCTGTTCGGTGGGGACGCCTCGGTGGGCGAGTTCCCGGTCGTGGCTGGTGTCGAGCACCACGATCAGGTCGGCGTCGCGATGTTCGTCGCCGAAGGTGGCGGCGATGTGTTCGGCGGCGTACCCGGCGTGGCGCAGGGTCGCGGCGGTGCGCGGATCGGCGGGGTCGCCGACGTGCCACGATCCGGTGCCCGCGCTGCTCACCCGCACCCGGTTCGCCAGACCGGCACGGTACAGATGCGCTTCGAACATCTTCGCCGCCATCGGCGACCGGCAGATGTTCCCTGTGCAGACGAAGGTCACGTGCAGCTCTCCCACGGCTCCCATTGTCGCCGGTAGGGCCGCGGCACCGCCACGTAGGGTGTTCAGTTGTGTTCGAGGACTCGGTCGACCCCGCGATGCTGCGCCACCACGGCGACGTGGAAGCGCGCCCGGGCATGCTCGATTTCGCGGTGAACGTCCAGGGCACCGCCCCACCGGCCTGGCTACGCGACCGGCTCGCCGCCCGCCTCACCGACCTCGGCCGCTACCCCGACGCAGGCGAGGAACTCGCCGCCCGCACGGCCGTCGCCGCCCGCCACGGCCGCACCCCCGACGAAGTCCTGCTGCTGGCAGGCGCCGCCGAAGGCTTCGCGATGCTGCCCCGCCTGCGCCCCCGCCTCGCCGCCGTCATCCACCCGTCCTTCACCGAGCCGGAACTGGCCTTGCGTGAGGCAGGCGTTCCGGTGACCCGCGTCGTCCTCGAACGCCCGTACACCCTCGACCCCGCCCAGGTACCGGAAGAAGCCGACCTGGTCGTCCTGGGCAACCCAACCAACCCCACCTCGATCCTGCACCCCGCCGAAACCATCCAGGCGTTACGCCGCCCGGGCCGCCTCGTCGCCGTAGACGAAGCCTTCGCCGACGCGGTCGCCTACCTCCGAGCGTCGGCGGGTTCGTCGACTGCACGACCCGAGGTCGGTAGCGCCGCGACGCAGCGTGTAGTGGCCGGTGGCGCTGCGCCCCTGAGTCCGGATGCCGACGCAGTCCCCGGTGCGGTACGTCCGAAGGGCATCAGTGGTGAACTCGAGTCGCTGGCCGGGCTGAGTGCACCGGACGTCCTGGTGCTGCGCAGTCTCACCAAGACGTGGGCGCTGGCCGGTCTGCGCTGCGGCTACGTACTCGGTGCTCCCGAGGTGCTGGCCCGGCTGACCGAGGGCCGCCCCCACTGGCCGCTTGGCACCCTGCAGCTCGAGGCGATCCGCGCCACCGCCGAACCCGCCGCCGTCGCCGAATCCCACCACCTCGCCCAGCGCATCGCCGCCGACCGCGACGCCATGATCGACCGTCTCACCGCGCTCGGCATCGACGTGCACACCCCGGCCACCGGCCCGTTCCTGCTCCTGCGCGTCACGGACGGCGCCCTGGTCCGCAAGCATCTCGCCGACCGAGGCATCGCCGTCCGCCGCGCCGACACCTTCCCGGGTCTCGGCCCCGACTATTTGCGCGTCGCCGTGCGCGGCCGCGACGAGGTGGATCAGCTGATCGACGGGTTGCGGGCCGCGCTGTGGTGATACCGATTCCTCACGGGGGCCTTGTGCGATCAGGGCGAACGAATGTCGAACCTGCCCACGACGGCGCAGGTCTCAGCGGAGCGAAGGAGGCGGCGGTGACCGACCTGGCCGAACTGATCGGGGTGCTCGACGCGGCGTACCCACCGAAACTGGCCGAATCGTGGGATTCGGTCGGCCTGGTGTGTGGTGATCCGGCGCAACAGGTTTCGAAGGTGCTGTTCGCCGTAGACGCCACCGCAGCCGTCGTGGACGAGGCGATCGCTTGGGGCGCACAGGCTTTGGTCGTGCATCACCCCCTGCTGCTGCGCGGCGTCGACACCGTGGCGGCGAATACGCCCAAAGGCGCCCTGCTGCATCGGTTGATCCGCTCCGACTGCGCACTGTTCTCCGCGCACACCAACGCAGATTCCGCGGACCCCGGCGTCTCCGACGCGCTCGCCGCCGCTGTCGGCCTCACCGTCACGGGCCCGCTCGACCCCAAACCGGTTGCCCCGATGGACAAGTGGGTCATCCAGGTGCCGCAGACCCACACGGCCGCCTTGATGTCGGCGCTGTTCGCGGCAGGCGCAGGAGCGATCGGCGACTACCGCGAGGCGGCCTGGTACACCTCCGGCACGGGTCAGTTCCTGCCGGTCGACGGCGCGAACCCGGCCATCGGTGCGGTCGGAACCGTCGAGACCGTCACCGAGGACGCGATCGAGGTCGTCGCGGCGCCGTCCGCGCGCACCGCTGTCCTCGCGGCCCTGCGCGCGGCCCACCCCTACGAGGAACCGGCCTACCACGTCACCGAACGCGCACCCCTGCCGTCGTCCCTCGGCATCGGCCGCATCGGCGAACTCGCTGAACCCGAGACACTGCGCGAGTTCACCGCCCGCGTGGGCAACGGTCTACCGCGCACCGTCTGGGGTGTGCGGGCCGCGGGCGACTCCGACCGCACGATCAAGCGGGTGGCCGTCTGCGGCGGTGCGGGCGACTCCTACCTCGACGCCGCCATCCGCGCGGGCGTCGACGCCTATCTCACCTCCGACCTGCGTCATCACCCCGTCGACGAACACCTCCGCCGAGGTGGCCCCGCCCTCGTCGACGCCGCCCACTGGGCCACCGAATTCCCGTGGTGCGCCCAGGCCGAATCCGTCGTCACCCGGGCGCTGCCCGCCCTCACCACCCGCGTGTCGACCCTTCGCACGGATCCGTGGACGGTCACGGGCTGAGTCACCGCACCCCGCTCGGTCGCTGATCCGGGTCATGGCGTGTTCGCCTCGTGCGGCGCGGTACGGTTGATCGATCCATCCGTCCACCGTGTTCAGGAGTTCGTGCCCGTTGAATGTCGAACCGTCGGTCCAGTCCAAGCTGTTGCAGCTCGCCGCTGTCGATGCCGAGCTGACGCGGATCGCGCACCGGCGCACCGCGCTGCCCGAGCAGCAGGAGGTCGCGCGGCTGGCGGCCGAGCGCAACGGCTACAAGGACGCCGCGGTCGCGGTCGAGATCGGCATCGACGACCTGGATCGTGACATCCGCAAACTCGAGGGTGAGGTCGAGGCGGTGCGCAAGCGCGAGGACCGCGACCGCGCCATGCTCACCGCGGGCTCCGTCGCCGCCAAACAGCTGTCCGAACTCCAGCACGAACTGGGCAGCCTGGAACGCCGTCGCGCCGTCCTCGAGGACGAACTGCTGACCGTGATGGAGCAGCGTGAGGCGATGGCCGCCGACCACGACCACGCCGGTGCTCGGCTCAGCAAGGCCGACCAGGACCTGGCCGACGCCGAACGCCTGCGCGACGAGGCGATGGCCGACCTCGAGGTCGCGCAGCAACGGTGCGAGAACGACCGCGCCGCCCTGATCGGCCTGTTCCCCGGTGAACTGCTCGCCGTCTACGACAAGCAGCGCGCCGCCCACGGTGTCGGTGCCGCCCTGCTGCAGGCCCGCCGCTGTGGTGCGTGCCGCATCGAGATCGACCGCGGTGAGATGCAGCGCATCGCCAAGGCCGCCCCGGATGCGGTGGTCCGCTGCCCCGAGTGTGGCGCGATCATGGTGCGCACCAAGGAATCCGGACTGTGACCGCTGGGCCGGTTGGTGTGCGTGAGGTGATCGTCGAGGCCGACGGTGGTTCACGCGGCAATCCCGGCCCGGCCGGTTACGGCGCGGTCGTCTTCGCCGACGACCATGTGCGCGTGCTGGCCGAACGCAAGGAATACGTCGGCGTCACCACCAACAATGTGGCCGAATACCGTGGGCTGATCGCGGGTTTGGAGGCTGCGACCGAACTCGGTGCGCGGGTGGTGACGGTGCGCATGGACTCCAAGCTCGTCGTCGAACAGATGTCGAGCCGCTGGAAAATCAAGCACGCCTCCATGATTCCGCTCGCCGAACAGGCACGCCGGTTGGTGTCCGGTTTCGAGCGCGTGAGCTTCACCTGGATCCCGCGCGCCGAGAACTCCCACGCCGACCGGCTGGCGAACGAGGCGATGGACGACGGCGCCCTCGTCGGCACCGTCCGCGAGTCTCTCGCCGCGGGCTACACACCGGGAGATCAGGTCGCCCTCGGCGCGGCGGATGATCGAGCCGCAGCCGAGGTGGAGCCGAGCGTCGTCGCCGGTGACGAAGCATCGACTACTTCGGGCGTAACCATGACCCCGGCCGGCGACAAGGCTGCTGTCACACCGACGGGCGAGCAGGTGGCTGTCACGCCGACAGGTGAGCAGATCGTCGTCGGTGGCGCGGGCGAGACGGAATCGCCTGCCGCCCAGCAGGTTTCCACCTATTCCCCGGGTTGGACCGGCGCCATCGGCCGTCCCACCCGCCTGCTCTTGTTGCGCCACGGCCAAACCGAGCTGTCGGTGCAACGCCGCTACTCCGGCCGCGGCAACCCGCCCCTCACCGACCTCGGCCGCGAACAGGCCGACCGCGCCGCGAAAATGCTTGCCGCCAAGGGCGATATCGCCGCCGTCGTGAGCTCACCGTTGCAGCGGGCTCGTTCGACCGCCGAGGCCGCCGCCACCGCACTCGATGTGCCCCTGCGCATTCTCGACGGCCTCATCGAAACCGACTTCGGCCAGTGGGAAGGACTCACCTTCGCCGAAGCGGCACAGCGGGATCCGGCGCTGCACGCGGACTGGCTTGGCGACCCGTCGATCCCCGCGCCCGGTGGCGAGAGCTTCGACCAGGTGCGCGAACGGATCGAGGGTGTGCGCCGCGACCTGGTCGCGCTGTACCCGGGCGAGAACGTCGTCGTGGTCAGTCATGTCACCCCCATCAAGACCTTGCTGCAGCTGGCGCTCGGGGTCGGCCCGTCGCTGCTGTACCGGTTGCATCTGGACCTGGCGTCGCTGTGTATCGCCGAGTTCTATCCCGACGGTGGCGCTTCGGTGCGCCTGGTCAACGACACTTCCTATCTCTGAGGTGGCCCCGTGTCACCTGGGCGCGGTACGGTCGCCCGGGTTCGCGATGCGCGTCACGTCGACGCATAGCCGGTCGCGGCCGTGGAGAAAGGTACTTGATGAAGTTTCTACGGATGGCGGCGTTCGCGGCGGCCATCGCGGGGGCGCTCACCACGTCTGCCGGTGTAGGCAGCGTGTCGGCTGATCCGAGCGTGGTGCTCGGTGCCGGTTCGGGCATCGTCTTCGACAACAACTCCGGCTGTTCGCTCACGGCCATCGGCCACGACAACGCGGGTCGGCTGGTCGGTCTCACCGCCGGGCACTGCGCGTCGACCGGTGCCAAGGTCGGCGCCGAGCAGGCGCTGCACGCGGGCGTGATCGGTACCGTCGCCTTCTCCGACGACGGCGACTACCTGGATTTCGCTGTGCTGCAACTGGATGCGTCCAAGGTGGTGCCCACGCGCACGATCGGCCAGACCACCGTGGCAGGCCTCGGCCCCGCACCGGCACCGGGCTCCACCGTGTGCTCCGACGGCCGGACCAGCGGCCGCAGCTGCGGTGTGGTGTGGGGTGAGCTCGAGGGCAACTCGATCAACCAGTACTGCTCGCAGCCGGGCGATTCCGGTGGTCCGGTCGTTGTCGGTGACCGGCTCGTCGGCATGAACCAGGGCAGGCTCACCGGCCTCGGCCCCGTGGACTTCGACGTGCCGTGCACCAACGGCGCCAACCCGATCCACTCGCCCGCCTACTTCCAGCCGATCGAGGTGATCCTCGATGTGGTGAACCGCGCGGGTGGGGTCGGCGCGGGCTTCCAGCCGATCTGATCGCCGCACGAAACACTCAGGGGCGCAGCATCATCACGATGCTGCGCCCTGTTTCATGCGTGATCAGGGGCGCAGGATCGACACCAGGAAGTCGGTCTGGTCGCGCACGACCTGTTCGAAGACGTCGTCGAAGTACACGTCGAAGTGGCCGACCGGGTATTCCTTGACCACGGCGTGTTTGGTGCGTGCGGCCGCCTTGCGGGTGGGGCCGGACGGTGCGACGGAATCGTTCTCGGCGATCGTGTACAGCACCGGGACCTTCAGCGACTTGGCGCGTCGGCCGGGGGCGTCGAACAGGGTGGAGAAAGCTACGCGGGCACCGACTTTGGGGTCGTAGGTCGGGCTCTCCTCGGCGAGCCTGCCGAAGCCTTCGGGCACATCGGAGGCACTCATCAGGGCGGCGGCGCGTTTGCGGCCTGCCAGGCGGATGCGAATCGGCTTGCGGCGCAACGGGCCCAACAGCAGATCGGTCATGGCGACGGTCGCCACCTTGGTCAGGCTGATCGGTCCCTTCGCCCGCGCCGACGCCCAGCCGCTGGTGAACGGCACCTGGGCGACCACGGCCGCCAGGTAGTCGTCGTCGGGAGCGACGGAAAGCACGTGCCCACCACCGAAAGACGTGCCCCACAACGCGATCCGGGTGGCGTCGAAGCCGCGGATGCTGCGCGCGTAGGCGATCGCGGCCTTCCAGTCCTGACGCTGCCTGGCGATATTGAGCACCTGGCGGGGCGCACCCTCACTGGCGCCGAAATGCCGATAGTCGAAGGCCAGCACCCCCATTCCCGCCGCGACGAACCGTCGCGCATACCGATCCAACCCCATCTCGCGGGTCGCCCCCAGCCCGTGTCCCATGATCACCAGCGGACGCGGCCTCGGCGCACCATCGGGGAGGTAGAGCCATGCGGCGCATTGCTGGTCACCCGATGGGAAACTGACGTCGACACGTTCCATGACTGATAACCGTACCGAGTACCATGGCGGAGCGGACGAGTCGGCCGGGCGACCGCGGTGACGGGAACGGGCACATCGGTGTCGCCGCCCGCCACCGAGGAAAGTCCGGACTCCACAGAGCAGGGCGGTTGTTAACGGCAACCCGGGGTGACCCGCGGGACAGTGCCACAGAAAACAAACCGCCGCACGCTCAACGTGCGGTAAGGGTGAAACGGTGCGGTAAGAGCGCACCAGCGCCTCGGGTGACCGGGGCGGCTAGGTAAACCCCGCCCGGAGCAAGGTCGAAGGCCGCACCGGCGACGGTGCGGCTGCGCAGGTGTTCGAGGGCTGCTCGCCCGAGCCTGCGGGTGGACCGCTCGAGGCACCCGGCGACGGTGTGTCCAGATGGATGGTCGCCCCCCGGCGCGAGCCGGGGACAGGATCCGGCTTACAGGCCGGCTCGCCCGCCCAGGAAACGACGAAGGCGGCGGTCCCGCACGGGACCGCCGCCTCGTCTGTCCGGGGACTTCAGCACATCAGCTTGGCCATGTCGTAGACCGCGCGCGCTTCCTGCTCCGTGGCCGAAACGGAGCCGTTGGTCGAGCTCTTCACGATTCCGGCGATGGTGTCGGCCTCGGCCTTGCCCGCCTTGATGTCGGAGCACGTCTGGTTGAGCACCCCGCTCACCGCTAGGTCGTCACGGCCGGCGGCCAGCTTCGGGAAAGCATTGCGATAGCTCACCACGAACATGCCGGCCTTACCGGGATCGACCTGAACGGCCGGGGTGGTGGTGGTTGCGGGGGCTGCGGCGGTGGACGAGTCCTCGCCGCAACCGGTCAGAAGCAGGGCGAAGACGGCGGTGCCTGCCGCGAGGGCGGCGGTAGTTCTACTCACGCAGCGGGATGCTAGCGGCCCAGGAAACAAGGCGCCTCCCGTCAGGTTAACGGGAGGCGACATGTTGATTCGTGTGACGGTGAGTCAGGCCGGGTTGATCATCAGCACCTGGGCCCAGTAGGTGGCCTGGTCAGGCCCGAGGATCGGCAACAGGTAATCGTAAATCAGCGACGACATACGCTCGGAACTCCCATTTATCGACGTGGGTGCAACACTTTTCCGGCTTGTGCCGGATGTGCCGTCGCCACAGTAACAATTCGTGCGAGACGCGCGACGGGGCGGTGAATATGCGCGGGAACTCGCCGGGAACGTGAGCGAGGTCATAGAGTGTTGCCCGTCGGCAGGGCCCGTTGTGCGGGCTCACACATCGATCGCGGAAGCAGGTCACATTTCCATGCGGGTAGTTCGTTCCATTGTCGCCGGTGCATTGATCGCCGGAGCCGCCGCGGTGCTCACCTCGATGGGTGCCGGTTCGGCGGGTGCGGTCGCGGTGACCCCGCTGCCCGGCGGGGTCCAGGTCGACCTGAGCCCGGCCGATACCGCCTGGGTGCACCAGAACAAGTTCGGCCGGACCGTGGCCGGTCTGCCGCATCCGTCGGCGGCCTCGTTCGGTCAGGCGCTCGACGCGGCGGCCGCCGTGTCGTCGTCGGTGCCGGGTGGCCGGGTCACCTTCACCGTGTACGGCCCGTTCGATCAGCTCAACGGCACCATGCTGGCACTGCAGTAACAATCGCTACGCTGCCAGGATGGAACTCCATCAGCGGATCGTCTCGGCGCCGGTAGATTTCGGCGCCATCCGTTCCGAATTCGGGCTGGCCTCGGACTATCCGGCCGAGGCTGTCTCCGAGGCCCGCGACGCGGTCGACGCGTTCGCGGGCACCCGGGTGGACCGCACCGACCTCGAGCTGGTGACCATCGACCCACCGAGCGCCATGGATCTGGACCAGGCGCTGCACCTCGAACGCACCGCGACCGGTTTCACCCTGCACTACGCCATCGCCGATCTCGGCGCGGTGATCGTGCCCGGCGGTGCCCTTGCCCGCGAATCCGAATCACGCGGCCAGACCTTCTATCTCCCCGACGGCACCGTGCCGCTGCATCCGCCCGTGCTGTCGGAGGGGACCGCGAGCCTGTTGCCCGGTGTCGACCGGCCCGTCGCGCTGTGGACCATCGAACTCGACAACGACGCCGCGCTCCTTCGTTTTTCGGTCGAGCGTGCCCTGGTGCGCTCCCGTGAACGCTTCGACTATCAGCAGGTCCAGGCCGCCGCCGACGCCGGAACACTGCACCCCTCGTTGGCCGCGCTGCCCGAATTCGGTCGGCTGCGGATCGAGGCCGGTCTCGCGCGCGGTGCGATCTCGCTGCGCCTGCCGGCCCAGGACGTGGTGCGCCACGGCGACAACTGGCGCCTCGACCTGGAACCGCGCACGGCCGCCGACGACTGGAACGAGCAGGTCTCCCTGCTCACCGGGATGTGCGCGGCACGAATCATGCTCGATCACAAGGGGACCCGGCTCGGTCTGCTGCGCACGATGCCGCCACCGCCCGACTCCGCCGTCGCCTCGATGCGCCGCACCGCCGCCGCCCTCGACATCGCCTGGCCCGACGACCTGCCGGTCGGCCGCATGCTGGCGGGCCTTGACCCCAACACTCCCGCCGGGCTGGTCCTGATGTCGGAGGCGACCACCCTGCTGCGCGGCGCCGGCTACACCCTGCTCGCCGACCTCGACGACCCCACTGCCGACCAGCTGACCCACAGCGCCATCGGCGCCCCCTACGCTCACGTCACCGCCCCGCTGCGCCGCCTGGCCGACCGCTTCACCACCGAGATCTGCCTGGCGCACTGCGCGGGCACCGAGGTACCGCAGTGGGTGCTGGACGGCCTGGCGCCTGCCGCGGAAACCCTGCGCCGCACCGATTCGCTCGCCAACAAGGTCGACCGCGCGTGCGTCGACCTCACCGAGGCCACGATCCTCGGCCCGCGCGTCGGCACCGACTTCGCCGCCCTGGTCCTGCGCGAGGCCAACGGTTCGCGCGACGCGGAGATCTTCGTCGCCGAACCCCCGATCCTGGCGCGCTGCGCGGGCAAGCCACCGGAAGGCGAACGCGTCTCGGTGCGCCTGCGTACCGCCGATCCCACGACGAGAACCATCGAATTCGCCTATACCGCCGATGGGATCGGCGCGCCCGCCGGCATCGAGTGAGCCCCGGCGCGCGTCGAGGTCGACGCGCTGCCGACGTTTTCGAACCCGCTGCGACCGATGGGGCATCGAGCCTGCACGGCGGCACAGCCTTTCGGTCGACACTCAGTTCGGCATGCCGTGGCCGGTGTCGTGAGTGACAGCCGGGTTCGCCGGTGGTCAGTCGGTCGAGATGAACGCCGCGGCAGCGGGATAACCCGCGATGGCCCGGCCCGCCGCGGCTTCCTCGGTGTCGGCGAGGAGTTCGTAGACGGTGGCGTCGGTGGAATCGCTTGCGGCGGCGAGGATGGCTGCGCGGGATTCCACGGCGTCGCGGTGGTCGCCCAGGACCGATTGCAGGCGTTTGGCGCGGGCGCCCAGGTCGGTGGCGTCGGCGCCGAGAACCTCGCCCGCAGCTTCGCAGGAATAGCGTAAACGCTTGGCACCCTTGCGGATGTCGTGCAGCAGCTCCACCCGGTCGGCGGGGGTGGCGGTGGGCTCGGCGAAGACCAGTTTGCGCAGGCGTTTGCGGTCGCGGCCGAGCACGCGCGCGAACACGTCGTCCGCGTCGTCGCCGGCGAGGGAATCGTCGAGCGGGGGATCGGTGCGCCACGTAATGAGGACCGCGCGCAGGGCCGCGTACCGCTCGCCGTCGAGGGCGGTGAGGATCTCGTCGTGGGCCTGGGCGTAGGCGTCGTCGGCGGCGCCGACCAGACGGCGGGTGACCTCGGTGGGCACCTCGCCGAACCCGTCGAGCAGTTTCGCGAACCGCTCACCTCGGACCTCCGCGTCGCGGGCGACCCCGAGCAGTTCCGCGAGCCACTTCAGCTCCGTCACCGTCTCGGCGGCGGCGTCGCTGTCGAAAAGCTTGCGGTAGGAACGCAATACGCTGCGCAACCGGCGCGTGGCCACCCGCATCTGGTGCACCGAGTCCTCGGCGTCGGCGCGGACATCGGGTTCGGCGGCGAGCAGCCGGTCGATGTCCTCGCGCAGCGCCGCGACGACGGCGGGTCCGGCTTCGATCGCCATGGGTCAGTCTCGCTTCCCGAACAGGTCGGTCGCCTCGACCAGGTGGTGGGTGATGCCGGGCTCGTGCGCGGTGTGCGCGGCGTCCTCGACGATGTGCAGGGTGGAGCCGGGCCACGCGTTGTGCAGTTCCCAGGCGCTCACCGCGGGGCACACCACGTCGTGGCGGCCCTGCACGATCACTCCGGGGATGTCGGCGATCCGATGGATGTCACGCAGCAACTGTCCCTCGTCGAGGAATCCGCCGTGCCGGAAATAGTGGTTTTCGATGCGGGCGAAGGCGAGGGCGAAGCGTGGCTCACCGGTCTCGGCGACCCGATCCGGGTGCGGCAGTAGCGAACTCGTGGCGCCTTCCCACGTCGACCAGGCGACGGCGGCACCGAGCGCGATCTCCGGATCCGGCGAATGCAGCAGCCGGTGATACACCTCGACGAGGTCGTCCCCGCGCTCCTCGGGCGGCACCGGTGCCAGGAATTTCGCCCACTCGGCGGGGTAGATGTTGCCCGCCGCGCCGTTGTAGTACCAGTCGATCTCCTTGCGCCGCAACAGGAAGATGCCGCGCAACACCAGTTCGGTGACCCGCTCCGGGTGCGCCTGGGCATAGGCGAGGCCGAGGGTGGAACCCCACGACCCGCCGAACACCTGCCAGCGTTCGACACCGAGGTGCTCGCGCAGCGCCTCCATGTCGGCGATCAGGTGCGGTGTGGTGTTGAACTCGAGGCTCGCCCCGTCGGCGATGTGCGGCACCGACTTTCCGCACCCGCGCTGATCGAACAACACGATCCGGTACACCGCCGGATCGAAGAACCGGCGTTGCAACGGACCTGTGCCGCCGCCGGGGCCGCCGTGCACGAACACCACCGGCTTGCCGTCGGGGTTGCCGCTGACCTCCCAGTACACCGACTGGCCGTCGCCGACGTCGAGGAGACCTTTGTCGAACGGTTCGATCTCGGGGTACAGGGCGCGCATCAGAACGCCAATCCCGCGGCGAGGTCGGGCAGGTCGAGTGCGGTGAGCGTTTCGGTGCGCACATCGGGGCAGGCCTCGGTCGTCACCCGGTCGATCATCGCCTTGTCGGCCAGCACGTGCCCGTTGATGCCGCCGTTGCGCAGCGCCCACTCGTGCACCATCGTGTTCAGCGCGAGCCGGCCGAGGGTCGGGCCCTGCACCCGGAAGTTCGACAGCTCCGGGCGGATCATGTCGCACAACTGGCTCGCCGAGGAGTCGCTGATCTCCAGCGTGGTGCTCGGCGTCGCCGTCTTGGTGGTGGTGGCACCGGCGGTCGTGGTCGTCGCGGACCCGCTGGGCGTGACTTCCGCACCGCCACAGGCTGTCAGGGTCACGGCGGCGAGAACACCGGTGACAACGAGCCCGGGACTGGTCTTCCATCGGCGATGCATGCGTACCTCTTCGAGTCGGCTGTTTCGACTCCGAGTCTGCCATCTCGCCGTCGGCCGCGCCGCTGCCCGACCCCGCCGGACGACGGGGCCGGGTGTGCGCGGATCAGAAGCTGTGCTCGGGCCCCGGGAAGGTGCCCTGACGCACCTCGTCGGCGTAAGCGGCTGCGGCGGAGCGCAATTCGTCGCCCACATTGCCGAACCGCTTCACGAACTTGGCCGTCTTGCCGCTGGTGTAGCCGGCCATGTCCTGCCAGACCAGCACCTGGGCGTCACAATCGGCGCCGGCGCCGATTCCCACGGTCGGGATGGTGAGCTTGCGGGTGACCTGACCGGCCAGCTCGGCGGGCACCATCTCCATCACCACGGAGAAGGCACCGGCCTCCTGCACCGCGATCGCGTCGGCGACGAGTTGCTCGGCACCGTCGCCGCGACCCTGCACCCGGAAACCGCCGAGTGTGTTCACGCTCTGCGGGGTGAAACCGATGTGGGCCATCACGGGAATGCCCGCGGCGGTGATGAGCGCGATCTGCTCGGCGACCCGCTCGCCGCCCTCCAGCTTCACCGCGTGGGCGCCACCCTCCTTCATGAAGCGGGTGGCGGTGGCCAGCGCCTGCTGGGGCGAGGACTCGTAGGTGCCGAACGGCAGGTCGGCGACGACCAGGGCGTGCGGCGCACCGCGCACCACGCCACGGACCAGCGGGATCAGCTCGTCGACAGTGATCGGCACGGTGGTGTCGTAGCCGTAGACGACGTTGGCGGCGGAATCGCCGACCAGCAGGACAGGGATGCCCGCCTCTTCGAACAGGCGGGCCGAGGAGTAGTCGTAGGCGGTCAGCATCGACCAGCGCTCACCCTCGGCCTTCATCTGCTGCAGATGCTGGACGCGGGTCTTGCGGCGAGGCTTGGGGGTGGTAGCGGGAGCGGCACCGTAGGCAGGGCTCTGCTCATCGGATACGGACATCATCGTCCCTACTTTCGTCTGGTTCCTCGAGGCCCGTAGCGGGTCCCCGGGTTTTTCTGACGCATCCAGTGTGCCACCTCGCCCCGAACCGTTTTAAGGGCGTGGCCGGTGGGATCGGTCACACCCGCGCTTCGGTTACCGTGATGGCGAGCCCGTTCGGGTGCGTCGTGTTGCGCCGCCCGGCGCGGAAAGGTTGGCCAACTGTGCAGCGAGGCAGGCTCGTCGTTGTTCTCGGCGCGATCTGCGCGCTGGTCGCCACCGGATGCGGATCCGGCAGCGACAGCGCCACCCCGCCCACTCCGCTGCCGCCGTCACCCCCCGGGCTGAACGATTTCTACGAACAGCGCATCGACTGGGGTTCCTGCGAGGAGTTCGGCAGCCCGGAGGAACGGTTGCCGCCGAGCACCCAGTGCGCGCGCGTCACCGTGCCGATCGATTACGCCCGGCCCGACGGTCCGACCGCGCAGATCGCGTTGTCGCGCATCCCGGCCAGGGGCGACAAGATCGGGTCGCTGCTGATGAATCCGGGCGGGCCCGGCGTCTCCGGGTTGTCGATGGTCACCGTCGGGCACCGCACAGAGCTGGCCGAACGATTCGACCGCATCGGTTTCGATCCGCGTGGTGTCGGCTCCTCGCTGCCCGCGATCGTATGCCTGACCCCGCCCGAAGCCGATGCCGAACGCGCCGAACCGCCCACCGACAACACCCCGGCGGGCATCGCCGAGGCCGAGGCCGAGAACCGCGAATACGCCGGCCGTTGCGCTGAGCGCTCGGGCATCGACCTGCTCGGCCATGTCGGCACCCGGGAAGTCGTCCAGGACATGGACGTGCTGCGCTCGGCCCTCGGTGACGCGAAACTGACCTACCTCGGCTACTCCTACGGCACCCGCCTCGGTGCCGCCTACGCCGAGAAGTACCCGCAGAACGTGCGCGCGATGGTCCTCGACGGCGCCGTCGACTCCTCCCAGGAACCCGTGCAGGAGTCGCTGCGCCAGGCGGCGGGCTTCCAGGGCGTGTTCGACGCCTACGCCGCCGACTGCGCGAACAGCGCCGACTGCCCGCTCGGAACCGACCCGGCAGGTGCGGTGGCCCGCTTCCGGCAACTCGTCGACCCGCTGCAAGCCGCCCCGGCCCGCACCGAGGATCCGCGCGGCCTGAGCTACAACGACGCCATCACCGGCGTCCAGCAGGCCCTCTACAGCGACGAGATGTGGCCACTGCTCACCCGCGGCCTCACCGAACTGCAGGGCGGCACGGGGGACACCCTGCTGCAACTGGCCGACCTCTACGACGGCCGTCGCGCCGACGGCACCTACGCCAACACCCAGGACGCCTTCAACGCCATCCGCTGCGTCGACGACCCGCGCATCACCGACCCCGCGGTCGTCGCCCGCCAGGACACCGAATACCGCAGGGCAGCACCATTTCTCGACGACGGCAAGGGCACCGGCGCGGCACCGCTGGAACTGTGCGCGTCCTGGCCGGTGTCGAACACGAGCGAACCGCACCGGATATCGGCGCCCGGCGTGGCGAAGATCGTCGTCGTCTCCACCACCGAGGACCCGGCCACCCCGTACCAGGCCGGTGTCGACCTGGCCGAGCAGCTCGGCGCCGCGCTCGTCACCTTCCGGGGCAACCGGCACACCGCCGCCCTCGTCGCCGGTGACCGATGCCTCGACGACGCCGTCATCGCCTACCTCACCGAACTCGCCACGCCCACGCCCGGACTCACCTGCGGCGGATGAG
This sequence comes from Nocardia sp. NPDC023733, assembly GCF_040639775.1. NCBI lineage: Bacteria > Bacillati > Actinomycetota > Actinomycetes > Mycobacteriales > Nocardiaceae > Nocardia > Nocardia sp. NPDC023733. Next base: position 39,441 of record NZ_JBFAAN010000006.1, on the reverse strand, counting down.
AGACCGCGCACACCGCCCGGTCACGCCACGTGAGAAGTGCGGACGATGTGACGTAATAGCAAACGAGTCGGCGTATGTAACACGGATTTAACGCCGGGTGCCTACGCTCGCCGTATGGATCGCCAGAAGGAATTCGTGCTGCGGACGCTCGAAGAGCGGGACATCCGCTTCGTACGTCTCTGGTTCACCGATGTGCTGGGCTACCTCAAGTCCGTCGCCATCGCCCCCGCCGAGCTCGAAGGCGCCTTCGAGGAGGGCATCGGCTTCGACGGGTCGGCCATCGAAGGCTTCGCGCGCGTGTCCGAGGCGGACATGGTCGCCCGGCCCGATCCGTCGACCTTCCAGGTGCTGCCCTGGGCCAGCTCCAAGGGCCACCAGCATTCGGCGCGCATGTTCTGCGACATCACCATGCCCGACGGTTCGCCGTCGTGGGCCGACCCGCGCCACGTGCTGCGCCGTCAGCTGAACAAGGCCGCCGACGTGGGCTTCAGCTGCTACGTGCACCCCGAGATCGAGTTCTTCCTATTGGAGAACCAGCTCAAGGACGGCTACCAGCCGATGCCCGCCGACAACGGCGGCTTCTTCGACCAGGCCGTGCACGACTCGGCCCCCAACTTCCGCCGCCACGCCATCGACGCGCTCGAGTCGATGGGCATCTCCGTGGAGTTCAGCCACCACGAGGGCGCGCCGGGCCAGCAGGAAATCGACCTACGGTACGCCGACGCGCTATCCATGGCCGACAACGTGATGACCTTCCGCTACCTCATCAAGGAGGTGGCGATCGACGAGGGTGTGCGCGCGACGTTCATGCCCAAGCCGTTCTCCCAGTACCCCGGTTCGGCCATGCACACCCACATGAGCCTGTTCGAGGGCGAGTCCAACGCCTTCGCCGACCCGGACGACCCGAACAACCTGTCGAGCACCGCTCGCTCGTTCATCGCGGGCATCCTCGAGCACGCCCCGGAGATCAGCGCGATCACCAACCAGTGGGTCAACTCCTACAAGCGCCTCATCCACGGCGGCGAGGCTCCCACGGCCGCGTCCTGGGGCCGTTCGAACCGCTCGGCGCTGGTCCGCGTGCCGATGTACACGCCGAACAAGTCGTCGTCGCGGCGCGTCGAGATCCGCAGCCCCGATTCGGCCTGCAACCCCTACCTCACCTTCGCGGTGCTGCTCGCGGCCGGTCTGCGCGGCATCGAGAAGGGCTACAACCTGCCGCCCGAGGCCGAGGACGACGTGTGGTCGCTGACCGACGCCGAGCGCCGCGCGATGGGCTTCCGCTCGCTGCCGGGCACCCTCGACGAGGCACTGCAGGCGATGGAGCGCTCGGAGCTGGTCGCCGAGACCCTCGGCGAGCACGTCTTCGACTTCTTCCTGCGCAACAAGCGCCGCGAATGGGCCGACTACCGCAGCCAGGTCACCCCCTGGGAACTCAAGGAATACCTCAGCCTGTAATTCCTGCGCCGGGGGATCCGGCGTGACGCTGTCGTTGCCCGGACCATGTAAGTTTTGACGCATGGTTCGGCCACCGACTGCCCGCTCCACTGTTCCCGGCGTAGGTCGGCTCGGGTTACTCGAACCCACCGCGGCGGACTCCCTGCACCAGCTCGGCTGGGACAATGTCGACGGCGTGCCCGTGCTCTGGGCGCTGTCACGTTCGCCCGACGCCGATCTGGCCCTGTCCACGCTCGTGCGGTTGCGCGAAGCGCTCGGAAACGAGTGGGGTGAACTCGATACGGCGATCCGCTCGGAAACGACGCTGCGCGGCAGGCTGTTCGCGCTGCTCGGTTCCTCGACGGCGTTCGGCGATCACCTCGTTGCCGTACCGCAGCGCTGGAAAGTGCTGCGCGCCAGTCGGCTTCCGGATCGCGACGAACTGATCGCCGACCTGCTCGACGCCGTCGACGCGAAACCCGAGACCGGCCCCAACGCGGGCCCCATGCTGTTCCGGGCCGGTATCTCCGGTCCCGAGTCGATCGCGTTGCTGCGCGACCGGTATCGCGATCAGCTCATGCTCCTCGCCGCGATCGACCTGGCCTCCACCGTCGAGAACGAACCGGTGCCGCCGTATCAGGTGGTCGGCAGGCACCTGTCGGATCTGGCCGACGCCGCGCTCACCGCCGCCCTGTCGGTGTCGGTGGCGCGGGTCTGCAAGAACGGCGAGGTTCCGGTGCGCCTCGCGGTGATCGCGATGGGCAAATGCGGTGCGCGCGAACTGAATTACGTCAGCGATGTGGACGTGGTCTTCGTCGCCGAGCCCGCCGACGCCACCGCCACGCGCTTGGCCGCCGAGATGATGAGTGTCGCGAGTTCGGCCTTCTTCGAGGTCGACGCCGCGCTTCGCCCCGAGGGCAAGGCCGGTGCGCTGGTGCGCACCCTCGATTCGCATCTGGCCTACTACAAGCGCTGGGCCCGCACCTGGGAGTTCCAGGCCCTGCTGAAGAACCGGCCGATGACCGGTGATCTCGAACTCGGACAGCAGTACCGCGACGCGCTCATGCCGATGGTGTGGGCGGCCTCCGAACGCCCCGACTTCGTCGCCGACGTGCAGGCCATGCGCCGCCGGGTGGAAGACCTGGTGCCCGCCGACCTGCGCGAACGTGAACTCAAACTCGGCGCGGGCAGCCTGCGAGATGTCGAATTCGCCGTGCAGCTACTGCAATTGGTGCACGGGCGGGTCGACGACTCGCTGCACGTCACCAATACCGTCGAGGCGCTCACCGCGCTCGCGGCGGGCGGGTACGTCGGCCGCGACGACGCCGCCAACCTCACCGCCTCCTACGAATTCCTCCGCCTGCTCGAGCACCGCCTGCAACTGCAGCGGCTGAAACGAACACACACCCTGCCCGCCGCCGACGACGAGGAAGGCATGCGCTGGCTGGCGCGCGCCGCCCATATCCGGCCCGACGGCCGTCAGGACGCGGTCGGCGTGCTCGACACCGAGATCCGCCGCAACGCGGTGCGGGTGCGCCGCCTGCACGCCAAGCTCTTCTACCGGCCGCTGCTCGACGCGGTGGCCCGGATGGATTCCGACGCGCTCCGCCTGAGCCCCGACGCCGCCGTGCGCCAGCTCGCCGCCCTCGGTTACGCCGCCCCGGAGAACGCGCTCGGGCACCTCAAGGCGCTCACCGGTGGAGTGTCGCGCAAGGGCCGGATCCAGGCGCTGCTGCTGCCGACCCTGCTCGAATGGCTCGGTGACACACCGAATCCCGACGCGGGCCTGCTCGCGTACCGCCGGGTGTCGGAGGGGCTCGACGACCAGATCTGGTTCCTGCGCGAACTGCGCGACGAGGGCGCCATCGCCCAGCGGTTGATGATCGTGCTCGGCTCCTCGGAGTACCTACCCGATCTGCTCATCAACGCCCCCGAGACCATCCGCATGTACGCCGACGGCCCCGGCGGGCCACAGCTGCTCGGACCGCAACCCGAGGACGTGGCGCGCGGCATCCAGACCGCCGCCGCCCGCTACGACGACCCGAAACGCGCTGTGGCGGCGGCTCGTTCGCTGCGCAGGCACGAGCTGGCCAGGGTCTCCTCGGCCGACCTGCTCGGCATGCTCGACGTGCCGCAGGTGTGCGCGGCGCTGTCGTCGGTCTGGGTGGCCGTGCTCGAGGCGGCGCTCAGCGCTGTCATCCGGGCCTCGGAAGCCGAGCGTGGCGCCCCCGCGCCCGCCGACATCGCGGTGATCGGCATGGGCAGGCTCGGCGGTAAGGAACTCGGCTACGGTTCCGACGCCGACGTGCTGTTCGTGTGCGATCCCCGCCCCGGCGAAGACGAGACGACCGCGGTGAAGTGGGCGACCAATGTCGCGGAGAACGTGCAGCGGCTGCTCGGTGCCCCCAGTGTCGACCCGCCGCTGCAGGTCGATGCGGGCTTGCGCCCCGAGGGGCGTCAGGGCGCCCTGGTTCGCACGCTCGCGGCCTATCAGGCCTACTACGCCCAGTGGGCTCAGTCGTGGGAGGTGCAGGCGCTGCTGCGCGCACACCAGGTGGCGGGGGATCAGGACCTGGGTGTGCGGTTCCTGCACGTCATCGACCCGGTGCGCTACCCGGCAGGCGGGGTGTCGCCCGAGGCGGTGCGCGAGATCCGCCGTATCAAGGCGCGCGTGGATTCCGAGCGTCTGCCGCGCGGCGCCAACCCCGCCACCCACACCAAACTCGGTCGCGGTGGCCTGGCCGATATCGAGTGGACGGTGCAACTGCTGCAGTTGCGGCACGCCCACGAGGTGCCCGGCCTGCACAACACCTCGACACTGCAGTCGCTCGACGTGATCGAAGCCGAGGGCATCCTCGAGCCGGAAGACGTTGCGCTGCTGCGGGAATCGTGGCTCACGGCGACGGCGGCCCGCAACGCGCTCGTGCTGGTGAAGGGCAAGCCGACCGATCAGCTGCCCGGTCCAGGCCGACTGCTGTCGGCGGTGGCGCGCGTGGCCGGCTGGCCCAACGACGACGGCAGTGAATTCCTCGACAACTACCTGCGCATCACGCGCCGGGCCAGGGCCGTCGTCGAGCGGGTCTTCGGGGTGTGAGGACATGAGAAAGGCCCCGCACCAGTAGTGCGGGGCCTTCCTACAGCATCACGCCGAAATCAGATGGCGCGGACGTCCTGAGCCTGGGGGCCCTTCTGGCCCTGACCGACCTCGAACTCCACGCGCTGGCCCTCTTCGAGCGACTTGAAGCCCGAGCCGCCGATGGCCGAGTAATGCACGAAGACGTCGGGGCCGCCTCCGTCTTGGGCGATGAAGCCGAAGCCCTTTTCGCCGTTGAACCACTTAACAGTGCCTTGAGTCATGTTTTTAAAAGTCTTTTCCGTAGGTGAGCCACGGCGATCACTTGCGATCAGCCCAGTCTCAGCGTCCAAGTATGCCACACTCGTCAGCAAACCGCGCATCCGACTGCATCACACCACCGTATGGGCGGAGTCTGCGGAAATCCCCGGGCGTGTCGCACGCGGTTTCGGTCATCCTTCGGCCTCCCTCACCCGCCGCCGCGAAGTGTGCCAATCTGGGCACCATGGACATCGACCTCGCCATGCGGGTACTCGACGCACACGTGGCCTTCGAGAAGCAGCGGCTGCGCGATCCCGCGGGTTTTCTCGAACTGATCACCGAGGAGGTGGACGGCGCGCTCGCCGAGGCCGACGTGCTCACCCTGGCCGAGGCCGTCACCCGCGAGCAGATCAAGGCCGTCGCGCACAAGTACGCGGTGCAGTTCCCCGTCGAGGGCGCCATCCCCGAACTCGTCGGTGAGGTGGCCGCGCGGTTGTACAACCATCGCGTCAACGACGAGATCGAGGTCGGCGAGGTCGTCGACACCCGCCACTTCGACGACCTCGTCGACGCGATCGCGGGCATGGAGGTGACGCACCGGGTCCTGCGCATGGTGCTGAACAGTCCCGTCACCGTCGACGCCTGCGTGGAGGCCGTGCAGCGCGCGGTGGTGACCGCGGTCGACGACGGGCGCCATGTGGAGGGCGGCGGGCTGGCCGCCTCGCTACGTGGTGCGCTGTCGCGGCTGGCCGAACCGGCGATGCCCGTGATCGAGAACGGCGTCGGGCGCATCACCCGCACCGGTGCGCGATTCGTGTTGCGCGGCAACAGCAACGACGCCGACGAGGTACTCATCGACACCGCCCGCGAGACCTGGCGCAAGCACGTCGGCGATTCGGTCGGCACCTTCCGAGAGGTGGTCTCGGCCGACGACGTCGAGGACATCGTCGTGCTCGCCTTCGAGTTCTGGCGCTCCTTCCGCGACACCGACTACTTCCACGCCCTGCTCGACGAGGGCATCGACCATGTCTTCGACAAGTACGGCGACACCGCGCTCACCGAGCTCTTGGCCGAGCTCGGCGTGAGCCGCGCCGACATCATGGAGGAGGCATTGCGTTTCGGCCCGTCGGTGCTCGAAAAGCTCGACGAACGCGGCTATCTCGACGCACTGTTGCGACGCAGGCTCGCACCGTTCTACGCCTCGGCGGAGTTCCGTGCCGCGGTGGCCGGGACCGGGTAGCGCGGCACTCGACCCGCCAGTCCTGTTCGGGCGCTGGGATGTCGGAGCCTGTCGGTACGATCCGTGCGACGATGGGGCGGTTCGCCGCTAGGAGGAACGCGATCGAAAGGCTGCCGTGACACGTCTGTCCACCCTGCTCGACCAGATCGATTCCGGGGCCGTGCTGCTGCCGGAGTTCCAGCGCGGGTACGTGTGGAACCGCGATCAGGTGCGTGGGCTCATGCGGTCGCTGTACCTGGGTTACCCGGTCGGTGGCTTGCTGGTGTGGGAGACAGGATCCGACGACATCGCGGTGCGCGGCACGGCCGCCGGCTCGGGCCTGCGGCAGCTGCTGCTCGACGGCCAGCAGCGCATCACCACCCTCTACGGCATCGTGCGCGGGAAGGCGCCGTCGTTCTTCGAGGGCGACGCCGTCGCGTTCACCGGCCTCCATTTCGATGTCGAGCGTGAGCTTTTCGAGTTCCAGGTGCCAGGTCGTGACATCAGTCCGGCGTGGATCGATGTCACCGAACTGTTCGCGCTCGGCCCGATGCACTACATGTCCAGGTTCCCCGACGAGTCGCCGGAAACTCTGGCGCTGTACCTGGACCGGTTGAACAAGCTGCGCGAGATCACCCACCGCGAGTTCAATGTCGAGACCATCACCGGCTCGGACCGCACGGTCGACGAGGTGGTCGACATCTTCAACCGGGTGAACTCCGGCGGCACCAAACTCTCCAAGGGCGACCTGGCGCTGGCCACCCTGTGCGCCCAGTGGCCGCAGGCGCGCGGCAACCTGCGCGATCACCTGATCCGCTGGGACAAGGACGGCTACACCTTCACCCTCGACTGGCTGCTGCGCAATGTGATCGCGGTCGGCAACGGGCGCTCCCATTTCGACGCGCTCGGCGACCTCGAACCCGCCGAATTCGAGCTGGCGCTGAGCGAGTCGGCGCGTCAGGTCGACACCTTCCTCGACACCGTCGCAGGCAGGCTCGGCCTCGACCACGACCGAGTCCTCATGGGCCGCTACGCGATTCCGGTCATCACCCGGCTGCTCTTCCTCAACGGCGGGCAGTTCGACAACGACCTGCACCGCGACCGGGTGCTGTACTGGTACATCCATTCGGCGCTGTGGGGCCGCTTCAGCGGGTCGACCGAGACCTTTCTGCAGCAGGACTACGACACCCTCGAACGCGGTGGTATCGACGCGCTGATCGCCTCCCTGGAACGCTTGCGCGGCGGCTCGCTCGACCTGTGCGCCGACGACTTCGCCGGTGCCACCCGAGGTTCGCGATTCTACCCGCTGCTGTACCTGCTCACCCGGGTGGACGGATCGCGCGATCTCGGCACGGGAACCGAACTCGGCATCGAACAGTTCGGCGACCGCACCCCGGTGCAGGTGCACTACCTGTTCCCCAAAACCCTGCTGCGCGAATACGGCTACGAACGCAACGAGATCAATGCGATCGCCAACTTCTGCTTCCTGAGTCCCGGCTCGGAAGCCGAAGTGGGCGAGCGTGAACCGGCCGACTACTTCGCGGAGATGGAGCGGCGCAACCCGGGCGTCCTAGCCTCGCAGTGGATTCCCACCGACCCCAACCTCTGGCGCGTGGAGAACTATCGCGAATTCCTGCGCGCGCGACGCATGCAGCTCTCGCGGGCGGCCGATACGTTCCTGGAGAAGCTGCGCACGGGCAACCTGCACCGGCCGACGCTGCTGACGGTCGGCGTCGCCGGTGTCACGGTCGGCGACCCGGCCGTCGACCAGGTGAACGCCCTCGTGGAGGACCTCGTCGCCGACGGCTTCGGTTTCCCGCTGCTCGACAGCGAGGTCTCCGACCCCATCACCGGCCGCGAACTCGCGGTGGCGGAGGCGTTCTGGCCCGAGGGCCTGCAGCCCGGTGTCGGGATGCCCGTGGTGCTGCTGCTCGAACCGGCCGACGCCGACCTCACCCGCTTCTCCCAGCTGGGCTACGCGGTGTTCACCTCCGTCGACGCCCTGCGCGGCTACGTGGAGAACCTGCGTGCCGAGGCGTCCGGCGCCCCCGGCTTCGACGGTCCCGCCGCCGATGTGGCCGCGCTGGCCGAACGGCTGCCCGCCACCTGGGTCGGCAACTCCGAACTGGTCTGGTTCACCTACTCGTGGGCGCTGCTCGAGCAGGACCGGGCGAGCGGTCCCGAGGTGGTGGAACTCAGTCCCGAACAGGTCGCGTTGCGCTACATCGCGCTGTGGGCGCTCACCCGCACCTTCTACATCCACGCCTTCGACCAGGGCAACCCCGGGGAATGGCGCTACTACCTCGGCGACGCCATCGGCCCCAACCCGCTGATCCCGCGTGAGTGGCTCGCCGAGCGGGCGGTCCAGTCCGGTGCCCTGGCGCCCGGTGCGGTCCCCGGTGACGAGGACATCGCGATCGCCCTGGTACACGGCGTCATCGATACCGTCGACGAGGTGGCCAACGCGCTCACCCACATCCTGGGCGGGCCGGGCCTGTTCGCTTCGCTCTGGGCCTCGGCGGGCGCGGCCGAACACTACGGTTATCCGCTGTCGACCGATCAGATCAACGACCTCATCAACCAGGTCGTCAACGATCCGGCGTCGCGAAAGATCCAGGCCTACAACTGGATCGAAGCGGGCATGCCGCTCTAGTCCGGTGCGCCGGTCACGCGCTGGAAGGTCGTCACGAATTCGCGCAGGGCATCGGGGTCGGCCGTTTCCACGGTGATCGGGGTGCCCGCGCGCACGTCGAGTTCCGGCCAGCAGACGGGCAGGACCGGCAGCTGCACGGTCCGGGTACCGATGGTCACGGTGATCGCGGGGGTGCGGCTCGTCGCGACGGTCATCAGGTTCTCGACGGCCTGCTCGGTGAGCTGCCCGGCGGCACTGAATTGTTCGATGTACACGGCCACCTCCTTCTCGGCGGCCAGTGTATGCCCCTCAGAGAATCCTCAGAGGCACCACAGCGAGGCCCGATGCGTGCCCGCTTAGGCTGCTCGCATGATGCGTGAATGGATGGATCGAGCACTGCTCGTCCTGGGGTGGGGCGCAGTGATCGCGGCGGTGGCCGGGATCGTGTTGCACGTCGGGAACTGGCAGCAGAAATCGTTGGTCTTGCTGGCTTCGGGGGCGATGTGGCTGATGCTCGGCGCCGTGGTGGGGGTGGTGTTGCTGCTGCTCGCGCGCGGGTGGCGCAGTGCCGCCGTCGGGGCCGCGGTGCTGGTGGGGGCGGGCGCGCTGGTCGTGCCGTCCTACGTTCCCGAGGCGCGCGCCGCCGACGGGCCGGAAGTGGTTGTGCTGCAGTCGAACATCCTCTTCGGCAAGGCCGACCCGAACGCGGTGGTCTCGACGGTGCGCGACAACGACGTCGACCTACTCACCGTCGAGGAACTGACCTTCGACGCGATCACGGCGCTGCGCGCGGCCGGGCTGGAGGAGCAGCTTCCGCACGTCTACCTCGAAGCGGCCCACGCGGGCGGCGGCGGCACCGGAATCTACAGCCGCTACCCCTTGCGCGACACCCGGAAATTCGACGGATTCGTGATGAGCAACCTCGGCGCGACCATGGAACACCCACAGCGCGGCCCGATCTCGGTGTTCGCTTTCCATCCGATGCCGCCGAACCTCGACTTCGTGGCGTGGTCGAACGAGATGCGCCGGGTCGACGAGATCCTCGCCGCCACCAGCGCGCCCGCGATCGTCGGCGCGGATTTCAATGCGACCCAGAACCATTCGGCCTACCGGGCACTGCTCGACGGCCCGTTCGCCTCGGCCGCCGACCAGACCGGCGACGGCATCCTGCTCACCTACCCCGCCGACCGCCGCTGGGGTCCGCTGCTCGGTATCGACTACGTGCTCGTCGCCGGTGGCGTCGCCGAAGACGTTCGCACACTGACCCTTCCGGGTACCGACCATCGCGCTGTGCTCGCCACGCTCCGAATGGACCGCTGACACTTCTGGATTACCATGTGAGCGCTCGACAGCGGAGGCTTCGTGTCCGCGTCATTTTCCGGGGAGGACAGCGTATGAGAAGACATCGGTTCGGCGTGGCCGTGGCCGCGGCACTGATGAGCGTGGGGGTGCTGGTCACCGGTTGCTCGACGGCGAACACCGTCGCCGGCGACCAGGCGGTACCTACGCAGGACAACCCGTGGGAGGTGGCGGGCGCGACCTCGAGCGAGGGACCGAGCGGCCCACGCCCGGGTGTGCCCGACACCGACAAGAAGGCCGAGAACACCGACAACGGTGCCATCGACAAGCTCGCGATGAACGCGATCGCCGACATCGAAGAGTACTGGCAGGGGGAGTATCCCAAGACTTTCCGCGGCGACTTCAAGCCCGCCTCGAAGTACATCTCGTGGTCGGCGCGTGCCTCGGAGGCCGAGTCGGTGGAGTTCTGCTTCGGCAGTACCTACAAGCTGGTCAACGCGGCCTACTGCCCGCTCGACCACACCATCGGCTGGGACCGTGAGGTGCTGTTGCCGCTGCTGGTCGACAAGTACAAAGAGATGTCGGTGGTGATGGTGCTGGCCCACGAGTACGGGCACGCCATCCAGGCGCAGGCAGACCTGCTGCGCGGGTTCCTGATGGACGGCCTGGTGAAGGAACAGCAGGCCGACTGCCTGGCCGGTGTGTTCCTCCGCCATGTGGCCGAAGGCAATTCGAAGCACTTCACCCTCAACACCACCGACGGCCTCAACGGTGTCCTCGGCGCGACCGTCGCCGTGCGCGACCGCGACCCCAACGATCCCGACGCCATCCACGGTTCGGCGTTCGAGCGGGTCACCGCGGTGCAGATGGGTTACACCGACGGCGCCAAGGCGTGCAAGGCCATCGACAAGGACGAGATCGCCAAGCGCCGCGAGGGGCTGCCGGTCACCTTCGAGGAGGACGAGCGCGACAAGCAGTTGCCGGTGAACCAGGAAACGCTCAGCACGCTCGCCACCCAGCTCGGCAAGTCGATGCCGGTGCAGAACGCGCCCGAGTTCGACTACAGCGGCGTCACCCGCGACTGCGCGAAAACGACTACGACCGAACCGGTCTCGTACTGCCCGTCGTCCAACACCATCGGCACCGACGTGCCCGCCATGGCCAAGCGGGCCGGAGAAGGCGCGAGCGGTAAGGAGGAGCCGCTGTCGGCGGTCGTCACCGGCGACTACAACGCCGCCGTGGTGTTCGTCTCCCGCTACGCCCTTGCGCTGCAACAGGATCGGAAGGTCTCGCTGACCGGCGCGGCCACCGCCGGCCTTCGCACGGCCTGCCTGTCGGGTGCGCTCACCACGAAACTCAGTGAGCCGGGCAGTGATCCGCGACTGTCGGCGGGTGACCTCGACGAAGCGGTCTCCGGCCTGCTCGCCGACGGCCTCGCCGCCGGCGACGTCGACGGCAAGGTGGTGCCGAGCGGATATCAGCGCCTCGAGGCCTTCCGCACCGGCGTCCTGCAGGGCGAGCAGGCCTGCTGGACTCAGTTCCAGTAGGTCAGGAAACCGGCAGCGATCGGAGGGAGCTGAGGGTGTTCGCCACCGCGCGGGCAGCCTCGGCTCCCTTCGTCACGAAGTGGTTGGTGTAGTAGTCCACGTGCTCGCTGTGCTCGTGGAAGTGATGCGGGGTGAGCACCACCGAGAACACCGGCACGTCGGTGTCGAGCTGCACCCGCATCAGTCCGTCGATGACCGCCGAGGCGACGAAGTCGTGGCGGTAGATGCCGCCGTCGACGACAAGGGCGGCCGCGACGACGGCCTCGTAGCGGCCGGTGGCGGCCAGGCGCTTGGCGTGCAACGGGATCTCGAAGGCACCCGGCACGTCGAACACCTCGACCACCGCCGGGTCGAAGCCCAGACCGGCGTACTCGGCGAGGAAACCCTCGTGTGCCTTGGTGACGATGGAGCTGTGCCAGCTGGCACGGATGAAGGCGACGGCGCCCGGAGTGGTGTTTCCCATGGTCGGAGTCTACTAGCCGACAAGTTACTTGTCGGTAATATGGTTCGTGAGCCAGTCGACGACGTCGCCGATCACCTCGTCGCGCTCGGGTTCGTTGAAGACCTCGTGGTAGTAGCCCGCGTAGCGGCGCACGGTCTTGTCGGTGGAGCCCGCGTCGCGTTCGAGTACGTCGGAGCTCGACGGCGCGGCGATCGCGTCGCCGGTGCCGTGCAGTACGAGCAGCGGTGCGGTGAGCGAGCCGAGGCGTTGTTTCACCAGGTCGGTGTGACGCAGGATTTCCACGGCGGTGCGGGCGGGCAGCTTGCCGCGGAACACCAGCGGGTCGTTGTCGTAGGCGCGAACCACGTCGGGATCGCGGCTGATCTGCGACGAATCCAGTTTCAGCACACCGAGATTCGGGGCGAACCGGGTGAGTAGTGGTGCGGCGGCCCGCTGCACCGGGTTGCCGAGTGGGATGTCGAGCGGCGGCGCCGATACCACCACGCCGGTCACGTCGAGGGGCGCGCGGGTAGCCAAGTGCAGCACGACGAGAGCGCCCATCGAATGCCCGAGCACGAATCGCGGCAGCCCAGGGTTGGCGGCACTCGCGAGGTCGAGCAGGCTCGCCACATTGTCGGCGGCGGCGTCCATCGATTCGATGTTGGCGCGACGACCGCCCGACTGCCCGTGCCCGACATGGTCGAGGGCGTACACCGCGAACCCGGCCTCGGCCAGCGCGGCGCCGAGGTATTCGTAGCGGCCGGAGTGTTCGGCCACGCCGTGCACGAGCGTCACCACCGCGCGCGGTGTCTCGGGTCGCCATGCGCGCCACACGATTCGGCCGCCGTTGCCCGCGAAGTCACCGGTCTCGGTTGTCATTGCTGCGTTCCTGTCGGCTCGGGCGCTGTCCGGCCGGTCGTGGCCTGCTCGGGTGCGTCGCTCGACGCGAGCCACTGGATCAGACGCCGATTGAATTCGATCAGCCGAGCGTAGTTGAGCCGTGAGATCCGCTCGTCGGTTCCGTGGATACGTTCCAGGTCTTTGGCGTCGAGCACAATCGGCGCGAAGTTGCAGCGCGTTTCGACCAAATCGTCGTAGTGGCGGGAGTCGGTCGCACCGGGCACCAGGCCGGTCGTCGTCACGATGCCCGGCACCAAATCGGTGGCGATGTCGGCGATGACGTCGTAGGCGGGTCCGGCGCCGCTGACCTGCGACGGTTCCGACGTGGGGCCGACGAGCTCGACCGTCACGCCGTCGTCGCCGATCACCCGGCGGCAGTGCGCGAGGACGGTCGCGACCGAATCACCGGGCAGAATACGGAAATTCACCAGCGCCTCCGCGCTCTGCGGCAGCACATTGGCCTTCACCCCACCCGTGATCACCGTGGGTGCCGTCGTCGTGCGCACGAGCGCTTCCGTGCTGGGAGCCAGTGCCATGATCCGGGTGAGCAGCGGTGCCGCGAGCCGCGACAGCACCTCGGAATCGGTGAGCCCGAGCAGCTTGCGGCGTGGCCCGGGCAGGGCCACGCGCATCCGGGCGAGCATGTCGGCGATCACCGGCGTCAACCGCAATGGCATCGGCCGGTCCTGCACCCGGGCCACCGCGCGAGCCAGCCTGCCCACCGCGGTCTGGCGCCCGGGCATCGAGGAGTGCCCGCCGGTCTCGGTCACCGAGAGCCGCACCGTCGCGTAGCCCTTCTCGCCGAGCATGATGCTGGCCACCGGGCGGTCCACACCGTCGGCGACGCCGTCGGTGATGACACCGCCCTCGTCGAGCAGCAGATCCGCGTGCACGCCGAGATCGCGCAGGTGCTCGGCCATGCGCACCGCGCCGCCGTCACCGAACACCTCCTCGTCGTGGCCGAAGGCCAGGTAGACCGTGCGGCTCGGCCGGATGCCGTTCCGCAATGCCCACTCCACGGCCTCGAGAACGGCGAGCACCCGACTCTTGTCGTCGATCGCGCCCCGGCCCCAGATGAACTCGTCGTCGACCACACCGGCGAACGGTGGATGGGTCCAGCGTTGTGGGTCGTCGGCCGGGACCACATCCTGATGGGCCAGCAGAATCGCCGACACACCCTCCTCGACGCCCGGCCAGCGGTAGAGCCTGCTGCGGCCGAACAGGGTGAGCTCGAGTTCGGCGTGGGTCAGCGGGAACGCGGCCTCGAGGTGCTCGGCCAGGCGGGCGAACTCGGCGTCGGCGCTGCGGGCGGGATCGTCGGCCGAGACGGTCGCGCAGCGCAGGGCCGCGGCCAGCCGTTCGGCCACCTCGTCGTCGGCACCGTCGGTGACGGGGGAGTGGGCACTGTTGTCGGTGATCGGGCGCACCTGCGCCATTCTCGCCGGACACGCGGCCGAAAGTGCGGCGAATCGTCGCGAGTGTCATGCGGTCCGACCGGCGCGCGACGGTGCATCTAAGCTGAACACCATGGCAGGAGGCAAGGGCGGCAAGCCGTCGAAGGAAGCCAAGGCCGCGGCTAAAGCGGCCCGTAAGCAGGCATCACGCGAACGTCGTCAGCAGTTGTGGCAGGCGTTCAACATGCAGCGCAAGGAAGACAAGGCGCTGCTGCCGCTGATGATCGGCGCACTGGTGGCCACGACGGTGGTGTTCTTCGTCATCGGCCTGATCTTCGACATGCAGTGGTTCCTGCTGCCGCTCGGTCTGCTGCTCGGTGTGCTGTTCGCCTTCATCATCTTCGGGCGGCGCGTGCAGAAGAACGTCTACCGCAAGGCCGAAGGCCAGGCGGGTGCGGCGGCGTGGGTGCTGGAGAACCTGCAGGGCAAGTGGCGGGTCGCCAACGGCGTGGCCGCGACCACCCAGCTCGACGCGGTGCACCGCGTGATCGGTCTGCCGGGCGTCATCTTCGTCGCCGAGGGTTCGCCGCAACGGGTCAAGTCGCTCATCGCGCAGGAGAAGAAGCGCACCGGGCGCCTCATCGGTGACACCCCCATCTACGAGGTGATCGTCGGCAACGAGGAAGGGCAGACACCGCTCAAGGATCTGCAGAAGTTCCTCACCAAGCTGCCGCGCAATATCGACGTCAAGCGGATCGACCAGATCGAGGGCAGGCTCTCGGCCCTCAGCTCCCGCAGCGGCGGTCCCGCGATGCCCAAGGGCCCGATGCCCCCCGGCGCGAAGATGAAGGGCATGCAGCGCGCCATCCGTCGCCGCTGATCCACCCCGTCGCGAGCCCGTCACCGTGCAAGGTGACGGGCTCGCCGCTTTTCAGGCCTGGGGCGTGCGGCCGGTCAGCAGCCACAGGACACGGTCGTAGGCCAGCAGGTGATAGCCGACGAGGACAGCGGCCGAGATCAGCGCCAACCGGGGCAACGCCGCTGCCCACAGGGCCGCGGCCCCGCCGAAGAGCACAGCGAGCTCGACGCCGAGCCGCACCGGACCGGGGACGGCAACCGGCGCGTCACCGCTGCGGCTCGGGTCGTCGGGGACCGCGAGCGTGCCCCACAGCACAGCCGCCGCGACCGGCAGCACCACGACGAGCAGATATCGCCACGGGGAATCGAAGGCACGCCAGCCGAACACTCCGAACGAGGTGATGGCGATCAGTTCGAGGAGAAAACGTACGGCCAGCAGGGCCGGATTCAGTGACACGGCCTGATCGTATGGCCGCGCCGCACGCCGCGCGCTCGATCAGCGGGCGTTGACCAGGGCGGTGCCGGTGGCCTGGTCGTGCATGCCGCGACCGTCGGCATCGGTGAACAGCGCGGGCACCACGAAGAACACCAGCACCTGCCGGGCCAGCGCGCGCACGAACCCGACCGGCACGGGCGCATCGATGCGCGCCACCCGCATCCGCAGGAAGTACTGGCCGGGGGTGAACCCGAACAGCGTCACCGCGAGCACACCGATCACGAACCACACCAGCAGCGGCACCGACGACGACGCGAAACTGCCGGTGATGACGGCCGCGATGCCCACCGCGATGAACCAGTCGACGAACAGCGCGACCACCCGCCGCCACGTCGGGGCAAGCGACCCCGCGCCCTCGCGAGGCAACCCGTAGAGCTCGCCGGGGTAACCCGAGGTCTCGTCGTCGCCTTCGGTGGGATTGCCCGAGAGCCATGTGCCGGTGATGCGCGCCATGAGTTCCAGGATAGAGCCGGGTCAGCACCCGCTCCCGACCGCATTGACGGAGGTCACGTGAGCGCGCGCGGGTGGAGATGGCAGGATTGGGCGTGCAGGTCGCGCCCGGATGGCAGACATCACCGTCGCCCGGCATGCGCGTAACACTGGCGAAACACAGCCTTGACTGTAGGGAAACACCGCGTCCATAACGTCAGGTCGCGACGAACCCACGCATCGTGACGGGCTGGGAACCGATCCGTAAGGAGAACAAGTGACGTTCAGCACGGCCGAAGAGGTCATCCAGTACATCAAGGAACAGGACATCGAGTACGTCGATATCCGTTTCTCGGACCTTCCCGGCGTCCAGCAGCACTTCTCGATCCCGGCCAAGGCGTTCACCGCCGACCTGGCCGAAGAGGGTCTCGCGTTCGACGGTTCCTCGGTGCGTGGCTTCCAGTCGATCGACGAGTCGGACATGCTCCTGCTCCCCGACTTCAGCACCGCCCGGATCGACCCGTTCCGTGCCGCGAAGACGCTCAACCTGAACTTCTTCGTGCACGACCCGTTCACCCGTGAGGCCTACTCCCGCGACCCGCGCAACATCGCGCGCAAGGCGGAGGAGTACCTGCGTTCGACCGGTATCGCCGACACCGCGTACTTCGGTGCCGAGGCCGAGTTCTACATCTTCGACGGCATCCGCTACGGCTCGGGCATGAACGGCTCGTTCTACGAGATCGAGTCGATCTCGGGCTCGTGGAACACCGGCAAGGAGTTCAACCCGGACGGCAGCCGCAACCTGGGCTACAAGGTCCGCAACAAGGGCGGTTACTTCCCCGTCGCCCCGTACGACCACTACGTCGACCTGCGCGACAAGATCTCGACCAACCTGCAGAACGCGGGCTTCGAGCTCGAGCGCGGCCACCACGAGGTCGGCACCGCCGGTCAGGCCGAGATCAACTACAAGTTCGGCACCCTGCTGGGCGCTGCGGACGACCTGCAGCTGTTCAAGTACATCGTGAAGAACACCGCGTGGCAGGAAGGCAAGTCTGTCACCTTCATGCCGAAGCCCCTCTTCGGTGACAACGGCTCGGGCATGCACGTGCACCAGTCGCTGTGGAAGGACGGCAAGCCGCTGTTCCACGACGAGGCCGGCTACGGCGGCCTGTCGGATCTGGCGCGTCACTACATCGGCGGCATCCTGCACCACGCCCCGTCGCTGCTGGCGTTCACCAACCCGACCGTCAACTCCTACCACCGTCTGGTGCCGGGCTACGAGGCCCCCATCAACCTGGTGTACTCGCAGCGCAACCGCTCGGCTGCCGTGCGTATCCCGGTGACGGGCAACAACCCGAAGGCCAAGCGCATCGAGTTCCGCGCGCCCGACTCCTCGGGTAACCCGTACCTGGCCTTCGCCGCCATGATGATGGCCGGCCTGGACGGCATCAAGAACAAGATCGAGCCGCTGGCTCCGGTCGACAAGGACCTCTACGAGCTGCCGCCCGAGGAGGCCAAGAACATCCCGCAGGCCCCCACCAGCCTCGCGACGGTCATCGACCGCCTCGAGCAGGATCACGACTACCTTACCGAAGGCAACGTCTTCACCGAGGACCTGATCGAGACCTGGATCCAGCTCAAGCGCGACAACGAAATCGCGCCGGTGAACCTGCGTCCGCACCCGTACGAGTTCGAGCTCTACTACGACGTGTAAATCTCACCTGTGCGAACGGGCCTGATCGGCCCTTCGGTTCGCAGCTGGTACGCAGTTCGAAAGTCCCCTCCGGCACCGTCGGAGGGGACTTTCGTCTGTGGTGGTCCGCCGCCGGTGACCGGTCGATTGTGCGCCCCCGGATGTCGGGGCTGGACGGGGTGGGCGGTAGCGGTCATAGTGCTCGGGTGCGATGGGGTGTTGTGGTGGCTCGGGCCGTGGTCGGCGTGGCGTTGATGTTCGGTGCCGCGGCGGCGCCGGTGTCGGCGGATGAGCCACCGATCGAGGTCGAGTTCAGCTGGACGCAGGAGTATTTCACCGCTGCCGATGGCACTCGGTTGCATGCGGATGTGTTGCGGCCCGCCGGGTTGGCGGCTGACGCCCGCACCCCTGTTCTGCTGACGGCGAGTCCGTACCGTGCGCACCTGGCGTACCTGAGCGTGCCGCGCCCGGGTGGTGGCCCGTCGACGGAAAATCTGCCGGTCGAGTGGGCGCTGCGCGCCGGATACACCTATGTGATCGTGGATTTGCGCGGCTTCGGCGGGTCCAACGGCTGTCCGGATTACGGCGGGCCGGGGGAGCGCTCGGATGTGGTCGCGGCGGTCGAGTGGGCGGCGAGCAGGCCGTGGTCGACCGGCCGGGTCGGCATGGTCGGCACTTCCTATGAGGGCTGGACCGGGATGATGGCGCTGGCCGAGAAGCCGAAGGGGCTCGCGGCGGTCGCGGCGTTCGCGCCGGTCGTCGACCCGTATTCGTACCTGTACATGCAGGGCACCTCGTGGAAGTTCGGTGGTAAACCGCTGACCGAAGACGGTGTGCGCCCCGCCGACATGGCAGGCGGCGAGCACCTGGCCATCGCGTCGACCCCCGGTCACTGGGCCGACAGCGACGAGTACAAGGCCAACGCCGTCCAGATGACCCAGGCCTGCGCCGACAGCTATCTCGGGCTCACCATGAACCACAACGGTGCCGACCCCGGCTGGCGGGAACGCGACATGGTCGAGGACCTGCGCGGCAACACCACTCCGCTGTTCCTCGGCCAGGGCTTCCTCGACGCCAATACCCGCGCCGACCGGGTCATCGAGGCCTGGGAAGCGCGGGGCCCGGGCGAGCATCGTGCCTGGTTCGGGCAGTGGGGTCACTCCGATTGCCGGGAGAAGTGCGGCACACCGCATTTCGCCGCCGAGCTGTACGCATTCCTGGACCGGCACGTGGCCGGCGCCGACGTCGAGGTGCCCGGCCCGCCGGTCACCGTCGGCCAGTTCGACGGCGGGTGGCGCAGCGAAGACGTGTGGCCGCCGGTCGACACGCGGCGCACGACGGTCCAGTTGCGCACCGGAACCTACGTCGATCGCGGTCTGCTGCCCGGTGCCGACCGGGAGATCTGGTCCATCTCGGATCCGGTCACCCAGCCGGTGCACCTGGCGGGCCGCCCCACCGCATCCCTGACGTTGTCCGGCCCGCCCGAGGCGACGGTCGCGCTCGAGCTCTACGACATCGCACCCGACGGCCGCGCCACGGTGATGAGCCGGGGGATCGCACCGGTTCGCACCGAAACGCAGGTCCGGCTGCTGTGGCAGGACGCGCGGCTGGCCGTCGGGCACCGGCTGGGCGTGCGCATCACCGATGTGGTCGACGACGTGTGGTCGCATACGCCGACCAATGCGCGCGTCACCGTCGAGGCGGCGCGGGTGGAGCTGCCGTTGCTCACCGTCGCCCGCGAGCTGAACCTGTCCGGTGGTGTGCCGACCTGGCATGCGCGGTGGCGTGGTGCCGAAACCGTCGAACTCGGGCAGGCGCTGCTGAACGATCCGGCCGTGCGAGTCGAACTACCTGCTTAAGGGCGGCGGGAGGCGGCCATTTCCGAGCCCTTGATCACGCGGATGACCTGGTCGGTATGGGTCAGCTGCGGGTAGTGCCCGGCACCGGCGATGGTGGTGACCCGGTGGGTGGTCGGTTGGGTCAGCGGGTCGTCGGCACCGACGACGATATCGACCGGAACCCGGACCTCGGCGAGTTTCGCGGCCAGGTCGGCACGGTATCGGTCCTGGCGTACCGACCGCATGATCGCGAACGTACGCTGGGCCACTCCGTTGCGCCGCAGGCCGGCGACCGCCGACTCGATCGCCGCACCGTTCGGAATACCGAGGCGCGCTGCGAGTTTCGCGGCCGGAAGCCGCTTCGCGACAGCGGCAGCGACGGGCGAAGCGGTGATCCACGGCAGCTGGGACTGGAGGAACCAGGGTGCGATCAGCACCAGTCGCGAAACCCGGTCCGGGTGGCGGAGGGCGTATTCGACAGCCGCGCCGGCGCCGAGTGAATGGCCCACGAGCACAGGTGTGCTGTGTACGGGCGCGAGGAGATCGTCGATCCACTCGGCGGTCGACATACCCGACGGGGCCGAGCGGCCTAGGCCCGGCAGATCCGCGGCGAGGACCGAACCTTCCAGTGCGTCGGCGAGACCGGCCCATGATTCGCTGTCGAGCGGAATTCCGTGCAGCAGCACATAATCAGGCTCGGTGTGGTCACCACTGAGCCACGTTCCCGCTCGGAAACCGGAAGCCGACGTCGCCTCGACGGCTCCGTTGCGAGTGGCGACGATCCGGTCGGCGTAGGCCCGCAGTAGATCACCCACCGGTGGTTGTTCGATTCCCAGCCGTGCGGCGACTTCGTCGCCGGCGGAGGTGTCGTATCGGTCGTTGCTGACGAACGACAGCGTCTCGGGATCGGTCCCCGTGAGCGCCCGTGGCAATCGCCGCAACAGTTCGGCGGGGACGGTGAGGCGCGGTGCGCGGACACGCAAGTGGTCGGCGACGAGTCGAATCAGCTCGGGAAGATTCGGCGTCGTGGCGTCGAGGATCGGGTAGGAACGTCCGGCTGTGTCGGGCAGGGTGGGCAGGCCGACGATGAAACGGGTGAGGTAGTCCAGGTCGACGACCGGGATGAACGTGTCGGCCGACCCGGGCAGGACGGGCAGCTTGCCACGCCACAGCAAGTCGATCATGTCGGCCGGCCCGAAGTACTGCCCGGGACCGACCACGCTGGACGGGTTGGCGAAGGTCAACGGAATGTTCTTGTCAGCAGCCACTTTTCGCAGCAGCGCATCGGCTTCGACCTTCGAGGCCTCGTAGGCGCCGGAACGGTAATCGGTGTGTCCGGCCTCGGCGCGGTATCCGGTGATGTGCACGATACGACGCAGATCCGGCTGCCGCGCTGCCCATTCCAGCACGTGCAACGCACCGTCGAGATTGACCCGACGGGCCACGTCGGCGTCGAGCCCGAACTTCATCAACGCGGCCGCGTTGTACACATCGCGTACCCCTTCGATCGACTCACCCAGTGCGAGATCGGGTTCGGCGATATCGGTGGTGGTGATCGTCAGGTCTGCGGTGTCCGCGCCCTGTTCGGCCAGCCATGTGGACAGGCGGTGTTCACTCCCGGCGCGCACAGCGGCTGTGACGGTGTGCCCGGTGCGCAGTAGTTCCGCGACCAGTGAGCGGCCGATGAATCCGGCAGCCCCGAAAACGATCGAATCGGTATGAACCATGATGTCCTACTTTCAGTAGACCGATTGGCATATTTTGTGGTGATAAGAGAACCCCGCTGCGGGCGCCGCGGGGTCAGACGAGGAGGTCGATGGTGTCGGCCAGTTGATCGAGGGGTCGACGATCGCGGTGCGCTCTGGCCAGTACCAGTCCGCCTTCGATCAGGGCGAGCGACGCCGTGGCGAGGCGTTCGGGCTCGGGGTGGCCGAACGCGGTCAGCCGCTCCCGGATGGCGTCCTCCCACAGGCGGTAGGTGTCCGAACAGGTCTGTCGCACAGCGTCATTGGTCGACGCGGTATCCAGCGCCACGGCCGCGACCGGGCAGCCGATGGTCCAGTCGGAGACCTCGAGTTGGTCGCCGAGCAGCCGGAGCATGGTGTGGGCGAATTCCCGCGCGTCGGCCGCCTCGATCGCGCGGATCAGCTGCGCCATCTCGGTGCCGCTGTCGGTGAGTGCCGCCGAGATCAGTTCGTCCTTGCCGCCGGGGAAGTGGAAATACAGCGACCCACGTGGCGCTCCACTGTCCTCGACGATCTGCTTCAGGCCGGTGCCGAAGTAGCCGCGTGATTCGATCAGTGACCGAGTGGTCCTGATCAGTTTGCACCGGGTTTCGGCTCCTTTTGCGCCCACGAGGCAAAACTAGACCGGTCAACATATTTTTGCAAGGCTCAGTCTGCCGTGAGCAGCTCAGCGGCTTCAGCGCAGAGGCGCGCGATCGTTTCGGCGACCGGTTCCACATGCGTGACCAGCCCGACGCCCTGCCCCGCGTCGACCGGCGCGATCCGTGGGTCGTCGGCGGCAATGGCGGCGCGCAGATCGTTGACATCGGGCGGGTTCTCGTCGCCCTCGGCCCTGGTCCACGGATCGGTGAATTCGTTGCGCAGCACCCGCGCCGGATAGATCGGCGGCCACGGCAGGTCGAGTGCCTCGTCGAATTCCGTGGTCACCACGGTGCTGGTGGAGTCGGCGGCGAGCATGGCCCGCCGCGCGTTCTCACCCAGCAGCGACTCCTCGGCGGGTGCGAGACAGGTCCCGAGCCACGCACCCGACGCGCCCGCGGACAGCACCGCGGCCAGCGTCCGCCCGGAACCGACGCCACCTGCGGCGAGCACCGGCACGCTCGCGATCTCGAGGACCGCGTCGAGCAGCGGCATGAGCGCCAGTCGGTCGGCGCCGTGCCCGCCGCCTTCGCTGCCGCGCGCGACGATCACGTCGATGCCCGCCTCCTGTGCTCGGTGCGCGCCGGGCACGTCGTAGACCTGCGTGATCGCGAGAATGCCCGCCGCTTGTACCTCGGGCACCCAGGAGAAGTCCGTTCCGAAACTGATCGACAGTGCACGTGGCCGGGCGGCGAGAGCGGTGTCGAGCAGGTCGGCTTCGCGTGTGCGTACCCAGTCGACCAGTCCGATCCCCACCGGGGCGCCGCCTGCCTCGCTCAGTTCGCGGCGCAGTGCCTGCGCCGATCCGGCACTGCCCATCCCGATCATGCCGAGTCCACCCGTCTCGCACACTGCGGCCGCGAGCCGGCCCCCCGCCGCGCCGCCCATCGGCGCGTTCACGATCGGGACCCGCAGCCCGAGCGAGCGCGACCAGGCGGTGGACAGGACCGGATCGGGGGTCATCAGCGCGGCTCCTCTCGTCCCGGACGGGCGCCGGGCGCGGCAGTTCCCATCATGACAGCCCGAATGAACGCGACCTGTCGGCCAGTGCGCGTATGTTCGACGGCACTGCCGCATCGACACCAACGGGGGTCCGGATGACGATCAGAGATCGACTGGAACAGGCGATCACCGAACCGCCGACGGTCTTCGGCGAGCCAACCGACACGGCCGATGGTGCCACCGTCATCACCGTCGCTCGCGGCGGCGGCTTCGGCAGGCCCGCGCGGCCCGTCGGTGTCTTCGTCATTCACGAAGGCCGGGCGCACTGGTCACCGGCGGTCGACGCCAATCACATTGCCCAACTGGGGGAGTGGATCGGTCTGCTCACCGGCGTGATCCTGGCGCTTGCCCTGTTGCGTCGTCCGCCGTGGCCGGATCTGCGCCGCCACTGATCCCGTTCACCACCAGCTTCTCGAACTGCTGCCATGCCCGCGCGGCGGGCAGCGGATCGGCCGGGTCGACGATCTCCGCGGTGAGGCCGAGCAGTCCCCAGGACACGAAGGCGACAGTGGTCGCCGGCCATTCTTCGAACAGTTCGGCGATCAGGTCCGCCAATCCGCGCCGGTAGGCATGGATCACGGTGGTCGCCGCCTTGGGCCCGACCAGCGGCCGGTACACCTCGGGATACCGGCCCGCGAGCTGGAACAGCACCCGCAGTCGGCCGAGCGGGGAGGCCCCGGCGGCGGTGTTCGCGATTTCGCGGCGCAGGAATTCGGTGCAGCTCACCAGCAGCAGGTCGTCCTTGTCCCGGTAGTGGGCGTAGAAGGTGGACCGCCCCACGTCGGCGCGTTCGATGATGTCGCTCACCGTCACCCGCTCGTAGCCACGCTCGATCATCAGCTCGATCAGCGCGCGGTGCAGGGCGTCGCGGGTGCGCCGGACGCGGCGATCGGTGTGCTCGGACATCGTGCCTCCCGGACGGATTTCCCGGATCTGTGCGGAAACGGACAGATCGCCATATCTTGCGCCTGGTCGCGGCCACGACCTCGCCCGACCATAGGCTCATGACAGGAAATCAGCTTCTCACTCCCATGTTCGTCGACGACGGCGACGGCCTGCTCATCGCGGGCCTGCGCCGCTACAACGTATTCACCAGCGTGTTCTTCCTCGGCAGGCATCGCGCGCTACTCACCGAGCTCGTCACAGCCTCAGGTGTCCGTACCGGTGACCGTGTGCTCGATATCGGCTGCGGCCCAGGGAAACTCGTCCGCGCTCTCGGTATCGCGACGGGCACGACCGGTGCTGCTGTCGGTGTCGACCCGTCGGCGGCCGCCATCGACGACAACCGGCGGCGCGATCACACCCCTCATCACTGCTACGAGCAGGGCCCCGCGCAGCGATTGCCCTTCGGTGATGCCGAATTCGATGTTGTGACCAGTACTTTCGTCATGCATCACATCCCGGAGCAACACCGTGCGGAGGCGCTGGCGCAGATGTGGCGCGTGCTGCGTCCCGGCGGCAGGTTGCTACTGGCGGATGCCTCGCCGTCGCCACGGATGCGCCGATTGCTCGCACCGATGTTCGGCGGCTTCGACGCTGTCGATATCCGCCGCTACCGTGAGCAGCTGGCGGCCATCGGATTCACCGAGCTCGGCTACACCCAGAGCCGTTATCAGACCGGCATTCTCACCTGTGTGAAACCCGCATCCGGGACCGCTCAGCGCTGATCGGCCCGACTTGTCGGTGGCCTCGGCTAGGGTCGGGGCAACAGGATCGCAATCGAGCACGGGGGTGTCGCATGGAGTTCGATCAGCGCGAAGCGCAGGCACGGGAATTCGCCGTCGCGGCGCACGGTGACCAGCGTTATGGGGAGCGGCCGTACGTCACCCATCTCGCGGCCGTGCGCGGCGTCCTCGACGACTTCGGCTTCGGCGGCGATCTCGCGGTGGCGGCCTGGCTCCACGACGTCATCGAGGACACCCCGGTCACCGCCGAAGAGGTCGAATCCCGTTTCGGGCGTGCGGTCCTCGATCTCGTCTGGGCGGTCACCGGCGTGGGTTCCGACCGCAAGGCGCGAAACCTCGACGCCTACACCAAGATCGCCGCCCACCCTCGCGCCGTGATCCTCAAACTCGCCGACCGCACGGCCAATGCCGAGGCGAGCCCACCCGCCTCCAGCTGGATGGGCATGTACCGCACCGAACACCCCACCTTCAAAGCGCATCTCGGCGGATTGCTCGCCGACGACCCGACGGTCGCCCGCATGTGGAAACGTCTCGATCGCCGATTAGACCCCGAGGTGGCCGCGCCGTCCGCGCAATGGGCCGAGATCGACCGGCTCGTCGCGGCGGGCGAACACGCGCAGGCGGTGGCCGCCGTGCGCGCCGCCTTCGAGTGCGACCCGGGTGAAGCCGAACGCATCCTGGCCGAACGCGCCTGAACTCAGAACGACTGCCACACAGGCTTGTTCGCGAGGGCGTACTTGTAGTAGTCGGCCAGCTTCAGCTTGCTCGCGGCGGCTTCGTCGATCACCACGGTGACATGCGGATGCCACTGCATCACCGAGGCCGGGCAGAAGGCCGACAGCGGTCCCTCGGCGGCGGCCGCGATGGCGTCGGCCTTCCCCGCGCCCAGCGCGATCATCACCAGGTGCCGGGCTTCGCAGATGGTGCCGAGCCCTTGGGTGAGCACATGGTGCGGAACGTCGTCGGGTCCGTCGAAGAACCGGGCATTGTCCCAGCGGGTCTGCTCGGTGAGCGTCTTCACCCTGGTCCGTGAAGTCAGCGACGAACCGGGCTCGTTGAAGCCGATATGCCCGTCGGTGCCGATGCCGAGCAGCTGCACGTCCACCCCGCCGGCGGCGGCGATCGCGGCGTCATAACGCCTGCCTTCGCCCGCGATGTCGCCCGCCTCCCCGTTCGGGCTCAACACACGCGCAGGATCGAGGTTCACATGATCGACGAATTCCGACCGGATCACCGAGAAATACGACTGCGGATGGCTTTTCGGCAGCCCGACGTACTCGTCGAGCAGAAACCCGCTGGCCGTGGTGAAATCCAGATCGCCGTCGCGGTAGCGGCGCGCCAGTTCCCGGTAACTGCCGAGCGGCGACGACCCGGTGGCCAGGCCGAGGATCGCATTGCCCTGGCGCACATAGCCGCCGACGATATCGGCGACCGTGGAGGCCACTTCGTGTTCGTCCGCGCGGATCACGATTTCCATCAGCTTCCTTCCATTCCGGCGACGAACACCCGCCGCACCTGCCATTGCCGATCGACCACGAGCACATCGGCCCGCGCACCCGCCCGCAACGTGCCGCGCTCGGCCTCGAGTCCGAGCACCCGCGCAGGCGTGCGCGTGGCAGCCCTGACCGCATCGACGAGGGGGATACCCGCATGCTCGACCGACCACCGCACCACCTCGAGCAGTGTTGCCGTGCCGCCGGCGATAGCGCCCGGCGAACCGTCCTCGGTGGCGAGCCGAGCGATCCCGTGCCGCACCTGCACATCCAGGGCGCCGAGCCGGTAATCACCGTCGCTCATCCCGGCGGCCGCCATCGCGTCCGATACCAGGGCGATCTGGTCGGCTCCGACGGTATCGAACACCATCGCGACGGTCTCGGGCGCCAGATGCACACCGTCGGCGATCAACTCGACGACCATCTCGCCGCGGCCGGCGGCGGCAAGGCAGGCGGCGGCGGGCCCGGGCCTGCGGTGATGCAGCTCGGGCATCCCGTTGAAGAGGTGGGTGGCGGTGATCGGCTCGCCACCGAACCGCACTGCGCCGCCGGCTTCGGTTCGGGTCGCTCCGGAGCTGTCGAGGGGCTGCGGAGCCGTACCGGGGTTTCGTCGTGCGGATGCCTGCTCGGTTGTTTCGCGCGGGCGGACGCACTCGGCGATCCGAGCCGACGTCGTCGCCGCGTCGGCATCGGTATGTCCCAGGCTCGGCAGCACACCGTATTCGTGCATCGCGGCGAGCAATTCGGCGAAGTTCGCGGTTTCCGGCGCCAGCGTCATCGACCGGACGGTCCCGCGCGACGCCCGGTAGATCCGCTCGAACAGCACCGGATCCCCGGCAACGATGGCCGCCGGATCCTGCGCACCACACCGCACCGCGTTGATGAACGGCCCCTCGAGATGAACCCCGAGCAGTTCCCCGCCGTCCACCAGATCCGCCAGCACCGCCGCCTGCTCGACCAACACCTCCGGCGCCGCCGACACCAAGCTGCCGAGCAACCCAGTCGTGCCGTGCGCGCGATGGTGCGCCGCCGCAACCCGCGCGCCCGCCCCGTCAGCATTGGGAAACCCGAACCCGGCCCCACCGTGGCAATGCAGGTCGATCAACCCGGGCAGCACAAGGTCATCCGTGGCCTCTGGAAGTTCCTGCGGGCGTGGATAACTCGCTGCCGCACCAACCCACGTAATCGTCGCCCCATCGAATTCGACCACACCATCGGCAATTTCACCCGCACCCGCACCGACGACACACCCCCGCAAGGCAGTCACGCCGACCCACCTATCCCTCTCCCGATACCGCCGGATACCGGCCTGCCCGCAACCGCCGCACCCCGCGGGCCGATGATCGACCAGCGCGCCGGCAGCGGCCCAACCGTTGGCAGCGTCACTGCCCGGTATGCGCCGACCACCATCCCCGCCACTGGCCCGACCGCTGAAATCCTTGCTGCCGGAAGCTCGGCTGCCAGGGCCGCGGCCAACGGTTCGACTGGTTGCACCGTTACTGCCGGGAACTTGCCCGCCACTACCGTGAGCGGGTGTCCCGCGACCGCTGGTTGCGCGATCGCGGACAGCCTTGCTGCTGGAAGCGCGGCTGCCACGACCGCAGCCGGCGCCCCGGCCGATGGCATCGTTACTGCCGGGGACATGGTCGCCACGACCGAAGGTGGCGTCCCGGCTGGTGACGCAGTTGCCACTGGTTCGGCTGCCACAACCGCCGCTGGCCGCCTGGCCGGTGGCACCGTTGCTGCCGGGAGCGTGCCCGCCATGACCGCGGGCGGTTGTCCCGCGACCGTTGGTTGCCCGATCGGTGACAGCATTGCCACTGGTGGCATGTCCGCCACGCCTACGAACGGCCCGGGCGAAGTCGTTGTTACTGATGGCCAAGCGGCGACTACCGCCGCTGCAGGTTCGACCGGTGGCACCGTTGCTGCCTGGGGCCCGCCCGCCCCGCCCGGAGGCGGCGGCCCTGCCGGTGATTTGGTTGCAACTGGAGGCCCGATCAGTGACATCCCCGCTGCCAGGGGGACGGCTGCCACCACGCTGTCGGCGGCCGAACGTCGCACGCCGCGCACAGCCGCAGCGACCACCGAGCCGCTCGACCCCGCCGTCACCACCTCATGCCCGTCCAACGATCGCCGCGACCACCTCACGTGCCGTCTGTGGCCCGCGCGCAGCGCACGCCGCGTCGGCTGCTTCCTGACAGCGTTGAATGTCGATCCCCGCTAAGGCGGCTCGGACGGCGGGCAGGGCAGGTACCGACATCGACAGGCTCGTCACTCCGAGCCCGACCAGCACTGGCGCGAGCAGGGGATCCGACGCCGCCTCACCGCACACACCAACCGACTTGCCCGATGCCGTTCCCGCCGCGCCGACCATCGCGATCAAATCGAGCACCGCGGGCTGCCAGGGATCGAGGAGCTGCGCGAGGCTGCCCGCCATCCGGTCCGCCGCACAGGTGTACTGGCTGAGATCGTTGGTACCGATGCTCACGAAGTCCAGGTGCGCCAGCAGATCGGCCGCCCGCAATGCCGCCGCCGGGATCTCGATCATCGCCCCGACCTTGCGCACCCCGGATTCCTTTGCCAGCGCCGCGAATCCGGCCGCCTCGTCGGCCGTGGCGACCATCGGTGCCATCACCCACAGATCGGCACCGGTCGCCTCACCCGCGTGAGCCAGCGCGGTGAGCTGGGTGGCCAGTGTTTCCGGGAACACCGACCCGATCCGCAACCCGCGCACACCGAGCGCCGGATTCTCCTCGGTCCCGAGATCGAGGAACGGCAGCGGTTTGTCCGAGCCCGCGTCGAGCGTGCGCACCACCACGCGGCGGCCCGCGAACTGTTCGAGAACCGCTGTGTAAGAGGCGGTCTGCTCGTCCAGCGTCGGCTCCGAGGCCTTGCCGAGGTACATGAATTCGGTGCGGAACAGGCCCACACCCTCGCTGTCGACCGGCGCCGCCTTCACCGCGTCGTCGACCGTGCCGATATTGACCAGCAGGTGCACCGGGGTGCCGTCGGCGGTGCGCCCCGGCCCGCTGGCTGCCGCCAACCGAGCCTTGTCTGCGGCCGCTTGCTCTGCCGCCGCCTTCTGACGTTCAGGGCTCGGGTCGATCACCACCTCACCGGTCGAGCCGTCGAGCAGCACCGGTGCACCGTCGACGAGTTCGTCGGTCTGCGAGCAGTTCACTACGGCGGGCAGGCAGAGCGATTTCGCCAGGATCGCGGTGTGACTGGTAGGCCCGCCTTCGCTGGTGAGCAGGCCGACCACATCACTGCCGCCCAGCATCGCCGTGTCGGCAGGCGCCAGATCGCGCGCGACGAGCACGAACGGAAATCCCGGCTCGGGGATACCCGGCATCGGTTCACCGAGCAGCACCGCGATGGTTCGCCCGCCGATATCGCGCAGATCGGTCGCGCGTTCGGCCATGTACCCGCCCAGCGCCTCGAGCTTGGCGCAGAACCCCTCGAACGCCAGGTGCACGGCGTGCGCCGTCGGCATTCCCGCTTTCAATTCCTTCTCGGCGGCGGCGACGATGCCCGGGTCACGCGCCATCGTCGCCGACATCGAAAGGATCTCCGCCGCAACACCGTCCACGCGCGACGCCCTGGCGGCCATTTCGTCGGCCACCCTCGCGAGCGCCGCCTTCACCCGGGCCAGTTCCTCGTCGGGTGGCCCGCCGACCGGGTCCTGCGCGGAGGTCTCGAGCTGCGAACCGAATCGCAACCACGGCGCACACACCACCCCGGGACTGACCCCGAGCCCACGGATCACCTGTTCCGGCATCGGGCGTCACTCACCTTCCGGCTTCTTGTCCAGCTTCGTCTCGGTTCCATCGTTTCGAGTATCGTCGCTGTCCGCCGCTACGGGTTCGGCTTGTGCCTCGGCCACGCCGGAGACCTCCTCATCGGTCTCCGCCTCGCGGCCGGGTGTGCGCAGGTTCCACTTCTTGATCACGAAGCTGAACAGCAGGTAGTACACCAGCGCGTACCCGAGCCCGATCGGGATCAGGAGCCACGCATCGGTCGCCTTGCCGAAGTTCAGCAGATAGTCGATGGCGCCTGCCGAGAAGGTGAACCCGTCGTGGATGCCGAGCGCGTTCACCAGCGCCATCGACGTACCGGTCAGGATCGCGTGCACCACGTACAGCGGCCACGCCACGAACATGAACGAGAACTCGAGCGGCTCGGTGATGCCGGTGACGAACGCGGTGAGCCCGGTGGAGAGCATGATGCCGCCGACCAGCTTCTTCTGCGAGGGCCGCGCATGGCGCCAGATGGCGAAGGCAGCGGCGGGCAGGGCGAACATCATGATCGGGAAGAAGCCGGTCATGAAGGTGCCCGCGCTCGGGTCACCCGCGAAGAAGCGGTTCAGATCGCCGCGCACCAGCTGACCGGAAGCATCGGTGTAATCGCCGACGAGGAACCAGACCGTGGAGTTCAGAATGTGGTGCAGTCCGGTGGGAATCAGCAACCGGTTGGCCGCGCCGTAGATACCGCCACCGACCACCGAATTGTCCGCGACCGCCTCACCGACCCAGGTGAGCGCCGAGTTGAACGCCGGATACAGGAAGGCCATCGCGACACCGACCACCAGACCGGTGACGGCGGTGAGGATGGGCACCAGTCGTCTGCCGTTGAAGAACCCGAGGAAATCGGGCAGCTTCGTGCGATAGAACCGCTGCCACAGGATCGCCGAGAGCAGACCCATCACGATGCCGCCGAGCACGCCGTAGTTGATGAGAGCCTGCGCGCCCTTGGGGTCGGTCTTGCCTTCCAGCACGATCGGCGACATCGCCTCGAACACGCCGTTGATCACCATGTAACCGACCACGGCGGCCAGTGCGGTCGACCCGTCGGCCTTCTTGGCCCAGCCGATGGCGATGCCCACGGCGAAGATCAGCGGCAACCAGGTGAACACCGCCTGGCCCGCGGCCGAGA
Organism: Nocardia sp. NPDC023733; assembly: GCF_040639775.1. Taxonomy (NCBI): domain Bacteria; kingdom Bacillati; phylum Actinomycetota; class Actinomycetes; order Mycobacteriales; family Nocardiaceae; genus Nocardia; species Nocardia sp. NPDC023733. The sequence continues at coordinate 8,430 of NZ_JBFAAN010000006.1, read as the reverse complement.
TCACCGACGCCGCGCTTTCCAGCGCGGAGAAGCGGCCGAGTAGGTCGTCCTGGCCGAGACGCAACAGGATGCCCGCCGCGGGAAGCACGGCGATGGGCAGCATCAGGCTGCGCCCGAGTCGCTGCAATCCCGCGAATGTTCTGGATTCTTGCTTGGGGCTGTCGGTAACGGCAGTCATGTCGACCTTCTTCGTCCAGCGGTTGTGAACCAGTGGCTCTGACGGGTACTGTCCGGTCATAACCAGTTGTCAGTTTGACCAGGTGGCCGTCGGATGTCAACCGTGAAATATGACGTGGCGCACAACCGAGGCTCCCATACTGGAACCGGCTACCACCGCGGAAAGGGAGAACACATGTCCAAAGCGGAAGCGATCGTCCAGGGCCTGGGCGGCGCGGAGAACATTGTCGAGATCGAGGCGTGCATCACCCGTTTGCGTACCGAGGTGCGCGACGGCGCCAAGGTCGACGAGGCCGCGCTCAAGGCGGCAGGCGCCCACGGTGTCCTCAAGTCGGGCACCGTCGTGCAGGTCGTCGTCGGCCCCGAAGCCGACACCCTGGCCGAGGACATCGGGGACATCCTGTGAACGTCACCGCCCCACTCGCCGGCCGCGTCATCCCGCTGTCGGAAGTTCCCGACCAGGTCTTCGCCGATCAACTGGTCGGCTCCGGCGTGGCCATCGACCCCGACCGCACCCGAGGCCCCCTCACCGTCACCGCCCCCATCACCGGCAAGCTCCTCAAACTCCACCCCCACGCCTTCGTGGTCTTCGGCGGCGGCGTCGGTGTCCTGGTCCACCTCGGCATCGACACGGTGAAACTCAAAGGCGAAGGCTTCACCCTCCACGCCACCGAAGGCGAAACCGTCGAGACCGGCACCCCCATCGTCACCTTCGACCCCACCGAGATCGCCGCCACCGGCAACCCGATCATCTGCCCGATCGTCGTAATGGATTCCCCGAAGAACTCCATCAATCCCGACACGATCGACACAGTCGTGGAACCCGGCGCACCCTTGTTCGATACGCCTTAACCGCGTGTAGCCAGCAGAGAATCAGCTGTTCTGGCAGCCGATCCCGTTCCCGTCGGCATCGAGCCCGTAGTCGTCGGGGCCGATTACTCGAACCGGGCCCGTGTATGCGGGCCCGTCCCCGCTGCCGCCCGCACAGTCGACGTCGGGGGCGATCGGAACGCACGGATCGTAGGAGGGATGGCACTCGCGGGGCGGCGGCGGTGGCGGTGGACAGAACTGGCTCGATCCGCTGTTGCACAGCAGATCGGTGACGGGATCAGCACTGGCTTGCGCCGGAAGCACGACAGCAAAAGCTATCGCGGCACAACAGGCTGGTCCGAGAAATGAGCTCGGCCTCATGACAACTCCGATCCTGTGAACTCTGCCCAGCCTCTCGCAAACAGGCGGCAACCGACAGCGGTGAGATCGAATCGTTGGGCACGCGGTGAACCGTGACGTTTCCTTGTCCGTTCTTCTTTCAGCAGGCTGTTCCAGCCCGCCTCGAATCAGGAGGACCCAAGTGAGCGCAGTGGAGCAGACCAGTGAGCAGTTCGCGCAGCGGTTGTTCGAGGCGGCGCTCGGCACGGTCGACATCCTGGCCATCCATCTGGGCGACCGGCTCGGTTGGTACTCGGCGCTGGCCTCGGGTCCGGCCGACGCGGCCGAGCTCACCGCTCGTGCCGGCGGCGATCGCCGATACGCGCGGGAATGGCTCGAACAGCAGGCGGCGACGGGCATCCTCACGGTGACACCAGACGGCCGCTTCGCCCTCCCGCCGGGCGTGGCCGAGGTGCTCACCGACACGAACAGCCTGGACTACCTCGCCCCGCTCGCCCGGATGCTCGCCGGCGCGGCGGTCCAGCTGCCCGCCCTGGTTCGCGCCTATCGCGACGGCGGCGGTGTCGGTTGGTCCGAATACGGCACCGACGTGCGTGAATCCCAAGCCGACATGAACCGCCCCTGGTTCGAACACCGCCTGGCCGCCGACCTCGCCACCGTCCCCGACATGCATGCCCTGCTGTCTACCCCCGGTGCGCGAGTCGCCGATATCGGCTCGGGTGGCGGTTGGTCCTCGATCGCCCTGGCCCGCGCCTACCCCGACCTGCGGGTCGACGGCTACGACATCGACCAGCCGTCGATCGATATGGCCACCACCAATGCCGCCGCCTTAGCCGACCGCGTCCATTTCCACCACGCCGACGTCACGGCCGACCTCCCGGAAGCGACCTACGACGCCGTCTTCGCCTTCGAATGCGTGCACGACATGCCGTACCCGGTCGAGGTGCTGTCGGCCGTACGACGTGCGCTGCGTCCCGGCGGGGTGGTGATCGTGATGGACGAGGCCGTCGACCCGGACTTCACTTCTCCCGCAAGCGATGTCGACCGCCTCATGTACGGCTTCAGCCTGCTCATCTGCCTACCGGACGGCATGGCGCACCCCGGTTCGGCAGGCACCGGAACCGTGATGCGCGCCGAGCAGCTGGGGGAGTACGCCCACAAGGCGGGCTTCACCACCGTCGACATCCTGCCGATCGAGAATTTCGGCTTCTGGCGGTTCTACCGGTTGACGGTCTGAGCGACCAGCTGATCGGACTCGGCAGGCCAATGCCGGGCGAGCACGTCGAAATACCGCTGGCTGCTCCACAATCGATAGTTGCCGATCACGTACACCCGCCGCCGCGCCCGCGACACCGCCGCGTTGAGCACATTCGGGTTGGCCGCGGCCCAGCGCCGCGAACCGCCCGCGGCGGGTGAGGTGCCGAGTACCAGCACAACCACCTCGGCCGAGTTCCCACGCATGCCATGGATCGTGCCCACCTGGGCGGCGGCGAACTCGTCCCCGAGCACCTCGCGGGCGACCCGCCGCGCACCGTCGGCGACATCGCGAAAGGGGCTGACCACCCGGATGTCGTCGGCCGCGACCCCGTCCTCCCGCAACTCCGTCAGCAAGGCACCGAGCGCCTCACCTTCGCCGGGAATCCAGTTCCCTTCGGCGCGTGCGGATCTCACATCGATCCACCGATCGTGTCCGGGGAAGTCGGGCCGCTCGGGCGTGCCGAAGACGAGCAGGTCGTCGTCGTAGGCGATCCGGTGGGTCAGCTCGAAGATCGGCAGATCGCTGCGCCGATGCACCCGCAACGGCGTTCCCACCCACACCGGCCGGTCGTAATCAGCGGGTGTCAGCCAGGTCCCGAACCGCACGCCACGATCTGCCGCCTGCCGCGCCGAGGCCAGATCCGGCATCCACTCCGCATCGAGCCCGTACTGGCGAACCAGCGCCTCCTGCGCCGAAGTCGGCAGCGTCACAACAGGTCCCAGCTGGCGATGATCCCCGACGATCACCGCCCGGCGCGCGCGCCACAGACCACCCGCCACTGCCTGCGGCGCGGCCTGGCCGGCGTCGTCGACGAACAACCAACCGAGCGCCTCACGCCCCAGCCCGGCGAACAACTTGGGCAGCGCGGCGAACGTCGTCGTGAGCATCGGCACCGCGAGGAACAGCGTCTGCCAGGCGGCCGCGATGGTTTCCGCCTTCGGTGTCAACGCGAGTTCGTCACGGATCAGTGCGATCGCCACGATCAGGTTGTCGCGCACCCGGGGCGCGGCGTTCAGCAGCAGCGCCCGATGCAGCCGCAACGCCGAGAGGAAGAGCTCGCGCCGAGCCGTCGAGTACTGCTCGTCGGCCCACGGATTGCACAGCTGGAACTGCTCGTCGTCGGCCGCGACATCACCGAAAGGAATCGTCTCCGACCAGTTCTCGCGCGCCGCTTCGATGATGTCGAGTGCCCGTGCCCGCCGCTCGGTCAACGCGACATGGTCACGGATGAGGGTGCGCCCGTGCTCGGCCGCCTGCGCCCACTGCTCACGCGCATGGTCGACCTCGCCCTGCCTGCGCCGCATCTCCGCCTCGGCGTCGTGGCGTTCACGCAACAGCTCGTTGGAGCGCGCACTCCACCGCCGCCCCGCCCGGAATCCGGTGGACAGCGACTCCGCGAACCCTGGTTTACGCCCGCCGTGCTCGGTGAGCAACGTGCTGACCCGATGATGCGTGGCCTGCGCCGCGCGCAGCAGTTCGGTTGCCTGCTGATGCTGCGCGCGCCAGTGTGCGTGTGCCGCATCGGCATTGGCGATCTCCGCCGACAACGACAGCAGGTCGTCGTTCATCGCAGGCAGCTCGGCGACCGCGTCGGCCACGTCCTGACGCTGCTGTGCGAGCGTTCGAACATGCTCGCGCCTGCTCTCGAAGTCGCGCACGGCGGTCTGCCAGTCGGGCACCGAATCCGGATCCGCCTCAGCCTGTTTGAGCAGATCGAGCATTCCCGCCGAACCGGCCTGCGCCTTGCGTTCGGTGGCGAACCGGTCGCCGAACCAGAACTGCTCCCCGAAGGTTCGTCTCGCGCCGCCGAGAGCCGAGGCGATCAACCCCCACGCAGGTTCGCCGCTGACGAATTCGGCCAACTCGCCGAAGTGGTTGATCCGCACATCGGCGTCGATCGCGTCGCGGTGCTGGATCTCGGCCACCACATCGGCGGCGCTCCGGTCGCTGCCGGTGGCGAGCACCACCTCGAACCCGGTCATCTCGGGTGCGAGCCGGTGCGCGCCGACGGTGTAGTTCTTGGCGACCTGCACCTGCTCGGTGACACCGGTGAACACATCCATCGGGTCGTCGAAAGCGGCCAGCCGCTCGGCTCTTTCGACCACGATCGCCGCGAGCAGGTCCCGCAGCATCGTCGTCGTTCCGGTGCCCGGCGCGCCGTGCACGGCGAAAATCCCTGCCCTGTCACGGAGTTCGGTCATCGCCTGATCTACCGCGAACTGCTGGCCCGCGACGAGCGGATCACCCGGCCACCGCCCGTCCGGAACGCGCTGGGGCAGCAGCCCTTCGACCATCACGTCCTGTCGCTGACGAACGTCGATCCGCTGATCTATGGGCAAGGTTTCACTCGCCGCGAGGTAGTCGCGCAGCGCCGCCCCGACGTCCCCACGCTCCACCGCCGCAGCGAGCGCACGCAGCTCCGCGCCAAGTCCGCTGTTGAGCCGATCTTCGGCCGCCGTGCTGTCGGCATCCCTGGCCGCGACCTGCACGCACGCCACCCGCACCCCACCGGCGCGTAATTCGGACCGGATCGAGAGTGCCCCACACAGATCCCCCGCGAACGTCTGCAACGCCCGCCCGGTCACCAGTGGCGTACCGAATTCCTCGTTCGCCATGACGCCACGCACGAACGCGGCGGCCGACATCCCCGCCAGCCCCGGCGAAACGACACCGTCCGCACCCGCCGCGATCAGCGAGGCGCCGACGCCACGACCGACCACATCCAAGGCACGCCAGCGCGGGCCGGGATCGTCGGCTTCCGGATCGACGCTCGGTACCTCGGTGGTCAGCAGGTCGAACGCGGCGGTGAATGCCGAGGAATCGTGCTCGAACCCGTCGGCCCAACCCGGATCGGCGGGGCCGGGGGAGCGCAACCGGTTGATCGCCCACGCCAGCCCCGACAACGTCGCCGATCCCTCGACGACCATGCCGTCGTCACTCAATGTCACCGCGAAAGTGGCTGTGGTTCCGGACTGTCGCGCGTCCGCCTCCAGCTCGTCCCGCCCGAAGGCGCGCATCAGCGATTCACGCGCACGCCCCACCTCGAACAGCCCGCCGAACACCACGAACTGCCATACCCGGCCCGGTTGCAGCGCCGGGAGCGCGGTGAGGTCTTCCCACGGTGCCGGTTCGTCGGCGCCGAGTTCCACCACCAGCGCACCGGTTTCGCGGCAGACGCCGACCTCCGGTACCAGTTGCGGACCGAACAGTTCAACGGTCCGCCAGAAACGCACGAGCCGCGCGGCATGCTCGGACCCGTTCACGATGCACCCCATTCCGTCGGCCAGCATGCTGACAACTCGCACCACGGTACGTGATGGCGCGTGCACGGGCACGGTAGGCCGATGGTCCCGTCACCGTCGACGAGACCATCGGCGCTGGTCCTACAGGCGCGGCAAGCACCCGGCGGCCCGAAGCCGGGCCGCCAGCGAAGAATTCACCATCGCACTCGATCCGCCCCCACCGGTGAGCGCCACCAGCACGTCACCACCGAGCCCGGCGCCGATCGAACAGCCGAGGACGTTGACATCGATGTAGATGTTCTCCTTGGCCTCCGGTTCCGCGACAGCCGAACCGGCCCCCACCGCCGTCGCGGCCACGACGGCCAACATGATCCCAACAGCTTTGACGATGCGCACTAGCTCTCCTCGAATTGCGGTGATCGGAATCGGCCCATCCGGTCGCGGACCGACGAGAGGGTTGACCGAACCCCTTCCACAGAAACCTCGAGTCCGGTCCATATTTTGCGTTGACGGCCGAACCACCGGAACCGCACGCTGAACCCCATGGACGAGTTGAACCGCGCCGCAGACCTGTTCGCCGTCGGCGAGCTGGACGAGTCGTACCTGACGATGATCGGCGCCGAGGCTGTGGCCCGAGGGTTCGATTCCCCGGCGCTGATCGAACTCGCCTGCCTGCATCGAACCGATTGCCGCGACGCCCCGGAACTGTTCCGCACTGCGCTCGCCGAACTCGAGATCGTTCAGCTCGAGGGTTGGCGCGAACGGGAAATAGCTGTCCGGCTCAGGCGCGCGAACCGCAACGCCGCCGCCTTACTGGCCGACGAAGGAGACGCCGACGAGTGCCTTCGCCTGATCTTCACCGATCTGTTCGAGCTGACGATGCGTCCCGAGCCCGAACCACCGGAGTTGGAGGAACTCGCCTGGGACTTCTACACCATGCAAATCAGCCTGGAGGACGGCCTGGATGCCGCGATCACGTGGGACGAGATCCGCACAGGATGCCGAAACCTCTTGGCGGGCCCTCCCTATGCGCCTGTGTACCCGCGGGCCGGCCGGGTGAATGAAACCCCGCCCGAGCCGCACATCCCTGCGGAAACACCCGACCGGCCGAGGCTGCTGGATCGACTTCGCGCCGGGCTCGCAGCAATCCTGCGCCGATAACCCTTCGGCAGATCAGCGCAGGATCATCTCGACGACCGCCTTGGGCGCCGCCAACCACTCCCGGATGTTGTTGCGTACCTCGGTGGCCCGCCTGCACTCGCAATAGGCGACCACCCCGTCGGCGTCGATATCCGCCGCCCGGCACAGCGCGACCGCCCGAGGCAGATGCTGGTACTGGCTGACGATGATCGCGCGCTCCACCCCGAACATCGACCGCGCCCGCTCACACGTCTCCCGCGTGGACAGGCCCTCCCCATCCGCTCGCACGATGCCCGGATCGACTCCGTGCTCGAGAAGATAACGCCGCATCGACGCGATCTCGTCGCCGGAAGTACCGCCGGCATCCCCGGACAGCAGGATCTCGCGCGCCTTCCCCGCCGCGACCAATTCGATCGCCACATCGAGGCGCCCCCGCAGGTACGCCATCGGCGTCCCGTCCGGCGCGACCCGCGCACCGGGAACAATGACAACCGGAACAGTGGGCGCTCCGGCCACATCACTGCGATGCCCCGACGACAACATCCACATGGCCGCATTGGCACAGACCGTCACCAACACCACGCCACTGGCCAACACCGCGCCGGCCTTCATAACGCGGCGTAACCGCCGCCGACTTCCACTACGTTCCTCGCTCAACGGCGCGACCCTCCCTTTGTTGTGGTTCGAAACCCGGCCTGACTAGGGAATTTGACATCGGAATTCCAGCCACGTAACTTTATTCCAGTCAGAGCGACACGGACACCGACCCGGTGCCGAAGAACTGGTCCGACAGGGCCGCTACGGTACAGGGAAACGAGGTAGGACGATGAGCGCCTGACCGATCATGTGTTCAGGGTTCTTCCGGATTTGCGTCCGGTCGACGCTCTGAGCTACAGTACGAACCCTTGCCTCACTGAAACCCTTCACTGGGTGGATGTTTGTGCGTGTGTTCTTTGAGAACTCAATAGTGTGTCGATGAATGTCAGTGCCAATATTTTTATTGGTTCCAGCCTTCGCGTACCCCCCGGTCGTGGGAGGTTGGACATTTTTGAACAACAGCGAATCTTTTTTTGCTGGTGTTCGCTTTGCTAGATTTTTCGGACTCTAGTTAGATATTTCTGATTCGCCCCTTTTTGGGGTGTTTCGAGAGTCTTCAACGGAGAGTTTGATTCTGGCTCAGGACGAACGCTAGCGGCGTGCTTAACACATGCAAGTCGAGCGGTAAGGCCCTTCGGGGTACACGAGCGGCGAACGGGTGAGTAACACGTGGGTGATCTGCCTTGCACTTCGGGATAAGCCTGGGAAACTGGGTCTAATACCGGATATGACCTTTGGTTGCATGACTGAGGGTGGAAAGATTTATCGGTGCGAGATGGGCCCGCGGCCTATCAGCTTGTTGGTGAGGTAACGGCTCACCAAGGCGACGACGGGTAGCCGACCTGA
>NZ_JBFAAN010000005.1:0-393595 GCF_040639775.1 Nocardia sp. NPDC023733 | reverse complement strand
TCATCGTACTACCTCGTGTCTCAGCGGGGCTGAGTCGGTGTCCGTGTCGCTCTGACTCGAACTAAGTTACGTGCCGCCAAACACGAAGTCAAATCGGCTGGTCAGCAGGCTATTTCGGCGTACCGACGCGCTCGACCTGTCCACCGAGGGCTTGCATCTGCTCGACGAACTTGGGGTAGCCGCGGTCGATGTGGAACACGTCGTGCACTTCGGTGACGCCGTCGGCGACCAGACCGGCCAGCACCAGGCCGGCGCCGGCACGGATGTCGGAAGACCACACCGGGGCGCTGGACAGGCGCGGGATGCCGCGGACCACGGCGTGATGACCGTCGGTGCGGGCGTCGGCGCCGAGGCGGATCATCTCCTCCACGAAACGGAAACGGGCCTCGAAGACGTTCTCGGTGATCATCGAGGTGCCGTCGGCGATGGCGGCCAGGCCGATGGCCATCGGCTGCAGATCGGTCGGGAAACCCGGGAACGGGAGCGTCGCGAAGTTCACCGCACGCGGACGCTCCGGCTGCACCACACGGAAACCGTTGGGCTCGTAGGAGATTCGCGCACCGGCGGAACGTAGCTTGTCCAGCACCAAGGCCAGGTGCTTCGGGTTCACCCCGGTGACGCGCACATCACCGGTGGTCATCGCGGCCGCGATCCCCCAGGTGGCGGCGACGATGCGGTCACCGATCACCCGGTGCGTGGTTGGCCGAAGGCTCTTGACGCCCTGCACGGTGAGCACCGAGGAACCGGCACCGTCGATCCGCGCACCCATCTGCGTGAGCATGGTGCACAGGTCGACGATGTCGGGCTCGCGTGCGGCGTTGTCGATGACCGTCTCGCCCTCGGCGAGCACCGCCGCCATCAGGATGTTCTCGGTGGCGCCCACCGACGGGAAGTCGAGCCGGATCCGCGCGCCCTGCAGCTCCTCGGCCTTGGCGACCACACATCCGTGCTCGATCTCGCTGGTCGCGCCAAGCAGACGTAGACCGGCCTGGTGCATATCGAGCGGACGCGAACCGATCGCGTCACCGCCGGGCAGGGCAACGACCGCGCGCTTACAACGAGCCATCAACGGACCCAGCACACACACCGAGGCGCGGAACTGGGTGACCGCCGGGAAGTTCGCGTGGTACTTCGGCTCCGCCGGGGTCACGATCGTCACGACCGATCGGTCACCGCTCTCGTCGTCGGAGATCGTCACATCACAGCCGAGGCCGCGCAGTACCTCCGCCATCAGCGGGACATCGAGGATGTCGGGACAGTTGGTGATGGTGGTTGTGCCTTCGGCCAGCAACGACGCGGCCATCAGCTTCAGCACGCTGTTCTTCGCGCCGCCGACCGCGACCTCGCCGACGAGCTGATTACCGCCGGAGACCAGAAACCGTTCGCTCACCCCGCCAGCTTATCGACCGATGCGCCACGACACGCCCCCCTGTCACCAAACCGGCTCGATCGGGCCGGAACTCGTGACCGCCGAGCCGCTTTCGCGCTAGCGTCCACCGCCCGGTTGCCACAGCACGTCACCTTCGGGATTGGTGTAGCGGCTGAGGATGAACAGCAGGTCCGACAGACGATTGAGGTATTTCGCGGGCAGCACGCTCGTGTCGTCGGGGTACGCGGCGACCGCGGCCCAGGCCGATCGTTCGGCGCGGCGGGCAACCGTACGTGCGGTGTGCAACAGCGCGGCCAACGGCGTGCCGCCGGGCAGGATGAACGAATTCAGGGGCGCGAGAGACTCGTTGAACTCGTCGCACCACGCCTCGAGCCGGTCGATATAGGACTGGGTGATGCGCAGCGGCGGGTACTTCGGGTCGGCCACGATCGGGGTCGACAGATCCGCGCCCGCGTCGAAAAGGTCGTTCTGGATCTGGCGCAGCACCGACAGGATCTCGGGTGCCGGCGTACCGAGGGCAACCGCGACACCGAGCGCGGCATTGGCCTCGTCGCAATCGGCGTAGGCGACCAGGCGCGCGTCGGTCTTGGCGACTCGGGAGAAATCGCTCAGGCCCGTTGTTCCGTCGTCACCGGTTCGGGTGTAGATCCGGGTGAGGTGGACCGACGATCGTGGCTGCGAGTCGTCCGGCATCTCAGATCGGGCCCTTTCGCTTGGCACGGTCCGACGGCCGCGACTCCATCCACGACAGAAAAGCCGCCATCGATCCGCGGTCGAGTGCCAATTCGAAGCTGGCGTGCGGGTCGGTGACGGCTACCACGACGATGTCGTCGGTCATGATGTCGAACTCGTCGCCCTGGGGATGCCTGCGTTCGACGATTTCGAGGCCCTGACGGTGAATCGTGCTGTCCGGGCCGAATTTGAGGCTGGTGAGTTTGAAGAAGACGAGCCGGTCCTCGTCGTAGCGGATGAGGCCGTGCCGCCAGCCCTGGCCGCCGCGCGCGGGCAGTACCCGCAGCAGCGCGGCCGTCCCACCACGACGCAGCATGACCAGCCGATAGGTGGAAGCGCCTGCGATGAACACGAGCGTCAGCACCAGAATGATCAGGAGAACCATCCCGGTTTGCAATGCCGTACGCCCTTTCGCTCCACTCGGGTGCCGTGGACACCCCTGTCATATTCAATCACGGGCGCCCGAAACGGTTCCGCCCGGATCCGCCATCCGCCGGATATAACACTGCCGGCGGTGAACTCCAGGAGTTCACCGCCGGCAGTATTCGTGTCGCTGTACAGCGATCAGGACGCCGTGGTCGCCTCGACGGCCCGGACCTGACCCTGCGCCGCGCGCAGCTGCGCCTCGTCGGCATCCGCGTCGGCGAGCACCTTGCGTGCCGCGTCGACATCGACCTCGCCCGCGAGATCGGCCGACTCGGCCAGCACGCGAACGGTATCGGCGGTCACCGAGAAGAAGCCGCCGTGTACCGCGGCGACGATCCGCTCACCCTCGGTCGGCACGATGGTCACCGTGCCGCCCTCGACGAGCTGACCGAGCAGCGGCTCATGGCCCGCCATGATGCCGATCTGCCCCTCGGTGGTCTGCGCGCTGACGAACGAAGCCTGGCCGGACCAGAGCTTACGTTCGACAGCCACGAGATCAACCGTCATCGTCCTGGAAGTGGACTCTGCCATCGTTGACTACTTTCCGGCGATCTTCTTCGCAGCGGCCTCGACATCGTCGAGTCCACCGCAGGAGTTGAACGCCTGCTCCGGGAAGTGGTCGAACTCGCCCTTGCAGACCCGGTCGAAGTCGTCGATGGTCTGCTCCAGCGGCACGACCGAGCCCGGCTGACCGGTGAACTTCTCGGCCACGATGAAGTTCTGGCCGAGGAACTTCTCCAGACGACGGGCACGGCCGACGAGGACCTTGTCCTCTTCGGAGAGCTCGTCCATACCGAGGATGGCGATGATGTCCTGCAGCTCCTTGTACTTCTGCAGGATCCGCTTGACCTCGTTGGCGACCCGGAAGTGGCGCTCGCCGACGATCGAAGCCTCGAGGATACGAGAGGTCGAGGTCAGCGGGTCGACGGCCGGGTAAATGCCCTTCTGCGAGATCGGGCGCGAAAGCTCGGTCGTCGCGTCGAGGTGGGCGAAGGTGGTCGCCGGCGCCGGGTCGGTGTAGTCGTCGGCGGGGACGTAGATCGCCTGCAGCGAGGTGATCGAGCGACCACGGGTCGAGGTGATGCGCTCCTGGAGCTCACCCATCTCGTCCGCCAGCGTCGGCTGGTAACCCACGGCCGAAGGCATACGACCCAGCAGGGTCGAGACCTCGGAACCGGCCTGGGTGAAACGGAAGATGTTGTCGATGAAGAGCAGCACGTCCTGGTGCTGGACATCGCGGAAGTACTCCGCCATGGTCAGCGCGGACAGGGCCACGCGCATACGCGTGCCCGGCGGCTCGTCCATCTGGCCGAAGACGAGGGCGGTGTCCTGGAGGACGCCCATCTCTTCCATTTCCAGGTGGAGGTCGGTGCCCTCACGGGTACGCTCACCGACGCCCGCGAACACCGAGGTGCCGGAGAACTCGCGAGCGATACGGGTGATCATCTCCTGGATCAGAACGGTCTTGCCGACACCGGCACCACCGAACAGACCGATCTTGCCGCCCTTGACGTACGGGGTGAGCAGGTCGATGACCTTCACACCGGTCTCGAGCATCTCGGTCTTACCCTCGAGCTGATCGAAGCTCGGGGGCTTGCGGTGGATGCCCCACTGCTCGCCGTCGCGGCCGAGGCCGGGCGAGTCGAGGCAGTCGCCGAGGGCGTTGAACACGTGGCCCTTGACGATGTCGCCGACGGGCACCGAGATCGGCTTGCCCGAGTCGGTGACGCTCGCGCCACGGACCAGGCCGTCGGTCGGCTGCATCGAGATGGTGCGCACGATGTTGTCGCCGAGGTGCTGGGCGACCTCGAGGGTGAGGGTCTTGGCCACCGACGCGAGCTTGATGTCGGTGTTCAGAGCGTTGAACAGCTCGGGAATGGCGCCACGCGGGAACTCGACGTCCACGACGGGGCCGATGACACGGACGACGCGGCCGGCGGTTTCGCCCGCCTTCTTCGCGTTGTCCTGAGTGACAGCTGCGGTCATTAGATTGGTTCTCTTCCTGCGCTTCTAGTCGCGGTCCGAGCTCGACGCCAGCGCGTTCACGCCGCCGACGATTTCGCTGATTTCCTGCGTGATCTGGGCCTGACGCACCGAGTTCGCCTCGCGCTGGAGCACACTGGCCAGCTCGTTGGCGTTGTCGGTCGCCGCCTTCATTGCGGTGCGCCGAGCCGCGGACTCGGATGCCGCTGCCTCGAGCAACGATGCGTAGATTCGCGTGTTGACGTACTTGGGCAGCAGAGCACCCAGCAGCACGTCGGCGTCCGGCTCGAACTCGTACTGCGCCGAGACAACCACGTTCGGCGAGTCCGACATGATGTCGTCGCCGAGCTCGTAGTTCTCGTCGACGAAGCTGACCTGGATCGGCGCCAGGCGGCGCACCTCCGGAGTCTGGGTCAGCATCGAGACGAACTTGGTGTACACGATGTGCAGCTCGTCGACACCCGCCATGGTCCCGCCGCTGAGCGCCGGAACCTCACCGTCGGAGCCGGCCATGAAGGCCTCGACCAGGTGCTGGCAGGCGGCCGACGCATCGGTGTACTTCGGCTGCTGCGAGAAACCGGTCCACGACGCCTGGAACGGGCGGTTGCGGAACTTGTAGTACGTGAGGCCCTTGTTGCCCATCACGTACAGCACCGGTTCCTTGCCCTCGCCACGCAGGGTGGTCATGAGCTCCTCGGCGCGCTTGAGCACGTTGGAGTTGTAGCCACCACACATACCGCTGTCACTGGTGATCACCAGGACAGCGGCCCGCCGGGCATTGGGGCGCTCGGTCAGCAGCGGGTGCGACAGGTTCTTCGAGGCGCTGGCCAGCTCACCGAGGACCTTGGTGATCTCCTCGGCATACGGCTTGGCGGCCGCGACCCTGGCCTGGGCCTTGGAAATTCGCGAGGTCGCGATCAGTTCCTGAGCCTTGGTGATCTTCTTGATCGAATTCACACCACGAATGCGGGAGCGCAATTCGCGCAAACTTGCCACTACGATTCACTCCCTTCATTCGCCGTATCGATAGTTGCCGACATCAGTGCTGACCCGGCTTACTTGTCGACGTGCTTGCGGGTGACCGACAGCGACTCGACCTCTTCGTGGTCAAGGTCGCCCGCGGCGGCCTCGTTCACGACGCGGCTGCCGTCCGAAGCAAGGAAGCCCTGCTTGAACTTGTCGGTCTCGGACTTGATCGCCTCGGCGGCCTCGCCGTCGAGCGGCTTCTTGCCACCCTCCAGCGCGTCGAACGACGACTGGGTCACGCTGTGCAGGTGCTCGAGCAGCTCGGTGGTGAAGCGACGCACGTCGGCGACCGGAACCGAGTCGTAGTAGCCGGCGTCGACCAGGTAGATCGAGATGACCTGATCCTCGACGGCGACCGGGGAGTACTGGTTCTGCTTGAGCAGCTCCACCCAGCGGGCACCACGCTCGAGCTGGGCCAGCGAAGCGGCGTCCAGGTCGGAGGCGAAGGCGGAGAACGCCTCCAGCTCGCGGTACTGGGCCATTTCCAGACGCAGCGAACCGGCGACCTTCTTCATGGCCTTGGTCTGGGCGGCGCCACCGACACGGGAGACCGAGGTACCGACGTTGATCGCCGGGCGGACACCCTTGTTGAACAGGTCGGACTCGAGGAAGACCTGGCCGTCGGTGATGGAGATGACGTTGGTCGGGATGAACGCCGAGACGTCGTTGGCCTTGGTCTCGATGATCGGCAGACCGGTCATTGAGCCGCCGCCCATCTCGTCGGACAGCTTCGCGCAACGCTCCAGCAGACGGGAGTGCAGGTAGAAGACGTCACCGGGGTACGCCTCGCGGCCCGGCGGACGACGCAGCAGCAGCGAGATGGCGCGGTAGGCCTCGGCCTGCTTGGTCAGGTCGTCGAACACGATGAGGACGTGCTTGCCCTGGTACATCCAGTGCTGGCCGATGGCCGAACCGGTGTACGGAGCCAGCCATTTGAAGCCGGCGGAGTCGGAGGCCGGGGCCGCGACGATGGTGGTGTACTCCATCGCGCCGTGCTCCTCGAGCGCGGTCTTGACGCCCGCGATGGTGGAGCCCTTCTGGCCGATCGCGACGTAGATGCAGCGGACCTGCTTGGTCGGGTCGCCCGACTCCCAGTTCGCCTTCTGGTTCAGGATCGCGTCGACGGCGACGGCGGTCTTGCCGGTCTTGCGGTCGCCGATGATCAGCTGACGCTGGCCGCGGCCGATGGCGGTCAGCGCGTCGATCGCGGTGATACCGGTGGCCAGCGGCTCCTCGACCGGCTGACGCTCCAGCACGGTCGCGGCCTGCAGCTCCAGCACGCGGCGGTCGTCGGCTTCGATCTCGCCCAGGCCGTCGATCGGCTGGCCGAGCGGGTTGACGACGCGACCGAGGAACTTGTCACCGACGGGAACCGACAGCACGTCGCCGGTGCGGCGGACCTGCTGGCCCTCCTCGAGCGAGGCGTACTCGCCGAGGATGACGGCACCAATCTCGGTGTCCTCGAGGTTCAGCGCGACGCCGAGGACGCCGCCCGGGAACTCGAGCAGCTCGTTGGCCATCGCCGACGGCAGACCGCTGACGTGCGCGATGCCGTCGCCGGTGTCGGTCACGAGGCCGACTTCTTCGATGGAGGTTTCCGGGGTGTAGCTCTGGGTGTAGCTCTCGATCGCGCTACGGATCTCGTCGGAGGAGATCGTCAGCTCCGCCATGTTGTTCCTGCTCTCGCTGTGGTCTCGAATGTCGGGGGTTGAAGAAGAACTGCGAAGGTGGCGTCCTGGTCAGGACATCGCGCGGCGCAGCTTCTCCAGTCGGCCGGTGGCGCTGCCGTCGATGACGTCGTCTCCGACGCGCACGACGACGCCGCTCAGCAGCGTCGGGTCGACCTGCACGTGCACGGTGACCGCCTTGCCGTAGATCCGCTGCAGGGAAGCCGCCAGCTTCTCCTTCTGCTGATCGTTCAGCGTGACCGCGGCGTGCACATGGGCGACGATCTGGTCACGACGGGCCGCCGCCAGATCGGACAGGGCGTCGAAGGCGACGCCGATGTTGTTGGTCCGCAACCGGACGACGGCCTGCTCGGCCAGCGCAACGGTGACCGGCTCGGCCTTACTGTTGAGCAGCCGCTCGATCAGCTCACGCCGCGCCGAGGCGGGCTTGCCGTGATCGGACAGTGCCTGCTCCAGCTGCGGGTTGTCGGCGATGATCCGGCCGAGCCGGAACAGCTCGTCTTCCACCGCGTCGAGCCGGCCGCCGTCGGCGGCGGACTCGAGCAGAGCCTCCTGCCCGAGCAGCTCCAGGGTGTCGACCAGGTCGCGGGTGCGGGACCAGTTCTGCGCCACGGCGGTGGTCAGCACTGCCTGCGTGGCAGCGCTGACCTTGCCGCCGAAGATCCGCTCGCTGAGTTCAGCGCGCGCCGAACCCGGCACCGAGGCGTCCGCGAGCGCCACACGCAGCGAACGCTGGTCGTCCAGCACGGCGACAACGGCGAACAGTTCCGACCCCGTTGTGGCCGCGACAGTTTCGCTTCCGGTCAACGCGGCCCGAAGCGCCTCGCGAGACCGGGCACTGGCCTCGCGGCTCGCTGCGTACATGCTTCTCACTTTCGCGTCGCTACCTTCCGACCCCGATGGCGTCGGTGTCGTCGAGTTCCTTGAGGAACTTGTCGATCGACGCCGCCTGCTTGGCTTCGTCCGAAACCGACTGACCGATGATCTTCTCGGCCAGCTCGACGGCCGTACGGCCGACCTCGGAACGCAGCTCCGTCAGGATCTGCTGGCGCTGGGCTTCCAGCTGGGAGTGACCGGCGGCGACGATGCGGTCGCTTTCGGCCTGGGCGTCCTGGCGCATCTGCGCGAGGATCTGCTGCCCCTGGGTGCGCGCATCCTCACGGATACGTGCGGCCTCGAGCCGGGCGTCGGCCAGCTGCTGCTGGTACTGCTGCAGCGTCTGCTGTGCCTCCGCCTGGGCTGCTTCGGCCCTGGCGATACCGCCTTCGATCTTGTCGGTGCGCTCTTCGAGGGTCTTGGTCACACGTGGGATCACGTACTTCCAGAACAACAGACCGATGACGATGACACAGACGATCGACCAGACGATGTCGTACGTTGCGGGGACGAGAGGATTCACATCCTCTCCCCCTTCGGCGGCGAGCATCATGATTTCGCGCATCGGAATCAGAAGATGAAGCCGGCGACGAGGCCGATCAGCGCCAGGGCTTCGGTGAACGCGATACCGAGGAACATGGTGGTGCGGATCTGGCCGGACAGCTCGGGCTGACGCGCGATGCCCTCGATGGCCTTACCGACGACGATGCCGACGCCGATGCCGGGGCCGATCGCAGCGAGGCCGTAGCCGATGGCTCCGAAGCCCTTGAAGGAGCTTTCGGTGTTCGCGGCTTCCTGGGCCAGGTAAGCGAGGCTCATGAGTCTTCTTTCCCTTTCTGTTGCTCACCCGCCGGTCGGCGTGTGCAGCAGGTTTGGCGGTATGTAGGTGGTTCGGTCGGGTCTAGTGGTCGGCGGCGTGCTGCGACTGCCCGATGTACACGGCGGCCAGCAGCGCGAAGACGTAGGCCTGCAGGAAGATCACCAGCAGCTCGAACAGAGTGAAGCCGATGGCAGCCAGCAGCGAGAAGGGCGAGAAGACCTTCATCCACGCGGTCGCGTCGAACAGGAAGAACCAGGTGGCGCTGAAGAACAGCACCAGCATGATGTGGCCGGCCAGCATGTTGGCCATGAGACGGACGGTCAGCGTGAACGGGCGCAGGATGAAGGTCGAGATGAACTCGATCGGAATCAGCAGCACGTGCAGCGCGATCGGCACGTCGGGGACGACGATGCTGTGGCGGATGTAGGAGAAGAACCCGTACTTCCTGATGCCCACGTAGTTGTAGACGATGTAGACGATCGCGGCGAGGACCAGCGGCATGCCGATGCGCGCGTTCGACGAGATGTTCAACCCGGGAATCACACCGGAGAAGTTCAGAAAGAGAACCGTGAAGAAGATCGTCGCGAGCAGCGGGAGGAACTTCTTGCCGGATTCTTTGCCGAGTACCTCGTCGGCGATCTGCTCCTTGACGAAAACCACACCGGCTTCCATCACATTCTGCAGGCCGCGCGGCACGATCTTCGGCGAGCGGAAAGCCAGCACGAAGACGGCCACCAGAACGGCGGTCATCAACAGCCGGACCAGCATCAGGCGATCGAGTTCGAACGGCGTACCCTCGAACAGCACCGCTGGAGGGAAGAAGTCGGACAGCGATGGCGCGTGGAACTCGCCCGCCGCCAAAGTGATGACGCTCAGCGTTCTCTCCCGTGTTCGGGCCGCGGGTACGACTGTCATTCCCGCGGTTCGATCGGACATTGACGATCAATGGGGGTCGACTTTTGTCGGCTCGAAATTCGACAGCCGCTGATACGAGGGATACCTGTATTAGCTTCTGTACGGGCGTCGGCGACATCGTCGACATGCTTCAACCGGGCACATTCCACCCGGATCGGCAGTAAGCATAGCGGCCCCGGGTGGGATCTCGGTGATCCCCCCTTGGTAACCCGAGGCATAGCCCGAATCCCCGGACCGCGCCCCTAGCTTGGGTGCTTGCTTACCAACACTTTACCAAGCTATCTACGACAGTGCGTAGCTGGGTGGGATTATTCCTGCTCGGAAGCCGTTTCGCTGTCTCCCGCGCGTGTCGTGACGTACGGGACCTTGTGTCGCACAACGCCGTAGGTTTCGGCACCGAGCACGATCAGCAGGGCTCCTACCACGGTGAAGAACAGCGCGGGCCTGCTGTAGAAGTCGAACTGGTTGAGCACACCGACGACGATCAGCACCACAAGCAGCTTGGCGACCCAGCTGACCAGCATGACCATGCCCGCCATCGTGGGCGGCAGCTTGGCACCAAGCAGCACCGACACCACGGTGGTGAGGATGAATCCGCCACCGATCGCGGCGCCGAGCAGCGCGCCCCACAGACCGGGCATCCCAGCGAGGAGGGAGGCGATCACCACCGACGCGACCACGAGCACGCCGAGGCCGATCAGGCCGTAGCGCAGCGCGGCACGCAGCGGGGCGTCGGGGCCTAGCACGGTTTCGGGTGTAAAGCTCACGGCCCGCACTTTACCTTGCGGGCCGAAGTCAATGCTGGGCCGACTCCGTGCGGCGCATCGAGGGGATCACCGTCACCACCAGCGCGAACACCAATCCGCCCGCCACCAGCAACACCACAAGCCGCCGGTCCATCAGCGAAGTTCCCACCGCACCGAAGGCGAGCACGCCGACCCATAAATAGATGAGCAACACCACGCGGCGCTGGGAATGCCCGATCTGCAGCAATCGGTGATGCAGGTGCATTTTGTCCGGTGTGGAAAAACTCACGCCGGCGCGCACACGGCGCACGATCGCCAGCAACAGATCGAGCACCGGAATGAACATCACCGCGCCCACCAGCAACAGCGGCGAGAGCAAACCCACAATGTCGCGCGGGCCATAGCCCTGCAGCGGAATTCGGCCCGACGCACCGGTGGAAACAGCTGCCAGCATCAAACCGATCATCATCGACCCGGTATCGCCCATGAAGATTCGGGCCGGGGAGAAATTGTGCGGCAGAAATCCGAGGCACGCACCGGCCAGCGCGGCGGCCAGCAAAGCGGGTGGATAGGTGTCGACCGAGCCGCCCTGGTCGTAGAGCAAACCCACGGAGAACGCGAAAACAGCCACCGCGCAGATCAAACCGAGGCCGGCGGCCAGGCCGTCCAATCCGTCGACGAAGTTCATCGCGTTGACGAGCGTGACGGTGATGCCGACCGTCACCAGGCCGCCCTGCAGTGCGTCGAGCACCACGGTCGTGTCGTTGAACGGGTCGTAGATCACGTACCAGCTCAGGCCCATCACGGCCATCACACCGGCCGCGGTGACCTGTCCGGCGAATTTGGTCAGTGCGTCCAGCCCCCAGCGGTCGTCGACTATGCCGACGAGCACGATGATCGTCGCGGCGACGAGCACGGCGGGAATATCGGGCGCGTAATCGAAGCCACGGCGCAGCGCGGGCAATTGATGTGCGAACAAGATCGCGGCCACGACGCCGACATACATACCGACGCCGCCCATCCGGGGAATCGGTTTGACGTGCACATCGCGTTCACGCGGAATCGCCACGGCGCCGAAACCGATGGCGAGCACCCGGACACCGCCGGTGGCCAGGAAGGTCACCGTTGCCGAGACGAGCAGCACGAGCAGGAGCTCACGCAGGGGAACGACTGAGCTCATCGCAGGCGGGCGATCACCGGTTGGCGGAGCTGGTCAGGGCCTCGGGTGCCATCCCGAGCACCTCGGCGATATCGGCCACCGGCACCGCACCCTCGCGCAACACCCGAGGTTGGTCCGCCGTGAGGTCGACGATCGTTGAGGCGACGGCGTGCTCGGCCGGGCCGCCGTCGAGGTACACGCTCGCCAGCGAACCGAGTTGTTCACGAGCCTGTTCGACGGTGGTGGCGGGGGGCTGCCCCGACACATTCGCACTCGACACCGCGAGCGGGCCGACCGCGCGCAGCAGCTCCAGCGCCACCGGGTGCAGCGGCATCCGCAGCATCACCGTGCCGCGCGTGTCACCGAGATCCCAGGCCAGCGAAGGTGCCGCCTGCACAACGAGACTCAGCGCACCGGGCCAGAACGCGCGGATCAGGTCACGTGCCTGCGGACGCACCGAGAACACGAGTCCGTCGATGGTGTGCCACGAGCCGACGAGCACCGGAACCGGCATATCGCGACCGCGCCGCTTGGCGGCCAGCAGGTCGGCGACGGCGGACGAATCGAACGCGTCGGCGGCGATGCCGTAGAGGGTGTCGGTTGGCATCACGACGAGGCGACCCGACTTCAACGCACTGGTGGCCGCGGTGATCCCCGCGTCTCGAGACGCCTCATCGGCACAGTCGTAGACAGTACTCAAAGCTGTCCGCCTCCTCCGCGTACTTTCCCGGTCTTTAGCTGCGGGCAAGAGTGTAGCCCCCGGTTCGAGGGGCGAGAGCCGAGGGACTTTGGGGCGCTCATCCCGGTGTTAGCCAGGTGATTGCCTGATGGAGCGCGGTCATGTCCGGCGGACACAGCGCAGCCTGTCTACCTGCGTGACGCTCCGGCTGTCGCGCTCAGGTGTTCAAGGGGCGGCGCGCGGTGACGAAGCGCGGCTTGTCGGACAGGTCGGTGTGTTCGGCGACGTCGGTGAGGTCGGCGGCCGACAGCAGTGCCGCCACTCCCCCGCCGTTGGTGTCGTCGTGTTCGACGGCGGTGGCGCCGCCGGGGCGCAGGAGGCGGGCGATCGTGGGGACCATGCCCCGGATAACGTCGAGACCGTCGGGACCGCCGAACAGGGCGCCGTGGGGGTCGTGGTCGGCGACTTCGGGGTCGAGGACGGCGTCCTGGGGAATGTAGGGCGGGTTGGCGACGACCAGGTCGGCGCGGGCGGTGAGGTGTTCGACCACGAACGGGTCGGTGACGTCACCGGAGTACAGGGTGATGGGGGTGTCACCCGCGGCGATGCGCGTATCGGCGTTACGGCGGGCCCAGCGCAACGCGTCGGGATCGAGTTCGACGGCGTGCACATCGGCGTCCGGCCGGGCGTGCGCGATGGCCAGTGCCAGCGCGCCCGAGCCGGTGCACAGGTCGACGACGATCGGTGCGTGCGCGAGCGGCTGTGCCTCGAGGAAGCCGAGCGCCCAGGCGAGCAGCAGCTCGGTTTCCGGACGCGGCACGAACACGCCGGGCCCGACGACGAGGTCGACGGCGCCCATCGGCGCGGTTCCGGTCAAGTGCTGCAACGGGACTCGCGCCGCACGCTGGTCGATCAGCGCCTCGATGCGCGCGGCGGTGTCGGTGTCGACCATCGGGATCAACGCAAGGCGCATCCGCTCCACACCGAGCGCGTGCGCGGCGAGGTTCTCCGCGTCGAACATCGGCGAGCCGACTCCGGCCTCTTCGAGGCGCGCGCCGGCCCTGACGATCAAGGGCCGCAACGGGATTCGCGCGGTCACGGGCTCATCCGGCAATGTCACCACGACCTCCGAAGGTGCGCGAGATCGCGTAGGCCGTGCGGCACGGGTCGTTCACGTTCTTACTCGGCAGCCATCCGGGCCTCGCGCTCGGCTTTGCCGAGCGCGTCCAGCAGCGCGTCCATGTCACCGTCGAGGACGGCGTCGAGGTTGTGCGCCTTGAACCCGATGCGGTGATCGGCGATCCGGTTCTCCGGGAAGTTGTAGGTACGGATGCGCTCGGAGCGGTCGACGGTGCGGATCTGGCTGGCACGCCCCGCCGCTGCCTCCTGCTCGGCCTGCTCCTCGGCCAGCGCCTGCAACCGGGCGGCGAGGACCTGCATGGCACGGGCCTTGTTCTGCAGCTGCGAACGTTCGTTCTGGCAGGTCACCACGATGCCCGAGGGCAGGTGGGTGATGCGGACCGCGGAGTCGGTGGTGTTCACGCCCTGACCGCCCTTGCCGGAGGACCGGTACACGTCGATGCGCAGGTCGGTCTCGTCGATCTGCACCTGCTCGACCTCGTCGGGCTCCGGGTAGATCAGCACGCCCGCGGCCGAGGTATGGATGCGGCCCTGCGACTCGGTCACCGGCACGCGCTGCACGCGGTGCACGCCGCCCTCGAACTTGAAGCGCGACCACACCCCGTCGCGCGCGGCGTCCTTGCTCTTGATCGACAGCGTCGCGTCCTTGTATCCGCCCAGGTCGGAGTAGGTGACGTCGAGCGTCTCCACCTTCCACCCGTGGCGTTCGGCGTAGCGGATGTACATGCGCGCCAGGTCGGCGGCGAACAGCGCCGATTCCTCGCCACCCTCGCCGGACTTCACCTCGAGCACCACGTCGTCGCCGTCGTGCGGGTCGCGTGGGGCGAGCAGATCGGCGAGGGCCTGCTCGAGTTCGGCCAGCTGGGCTTCCAGCCCGGGCACCTCGGCGGCGAAGGTGGCGTCGTCGGCGGCCAGCTCACGGGCGGCCTCGAGGTCGTCGCGCACCGCTTCGAGCTTGCGGTAGGTGCTCATCACCGGCGCCAGCTCGGCGAACCGCTTGCCCACCCGGCGTGCCGCGCCCGCGTCGTTGTGCAGCGACGGATCGGCCAGCTGCGTCTCCAGGCCCTGGTACTCGGCCAGAATGTCGTCGATGGCGGACGGTTGCGTCACGGGAGGATTCCTTCGGTGTGCGGGGCGACGGCTCGGGTAGAGAAACCACCGACGCCCGGCCTGCAAGATGCAGAACCGGGCGTCGGGGGAGGCAACTAGCTTTCGGCGTCGGCCTTCTTGCCTGCGCGCTTGCCGTAGCGAGCCTCGAAGCGAGCCACGCGGCCGCCGGTGTCGAGGATCTTCTGCTTGCCCGTGTAGAACGGGTGGCACTGCGAGCAGACCTCGACCGTGATCTGGCCGGACTCCTTGGTGGAGCGAGTCTGGAAGGTGTTGCCGCAACCACACACGACGGTGGTGTCGACATACGTGGGGTGGATTCCTGCCTTCATGGGCGTCCTCTCGATAATGGTCGCCGGGTCGTAGCCCCATGGAGTGGAGTACGTGAACCGGAACCGACTAGGCGGGATGTCTGCGAGCTCGCAGACACACAGCGGTCCAGTATGCCAGACCCGGCCGCCCTCATGAGAACACCCCCTACCCTTCGGATGTTCCCGGCAAACCGAAAGGGCCCCGCCGAAGCGGAGCCCTTTCGTTCTGTCACTCGTCGAGTGCGCCCGGTGCGGTCTTGGAGACCGACATCAGGAACTCGAGGTTGTTCTTCGACTTCTTCAACCGGTCGATGAGCAGGTCGATCGCCTGATGCGAATCCAGGCCCGAGAGTACTCGGCGCAGCTTGTGCAGCACCGCGGCCTCGTCCGGGGACATCAGCAGTTCGTCCTTGCGGGTACTCGACAGGTTCACGTCGACCGCGGGGAACACGCGGCGCTCGGCGATCTTGCGGTCGAGCTTGAGCTCGGCGTTACCCGTGCCCTTGAACTCCTCGAAGATCACCGTGTCGCCGGTGGAACCGGTCTCGACCAGCGCCGTGGCGATGATCGTGAGCGAGCCACCGTTCTCGATGTTGCGCGCCGCGCCGAGGAACCGCTTGGGCGGGTACAGCGCGGTCGAGTCGACACCACCGGAGAGGATGCGGCCCGAGGCGGGCGAGGAGTTGTTGTACGCGCGGCCCAATCGGGTGATCGAGTCGAGCAGCACCACAACGTCTTTGCCCATTTCCACCAGTCGCTTGGCCCGCTCGATGGCGAGTTCGGCGACGGAGGTGTGGTCGGCCGGCGGACGGTCGAAGGTGGAGGCGATGACCTCACCCTTCACCGAACGCTGCATGTCGGTGACCTCTTCGGGACGCTCGTCGACCAGCACGACCATGAGGTAGCACTCGGGGTTGTTGGTCGCGATCGCGTTGGCGATGTCCTGCACCACGGTCGTCTTACCGGCCTTGGGCGGGGAGACGATCAGCGCGCGCTGGCCCTTGCCGATCGGCATGATCAGGTCGATCACGCGGGTGCTCAGCTTGTTGGGCGTGGTCTCGAGGCGCAGTCGCTGGTTCGGGTACAGCGGGGTGAGCTTCTGGAAGTCGGGACGACGCTTGGCCGCCTCCACCTCGCCACCGTTGACCGTGTCCAGGCGCACCAGCGGGTCGAACTTCTGGCGCTGGTTGCTCTGCTCGCCGTCGCGCGGTGCGCGGACCGCACCGGTGATGGCGTCACCGCGGCGCAGACCGTTCTTGCGGACCAGGTTCATCGACACGTACACGTCGTTGGGTCCGGCCAGGTAGCCGGAGGTCCGCACGAAGGCGTAGTTGTCGAGCACGTCGAGGATGCCCGCGACGGGCTGCAGGACGTCGTCCTCGCGGATCTCGAAATCGCGGGCCTCGCCGCCACCGGAACCCGTGCCACCGTCGCGGTCACGCCCACGACGACGCTCACGGAAGCGACGGCCCCGGCGACCGCGGCCGCCTTCCTCGTCGTCGCCACCACGATCACGGTCGTCGCGCGGGCCACGATTGCCGCCCGCGTTGCCGTTCTGGTTCTGGTTGCGCTCGCCGCGTTCGTTCTGGTTGCGGTCGTTCTGATTACGCTCGCCACCGGCATTGCGGTCGTTGCGTTCGCCACCGGCATTGCGGTCGTTGCGCTCGCGACGACGCTCGCCCTGCTCGCCACCCTCGGCCTGCTTGGGCTCCTCGGCGCGAGTCTCGGTGCGATTCTCGGCGGGAGCGTTCTCGCCGCCACCGGAACGGGCCTGGTCACGACCGCGACGCTGCCTGCCACGGCCACGCTGACCGCTCTCGCGACCGGACTCCTCGCCCGCCTCGGCGGGCGCTTCGGTCTTGGCCTCGACCGGCTTGGTCGCAGCGGTCTCGGTCTCGGCCGGCTTGGTCTCGGCGGCCTTGGTCTCGACCGGCTTCACCTCGGCCGTCTTCGCCTCCGGCGCCTTGGCTTCGGCGGCGGGCTTCTCGGCCTTGGCGGGCCGTTCCCGCTTGGCGGGAGCGTCGCTGGTGGCAGGCGCGTCGGCCGTCACGGCGGCGGCTTCGGCAGGCTTGGCACCCCTGGCAGGCGCTCCGGCCTGGTTTTCTTTGATTGCGGCGATGAGATCGCCCTTGCGCATACCGGAGGTGCCTCGGATACCGAGTTCCCCAGCGAGCGCACGCAACTGCGGCAACAGCATTCCAGTCAGCCCCGATCGTGCGACGTCGGTGTGTTCGCTCTGTTTCGAAATCTGTCCGGATTCACTTTCGCGGCCGCCCGAATTCGTCGGGTCGGTATCCACCCCGGGTGTCGCGAGCAGGTCCGTTTCTGTCACGGAAATCCTTTCCTTCCCTCGAATGCCGTGTGCTGAGTCGAGGGTTCGTTCCGCAGACCCGGCAACATATGCCGAGCTCGGATTATGCGTCCCACAGGACGCTTGTGCCGTACTACCCGCCCCGCCGGACCGGAGGCTTCGCCACCAGAAGAAAGTGGTGAGGGGAGCGATTGCCCTGATGAAGCACCGGCGTCTGATGCGCACGATGTACGGACCAGCCCAGAATAGCCGCCTATCACGAACAACGGCAAGGCAGGCACGCCGTCAGTCGATCGACACCCCGTCGGCGATACCGGGCTCGACCACGCGCAAACCGTCCTTCTCGGCCAGTTCGCGCAGGTCAGCAGGGAATTCCGTGGTCGCAAGCGCGAGGATGGTCGGGCCTGCGCCCGAGACCGTCGCGGCGATTCCGGCGTCGCGCAGCCGCTCGATCCAGGCGGTGGTGAGCGGTAGCGCGGGGGCACGCTGGGTCTGGTGCAACCGGTCGGCGGTGGCGGGCATCAGCAGGTCGGGACGCTCGGTCAGCGCGACGACGGCCAGGGCCGCCCGGCTCACGTTGAACGCCGCATCGCCGTGGGGCACCTGCTCGGGCAGCAGCCCGCGCGTGTGCGCCGTGGACGAACGCTCCTGCGGAATCAGCACCACCGGACGCAGCGCCCGCGCGGGATCCAGGCGCACGGCCCGGTAGGCGCGGACCTGCTCGTCGTCGGTCTCGGTCCACGAGACGACGACTCCGCCGAGCACGCTGGCCGCGGCGTTGTCGGGATGACCCTCGAACTCCGAGGCCAGCTGCACCAGGCGGTCACCGTCGAGTTGCAGCGCCGGATCGAACTTCGCGGCCAGTCCGGCACCGGCGGCCAGGCCACCGACTACGGCCGACGCGCTGGAACCGAGACCGCGTGAATGCGGAATCACGTTGCGGCACACGACATCGAGGCCGTCGGCCCAGACGCCGAGCGATTCCAGGCCGCGCTCGATGGCGCGGACGACCAGATGGGTTGGCCCCCACGGCACGTCGTCGGCGCCCTCGCCCTCGACCCGGATCGCGAGACCGGATTCGGTGGTGCGCACGACGATTTCGTCGTAGATGCCCAACGCCATTCCGAGACAATCGAATCCGGGTCCGAGGTTGGCGGTGGAGGCCGGGACGCGCACGGTCACTTCGAGACCGGCGGGCAGGGTCGCTGTCATCAGCGTCGGCTCACGTGCGGTCAACTCAGGCCAGCTCGAGTTCGCGGGCGATGGCGACCGGGTCCACCGCGATCGGCTTGACCTCGGGCATTCCGGCCAGCGCGTTGTCGGGGTCCTTGAGGCCGTTGCCGGTGACGGTGCACACGACGGTCAGGCCCGAATCCAGCCAGCCCTCCTTGCGCGCGGCGAGCAGACCGGCCACGCTCGCGGCCGACGCGGGCTCGACGAACACGCCCTCGGTCGCGGCGACGAGACGGTACGCGGCGAGAATCTCTTCGTCGGTGGCTGCCCGGAAGGCACCACCGGACTGCTCCTTGGCCTCCATCGCACCGTTCCACGAGGCCGGTGCGCCGATACGGATCGCGGTGGCGACGGTCTCGGGGTCCTTCACCGGAGCACCGTTGACCAGCGGCGCGGCACCGGCGGCCTGCACACCGAGCATGCGCGGCAGCACCTTGGTGATGCCGTCGGCGTGGTATTCGCGGTATCCGCGCCAGTAGGCGGTGATGTTGCCCGCGTTGCCGACGGGCAGCACGTGTACGTCGGGCGCCTTGCCGAGCACATCGCAGATTTCGAAGGAGGCGGTCTTCTGCCCCTCGATGCGGGCCGGGTTCACCGAGTTCACCAGTCCGACCTGCGGGAATTCGGCGGTCACCTTGCGGGCCAGCTCGAGGCAGTCGTCGAAGTTGCCCTCGACCTGGATGATCTTGGCGCCGAGCATCACGGCCTGGGCCAGCTTGCCCATCGCGATCTTGCCCTGCGGGATCAGCACGGCGCATTCCATGCCGGCGCGGGTGGCGTAGGCGGCGGCCGAGGCCGAGGTGTTGCCGGTGGACGCGCACAGCACGGCCTTCTGACCGCGGTACTTCGCGTCGGTCATCGCCATGGTCATGCCGCGGTCCTTGAACGAACCGGTGGGGTTGGCACCCTCGACCTTCAGGTACACCTCGCACCCGGTGAGTTCGGACAGGTGCGTGGCGGGGACCAGCGGAGTACCGCCCTCGAACAGGGTCACCGGCTCCCATTCGGCCGCACCGGCCAAGCGGTCGCGGTAGGCCGCGATCAGGCCGGGCCAGCGCGAGTGCACACCGGCCTGGGGCGCGATGCCAGTGGAGTTCATGATTCTTCGGTGCCTTCCAGTCTGAGAACGCTGGTCACAGCGGTGACGGAATCCATTTCCGCCAGTACCGCGACAGTATCGGCCAGCGACGACTCCACCGCATGGTGGGTGACGACCACGAGCCGGGCGCCGTCGCCGTGACCCTGCTGGCGCACGGTGGAGATGCTCACCCCGTGCTGGGCGAAGGTGTCGGCGACCGCGGCGAGCACGCCGGGACGGTCCTCCACCTGCAGGTTCACGTGGTAGCGGGTGGGGGTGTCACCGATCGGCGCGATCGGCAGCTCAGCATAAACCGATTCGCCGGGTGCGCGACCACCGTAGAACTTGTTGCGGGCCGCCATCACCAGGTCGCCCAGCACCGCCGAGGCGGTCGGCGCGCCGCCCGCGCCCTGCCCGTAGAACATCAGGCGACCGGCGTTGTCGGCCTCCACGACCACGGCATTGAAGGCGCCGTTGACCGAGGCCAGTGGGTGCTTGCGCGGGATGAGCGCCGGGTACACGCGCACCGAGACGCGGTCCTTGCCGCCTTCGGCCGCGCTCGGCTCGCCGGGGACGCGCTCGCAGATGGCGAGCAGCTTCACCGTGCAGCCGACGGCCGAGGCGGTCTCGAGGTCTTCGGCGGTGATCTTGGAGATGCCTTCGCGGTACACGTCGGCGGCGGTGACGCGGGTGTGGAACGCGAGCGAGGCCAGGATCGCGGCCTTGGCGGCGGCGTCGTAGCCCTCCACGTCGGCGGTGGGGTCGGCCTCGGCGTAGCCCAGGTCGGTGGCCTCGGCGAGCACGTCGTCGTAGGCGGCGCCGGTCTCGTCCATCGCGGAGAGGATGAAGTTGGTCGTGCCGTTCACGATGCCGACGACCTTGTTCACCCGGTCACCCGAGAGCGACTGGATCAGCGGACGCACCACCGGGATCGCACCGGCGACCGCGGCCTCGAAGTACAGGTCGGCGCGGCTGCTCTCGGCGGCGGCGGCCAGCTCGCCGGTGTAGTCGGCCAGCAGCGCCTTGTTGGCGGTGACCACGGACTTACCCGCGGCGAGGGCGTCACCGATGAGCTTGCGGGCCGGGTCGATACCGCCCATGACCTCGACCACCAGGTCCACATCGTCGCGGGCCAGCAGCGCCTCGGCGTCGGTGGTGAGCAGCTCGGCGGGCAGCCCGCGGTCCTTGGACAGGTCGCGCACGGCGACACCGCGCAGCACCAGCGGCGCGCCGACGCGCGAGCGCAGGTCGTCGGCGTGGTCGCGCAGCACGCGCACCACCTCGGTGCCGACGGTGCCCATGCCGAGCACGGCTACGCCGAGCGGGCGCCCCGCGTCGTTGGTGCCGTTCATCCTTCTACCTCCAGGCTGAGCAGGTCCGCCACCGTTTCCCGGCGCAGAATCAGTCGCGACTTCCCGTCACGCACCGCGACCACGGCGGGCCGGGTGAGCAGGTTGTAGCGACTCGACATCGAATAGCAGTACGCCCCCGTCGCCGCGACCGCGACCAGGTCGCCCGGTCCGGCGTCGGCGGGCATCCATGTGTCGCGGATGACGATATCGCCGCTCTCGCAATGCTTTCCGACCACGCGCGCGACCACGGCGTGCGCGTCGGAGCTCCGCGAGACCAGACGGCAATCGTAATCGGCCTGGTAGAGCGCGGGGCGGATATTGTCGCTCATCCCGCCGTCGACACTCACGTACCGGCGACGCGCGCCACCGTCGAGCTCGACGTCCTTGATGGTGCCCACCTCGTAGAGGGTGACGGTGCCCGGTCCGGCGATCGCGCGGCCCGGTTCGACCGCGATGATCGGCTCGGGCAGCCCGGCGCGGGTGGCTTCGGCGGCGACCAGGTCGCGCAGCTTGGCGGCGAACTCGTCGAGCTCGGGCGGGTTGTCGCTGGGCAGGTAGGCGATGCCGAGGCCGCCGCCCAGGTCGAGGGTGGAGATCTGGGCGGTGCGTTCCACACCGAACTTGTCGATCGCCTCGCGCAGCAGGCCGAGCATGCGCCGAGCCGCGATCTCGAAGCCGTCGAGCTCGAAGATCTGCGAACCGATGTGGCTGTGCAGGCCGACCAGGCGCAGGTTGTCGGCCTCGAAGACGCGGGCCAGGGCTTCCATCGCGTCGCCGCCGGCGATCGAGAAACCGAACTTCTGGTCCTCGTGGGCGGTGGAGATGTACTCGTGGGTGTGCGCTTCGACGCCGACGGTCACGCGGACCAGCACGTCCTGCACCACGCCCGCCGCACCGGCGACGGCTTCCAGGCGTTCGATTTCGTAGAGCGAGTCGACGACCACGTGACCGACGCCCGCCGCGACGGCAGCTTCCAGCTCGGGGACGGATTTGTTGTTGCCGTGCAACGCGATTCGCTCCGCGGGGAAGCCCGCGTTGAGCGCGATGGCCAGCTCGCCACCGGAGCACACGTCGAGGGAGAGGCCCTCGTCGCGGATCCAGCGGGCGATCTCACCGCACAGGAACGCCTTCGACGCGTAGTGCACGCGAGCGGCGGTACCGAACGCGGCGACCATGTCGCGGCAGCGCGAACGGAAGTCGTCCTCGTCGATCACGAACAGCGGGGTGCCGTACTGCGCGGCCAGCTCGGTGACGGGGATGCCGGCCAGCCGCACCACGCCGTCGTCACCGCGCGAGGCGTTGCGGGGCCACACGTGCTCGGGCAGGTCGATCATCTCGCGCGGATCGGTCGGCCGCTCGCCGAGCGTCGGGGCGTGCGGGATCTCGGCGTGCCGAGGCCCGGCGGGGTGTGCACTCATCGTGGTGCGTCCTTCCTGAAAAAGTCTGCGGAGCTCACATGCGCTCCGGTGCGCTCACGCCGAGCAGGGCCAGGCCGTTGGCCAGCACCTGACGGGTCGCCTTCACCAGTTCGAGGCGGGCGGCGTTGAGCGGGCTGACGGCGTCGTCGCCCTTGGGCAGCACGCGCATGTCGTCGTCGGACTGGAACGGGTGGTACACCCCGGCCAGTTCTTCGAGGTAGCGGGCGATCCGGTGCGGTTCGCGGGTCTCGGCAGCGGTGGCGACCACGCGCGGGAAATCACCGAGGGTGCGGATCAGGTCACCTTCGCGGCTCGACGTCATCAGCGCGAAATCCGGTGTCACAGTGGCGAATTCGGGGTACTTCGCGGCATTGCCGATGATGCTGTTGGTACGCGAGTGCGCGTACTGCACGTAGTACACCGGGTTCTCGCTGCTGGCCTTGGTCCACAGGTCCAGGTCGATGTCGATGCTCGAGTTCACCGAGGACCGCACCAGCGAGTAGCGGGCGGCGTCGACACCGATCTGCTCGACCAGGTCGTTGAGCGTCACCACGGTGCCCGCGCGCTTGCTCATCTTCACGGCCTGGCCGTCCTTGACCAGGTTCACCATCTGCCCGATCAGCACCTCGACGGTGTCGGGATCGTCACCGAAGGCGGCCGCGGCGGCCTTCAACCGGCCGATGTAGCCGTGGTGGTCGGCGCCGAGCATGTAGATGGCCAGGTCGAACCCGCGCGAGCGCTTGTTCTGAAAGTAGGCGATGTCACCGGCGATGTAGGCGGCGGTGCCGTCGCTCTTGAGGACCACCCGGTCCTTGTCGTCACCGAATTCGGTGGAGGCGATCCACCACGCGCCGTCCTTCTCGTACAGGTTGCCCGAGTTCTTGAGCTGCTCGACCGCACGCTCGACGGCGCCGGAGGCGAACAGTTCGCTCTCGTTGAAGTACACGTCGAAATCGGTGCCGAAATCGTGCAGGTCCTGCTTGATCTGGGCGAACATCTGCTGCACGCCCTCGCGCCGGAACAGCTCGTGACGCTGATCGGCGGGCAGGGTGAGCGCATCGGGATGCGCGGCGACGATGCTCGCGGCGATCTCCTGGATGTACTCGCCCGCGTAGCCGTCCTCGGGCGTCGGCTCGCCGAGCGCGGCCGCGACCAGCGACTTCGCGAACCGGTCGATCTGGGCGCCGTTGTCGTTGAAGTAGTACTCGCGGGTCACGTCGGCGCCCTCGGCGGCCAGGATGCGGCCGAGCGCGTCACCGACCGCGGCCCAGCGGGTGCCACCGAGGTGGACGGGACCGGTGGGGTTGGCGGAGACGAATTCGAGGTTGATCTTGGTGCCGGTCAGCGCGGAGCCGGTGCCGTACTTGTCGGCCGCGGTCAGGATCTGGGTGACGATCGCGCCCTGCGCCGACGCGGCCAGGCGGATGTTCAGGAAGCCGGGGCCCGCCACTTCGGCGACCTCGACGCCCTCGGTGGCCGACAGGGCCTCGGCCAGCCAGCCCGCGAGCTCGCGCGGATTCGTTCCCACCCGCTTGGCCACCTGCATCGCCACATTCGTGGCATAGTCGCCGTGTTCGGGGTTGCGCGGACGCTCCACTGTGACCTGCTCGGGCAGGACCGACGAGTCCAGTCCACGTTCGACAAGCACCTTCGCCGCGGTGGTGCGAAGGAGATCTGCAAGGTCAGCTGGAGTCACGAGTCTCTATCCTATTGGCTGGGCGGCTCGCAACCACGACCGCCCGCCACGAACGCACCGATCCATACGTCGAAAGAGCTAACCGAGCGATGCCGAGCAGGACAAGCGCAACATCAGCCAAGGCCGTCCGGGCCGCGGGGAAGTCGTCTCCGTCCCGCAAACCGGGCAAGGGCAAACTTCCGGGCAAGAAGCGCGAAGTGCCCTGGGCCCTCCTCGGCGGCGGCGTGGCCATCGTCGCGTTGATCGGCCTGCTGGCCTACAGCCTGGTGCCCAAGTACATGGACCAGGCAGCCATCCGCGAAGCGCAGACCGACCTGTCCGAGTGGGCGCCCAGCGAGCAGAACCAGGATCCGGCGGCCAAGATCGAGGGCGTCGTGAAGCAGGAGTACCCGGCGGCACTGCACGTCACCGAGACCCAGCGCGTCGCCTACGACAAGTCGCCCGCCTACGGTGGCCCGCACGATGTGGCCTGGGCCAACTGCACCGGCACGGTGTACGCCAAGCCGATCCGCATGGAGAACGCGGTGCACTCGCTCGAGCACGGTGCGGTGTGGATCGCCTACAACCCCGACAAGGTCGACGCGGCCGGGGTGGAGAAGCTGTCGAACTTCGTCAAGGACCGGCCGTACACGATGATGTCGCCGTACCCGACCCTCGACAAGCCCATCGCGCTGCAGTCGTGGGGCCACCAGCTGAAGCTGGACTCGGCCGAGGACGCGCGCATCAAGCAGTTCATCTCCGCGCTGCGCACCAACCCGTACGCGCACCCCGAGGTCGGCGCCAGCTGCTCGAACCCGATCTTCGACGCCAACAACCCGCCGCCGTTCGACTCCTCGCCCTACGGCCCCGACGCCATCCCGATGGACGGCACCGGCGCCAACCAGGACGCGAGCGAACTCGGCGGACTCGGTTCGGGTGTCCCCGGCCTGCCGGGCATCCCGATGCCGGGCGCGCCGGCCGGTCAGTGATGAGTGAAACCACCGACGAACCCACCGGCAGGCGCCCTGCCGGTGCGGTGCTGGTGCTCGGTGCGATCGGCCTGCTCCTGCTCGGTGCCGTAGCGGGTGTGCTGCTGCGGATGCCGCTGGAGAAGGCCGAGTCGGCCGCACCCGGGCCGGTCGACATCGGTTTCAACCAGGACATGTCGGTGCACCACGCCCAAGCCGTCGATATGGCGGGCGTCGCGCTGATCGGTTCCACCGACAACGACGTGCGCCGCCTGGCCTACGACATCATGACCACCCAGTCGAACCAGATCGGCCGCATGCAGGGCTGGTTGCAGCTGTGGGACGCCCCGAGCCAGAGCGTCGAGGGTTTCATGGGCTGGATGAGCGAAGCCGACAGCGGACACGGCCACGGCGCGAGCCCGACCACCGCCCATCACGGCCCTGTCGCCGCGATGCCGGGCATGGCGAGCCAGGAGGAGATGACCGCACTGCGCCAGGCCACCGGTCCCGCCCTGGACACGATGTTCCTGCAACTGATGCTGCGCCACCACCAGGGCGGCGTCCCCATGCTCGACTACGCCGCCGAACAGGCCTCGACCACCGCGGTCCGGTCCCTCGCGGCCACCATGTCGAAGACCCAGTCCGGCGAATCGACCCTGATGACCACCATGCTCACCACCCGAGGCGCCGCCCCCCTCCCCCTCGGCTGACCCCGGTGCCGGCCGGGATCAACCCCCCGGTCCGGCACCGTTTTTGGCGCACCGCACCCGATGCGATACGCTGTCGCTGCCCGATCGCCCCACCGGCGACCGGCATCTATCCCGCCCTCGTAGCTCAGGGGATAGAGCGTCTGCCTCCGGAGCAGAAGGCCGCAGGTTCGAATCCTGCCGAGGGCACACCTGAGAAAGGCCCCCGACCAGCGGTCGGGGGCCTTTGTCGTCCGCGAGGTCAACCGAAATCCGACATTGTCGAGATGATCATGATCATGACGACCACGCGCGCTACCCGGTGCACAGCGATCGCGATGATGACAATCGCGACTGCGAGCGCGGCCAGGCCGAGCCGGGTTTCTTGTTCCGCACCGCCGAGAGCGCGGATCGCCAGCGCGAACGCGACGCCGGCGAGAATCCCGGGGATCGCACAGTAGATCAGCGCGTAACCGAGCTCGTAGAAGTCGAGCGGGGAACGCAGTCGGTACATGACCAACGCCGAGACCGCCGCCGACAAGGCAAAGGCCATCGCGGCGCGCGCCGTCCGGGTCGACCCACGCCATACCTGCAAGAGCGCATTCTCCGATGGCACAGGCTCTTTCATGCGTCGATGACTACAGCAGCGACAGCCCGCTGTACACCCCGAGGCCGGTATGCGGGCAGTCCGACCTGGATTCCGACGGGCGAAATCGGCAGGCTACGGTACGTCGGAAACATCAGCAGGACTCGAAGCCGCCTCCGGCCCATGAGTGCCACAGGTTCGAATCCCGCCGAGGGCACATCGCGTTCCAAGCCCCGTCCGTTCGGTCGGGCCTTGTCGGTTCATCGCAGTTGTTCATCAGGTTGTACGCACGGTTCCACAGGTTTCGGGGCCCTGTCCCCGGTGACAGCAGGAGCGGGCATGACTAATCCATCAGACGGGTTCGGGGACCAGCCCCAGCCGGGGCAACCACAGCCGGGGCAACCACCGGCTGGGCAGCCACAGGGCGGGCAACCGCAGCCGGGCTATCCGGGGGCGGGTGGTCCGCCGCCCGGCGGCTTCGGGGCGCAAGCGGGGCCGCCGCCGAAGAAGAAGCGGACCGGGTTGTTCATCGGGTTGGGGGTACTGGCGCTGGTCGTACTGGGTGCGCTGGCGGCGGGGGTGGTGCTCACCGTGCAGGGGCGCACACCCCTGGCCTCGGACGACAAGAAGATCGAGGTAGCGATTCGCGACTTCTACGACACGCTCGATTCCGACGGGTTCATCGCCGCGTCCGAACTGGCGTGCGCCGCCGATCGGGCCGAGATCGAAAACCTCACCCCGGAGCAGCGCAAACAGTTCGACACCGCGACGGTGTCGGCGCGCATCGACGACGTGCGTGACATCGTCATCACCGGCGACGACGCGGAAGCCACCGTGGTCGGTCAGCTGACCCTCTCGGTCGAAGGCGAGGAGCCCGACACCGAGGACAGCACCGAGGAACACCTCACCAAAGAAGACGGCACCTGGAAGATCTGCTCGGCCCCAGCCAACAAGCACTGACATTGCGATCACCGTGATCGCAACCCTGGGCACACCCGCCACGCACCGGCATCATCAATGGCGAGGCGGGCGTGGCTGAGAGGTTTAGGCGACGGTCTGCAAAGCCGTTCACGTGGGTTCGATTCCCGCCGCTCGCTCTATGCGGAACGTGGCCCGGTTCGTGACATGATCGAAAACATGTCACGAACCGGACCGCTACCCCGAGACCCGATCGCCGAGGCACACCGGCAATGGATCGAGCACGGCTGGGGATCGGTCGCCGACGGCATGGCCCTTGTCACCTCCCTGGTCCGGGCCCAGCAGATCGTGATGGCCCGCGTCGACGAGGCCCTCAAACCCTCGGGACTCACCTTCTCCCGCTACGAACTGCTGCAGCTGCTCAGTTTCAGCCGCACGGGCGCACTGCCGATGGCCAAAGCCAGCGCGCGCCTGCAGGTGCACCCGACCAGCGTCACCAATACGGTCGACCGGCTGGAAGCGGCCGGACTTGTCGAGCGCGTGCCACATCCGAGCGACCGCCGTGCCACGCTCATCGAAATCACCTCCGCCGGAAGGAAATCCGTCGCCGAGGCGACCGAGGCGTTGAACGCGCAGGTTTTCGCCGAACCGGGCCTGGCACCGGGCGAGAGCAGACAACTGCTCGAGTTGCTCGCCCGGTTCCGCCATGCCGCCGGGGATTTCGACGACACGGCAAACCTCGCATTCCACGCGACCTGAGGGACTGAGCCGCGAATCGCGGGCCGACTCGCTTGGCAGGTAGCGCGAAAAGGTCCACCATGTAGCGCATGGTGCTGGTCCTCGGGGTGTCGGCGGGTGCGGGTGGGGCCCGTGCCGTGCTCAACCACACCGACCAACCGCATCTACCGCCCCTCGATCGGGTGCGCATCCCGCGCCGCGCGGGCGCCTCGGTGGAGGAATCGGTGCTCGCGGCGATCCGCCGGATGCGGGTGGCGGCCATCGCCCGCGACGAATGCGTCACCGCCACCGTCGTCACCTGCCGCAGCGACCTGCACGGCGACGCCATCCGCGCGGCGGCGGGCCCCTCGGTGACGATCGTCGACGAACCCCTCGCCCAGCTGCGCTACCTGCGTTTCACCGGCCTGCTGCCCGACACCGATTCAGTGATGCTCTACGACCTCGGCAGTTCCGGCCTCACCGTCACCCACGCCGACTGCCGCACCGACACCATCCTGGCCAGTCAGCGCAGCACCGTCCTCAGCGGCGACGGGTACGACGCACTGCTGCGCTGGCAACTGGCACGAGGCGGCGTCGCGGCCGACCGCCGCACCACCCGCACACACCGCGAAATGCTCAGCCGCGCAAGGGTTGTCACCGCCACCGACGCCGATACCGGCGAGCGCGCCGTAGTCACCCGCAGCGATCTGGCCGCCTTGTGCGAAGCGGGACTGCATCATTCGGCATCGTTCGTGCGGAAGATGATCGAGGACACCGGCGTACGACCCGGTGCGCTCGTCCTGCTCGGTGGATGCGTCCGCAACCCGGCGCTGCGGCACGCTGTGAGTCAGCTGGTGGAACTGCCGATCGTGTACGACCCTGAGCCGGAATATGTTTCGGCACGCGGCGCGGTGCTGCTCGCCGCGAGGAAACCCTCGCGCTTGCGCATGCCACGGTTGCGGGCGGGCGCGACGGCCGACCCGGTCGCACCGGCCGGCCCCGGTCGGCGCAAATTCCTCGCCGCCGTAGCGGTGACGGCGACCCTGGGCGGCGCGGTCGCCGGGCTGCTCGGCACCGACGACCGGGCGGACGAGAAGACCCCGCCCACGCCCGCCCAGTTCATCGACGGCTCGCTACCCGCGAAATAACTAGCTGTTGGTGAAGTTCGGCGGCCGCTTCTCGGTGAAGGCGGCCATGCCTTCCTTCTGATCGTCGGTCGCGAACAGCGAGTGGAACGCCCGGCGCTCGAACAGCAGGCCTTCGGCCAAGCTGGTCTCGAAGGACCGATTGACCGCGGCCTTGGCGAGCATGGCCGCGGGCAGCGACATACTCGCGATGGTCTGCGCCGCCTCGAGCGCGGTATCGAGCAGCTGGTCGGCGGGCACGATGCGCGATACGACACCGGCCCGTTCGGCCTCCTCGACGCCCATGTTGCGGCCGGTGAGGATGAGGTCCATCGCCTTGGCCTTGCCGACCGCGCGGGTGAGCCGCTGCGAACCGCCCATACCGGGGATGACGCCGAGCTTGATCTCGGGCTGACCGAACTTGGCGGTGTCAGCGGCGATCAGGATGTCGCACATCATCGCCACCTCACAGCCACCACCCAGCGCGTAACCGGCGACGGCGGCGATGGTCGGCTTGCGGAAGTTCGCCAGGCGGTCCCAGCCGGCGAAGGTGTCGGCCAGGAACATGTCCATGTAGGACTTGGTCGCCATCTCCTTGATGTCGGCACCGGCGGCGAACGCCTTCTCCGAACCGGTGAGGACGACGGCGCCGATCGAATCGTCGCGCTCGAGTTCGTCGAGCGCGGCGGTGATGTCCGCGAGCACCTGCGCGTTGAGGGCGTTGAGGGCCTTGGGACGGTTCAGCGTGATCCAGCCGACCCCACCCTTGCCGTCGCTGCCGCCCTTGCGTTCCAACAGAATCGTCTCGAACTCGCTCATGGTCTGCAGACGATACCGAGCGGCGCCGCCACCGGACTACACGGGCAAACCGAGTTCGCGGTCGCCGAGCGGGGCGAAGTAGGTGTCGACCTGCGCGTCGGTGACCTCGCCGAGGGTCGCGGGCGACCAGCGCGGCGTGCGGTCCTTGTCGATCACCTGGGCGCGGATGCCCTCGGCCAGGTCGTGGGTGCTCAGCGCGGCCACGGTGATCCGGAATTCGACATTGAGAGCGGCGGCCAGGCTGAGCCGACGGGCGTTGCGCAGGGCACGCAGCGTCGCCTTCACCGCCACCGGCGACTTGGCGAGGATGTCCTCGGCGGCCTTGGTCGCCTCGGGGAGGTCGGCCGCGCGCAGGGCCGCGATGATCTCCTCGACCGTGTCGGGACGGTAGCAGCGATCGATCCAGTCGGCGTGGGCGGCCAGCTCGGATTCCGGTGCGGGCGCGGCGAATCGGGCGATGGCCGCGTCGGCGGGAGTGGTGCGCAGGGCGTCGAGCAGCGCGGGCAGGTCGGCCGAGGGCACGAAGGTGTCGGCGAAACCGGCGACGATCGCGTCACCCGCGCCCATCCGCGCGGTGGTGAGGGCGACGTGGGTGCCCAGCTCGCCGGGTGTGTGCGAGAGCAGGTAGGTGCCGCCGACATCGGGCACGAAACCGATGCCCGCTTCCGGCATGCCGATCTGCGAGCGTTCGGTGACGATGCGGTGGCTGCCGTGTGCCGAGACGCCCACCCCGCCACCCATCACGATGCCGTCCATGATCGCCACATACGGCTTGGGGTAGCTGTCGATCAGCTCATTGAGCAGGTATTCGTCACGCCAGAACGCGGCCGCCGCGGTGTCGAGCGGTGCGGGCGCGCCGGGGCCGCCGTCGTTGATCGCCTTGGCGTCGCGATGGATGGCGACGATGTCGCCGCCCGCGCACAGGCCACGTTCACCCGCACCGACGATGGCGACGGTATCGATGGTCGGGTCGGTCGCCCACGCACGCAGGGCGTCGGTGACGGCCAGGCTCATCGCGTG
Organism: Nocardia sp. NPDC023733; assembly: GCF_040639775.1. Classification (NCBI taxonomy): domain Bacteria; kingdom Bacillati; phylum Actinomycetota; class Actinomycetes; order Mycobacteriales; family Nocardiaceae; genus Nocardia; species Nocardia sp. NPDC023733. Next base: position 362,692 of record NZ_JBFAAN010000005.1, on the reverse strand, counting down.
GTTGAGCGCGTTGATGGCCCTCGGCCGGTTCAGCGTGATCAGACCGAGCCGGTCGCGGACCTCGAACAACACTTCGGCTTCACCCATGTCCGCCACGATAAAGTCGGATGTCCGAGTACCCGCAGCCGCGAGGTGCGAGTTGTGACCCATTCCACGCCGGTGCGTGGGGCAGAATCGGCGCATGGGCACCGATAACTTCGCACGGATATCCCGGCTGCGCGCGCTGATCGACCATGCGAACACCGGTGCGGGCGAACGCGCGACCGCCCAGCGCATGCTCGACCGGCTGTTGCGAAAAACCAGTGGCGGCAACCCTTCTCGACCTTCGGATCGGGTCTACGGTGAGCGGCACCACCGGCCGGGCAGACACGCGACCACGGCCGCCATCGTGGAGTCGGTGCGCGAGGACATCTCCTTCGCGCGCACCTTCGCCCCCGGTGCGCCCGGTGAGGTGATCGTGCACAGCCCACTGGCCGCAGCGCCGGCCGAACTCACGGTCGCGGTGACCACACCCTTCGCCGACCAGATCGTCGTCACGATCGACGACATCCCGCCGCAGTGGGGCTGGGAGTCCGACGAGTTCGACCGCATCGTCGCCACCCGCGACCTGCGCGCCCTCGCCGACGAACTGGCCGAGATCATCGACGCCTACAACCACTACGGCCCCGACGTGGGCCCGCGCTTCTTCCGGACCATCCGCGCCCAGCAGACAACCCTCATCCGCTGACTATCCGCCGCCGTGGAAGGTGGCCCGGTACGCCGAGGGGCTGGTGCCCAGCGATCGCGCGAAGTGCTGACGCAGGGAGGCGCCGGTACCGAACCCGGCCCGCTCGGCGATCTGGTCGACACCGAGCGTGGTCTGCTCGAGCAACTGCCTCGCCCTGATCAGTCGCTGTGCGGCGAGCCAGGCTCCCGGCGACATCCCGGTCTCGCGCCGGAATCTGCGGGTGAAAGTCCGCGGACTCATAGCGGCGTGCTCGGCGAGGACGCGCAGGGTGAGCGGCCGATCCAAGTGGTTCAGTGCCCATGCCCGGGTGCGGCTGGTCGTCGATTCGTCCTCGGCTGGGAGCGGTAGATCGATGAACTGCGCCTGGCCGCCTTCGCGATAGGGCGGCACGACCGTGCGCCGTGCGACGTCACCGGCGACGGCCGCGCCGTGGTCGGTGCGGATCAAATGCAGGCACAGGTCGATGCCTGCCGCTTCGCCCGCCGCGGTGCAGATGCCGTCGTCCTCGGTGAACAGCACGGCGGCATCGATACGCACTGCCGGGAAGGCCGCGCGGAGCCGGTCGGCGGACAGCCAGTGGGTCGTCGCGCGGCGCCCGTCGAGCAGGCCTGCGCGGGCCAGTACGAACGCGCCCGTACAGATCGACGCGATCCGGCGCCCCGCCGCACGTGCCAGGCGCAGCTGCTCGGCGACCTGGTCCTGCGCGGGGTCGCTGACCTCGTCGAGCTCGTGCGAGGCCGGGACGACGATGGTGTCGGCGGTGGCGAGCGCCGCGCTGCCGTGCTCGACGGCGATGGCGAAATCGGCGTCCGTGCGCACGAGGCCCGGTTCGATCGCGCAGGTCAGCACCTCGTAGAGGCGCTCGCCGTCGGCGGAGCGGGCCGAGCCGAAGATCTGGTGCACGATGCCGAGCTCCATCGGCATCACCCCGGTACGAGCCAGGACCGCGACCCGATGGACAGCCATGGCCTGATTCTTTCACATATCGGCTTTCCGGCCACTGGTGTGCGTGTGCCGGACTCGGCAGCCTGGGAAGCACGAACGAGCTACCGAAAGGACTGCGACAGATGCGAGTGCTGTGGGTGTTCGCCCATCCGGAACCGCGATCGCTGACCGCCCAGCTGCGCACCGCCGGAATCGCCGCGCTGCGCGAGGCCGGGCACGAGGTGATCGAATCCGATCTCTACGTCATGAACTGGAACCCCGTGGTGACGGCCGAGGACTTCGCGCATGACGGCGCCGAGCGGTTGGATGTGGCCAACGAATCCGAAGCGGCCCTGCGCACCGGCCGGCTGGCCGCCGACATCCGCGCCGAGCACGAGAAGCTGGCCTGGGCCGACACCGTGGTGCTGCATTTCCCGCTGTGGTGGTACGGGATGCCCGCGATCATGAAGGGCTGGCTGGACCGCGTGCTGGTGCAGGGTTACGCGTACGGGGTGCGTGATCCCGAGTCCGGTCGCACCCGCCGCTACGGCGACGGCGGCCTGGCAGGCAAGCGCGCCACGGCGGTGGTGTCGGTCGGCGCCCATACCGGGCTGGGACCGCGCGGCATCCACGGCGACCTCACGGAGGTCCTCTTCCCCCTGCTCCACGGCACTTTCTTCTACACCGGCATGGAGGTGATCGAGCCGGTCATCATCCCCGGCACCAACCGGGTGAGCCATGAACGCTTCGCCGCCATCACCGCCGACCTGCGCGCCCGGCTACTCACCCTGCCGACGACACCGCCCATCCCCTACCGCCACCAGGACAGCGGCGACTACGACGCCGACTGGAACCTGCACCAGGCCAACCACCCGGGAGCATCCGGCCTCGGGGTCCACCGCCGCGACAACGCATCCCGCCAGGCTTGCTGACCGAGCCCTTGGGCGAAGGTGATTCAGCCGGGCCGTTTCGGCCCCACAACGGTGGCGACGAGCCCACCGGTGAGGACGACCGCGCCGACGGCCAGAACGATGCTGGCCACGGCAGGCCCGCCTGACGTGTTGGCGGCGACCGCCTGACCGACGCCGATGGCGATGCACGCGGAACCGCCGAGAACGAGGACCGGTTCGCGCCGAAGCAGATAGGCGCCGAGTAGGACCACCCCGACGAAGCCGGTAAGGACTGGGCGCCACAGCGATTCACCGAGCGTCACCGATTGCGCGCCTCCAATCGCGATCAGTCCACCGAGCAGGAATCCGGCCCAGTCGACGACGAGCAGCCGCGCCCACGCGAGCCCGAACCAGACGGCCCCGAAGACCATGAGCGCGATGCCCTGCCACAGCCAGCGGTGTGTCCCGTCGGTGAGCTCGACGATCGTGGCGACGCCGAAACCGGCGATCGCGACCATCCCGAGCAGGCTCGGCACCATCAGATAACCGAGCGTCGCCACCAACAGCCCCGCGCACAGAGCCGCGATCTCGGCTTCGCCACCGCGCTCGCCGAACGCGGTCGCCACCGTGCCACTGGTCGCCATGGCCGCCAGCATCAGCAGCGCCGACGCGAGCCTGGTTCGCACGGCCGTGGCGATGGGCACACGGCGGAACAGGCCGGGCCGTCCACCGGCCAGCACCACAGCGCCACCGAGCGAACACCCGGTGACGACGGCGAGCAACACCACTCGCCCGGTGTCGGCGACATCGGCCCACGCGCGGTCGAGGAACAGTCCGAGACCCGCCGCGACGAGCCCGGCGCCGAGGTAGGCGACGATCTCGGCGACCACCCGGCCGGTCGGCGCACGCCCGGCCCGCTCCTGCTCCTCGACAGCTCGCAGCACCGCGTCCCGCTGGTCACCACTGATGACCCCGCCCGCGACCAACCGCTCCAACGCCACGCCCACCCCGTGTTCGCGAACCATCCGTCGAGTATGTCGGCACCACACCCGAGTGCGCCCCTTTCGCAGTGACGCCGTTCACAGTAGGATTAGTTTGATGTCCTAGTATCGGGCGTTCTACAAAATGGCGGAGGAAGTCATGAGCACCTCATTGCACGTTCCTGTCCATCCGGTGCGGTTCGTGACCTCGGCCGCCCTGTTCGACGGGCACGACGCGGCGATCAACATCATGCGGCGCATCCTGCAGGCCCAAGGCGCGGAAGTGATCCATCTCGGACACAACCGGTCGGTGCGCGAGATCGTCGACGCGGTGGTCGAGGAGGACGTGCAGGGTGTGGCGGTGAGCTCGTATCAGGGCGGGCACATCGAGTTCTTCGAGTACCTGGCCGAGGCGCTGCGTGAGGCCGGGGCGGGCGACGTGCGCATCTTCGGTGGCGGTGGCGGAGTGATCGTCCCCGAGGAGATCGAACGCCTCGCCCGCAGCGGCGTGCGCATCTTCTCCCCCGAGGACGGCCAGCGCCTCGGCCTGCCCGGCATGATCAACGAGCTCATCCGGCTCTGCGATGTGGACCGTGCCGCCGTCGCCCCCGATCTGAACGCCCTCTACACCGGCGACCGAATCGCCCTGGCCCGCACCATCACCTGTCTGCAGCAGGGCGGCCTGCCCGAAACCGACCGCGCCGCGATCCTCGCCGCGGCGGACGCGCGCGAAGTGCCGGTCCTCGGCATCACCGGCACCGGCGGCTCCGGAAAGTCCTCGCTCACCGACGAATTGGTGCGCCGGTTGCGTACCGACCAGCAGGACAAGCTGCGTGTCGCGGTCCTCGCCGTCGACCCGACCAGGCGCCGCGCCGGTGGCGCCCTGCTCGGTGACCGCATCCGCATGAACGCCCTCGACGGCGAACACGTGTACTTCCGTTCGCTGGCCACGCGCGGCAATCACGAACTGCCCGACGACATCGACACCATGATCGCCGCGTGCCGGGCAGCGGGCTTCGACCTGGTGATCCTCGAGACACCGGGCATCGGCCAGGGCGACGCGGGCATCGTCGACCACGTGGATGTGGCGCTGTACGTGATGACGCCGGAGTTCGGTGCCGCCTCCCAGCTCGAGAAGATCGACATGCTCGACTACGCCGACGTGGTCGCGGTGAACAAGTACGAGCGGCGCGGCGCCGCCGACGCGGTGCGCGATGTGGCCCGCCAATTGATCCGAAACCGTGCGGAATTCGGTTCCGACCCGTCCGACATGCCGGTCTTCGGCACCAGCGCGGCGACTTTCGACGACGACGGTGTCACCGCGCTCTACCAGCATCTGCTCACCCGGCTCACCGAGCACGGCCTCACGGTGGAGCCGGGCGCGCTGCCCCGGGTGGAGACGAAGGTGTCGACCAGGTTCGCCCAGCTCATCCCGCCGTCCAGGGTGCGCTACCTGGCCGAGATCGCCGAGACGGTGCGCGCCTACCACCAGGACACGGCACGGGAAATAGCTGCGGCGCAACGGGTTCAGCGATTGCGCGCGGTATACGAGGAGCTGCCCGATGATACCGCCGTCGGCGACTTGCTGGAGGCGGCGACCGGTGATCTGTCGCCCGCCTCGGCGGCCCTGCTGGACGAATGGCCCGCACTGGCCGAGAGTTATCGGGGCGAGGAGCAGGTGGTGCGGGTACGCGACCGCGAGATCCGCACCCCGTTGCGGCGCGAATCGCTCTCCGGCACAAGCGTTCCCCGGGTCGCGCTGCCCCGCTATACCGACGCGGGCGAACTGTTGCGCTTCCTGCGCGAGGAGAACCTGCCGGGCCGATTCCCCTTCACCGCAGGCGTTTTCCCGTTCAAGCGCGACAACGAGGACCCCACCCGCATGTTCGCGGGCGAGGGCGATCCGGCGCGCACGAACCGGCGCTTCAAGGCACTCAGCGCCCACACCGAGGCCACTCGCCTCTCGACTGCCTTCGACTCGGTGACCCTCTACGGCCACGAACCGGCGCAGCGGCCCGATATCTACGGCAAGGTCGGCACCTCGGGTGTGTCGGTGGCGACGATCGACGACATGCGCACCCTGTTCGACGGTTTCGACCTGTGTGAACCCACGACGTCGGTGTCGATGACCATCAACGGCCCGGCCCCGACGATTCTGGCGTTCTTCCTCAATGCGGCGATCGACCAAGCGGTGCACCGCTTCACCGAGTCGCAGGGCCGGGAGCCGACGGAGCAGGAGGCCGCCGAGATCAAGGCGCGCACGCTGTCCACCGTGCGCGGCACCGTGCAGGCCGACATCCTCAAGGAGGACCAGGGCCAGAACACCTGCCTGTTCTCCACCGAGTTCAGCATGCGGATGATGGCCGATGTGCAGGAGTGGTTCGTCCGCAACAATGTTCGCAATTTCTATTCGGTGTCCATCTCCGGCTATCACATCGCCGAGGCCGGGGCCAACCCGATCAGCCAGCTCGCATTCACCCTGGCCAACGGATTCACCTACGTGGAAACGTATTTGGCGCGCGGACTGGCGATCGACGAATTCGCGCCGAACCTGTCGTTCTTCTTCTCCAACGGGATGGACCCGGAGTATTCGGTCATCGGACGGGTGGCACGACGCATCTGGGCCGTCGCCATGCGCGACCGGTACGGCGCGGGAGAACGCGCCCAGAAACTGAAGTACCACATCCAGACCTCCGGTCGATCGCTGCACGCTCAGGAAATGCAGTTCAACGACATCCGCACCACCCTGCAGGCGCTGATCGCCGTGTACGACAATTGCAACAGCCTGCACACCAACGCTTTCGACGAAGCCGTCACCACACCCACCGAGGAATCGGTGCGCCGGGCGCTGGCGATTCAGCTCATCATCGCCAAGGAATGGGGGCTGGCGGTGAACGAGAATCCGCTGCAGGGCAGTTTCATCATCGACGAGCTCACCGACCTGGTCGAAGAGGCGGTGCTGCTCGAATTCGAACGGATCAGTGAACGCGGCGGCGTGCTGGGCGCCATGGAGACCGGTTACCAGCGCGGACGCATCCAGGACGAGTCGATGCGCTATGAGCAGCGCAAACACGACGGGACGCTGCCGATCATCGGGGTGAACACCTTTCGCGGCCCCGAAAGCGAGGCCGCGGCGCCGACGGTGGAATTGGCCCGCGCCACCGAGGACGAGAAACGGTCCCAGCTCCAGCGAGTGCAACAGTTCCGCGCCGAGCACGCCGAGGAATCGCATCGCGCGCTCGCCCGCCTGGCCGAGGTCGCCCACACCGACGGCAATATTTTCGAGGTACTGATGGACGCGGCACGGGTATGCACTCTGCAGCAGGTCACCGATACCTTTTTCGCTGTCGGCGGACAGTATCGGCGAACCGTCTGAGGCGACCGAATGCGACCATCGCCGCTGCCGACGTGTGACAATTCCCGAAGCAATGCCGGCGCGGCGATGGGACGTACATGGATCTGACCGGGCTCGACATCATCGATGCGCATATCCACCAGTGGGATCCGCATACGACACCTAGATTGTCCAGCAAGCACGCCAAGCTGCTGCGGTATGTGCCGCTGCCGGTCGACCTCGCCGCGAAATTCACCCCGCGCCGCGACCTCCAGTTCGTCGGCGACCCCACGGCCTACCTCGGCCCGTATCTGCCCGCCGACTACCGCACCGACCAAGGCGGAGTCGCGGTGCGCGGGCTCGTGCACGTGGAAGCCGAGTGGACCGGTTCGGCGCCCGACGAGACGCGCTGGGTGGCCAGCCTGCCGTTCGGGGTCGATACGCCCGCGCTCACCGCGATCGTCGGCTCGGCCGATCCCGCCGCCGCGGATCTGGGCCCAACGCTCGACGCGCATCAGTCGGCCTCGCCGCTGTTGCGCGGCATCCGGGCCACCGTCGCCCACCATCCCGATGCGGGCGTGAAGTCGTTCGCCGCGCACGACGGTCTGCTCACCGCGCCCGCCTTCCTCGACGGATTCGGTCAGCTCGCCGAACGCGGGCTCAGTTTCGACGCCTGGCTGTATTCGGGCCAGCTGCCCGAGGTGACGGCGCTGGCCGAACGCTTTCCCGAGGTGACGATCGTTCTCGACCACCTCGCCACCCCCGCAGGCATCTTCGGGCCGGTCGGCAAACACACCGGCAGGACAGCGGGCGAGCGACGCGACATTTTCGACCGCTGGCGCGACGACATCACCGATCTGGCCGCCCAGCCCAATGTGGTCGCCAAGGTGAGCGGGCTGATGATGCCGGTACTCGGCCACCCGGTCCCGCCGCGCGGGTTGTCGACCCAGCTGTCGGTGCTCGTCGACCGGTTGGGTCCGATGCTCGCCCACGCCCTGTCGGTCTTCGGTCCCGACCGGCTGATCTGGGGCTCGAACTTCCCCGTCGACAAGCCGATCACCAGCCTCCCCGTGGCCGTCGACGCCGTCGCGACGGCGCTCACCAAGGCCGGTGCGTCGGCCGAGGACCTGCGGAAGGTCTTCGGCGGTAACGCGGTTCGCGTTTACCGCATCGACCTGGGGTGACGGGTTTTGTCGGTAGCACGGTTTAGCATCACGGGATGAAGACGACCGGCACGTTCGAACTCACCGCCTTCGACCCGACCGATCTACAGCCGCAACCTCCGATCAGCACCGGCCTGCCGGTCGGCATCGCCCACATGACCAAGGTCTACGCGGGCGACATCACGGGCACCTCGGCCACGCTGTTCACCTCGGCGTTCGACATGTCGACGGGTGCGGGCACCTACATCGCCATGGAGTCCTTCGAGGGCAGCCTGGCGGGCAGGTCTGGCGCGTTCAACTTCGTCCATTCCGCCACCACCGGCGGCACCGATCGGACCGACGAGTTCTTCCACATCGTCCCCGGTAGCGGCACCGGCGAGCTCACCGGCATCACCGGCACCGGGGCCCTCTACGTCGACACCACCGGCGGCCACCACATCTGGTTCGAGTACGACCTGCCCTGAGGAACCGTCGGCTCGACAGAATCTCGACGCCGGACCGGCGTTATGAGCCCGATCGACTGCGAGTGACCGCGTAGTCCAACTACGTTGACCCCTGTCAACAGGACGCGTTCGAGGGAGCTGTGGTGGCGGCAGGGTTTCGGTGCTGGGTCGGTGGTGTCATCGCGGTGATGGCCGTTTCGGTGGCGGCTCCCGCCGTGGCCGCTCCTCCGCTCGGTCCGACCGGCGACACCACGTTCTACACCCCGCCCGCCGAGATCCCGGCGACGCCGGGACAGCCGATCAAGACCGAACCCATGTCGCTGCCGATCACCCTGCCTGGTAGCAACGGCCCGCTTCCGGCAGAAACCACCCGCGTGATGTTCTCCGCCACCGACCGCACGGGGTCGGCGGTCGCGGCGACCGGTGCGTATCTGCGGCCGACCCTGCCGTGGGTCGGACCCGGTCCGCGGCCGCTGCTCGTGCTCGCGCCCGGCACACAGGGTCAGGGCGACCAGTGCGCGCCGTCGAACACCCTGGCATTTCTGTTGCAGTACAACGGCGGACTCGATGTGGGCGTGCAGTACGAGCAGTACGCGGCGATCTACCCGTTCCTCGCGGTCGGTGGTGCGGTGATGCTCACCGACCACGAAGGTTTCGGCACTCCGGGACCGCACAGTTACATGTCGCGTGCGTCCACCGGACAGGTCATGCTCGACGCCGCGCGGGCCGCCCGTGAACTGCCCGGCAACGGACTCGAACCGGGTGCCCCGGTGGCGCTGTGGGGCTATTCGCAGGGTGGCGGGGCTGCGGCCGCCGCGGCGGAACTCGCCCCGAGCTACGCACCGGACCTGCCGATCGTCGGCGCCTACGCCGGAGCACCGGTGGTCGACGCACGCGCCCAGCTGCGGCACTTCGACCGCGGCTCGCTGGCCGGCGCCCTCGGCTACTACATCAACGGCGCCGTCGACGAGAACCCCGCACTCGCGCCCGCCACCGATCGGCTGCTCAACGACGCGGGCAAGCGCATGCTGGCCGACACCGCACGGCAGTGTGTGGCCGAAACCGTAGCCACCCAGGGTTTCCGGGACAGCCGTAGCTGGACGAGCACCGGACAGAGCGTGGTCGAAGCGTTGGATTCCGACCCGGACTGGGCAGCCCACCTCGACGACGACCGGGTCGGACAGTTGCGACCCGGCGCCCCGGTACTCATCCACAGCATGGCCGATGATGAACTGGTGCCCACCTACAGCGCTCGCAGGCTCGCCGCGGACTGGTGCGCCGCCGGTGCCACCGTGGCCTACTACGAGCAGCCGCTCCCCGGCGATCCGGTGAAACTCGGTGTGTCACATGTGCTCAACAGCCCGCTGAGCTTGCCGGGCGCGCTGCTGTGGCTGCACGGCCTGTTGCGGGGCGAGCCCGCGCAGCGCACCTGCTGAACTCAGCTGTCGAATTCGGCGTAGAGGGAACGTAATTCGCGGAGGCCGGTGGCGGCGGTCTGCTCGTCTTCGGCCGACATGCGTAGGGCACGGCGCAAAGCCATGGCATCGAGGTCCTCGATGACGGGGTGGAATTCGATGCGTGGCAGGTCGGGGAGGGTGAGGTGGTCACCGTATGGATCGTCGGAATCGGTGGTGCGGGTTGATCTTTCGACGCCACCGATCAGGGTGTCGAGGTCGAGTCCGCGCAGGGTGAGGATTTCGCCCGGTTGCTCGTCGAGGCGTTCGGCGAGCAGGTAGCAGACGGCGGCCACATGTTTACACGGCCAGCCCATGTCCGGGCAGGTGCAGGAGAAGTCCAGTTCGGCGGCGGTGGTCGGCAGCAGGTGGGGGCCGAGCGCGGGCGGTAGAGCGCCCGAAGCGATTTCGGCGAGCATCCCTGGCGCTTCGCGGATCTCGGCCAGCAGCAGCTCGATCTCCTCCTCGCGCAGCGGTCGCACCGACAACACGGAGGTGAACGGGCTCGGTTGGCTGCCCTGCACCTCGGCGGTGACCGCACCGCGCTCCACGCGATAGTTCACCACCTGCCCGACCCGCGCATAGGTACGCCCGCGCGAGAGCCTGCCCGCGTCGGCCACCTTCTCCACCGCCTCGAGCAGCGACTTTCCCCACCAGGTGCGACCGAAACCGCCGCGCGCCTGCGCACCGCCGCGCACCGGTTTGCGCGGACCGAACTGGCTGAAATCGGCCATCAGTCACCCACCGCCTCGGCCCCGAGGGTGAACAGTTCACGCAACTCGTCGGTGCCCAGTTCGGTGATCCAGTTCTCCCCCGCCCCGACGGCCAGGTCGGCCAATGCCTTTTTACCGCTGATCATTTCGTCGATGCGCTCCTCGATGGTGTCGACGCAGACGAGCTTGCGCACCTGCACCGCACGCTGCTGGCCGATGCGGAACGCGCGGTCGGTTGCCTGGTTCTCCACGGCCGGGTTCCACCAGCGGTCCAGGTGGATCACATGATTGGCGGCGGTCAGGTTCAGGCCTGTGCCACCCGCCTTGAGCGAGAGCAGCATCAATGGCGGTCCGCCCTCGGCCTGGAACCCGGTGACCATGTCGTCGCGACGCTGCTTGGTCACCCCGCCGTGCAGGAACGGGATGGGAGTGCCGAACCGTTCGGTGAGGAACGGCAGGATCAGGTCGCCGAACTCACGGAACTGGGTGAACAGCAGGGCCTTCTCGCCGTCGGCGAGGACGGCGTCGAGGATGTCCTCAACCAGGGCGAGCTTGCCCGAGCGGTGGCCGCCGCGGCGCATGATGGGCGAGGCGTCGCCGAGGAAATGCGCGGGATGGTTGCAGACCTGCTTGAGCCTGGTCAGCGCGCCGAGCACCGCGCCCTTGCGCGCCATGCCCTTGGCGTCTTTGAGTTTCTCGAGCATGTCGTCGACCACGGCCTGATACAGCGCGGCCTGCTCGACGGTGAGGTTGGCGCGCACCGTCATCTCGAGCTTCTCGGGCAGATCGCTGATGACCGCCGGATCGGTTTTGAGCCTGCGCAGCACGAACGGTTCGGTGATGAGCCGCAACCGGTCGATGGCCTGCTGGTCGCGTTCGCGTTCGATGGGGACCGCGAAGCGGGCACGGAAGGACTGCGGGCTGCCGAGCAGCTTGGGCATGGCGAAATCGAACAGGGCACGCAGTTCTTCCAGCCGGTTCTCCACCGGCGTTCCGGTGAGCGCCAGCCGATGCCGGGCCCGCAGGGCGCGGGCGGCCCGTGACTGCCTGGTTGTCGCGTTCTTGATGTGCTGGGCCTCGTCGAGAACCACCCGCTCCCAATGCTGTTCGCTCAGCAACGCGGCGTCACGCGCGAGCAGGGCATAGGTGGTGACGACCAGATCCGCCTCCGCGACCGCGGCGGCGAAATCCGCGCCCTTGCGCCGATCGGTGCCGTGGTGCACGAGGACGCGCAGGTCGGGTGCGAACCGTTCGGTCTCGCGCTGCCAGTTGCCGACCACCGACATGGGGCACACCAGCAGCGTCGGCCCTACCGGACCGACGGCCTCGCGTTCGTGCACGAGGAGCGCGAGTACCTGCACGGTCTTGCCGAGTCCCATGTCGTCGGCAAGGATCGCGCCGCAATCGAGCCGGTTCATGGTGGCCAGCCAGCTCAGGCCGCGCTCCTGATAGGGGCGGAGCTGGGCTTTCAGGCCGATCGGCACCGGAACCGGCTCGGGATCGCCGTGTCCGGTGAACAATTCGGCCGCCCAGCCGTCGGCGGTGACCTCGGTGACCGGCACATTGTCGACCCGTTCGGCGGCGAGTTCGCCGATCATGTCGGCCAGGGTGATCGGGGTGTCGTCGGCGTGCAGCGCCACGTACCGGGCGGCAGCCGCCAGCGCGCGGTGATCGGCCTGCACCCATTCACCGCGCAGCTGGACGAGATCGGATTTGCTGCGCACCAGCCGCTCCATCTCGGCCGGGGTGAGCACCATGTCCCCGAGCGCCAATTCCCAACGGTAGGAAAGCAATCCGCTGAGACCGACGGTGGACTCGGCGGCGGCCGGGCTGCTCACCCGCAGGCGCATGCTCGGTTCGGCGATGTTCCAAGCGCGCGGCAGCAGCAAGCGAATCCCGGCCTCCTGCAGCGCATGCGCGCCGTGGGCTACCAGGTCGGCGACCACCTGGGTCGGCAGCAGGAGGTCGAGGCCGCGCGGGTCGGTCGGCAGATCACGCAGGCGCGGGTAGGCCTTGCGGGCCTGCCCCAGCTTCTCGGCGGCGGTGCGCACCAAGACCGGATCATCATCGAGGACAACGGGTTTCGGCGCGTCGTCGACGGGGCGCAGGCACACCTGTAGTCGCCACAGCGCCACCGAGTCGTCGTCGGTGCCGAATTCGCCGTCGGGTTCGCACAGGCGAAGGACCAGCTCGGGTTCGTCGGCGGCGTATCCCTCGCGCCACTGCGACAGTGTTTCGGCCAGCCGGTAGGAGCCCTCGTCGAGCGGGGTGTCGCTCATCAGCGCCCCCAGCAGCGGGTGCGTCATCGAACGGTGGCTCAGGTATTCGCGGGCGATCGGGTCGGTGAGTTCGGTGACCAGGTCCTCGAGCACCCCCGTTGGCGGCCCGGCGACCCGCAGCGCGGCGGGCATGGCCGTGGCCAGCTCGGCGAGCCACGCGCGCTGCCGTTGCCCGCCGACCAACCGCCACCGCACCCACCATTGCCCGTCGGCGCGATCCACCTGCGGCACCACCCGGCCTGCCCGCACCCAGCGTTCGATGCCACGGGCGACGTGTGCGAGGAAGCGCAGGTCGCCGGAGATGTGCTCGCGGGGCAGCCTGCTGCGCAGCACGACGGCGGCCGTCGGCGGCGCGAGCGCGTGCGCGCGGACCTCGGCTCGACCCGGTGCGCCCGCCTCGTCGACGACGAGCACCTCGGCGCGATGCCGGAACCGCGCGCGCTCGAGAATGTCGCCGAGCACCGAACCCACCGCAACGGGTTGCCCGTCGTGCCACAGCAGCAGGCCCGAACCGGGGGACCACAGACCGTGCAGCATGGTTGCCATCCAAGCAGCAGCCACCGACACCGCGCGCTTCGCCATCGCTCTGGATTTCTGGGCTCCCACGGAACATACTTGGATATTCCCTGGTCACGGCCGGAAGATCACCGGCGACAACTGCATATCCACCCAGGCGAACCGGCCACGAACCGGCTCGGCCGATGAACCCCTTGACTGCGTGCGGAGGGCAGCGATGACGATTCTGCTCCAGGTTCTCGAGCAGAGCTACACCCCCACCACCCCGTGGGAGCGGCGCAAGTTCACGTTCGTCGATGCCGGGAAGATCGTCGGCATGCGCCTGGACGGTCAGTCCGGCGTATGGATCGATCTGTCCCGGCCCGGTGAATCCCAGCGGCTGGCCCACACGGCCGACCCGCGCGATTCCATCACCTTCCTGCTCACCGTCTTCGCCAAGATCGCCGAGTGCGAGGACCGGGGTGGTTCGTGGTTGATCGGCCACGACGGCACCCACATCTCCTCGATCGCGGCCACCCGGTTCCCGCCACACGCCGCTGAGCTCGCGGCCGACGATATCCTGGCGCGCGCCTGGTTGTAGTGGCACAGGCAAGTCGGCGAAGTTGTCGGTGGGGTCGGCTACAACCTGTGCATGGGGAGACTCGCGTGGCTGGTCGTGCTGGTGCTCGCGTGCGCGGGTTGCGGGGTGCTGGCGCCCGAACCGGTCGCGCCCGCGCCGGGTAGTCCCACGCGGGCAGAGGTGAGCGCGCTGCTCGATCAGGTGCGCGTGATCGATGCGCGACCGCACCCCGGCGGGTACGAACGCGGCTGCAAGGCCGGGCAGGGTTGTGTGTTCGGTCCGGCCTGGTCCGACGACACCGACGCACCCGGCGGTCACGACGGCTGCGACACCCGCAACAACGTGCTGGCCGCGCAGCTGCGCGATGTGGTTCGCCGGGGGCGCTGCGTGGTGGTGGAAGGCGTGCTCACCGACCCCTACACCGTCACCGACATCGCTTTCCGTAAGTCCGACGGCGGCGACATCCAGATCGACCACGTCTATCCGCTCGCCGCCGCCTGGGACATGGGCGCACACGCCTGGCCACCGGAACGCCGTCTGAGCTTCGCCAACGACCTCTCGGTCAATCTGCTGGCCACCAGCAAGGCGACCAATCAGTCCAAAGGCGACGACACGCCTGGCGAATGGCTACCACCCGCGAAGCCCAATCACTGCTTCTACGCGGCGAAGTACCTCACCGTCGCCGTGGCCTACGACTTACCGATCACCGCCGCCGACAACGCCGCCCTCCACGACGTCGCCCGAACATGCCCTTGATGGGTCTCGTCGTCAGGCGCCCGTCGCCACCGGGCGCTTGGGGTCGTTGGACCACTGCGACCACGACCCCGGGTAGAGGGCGGCGTCGATCCCGGCAATGGCCAGAGCCGCGATTTCGTGCGCAGCGGTGACGCCGGAACCACAGTAGACCGCGACCGGTCCGTCGCCGAACTCGGCGAAGCGCTCGCGCAATTCCTCGGCGGTGCGGAAATGCCCTGTGGGGTAGAGGTTTTCGGCGGTCGGCGCGCTGACGGCGCCTGGGATATGACCGGCCTGCGGATCGACCGGTTCCACCTCGCCTCGGAAACGTTCGCCCGCGCGAGCATCGAGCAAGACACCCGACCATTTCGCGGCGGCGTCCGCATCGATCACGGGCAGCGCGCCGGGGCGTACTACCAGGTCACCGGGGGTCGGATCGGGTTCGGCACCGGTCGCGAGTTCTCCGCCGGACGCGGTCCAGGCGGGCAGCCCACCGTCGAGAATGCGCACGTTGTCGACACCGGCCCAGCGCAACAGCCACCACGCGCGGGCCGCCGCCATGCCACCGGTCGCGTCGTAGACGACCACGGGCTCATCGGCGCCGAGCCCCCAGCTGCGGGCGCACTTCTCGAAGGTTCCGGGGTCGGGCAAAGGGTGCCTGCCGCGGGCCGGTGACGGTGCGGCGGCCAGTTCCGTCTCCAGGTCGACGAACACCGCGCCCGGAATGTGCCCGTCGAGATAGTGCTGTGGACCGTCCGGATCCCCGAGTGCCCACCGCACGTCAAGCAGATGAATCTTGTTCGCCGCCAGCTCCTCCCGAAGCTCGGCCGCCGAGATCAGCACCGCACCCACGCCAACTCCTCACTCCCGGTCTGTCCCCCGCCGCCACCCTACGCACTCCCCGACCACCCACACCCGAAACGGCACCGCACACCCCAGGCGGAGGCTGGCCAGATGATCACCACGCTCCGGTGGCGACAACGACCGAGAGCCGCACGCCACCGGAGCGTGGTGATCGAGCGGCCGGCACCACGGGCCGGATCAGGCCAGTTTCGCGCTACTGGCCGGTGACGCTCCCAGACCCGTCGGGCAGGATTTGCCGAATGTCGCAGGTCTCCACCAGTTCGTCGTCCGATGCCACCGAGCAGCCGGCCGGGATAGGTCAGCCGCTCGGTGCGGGCGCGGTGACCGCGCTGGTCGGGTTCACCAGCTCCTTCGCGGTGGTGCTGAGCGGGTTGCGGGCGGTGGGAGCGAGTCCGGCGCAGGCGGCGTCGGGACTGCTCGTGCTGTGTTTCACGCAGGGCATCGGCATCCTGCTGTTGAGCTTCCGGTACCGGATTCCGATCACCCTCGCCTGGTCGACGCCCGGCGCGGCACTGCTGGTGAGCACCGGCCTGGTGGCTGGTGGGTGGCCGGGCGCGGTCGCGGCGTTCGCTGTGACGGGCGTGCTGATCGTCGTCACCGGTCTGTGGCACCGTCTCGGTTCGCTGGTCGCGGCGATTCCCGTGCCGATCGCCCAGGCCATGCTCGCCGGCGTGCTCGTTCCGCTGTGCCTGGCTCCGGTGCAGGCATTGCGTACCTCGCCCGCCGTGGTGGTTCCGGTGATCGTGGTGTGGCTGGTGCTGCAACGGTACGCACCGAAGTGGGCGGTGCTCGTGGCCTTCGCGACGGCGGCTGTGGGCACCGGCATCGACATCGTGGTCGCCGATCGGCACCTCGACCTGTCCGCCATGGTTCCGACACTGGAATGGACCGCGCCCCACTGGCATTGGCAGGCGATCGTCGGCATCGCCGTTCCGCTCTACATCGTCACGATGGCCTCGCAGAACATCCCCGGTGTGGCGGTGATGCGCTCCTTCGACTACCAGGTGCCGTGGCGGCCGGCCATGCTCGTCACCGGCATCGGCACCGTCCTCGGCGCGCCTGCCGGCGGTCACGCCATCAACCTCGCCGCCATCAGCGCCGCGCTCGCCGCCGCACCGAGCGCGAGCCCGGACCCGAAGCGCCGCTGGATCGCCGCGGCCACCGCGGGCGCCTCCTATCTGGTCCTCGGCCTGGCCTCCGCCGCTCTGGTCACCCTCATCGCCGCCGCACCCGCGGGCACCCTCGAAACCGTCGCGGGCCTGGCTCTGCTCGCCACGCTCGCCGCGTCCCTCTCCGCCGCCCTCACCGACCCGGGCGACCGCCTCGCCGCCCTGGTCACCTTCCTGGTGGCCGCCTCCGGCACCACCCTGCTCGGGATCGGCGGCGCCTTCTGGGCGCTGCTCGCCGGCCTCATCGTCCGCCGCATACTCCCAGCTCAGAAGTAGGTGCGCTGATGTCGATCCGGACCTCACCGCCTGACCCGCGCGCTTCGCCGAGCCTTCAGTCCGGGTCAGGTGAATCCGGGCCCCACAGCCTGACCCGCAGGTTCCGTCGACCTCAGTCCGGGTCGGCGAGGCGGTCGAGGAGGGGTGCGGTGCGTGGTCCGACGAGTTCACGCATGACGAGCGCCATGTTCGTGCGTTCGACGCCGGGGATCTTCAGGATGGCGCCCGCGATGCGGTAAAGGTCGTCGGCGTCGCGGGCCACGATGCGGACGGTGAGGTCGGTTTCGCCGGTCATGCCGCAGACCTCGGTGACCTCGGGAACGTCGGCGAGCTCGTCGACCACCGCATCCAGCCGGTGCTGGTCGACGACCACCGCGACAAAGGCTGCCAGCGGATAGCCGAGAGCACGCGGTTCCACGCGGCGCTCGAAACTGCCGAGCACCCCACCGCTGTCCCAGCGCGCGAGTCGCGCCTGCACCGTATTGCGTGACAACCCCAGCCGGGCGGCCAGTTCCACCCCGGTGGCCCGGGGGCTGGCGATCAGTTCGCGCAGCAATCGCGCGTCGGTCGCGTCGAGGGTCACGGCGGGTTCGCGACTGGTCATACAACGCAGTATGACAGTGCGTCACCCCAGCACAACGTGCATTCTGCTCAGTCACGTGTCGTTCACTTGCGCAGGCGGCGGTATCGTGGATGCTGTGTGATACACATCGCACTCAGCGATCAGTCGTACCCGCATCGGCCCACAAGGCGCGGTGGAGAGGAGGCGATCTCGATGCCGGAGAAGCAGACCTACCCGGTCCAGTTGATCCAGCCGGACGGACGTCGCGTATTCGATCGTGAGCACGGCGCGCTGGTCGCCGATATCGATGCCGAACGATTGCGGGGCCTCTACCGGGACCTCGTCGTGACCCGCCGGATCGATCTCGAGGCGACCGCCCTGCAACGCCAGGGTCAGCTCGGCCTGTGGCCACCCATGCTCGGCCAGGAGGCCGCGCAGGTCGGCTCGGTGCACGCACTGCATCCCGACGACTACATCTTCTGCTCGTACCGCGAGACCGCGGTGGCGTATTGCCGTGGCGTACCGCCCGAGCAGCTGACGAGGCTGTGGCGCGGAGTTGCCCACCACTGCTGGGATCCCGACGCGGTGAACATGACCAACGCCAATATCGTCGTCGGTTCCCAGGGTCTGCACGCCACCGGTTACGCCTACGCCGCCCACCTCGACGGCGCCGACATCGCCACCATCACCTACTTCGGCGACGGCGCGACCAGCCAGGGCGATATCGCCGAGGCGCTCGGTTTCGCCGCCACCTGGAGCGCACCGGTGGTGTTCTTCTGCCAGAACAACCAGTGGGCGATCAGCGAACCGGTCACCGTGCAGAGTCACGTACCACTGGTGCGCCGGGCCGACGGATACGGTATTCCCGGTGTACAGGTGGACGGCAACGATGTGCTGGCCGTGCTCGCCGTCACCCGCCAGGCGGTCGAACGCGCCCGCAGCGGCGGTGGCCCCACCTTCATCGAGGCGATCACCTACCGGATGGGTCCGCACACCACGGCCGACGACCCGAGCCGGTACCGCACCGCCGCCGACATCGAGTACTGGGAGCGGCGCGATCCGATCGAGCGGGTGCGGCTGCTGCTCGAACGCGAGGGTCTGCTCGACGACGAGTTCGCCCGCTCGGTCGCACGCGCGGCCGACGAGGTCGCCGACCGGGTACGCACCGCGACGCTGCAGATGCCCGACCCAGACCCACTCCGCATGTTCGATCACGTCTACGCGACCGAGCACCCGCTGATCACCGAAGAGGCACAACAGTTCTCGGCCTACCTCGCCGAAGGAGCGCAGTCATGATCACCACCTTCGCCGCCGCTCTCAACACGGGTCTGCGCCGCGCCATGGAAGACGAGCCGAAGGTGGTGTTGCTCGGCGAGGACATCGGCAAGCTGGGCGGGGTGTTCCGGGTGACCGACACGCTCCAGAAGGATTTCGGCGACAATCGCGTCATCGATACGCCCCTTGCCGAATCCGGCATCGTGGGAACGGCTTTCGGAATGGCATTGCGCGGCTACCGGCCGGTGGTGGAGATCCAGTTCGACGGTTTCGTCTACCCCGCGTTCGACCAGATCGTGTCCCAGGTCGCCAAGATCCACTACCGGACGGGTGGAAAGGTGAAGGCGCCGTTGACGATCCGCATTCCGTTCGGCGGTGGTATCGGTGCCGTCGAACACCATTCGGAGTCGCCGGAGGTGTATTTCGCACACACAGCCGGCTTGCGTGTGGTGTCACCGAGCACGCCTTTCGACGCGTATCACATGCTCCGGCAGGCGATTTCGCTCGACGATCCGGTGGTCTTCTTCGAACCGAAGCGCCGGTACTGGGACAAGGCCGACGTGGACTTCCACAGCGAACCCGACCTGCCACTGCACAAGGCCCGTGTGCTCACCGAGGGCACCGATGCCACCGTCCTCGCCTACGGCGGCACTGTCGCCACCGCGCTAACGGCCGCTAAAATCGCCGGTGAGGAAGGTAATTCGATCGAGGTGATCGATCTGCGCAGCCTGTCGCCGCTGGATGTCGACACCATCGCCGAATCCGTCGACAAGACGGGACGGCTGGTGATCGTGCACGAGGCGCCGGTGTTCGCCGGGCTCGGTGCCGAGATCGCCGCGCGGATCACCGAGCGCTGCTTCTACCACCTCGAGGCGCCCGTGCTGCGCGTAGGCGGCTACGACATCCCCTATCCCCCGGCTAAGCTCGAAAAGCACCATCTGCCTGATCCCGACCGCATCCTCGCCGCGGTCGACCGCTGCCTAGCCGCATGACGACGAAAGGTGCGCCCGTGCCGCAACCAGCTGGCGACGACGGACACGTGCTCGAATTCCGTCTTCCCGACCTGGGTGAGGGCCTCGCCGACGGCGACCTGGTTTCGTGGGCCGTCGACGTGGGCGACACGGTGGAACTGAACCAGACCATCGCCGAGGTGGAGACCGCCAAGGCGGTGGTCGCGCTGCCGTCGCCGTTCTCCGGAACGGTCGTCGAATTGCTTGCCTCGCCCGGCGATACGGTGCCGGTGGGCGCCCCGCTGATCCGGGTGCGCAACGACCTCGAGGTCACCGACCCGCCCACCGCCGAGGATCGAAGGGACGTGCTGGTCGGGTACGGACCCGAGGCCGAAGCCACCTCGCGACGCCGCAAGCCCACACCGTCGATGGCGTCCACTACGCCGAGCACGCACCGGGCCGCTGCCACGCCCGCGGCCCGGAAACTGGCCAAGGAGCTCGGGATAGACCTGTGGTACGTCGCGGGTTCGGGACCTGAGGGCGCGGTCACCGTCGAGGACGTGCGCTCGGCCGTGCCGATCACCGGACCGCGGGCCAAGCCCGGGGCCGAGCTCGCCGCTGTCGCCCAGCAGAACGGGCACGACGCGGGTCTCATCGAGTCCAGGGCCCGCGAGGAACGCGCGCCCGTCACCGGAATCCGCAAGCGCACCGCCGCCGCGATGCTGGCCAGCGCCCGCACCATTCCGCAAGCGAGCACATTCGTCACCGTCGACTGCACGGCATCGATGGAACTGCTCGACCACCTGCGCACCACGAAGTCGTTCGAAGGACTCACGCTCACCCCGCTGGCACTGGTCGCGCGTGCCGCTCTGGCCGCCATCGCCGAACACCCCGGCATCAATGCCGCATGGGACGAGCAGAATCAGCAGATCGTCACCAAGCACTACGTGAACCTGGGCATCGCGGTCGCCTCCGATCGAGGGCTGCTCGTCCCGAACCTCAAAGACGCGCAAACCCTGAGCCTGCGCGAACTGTGCCGCGAGATCAGCTGGGCCGCCGACACCGCCCGCTCGGGCAACGCCACTCCCGCCGACCTCCTCGGCGGCACCTTCACCATCACCAATGTCGGTGTCTTCGGCGTCGACACGGGCGTCCCGCTGGTCAACCCCGGCGAAGCCGCCATCCTCTGCGTCGGCTCGATCCGCAAGCGCCCCTGGGTATTCCGCGACGAACTAGCCGTCCGCTGGACAACCACCCTCGGCCTCAGCTTCGACCACCGCATGATCGACGGCGAACTCGGCGCCCGCTTCCTCGCCACCACCGCGACCTTCCTCGAGGACCCCCTGACCCTCCTCAGCCGCGTCTGACCTGGCCGGACCGCCGCCTCCTGAGCGGATCGGGGAATATACGAGTCCCGCAACGCAGGCGAAACACGGTGCACTCCCGCTGTAAAAATCGGGGGCTACAACCTGTGTATGAGCGAGGCACATCCTGTCGACACCCGGTTGCCGTTGGGTCGGCAACTGGCTTTCGGCCTGCAGCACGTCCTGATCATGTACACCGGGTGTATCACCGTGCCGCTGGTTTTCGGGGCGGCGGCGGGGTTGGATCGGGCGACGATCGGGTTGTTGATCAGTGCTGATCTGCTGGTGGCCGGGGTGATCACCCTGGTGCAGAGTCTCGGGGTCGGCAAGCTGGCCGGGGCGAGGCTGCCGATCGTGTGTGGTGCCACCTTCGTCGGGCTCAACCCGATGATTCTGATCGCGAAGGAGTACGGACTCGACGCGGTGTACGGGTCGATGCTGATCGGTGGCGTGGTCGGTGTGGCGCTGGCGTGGCCGTTCGCGCGGGTGGTGCGCTTCTTTCCGCCGCTGGTCACCGGGACCGTGCTGACCGTGGTGGGTGTGTCACTGATCGGGGTGGCCGGTGGCCTGATCATCGGCAACGATCCGAAGGCGCCGAGCTTCGCGTCGCCGTCCAGTATCGGGTTGGCGGCGGTGGTGGTGCTGATCGCGGTCGGTTTCGTGTGTCTCGGTCGTGGCGTGTGGTCACAGCTGGGTGTGCTCATCGCGCTGGTCGCGGGCATCGTGATCGCGCTGCCGATGGGGCTGATTTCGACGGCGGGCGTCGGTGCCGCCGACTGGATCGGCATTCCGCAACCCTTCCACTTCGGGTCACCGCAGTTCCCGGTGACCGCCGTGGTGGCGATGAGCATCGTGATGGCGGTGGTGTTCGCGGAGTCGACCGCGAGCATGCTGGCGATCAGCGAGATCACCGGAAAACCGCTCGGCCGAGGTGATCTCGCGCGCGGCCTGGTCGGCGACGGCCTGTCCGGTGTGCTCGGCGGCATCTTCACCGCGTTCATCGACACGATCTTCAACCAGAACGTCGGCGCGGTCTCGACGACAAGGATCTACAGCCGGTACGTGACCGCGGTGAGCGGGGCGATCCTGGTGCTGCTCGGCCTCGTCCCCCGCTTCGGTGAAGTAGTGGCGGTGATCCCGAAACCGGTGGTCGGCGGCGTGGGTCTGGTCCTGTTCGCGACGGTCGCCGTGGTCGGTGTGCAGACCTTGCTGCAAGCCGACCTCACCGACCGGGTGAATGCCACCATCGCGGCCACGGCCATCGGCATCGGTCTGCTACCGGTCTTCACCAAGGACATGTTCGACAAGTTCCCCACCTCGGCGCAGATCCTGCTGGACAGCGGTGTCACCCTCGGCGCGGCCACCGCCTTCCTGCTGAACCTGGCCTTCAACCACACTGTCCTCGGCACCCTTGCCCGCACTGCGAAGGCACCCGTCGAACCGGTCCGCGAGCCGGTGGCCGCCACCTGAACCGCCCGCGATCCGGTGCGGGACCGGCGGCACCGCCGTTATGGTGCCAGCATGGAGACAGCAGGCAAGGTCGCGATCGTCACCGGCGCGGGAGCGGGCATCGGTGCCGCACTCGCCGCCCGTCTGGTCGCCGGTGACGCACGGGTCGTCGTCGCCGATCTCGACGGTGACAGCGCGGCGAAGGTGGCCGCCGAACTCGGCGACAAGGCAATAGCAGTCGGTGGTGACGTGGCCGACGAACAGGTGGTCGCGCAGCTCATCGCCACCGCCGAACGCGAATTCGGCCCGGTCGACCTGTATTTCGCGAATGCCGGAATCGGCGGTGGGCCCGGCCTCGACAGCACCGAGGACCAGTGGGCCGCTGCGATCGATGTGAATGTGATGGCGCACGTGCGGGCCGCGAAGCTGCTCGTGCCGGGTTGGGTCGAACGGGGCGAAGGCTACTTCGTCTCGACGGCGTCGGCGGCGGGTCTGCTCACCCAGCTGGGTTCGGCACCGTACTCGGTGACCAAGCACGCGGCGGTCGCGTTCGCCGAATGGCTGTCGATCACCTACGGCGACAAGGGCCTTCGCGTGAGCTGCCTGTGTCCGATGGGCGTCGACACCCGGCTGCTCAGCGGCGACCTCATCCCGGAGAACCCCGACGCCGCGGCCTTCGCGATCAAGGCGGTGAAGACCGCGGGCGCGGTGCTGTCGACCGAGGACGTCGCCGAGACCGTCATCGAGGCGATGGCCGCCGAACACTTCCTCATCCTGCCGCACCCGGAGGTGCTGCAGATGTATCGCAACAAGGGCGCCGACTACGACCGATGGATCGCGGGCATGCGCCGTTTCCAGGAAGCACTGCGCGGGTAGGACTGTTACTCGGTCACGAGTTCCGCGGCGGCCGTACGCACCACGTCGGGAATCGGCACCGGCTTGCGTGTTTCGTTGTCGACGTAGACGTGCACGAAATCGCCGGTGGCCGCCAGCTCGAGACCACCGTCGGTTTCCCGGAAGATCGCCAGGTCGTAGGTGATGCTCGACTTGCCGAGGCGGGAGATACGCAACCCCACCTGCAGCTGGTCGGGGAAGCTGACCGAGCCGTGGAACCGGCACGAGGTCTGGGCGACCACACCGAGCGCCGGCAGCGCCGTGATGTCGGTGCCGGTGGCCCGCATGAGCCAGGCATTGACCGCGGTGTCGAAGTAGGAGTAGTAGGTCACGTTGTTGACGTGACCGTACTGGTCGTTGTCGGCCCAGCGGGTCGGCATCGGCCACAGCACGGGGTAATCCATGCCGTCATGATGCCAGCCCGGTTCAGGCCGACGACGACAAAGCCGCTCCCCCACCCTGCCGGTGGTCACGCGGACTCACCCCGAAGTGCCGTTTGAAGGCGGTACTCAGGGCGAACGCACTGCCGTAGCCGACCTGGCGGGCGATGGATTCCACGGTCGAATCGGTCTCGGCGAGCAGGTCGGCGGCCAGCGACAACCGCCATTCGGTCAGGAAAGTCATGGGCGGTTCGCCGACCAGTTCGGTGAACCGGCGGGCCAGCGCGGCCCGCGACATGCCGACCGCGTCGGCCAGCGCGACCACGGTCCACGGATGCGCCGGGTTGTGTTGCAGCAGCCGCAGCGCCTTGCCGACCAGCGGGTCGCTGTAGGCGTGGTACCAGGCGGGTGCGTCGTCGCGGGCGAACCAGGCACGCAGGGCGGCGATGAGCAGCAGGTCGAGCAGGCGGTCGAGGACGGCGCCCTGGGCGGGGCGGTCCCTGGTCGCCTCGTCGACGAGCAGGTCGAGCAGCCGGGAATCCAGGTCGCCACGCGGTAGGACCGCAACCTGTGGCAGGGCGCGCAGCAACCGGGTGCTCACGGCACCGGCGGACTCGTAGGTCCCGGTGACCATCAGGGTCTCCCCACCTGGGTCGGTACCCCACTGCCGAACACCGAGAGTCAATGTCTCACAGAGGATTTCACCGTCGGGCGTAGTCGTCACCTGCCCGGGCTGCACGACGATCTGCGGCTCGGTCGCCGGATCGTCGGACACCGTATACGGCTGCGGCCCACGGAAGATCACCACATCACCGGCGCCGACCTGTTGGGGCGAACCGGATTCGGTACTCACCCAGCCTTTTCCGCGAATCATGGCGAGCACCGTCAACGGCGCCTGATCCTGGACCCGCAGCGACCACGGCGGGTTGAGCAGCGAGCACATCAGAAACGCACCGCGTGCACGTGGGCCCTCGAGCAGACCGGCTAACGCATCCACATCTTTCACAGTAGACGACCGCGCATGTCGGCGAGCGTTCCGACGATGGTGACGCAGGCCCGGCACCGGTGTACTTATGTCATGACAAACACCGCTGCTCACCAGCCTCTTTTCCTCGTCACCGGCGCCAACGGCAAGACCGGCAGCCGCGTCGCCGCCCTCCTGGACGCGGCGGGTCACCCGGTGCGCCGCGGTTCGCGGTCCGCCGAGATCCCCTTCGACTGGGCCGACAGCGACACCTGGGGCCCCGCCCTGGCCGGGGTCACCGCGATCTACCTCGCCTTCCAACCCGACCTCGCCGTCCCCGGCGCACCGGACACCATCCGCGCCTTCACCGCCGCCGCCCGCGCGGCCGGCGTCGGATCGGTGGTGTTGCTGTCCGGCCGCGGCGAGCCCGAAGCGCTGGAATGCGAAGCGGCCGTTCATGAGTCCGGGCTCGCCTGGACCGTTGTGCGCTGCAGCTTCTTCGCCCAGAACTTCAGCGAAGGCGCCTTCCTCGGCGATGTGCTCGCAGGTGCTGTCGCGTTGCCCAACGGTGATGTGCCCGAACCGTTCGTGCATGCCGACGATATCGCCGAGGTCACCGTCGCCGCTCTCACCGATCCCCGGCACGTCGGCGAGATCTACGAGCTCACGGGCCCGCGGGCGCTCACCTTCGCCGAAGCGGTCACCGAGATCGCCGAGGCCGCGGACCGCGAGATCGCCTTCATCCCGATCGGTCGGCCGGAATTCGTTGCGGCTCTGCGCGGTTACGAGCTCCCCGAGGACGTGGTCGGCTTGCTCGACTATCTGTTCGGCACAATCCTCGACGGCCGCAACTCCGCCACCGCCGACGGAGTCCAGCGTGCCCTCGGCCGCGCACCCCGCGACTTCACCGAATACGCCAAGCAGACCGCCGCCACCGGAGTCTGGACCCCGCAGTAGATCCTGGATGATTGACCACCACGCTCCGGTGCCGCGAAATGCCGCCACCAGAGCGTGGTGATCTTGAATTCGGGGAGGGTCTCGCGGGTGGCCGGTAGCGTCGATGGGGTGACGCCAGCGATTGATCGTCGGCTGCGGTCGGCCAGGGGGGCGGTGTTCGGCGCTTTCACGCTGAACGGGGTGCTGCTCGCGATGTGGGTGGTGCATATTCCGGCGATCACCGACCGGACCGAGGTGTCGGCGTCGACGCTCGGGATGTTCGTCTTGTTGCTCGCCGGGACGGCGCTGATCGGGATGCGGCTGGCCGGACCCACCGCCGACCGGCTCGGCAGCCGGACACTGGTGGCGCTGGCCGCGTCGGCGATCTCGGTGACGATCGTCGGGCCGGGCCTGGCGACCGGGTCGGTGAGCCTGGCGATCGCGCTGGCCTGCTTCGGTTTCGGCAACGGGGCGCTCGACGTGTCGATGAATGCCCAGGCGGTGCTCGTCGAACGCGGCTACGGCCGCCCGATCATGTCGGCCTTCCATGCCATGTTCTCGGCGGGCGGTTTCGTCGGCTCGATCATCGGTGCCGCCACCCAACGCGCGGGCATCGCCCCCGAGATAACGCTCACCGCCGCCGGCCTTCTCGGCTTGGCCACCACCGCAGCCCTTGTCCCCCATCTCCTCTCCCACCACCGCGAGCCCGCTTCCCACCCCGAGCACTACGACACACGTCCCGCCGCAGACCTCCCACCGACACCGCCCGAGATCACCGGCGCCCCCGGATCGTCCAGCAGCCCGCAAGCCCGGGAGCAGCGGGCCCGAGACGAGGACTCGAGCCTGAACGACGCAGAGCGGCAGTCGCGCCGGAACCGGAAAGTGTTGTGGCTCGGGCTGATCGCCTTCGTACTGCTGCTGGCCGAAGGTGTGGCCGCCGATTGGAGCGCGCTGCAAGTCCGCGAGCACCTCGATGTGTCCGAGGGTGACGCCGCGCTGGCCTTCGGCGCGTTCTCCGCGACCATGACCATCGGCCGTTTCCTGGCCGACCGGGTGAGCGGGGCGATCGGGCCGGTCGCGCTGCTGCGCTACGGGAGCCTGTTGTGCGCGGCGGGTTTCGCGGTCGTGATCGTCTCACCCTGGCTGCCGCTGTCCCTGGTCGGCTGGGCGATGTGCGGTCTCGGGCTCGCGGGCGGTGTGCCCCAGATCTTCACGGCGGCAGGCAATCTGGGCGGACCGAAAGCAGCCACCGAGATGTCGCGCGTCTTCACCATCGGCTACCTCGGCTTGCTCGCGGGCCCGGCGGTGATCGGCTGGCTCACCGCGATCATCCCGCTCACCGCGGCGCTGATCGTTCCCCTCGTCCTCACCCTCGCCTGCGCGGCGGCGGCCTCCGTCGTCCATCGCTGAGGGCTAGTCCTACAGGTACATACCGACCTCGGTCGTTCGCTCGACCGTCGAGCGGATCTGAATTCCACCGTCACGATGGGCCACCAACTCCGCGAGCGTGGCGCCGTCGGGGAATGCGGCGGAGGCATGGTCCTGACCGACGAGCCACTGCGTCGCCTCCTCGGGCGAGAGCCTGCCCACCTCGAGCTGCGCGAGACACCGCCCGGGCCGCACGACCGCCGGGTGCAGGCGGGACAGGTCCTCGTTGGTCGTGATCGCGAAGAGCACCTTGCGTCCCGAACCGAGCATGCCGTCGGTGAGGTTCAGCAGCCGCGAAAGCTTCTGTCCCGCCGCTTCTTTGGCTTCGCCGCGAATCAGCTCGTCGCAGTCCTCGAGCACCAGCAACCGCCAGCGGCCGTCCTCGTCGTCACCGTCGGCACCGGCCGCCACCTCCATCAGATAGCCGGGATTGCTGAACAGTTCCTCCGGATCGACCACGCAGTCGACCTGGCACCACGGCGCCCACGCCCGCGCGAGCGCCCGCAGGGCGGTGGTCTTCCCGGTGCCCGGCTCGCCGTGCAGCAGCACGAGCCTGCCGCGGATGTCGTCGGTACCCAGGCTCATCAGCCGGTCGAACGCGGCCGATACCGGCGCGGTGTAGTTGCCACGGATCTCCGGCCACGCGGGCGCGACGATCTGCCTGCGTCTACGCGCGGGCCGCCGCACATCCATGTGCCAGAAGCCCATTTCCACCGTCGACGCGGTGTCGCGAGCCTGGGCCGCGCCCTCGGTGGCGCGCGCGAGTACCTCGACGGCGAGCTCATCGCTTGCGGCGGTCACCTCGATCGTCGCCGAGCCACCCGCCCAGCGCACCGCCCGCAGCGACCAGCCTGCCCCGGCGGCCAGCATCGCACTGCTGTCGTCGTCGAAGACCGAGCGCAGGATCGTCGATCCCTCGGGTCGCAACGGCGCGTCGGGATGGACCCGGTCGAGGTGCGCCTGCCGGGCGAAGGGCTGCTCGCCGCGCAGGAACGGGGCGAGTGCGAGCGCGTCGATGGCGTCGCGGGTGGAATAGGTCGAATCGATGGCCGCCGACCACGGAAACGGCTCGCCCGTCTCCCGCGACGGTTCCCGGAGCTGGTCGGTAGGTGTGGACACCGCGCCAATGATCGTGGTCGCGGACCCGGAATGTCCAACGACTTCCCGGCTGTGCGCTGGGTCACCGGGCCCGGAAAATCGCTGGCACGTGTTCTCGATCCGTCGGTAACGTCGGCGATGTGACTTCCACCCAGAGCCCCCGGCCGGTCGACGAACCCACCCCGACCGCAGGGGTGAAGGAGTGGATCGGGTTGGCGGTCCTCGCCCTGCCCACCCTGCTCATCTCGATGGACATGAGCGTGCTCTACCTGGCGATCCCCCACATCAGCGAGGCATTGCAGCCGAGCAGTTCACAGCTGTTGTGGATCCTCGACATCTACGGCTTCCTCGTCGCGGGCTTCCTCATCACGATGGGCACCCTCGGCGACCGGATCGGCAGGCGCAGGCTGTTGATGATCGGCGCGCTGGCCTTCGGCGCCGCCTCGGTGATCGCGGCCTATTCGACCAGCGCGAACATGCTCATCGGCACGCGCGCGCTGCTCGGTATCGCAGGTGCCACGCTGATGCCCTCGACCCTGGCCCTGATCCGCAATATGTTCCACGACGACCGCCAGCGGACCGCCGCGATCAGTGTGTGGATGACCAGTTTCATGGTCGGCATGGTGGTCGGACCGCTGGTCGGCGGAGCCATGCTGGAGAACTTCTGGTGGGGTTCGGTGTTCCTGGTCGCCGTTCCCGCGATGGTGCTGCTGCTTGCCGCCGGACCGTTCCTGCTGCCCGAGTACAAGGATCCGAACCCGGGCAAGCCCGACATTCTCAGCGCCGTGCTGTCGCTGGTGTCGGTGATGGGTGTCATCTACGGCATCAAGGAACTGGCCAAGGACGGACTGGCCGTGGAACCCGTCGCCGTCCTGGTCGGTGCGCTGGTGCTCGGCACCGTGTTCGTGCTGCGACAGCAACGACTCACCGACCCGCTGATCGATCTGCGACTGTTCGGCAATGTCCGGTTCAGCGGTTCGCTCGCGGCGCTGATGGTTGCCATGCTCGCCATGGGCGGCCTGTTCCTGCTGCTCGCACAGTATCTGCAATTGGTGCTCGGGCTTTCGGCGTTCGAGGCCGGGCTGTGGACGGTGCCGCAGGCGGTGGCCATGGTGTTCGCGGCCGGTGCGGTGAGCGCCCTCGCGCCTCGGATACGTCCCGCGTATCTGATGACGGGCGGGCTGGTGATCGCCATGTTCGGCTACGCGATCTTCACCCAGCTCGCGGGCGGTGACGATCTCGGCTTGATCGTCACCGGCATGGTGGTGTTCGCGCTCGGTCTGAGCCCGATGTTCGTCCTCGGACTCGACCTGATCGTCGGCGCGGTCGACCCGGCACGCGCCGGTGCCGCGTCCGCGATCTCGGAGACGGGGCAGGAACTGTCGACCGCGCTCGGGGTCGCGGTGATCGGCAGCATCGGCACCGCGGTCTATCGCGGGCAGATGGCCGGTGAACTACCGGATGGCCTGCCCACCGAGCTCGCGCACACCGCCGAGGACACCCTCGCCGGAGCGCTGCACCTCGCCTCGATGCTGCCCGAAGCCCTCGGCGCCGAGCTCACCACGACGGCACGGCAGGCGTATACCCATGCACTGCAAGTGAACTCGATCGTCGGTATCGGACTCACCGCGATCGCGGCCGGCCTGGTCGTCGTCCTGCTTCGCCACGTTCCGGCACCGAACGAGCGTGCCGACGGGCAGAAATGAGCCGGGGCCCCGCCGGGAGCGTACAGCTCCCTGCGGGGCCCGTGGCATCAGCCGAGGCTGAACGGCTGGCCCCACAGGCGCAGCTCCGAGCGACCGAACTGGGTGGTCACCTCGACGGAGACGAAGGCACGCGCCTGGGCGTAGCCGGCGCAGCCCGAGAGGCCGAGGGTCGAGTCGGCCCAGGTGACCGAACCTTCCTGGCCGAAGAACTTGATGGCGGGCACGTAGCTCTCCTCGCCGTAGGCATCGGGGCCCTCGACCTGGAGCAGCCAGAAGGTCGACGCCTGGCCGGGGCCGAGGGTCAGGTTGCCACCGGAGGTCACGCCGCCGCTGGCGTTGCCCGAGTTGTTCACCGCGCCGTTGGCACCACCGGTGGCGTTGCCGCCGGAGATGTCGACCTGGCAGCCGACGACGTATCCGGGGGAGATCTTGACGCCCTTGTGCTCGGCGTGGACCTGCACCTCGGCCCGGCCGGAGGCCCAGACATTGCGATGCAAGGGAGTCGCGCCCATGGAGGGGCTGATGTTCACCGATTCGCCGACCAGACGGATGGTCACCGCGGTGCCGTCGGGCAGGGTCTGGGTGAGCTCACCGCCCGGCAGCGGGATGAAGGTGTCGGCGTTGGCGGCGCCGGTGGAGAAGAGGCCGAGCGCGACAGTAGCGGCCGCGGCGGCACCGGCCAGACGGGCACCGGCCTTCGTGAAGATGGTCATGGAGTTGTTCCTATTCGTCGAGAAGGGCGACAGGTCAGCCGATGCTGAACGGGGCACCGTAGAGGGAGGTCTTGGAGTAGTTGTCGCCGATGATCTCCACGACGGTGTAGGCGCGGGCCTGCGCGTAACCGGCGCAGCCCTGGATCTGCAGCTCCACGTCCTTGTAGCTGATGTGGTAGTTGCCCTTCTCGACGATGTCGAAGCCCTCGATGCCGATGAACTTCACCTCGCCGGGGCCGAGCTTGACGCCGATGGAGGCACCCGCGTTCACGCCGCTGGTGTTGATGCCGCCCGAGACACCCGCCGAGATAGCGTCGTCGGCGATGCTCACCTGGCAGCCGACGATGTAGCCGGTGCTCACGCGCGAAGAACCGTGCGTGGAGGAGTTGTTGGTGCCGGGCGCGCCGTTGCCGCCGACGAACGGGCGGGGCTCACCCTTCGGGGTCTCGGCCACCTCGGCCAGCACGGTTCCGCTCACCCACGCCACGCGGCCTGCGCCGTTGGCCGCCATGGACGGCGAGATCAGGGCGCTTTCTGCAACCCGCTTGATCAACACACCGGGGCCGGCCTTCTCGCCGTCGGGCAGCGGAACGAAGGTGTCCGCACTCGCCGTTCCGCCGACAACGGCCAGCGCGGCCGTGGCCAGCGCAGTGGCCGCAAGCATTTTTCGCATCGTGGATGTCCTCATCAACTGTTGTGACCGATTCGCACCGATCTTGAACAGCTCGGACTGTAGACAGGTTAGGCTCACCTATCAAGACCTTGCCCTAGCTAACTTTGAATAAGCCTAGGCTCACCTAAACATGAGCTACCCTCCTCGTGACACGGTTCCATATGAGAGAGATCCCTGATGAGAAGTCCGCGCTGGTTCGGCTGGTTGCTGACAGTGGCGCTGCTGACCGCGGCCTGTCTGCTGAGCCTGCTGGTCGGCACGAAATCTATTCCGGTCGGCGAGGTCTGGCAGGCGCTGACCAGCGCCGCGACCACGCCCGACCACGTCACCGTCATCGAATACCGGCTGCCGCGAACGGTTCTCGGGCTACTCGCCGGGCTGGCACTCGGCGTCGCGGGCTGCCTGATGCAGGGACTCACCCGTAACCCGCTGGCCGACCCGGGACTGCTCGGCGTGAATGCCGGTGCCGCGTTCGCGATCACGGTCGCGGTCGGGTTGCTCGGTGTGGAGGAGATCACGTCCTACGTCTGGTTCGGCTTCGCCGGAGCCGCGCTGGTGTCGGTGGTCGTGTACCGGCTCGGCACCGCGGGGCACACCGGTACCGACCCGATCCGGCTCACGCTGGCCGGAGTGGCCGCCACCGCCGTACTCGGCGGGCTCACGCGCGGCCTGATCCTGCTCGACCCCAAGGCTTTCGACGAGATGCGCCGCTGGGACGCCGGTTCGCTCACCGGGCGCGGATTCGACATCATCGCGGGCGCCGCGCCGTTCATCGTGGTCGGGCTGCTGATCGCCGCCGTCTGCGCGCGGTCGCTCAATGCCGTTGCCCTCGGTGATGATCTGGCCCGGTCGCTCGGCGTGCACGTCAACCGCACGCGGCTGCTCACCGCGCTGGCATTGGTGCTGTTGTGCGGTACCGCGACGGCTGCGGTCGGTCCGATCGCCTTCGTCGGTCTCGCGGTTCCACACATCGTCCGCTGGCTGGTCGGTCCCGATCAGCGCTGGATCTTCGCGTACTCGCTGGTGCTGGCGCCGCTGCTCGTCCTCACGGCGGATGTGCTGGGCCGCATCATTATTCGCCCGGACGAGGTGCCCGCGGGGCTGGTCACGGCGTTCCTCGGCGCGCCCATGCTGATCTGGCTGGCGCGCCGTTCACGAGTGGGGGCCGCGGCATGAGCACGAAGATCGATTTCGGTCGCACCATGCTGGTGGTGCGCCCCGGGCGCACGGGTCTCACGGCGAGGATCGGTGTGCGCACGCTTGTGGTGTGCGCGATCCTGCTGGCCATTGCCCTGGCGACCGCGGTATTCGCCCTGGGTAGCGGCGATTTCGAGATCCCGGCGCCGCGTGTGCTCCGCGCGCTGTTCATCGGTGACGAACGCTTCGATCGGCTGGTGGTTTTCGATTGGCGGCTGCCGCGCATCCTGTTGGCACTCGCCCTCGGCGCGGCGCTCGGTGTGAGTGGCGCGATACTGCAGTCGGTCACCCGCAATCCCCTCGGCAGCCCCGACATCATCGGGTTCAGCACCGGCGCCTACACCGGCGCGCTCCTGGTGATCCTGACCCTCGGCGGCGGGAGTTTCCAGACTGCGGCGGGCGCGATGGTCGGCGGCCTCGGCGCGGCGCTGGTCATCCACCTGCTCGCCTTCCGGCACAACGTGACCGGGTTCCGCCTGATCATCGTCGGTATCGGCGTGAGCGCGATGCTCGCCTCGGTCAACACCTGGCTGATCATGCGGGCCGACCTCGACGCGGCGATGTCGGCCGCGGCCTGGGGTGCGGGTTCGCTCAACGGGTTGTCGTGGCCGCAGGTCGCGCCGACCATGATCGTGCTCGCCGTGCTGGCGGTGGCCCTGATCCCGGCCGCGCCGCGCCTGCAGATCCTCGAACTCGGCGACGACACCGCCCGCGCCCTCGGGCTCGACGCCGGCAAGGCCACCGGCTGGCTGATCGCGCTCAGCGTCGGATTCACCTCGCTGGCAACGGCTGTGGCCGGGCCGATCGCCTTCGTCGCCCTTGCGGCACCGCATCTGGCGCGCAAGCTCACCCGCACCCCGTCGATCGCGCTGGTTCCGGCGGCGGTGATGGGCGCGACCCTGCTGGTCACCTGCGACTGGATCGCCCAGCACGCCTTCGCCCCGACCACCATCCCGGTCGGCATCGTCACCGGTTCGATCGGCGGCCTGTACCTGGCGTATCTGCTCGTCGCCGAAGCGCGACGGAAATAGGAAGCGACATGAACGACACTCACGCCGCGCGGTTGCGCGCCGACCAGGTCCGCCTCGGGTACAAGGGCCGAACGATCAGCGACCAACTCTGCGTGGACATCCCGGACGGCAAGTTCACCGTGATCATCGGCCCGAACGCCTGCGGCAAGTCCACCCTGCTGCGCGCGCTCGCCCGCCTGCTCGCCCCGGAATCCGGGAGGGTGCTGCTCGACGGCAAGCCGGTGACGGACTATCCGGCCAAGGAGCTGGCTCGTCAGATCGGCCTGCTCCCCCAGACCTCCACCGCACCCGACGGCATCCGGGTGGCCGACCTCGTCGCGCGCGGCCGCTATCCGCACCAGACGCTGCTGCGGCAGTGGTCCAAGGCCGACGAGGAGGCGGTGGCGGCGGCGATGGCGGCCACCGGCGTCGCCGAGCTGTCGGCCCGCCCGGTCGACGAACTGTCGGGCGGTCAACGGCAACGGGTCTGGATCTCGATGGTGCTCGCCCAGCAGACGCCCATCATCCTGCTCGACGAGCCGACCACTTTTCTCGACATCGCCTACCAGATCCAGCTGCTCGACCTGTGCCGCGCGCTCAACCGCGAATCGGAACGCACCGTCGTCGCCGTACTGCACGACCTCAATCACGCCTTCCGCTACGCCGACCACCTGATCGCCATGCGCGACGGGCGGATCGTCGCCACCGGCACCCCCGCCGACATCGTCACCGCGGACCTGGTCCACGAGGTGTTCTCGCTGCGCTGCCGCATCGTCGACGACCCGGAAACCGGGACGCCGCTGGTGATTCCGCTGGCCGAGAACGCCGCACCGGTGCACTGAAGAAATGAGGAAAACCCCGTCCATGTTCACCAACCGTTCCCCGGGCCGGCTTCGCGCCGCCCTCGTCGTCCCGGTTCTCGCGCTGGTCGCGGTGCTCGCCGGGTGCGGTGACTCGTCGTCGAACTCCGCCGATTCCGGCCCACGCGAGGTGCCGTCCGCGAAGGGCCCCATCAAGGTGCCGGCCGATCCGCAGCGCATCGTCGTGCTCAACGGCAACCTGGCCGGTTACCTCTACGACCTCGAGGCGCCCGTCGTCGCGGCCGACCCGCGCCTGCTCGGTGTGCCGACCAAGCCGGGCGAGTTCCCGACCGGCTGGGCCGAGGACGCCAAGGCACAAGGGACACAGGCCGTTCCGTCCGGTGACAACATCAACCTCGAGTTCATCGCCGCCCAGCGTCCCGATCTGATCATCGGCGGTGGCCAGGGCTACCCCGGCCAGCAGTCGGTGAATGCCTACGACCAGCTCAGCGCCATCGCCCCGACCGTGCTGATGCCGACCGAGACAACCAACTGGCAGGACCAGCTGCGGTTCATCGCCGAGACCGTGAACAAGCCGGCCAATGTCGACACCTTGATCGCGAACTACCAGGCCAAGCTGTCCGAGGCCAAGAGCAAGATCAAGCCGCCCGTCGGCGCGACGACGGTGTTCCAGTCGATCAAGAGCCAGAAGCCGACGGTCTTCGTGCCGACCGCCGCGCTGCCCGCGCTGCTCGCCGAGGTCGGTTTCACGCTGGACACGCAGGTGGAGGCCAAGGCCGGAAACCCCGCCAAGGAGCAGAGCGCCGACTTCATCAGCTTCAGCCCGGAGCTGCTCAGCACGGTGATCGACGCGCCGGTGCTGTTCACCATCCCGCTCAGCGGCGGACGTTCGCTCGAAGAGCTGCGCGCCGATCCGCTCTACGCCTCGCTGCCGTCGTTCGAGGCGGGCAAGGTCTTCGAACTGCCCGCCACCAGCTCGCGTCCGGACTACCGCACCGTCATGGCGACACTCGATCTGCTCGTGGAACGTTTCCGGTGACGTCGGGACTGCTCATCGACCTCAGCCCGCTGCGGGCGTCGCGCCCCTTCCGGTGCGCGTTCGCGGCGCGGCTGGTGTCGGTACTCGGCATCGGGTTGCTCATGGTCGCCCTGCCGCTGCAGATCTATCAGCTGACCGGATCGAGTGTGCAGGTGGCCGGGGTCGCCACCACCACCGCGGTCGCCCTGTTCGCGGGCAGTCTCGCGGGCGGGGTGGTCGCCGACCGGTACGACCGCCGGACAGTGATCCAGTGGTCGCGCAGCGCGGCCGGTATCGGCTTCCTGATCCTCGGGGTGAATGCCGTACTGCCCGAGCCGTTCCTGTCCGCCATCTATCTCGCGGCGGTCGTCGACGGTCTCGCGGGCGGGGTGAGCGGTTCGGCGCTGATGGCCATGGTCCCGGTGCTCGTCGGACGTGAAAAAGTCGCGGCCGCAGGTGCTCTGGTCTCGCTGACCACCGACCTCGGCACCATGATCACCCCGGCATTCGCCGGCCTGCTCGTCGCGAAAACCGGTGTGGCCACGGCCTATTTCCTCTGCGCCCTCGCGACCACCGCGACCGTCGGGCTGATCACCGCCATCGGCCCGTCGCCGCCACCGCAGCGCGACTTGGAGAACCCGGTCCGTGAGCTGGTGGCGGGTATCGCGTTCGCGGTGCGGCACGAGTCCATCCGGCTCATTCTGCTCACCGGGCTGATCGGGATGCTCGTCAGCGGCCCGCTGGTGCTGCTGCCCGCCTTCGCCGATGTCGAACTCGACGCGGGGCCGGGCACCCTCGGCCTGCTCTACGCGGCACCCGGCGCCGGTGCGGTGCTCGGCACGCTGACCAGCGGCTGGATGGGGCGCGCGCACACCGGTCGGGCGCTGCTGATCTCGCTCGGACTGATGCCGATCGGCGTGATCGCGGCCGGACTGTGGTCGCACGCCGCGCTGGTGTTCCTCGGGCTGGCCGGATTCGGCCTGGCCAGAGCCGTGAACATGGTGCTGCGCTACACGATGCTGCAGCAGGCCGCGCCCGACCACATGCGCGGACGGATGTCGGGCCTGCTGATGGTGCAGTCCGTCGCCGGCACCGCGGTCGGCTCCATGGTGGCCGGATTCGTCGGCCAGACCTTCGAACCCGGACGCGCGCTCGTGCTCTACGGCGTCGCCGTCCTGGTACTCACCGGCCTGATGGCGCTCGTCGCCGGGCCACTGCACAGAAAGGAAAACGGTGAAGGATCGCAGTGACTACGCCGCGAACATCGCCGAGGTGCTCGCCGGGGACCACTACGCCAAGGTGCCGTACCCGATCGGCCTGCAGGAAGTGGAGGTGTTGCGGGTCGTGCCCGTTGGCGCGGCACTGCTGCGGATCACCTTCGGCGGCCCGGACATCGCGAAGTTCCACAGCTATGTGCCGGACGAGCATGTGCGCCTGATCTTCCCGGGCGAAGACGGCGTGCTGCGGCTGCCGAAGCTCGACGGCACGATGCTCGAGTGGGGCAACCCGCGACCGATCTCGCGCGAGTACACGGTGCGCCGCCACAGCGTCGAGGACGGCGAACTCGACATCGATTTCGTCATCCACCCCGGCGGTCTCGCCTCGGACTGGGCCACCTCGGTGACCCCGGGCACCAAGGTCCACATCGCGGGTCCGCCCGGTGGCGTCGTCATCCCGGAGACCTACGACGACTATCTGCTCGCCGGTGACATCACCGCGCTGCCCGCCATCGCCCGCTGGCTCGAGCGCATGCCGCGCGACACCACCGGTTGGGCATTCATCGAGGTCGCCGGGCCCGCCGAGGAGATCCCCCTCGACCCGCCCGCGGGCGTGACCGTGCGCTGGCTGCACCGGGGTGACGCGGCGCCCGGCACGAGCGACATCCTCGAGCAGGCTGTCCGCGAGGTGAAAGTCGCTGCCGGACACCGGGTTTTCGCCTGGGTCGCCGGGGAGGCCGGGTGCCTGCGTGGTGTCCGCAAGATCATCCGCGACGACCTGGGCATCGGTCCCAAGGACTCGCTCATCGCCGGCTACTGGAAGCGCGGCGTCGCCGACTTCGATCGAGAGGAATGACCATGACCGACGAACAGGTGATCGCCGATGTGGCCACCGTACTGGGAGTCGAGGCGACCGAACTGAGCGCCGAGACCGATCTGCTCGACGCCGGACTCGATTCGGTGCGCATCATGTCGCTGGTGGAGAAATGGCGGTCGGCTGGTCATGCGGATATCGACTTTCCCACGCTCGCGGGCGAACCCGTCCTCGGGTCGTGGATCGAACTGCTGGCGTGAGCAGCGGGGGTGGCGCACTCGGTGCGCCACCCCTGGCCGAACCGCTTCTGCTGGATCAGTTCCCGTGGGCACCCTCGGCGAGCAGTTGCCGCAGTTCCTTGCGGCTGGTCTTGCCGACGCCGGTCTCGGGGAACTGTTCGATCACCACGACCGCGTCGGGCATCTTCCACGCCGCGACACCCCGCTCGCGCACGAACTTGCGCACGGAGGTGAGCGTCGGTCGCTGCTCCGGATCAGTCGGCTGCACGAAAGCGCAGATACGTTGTCCCAGCACCGGATCGGGCGTGCCGACGATCACGGCGTCGCGGATGCCGGGATGCTCGAGCAGATGCGCCTCGAGCTCCTCGGCGGAGACCTTCTCGCCGCCGCGGTTCACCCAGTCGCCCGCGCGGCCGGCGACCACGAGATTGCCGTCGGGGCGGATCGAGACGATGTCGCCGGTGCGGTACCAGCCGTCGGCGGTGAAGCTGCGGGCGTCGGCCTCGGGGTTGTCGTAGTAGCCGCGAATCGTATACGGGCCCTGGGTGATCAGGTTGCCCTGTTCGCCCGGCGCCACCTCCACACCGTTGTCGTCGACGACCGCGATCTGGTCGAACTCCGACATCGGCCTGCCCTGCGTGCTCACCACCACGTCGATCGGGTCGTCGAGCCGG
The DNA here is from genome assembly GCF_040639775.1 of Nocardia sp. NPDC023733. Lineage (NCBI taxonomy): Bacteria > Bacillati > Actinomycetota > Actinomycetes > Mycobacteriales > Nocardiaceae > Nocardia > Nocardia sp. NPDC023733. Next base: position 324,284 of record NZ_JBFAAN010000005.1, on the reverse strand, counting down.
GTGTAGCAGACCAGGCCCTCGGCCATCCCGAACACCTGCTGCAGGGTGACGCCGAGCGCGGGACCGATCCGGCGCGCCAGCTCGTCCTGGCAGCGGGCACCACCCACCTGAAGTACCCGCAGGCTCGAAAGATCAGGCGTGTCACCGGCTTCGGCGCGCTCGGTCCACAATCGCGCCAGCGGTGGCACCAGGCCGGTGATGGTGACGCCGAACCGCTCGATCAGCGGGAAGGCCGTCGCCGGTGTGGGATCGGGCGTCATGGCCACCGCACCACCGGCCCACAGCGCGCCGAGAATGCCCGGCGAACTCATCGGGAAGTTGTGGGCCACGGGCAGCGTCGCGAGATACACCGTGTCGCTGTCGAGTTCGCAGATCTCGGCGCTGCGGCGCACGCTGTAGAGGTAGTCGTCGTGGGTGCGGGCGATGAGCTTGGGGATGCCGGTGCTGCCACCCGAGAGCTGCAGAAACGCGACGTCACCGGCCGACGGTCCCGGCAGTTCCACCGGCTCGTCGCGGAATTCGGCGATATCGTGCGCGCCCTCGGGCAGTTGCTGCCCCTCGTCGAGGACGAGCAGCACATGCCGCAGGCTCGACACCTTCTCCCGCACCGTCGCCGCGAGCGCCGCGTAGTCGAAGCGTTGGTGGGCTCCGCAGGTGATGACGGCCGTCGCGGCGGCGGCCTCGGCGATCGGCACCAGCTCGGCGGCGCGGTGCGCGGGCAGGCAGAACACCGGCAGCGCGCCGAGCTCGAAGAGCGCGAAGACCACCTCGACGAATTCGGCCCGGTTGGGCAGCTGCACCAGCACCCGATCGCCCGGCGTGATGCCGAGTCGGGCCAGACCGGCGGCGAGCGAACGCGCACGGTGATGGAGTTCGGCATAGGACCAGCTGTGGGCGGTGTCGAGAACCGCGATCCGGTCCGGTGTGGCGGCGGCACGCGCGGCGAGAACATCGCCGAAAGTGTCACCGGTCCAGAGATTGTGGGCGCGATAGCGGTCGGCCAGGTCGGCGGGCCAGGGGGTGAAGCCGGCGAAGGCGGGTTCGGTCAAGTCGAGCACCTCTTTCGAGCAGGCGGTTCGGTGTTTCGGCCAAAAGTTATGAGGGAAGCTAACCAAATAACGGACAGTCAGGTTAGGCTAACCTCATGTCTAATGGTGATTCTCGCGGTCGGGTCGTCGTCGTCACCGGCGCGGCCGGGGGCATCGGCGCCGCGATCGCCGCGCGCTTCGCTGCCGAGGACCGGGTCGTCTCGCTGTGGGACCTCGACCCGGCCGTACACCGGACCGCCGCCGCGATCGCGAAGCGGTTCGATGCAGCCACCGACCGTCGCGGCGCCGGAAGTGCCGCAGTGGCAACGCTATCCGCGCCCGACGTGCACGGCGTCACCGTCGATCTCACCGACAGCGCAGCCGTGCGGGCGGCCTTCGACCGGCTCACGGCCGACTACGGCGCCGTCGAGGTGCTGGTGCACGCGGCGGGCGTGATGGTCGGCGGCCCCGCGCTCGAACTCGACCCGGCGGACTGGACGCGCTGCCTCAGCGTGAACGCCACCGCGACCATGCTGGTCACCCAGCGTGCCGCCGCCGAGATGGTCGCCGCCGGAACCGGGGCGATCGTGGTGGTCTCCTCCAATGCCGCGGCCACGCCCCGGGTCGGCATGGCCGCCTACGGCGCCGCCAAAGCCGCGGCGACCGCGTTCACCCGGTCGCTCGCCTTGCAGGTGGCGCCGCTCGGTGTGCGGGTCAACCTGGTCTCCCCCGGCTCCACCGACACCACCATGTTGCGCGACATGTTCGGCGGCACACCGCTGGACGACGCCGCCGAGACCGCGCTGCTCGACGGTGATCCCGCCGCCTACCGGCTGGGAATCCCGTTGCGGCGCATCGCCGCTCCCGACGACATCGCGTCGGCCGTCCACTTCCTGGCGTCCGACGGCGCCCGCCACATCACCATGCACGACCTGCGGGTCGACGGTGGCGCAACGCTAGATATGTGACCGAGAGGATGATCCCCATCAGTACCGCCAGTTCAGACCCCGCTTTTGTGCTGTCCCGTCCGCAGCGGACCGTGTCCGCCACCGCGGGCGGGACGGTTTTCCGCTCGGCACACGACGCGATCACCGCGCTGCGCAGTGGCCGGATCAGCCACATCGTCGGCGCACTTCCCTTCCGCCCCGGCGCACCGACAGCGCTGTGGGCGCCGGAATCTGTGACGATCACCGACGCGCCCTACCGGCCCCGGATGCTCGAGCGCGATTCGGAGCCCCTGCCACAGTTCGCCTTCGACGCGGCGCTTCCCGCACCCGAGGAGCACCGCAGGCGCGTCGCCACCGCTGTCGAACTGCTGGCCGACCCCGCCCACCCCCTGCGAAAGGTCGTGCTGGCACGCGCGATTCGGGCCCGCTCGGCGACTCCCGTTCGCGCACTGGACATCCTCGACCTGATGGTCGCCTCGGACCCGATGTCGAACGGTTTCCTGGTCGATCTGTCCGCGGCGGGTGGGCGATACCCCGGCCGCCATCTCCTCGGCTCCAGTCCGGAGATCCTGGTGCGTCGTGACGGGAACAGCGTCGTGAGCTATCCGCTGGCCGGCTCGGCCCGCCGGGTACTCGACGACGGCGATGCCGACCGGTCGGCCGCCGACACGCTGCTCGCCTCGACCAAGGACCTGGCAGAACACCGCTTCGTCACCGATCAGGTGTCGGCCGTGCTGCGTGACCGCTGCGCCGAAGTACACACTCCCGCACCGGAACTCATGGCAACTCCGGCGATGTGGCACATCGGTACGCCGATCACCGCGGCCGTCCCGCTGGCCGGCCCGTCGGCACTCGAGCTCGCCGTAGCGCTACACCCCACCCCGGCGATCTGTGGCACACCCACCGCCGCGGCGGCCCGTCTCATCGCCGAACTCGAGGGCGAACGCGGTTTCTACGCGGGCGCTGTCGGTTGGTGCGATGCCGACGGCAACGGCGAATGGATGGTGAGCATCCGCTGCGCCGAGCTGTCCGAGCACGGCACCACGCTGCTCGCGCACGCGGGCGGCGGGATCGTCGCCGCGTCCGACCCGGCCGCCGAATTGGCCGAGACCACCGGCAAATTCCAGCGCATCCTCGCTCCGCTCGGTATCGCGGATCTGCCCGTCACCGTTGGCTGAGCCGACTTCCGTTCGAACGAAAGACCGTCATGCCTATCCCCCCGATCGCGCCCTATCCGATGCCGGGCGTCGACGAGTTCACCGCCGACCAGGTCGACTGGACTGCCGAACCAGGACGTTGTGCCCTGCTGATCCACGATATGCAGCAGTACTTCCTCGACGCCTACGACCTGCACCGCGACCCCGCCCGCACCCTGATCGCCAATATCGCTCTGCTGCGCGACCGCTGCCACGAGCTCGACATCCCGGTGATCTACACGATGCAGCCCGGTAATCAGCACCCGTCGCGACGCGGCATTCTGGCCGACTTCTGGGGCAGCGGGATGGCCGAGGGCGCCGACACGCAGGTCATCAATGCCCTCGCGCCCGAACCGCAGGACATCCAGGTGACCAAGTGGCGCTATTCGGCGTTCCAGCGCACCGACCTGCGTGAACTGCTCGGTTACTACCGGCGCGATCAGCTCCTGGTTACCGGCGTCTACACGCACATGGGCTGCATGCTCAGTGCCGCCGAGGCATTCATGGGTGATGTGCGGCCGTTCCTCGTCCACGACGCGACGGCGGATTTCAGCCGCGACGAGCATGTGATGGCACTGAACTACGTCGCCCGGCGTTGCGGGGCGGTGGTCGGGACCTCGGAGCTGCTGCGTCAGCTCGATCCCGCACAGGTCGAAGCAGACGCCTGACCCCGTCGGCGGACGCTCCGCCATTCGAACCAAGACAAACCTGACTCGCCTCGCGCGGCTGCCGGACTCTTCCCGAGTCCGGCAGCGCCGCGTGGGGTGGGTGGAGAACTTTGACGAAGGAGTTGCTGTGGGCTCGGTGGAACGGGACGACGTGAGCGCCGACCATCCCGGATTACCGCTCACCGGAGCGCAATTGGGCATTTGGAACGCGCAGCGACTTGACCCCGAGTCGCTCAGTTACCTGGTCGGCGAGGTCCTGGAGATCTCGGGCACAGAACCGGTGGACGTGCCATTGCTGGACACCGCGATTCGCCGGACCATCGCCGAAACCGACACGATGCGGCTGCGATTCAGTGAGACTCCAGAGGGGCCGCGGCAGCGGATCACCGAGCTGGAACCGGAGCTGCGTCCACTCGTCGATCTGCGCGGTGAAGCCGACCCGGTCGCCGCGGCGCACCGGCTGGTCGCCGCCGAACGCGAACGCGCCGCGACCTATTGCCGCGACATGGTCGACCGGCAGCTCTACACCTACACACTGCTGCGTCTCACCGACAACGACGTGTGGTGCATCCAGCTCTATCACCACCTGATCATCGACGGCTACAGCGCGGCCATGGTGTCGCGCCGGGTCGCGGCCCACTACACCGCGCTGCGTCGCGGTACCGAAGTGCCGCGCCTGCGCTGGGGGTCGGTGGAAACGCTCGTGGCCGAGGACCTGGAATACCGTGGGAGCCAGGCACATCGGCAAGACCGCGAGTACTGGCGCGACCGGCTCACGCCGCTGCCGCCGCTGGACGGGCGCGGTCGGGCACCCGAGGGCGTGGTCGAGCAGACCCACGAGGTGCGCGCGGTCCTCGACGCCGACCTGATGGGTCGCGTCAAAACAGCGGCCACCGAAGCCGGTATCACGTGGGCCGACGTGCTCGTCGCCGGTTACGCGGGATTCGTGCACCGGCTGCTCGGTGAGACCGATGTGGTCATCGCACTGCCGGTGATGGCGCGCGTCGGCAAGACCGCCCTCACCACCCCGTCGATGGCGGTCAACGTCCTGCCGCTGCGAGTTTCGGTGTCCGGTCAGGACCGCCTGGGTGAGCTGGGCAAGCGGGTGGCCGACGCACTGCGAGAGATGCGCGCCCACCAACGTTTTCGCGGTGAGGACCTCGCCCGCGAATTCGGTGGGGCACAGACCGGTGCCCTGCTGCACGGCATCGGCGTCAATCTCAAGGCCTTCGACTTCGCCCTCGATTTCGACGGTGCCACCGGCACCCTGCGCAATGTGGCCGGTGGCCCGCCGGAAGACCTCGGCCTGACCGTCACCCCGCTGTCGGAGGACCGCGTCCAGCTCGGCTTCGAGGTCGACGCGCGGTCTTTGGACGCGGCCACCGCGCGGCGACGGATGGACGCGCTGGTCACGCTGATCACCGAACTGGTCGATGCCGACAAGCCGATCGGCGCGATCACCCTGTACCCGGCCGAGGTCGCGGCCGACATCGCCGTCGAGCGCGCCGGCGCGGCCCTGCCCGGGCGTCCCGACGACGTCGTCGAGGTCTTCGACCGCATGGTCGCGGCCCAGCCCGACGACATCGTCCTCGTCGACGGCACCCACCGGCTCACCGCGGCAGAACTCGGTGCCCGCGTGCACCAGCTCGCGCGCTACCTGCGTGGCCGAGGCATCGGCCCCGAAGACATCGTCGGCATCGCCCTCCCCCGCTCGGTCGACCTGGTGATCGCCCTGCTGGCAGTGCAACACGCGGGTGCGGCCTTCTTGATGCTCGACATCAACCACCCCGCCCAGCGCCTGGCAGACATCATCGAAGACGCCGATCCGGCCTTGATCCTGACGGATGACATTGTCGCGGAAGCGGTCTTCGCAGAGCGGCTCACGACTGACGGGTCCCCGGACCGGACTTCCGCAGCGCAGGCGGACGGCCTGTCCATGACTGGCGACGTGGTGAACCGCCATGTGGCACCGGGAATACTCCTGTTGTCGGACAACGGCGTTCGAGCAGCCATCACCAGTCTGCCGAGCGGGCCGCTGTCGATGGCTGAACTCGCCGCGCCTCGTTCAGCCGGGCATCTCGCCTATGTCGTGTACACCTCGGGCTCCACCGGCAAGCCGAAGGGTGTGCAGATTTCGTGCGGCGCGATGGCTCAGCTGTTGCACCACCATCGGCGCACCGTCTACGCCGAGAACGCCGCGCGAGTGGGCGGGCGGCAGCTGCATGTCGCGCACACCTATTCCTTCGCCTTCGATGCGGCCCTGGATCAGCTCATGTGGTTGTGGTGCGGGCACCGGATCCATCTGTACGACGTAGATATCCAGAAGGACGCGTCCGCGCAGGTAGCGGCGTTACGGACCGATCGCATCGATGTCGTGGACACCACCCCCTCGATGGCGACCGCGCTGATCGACAACGGGTTGCTCGGCAGCGCACACCGTCCGGAGCTGCTGCTGCTCGGTGGTGAGGCGACGCCACCCGCGTTGTGGACGGCCATCGTCGCGTCGAAGGTGGTCGCCCGCAACATGTACGGCCCGACGGAGGCAACCGTCGACGCGCTGAGTGCGCCGGTGACGGGTGCTGTGCCGCACGTCGGCGGACCGCTGGCGGGTACCCGCGCCTACCTGCTCGACGGCGCGTTGCAGCCGGTGCCCGACGGTGAGATCGGCGAGTTGTATTTGGCGGGGCCACAATTGGCTCGCGGCTACCTCGGGCGCATGGTGGTGACAGCGGAGCGGTTCGTCGCCGATCCGTTCGCGTGCGGGGAACGCATGTACCGCACCGGTGACCGGGCACGCTGGCTCCCCGGCCACGGCTACGACTACCTCGGGCGCGCGGATTCCCAGATCAAGGTGCGCGGTTACCGCGTGGAACTGGGCGAAGTCGAGGCATCGCTCGGCGCGCTACCGGGGGTAGCCGCAGCGGCCGCCACTATCCGCAAATCCGGCGACAGCACCCGACTGATCGGCTACCTGGTCCCCGAGACCGGCCGCACCCTCGACGCCGACCAGCTCCGTCAGCTGCTGACCACCCTGGTCCCCGACCACCTGGTCCCCTCGGCCCTGGTGATCCTCGATTCACTGCCAACCACCGTCAACGGAAAACTCGACCGCGCAGCCCTTCCGGCACCCCAGCTGACCTCGACCGGCCGACCGCCCCGCACCGAGCAGGAGCGGGCACTGTGTGGAATCGTCGCCGAGGTCCTCGGCCTGGCGCAGGTCAACGCGACCGACGATTTCTTCGGCCTCGGCGGCGACAGCATCACCGCGATCGGTGTGAGCAGCCGCCTCCGCGCCCTCGGCTGGGAAGTCCAGCCGAAAACCCTCCTCGCCCAACGCGACTTGGCCACCATCGCCGCCACCGCCCAGATGGCCGAGGTACGCACCGGCGCACCGACCCCAGACGAACCGACCGGTGCCGTCCCGATCCCGCCCATGGTTGCGGCCCTTCTCGAGGCGAACGCGGACTCCGGCACCATCGCCGGCTACGCCCAGTGGACAGCTCTGACCCTCCACGAAGACCTGACAGTCGACCACCTCACCACCGGCCTGCAAACCCTTCTCGACCGCCACGACGCCCTCCGCCTCGTCCTCGACGGGTCCGGCACCGACGCCCGGCTCGAAGTTGCCGCAGTGGGCACGCTGCGCGCACCCGATCTGGTCCGCGAGATCGTTCCCGGCGTGCCAGGGCATGGCGGGATGGCAGCGCTGATCGAGTCGGTGGCATTCGCGCTGGCAAAGGAATTGGCACCCGCCGAGGGTGTCCAGATTCGTGCCGCGCTGGTACGTAGCGGGCACGGCGTCGCCGATCGGTTGGTGCTGGTTGCCAATCATCTGGTGGTAGACGGTGTTTCGTGGCGAATCCTGGTGCCCGAGCTGTATGAGGCCTGCTCCGCCGCGCAGGAAGAACGCCCCGCGCGACTGGCTGGAAAGGGGAGTTCGTGGCGGCGATACGCCACGTTGCTCGCCGAGTCCGGTGTTGCGGGCGAGTACCGCGCGGAGCTGGTGCACTGGGAGCGCGCGCTCGGCGACGCGAGCGTCGCACCCCTCGGGGAGAGAGCGCTCGATCCCGCTGTAGACCTTGTCGAGAGCGCCGAGCAGACAAGGACTTTCGCTACACCGGCGATCACCGAAGCCTTCCTCACGACACTGCCCACCGCCTACCGAGCGAAGACCGACGATGTATTGCTCGCGGCACTCATGCTCGCACTCAACGCTTGGCGGCACGAGAGCGGCGAGTCGCTGGAACCGGGCAGGCCGGTCACCGTCGAGGGTCACGGGCGCGAAGCATTGCGCCCCGACACCGATTTCGCTGGCACCGTCGGCTGGTTTACCAGCGAGTTCCCGGTGTGGACGCCCGCGACCGGCATCGACGATCCCGCCGGACTCACCGAGGCCTTGTCCGGTGGCGCGGCGGCCGGACACCTGCTGCGCGCGGTCAAAGAAGCCAAGCGCGCTGTTCCCGGCAACGGTGTGGGCTACGGCGTGCTGCGCAGGCTCGACCCCGAGACCGCGCCGCGATTCGCCGGTCGCCGCGCACCGGAGGTGCTGCTCAACTATCTCGGCCGGTTCGGTGGCGGTGGGACGCCAGGTTGGAGCTTGCCCGAACACGACGCGTTCGCGGTGACGGAACCATCGGAAAAGGCACTCACCGAGGTGCTTTCACTCAATGTCTTCGTGCACGAATCCGCGCGGGCCGGTGCGCCGCGGCTGGCCGTGGAGTGGACAGCCGCGAGCCGGATTCTCGGCGCCGACCAGGTCGCGGAAATCCAGCGGCACTTCGAACTCGCGCTGGAGGCGTTGGCCGCTCACGCGAGGTTGTATCCCGGCGGACTCACACCGTCGGACTGCCCCGGCGTGATCGTCGACCAGGACATCATCGACGTGCTGGAGGACACGCACGGCCCACTGGCCGAACTTCTCCCGCTGTCGCCCTTGCAGGAAGGGTTGCTGTTCCACGCGATTCGTGACGGTGCCGACGACGTCTACACCCTCAGCGCCCGCGTCGACCTGCACGGCCCGCTGGACGGCCCACGGTTGTCGGCAGCCTTCGACACCGTAGTGGGCAGACACCCGACCATGGCCGCCGCCTTCCACTTCGAGGACCTGGACCAGCCGGTGCAGGCGGTTCCACGTTCGGTCGGCATGCCCTGGCGTGAGGTCGACCTCTCAGATCTGCCGCTGCGCACCGCAGAGGCCGCAGCCGACCGCCTCGAAGCCGAAGCGACCCGCCACCGGTTCGCAGTCGACCGGTCACCGATGTTGCGCGCCACGCTGATTCGTCTACCCGGTGATACACACCGCCTGGTGCTCAACACCCATCACCTGGTCATCGACGGCTGGTCAACCCCTATAGTTCTGCGCGAAGTACTGGCCACCTACCACGGCGACGAACTCCCCCCGGCGCCTGCGTACAGTGACTACCTGACCTGGCTCGCCGCCCGCGACCGCGACGCCGTCCGCACCGCCTGGTCTCACCGACTGGCCGGGCTCGAGGCACCGACGCTGGTAACCGAGACGATCGTCGATGCCGCCCATACTCCCCGCGAACCCGAAACCCGTCAGCAGCAAGTCGGACGCCCGTCATCGCCGGCCACCACACCGGCACTCGATCAGGGCACCACTTCCCGCGAGGTTCGGCAGTGGCAGGTTGCGCTCCCGGCATCGCTCGCAACCACACTGGCCGAGCTCGGCCGATGCCGCGGTCTCACGATGAACACCCTGGTGCAGGGCACCTGGGCGCTGGTGCTCGCCGCGCTCACCGGTCGCCTCGATGTCGTGTTCGGCGCGACCGTCTCCGGACGTCCTGCGGAGCTGCCCGGCGTAGCGGGCATGGTCGGCCTGTTCGCCAATACCGTGCCCGTCCGCTGCACCTTCGATCCGGCTCGTCCCTTGCTCGACCAGTGGGCCGACTTGCAGGAAAACCAGTTCGCCATGCAGGAGTTCGACTTCGCGAGCCTCGCGGAGATCGAACGCATCACGGGCCTCGGCACTCTCTTCGACACCCTGGTCGCCTTCGAGAACTTCCCCAACTCAGGCCCCGGACAACCAAACTCCCACGACCTACGTCTCGGCGAATTCCACAACCACGGCAACACCCACTACCCACTCACCCTGATCGCCCCGCCGGGCGACCACCTGACGCTGGTCATCTGGTACGACCGCAGCGTCATCCCCGACACCACCCTCGCCCGGATCGCCGACCGAATCACCACCACGCTGACGTCGATCACGACCACCCCCGACACCCCCGCGACCCAGTTCATCAAGCCCCTCACTCCAACCGCCACGCCCCCGGCCGCACCGGCACCACCCATCGCACCGCCACCAGAAGTCTTCGCCGAGCCAGTCGTCACAGCGCGGCCCACCGCAACAGCCGTCGACGGCACTCCAGCGACAGCCCGCGTCGACACTGACGCCCGATCTGCTGCTCCGCTCAACAATGGGGCCTTGCTCAGTCACCCGATCGTGGCGGCTCCGAGCGGTACCACCCTGGCCGAGTGGGGCATCGCTGTCGATCCGACAGCCCCGGCGGTGACGGCGGACGGCGTCACGATCGACTTCGGCGAATTCGATGCCAGGGTCAATCGTCTCGCCCGGTGGCTCGTCTCGCGTGGTGTCGGTCCCGAGACCGTGGTCGCCGTCGCCATGCCGCGCACTATCGATTCCGTCGTCACGGCGCATGCGATCTGCCGTGCAGGCGGTGTCTATCTCCCGATAGACCCGGAACAGCCCGCAGAACGCGTCGAGAAGATTATCGATACCGCCGCTGCTGCAATGGTTCTGAGCTCGCTCGATGACATTCGCACGATGGTCGACGAGCAATCGGACGACCGCGGGCAGGGCGAATTCGCCGTTACTCCGCTCACCGATGCGGACCGCCTCGCACCGCTGCGCCCGGCGAATACCGCCTGCCTCCTGTTCACCTCCGGCTCCACGGGTGTGCCCAAGGGGGTGAGCCTGTCGCACGCCGCGATCATCTCCACTTTCGAATGGCTGCAGCGCGAAGTCCGGTTCGGCCCGGGCGACACCATGCTCTACCGCACCCCGCCGATCTTCGACGCCTCGCTGATGGAGATGTTCCTGCCGCTGCACGTCGGCGCCCGGATCGTGCTGACCCGCCCCGGCGGCCACCGCGACCCCTACTACCAGGCACAACTCATGAGCGCGGAGCGAGTCACGGCGATGTGGATGACGACCTCCATGCTCACTGTGCTCGCCGAAGAGGCCGATCTCTCGGGATGCGCGGACCTTCGCTGCGTCCTCACCGGCGGTGAAGTGCTGCCGGCGGCGACGGCGCAGCGGATGCGCGCACTCACCGGTACCGCTGTGTACAACTTCTACGGTCCCACGGAGGCGGCGATCGGCTTCACCTTCCACGAGACCGTCGACGCCGACACCACGTCGGTCCCGGTCGGTGCACCCGCCGACACCGTCCGCATCCTCGACGACCAGCTGCACCCCGTCCCCGAGGGCACCGTCGGTGAGCTCTACATGACCGGAGTGCGGTTGGCGCGCGGCTATCTGGCCCGTCCCGACCTGACCGCCGCAGCCTTCGTCGCCGACCCGTTCGGCAGCGGCGAACGGATGTACCGCACAGGTGATCTGGTGAAACTGAACCCCGACGGCGAACTCGACTACATCGGCCGCACCGACAGCCAGGTGAAGTTGCGTGGCCAGCGCATCGAACTGGGCGATATCGAATCGGCCCTGCTCACGTGCCCCGGCGTGGCCCACGCGGTGGTACAGCTGCGCGAGGACACACCGGGCGATCAGCGGCTGGTCGCCTACCTCATGGCGAAGTCCGGAATCACGCTCGACACGGATTCGATCCGCGAACAGCTACGAAACAAGCTGCCCGCGTACATGATTCCCGCCGCCGTTGTCGTGCTGGATCACATTCCCCGCACGGCGACGGAGAAGATCGATCGCCGCGCGCTCCCCGCACCGGAGTCTCGCACCGCGGACGGCAATACTCTCGACACCATTCGCGCGGCGATGGCAGCCGTCCTCTCGGTCCCCGAGATCGGCACCGATGACGACTTCTTCGACAAGGGCGGCCACTCCCTGCTCGCCGTGCGACTGGTCGGCCGACTCACCCGCGCGGACCTACCCGTGGTCCTCGACGACGTCTTCACCGCCTCGACCCCCCGCGAGCTCGCCGCCCGCATCGGCGCGGCCGACTCCACCACCCCACCGAAGGACGGCCTCGCCGGCCTGGGCCGCCGCCTCGATCCGGTCCTGGAACTGCGCGCCGAGGGCTCGGTCCCGCCGCTGTTCTGCATCCACCAAATCGGCGGCACCGCATGGAAATACGCTCCTCTGGCAAGGCTGCTTCGGGCCGAACGACCCATCATCGGCCTGCAGATGCCCCACCTCACCGAGCCGACCACCCGGACCCGCACCCTCGACGACCTGGCGCGCTACTACCTGGCCGCCGTCCGCCGCATCCAACCGCACGGCCCGTACCACTTCCTCGGCTACTCGCTGGGCGGCAATCTCGCCCACGCCATGGCCGCCATCCTCGAAGCCGAGGGTGAGCAGGTCGGCTATGTGGGTCTGCTCGACTCGCACCCGCTGTCGAACCTGACCGAGCGGGCCGCCGCGACCCTGGCAGATCCCTCCGGAATGACCGCACTGGTACCCGAAATCGAGGAGTACCCAGCCGAATTGGCGTCCGTGGTAACCCAGGCCGCGACCGAACTGCTGCGCATGGTCACCGAGTCCGAGTCCCCCTCCTACAGCGGCCCGATGGCCTTGTACTGCGCGGACAACGGCCTCGAACCCGAGCGCGTGCACGCCCAGCTCACCGGCTGGCGGGCCGCGGGCGCCCAGCTGGTGGTCCGGCGACTGCCCTACACCCACAACGAGATCGCGATGCCGACCGGCTGGATCGAGGTCGCCGCGCTCATCGACGCGGATCCCGCGATCCGCACCTGAACTTCCACTTGGATAGAAAGAAGGAACAACTCCTATGTCAGCGCACCGAATGACGGCCCGCATGCGCGCCGCCGTCGCACTCCTGATCGTCGCGGTGACCGCGACGGCAGTGGGCTGCGGCACCTCCACCTCCGAAGGGTCGACCGACACCGGCACCCGCCAGGTGGAAACCGCCAAGGGCCAGATCACCGTGCCCGCCGACCCACAGCGAATCGTGGTCCTCAACGGCGCCCTCGCCGGATTCCTCTACGACCTGGACGCGAACGTGAAGGCCGCGGATCCGCGCATCCTCGGCGTCACCCTCGCACCCGGCGAGTTCCCCCCGTCCTGGGCCGCCGACGCGAAAGAGCAGGGCACCGAAGCGGTCCCCTCCGGTGACGACCTCAATCTGGAGTTCATCGCCGCCCAGCGACCGGATCTCATCATCGGCGGCGGACCCGGCTTCCCCGGCCTGCAGACCATCAAGAACTACGACAAGCTCAGCGCCGTCGCACCGACCGCCCTCGTCCCCTCGGACCTCGCCAACTGGCAGGACCAACTGAAGACGGTGGCCGACTTCGTGAACCGCCCCGACAAGGTCGAGCCCATGCTCACCGCCTACAAGGACCGGGTCGCGGAAGTGAAGGCCAAGCTGAAGATCCCCCAGGGCGCGACCTCGGTGATGCAGTCCCAGGCCGACGGCAAGCCCATCCTGCTCGCCCCCGGCACCCCGCTGTCCAACCTCCTCGCCGACGTCGGCTTCACCATCGACGACAAGATCGAGGCCAAGGCAGGCAACCCGCCCCGCACCCAGGCAGGCGACTGGGTCACCTTCAGTCCCGAACTCCTGAGCACCGTCGCCGACGCCCCGGTCCTGTTCGTGATCCTGCTCGACGGCGGCCGCAACATCCCCCAGCTGAAGCAGGACCCGGCCCTGGCCATGCTCCCCGCCTTCCAGAAGAACCAGGTCTACGAACTCCCCGCAGCCAGCAAGCGCCCGGACTACCGCCAGTCCATGGCCACCCTCGACCTGCTGGCCGACACCTTCGAGTAGCCACGCGACAGCGAGAGGCCCCGCCGGTGAAATACCGGCGGGGCCTCTCTTGTTCGATGTCGCTTGTCTTACAGCGCCTTCAGTTCCTCGGTGACCGCACCGACGGACTTCTTGGCGTCGCCGAACAACATGGAGGTGTGGTCGGCGTAGAACAGCGGGTTGTCGATGCCGGCGAAGCCGGAGTTCATCGAGCGCTTGAGCACGATGACGCTCTTGGCCTGGTCGACATTGAGGACCGGCATGCCGTAGATCGGGCTGGACGGATCCTCGCGGGCGGCGGGGTTGGTGACGTCGTTGGCGCCGATCACCAGCACCACATCGGTGCGGTTGAACTCACCGTTGATGTCGTCCATTTCCTTCATCGCGTCGTAGGAGACCTCGGCCTCGGCCAGCAGCACGTTCATGTGCCCGGGCATACGACCGGCGACGGGGTGGATCGCGTACTTGACCTCGACACCCTTGCCTTCCAGCAGCGACGCCATCTCCTTGACCGCGTGCTGGGCCTGGGCGACGGCCATACCGTAGCCGGGGACCACGATGACCTGGTTGGCGTAGGCCATCTGGATCGCGGCATCGGCGGCGGAGGTGGCCTTGGCCGTCTTGGCCTCACCACCGGCACCGGCGGCCACCGCGCCACCGCCACCGAAACCACCTGCGACGATCGCGGGAATCGAGCGGTTCATGGCCTTGGCCATCAGGTTGGTGAGGATGGTGCCGGACGCGCCGACGATCATGCCCGCCACGATCATCGCGGTGTTGTTCAGCGCCAGGCCCGCGGCCGCGGCCGACAGACCGGTCAGGGCGTTGAGCAGCGAGATGACGACCGGCATGTCGGCGCCACCGATGGGCAGCACCACCATCAGGCCGAGCACACCGGCCAGCACAAGCAGCGCGATCATCCAGAGCTGCGACACGCCACCGTCGTCGGCGCCGAGACCGATCACCACGGCACACACGATGGAACCGAGCAGCAGCAGCAGGTTCAGCGGCTGCTGCAGCTTGCCGATGCCGATCGGCTTGCCGGACAGGATCTCCTGCAGTTTGGCGAAGGCGATGATCGAGCCCCAGAAGGAGATCGAGCCGATCACCGCGGCGAACAGCGAACCGATGATGATGTGGATGGTCGGCTCGTCGTGCAGCGCGGAAAAGCCCGAGCTGTCGATGAATTCGGCCCACGCGATGAGCGCGACGGTGCCACCACCGACACCGTTGAACGCCGCGACCAACTGCGGCATCTCGGTCATCTTGGTGCGCACGGCGGGCGGAACACCCAGTGCCACACCGACGATCAGGCCACCGGCGATCAGGATCCAGTTCAGCATCTCGGTGTGCCGGATCGAGATCAGCGTGGCGATCACGGCGATCGCCATACCGACGGCGGCGATCTGGTTGCCGCGCACGGCGGTCTTGGGGCCGGTGAGCCCCATCAGGCCGTAGATGAACATGGAGAAGGCCACGATGTAGAGGCCGTTGACCAGGTAGGTCATATTGTCGACTGCGTGCATCACTCGGCCGCCTTCTTCTTACCCTTGAACATGCCGAGCATGCGGTCGGTGACCACGAAGCCACCGATGACGTTCAGCGTTCCGAACACCACGGCGACGAACAGGATCACCTGCACCAGCAGGGAGGGATCCTTCACATTGCCCAGCGTCACCAGCGCACCGAGCACGACGATGCCGTGAATGGCGTTGGTGCCCGACATCAGCGGGGTGTGCAGGGTGTTGGGGACCTTGGAGATCACCGCGAAGCCGACGAAGCCGGACAGCACGAGAATGGCGATATTGGCGAGAAGTTCGGTGTACATCAGGCTTCCACCTCACGGGTGACACAGGAATCGGCCAGCACCTGATCGCTGAAATCGGGCGCGAGCTTGCCGTCGACCAGCATCAGTTCCAGCAGCGCGGCGATGTTCTTGGAGTACAGCTCCGAAGCGTGCTCGGGCATGGTGGCGGGCAGGTTCAGCGGCGAGGCGATGGTCACCTCGTGCTTCACGACGATCTCGCCGGGCTCGGTGAGCTCACAGTTGCCACCGGTCTCCCCGGCCAGGTCGACGATCACACTGCCGGGCTTCATGCCCTCCACCGCGGCCGCCGTCACCAGACGCGGCGCCGGGCGGCCCGGCACGAGCGCAGTCGTGATGACCACGTCGAAACCCTTGATCGCGTCTTCCAGCGCCTGCTGCTGCTTGGCCTTCTCCTCCTCGGTGAGCTCGCGGGCGTACCCACCCTCACCGGCGGCATCGATGCCGAGGTCGAGCCACTGCGCACCGACCGAACGCACCTGGTCGGCGACCTCGGGGCGCACGTCGTACCCGGTGGTGCGGCCACCGAGACGCTTGGCGGTGGCCAGCGCCTGCAGACCCGCCACACCCACACCGAGCACCAGCACGGTCGCCGGCTTCACGGTGCCCGCGGCGGTCGTCAGCATCGGGAAGAACCGGGTCGACTCCGAGGCGGCGAGCAGCACAGCCTTGTACCCGGCCACGTTGGCCTGCGAGGACAACGCGTCCATCACCTGCGCACGCGAGATACGCGGAATCGCCTCCACCGCGAAGGCCTGCACACCGGCCGCCTTCAGCGCACCGATCTGGTTCTCCGCGTTGCGGGGCGCGAGGAAGCCGATCAGCGTCTGCCCGGAGGACAGCCTGGCCACCTCGGCATCGCTGGGCGGAGCCACCTTCACCACGACATCGGCCGACCACGGATCGCCGATCGTCGCACCGGCCTCTACATAGGCCGCGTCGGGAATGAGCGCGCCGAGGCCCGCACCGGCTTCCACGATCACCTCGACACCCTGCTTGGACAGGGTGGGAATGATCTTGGGTACCAGGGCGACTCGCCGCTCACCCACGCCGGACTCGCGAACGACTCCGACACGCGCGCCGCGCGGCGAGTCCTCGCCAACGTTTTGCGTTGTCTCCACTAGTCAGACTTCCTTTTCGTGCTGGCTTCGAGCCTGGGAACAACGGTTCAGCCGACGTTACTGGTCAGTAAGTTCAACTGAAATCCTCGCAACTGTACTCGGCTCGCGGTGAGCCTAGCGGAGATGCCCGTCACAGCGGAGAACTGGACTCTTGACCATAAAACGGACAGAGCGGACCTGTTTCCGCAGCGACAGCCACTTCCTCGGCCCGCCGGGCGCCGGGTGGCGCCTGACTACACATTCGTAGCCGCAGGTAGGCAAGGACAAGAACGCACAAGCAGGTCCGATACTTACCTGGACGTGAGAGTGCGGGTAGGGCGGCCGTCCACCGCACGGGACGTGATGTGTGTCATGCAAGGACTGTTGCGTCCCGAGGGCCACGCCGTAGGGTTCACGGTGTGAACGACTGCGTCTTCTGTCGGATCGTGGCCGGTGCCGCGCCGGCGACCAAGGTCTACGAGGACGACGCCGTCTGCGCGTTCCTCGACATCCGGCCCATCACGCGAGGCCACACCCTTGTGGTCCCCAAGACCCACGCCACCGAACTCGACGACCTCGATCCCGATCTCGGCGCACAGGTCTTCCGCGTGGGTCATCGCCTGGCCCGCGCCCTGCGCCGGAGCGGGCTGGCCAGCGACGGCGCCAACCTAGCGATCAACGACGGCACCGCGGCCTTCCAGACCGTCGGCCATGTGCACCTGCACGTCGTGCCGCGCAAGCACGGTGACAAACTCGGTTTCGCCAAGGGGTTCCTGCTGCGACGTCCGTACGAACCCACCTCGACGGCGGCGGCGATCCGCGCGGGCATCGACGCGCTCGACGCCGAGGCGAATACGCCGGGGCGGCAACCGGATCGGCCGGACCCGGCGAGCGAAGCAGAAGGAGTACAGGGATGACCGAACCGACACCGTCGCGCGAACTGCTCACCGATCTGCTCGCCCAGCAGTGGGAGACCATCGCCGCCTTGGTCGCCGACCTCGACGAAAAGGCCTGGCGCCGACCGTCTCCCCTGCCCGGCTGGACGCTGTTCGATGTGGTCGCGCACGTGATCGGTACCGAATCGTGGTTGCTCGGGCGCACCCCGCCCGCCCATGATCCGTTGCGCCCCAAGACCGATGTGCGCACGCTGCCGCATGTGCGCAACGAGGTCGCCGTGCTCAACGAGATCTGGGTCGACCGGTTGCGGCCGCTGTCGGGCAAACGCCTGCTCGCGCTGTTCGACGAGGTCACCGAGCTGCGCCGCGCCGCCCTTGCCGCCATGACCGACGAGGAGTGGGAGGCGCCGACGGTGTCGCCGGTCGGGCAGGTCGCCTACGGCCGGTTCATGCGGGTGCGCCTGTTCGACTGCTGGATGCACGAGCTCGACCTCGCCGACGGGATCGGCCGCAGCGTCGACGAGGGCGGTGCGCGCGCGGAGGCGGCGTTCACCGAACTCACGCTCGGGCTCGGGCGCGCGGTGGTGAAAGGCGCGAAGGCGCCCGACGGTTCACGCATCACACTCGACCTCACCGGCCCGGTCACCCGGCAGGTGCACCTCGCGGTCGAGGGCGGGCGCGGTTCGGTACTCGACGAAGCCGACGGGGAGCCGACAACCGTGATCCGTTTGGACTCGGGGCTTTTCGCGCGTCTGCGTGGCGGCAGGCAGTCGGCGGCGACGCACCCGGGGAAGGTGGTCGTCGAAGGCGATGCCGCCCTCGGCGATCGGCTCGTCCAGAATCTGGCCTTCACCATCTGATGCGGTTGTTCCTGGCCTCCTACCGATTCGGCGGTTTCGCCGAGCGACTCGCCACGCTGGCCGGCGGCAAAGGCAAGGTCGCGGTGATTCCGAACGCGTGTGACGCCTGGCCCGCCGCGTGGGCCTCTGCGGTCGCCAGCGACATGGAACCCCTACGTAGACAAGGATATTCGCCCGATGTGCTGGATCTGCGCGACTACGTCGGGCAGCCCGCGCAGCTGGAGCGTCGGCTGCGCGAGTACTCGATGGTGTGGGTGCGCGGCGGCAACACCTTCGTCCTGCGTGCCCAATTCGCCCGCAGCGGAGCTGATTCGGTGCTTCCCGCGCTGTTGCGCGAGGACGCCTTGACCTATGCGGGGTACAGCGCGGGGGCCTGCCTGCTCACGCCCGATCTGCACGGACTGGAGACGATGGACGACCCGGGCGAGGTATTGCCCACCACGGGGGCAGCACCGCGATGGGACGGGCTCGGACTCGTGGATCGACAGCTCGTCGTGCACCTGGACTCGGCCACCGATCCGGACGGGGAATCGGCGAAGATGCTTGCGCGCTACCAGGAAGAAGGCGTCCCGCACTGGGCGCTCACCGATGACGACGTCGTGGTGGTCGACGGTGAACACACCGAGGTGCTGCGCGGGTCACGCTGAGGGCCTCAGCGTGCGGTGTCGACCTCGGCCAGGTCGGGCGCCGGTGTCCGTTTGCGGAATACGATCCAGCGCATCGCGCAGTACATGTACACGGCCTCGCAACCACCGGCCAGCAACCGCGCCACGTGGTACTGCACGCCGAGCGCGGTGAGACCCGATCCGACGCCGAGGATGAACGCAAGGTAGTTCACCACCACCACGACCACATACACCGCCGCCTGCTTGCCCATCGGGGCGTGCGAGTGGAAGTTGAAAGTGCGATTCAGCAGAAAACTCAGGCCGAACGCGACGATATAGGCGCACGTGATGGACAACCACACGGGCAGATCGAAACCGTCGTGCAGCAGGGTGAGCAGCAGCAGATCGACGCCGAAGGTGAAGCTGTTGATGAGGGCGAAGCCGAGGAAAGTGGCGGGCACGTACCGGTCGAGTCCCCACGGCAGCCGGGCGACAACGCCCTCGCACCAGCGGGTGAACCGGTCGGCGGCCGAATCCGTGACACTCGCCTGCTGCTCCACCCGGTCAGCCTGCCAGCGGCACATGACATCGAGGTGAGCAACGGGCAAACGCCCTGAGCGCTAGCGGCCGACGGCCACGACCGGACCGCGCTCGAGCGCCGCCCACTCGGCGAGGCAACGGCGGCGGGTGAATTTGTCGGCCTCGGCCAGCAGCGCGTCACGCAGTACGCGCGGGTCGGCGGCCCACGAGCTCGCGATCTCGGCGAGCGCGCGCAGATCGAACAGGCCCGTCGACTCGAGCGCCGTCATCCAGTCGTCGTGGTCGCCCGCGTACACGCGACGCATCGCGTCGGCCTCGATATCGGCGCCCAGCAGCGCGCCGACCAGCTCGGCCCGGTCCCGAGGTTCCCTCATCATCCGATCCTCCCTGCGAAAAACGGTGCGGCACAACGACATCGCGTGCGCGATGCGCAGGCAACGGAACAAGAAAACACGCCGGGCGCCCCGACAAAATCACACCCTCCCCTGCATTGTGACCACTCAAACGCCGTATACACCAACCGGCCGCGCCGAATCACAACCATGCCCTCGCGGCCCTGTTCGGTCACACATCACTTCTGGACGGTTGATCACCAGGTTCTGGTGGCGTTGGGCTCTCGGATGACGCCGCCACCAGAGCGTGGCGATCGCATACTCGAGAGGGCCTGGTCGGGTTAGCGTGGGGAATGGACGATCGCCGGGTGGATCTGGATTCGCTGGTTTCGGAGATTTCCGAGGGGGCAGTTGTAGTCGATGCCGATGTGATGGAGGGGTATCGGCAGGATTGGGCTCGTGATCCCCAGGCGGGGACGCCGGTGGCGGTGGTGCGGGCGCGCAGTACCGCCGATGTGGCGGCCACGCTGCGCTGGGCGCAGGCGCACGGGGTGCCGGTGGTGCCGCGCGGCGCCGGGTCGGGGCTCTCGGGTGGCGCGACGGCGGTGGACGGCGGGATCGTGCTGTCCACCGAATTGATGCGGGAGATCAACGTCGATCCCGTGACACGCACCGCGGTGGTGCAGCCGGGCCTGCTCAATGCGGAGGTGAAGCGGGCCGTCGCGGCGGAAGGATTGTGGTATCCGCCGGACCCGTCGTCGTTCGAGATGTGCTCGATCGGCGGCAACGCGGCCACCAACGCGGGTGGGCTGTGCTGCGTGAAATACGGAGTAACCACCGATTACGTGCTCGGAATGGAGGTGGTGCTCGCCGACGGAACCGTGGTTCGTCTCGGTGGGCCTCGGCTGAAGGACTCGGCGGGGTTGTCGCTGACCAAGCTGTTCGTCGGCAGTGAAGGCACTCTCGGGGTCATCACGGAACTCACGTTGCGCCTGCTGCCCGCCCAACCACCGCAGGCCACCGTGGTCGCCGGTTTCGCCACACTCACCGCCGCCACCGACGCGATCCTCGCGATCACCTCCGCGCTGCGGCCCGCGATGCTCGAGTTCATGGACACCGTCGCGATCAATGCCGTCGAGGACGAGATGCGGATGGGGTTGGATCGCACCGCCGCCGCACTGCTCGTCGCCCGGTCGGACGCACCCGGCGAGTACGCGACGCACGAAGCCCAGACGATGCTCGCACTGTGCGAAAAGGCCGGGGCGACAGAGGTTTTCCACACCGCCGATCCTGACGAAGGCGAAGCCTTCACCGCCGCGCGGCGGTTCGCTATTCCGGCGGTGGAACGGATCGGGCCGCTGCTGCTCGAGGACGTCGGCGTGCCGTTGCCCCGGCTCGGTGAGCTCATCACCGGCGTGGCCGCCATCGGGGAACGCAACGACGTGCTGATCTCCGTCATCGCCCACGCTGGCGACGGCAACACCCACCCGCTGATCGTGCACGACCCCACCGACCCCGACAACACCGCCCGCGCCCACCGCGCCTTCGGCGAGATCATGGACCTGGCCATCACCCTCGGCGGCACCATCACCGGTGAGCACGGCGTGGGCAGGCTCAAGAAGGCGTGGCTACCCAATCAGGTGGGACCCGAGGTGATGGCCCTGACCCGCCGCATCAAGGACGCGCTCGACCCGGCGGGCATCCTCAACCCCGGCGCGGTCCTGTAGGAACATCCGCCGACCGCGACGGGTTAGCATCCGGTATGACCACCAGGCTCGAGCACAACGTCGCCGATACCCGCTACGAGATCTACCTCGACGACGTCCTCGCGGGATACGCCGACTACGCCGAACGCGAGGACACCAAGGTCCGCGACTTCCACCACACCATGACCTTCCCCGAGTTCCGGGGCCGCGGGGTCGCCGCCGACGTGGTCAAATACGGCCTCGACGACTCCCGGACCAACGGCTACCAGGTCGTGCCCACCTGCTGGTACGTCGAGAAGTACATCGCCGAACACCCCGAATACGCCGAACTGGTCCCCTGAGCGCTCAGGCGATCTCGCGGGCCAGTTGGTCGACGGCGATCTCGTAGACCTGCCGCAGCACCTCGAGCTCGGCGGTCTGGCTCTGCTCCGACATCGAGGACAGCATCACCAGCGCGGACACCACGTACTTCCCGACCCTGGCGACAACACGCTGCTGGGCGACCGGCGTCTGTATCGGCGGCGCACCCTCGACGCGCGTCTCCTGGTTCCCGTTCGTCCGGATGACGACGGCTTCCGAAGCTACCGTCTTCGGCGCCTCCACCGTCGACACGGCCATCTTCAAGGTGCGGTCTCCGGTGCGCGCCTCGACGTTCGCGCACCGCTGCACGAGGTCGGTCAAACCCGCCACCGCCGAGTCGGATTCGACGATCTGGACGAGGAACACCGCCGGGCTCGTATTCGATGCCACCGACTCCCGCGCCCCCGCACCGATCGGATTCTCGATCAGCGGACGGCACACGTCATCGGTGAAGGTGAGCGGCAACGCCGTACCCGCCTCGGCGGCGGTGATACTTGCCGGCTTGCCCACCAGCGAATACCCGGCCGGGTACTCGGCCAGCCGAGGCAACGATTTCAGCGCCACGATCCCCGGCGCCTCCTCGGCCGCACACCCGGCCAACGCCACCCCAACCCCCAACACCGCGACCCACCGAGCCATCCGGTCACGTCGCACCACATCACCTCGAGAATCACCGGCCGCATTCCCGGCCACTCGGGCGATCACGCTAACGACTCGAGCCATCGCCGGCGGGCTCCCAGCAGCGAGCTGTGTCGATTACCAAAGGGCGCGGATGTCCTTCGGGTCTCCTGAACGAGTCATTGCAGGCCGCCGAACCGAGAGCTATGCTCCTCGGTTGCTCTCCGCTCGGAACACCCGAATCACCGGCGAGGAACCGGATGGTGCCGAACCGTCACCCCGATTTTCTGGACGGAGATCGATGATCGATTGGATGGCTCAGCTCCGCATCGAGACGGAGGTCGCACACGTCGTCGCGAACCAGTTGGACGAACACGCGACCACGGCAATGGTGGACATCGGGCTCGACGGCAACCGGGTCGATGTCCGGTGCCAGGCGGACACACAGTTCACCTCGGAGGACTGGTCTTCACTGAGCCCGCTGCTCACAGAGCTGATCTCCATGCACCACTACGCTGGAACCGGCCTTCGCGGGGTGCAGTACAACCTGTCGAAAAACCCCGACGCGACGTGGGCGTGCAGTTCCGCCTATGACTACGACCCACTGGCGCGCAGTCACGCCACGGTGCCGAAGCGGTCTCTCCGGCAACGCATGTTCGGCGGAAGGTGAACGCTGTGGACAAAACGGAGTGTTTCCGGCTGATCCCGCCCGTGGCGGTGGGTTCGGTGGCGGCAACCTGGGCCGCCGAGTTCCGCAGTTCGACTGCGTGGTCGGGTATTCCGACCTCGGGCATATGTTCTTGGCAAGCGCGGCGGGTGAGTACGCGGTGCTGCATCCGTTCAAGGCCGCGGCCAAGAGCTACGGAACCTTCTCGGGGCCGGGGGAATTCACCGATACCGTCCTCCGGGACCCCGGCTTCGCGGAGTACGTCATGCTGCCCGGCCACGTCGCCGAAATCCGTGCCCTGCTCGGACCGCTCGGCGACGGCCAGGTCTACATCCCGACGCCGTATCCGTTCCTCGGCGGGTCGATGGAGCCCGCGACCTACACCGTCGGCGACGTGTGGACCTTCCTCGACCTCGTCGCCGAAGCGCACGGCCACAACACAGCCGACCGGACGCCCACGTTGATCCGCCCAGCGGGCGACAAGGTGGCGGTGGCCCTCGAGGAATGGGCGTGGGTCGGGGTCGACGGAAAGCGACCGGTGTTCACCACGCTGTTCGGCGACGTCTTCCTCGGCGACGAGGATGGCGTGTGGCTGCTGGACATCATCTCGGGAACGCTCACCCGCAGGTGGACCTCGTTCGAGGAGTGCGAGACGGCCCTCAACGATCCATCGCAAGGCCCGCAGGTGCTGCGCGCCGATCTCGTCGCCGAACTCGTCGACCGCGGCATCACCCCGGCGGCCGATCAGGTCTACGACTTCAGTCATCCGCCCGTCCTCGGCGGCGCGATCACGGCCGACAACGTAGAAGTGCTCGACTTCGTCGTCGCGGTTGGGATCGCGGGCCAGGTTCACGATCAGGCCCGGTTCGTCCCGGAAGGAGCGCGGGTGAGCGTCGAGGTCGCGCCGCGCCGAACCGGCTGGCGAAAGTTGTTCGGCGGCAGGTGAATATGAAACGCCCCCGGCAGGGATCCTGCCGGGGGCGTTCGTCCTGAAGGGATCAGCGCAGGAGCTGGCGGCTCATGACGAGGCGCTGGATCTGGTTGGTGCCTTCGTAGATCTGGGTGATCTTGGCGTCGCGCATCATGCGTTCGACCGGGAAGTCGGTGGTGTAGCCGGCGCCGCCGAAGAGCTGGACGGCGTTGGTGGTGACTTCCATGGCCACGTCCGAGGCGAAGCACTTGGCGGCGGCGGAGATGAAGCCGAGGTTCTTCTCGCCACGCTCGGCGCGGGCCGCGGAGGTGTACACCATGAGGCGGGCGGCCTCGATCTTCATCGCCATGTCGGCGATCATGAACTGGGTGTTCTGGAAGTCGGCGATGGACTTGCCGAACTGCTTGCGGTCCTTGGTGTAGGCGATCGTGGCGTCGAGCGCGCCCTGGGCCAGGCCGACGGCCTGCGCGCCGATGGTCGGGCGGGTGTGGTCGAGGGTCTGCAGCGCGGTCTTGAAGCCGGTGCCGGGCTCGCCGATGATGCGGTCGCCGGGGATGCGGCAGTTCTCGAAGTACAGCTCGGCGGTCGGCGAACCCTTGATGCCGAGCTTGTGCTCGAGCGGGCCGACGACGAAGCCCTCGTCGTCCTTGTGGACCATGAACGCGGAGATGCCGTTGGCGCCCTTGTCGGCGTCGGTCACGGCCATCACGGTGTACCACTCGGACTTGCCGCCGTTGGTGATCCAGCACTTGGAGCCGTTGATGATCCAGTCGTCGCCGTCGGCCTTGGCGCGGGTGCGCATGGAGGCGGCATCGGAACCGGCCTCACGCTCGGACAGACAGTACGAGGCCATCTTGCCCTCGACCAGGTCGCCGAGGACCTTCTGCTTCAGTTCCTCGGAGCCGTTGAGGATCAGGCCCATGGTGCCGAGCTTGTTGACGGCCGGGATCAGCGAGGAGGAACCGCAGACGCGGGCCACTTCCTCGATCACGATGCAGGTGGCGACGGAGTCGGCGCCCTGGCCGCCGTATGCCTCCGGCACGTGCACGGCGTTGAAGCCCGCGGCGTTGAGGGCGGTGAGCGCCTCCTCGGGGAACCGGGCGTTGCCGTCGACGTCCTTGGCGTAGGGCGCGATCTCCTTCTCGGCCAGGCCGCGGATGGCCTGCCGCAGCTCGTCGTGGAAGTCCTCGAGCTTGAACAGGTCGAAATCGGGGTTTCCAGCCATCGAAGGCACACTCCTGGTTCTGGTGGTGTTCGCTGCGCCTCGCACAGCGGGCTTACGTTCGGCACGCAGTGCCAATCCACAAAGGATTATACGCGCGGCACTCTACCGCTACATGGGGATATGGGTGTGGCACCGAGTGTCACTTTTGCGTGGTGTCGCGCGCCCGGTGGCTCACAGGTTACCGAGGCGCGCGGTGAGCCGGTCGGCCAGCTCGCGCGGCGGCATGTCGCGCGGAAACACCGCGACCACCAGTTCCTCTCCCTCGGACGCGTCGCGCCTGCCACGGGGAATCAGCGCGAGTTCGGTCCGCAGATCGCTCACCGCCGCCCCCGGCTCGCCACGCACCATCCGCCGCAACAGGTAGTTGTGAGTGGCGGTCACCGCGGCCGTGAACTGCACGCGCGCCAGATCCGGCGTCTCCGGTAGCCGTTCGCGCAGGAACTCGGTGAACAACCGCTCGTACCGGAACACGGTGACGATCTCCCGCTCCCGCAAGGCGGGCACCCGCCGCACCACCTGATACCGCCGCGCCGCGATATCGCGCCACTGCGTGAACCGCTCGAACACCCCGATCACGGCCTCACACACCGCATCCCACGGGTCCCCCCACCCCTCGGCCAGGAATTCCTGTGCCGATGCCAGCTGGAACTCGTGATCGGCGAAGATCACGTCCTCTTTCGACCGGAACTGCCGAAAGAACGTCCGCCGGGAAATCCCCGCCGCCACCGCGATCTCGTCGACCGTCGTCGCCTCATACCCCCGCTCGGCAAACAACCGCAACGCCTGATCAACCACCGTCAGCCGAAACTGCGCCGCATCATCCTGTGCCACGGACGTCAACCGTAGTCACCGCCCCGCAGTCACCTCACACGACACCGACAGACGTCCGCCGGATCACTCCCCGAACAAGTCGGCGACCGAGGACACGTCCAGCGCCCGGCGCAACCAGGTCGCCAACTGCGCCTCGTCCTGACAGCCACGAATGCGATCCGCGGCCGCATCGGTGACAACCACACCCCTGTGCCGCAGCACCATGAGCACATCCTCGGCGCGCCCCATGGCGACGCCCTCCGCCCGCCCTTGCGCCCTGAGCTTCTGCGCGGATTCTGAGCGGAAGAACGAGAGATCGGTAGCCATGTGGTTCCTCCAGGTCTCGGCGGCTGCGGTGTGTGAGATGCCCTGCTCGATCAACTCGACGTAGAACTCGGTCGTCTCGTTGCCGCCTATTCGGCGGATCCCTGTGACGATTGCCTCCAGTATCGCACCGATATCCGCCTCGCGGGCATGGGTGACGGCCGAGAGCGCGGCCAAAGGGAGGTCTTGGACCACGAGGGTGGGGTCGGTGACGGCGGGAACGTTGTGCGGGCCGAGTACCAGCGGGTACAGGGTGATCGTCTCGGCGCCGACTGTGCCTCTATCACCATCAGGAATCTGTCGTTGACAGTGGTGATGTCGAGGATCGTGTCGGCACGCCGCTCGACCGGTGCCGTTTCGGTGAGGTCGATGGAAAGCTGTTCCACTGCGATCGGTTTGGCGAACGGCAAGTTCAGCACAGTGAACGCGTGCGCGATCGCCGCCGCGTCGTGCTGGAAGATCCGATGCATCGCTTCGTGCGATGAGGTCACCATGGGGCGAACGTACGTGATGGCAGGTCAGCGTACGAAAAGTGCGGCGGTTCACCGGAATTCGGCAATTCCGGCGGGCCGGTCGCCGGAAATGCGACCGGCTCGGCCTTCTCAGCCCAAAAGTTTGGTGCGCAGCGCTTCGTCTTTGGCCAGGACCATTTTTTCGAGGCCGGCTTGGAACTGTTCCATGCGGGTGCGCAGGGATTCGTCGGAAGACGCGAGGATGCGGACGGCGAGGAGGCCTGCGTTGCGGGCGCCGCCGATGGAGACGGTGGCTACGGGGACGCCTGCGGGCATTTGGACGATGGAGAGCAGGGAGTCCATGCCGTCGAGGTATTTCAGGGGGACGGGGACGCCGATGACGGGGAGGGGGGTGGCGGAGGCGACCATGCCGGGGAGGTGGGCTGCGCCGCCCGCGCCCGCGATGATGACTTTCAGGCCGCGGCCTGCGGCTTCGCGGGCGTAGTCGAGCATGCGCTGGGGGGTGCGGTGGGCGGAGACGACGCCGACCTCGAAGCGGATACCGAACTCGGCGAGGGCCTCGGCGGCGGCTTCCATGGTTGGCCAGTCGGAGTCGCTGCCCATGATCAGGCCGACCTGGGGTCCGGTGGTGCTCATCTGATTCCTTTCGGCGGAGGTGCGGTGCGCGGGGTTGTCAGCGATTCACTCGCCGTGCGGGTCCCAACCGTCGGTCCAGACCGCGTGCGACATCCAATGCGCGGCGCGCTCGGCCTGCTCGCGGACCTCGGCCACGTCGTCGCCGAGGATGTTGATGTGCCCGATCTTGCGGTCGGGCCGTTCACCCTTGCCGTACAGGTGTACCTTCGCCTCCGGCATCCGGGCGAACAAGTGGTGCAGCCGTTCGTCCATCGACATCTCGGGCGCCTCGGCCGCGCCGAGAATGTTCGCCATCACCGTGACGGGCGCCAACGGGGTTGTATCGCCGAGCGGGTAGTCGAGCACCGCGCGCAGGTGCTGCTCGAACTGACCCGTCCGCGCACCGTCCATGCCCCAGTGCCCGGAGTTGTGCGGGCGCATGGCGAGCTCGTTGACCAGCAGTTCGCCGTCGTGCGTTTCGAACAGTTCGACCGCCATCACACCGACCACACCGAGCCCGGCCGCCAGTTCCAGCGCCATCGTCTCCGCGCGGGCGCCGGTGTCCTCTGGCAGGTCGGGTGCGGGTGCGATGACGACCGCGCACTGACCGTTGCGCTGCACGGTCTCCACCACCGGCCAGGTGGCCGCCTGCCCGAACGGCGAACGAGCGACCATCGCCGACAGCTCACGCTTCAGGTCGACCTTCGCCTCGGCGAGCAGCTGCACACCGTGCGCGAGCTGGTCGGTGACCAGCGCCGTCGCCTCCTCGGCATCGGCGGGCATCCACACCCCGCGCCCGTCGTACCCGCCGCGCACGGCCTTGAGCACGAACGGCCAGCCGTGCTCGTCGCCGAAGGCGACCGCGTCGGCGGGCGAGATGACCTCGACGAACGCGGGCACCGGCAGACCGAGCGAGGACAGCTCGGTCCGCATCGCCAGCTTGTCCTGGGCGAAGATCAGCGCCTGCGGCGGCGGCGCCACGTTCACGCCCTCGGCGACGAGCACGTCGAGGTGCTCGGTCGGCACGTGCTCGTGGTCGAAGGTGAGCGCGTGCGAGCCCTTGGCGGCCGTGCGCAGCGCGGACAGGTCGTCGTGGCTACCGAGCACGACATCGGGACTCACCTGGGCGGCGGGATCGCCGGGGTTCTCGGCGAGTACCCGCAGACGCTGGCCGAGGGCGATCGCGGCCTGGTGCGTCATGCGCGCGAGCTGGCCCCCACCGACCATCGTGACGGTGGGCATGGCAGACGGATCGAACGAACGTGCAGTCACGTCGTGCAATGTTGTCATGTCGAATGCGAATCTTTGCTACCGGTACACTCGGAACTCGTGTCAATCGTCGACGACGTGGTCAGCGTCCTTCCCCCGCGCCTGCGCGAGCTCGCGCTCCGGCATAAAGAGCTGATCAAGTTCGCCATCGTCGGCGCGACGACGTTCGTGATCGACAGCGGCCTGTTCTACCTGCTCAAATGGACCGTTCTGTCGGAAAAGCCGGTCACCGCCAAGATCATTTCCGGCGTGGTCGCGGTGATCGCGTCCTATGTGCTCAACCGCGAATGGTCGTTCAAGAATCGCGGCGGCCGCGAGAAACATCACGAGGCATTGCTGTTCTTCGGTGTCAGCGGCATCGGCGTGGCGCTGAGCAATATACCGCTGTGGATCTCGAGCTATGTGTTCGATCTGCGGCAGCCGAATGTGAGTTTCCTGACCGAGAACATCGCCGACTTCGTGAGCGCGTTCGTCATCGGCAACCTGCTGCAGATGGCGTTCCGGTTCTGGGCGATGCGGCGGTGGGTGTTCCCCGACGAGATGGACGAGATCGTCGCCGAACTGGAGGAGCTCGTCGAGGAAGAACCGCTCGGCAAGAGCTGAGCAGGCGCGGTTGGTAAATCAGCGCGGTTCGGTCAGCGTCGCGTTCTGCGACCGGTTGACCTTGGATCCGAGGAACACCGCGAACAGAGCCGGACGGCGACGCTGCAGCTCGAGCCTGCCACCATCGGCCTCCACCAGGGCCCGCGCCAGTGCCAACCCCACACCGGTCGACCCACCGGCCGAGAAACCCCGGTCGAAGATGTGCGGGGCCATTTCGTCGCGAATGCCTTCGCCCTCGTCGGCTACCTCCACGCAGATCAGTGGGTCACGCGCGCTCATCGTCGGGACCGTTCGCACCGACACCGTGCAGGTGCCGCCGCCGTGCATGAGGGCGTTGTCGACCAGCACCGCGACCGCCTCACGCAACCGCGAACCGGTGATCGGCGCGCGCAGGGATTCGTCGCCGATCAGGCTCAGTTCGCGGCCCGCCTCGTGGAACGGGTGCGTCCATTCGGCGACCACACCGCGCAGCTCGGCCATCACCGGCACCGGGTCGCGATCGGCGGCGTCTTCGGAGCGGGAGGCGCGGACCAGGTCGTCGATAGCGTCGGTGAGCCGGTCGACCTGCGCCATCGCCTCCTCGGCCTCGTGCACGACCTCCGGGTCGTTGTGGGTCGACAGCTCGTCCAAGCGCAACCGCACGGCTGTCAGGCGGCTGCGCAGCTGGTGGGAAACGTCGGCGACCAGCGCGTGCTCACGTTGCAGACGGCCCGCGATCTCGACGGTCGCCGAGTCGAGCACATCGGAGACCCGGTCGAGTTCGGCGATGCCGTGCCTGCGGGGGTCGGGCCGGAAGTCGCCCATCGCCAGCCGGGCCGCGCGGGCGGCCACATCGCGCAGCGGATCGGCGACGCGGCGCGCGGTCACCACGGCCACCGAGAACGCCGCACCGAGCGAGGCGAGCACGGCCAGCGCGACCGCGGCGACGGCCTGCTCCTGGCGCGCGTGCATGGGTCCGGCGGGTACCTCGAGCCGCAACGACGCCGAGGTCCCCATCGACAGCGACTCGACCAGGGGGTCGTCGATCTGCTCGACGCCGATATCGGTGCGCGCGGCATTGTCGGTCGGCGTCGGGTACACGACGGTGAGCCTGCCGCCCTCGGGCACCAGCGCCCGGATGGCGCGCACGTCCAGCCCGTCGTGGACGTAACCGTCGACCTGTTCCTGGGCGATCACCTCGGCCGCGATGCGTTCCAGCCTGCTCTGCAGATCGTTGCGGGTGATGTCCTCCACCCAGAGCCAGGCGGTGTAGATCAGTGGTACGCCCAGCACCACCGTGGTGATGGTGAGGACGGTGAGGATCGAACGCAGGATGCGACGACGCACGACCCGTCAGCTCCGGTGCGTGTCGGTGTTGAGGCGAAAGCCCACACCGCGCACGGTGACGATGCGCCGCTCGGCCATCGGGCCCTCGTCGCCGATCTTGCGGCGCAGCCAGGACATGTGCATGTCGAGGGTCTTGGATCCGCGCAGGTCGGCATCGCCCCACACCTCGCGCAGGATCGTCTCGCGGCCGACCACCTGACCGGCCCGGTCGATGAGCACCTTGAGCAGCTCGTACTCCTTGTTGGCCAGGTTCACCTCGGCCCCGTTCACCAGCACGCGGCGCGCCGCCGGTTCCAGCCGGATACCGCCGACCTCCACCGCGTCGTCACCGATTCCGCTGCGCCGCAACAGGGCTCGCACGCGGGCGAGCAGTTCGGCGAGGCGGAACGGTTTGCCGACGTAGTCGTCGGCGCCCGCGTCGAGCCCGACGACGAAGTCGACCTCGTCGGTGCGCGCGGTGAGCATCAGCACGGCGATGTCGGCACCGCCCGCGCGTACCTGCCTGCATACCTCGAGCCCGTCCATTCCGGGCAGGCCGAGGTCGAGGATCAGCAGGTCGTGGTTGCCTTCGAGAGCACGGCGCAGCACCGCCGGGCCGAAGCGTTCGACGGTGACGGTGTAGCCCTCACGCCCCAGTGCGCGCGACAGGGGTGCGGCGATCGCCTCGTCGTCCTCGGCCAGAAGTACTGCGGTCATGTGCCCAGGTTAAGTGGTCTGGACCCGCGGCTCACCGGTAGCCGCCACCCCAATGTTGATCGGTCGGCGAGCGGCCCGCCTCGAAAACCTGGTGGTAGAGCAGCGAGTGCACCTGCTGCACCTGGGGGATGTCGTCGTATTCGAGCGGCTCCTCCGACGACGACCCGATGATGAGCGTGCCGGTGCCGAGCAGCCGGTCGAAGACGCCGTGACTGAACTGCACGCTGGAGATACGGCTGAGCGGGATGTCGATACCGGTGTGGGTGAGCACGCCCTCACGGACGAGCACCCGGCGCTGGGTGACGATGAAATGCGTTGACTTCCAGGCGATCACCCGCACGATCACCCGCCAGGCGATGATCCCGAACCAGATCAGGCCGATGAGCACCAGCAGCACGGTTCGCACGTGCCCGGTGGTGTTTCGCCAGGCCAGCCCGCCGAGGAAACCGGCGAGGGCGGTGGCGACGATGAGCGTGATGATCGGCCAGACCAGCATCTTCCAGTGCGGGTGGCGGTGCAGGATCAGCTGCTCGTCGGGCGCGAGGACATCCTCCGGGTAACCCATATGCGCACAGTACCGCGCGATGACGGTGCATTTCTCGATGCCACGGCGGAGGCGATACTGTGGATTCCGCGCTAGAAGCCAGGTTTTGCCCATTTCTGCTTGCTCGCCAACGACAGTGGAGGCTCGCATGACCAAAGCTCTGACTCAGCTCGAAATCCTCACCGCTCTCGAACCCGTCGCCGAACAGAATCTGAACCGGCACCTGTCCATCGCCAAGGACTGGCACCCGCACGACTACGTGCCGTGGGACGAGGGTCGCAATTTCGCCGCGATGGGCGGAATCGATTGGGAGCCGGAACAATCCAAGCTCACCGATGTCGCCAAGGCGGCGATGATCACCAACCTGCTCACCGAGGACAACCTGCCCTCCTATCACCGGGAGATCGCCGAGAACTTCTCCCAGGACGGCGCGTGGGGTACCTGGGTCGGTCGCTGGACCGCCGAGGAGAACCGGCACGGCATCGTCATCCGTGACTATCTGGTCGTCACCCGAGGGGTCGACCCGGTCGCGCTGGAGAACGCCAGGATGGTCCACATGACCCAGGGCGCCCACGCACCGGCGAACTGGGGCGGCTTCCTGGTCAACGTCGCGTACGTGACGTTCCAGGAGCTGGCCACCCGGGTGAGCCACCGCAACACCGGTCGCGTCTGCGACGACGCCGTCGCCGACCGCATGCTCGCGCGCGTGGCCACCGACGAGAACCTGCACATGATCTTCTACCGCAACCTGTGCGCGGCCGCCCTCGACCTGGTCCCCGATCAGGCGATGCCCGCGATCACCAAGGTGCTCACCAACTTCCAGATGCCCGGCGCCGGCATGCCGAACTGGCGGCGCAACGGCGTGCTGATGGCCAAGCACGGCATCTACGACCTGCGCCAGCACCTCGACGAGGTGGTGCTGCCGGTGCTCAAGCAGTGGAACATCTTCGGCCGCGACGACTTCGGGCCACGCGGCGAGGCGGCCCGCGACGAGCTCGCGCAGTTCCTGGCCAAGCTGGAGAAGGACGTGCTGAAGTTCGAGGAGCAGCGCGACAGGCTGCTGGCGCGCGAGCGCGAGGTGGCCGAACGCAAGGGGACAGGCGCGGCGGCGCGCTGATCGGCAGCAACCGTTCGCGACCGGTCGGTCAGGCGTCGTGGAGACGACCACAGCGCCTGACCGGCGGCGTGGGGTCAGTACTGCCCGCGCAGGTGGGTCACATCTCCCGCCGACACCGCGTCGTCGCCGATCAGCAGCCGCCCGGTGGCGTCGATCCCGGTGGCCACACCGGTGAGGACCTTCCCACCCGGCAGCTCTGCCCGCACGTTCACCCCGATGGTCGCGCAACGCTCCCGATAGGCCGCCGCCAGTTCGTCGGTGGCCCACCCCGCCCGCTCCCACTCGGTGAACCGGCGCGCGAATTCGCTGAGGATCGCGGCGGCGAGCGCGGTGCGATCGGTGGTCTGCGCCCCGGCCAGCGCGAGCGAAGTAGCGTGCGGGACCGGCAGTTCCGACTCGTCCAGGTCGACATTGAGGCCGACACCGACCACCACGGCGGGCGCGATGCCGGTGGCGGCCACCTCGGCGAGGATGCCCGCGAGCTTGCGATTGTCGAGCAGAACGTCGTTGGGCCACTTCAACTCCGGCGAAAGACCCGCGATGCCACGCAGCGCGTCGACCACCGCGATGCCGGTGAGCAACGGCAACCAGCCCAGCGCCACCGGGTCGATCCCCGGCAACCGGACCAGGATCGACAGCGAGATCTGGGCCCGCGGCGGACTCACCCACTCGCGCGCGTGCCGACCGCGACCCGCGACCTGCTCCTCGGCGAGCAGCGCCTGCCGGTCGACAGCGGGATCGGCCGCGCGGGCCACCAGATCGGCATTGGTCGAACCGGTCGATTCGACGACATCGATCCGGTCGAAGAACACCGGTGCCGGGGAGACGAGAGAGCTGCGCAGACGTTGCGCGTCGATCGGTGCTCTGTTCATTCCTGGCACGCTACCCGCCGCCGCGTGCTATGGGGCATCACCACACCTAGCTGCGGTTTCTGTACTGGCCGGTAGGCGCACTGCCGTAGTGCGGGGCGGTATCACTCGTTACACTCGCAACCCATGACGAGTGTCCAGCAGCAGCCCGCGTCGGAATCGGCGGGCGCCCCCGACATCCACACCACCGCCGGGAAGCTGGCTGATCTGCGGAATCGGCTGGAAGAAGCGCAACACCCGATGGGTGAGGCCGCCGTCGACAAGGTGCACGCCAAGGGCAAGATGACCGCCCGCGAGCGCATCCTCGCACTGGTCGACGAGGGCTCCTTCGTCGAGCTCGACGCCCTGGCCAAGCACCGCAGTGTGAACTTCGGACTCGAGAACAACCGCCCCACCGGCGACGGCGTCGTCACCGGTTACGGCACCATCGACGGCCGCGACGTGTGCCTGTTCTCCCAGGACGTCACCGTCTTCGGTGGCTCGCTCGGCGAGGTCTACGGCGAGAAGATCGTCAAGGTGATGGACCTGGCCATCAAGACCGGCCGTCCGCTGGTCGGCATCAACGAGGGCGCGGGCGCGCGCATCCAGGAGGGCGTCGTCTCCCTCGGCCTCTACGGCGAGATCTTCCACCGCAACGTGCAGGCCTCCGGCGTGATCCCGCAGATCTCGCTGATCATGGGTGCCGCCGCCGGTGGGCACGTGTACTCCCCCGCGCTCACCGACTTCGTGGTGATGGTCGATCAGACCTCGCAGATGTTCGTCACCGGCCCCGACGTGATCAAGACCGTCACCGGTGAAGAGGTCAGCATGGAAGACCTCGGTGGCGCGCACACCCACATGGTGAAGTCCGGTGTCGCCCACTACGTGGCCTCCGGCGAGCAGGACGCGCTGGACTACGTCAAGGACCTGCTGAGCTACCTGCCGAGCAACAACCGCGCCGAGGCACCGCGCACCGAGCCGACCGACCCGATCTTCGGCGCCATCGAGGACTCGCTCACCGAGGAAGATCTCGAGCTCGACACGATCATCCCGGATTCGCCGAACCAGCCCTACGACATGCACGAGGTGATCCGTCGTCTGCTCGACGACGACGAGTTCCTCGAGGTGCAGGCCGAGCGCGCGATGAACATCATCGTCGGCTTCGGCCGGGTGGACGGGCGCAGCGTCGGCATCGTCGCCAACCAGCCCACCCAGTTCGCCGGCTGCCTCGACATCGACGCCTCGGAGAAGGCCGCGCGCTTCGTTCGCACCTGCGACGCCTTCAACATCCCGATCATCACCCTGGTCGACGTGCCCGGCTTCCTGCCCGGCACCGGCCAGGAATACAACGGCATCATTCGCCGCGGCGCCAAGCTGCTCTATGCCTACGGCGAGGCCACTGTGGGCAAGATCACGATCATCACCCGCAAGGCTTATGGCGGTGCCTACGACGTGATGGGTTCCAAGCACATGGGTGCCGATGTGAACCTCGCGTGGCCGACCGCGCAGATCGCCGTGATGGGCGCCTCGGGCGCCGTCGGGTTCGTCTACCGCAAACAGCTGGCAGAGGCCGCCCAGAACGGCGCCGACGTCGACGCTTTGCGCCTCGAGCTGCAGAACGAGTACGAGGACACCCTCGTGAACCCGTACGTGGCCGCCGAGCGTGGCTACGTCGACGCGGTCATCCCGCCGTCGCACACGCGAGGCCAGATCGTGTCGGCGCTGCGACTGCTCGAACGCAAAATGGTGACCCTTCCCCCCAAGAAACACGGCAACATTCCGCTCTGAAAACGCGATATTCCTCGTGTGCCGCGCACACTTGTTGGGGAAATCAACTATTGCCCGGCGCTGTTGCACCGGGAATGATCGCGGACACCGCGCCGTGAACCGAAGTACGCGCAGGAAGGATCTGGCACTGTGACCACTGTGGCAGAAGAAGACGTGCTGACCGCCGCCGAGCTCGAGCTCGCTGTCGAACCACTCGTCGACGAGGTCGAACTGTCTACCGACACGCTGACCGAGGCCCCGGCAGAACCCGCCGGTGAGCCGCTGTTGCGCATTCTCAAGGGCTCGCCCAGTGACGAGGACGTCGCCGCGCTGGTCGCGGTGTTCAGTGCCGCCGCCGCGAGCGCACCGGCGCCGACCGCTCATCAGCCGGTCGACGGCTGGGGTCAGGCGACGCTGATGCACCGGGGTTCGTCCCCGTTCTCGCCGTACGTGTACCCGCTGCTGTCGCACCTGCGCTGAGGGTGACCCGGCTGGTCTTGGCCTCCGCGTCCCCCGCCCGGCTCGGGGTGCTCCGGACGGCGGGTATCGATCCCGTCGTCCGCGTCTCCGGCGTCGACGAGGACGCGGTCTCGGCCGCGCTTCCCGCTGATACGTCCGCCGACGATGTCGTTGTCGCCCTGGCCCGTGCCAAGGCGCTCGACGTGACAGGCACCATTCCCGAACTCGCCGCCGACTGTGTCGTCGTCGGCTGCGATTCCATGCTGCTCGTCGACGGGCGGCTACAAGGCAAACCGCACACGCCCGAGGTGGCGCGCGAGCGCTGGGCGAGCATGGCCGGGCGCAGCGCCGATCTGCTCACCGGCCACTGCGTACTGCGCCTGCGCGACGGCGAGGTCGTCGCCGAATCAGCCGAATGCAGTTCCACCACCGTGCATTTCGCCAAACCCGGCCCGGACGAACTCGAGGCCTACATCGCCACCGGCGAACCGCTGCAGGTGGCGGGCGCGTTCACGCTCGACGGTCTCGGCGGCTGGTTCGTCGACCGGATCGAGGGTGATCCGTCGAGTGTCATCGGGATCGGGCTACCACTGCTGCGCAGGCTGCTCGAAGACGTCGGCGTCGGTGTCACGCAACTGTGGCGGGACGCGCGGTCCTGACGGCGTGATCATTCGCTGAGCGGCCTGGTCCTCGCCGACGGCCGACCGGATCGGCCGCTCGCCGTGCTCCTCGGCCGCGTGCTCGACAGCTTCCGCGCCGAGGGTGAGTTCGAGCCTGGCATGGCACAGTTCCGGTTCGGTGAACGGGTGCAGCCGCACCTCGACCCGGCCGCGCGCACCGTTGCGTTCCAGCACTTCGCGCATCAGACCCACGTGCACTCCGCACACCACTTCGGCGTGTGAGCGGGCCAGTTCGCGCAGCGGGCAGGCGGTGAGATTGATCCCGACGTGCTCGTCGGTCTCGCCGACCGGGTCCTTCTCCGGCGCGAAGCCGAGTTCCGACATCAGCGACATGGTGATGTCACGGGCGTCGGCGAGAGTTTCCACCTGGTGGGAGCCGATATCCATGCGACGGCCCCACGCGCGGCCCGCCTCGATGGCGGCGGCGGAGCGACTCAGCGGGTCGGGTCCGAGGTGGTCGGCGAGCACCTGGGCCAGTTCCTGATAGCCGACCGACCGCTGCACCGCGCGGTAACCGATGCGAGGTCGGCCACGTCCGCGCGGGGGTTGCTGGAACTGGCGCACGAGCGATTCACGGGTGAGAACGTCGAGGTGGAAACGGACGGTGGTGACGTGCTGTCCGGTGATGCGGGCCAGTTCCTGGGCATCGAGGGGCTCGGTGGCGCCACGTAGGATCGCGAGCAGTCGCCGTCGCGGCCATGAATCGGACATAGCTCACCCCTCCTCTCCAGAGACTTTATCGGACAGCTCTGCGCTTTATTCGCCCATTGCGTCGATTCGTGATGTGCCACCACAGACATACCATCGGCTACGGCCTCGACACTGCCGCACCCGCCCAACTCTCGCGTGAAGGACCACACTGTGCCCGTCGCCCCGGATCCGCACCCCGCCTACGGTTCCTACGCAGTCCCGCATCGATTGGTAACCACCGAATGGCTGTCCGCAAACATCGGGGTGCCCGGTGTGAAGGTCATCGAATCCAACGACGACATTCTTCTCTACGACATCGGACATGTGCCCGGCGCGGTCAAGATCGATTGGCGTGGTGATCTGAGCGACCCGGTGACCCGCGATTACATCGATGGTCACCGATTCACCGAACTGATGCGCGCCAAGGGTATCCGGCGCGAGGACACCGTGGTGATTTATGGCGATCGCGGCAATGCCCAAGCCGCGCACACCGCCTGGATCTTCACCCTGTTCGGCCACGAGGACGTGCGACTGCTCGACGGCGGCCGCGACGCCTGGATCTCCGAGGAACGCGACACCACCTTCGACCCGCCCGTCCCCGAGCGCAGCGACTACCCCTCGGTCGAGCGTGACGACACGACCGCCCGCGCGTTCCGCGAGGAGGTCCTCGCGCGGCTGGGCCGCCCGCTGGTAGACGTGCGCTCGCCGCAGGAGTACGCGGGCGAGTCCGGCGGCGACAAGGAACCCGAAACGCAACGGGCGGGCCATGTGCCAACCGCCGTTAACATCCCGTGGACACTTGCCTGCTCACCCGATGGAAGATTCCGTTCGCGCGCCGAATTGGACGAGGTCTACGGCGCCCTGCCCGCCGAGGATCTCGTGGTCTACAGCCGGGTCGGCGAACGCTCCAGCCACACCTGGTTCGTCCTCACCTTCCTGCTCGGCCGCAGGTCGGTGCGCAATTACGACGGTTCGTGGATCGAATGGGGCAACTCGGTTCGCCTGCCGATCGCCGCGGGCGACGAACCGGGCACCGTCGATCAGCGGAATTGAAACGGGTTCACAGGTCGGCGGGCCGCGTAGTGTGACCTACGACCTACTGAACAGTAGGGCTAGCCGAGTTCGGGGCGAATTGGCACACTGCCTACACTCGCCCGAGACGAAAGTTGTCGATACCGGGCGCGGGGCCCACACGGTGACCCGTCCGAAGCGACCAAAGATTGCACACAGGAGGCTCAGTGCCCAGCCATGCCAGCGCACGGATCACGAAGGTACTCGTAGCTAACCGCGGCGAGATCGCGGTCCGCGTGATCCGGGCTGCCAAGGACGCGGGGATCACCAGCGTCGCGGTGTACGCCGAGCCCGATGCCGACGCTCCCTTCGTGAAGCTCGCCGACGAGGCCTTCGCCCTCGGCGGCCAGACCTCGGCCGAGTCGTACCTCGTGTTCGACAAGATCCTCGACGCCGCCGCCAAGTCCGGCGCCGACGCGATCCACCCCGGCTACGGCTTCCTCTCCGAGAACGCCGACTTCGCCCAGGCCGTCATCGACGCCGGGCTGATCTGGATCGGCCCCTCGCCGCAGTCGATTCGCGACCTGGGTGACAAGGTCACCGCCCGCCACATCGCCGAGCGCGCGCAGGCCCCGATGGCCGCGGGCACCAAGGACCCGGTCAAGAACGCCGACGAGGTCGTCGCGTTCGCCAAGGAATACGGCGTCCCGGTCGCGATCAAGGCGGCCTTCGGTGGCGGTGGCCGCGGCATGAAGGTCGCCCATACCATCGAGGAGATCCCCGAGCTGTTCGAGTCGGCCACCCGTGAGGCCGTCGCCGCCTTCGGCCGTGGTGAGTGCTTCGTCGAGCAGTACCTGGACAAGGCCCGCCACGTCGAGGCCCAGGTCATCGCCGACCAGCACGGCAACGTCGTCGTCGCCGGTACCCGTGACTGCTCGCTGCAGCGCCGCTTCCAGAAGCTCGTCGAGGAGGCGCCCGCGCCGTTCCTGTCCGACGAGGTCCGCGCCAAGATCCACGACTCCGCCAAGCGCATCTGCCGCGAGGCCGGCTACTACGGCGCGGGCACCGTGGAGTACCTGGTGCAGGGCGAGACCGTGTCGTTCCTCGAGGTGAACACCCGCCTGCAGGTGGAGCACCCGGTCACCGAGGAGACCGCGGGTATCGACCTGGTGCGTCAGCAGTTCCGCATCGCCGAGGGCCACGAGCTGAGCATCACCGAGGACCCCGCCCCGCGTGGTCACTCGTTCGAGTTCCGCATCAACGGTGAGGACGCCGGTCGCGGCTTCCTGCCCGCCCCCGGCCCGGTCAACGTGTACCGCGAGCCCTCGGGCCCCGGCGTGCGCGTGGATTCCGGTGTGGTGGCAGGCAGCGTCATCGGCGGTCAGTTCGACTCGATGCTCGCCAAGCTGATCGTCACCGGCGAGAACCGCGAGCAGGCGCTGCAGCGCGCCCGTCGCGCGCTGGCCGAGTACGAGGTCGAGGGCCTGGCGACGGTCATCCCGTTCCACCGCGCGATCGTCGAGGACCCGGCGTTCATCGGTGACGGCGAGAAGTTCGACGTCTACACCAAGTGGATCGAAAACGAGTGGAACAACACCGTCGAGCCGTACACCGGCGGCGGTGCCCCGGCCGACGACGACGAGGAACTGCCCCGGCAGAAGGTCGTGGTCGAGGTCGGTGGACGTCGCGTCGAGGTGTCGCTGCCCGGCCAGTTCTCCCTCGGTGGCGGTGCCGCCGGTGCGGCCGGTAACGGTGTGGTCCGCAAGAAGCCCAAGCCGCGCAAGCGTGGTGGCGGCGGTGCCGGTGCCGCTTCCGGCGACGCGGTCACCGCGCCCATGCAGGGCACCGTGGTGAAGGTCGCCGTCGAAGAGGGCCAGACCGTCGAGGCGGGCGACCTGATCGTGGTGCTCGAGGCCATGAAGATGGAGAACCCGGTCAACGCGCACAAGGCCGGTGTCGTCACCGGGCTGGCCGTCGAGGCGGGTGCCGCCATCACCCAGGGCACCGTCCTGGC
Organism: Nocardia sp. NPDC023733; assembly: GCF_040639775.1. Lineage (NCBI taxonomy): Bacteria > Bacillati > Actinomycetota > Actinomycetes > Mycobacteriales > Nocardiaceae > Nocardia > Nocardia sp. NPDC023733. Next base: position 283,584 of record NZ_JBFAAN010000005.1, on the reverse strand, counting down.
CGAGATCAAGTAGAAGTTTCCCCCCGAACGGACGCCGGTCTCTTGTAGACCGGCGTCCGTTCGCGTTCAGGGACGATTGCCCTGAGTGAACGGGCGGCGAAGATCGCGCTCGCGGCCGGGCGATGCGTCCGTGGCCTGTCGTAATGTGGGTCGGGTGACCAGCAGTGCGCACATCGAACCGGATTCCTCAGCCACGCCGGATCCGGTGCCGGTCGCCGAGGTGATTCGCGGCAGGCAGGCCGCCGGGCATCGCGACGACGGGCACCGTCTCGCCCTGGTGATCGAGGGTGGCGGCAGCCGCGGTGTGTATTCCAGCGGCATGGTGCAGGCGCTCGAGGAACTCGGGCTGTCGACGGTGTTCGATGCCGTGTACGGCACGTCGGCCGGGGCGATCAACGGGGCGTGGCTGCTGTGCGGGCGGGCCGCGTCGGGGATGCGGTCGTGGACGGATCGCACCATCATGCGGCGGGTGGTCGACCCGGTGCGGATCGTGCGCGGGCGACCGGTTTTCGATCTGCACTACCTGGTGCACCGGGTGTACGACGGGATCGAGCCGATGGATTTTCCGGCGATTCTCGCCAATCCGACCAGCTTCCACCCGATTGCCACCGATACTCGCACCGGGCAGCCGGTCGATCTCGCACCGTTCATCGTCGACAAGCCCACTCTGCTCACGGCTCTGCGGGCGTCGGCGGGATTGCCGTTGCTCGCGGGCCCGCCGGTGGAGCTGGCCGGCCGCAGCTATTTCGACGGTGGTCTCTCGGAGACCGTGCCGATCCGGAGCGCGGTGAGCGCGGGCGCCACCCACGCCCTCGTCCTGCGCACGCGACGGACCGGGGAACTACGTCCGCCCGCTCCCCTGGTGCATCGGGTGGTCGGCGGTGGATATCTGCGTGCGGTCGCGCCCGGTGCTTTCCGCGCGTGGTCGGCGCGACCCGGTCAGCAGGCGGTGGAGGACAGCTATCTCGCCGGCCTCGGTGACCGGGTACTGCAGGTGCATCCGCCTGCCGGCGCCCCGCCGGTCGACAGCGCCGCTCGCGACACCACCCTGCTCACCCAGGCCCTCGACCTCGGCCGCGCCGCCGTCCACGCCCTGCTCGGCGACCGGCCGAGCCCGGCCTGAGGCGACCCCCGGAACTCCGGGGCACCGGTTTTGCCGGATTTCCCAGTTCTGCCCGCTCCCTTAGCGTCTCACCGGCGAGGGCACGAACAGAGGGAGACCGGGATGGGTACGCAGGTGCTGGCTCGACCGCCGGTGGAGTCCGCCGGCCACGAAGAGCCGGAGGAGCGGGGGTGGCACCCGGCCGTCCGGGTGCTGTTCCGGTTCACGTTCGTCACCGTCGGAATCGGGATGGCCGGTGCGTGGTTGCTGCACGCGCTCCTGCGTACTCTCGGCCTATCCCAGCAGGTGGTGGCCGAGGTCGGCAAATGGACTGCGCTGCATCCGCTCACGGACTGGGTGGGCACCCGGCTGTTCGATGTCCGGGTCGACTACACGGTCACCGGTAGTGGTGACACCGCCGCCAAGTGGATCAGCGTCTTCACCCTGATCCTGGTCGCGGTTCCGGCGACCGCCGTGTGGTCGGTGCTCGACCGGCGTCGCCCCGACTATGCGCGCCTGTACGGCTGGTTCCGATTGCTGGTGCGGTTCACGCTGGTGAGCGCGCTGATGCTGTACGGGATGATCAAGCTGATGCCGACCCAGATGTCGTTCAATCTGGAGCGGCTGGTGGAACCGTTCGGGCACATGAGCCCGATGGCGGTGCTGTGGGCGCAGTCGTCGCTGTCGGAACCGTACGAGATGGCACTCGGGGCGGCCGAGGTGACGGCGGCGGTGCTGCTGATCCTGCCGCTCACCGCCGGGCTCGGCTCGGTGCTCGCGGTGATCGTCGCGCTGCAGGTGGTGCTGATGAACCTCACCTTCGATGTGCCGGTGAAGCTGTTCGCCCTCCAATTGCTGCTGTACGCAACGCTTCTCGCGGCACCTGATCTCGCACGACTGGTCCGGGCGCTGCTCGGCCGTGCCGTCGAACCGAGCCGGTCGACCACCCTGCTCGCCTCACCGCGTGGCAACCGGCTGATGCTCGGTGCCCAGGTACTGCTCGGGCTCTGGTTCCTCGTCGCCACGGCCGTCGAGGCCTACGACGGCTGGCACACCTACGGCAATGCCCGGCCGAAGTCGCCGCTCTACGGAATCTGGAATGTCACCGAATACTCGGTCGACGGCGAGCAGGTGCCCGCGCTGGTCGACTTCGACGCACCGGCAACCGGCATGCCGAGCCCGACCGAGCGGTTCCGCCGCATCATCTTCGACATCCCGCAGGGCATGACCGCCCAGCGCCTCGACGATTCGCTGGTGTCCTTCCCCGCCCGCGTCGACACCGGCAAGCAGACCGTCACCCTGTCCAAGGACACCACCCACCAGTGGGCGATCGCGTCCTTCACTTACCTTCGGCCGCAGGAGAATCAGCTGATCCTCGAGGGCAAGCTGGGCGGCCGCCAGGTACGGATGCGGCTCGACCAGGTCGATCTCGAGCAGTTCCCGGTCGTCTCGCGCGGCTTCCACTGGGTTCAGGCCACGCCGTACTACCGGTGACGCCCCGGCTAGGCTCGGCCCGTGGAACCGATCGAGATCAACGCAGGCTCCTGGTATCTGCGTGCCCTGCGCGCCGACGAACGCATCGATGACCGGCCCGCGCTCGCCGACGGCGGCATCACCGATCCCGGATATGTGGCGAACCGTGTCGCCCAGTGGGCCGACGAGTCGCATTTCTCGTGGGCGGTGTGCGTGCCGACCACGGCGGAGATGATCGCCGAGATCGGCGTCACCCCCGACGCGGACGGCACCGCCCTGATCACCGGTTGGGCGCGCGAGGGATTCGACGACGCCCTGGCCACCGGCGTCGAATCGGTGACCCGTTTCGTCGCAGGCGCCCTCGCCCTCACCCCGCGGCTCAGCCCCGAATTGGGCTGAGCCCTACGGTGTTCGGTCTCGTCAGTAGATGCAGGGCTTGGGCCGGCCTGCCCAGCCGCCGTTGAGGAATTCGCATACCGCCGAGAAGATGTCGCCCGTCGAGGACCCGACCTGGGTCGCGGCGGGGGCGATATCAGGTGCGGTGGCCGCATTCGCGGTCGCGACGGGGAGGGCGAGGCCGGCGATCACAGCGCTGACAGCAACGAGCTTCTTCATCGAGAGTCCTGTTCGGTAGTTGTCGATCGAGTTGTTCGCTCGGAAGACGAGTCTGGCATATCTGACCGTTCGGTCAAATACCCGGAGGCACCGGATCGGGTTTCTCCCAACAGGTTTGCCGTCATTCCGCGATGGTCGCGAGTACCCGGTCGAGGGCGTCTACAGCCTTGCCCAGTTCTGCTTCGGTGACGGTGAGTGCCGGACGGAACCGGATTCCGCGTTCGCCGGTCCCCAGCAGCAGCACATGCTCGCGCTCGCGTAGGGCCGTCACCACCCGGTCCCGCAGTTGCGGCGTGGCAAGGGTGATCGCGCACATCAGTCCGCGCCCACGTACCTCGCTCACCTTCTCCGGGTATGCGGCGGCGAGCTGACCCAGCTGGCCGAGCAGGTAGCGGCCGAGTGAGCCGACCTTGTCGATCAGCCGATCCTGTTCCAGCACTTCGAGAATGCGACGCGCGCGCACCATGTCGGTGAGGTTGCCGCCCCACGTGGAGTTGAGCCGCGAACTCACCCGGAAGACATTGTCGGGCACCTCGTCGACCCGGCCGCCTGCCATGATGCCGCAGACCTGGGTCTTCTTCCCGAACGCCACCACATCCGGAGCGACATCCAATTGCTGGTAGGCCCAGGTGGTTCCGGTGAGCCCGACCCCGGTCTGCACCTCGTCGAGGACGAACAGCGCGTCGTTGTCGTGACACAACCGCTGCATCGCGGCCAGGAACCCCGGACGCAGATGCCGGTCACCGCCCTCACCCTGGATGGGTTCGGCGATGAAACAGGCGATGTCGTGCGGACGGTCGGCGAACGCGCGGGCGGCCTGAGCGAGGGTTTCGGCTTCGAGGGCGTCGAGGTCCTCGCCGGCGAAGGTGTGCGGGGTGGCCAGGCGTGGCCAGTCGAACTTGGGGAAACGCGCGGTCTTGACCGGATCGGTGTTCGTGAGCGACATGGTGTAGCCGCTGCGACCGTGGAAGGCACCGGTCAGGTGTAGCACTTGGGTGCCGAGTTCCGGTGAGCGGCCGTGGGATTCGTTGTGCCTGCTCTTCCAGTCGAAGGCCACCTTGAGGGCGTTCTCGACCGCGAGCGCACCACCGTCGACGAAGAACAGGTGCGGCAGTCGCGGATCACCGAGGACGCGGGCGAAAGTGTCGACGAATCGCGCCATCTCGACGGTGTAGATGTCGGAGTTGCTCGGCTTGTTGACCGCGGCGGTGGCCAGTTCGGCACGGAAGCGCTCGTCGCGAGCCAGTGCCGGATGGTTCATGCCGAGGGCGTTGGAGGCGAAGAAGCCGAACATGTCGAGATAGGCGGTGCCGTCGCGTTCGTCGACGAGCGTGCGGCCGTGGGACTTGTGCAGATCGAGCACAAGATCGAAGCCGTCCGCGAGGATGTGCGAGGACAGGATTTCGTGGACCCGGTTGGCGGGGGTGACCGCCGCGCCGGGGCGCTCCAGTTCGATGGTCACGACCCGAGGGTACGCAACTATTTACGGAACATCCACGGAATGACGGATTAATTACGAAGAATCGTTACCTGTCGTAGAATGTCTGCAGGATGATGGTGCTGCGCGTCCGTACATTGGCGGTGGCCCGGATCTCCTGCAGCAGCTGTTCGAGATGCCGGGGTGAGGCCACCCGCACCAGCAGGACGTAGCTCTCCTCGCCCGCCACCGAGTGGCACGCCTCGATGCCGGGAACGTGCTGCAACAATGCGGGCGCGTCGTCGGGCTGGGACGGGTCGAGAGGAGTGATCGCGACGAATGCCGACAGCAGGTGCCCGAGCGCTTCGGGGTCGACGTTGGCCGTGTATCCACGGATCACGCCGCGCGCCTCCAGCCTGCGCACCCGTGACTGCACCGCCGACACCGAGAGGCTGGCCTTCTCCGCCAGATTCGACAGGGTGGCGCGCCCGTCGTTCATCAGCTCTCTGATCAGGAGCCGGTCGATGTCGTCGAGCTGGGGTCTAGCCGGTGTATCCGCCATCAGCGAAGGCTAACGCAGGCCGGGGGTTGCGCGGGGAAGACTTCTTTCTGTTCTCCTCCGAAATCCGAGCGAACTTTTCCGTGAGTCGTACCAACAGCAGAAGGTGAACAGTGATGACGCACACCGTGACCGAGCATTTCTCCGAACAGCTCTCGCTGCGCGCGAGGGCCCTGCTGCACGGCCTCGGCGCCGACGTGCCCGAGCCGGGCGTCCTGCTCGCGCGCACCCCGATCTCCGGTGGTGTCCTGCTGCCGCTCACTCCCGACACGACGGCCGACGTGGACGCCGCGATCGGTCGCGCGGCCACCGCCTTCGAATCGTGGCGCACGGTGCCCGCCCCGGTGCGTGCGGCGCTGGTGCGCAGGCTGTCGGCGTTGCTGGTCGCCCATCAGGACGAGCTGGCCGAGCTGGTCACGCTCGAGGCGGGCAAGATCGGCGCCGAAGCACTCGGCGAGGTGCAGGAGATGATCGACGTCTGCGAGTTCGCGATCGGCCTGTCGCGTCAGCTCTACGGCGCGACCATGCCGTCGGAGCGGCCCGGGCACCGGCTCATGGAGACCTGGCATCCGCTGGGAGTGGTCGGGGTGATCTCGGCGTTCAACTTCCCGGTCGCGGTGTGGGCGTGGAACACCGCCATCGCGCTGGTCTGTGGTGACACGGTGGTGTGGAAGCCGTCGGAGACGACCCCGCTCACCGCGTTGGCTTGTCACACGCTGCTGCGTCGGGCCGCCCTCGAGGTCGGTGCGGATCCCCAAGTGCACCAACTCGTTCAGGGCGACGCGACCGTGGGCGAGGCGCTCGTCGACGACCCGCGGGTGGCGTTGCTGAGCGCGACCGGCTCGGTGCGGATGGGTAGCATCGTCGCGCCACGGGTGGCGGCCAGGTTCGGGCGTTGCCTGCTCGAGCTCGGCGGCAACAATGCCGCGATCGTGGCGCCGAGCGCGGATCTGGAACTGGCGGTGCGCGGGATCGTGTTCGCGGCGGCGGGCACCGCTGGTCAGCGGTGCACCACGCTGCGCAGGTTGATCGTGCACAGCTCGATCGCCGATCAGCTCGTCGAGCGGCTGTCGGCGGCGTACAGCCAACTGCCCGTGGGCAATCCGCTCGACGACGGTGTGCTCGTCGGCCCGCTCGTCAACGAACGCGCCTACACGGCGATGCAGGCGGCGCTGCTGCGCGCGAAGGGCGAGGGTGGCGACATCGTCTGCGGCGGTGAGCGGGTGGAGTTGATCGGATCCGAGGCGTACTACGTGCGGCCCGCGCTCGTGCGGATGCCCGCGCAGTCCGAACTGGTGCGGGAGGAGACCTTCGCACCGATCCTGTACGTGCTCACCTACGACGACCTCGACGACGCCATCGCGCTGAACAACGGTGTGACCCAGGGCCTTTCCTCGGCCATCTTCACACTCGACCAGCGCGAGGCCGAACAGTTCGTCGCCGGATCCGATTGCGGCATCGCCAATGTCAACATCGGCACCTCCGGCGCGGAGATCGGTGGGGCGTTCGGCGGCGAGAAGAACACCGGCGGCGGGCGCGAATCCGGGTCCGACTCCTGGAAGGCCTACATGCGCCGGGCGACCAACACGATCAACTACTCCACCGAACTCCCACTCGCCCAGGGCATCCATTTCGGCTGATCACAGCGGCGATTTCGCCTTCGGCCACCCCGCGTGTACAGTAGTGAATGCAACGCGGGATGGAGCAGCTCGGTAGCTCGCTGGGCTCATAACCCAGAGGTCGCAGGTTCAAATCCTGTTCCCGCTACCACCCGAAAGCCCCGGAGTTTCGACTCCGGGGCTTTCGTCGTTCATCCCAATCGCAACGTCCAATTGCCGCGAAAATGCAGCCGGGTGACGCTCGCGGGCTGCACATCGAGGCGCCAGAAGGACTTCGGTGGTGCGTCGAGGACGACCAGCAGCGCCGCGCGGATCACCGACGGATGCGTCACCGCGACGGTATCCAGACCCGCCGAAGCGATCTCGGCCAGCCAGAAGCGCACCCGCGCCACCAGGTCGGTCACCGACTCACCACCGTGTCCACGGAATTCCGGATCGGTGAGCCAGGTGAACAGCTGATCCTGCGGCAGCCTGCCCATCTCGGTACCCCGCCACGCACCCGCGTCCAGGTCACGTAGTCGCTCGTCCCGCTCGCCCACCAGCCCGAGCGCCTCGGCGGTCTCACGCACCCGTCGTTCCGGGCCCGTCCGCACCTGCGCTCCGGTGAGCGGCGAGCACGTATCCAGCTCCGCGAGGCCCGCCTTGTCCAGGGATTCGTCGACCGGGAAACGCGCCTTGCGCACCGCCTCGGTGAGGCCGTGGCCGACGAGGTCGACTCTCAGCACCGTTTGCACGATGGACCAGGGTACGGCGGACGTGTTCCGAGCCACACCCCTCACCCCGGCTCGACCGGGGAATCTTCCTCGACTGTGGCATCGACGCTGGTCGCGGGCGGCGCGCGGATCGCGGAACCTGTCGGTGGGTGGGTGCACACTGAATCTCATGGACCGGTTCTCCCCCGCTACCGCGCAATGGTTCGACGGTGCCTTCCCCGAGGCGACGTCGGCTCAGCTCGGCGCGTGGCAGGCCATCGCCGACGGGCAGCACACCCTTGTCGTCGCACCGACCGGCTCGGGCAAGACGCTGTCGGCGTTCCTGTGGGCGATCGACCAGCTCGCCCAGCGTGGGCCCGCCGAACCCGGCACCCGCCGAGGAACGTCCGTGCTCTACGTCTCACCGCTGAAAGCACTGGCCGTGGACGTGGAGCGGAACCTGCGTGCCCCGCTGGTCGGGGTCACCCAGACGGCGAAGCGGCTGGGGCTCGACCCGCCGGAGATCTCGGTCGGCGTGCGATCCGGTGACACCACCCCCGCACAGCGCCGGGCGATGCAGCGCACCCCACCCGACATTCTCATCACCACACCCGAATCACTGTTCCTGATGCTCACCTCCGCGGCCCGCGAAACGCTCGCCGAGGTCGAGACGGTGATCGTCGACGAAGTGCACGCCATCGCCGGCTCCAAACGCGGTGCGCACCTGGCGTTGTCGCTGGCCCGGCTCGATCAGCTCACCGAACGGCCCGCGCAGCGCATCGGGCTGTCGGCCACCGTCCGCCCGCCCGAGGAGGTCGGGCGGTTCCTCGTCGGCGACGCGCCGATCACCATCGTTCGGCCACCCGCACCGAAGACCTTCGACCTGTCGGTTCGGGTGCCGGTGGCGGATATGACCGATCCCGGCGGCGACTCCGACCAGCCGGGTTCGATCTGGCCACATGTCGACGAGGCCATCGTCGACCTGGTGCTCGAGCATCGGTCCTCGATCGTGTTCGCGAACTCGCGGCGCCTGGCCGAACGGTTGACCGCCCGGCTCAACGAGGCCTACGCCGCCAAGCTCGGCGAACCGGTCGAGACCGAGCACGCCCCGCCGGCCCAGCTCGGGCCGTCCACCGAGGTGATCCACGGTGCCGAACACCTGCTGGCGCGCGCCCATCACGGGTCGGTGAGCAAGGAGCAGCGGGCGATCATCGAGGACGACCTCAAGACCGGCCGGCTGCGGTGCGTGGTTGCCACGAGCAGTCTCGAGCTGGGCATCGACATGGGTGCGGTCGACCTGGTCGTGCAGGTGGAAGCGCCGCCGTCGGTGGCGAGTGGGTTGCAACGGGTCGGACGGGCCGGGCACCAGGTGGGCGAGATCTCGCGGGGTGTGCTGTTTCCCAAGCACCGCACGGATGTCATCCATTGCACCGTCGCCGCCCAGCGCATGCTGTCCGGGCAGATCGAACTGCTCCAGATCCCCGCGCATCCGCTCGACATCCTCGCCCAGCAGACCGTCGCCGCGTGCGCGCTGGAACCGCTCGATGTCGACGCCTGGTTCGATGTCGTCCGGTCGACCGGAAGCTACGCGCAGCTGCCCCGCTCGGCCTATGAATCCGTGCTCGATCTGCTCGCCGGCCGGTATCCGTCCGACGAGTTCGCCGAGCTGCGGCCACGCGTGGTGTGGGATCGCGACGCGGGCACGCTGACCGGCCGCCCCGGTGCGCAACGCCTGGCGGTCACCTCGGGTGGGGCGATTCCCGATCGCGGGATGTTCGCGGTGTTCATGGTGGGTGAGAAGGCTTCCCGTGTAGGTGAACTCGACGAGGAGATGGTCTACGAGTCCCGCGTCGGTGATGTGTTCGCGCTCGGTGCGACGAGTTGGCGGATCGAGGAGATCACCTTCGACCGGGTGCTGGTGTCGCCCGCGTTCGGGCTGCCCGGCCGCTTGCCGTTCTGGCATGGCGACGGGCTGGGCCGGCCGGCCGAGCTCGGTGCGGCGCTCGGCGAATTCGTACGGACGGCCGGGCAGGTTCCGGCCGAGGAACTGACCCGGATCGTCGCCGGTATGGACACCCTGGCGCGCGGCAAGGCATTCGCGACTGCGGATACCGTTGCCGGACAAGAGGTTCCGTCGTCGATCGGGTCGTACGTCGTGCGATCCCCGCGTCTCGACAGGACAGCTCAGATGGCTGCCACGGGCACGGCGTCGGACGACGAGCAAACGGTTGGTGTCGAGCCCGCGCTGGTGAAGAGGGAGGCGGCGGACCAGGGAAGATCGAGCGGCGCCCAATCGAGCGGGGCCGAGCCGCGCGGTGGCGAGTCCGGCACGGCCCGATCACGCAGTGCGGCACCGGCGGGCGCCGAGCTGAGCAAGCCCGCGGCGCGGCTCGAGGAGTTGGTGCGGACCGCTGGGCTGGATCAGAACGCGACGGCCAATCTTGTCGGGCTGCTCGACGAACAGCGCACGGCGACAGGGCAATTGCCTACCGATCGGACGCTCGTAGTCGAGCGGTTCCGGGACGAACTCGGTGATTGGCGGCTCGTGCTGCACTCGCCCTACGGCACGCCGGTGCACGCACCGTGGGCGCTGGCCGTCGGCGCGCGTTTGCAGGAGCAATTCGGCATCGATGCGGCGCCCACCGCGTCCGACGACGGCATTGTCGTACGGTTGCCCGACACCACGGATCAGCCGCCGGGTGCCGAGCTGTTCGCGTTCGAACCCGACGAGATCGACGACATCGTCACCGAGCAGGTCGGTGGTTCGGCGCTGTTCGCGTCCCGGTTCCGCGAGTGCGCCGCCCGCGCGCTGCTGTTGCCGCGCCGCGACCCGGGCAAGCGGGCCCCGCTGTGGCAGCAGCGGCAACGATCGGCCCAATTGCTCGACGTGGCAAGGAAATTCCCGCAGTTTCCGATCCTGCTGGAAACCGTGCGCGAATGCCTGCGCGATGTGTACGACCTGCCCGCCTTGCGCGACCTGCTCACGCGGGTGGCACGCCGGGAGATCCGCCTGGTCGAGGTGGAGACCGCCACCCCGTCACCGTTCGCCAACGCCCTGCTGTTCTCCTACATCGGCCAGTTCCTCTACGACGGCGACAGCCCGCTGGCCGAGCGGCGCGCCGCCGCCCTCGCCCTCGACTCGAGTCTGCTCGCCGAACTCCTGGGCCGCGTCGAACTCCGCGAACTCCTCGACCCAGCGGTCCTCGACCTCACCGAACGCGAACTCCAACGCCTCACCCCCGAACGCCACGCCCGCGACGCCGAAGGCCTGGCCGACCTGCTCCGCCTCCTCGGCCCCCTCACGCCCGCAGAAGCCGCCGCCCGCTGCGTACCCCGCCCCGGAACCGCGACCGCTGCTCGCTATGCCGCGGCCGACGACCTAGCACCTCTGGCTGGCAGCGGGGTGTCGACCCGAAGTAAGCCCTCGGCCGATGGCAGTTCGCCAGCAGGCCACGATCAGTCGTCCGTGGGCGCCGGGTCGCTCGGCAGCGATGTATCGGTCGTAGGCGTTGCGGCTGCCGACGGAGGTGCGTCAGTGGGCGGTGATGAGTCGCAGATGCTCCTGGACTCCGATGCCCCGGCGTGGTTCGCCGAACTGCGGGATTCGCGGCGGGCCCTGGAAGTTTCGTTCGCGGGGCGCACGTGGTGGGTCGCGGTGGAGGACGCGGCTCGGTTGCGTGATGCGCTGGGGGTGCCGTTGCCGATCGGGGTGCCTGCGGCGTTCATCGAGCCGGTGCCGGATCCGCTGGGCGATCTTGTCGGGCGGTATGCGCGCACGCACGCGCCGTTCACGACCGTGGCCGTTGCCGAGCGATTCGGCCTGGGTACGGCGGTCGCGGTCACCGCCTTGCATCGGTTGCTCGCGGAAAAGCGCGTTGTGGAGGGTGAATTCACGCCCGGTGCGGCCGGTGGTGAGTGGTGTGACGCGCAGGTGTTGCGGCGGTTGCGGCGTCGGTCGCTGGCGGCGGCGCGGCATGAGGTCGAGCCGGTCGCCACTGCGGCATTCGCTCGCTTCCTGCCTGCCTGGCAACACGTCGGTTCGGGCGAGTTGCGCGGCATCGACGGTGTGGCCACGGTGGTGGAACAGCTCGCGGGCGTGCCCGTTCCGGCCTCGGCGTGGGAGTCGCTGATCCTGCCGATGCGGGTGCGCGACTACTCCCCCGCCATGCTCGACGAACTCATGGCCACCGGCGAGGTGATCTGGTCGGGGCACGGTGCCATCACCGCCCGCGACGGCTGGATCGCCCTGCACCTGGCCGAGCAGGCCCCGGTCACCCTGCCGCCACCCGACGACATCGACCCCACCGACATTCAGCTGGACCTGCTCCTGGCTCTCGGCGCCGATATCGAGCCCCGCCTACGATCCGGGCGCGGTGAACCGACCGACAGCACCGAGGCCGAGGTGATAGATCTGGACCGACCCGGTGCCATCGGCGGCGAAGGGCGTCGACTCCCGGCGAACCTCAGTGGCGGCGGTGCGTATTTCTTCCGGCAACTGTCGGATGCGACCGGCCTGCTCGACGACAAAGCGGTCGGCGAAGCCCTGTGGCAGCTGGTCTGGGCCGGTTACGTTTCCGGCGACACCTTCGCCCCGGTGCGCGCACTCCTGTCCGGCACCGCGCGCAGCACCACCGCGCACCGGACCCCGCGCCGCGCTCCCCGGGCCCGCGCGTACCTCCCCCGCCCGTCCATGCCGACCCGGTCCGGCCCACCGAACCTGGCAGGCAGGTGGTCGATCCTCCCGGAACGGGTGCGCGACAACACCGTTCGCGCACACGCCACGGCCGATCAACTCATCGAGCGGTACGGCGTGCTGACACGCGGCTCCGTACAAAACGAAGGCGTGCCGGGCGGGTTCGCGCTGATGTACCGGGTGCTCACCGAGTTCGAGGACCGTGGCCGGTGCAGGCGCGGCTATTTCGTCGACACCCTCGGTGGCGCGCAGTTCTCCACCACCGACACCGTCGACCGATTACGTTCCTTCGACACCGACCGTGACAACAACCGGGTAGGCGTCGCCGTGGCTCTGGCCGCCTGCGACCCGGCCAACCCCTACGGCGCCGCCCTGCCGTGGCCCAAGGGCGATGCCGACAGCGGTCACCGGCCGGGCCGCAAAGCGGGGGCGCTGGTGGTACTGGTCGGCGGCGAACTGGTGCTCTATGTGGAGCGCGGCGGCAAGACCCTGCTCAGCTTCACCGAGGACATCGGCCTGCGCCGCACAGCGGCCGTCGCCTTGGCGCGACTGGTCACCGACCGCCGGGTCGACGGCCTGGTGATCGACAAGATCAACGGCGAAACCGTGCACGGCCACACCTTCGTCGACGTCCTCGTCGAGGCGGGCTTCTCGATGACCCCACGCGGACTCCGACTGCGCAGGCAGGTGTAGCCGATGCCCGAGGGCGACACCGTTTTCCGCACCGCCGAACGGCTACGCACCGCACTGGCCGGAAAAACCCTGACCCGCAGCGACTTCCGTGTGCCGCGCTACGCCACCGTCGACCTGGTCGGTGCGGTCGTCGACGAGGTCGCCAGCTACGGCAAGCACCTGTTCGTACGCACCGAACGGGTGAGCATCCACACCCACCTGAAAATGGAGGGCGAGTGGCGGGTGTTCCACTGCGGCCAACGCTGGACCAAACCGCGGGTCACCGCCAGACTCGTGCTCGCCACCGAGGAGGTCGAGGCCGTCGGCTTCTCACTCGGAAAAGTGCAAGTCCTGCCGCGCGCCGAGGAACACACCGTCATCGACCACCTCGGCCCCGACCTGCTCGGACCCGGCTGGGACGCCGCCGAGGCATTACGGCGCCTGTCCGGGTATCCGCGCCGCCCCATCGGCCTCGCCCTGCTCGACCAGCGCAACCTGGCGGGCATCGGCAATATCTACCGCAGCGAGATCTGCTTCCTTCGCCGCGTCCACCCGGCCACGCCCGTCGGCGACATCGCCGATCTCCCCGCCCTCGTCGACGAGTCACACCGGGTTCTCGGCAAGGCCGCGCACGAACCACCCTGGCGACCGATGGTCTACGGGCGCACCCGTCGACCGTGTCCGCGCTGCGGCACCGCCATCGCCTCCCAACTCCTCGGGGAGGACGACCCCGCCGACCGCATCACCCAGCGCGAACGTGGCATCTATTTCTGTCCGCGCTGCCAGCCGGTTCCCTGAAAACAGCTCGCCGACACCGCCATGGTCCGATACGCTCGCCAGAATCGTTCCCGGCGCTAACTTCCCGGCAGTTCACCAGGTAGAGAGCAGGTTTCGCAATGGCATGTCGGATCGGTGAACTCGTGCTCGAGTGCCGCGAGCCCGAGACACTCGCCCAGTTCTGGTGCGCGGTACTCGATTACGTCGTGCTCGATCGCGACGACGACGGCAGCATGGAAATCGGGCCACGCGAAGGCTTCGGCGGCCCGCAGCCGACGATCATCCTCAGCCCCACCGACAACCCCACGCCCGGCAAGGCCCGCCTGCACATCGACGTCAACCCCACCGACCGCGATCAGGCCGCCGAACTCGCGCGCCTGCTCGAACTCGGCGCACGTCCCGCGGATATCGGCCAGACCGGCGATGAGCAGTGGCACGTGCTGGCCGATCCCGAGGACAACTACTTCTGCTTGCTGAAGGCGCGCATCGACCCGGTCTGAGGATCAGCGGTCCTGCGGGACCGGTTCCAGCAGCTGCGGACGCGGCTCCGGCGCGGCGACCCGCAGGGCGTCGGCCGATTTGTCGTCCGGCTGGGTCTGCGATTCGATCTCCGCGCGCACCCGCGCCTGATAGGTCGACACCTCACGCTCGATGTCGTCGTCGTCCCAGCCGAGAACCGGCGCCACCAGGTGCGCGACCTGCTCGGCACAGTTGGCGCCCCGGTCGGGGTATTCGATGGAGATACGGGTGCGCCGGGCCAGGATGTCGTCGAGGTGCAGGGCACCCTCCGCGGCGACCGCGTACACCGCCTCCACCTGCAGGTAGGCGGGAGCGTCGGTAATCGGTTGCAGCAGTTCGGGTTTGCCCTCGGCCATGGCGAGCACCTCGTCGACGACCGAACCGTAGCGGTCGAGCAGGTGGGTCATCCGGTACGGGTGGACGCCGTAGTGCTCGGCCAGTTGCACGGTCTGGTTCACCAGCGCGAAGTACCCGTCGGCGCCGAGCAGCGCCACCTTCTCGGTGATCGACGGCGACACGCGGGCCGGAATGTCCTGTGCCGCTTCGTCCATCGCATCGGACGCCATCACCCGGTAGGTGGTGTACTTGCCGCCCGCGATACTCACCAGGCCGGGCGCCACCCGGGCAACGGCGTGCTCACGCGACAGCTTCGACGTCTCGTCGCTCTCTCCCGCCAACAGCGGTCGCAGGCCCGCGTACACGCCGTCGATGTCGGCGTGGGTGAGCGGCGTGACCAGCACCTCGTTCACCCGGTCGAGCAGGTAGTCGATGTCGGCCTTGGTCGCGGCGGGATGCGCGAGATCGAGATTCCAGTCGGTGTCGGTGGTGCCGACGATCCAGTGCGCACCCCACGGAATGACGAACAGCACCGAGGTGGCGGTGCGCAGGATGATCGCCGCGTCGCTGACGATCCGGTCGCGCGGAACGACGATGTGCACACCCTTGGACGCTCGCACATGGAATCGGCCGCGCTGATGCGACAGGCCCTGCACCTCGTCGGTCCACACGCCCGTCGCATTGATGACCACGCTCGCGCGCACCTCGGCGGTCCGACCGTCCTCGGTGTCGCGCAGCTTCGCCCCGACCACACGGTCGGCCTCCCGCAGCAGCCCCACCACCTGGGTGGACGTACGGATAACGGCACCGTAGTGGGCGGCGGTGCGGGCGACGGTCATGGTGTGGCGGGCGTCGTCGACGACGGTGTCGTAGTAGGTGACACCGCCGATCAGGGCGTCACGGCGCAGGCCGGGTGCCAGCCGCAGCGCACCGTGTCGGGTCAGATGATGCTGTCCCGGAACGGATTTCGCGCCACCCATGGTGTCGTAGAGGGTCAGGCCCGCGGCCACGTACGGCCGTTCCCACACCCGGTGGGTGAGCGGGTAGAGGAACCGCAGCGGCTTCACCAGGTGCGGCGCCAGCGTCGACAACGCCAGCTCGCGCTCCTTGAGCGCCTCGCGCACCAACCCGAACTCGAGCTGCTCTAGGTAGCGCAGACCGCCGTGGAACATCTTCGACGACCGGCTCGAGGTGCCCGAGGCGAGGTCACGCGCCTCCACGAGGGCGACCGACAGGCCACGGGTCGCCGCGTCGAGCGCGATTCCGGCGCCGACCACGCCGCCGCCGATGACCAGCGCGTCGAACCGGTCCTTGCCGAGGCGCTCCCAGGCGGTGCGCCGGTGTTCGGGCCCGAGCTCGCCGGGGCCGAGCCGGTCCCGTTTTCCGCCGGCGACCAACTCACCAGGGTTCAGAAACGGAAACTCCGGTGTCTGCGACATGCTCGACTCCTCGCCGCCGACCGTGAACGGCCGGTCCCAGCCGACAGTTGGGTGCAGACGCCGGGCACATCCCGGCGCCGCCTACAGGCTAAACGTAGTGCCCACCCGGCGTGTGGGACGAACCCGGCGAGGCGCGTGGCCGAAATTCGGTACCCGCGCCCAACCGGGCGATTCCCGCTCGTCGTCGGCGACAAAGCTTGCTACGACGACCGCGTGGTTGGGTAGCCTGCCTGAATGCGTCGCTATGTGGCCGCCATCGATCAGGGCACGACTTCGAGTAGGTGCATCGTCTTCGACCGGCAGGGCCGGATCGTCGGGACCGCGCAACGCGAACATCGGCAGATCTTTCCCAAGCCCGGTTGGGTGGAGCACGATCCGGTCGAGGTGTGGCGCAATACGGAATGGGTGCTCGGCGCCGCGCTGGGCAACAGTGGCTGCTCGGCGGGCGACCTGGCCGCCATCGGCATCACCAACCAGCGCGAGACCACCGTCGTGTGGGACCGGACCACCGGCGAACCGGTGTACAACGCCATCGTCTGGCAGGACACCCGCACCGATCAGCTGTGCACCGAGCTCGGTGGCGAGCAGGGTCCGTCGCGGTACGCCGACCGCACCGGGCTGCCGCTGTCGACCTATTTCGCCGGTCCGAAGCTGCGCTGGATCCTCGACAATGTCGAGGGCGCACGGGAGAAGGCACAGGCGGGTGACCTGTGTTTCGGCACGATGGATACCTGGGTGCTGTGGAATCTCACCGGTGAGCACCGCACCGACGTCACCAATGCCTCGCGCACGATGCTGATGGATCTGCGCACGTTGCAATGGGATTCGCAGATCTGCGCGGAATTCGACGTGCCGATGTCGATGCTGCCGGAAATCCGCAGTTCTTCGGAGGTGTACGCGGAGATCACCGCCGGGCCCTTCGCCGGCGCACCCGTGGCGGGCATTCTCGGCGACCAGCAGGCCGCCACCTTCGGGCAGGCGTGCCTGTCACCCGGCGAGGCCAAGAACACCTACGGCACAGGCAATTTCATGCTGCTCAATACCGGGACGACGCCGGTTTTCAGCAAGCACGGGTTGCTCACCACCGCCTGCTACCAGATCGGTGACACCCCCGCTGTCTACGCGCTGGAAGGGTCCATCGCGGTCACCGGTTCGCTGGTGCAGTGGTTGCGCGACAACCTCGGCATCATCTCCTCCGCCGCCGAAGTGGAAACCCTGGCCCGCACGGTCCCCGACAACGGCGGCGCCTACTTCGTCCCGGCCTTCTCCGGCCTGTTCGCCCCGCGCTGGCGGCCCGACGCCCGAGGTGTCATCGCGGGCCTCACCCGCTTCGTCACCAAGGCCCATCTGGCAAGGGCCGCACTGGAATCCACCGCATTCCAGACCCGCGAGGTGGTCGACGCCATGCGCGCCGACGCCGCCGCACAGCACCTCGACCTTGAACTGACCACTCTCAAGGTCGACGGCGGCATGACCGGCAACGACCTGCTCATGCAATTCCAGGCCGACATCCTCGACGTCCCCGTGGTCCGCCCGGTAGTCCGCGAAACCACCGCCCTCGGCGCCGCCTACGCCGCGGGCCTGGCCGTCGGCTACTGGTCCAACCTCGACGACCTGCGCGACAACTGGATCGCCGACCACACCTGGACCCCCGATATGACCGAATCCGAACGCACCCAACGCTGTTCGGAATGGAACAAGGCCGTGGAACGCACCTACAACTGGTCCTGAACATGGACGACCGCCCCCGCAAACTGCCTCGTCAACGCCGGGCGCGCGAGACCGTGGAAACGCTGCTCGAGGCCGCCGCCCAGGTGTTCTCCCGCGAGGGTGCGGCGGCAACGACCAACCGGATCGCCGAGCGGGCAGGCGTCTCGATCGGCACGCTGTACCAGTACTTTCCGAACAAGACGGCGATGCTGCGCGCCTTGGCCGAGCGCCACTTCCTCGCTGCCGGGACGGGACTCGGCGAGGTGTTCGCGCGGTTGCGGTCCGAGGAGCCACCCTTCGACGAGACGCTGCGTACGATCGTGACGGCCGTCGCCGACCTGCATCGCGACCGGCCTGCCCTGCACGCCCTCATGCACCGCGTCGCGTTGCGGCTGCCCGCGGAATGGGAGGCGGTGCGGGCCTTCGAGGACTACCTCGTCGCCGAGGTGGAGTTCCATCTGCGGCGATGCGGGCGCGGCGGAACCGATCCGCAGCTCACCGCTCGGACCCTGGTCCACGCCGTCGACACTCAGGTGCATCGCGTCATGACGCGGCACACCGTCGATGCGGATGCGCTGCTGGTACTGGCGCGGCAGTTGCTGCCCGAGGGATGAACGGGCAGTGGACGGCCCGGCCCCGGCTGGTCAGAGCGGGCGGACCGAGCCGATGACCTCCCGCAAGGTGTCGGCCAGCTGCGTCAGCCCCGGCTCCTCTATGGGGAAGTGACCACATCCCTCGAGCAACACCGCTTTCGTGTCGGCGGCGATCCGGTCGAGGAACCGCACGCTCAGCTCCGGCGGCGTCCACCGATCCGCCGCCGGCTGGACCAGCGTCACCGGCGAACCCTGATAGTCCTGTGGAGGTGTGTGCTCGAACAAGAGGAAGTTCGTGAGAAATCCGACGGGGATCCACACGCCGCCGCCTCTCGGGTCGTTGCCACAGTGCCGCGACAGTTCCTGGTCCAGACTCATGTTCGCCATATCCACCATCCACCGGACCGGCACGCGCACACCGCCCGCTACCCGCCCCGCTCCCGAGAGCACACCGCGCGGCAACGCGCCCAACACCTTCCAGCGAGCGGCTGCCCTACGGGCGGCCGGGTCACCGGGATCGAGCAGGCAAGTCGCCACCACATGCGCGACCCGCCCGGTCCGCGCCGCCACCTCGTACGCGAGCATCCCACCGATACTCGCACCGAACAGCACGAGCGGCCTGCTGTCGGATTCGGTTTCAGCACAGACGAACTCGCTCACCAACTCGACCCAGTCGCGATACCGCACCGACGCGGGCTTCGGCTCGACGGTGTCGCCGTAGAGCGGAAGATCCAGCGCCGCGACCGAAACACCCTCCCCCGCAGCGATTCCGAGCAGCGGCCACACCAACCCCGCATGCCCGCCCGCCCCGTGCAACGCCAACACCCGAACAGCCGCGTCCCCACGCTCCGCCCTGGCCACATGCACCCTGCGCCCGCGCCACGCCCACCACGTCGACTGCGGCTCGACCACCGCCTCCCGATACCGAACCGGCAGGAACTTCACATAACTCGAATACTCCATACGCACAGGATCCGGCCCCGAATACCCGCTGCCAACTCGCATTCACGCCACCGAGCCGACCGAAAAAACACCTACTGAGCAGCGCAATCGCAAAACGCTGATCTTCGTGCTCGCATTTCGAACACGGCTTCAGCAGACGCTGGTCGTGGCTGCTTTTGCCAGGCGGTTGATCGCTTCGGTGAGGGTGGTTTCGTCGGAGGTGGTGAAGCAGAGGCGCATGGAGGCCTGGTAGGCGTCAATGACGGCGAAGGCGGCACCGGGGACGTAGGCGACGCCTGCTTCCAGGGCGGCGGGGAGGAGGGTTGAGGCGTTCGTGCCGTCGGTGAAATCGGCCCAGATGAACATGCCGCCGGTCGGGTCGGTGCAGCGGACGCGGTCGGCGAAAGTGGTGCGCAGGGCGGTGACGAGGGCGCGGGCGCGGGTGCCGTAGGCGGCGCGGACGGTGTCGACGTGGGTGGTGAGCCAGTCGGTGTCGGCGAGCAGGTCGGTGGTGATCTGGTGGGTGAGGGCCGAACCGCACAGGTCGGCGCCCTGCTTGAGGAGTTCGACCGCACGACAGACCTTTTCGGGGGCGATCAGCCAGCCGACGCGCAGGGCGGGGGCCAGGATCTTGGACACGCTGGACAGGCGGATCACCTGGGGTGAGTAGGAGGCGACCGGCGCCGGGGCGGGCTCGTCGAACCAGAGTTCGCCGTAGGGATCGTCTTCGATCACCCAGAAGCCGTGTGCCTCAGCGAGTTCCGCCAGGCGACGACGGCGCTCGGGCGCGAGGGTGACCCCACCGGGGTTGTGGAAGTTGGCGACGGTGTGGACGACGGCCGGACGCTCACCGGCGGCCAGCAGCTCCTCCAGCACGTCGACACGTAGCCCGTCGGCGTCGAGCGGCACGGCGACGATGCGCGCACCGGCCGCCCGGAACACCTGCAGCGCACCGACATACGCCGGGTCCTCCACCACGACCAACGCGCCGGGATCGAGCAGCACCTCGGCCAGCAGCGACAACGCCTGCTGCGAACCGTGGGTGATGAACACCTCGCCGACCGGCACCGACCGGCCGATCTTGGCCGACTCGCACTCGGCGATCACCGCACGCAGCGCGGGCCAGCCGGGCGACTCCGTGTACTGCAACACGGCCGGATCACGCAGTGCCGCCTCAGCCGCGGCGGCGATCCGCTCGCCCGGCATCAGTGCCGCATCGGGCAGACCACCGGCAAGGCTGATGATCTCCGGCCGCGCGGTGAGTTTGAGCAGGTCCCTGATCGCCGAACTCTGCAAACCGGCGAGCTTGCCCGCCAATGCTGGACTGGTCAGCGACATGGAAACCTCCGGGAACGCCAGGGGACGCGATGACCAACGATCGCACAGCATTCACCAGAATATGAAATTGTTGTCCCAGATAATGGGACTACGGGAGGGCAGTGATGGACTTGACCTGCCACTTCCCGTCGGTCAGCGAGGTGACGATCTCCTGCTTGTAGACCACCGACGTACGGTCGGGATGCCACTCACGCAGCTCCACGTCATAGACGCCGACGCCGGTCTCGCGCACCTTCACACAGTGCGTGGTACCCCTCGGGATCTGATCGTCGATCGCCTTCTGGATGACATCGGCGGGCGAGATGGTCACCCCGTCGGGCGCGACGAACTCACGCACCCGCGTACCGGAGCGTTCGACATAGAAGGCGTACTGGAAGCCGAGGATCGCCCGGGCGCCCGAAGACGTGTCGCCCGGGCCGTTGCCGACGGTGAGACCCTCGTCGGCGATCGTCCGGCATTCGGCACCCGCGGCGGAGGTGACCGGCGCCGCGGTGGGCCCGGGATCCTCGCCACCGCCACGCTTGACCAGCCCGATGGTCAGCACCAGCGCGACGACGAGCAGGACCGCGGCCACCACACCGCCGATGATCCAGCGCATCCGGTTGTCGGGCTCGGACTTCTCGACGACCGGCGCGGCCGGCGTCTTCGGGGCGAGCCTGCGGGCGATGGGGTCGTCGGCCCAGGACAGGCCGGGTTCGGGCGGCTTGGGGACGCCGCCGTCGTCGTCGGGGCTGTTCCACCAGGCCCGGTCCTCGGCGTCGTTGTCCTTGGCCGGTGCGCGCGGCGGTTCGGGGGCGCGTTCGGGCTCGGAGACCCGCTGCTGGCGCGGCGCGGAGTTGCGCCGGATGACCTCGGTCTCTTCCTTCCCGGAAGTCACCGGCACCGAATCACCGAACACCGAGCTACCGGCAGCGGGAGCGTCGGCACCGAAACGCACCGTCGGGTCGGCGGGCGGGGCGGGTCGTGCGGGCGGCGGTGTCGCGACAGCATCGCCGAACGGCGAACGACGCGGCGGCGCAACAGGATTCGTGGGTGGCGGTGTGGCCCCACCGAAAACGGAGGTCGGCGCCGAAGAACGAGGCGGCGTAGGCGGACTCGTGGGCGGCGGCGTCGACACGGCATCGCCGAAGACCGATGTAGGAGCCGAACGACGCGGTGGCACAACAGGATCGGACCCGCGCGGCGGAACAGTTCCATTCGGCGGAACGCTCCCAGCGGGAGGCACAGGACCAGGAGCGGCGGGCGGAACGGGTCCGGCCGGGGGCATCGGCGCACCCACCGGCGCACCGAACGGCCCGGGCGCGGGCGCGGAGCCCGGCTGCGCGGGTCGCCAACCGACCTCCGGCAGCGGTCCCGGCGGAGCGGGCGGCGGCACGGCGAGCGGTCCACCGAAACCGGCGTCGTCGACCGGCGGCCCGAAATCGCCTACGGGAGGACCGAATTCACTCGCGGGCCGGTTACGGCCGCGCTCGTTCTCGTCATCCTCGGTGGCCACAGTCCCATCCTTTCCCCAGGACACACGTGTGGGGCGGTCGCCATCCGACCGCCCCACACGACGTACTGCGTGTCAGTACTGGAGCGAGCCACCCCACTGAGTGGTGACACCCGCGACGTTGATCGTCTGCAGCAGCTCCCCCGGCACCGGAAGTGTAGCCTTCGCGGCCTGTTCCATCGCGGCGGCACCGCCCGGCTGAGCCTTGATCCAGTTCTCGACCGCCGCCTTGGCCAGGTTGGCCTGAGTGGTGTCGAGAACGGTGACCATGGTGTTGTCGGGGCGGCCGTCGCCACCGTTGAAGGTGGTGACCTTCACCGAGTTCTCGCCGACGTACTCGACCGCCACACCGGCGTCACCGAAGCCGCCACCCGGCGTGCGGTAGCCGATGGTGCCGACGTAACCGGAAGCGTTGTTGTAGTGGTGGGTGTTGGCCAGCACACCCGGCAGCAGCGAGCCGCCGTCGACGGTGACGCCGACTTCCTGGTGCGGGCCTTCCATCTCGACGACCGGCGCGGCGGGCGCGTTGGCCAGGCGCGGCGCCTGCCAGGCGGGCTCCTGCGCTTCCTGCGGCTCCTGCACCAGGGTCTCGGGGCCGTCTTCGGCGGCACCGCCCTGCGCCTGCGGGGCGGCGGGCTGGTTCTGCGAGGGCTGCGCGGGCGTCTGCTGGGCGGGGGTGCCGCCCTGCTGGCCCGGCTTGGCCTCTTCCGGCTTCTCCGGGTTATTCACGGCGGGCTGGGCGGGGTTGCCCTGACCGGCCTGACCCGGCACCGGCAGCGGCGCGGTACGCGGGGTGGTGGTGACGCCCGGCTGGCTCGGCGTCGGCTTGGCCTGCTCCGGCTCCTCCGGCGCGGGGGTGGTGACACCCGGCTGCGCCGGCGTGGGCTTGGACTCGCCCGGCTTCACGTTCTCCGGGGTCTCCGGCTGCTTCTCCTCGGGAGTGACCGTCTCCGGCGTCTCTCCCGGCTGCTGGCTCGGGGTCTCGGTGCCCGGCTGCGCAGGAGCCGGAGTCGCGGGTGTGGTCGGCTGGTCGCTGGGGACCGCGCCGGCCGGAGCCGCGAGGAGGGTCGCCACGGCCGCGGCGGCGGCCAGGGGCAACGACGTGCTTGCCATCGCTCGCTGCGCCCGACTCGGCTTACGATGCTTCACTTTTCGCTAATCCCTTTCCCGGAGGGAATCCCCCACAATCCACCACGCGCTCATATTCGAACGCGCCTCGGCCGTGAGTCAACCATATGAGCGCGAGACAGGCAACGCGGCAGTAGCTTTCGGATATCGGGCGTGGGGGCTCAGTCCAGGTCGTCGTGGCGCATCAGCAAACGACCGGCTTCGGTGACCGATCCGGTGAGCGACGGGTACACCGAGAAGGTCTGCGCGAGGTCGGTGACGGTGAGGTTGTTCTGCACCGCGAGCGCGATCGGCAGGATCAGCTCCGAGGCGATGGGGGCGACGACCACACCGCCGATCACCACACCGGTGGCGGGGCGGCAGAAGATCTTGACGAAACCCCGGCGCAGCCCCGACATCTTCGCGCGCGGATTCGTGTTGAGCGGCAGCATGACCGTGCGCGCGGGCACCTCGCCGTTGTCGATGGCGGTCTGGCTCACCCCGACGGTCGCGATCTCCGGACGGGTGAACACCGCCGAGGCGACGGTCTTGAGCCGGATGGGGCTCACACCCTCGCCGAGCGCGTGGTACATCGCGATCCGGCCCTGCATCGCGGCCACCGAGGCGAGCGGGAGCAGGCCGGTGCAGTCGCCCGCCGCGTAGATGCCCGGCACCGAGGTGCGCGACACGCGGTCGACACGCAGGTAGCCGTTGTCGAGCTCGATACCGACCCGGTCGAGACCGAGGTCGGCGGTGTTCGGGGTGGAGCCGACTGTCATCAGGGCGTGGGTACCGGTGACGGTGCGTCCGTCGGACAGCTTCACCACGATGCCGTCGGCCGTGCGCTCCACGGCGTCGGCGCGGGCGTGCTTGACCAGTTCCACACCGCGTTCGGCCAGGGCTTCCTCGAGCACGAGGGCGGCGTCGGCGTCCTCGCCGGGGAGCACGCGGTCGCGGCTGGACACCAGCTTCACCCGCACACCCATCTCGGTGTAGGCGGAGACGAATTCGGCACCGGTGACACCGGATCCGACCACCACCAGGGTCTCCGGCAGTTCCGGGAGGTCGTAGAGCTGACGCCAGGTGAGGATTCGCTCACCGTCGGGTTCGGCGCCGCGCAGCACCCGCGGGCTGGCGCCGGTGGCGATGAGCACCACCTCGGCCTCGAATTCCTCGGTGCTGCCGTCGGCCATGGTGGCACGCACACGATGCGCCAAACCGGCTGCGGGACCGACCAATTCACCGCGCCCGGCCAGCAGCTGCACGCCTGCGGCCTGCAGTTTGGCGCGGATGTCGGAGGACTGGGCGAGGGCGAGCGCCTTCACGCGGCCGTTCACCTCGGGCAGGTTCACCTTCGCCTGGCTCGCGTCCAGGGTGATGCCGAGGTCGCGGGCGCGGCGCAGATCGGTACGCAGACCGGTGGAGGCGATGAACGTCTTCGACGGAACGCAATCCCACAGCACACAGGCGCCGCCGATGCCGTCGGCATCGACCAGGGTCACCGAGGCCCCGTGCTGGGCGGCCACCAGAGCCGCCTCGTAACCCGCCGGTCCACCGCCGATGATCGCAATCCGTGCCACCAGTCACGCTCCTGTGCTCGCCTGATCGGGCATCGCCCCTTGTGAGGGCCGCCCGCGCTGTCGCCCCATCATTTCAGGTGCGCCGTGACGCGACCGGGTCGGCTCGGTGAACAACGTTCGGCGTGTTCGCCGTCACCGCCGAGTGTGACCGTGAGCCGATCTGGGTGGGAGACAGGAATTCCGCGCGGTTTATTGGCTACAGTTCCTCAGGTGCCGATCTATGCCGCTTACGGGTCCAACATGGACTCCACGCAGATGCTGGAACGCTGCCCGCATTCGCCCATGTCCGGGACCGGGTGGCTGGAAGGTTGGCGCCTGACCTTCGCCGGTGACGACATCGGCTGGGAAGGG
Organism: Nocardia sp. NPDC023733; assembly: GCF_040639775.1. Lineage (NCBI taxonomy): Bacteria > Bacillati > Actinomycetota > Actinomycetes > Mycobacteriales > Nocardiaceae > Nocardia > Nocardia sp. NPDC023733. The sequence goes on along the minus strand of NZ_JBFAAN010000005.1, from coordinate 258,558 downwards.
CCGTTGGCCACCGTCGTCGAAGATCCGGGCTCCCGGGTGTTCGTCGTCCTCTACGACGTGTCCCCGGAGGACGAGGAACGCCTCGACCGCTGGGAGGGCTCCGACTTCGGCATCCACAAGAAGATCCGGCTGCGGGTCACCGGCACCCAGGGCGAGTCGCGGCTGGCCTGGTTGTACGTGCTCGACGCGTACGAGGGCGGGCTGCCGTCGGCGCGTTATCTGGGTGTCATCGCCGATGCCGCCGAGAAGGCGGGCGCACCCGAGGACTACGTGCACGCCTTGCGCACCCGCAACAGCAAGAATGTGGGTCCGGGGTCGGCCTGAGCCGACCCCCCGAGCACGGGGAGTGCGCCAACTACCACACTCCCCGCCCTCGCAGTGCCCCTCAGGCCTGCAGCACGATATTCGTCAGTGTCCGCACGCCGACGGCAAGCGCGCGTTCGTCGATATCGAACGTCGGCTGATGCAGGTCGAGTTGCTCGCCGGTCCCCGACCACACGCCGAGCCGCGCCATCGCGCCCGGCGCGTGTTCCAGGTACCAGGAGAAGTCCTCGCCGCCACCCGATTGGGGGGTGTCGGCCAGTGCGTCGGATCCGATCGCCAGGACGGCGTTCTCGAACATCAGGGTCGAGGCCGCGTCGTTGACCACCGGGGGTACGCCGCGCTTGTAGTTGAGCTGGTACCGCACCCCGGTCGGCGCGAGCAGGCTGTCGACGATCTCGCGGACCAGCGGCTCGAGCAGCAACCAGGTGGGGTGGTCGCCGGTGCGGACGGTTCCGGTGAGCATGCCGGTCTGCGGGATGGCGTTGGGTGCCTTGCCCGCGCTCACCGCGCCCCACACCATCACGGTGCTGGTGCGCGGATCGACCCGCCTGCTCAGCAGCCCGGGCAGCCCGGTGATGACGGTGCCGATGGCGTACACCAGGTCGCTGGTGAGGTGCGGCCGCGACGTATGCCCGCCGGGTGAGTCGAGCACGAGTTCGACGGTGTCGGCCGCCGAGGTGATCGCCCCGGTCCGCAGCCCGACCTTGCCCACTTCCAGTCGCGGGTCGCAGTGCAGCGCGAAGATCCGGTCCACACCGTTCATCCCGCCTGCCGCGACCACATCGAGCGCGCCGCCGGGCATCACTTCCTCGGCGGGCTGGAAGATCAACCGCACGCCGACCGGCAGGGTGTGTTCGGCCTCGGCCAGTGCGAGCGCGGTCCCGAGCAGCACCGTGGTGTGCGCGTCGTGGCCGCAGGCGTGGGACACACCGGGCACGGTCGAGGCGAAGCTCAGGCCGGTGAATTCCTGCATCGGCAGGGCGTCTATGTCGGCGCGCAGGGCGATGCGCGGTCCGTCGGACGGTCCGAGATCACAGATCAGTCCGGTGCCACCGGGCAGCACCTCCCAGGTCAGGCCCGCCTTGGTGAGCCAGCCGGAGACGAACTCGGTGGTGGCGAACTCCGCCCGCGACAACTCGGGGTTGGCGTGGATGTGCCTGCGCCATTGCACCAGGTCACCGGTGTGTTCGGCCAGCCATGCGTCGACGATCTCGGTTCCCGACATCATGGTTGGTTCGGCGACCGGCCGGGTCGGGAACACCGTGGGCTCACGCATCACCGACGGGGTGGCAACACCCATCGATAGAGCGTCAGCGCCTGCGCGTGCGGTGCCCGAATGGCCGGAAATACTCACCGAATGTCCTCCTGTCGTTCGATCAGACGTTGCAACAACCTGTCCCTGTGTACTTCATCGCGCGCGATCGCGACAGCGGTACGCGCGAGCGCGAGCGCACCGTCGATCACGGCCTGATCCGCCGAGGCGTTCACCGCGGCCGCCGCGAAGTCCGGTTGGTGGGTCACCGCGCCACCGGCGTCGATGCCGATCACCGGATGGATGCCGGGGATCACGTTGGTGACGTTGCCCATGTCGGTGCTCCCGAGCGGTCGCAGCACCTCGAGCTCGGGCGCGATCGGCACCCGTCCCAAACCGGTGATCTGCGCGCGGTAGGCAGCGATGAGAACCGGGTCGGGGGTGAGCTCGGTATAGGTGGGCGCGAGCGTCCGTATGTCGTGGGTGCAGCCGGTCGCCAGGGCGCCCGCCGCGAAGCATGCCTTCGCCCGGCGCATCAGGTCGTCCAGGGACGCGGCGTCGGCAGCGCGAAGGTAGTACAGCAACTCCGCACGTCCGGGCACGATGTTGGGGGCTACACCACCGTCGGACACTATACCGTGCAGCTGCTGGCCGGGCCGCAGATGCTGGCGCAGCAAGCCGAGAGCAACCTGGGTGACGGTGATCGCGTCGCCGGCGTTGAGGCCGAGTTCCGGCGCGGCGCTCGCGTGTGCCTCGCGGCCGTGGAATGTGACGGCGAGGTCGGCCAGCGCCAGCGATCGGGCGCCGACGATGTCGGCCGGGCCGGGGTGGACCATCATCGCCATCGCGATGTCGTCGAAGGCGCCCGCCTCGAGCATGAGTACTTTGCCGCCGCCGCTCTCCTCGGCGGGCGTGCCGAGCACGACGACGGTGAGGCCGAGCTGATCGGCCACCTCGGCCAGGCCGAGCGCCGCGCCGGTCGAGGACGCGGCGATGATGTTGTGCCCGCAGGCGTGCCCGATCTCGGGCAGCGCGTCGTATTCGGCACAGATGCCGACGGTGAGCGGGCCGCTGCCGTAGACGGCGCGAAAGGCCGTGGGCAGCCCGGCGATTCCGGTGGTGACCTCGAAGCCGCGGGCGCGTAGCGGGGCGAGAACCTTGGCGACGCTTCGGGTCTCGTCGAAGGCCAGTTCGGGTTCGGCGTGAATGGCGTGCGACAGCCCGATCAGCTCGTCCGAAGCCGCGAGGATCGCGGTATCGGCTGCGGTCGCCGAGAATTCGCCGGTACGCGAGGGTGCCATGCACTCAGTCTCGCATCAGTGCTCCACCCGGGCGCACCGGCGAAGGACCTCAGTTGCCGAAGGGCAGGTTCTCCGGGGTCACCGGCGTGGCGAGCGCGGCGAGAGTCTCCGCGTGCAGCGAGGTCTTGATGATCGGGGTGATCGGCTTGCGCAGGCTGGTGAGCGCGGCGGCACGGGCGACGGCGGTGGGCAGCACCTGGTCGGCGTCGGCCTTCGCGTCGACGATGCCCGCGGCGATCGCCTCGTCGGCGCCGAAGCGGTGACCGGTGGTCATCGCCTGCACACACACCTGGTTGCTGAGACGGCCCTGCAGCAGCGCGTTCATGCCGATGGTGAAGGGCATGCCGAGGTGCACCTCGGGCAGCGACCAGAAGCCGCGGTCGCCGCGCATCACCCGGAAGTCGTGCGCGGAGGCGAGCATGGCGCCCGCGCCGAAGGCGTGACCGTTGATCGCGGCGACGGTCGGCATCGGGAAGGTCAGCAGACGGGTGTACAGCGTGTGCACGCGGTCGAGGTAACCGTGGATCTTGTCCAGGTTGGCGAACACCCAATCGGTGTCGAGGCCGTTGCTGTAGAACTTGCCGGTCGCGACGGTGACCAGCGCCGCGGCACCCTCGGAGGCCTCGACCTTGTCGAGTTCGGCGTGGAAGGCGTCGATCCAGTCCGGCGAGAAACGGTTCTCGTTGTCGGTCTGCCCCTCGTCACCGAGGTACAGGACGAAAACTTCACCAGAGCGCTCCAAATACGGCATGCAGGGAGAATAGTCCGCGCCGGAACACCCTCCTACTCGCGGGTAGACACCTCCCCAGCCCCGCACATCCCGACCTCGAGGAGGGATCGCCGCGAAGCGGCGGTTGACTTGCGGGGCCGCCGACTCGAGCGCGCCAGCGCTCCAGGGACATAAGCTATCCACATGCTTGCCGAGAAGGCCGCCGAGGCTATCGCCGAACGTACGGGAGTGCCGCGTCATCGCGTGGCCGTGGTGCTCGGATCGGGGTGGCAGCAGGCCGCGGCCGAGATCGGCGCGCCGCATGCCTCGATCGCCATGCCGGAGTTGCCCGGCTTCGGCAGACCGAGCGCGCAGGGGCACGGCGGGATGGTGCACTCGGTCACCGTCAACGACAACAATGTGCTGCTGCTGATGGGCCGTCAGCACCTGTACGAGGGCTACACGCCCCAGCAGGTGGTGCACCCGGTGTCGGCGGCGATCGCGGCCGGTGCGGAGATCGTGCTGCTCACCAATGCCGCGGGCGGGATCAGGGGCGGGCTGCGGGTGGGCGAGCCGGTTCTTATCGCCGACCACCTGAACCTCACCGCGCGCACCCCGCTGGAAGGGGCGCGTTTCGTCGACCTGGTCGACGCCTGGGACCCCGAATTGCGCACGCTGGCAAAGGAACTCGACCCATCGCTCGGTGAAGGCGTGTACGCCGGGCTGCTCGGGCCGCAGTACGAGACGCCCGCCGAGATCCGCATGCTCGCCACTCTCGGCGCCGACCTGGTCGGCATGTCGACAGTGCTCGAGGCGATCGAGGCGCGTTCGCGTGGGGCGCGCGTGCTCGGCATCTCGCTGGTCACCAACTTGGCCGCCGGGGTCACCGGTGAGCATCTCTCGCATGCCGAGGTGCTGGCCGAGGGGCAGGCCGCCGCGCCCCGGCTCGGCAAGCTGCTGCGCGGCATCCTGGAGCGGGTGTAGATGCTGCGCTTCGGGACCGCGGGCCTGCGTGGCCCGTTGCGCGAGGGACCGGACGGGATGAACGTGACCACCGTGTCGCGGGCGACCGCCGGCCTGGCCGACTGGTTGCGGGCGCGGTGTCTCGGTGGCGGTGCGGTGGTGGTCGGGCGCGACGCCCGGCACGGTTCCGCCGAATTCGCGACCGCGACCGCCGAGATCTTCACGGCCGCGGGCTTTCCCGTGACCCTCTTGCCCGAGCCCGTGCCGACGCCGGTGGTGGCGTTCGCGGTGCGTGAGCTGGGTGCGGTGGCGGGCGTGCAGATCACCGCCTCGCACAATCCCCCCGCCGACAACGGGTACAAGGTGTATCTCGACGGTGGCTCGCAGCTCATCGCACCGGCCGATACCGAGATCGAGCAGTACATCGAGAAGGTTGTCGAACCGGTTGAGCGGGAGCCTGTTTCACCGTCCGGGGCCGAACTGGTCGACCGGTACCTGGCGCGGGTCGCCGAACTGCCCGGTGTGCTGGGCGGTCCTGGGGCGCGGGCCGAGGTGCGGATCGCCCTGACTGCCATGCACGGTGTGGGCGGTGACCTCGCCGTGCGGGCGCTGCACGCCGCGGGCTTCACCGACGTGCATGTGGTCGACGAACAGTTCGCCCCCGACCCCGACTTCCCCACCGTCGCATTCCCCAACCCCGAGGAGCCGGGAGCGGCCGATCTGCTGCTCGCACTCGCCGAGCGGGTGGGCGCCGATGTGGCGATCGCCCTGGATCCCGACGCCGACCGGTGTGCCGTCGGCGTGCCGGGACCGAACGGCTGGCGCATGCTGCGCGGCGACGAAACCGGTGTGCTGCTCGCCGATTACGTGCTGCGCACCGCCGCCGACGACCCGCTGGTCGCCACGACAATCGTTTCCTCGCGGCTGCTCTCGAAGCTGGCGCCCGCCCGCTCGGCCCGCTACGCCGAGACGCTCACCGGCTTCAAATGGCTGGCCAGGGCAGGCGACGGACTCGTGTACGCCTACGAGGAAGCCATCGGCCACTGCGTCGACCCGTCGAAGGTCCGCGACAAGGACGGCATCTCCGCCGCGGTGGCCGCCGCAGACCTGGTCGCCCTGTTGAAGGCGCAGGACCGCACCCTCCTCGACGAACTCGATTCCTACGCGGTCGAATTCGGCCTCCACGTCGGCGGTCAGGTGTCGCTGCGTCTGCCCGACCAAGCGGCAGCCACCACCCTCGCGGCGGCCCTTCGCACGGACCCGCCCGTCGAGATCGCGGGCACACCGGTGAAATTCACCGATCAGGCCCAGGTCCGCGGCCGAATGCGCACGGACGCACTGATCTTCGAGGCCGACGACTTCCGTATCGTCGTCCGCCCTTCGGGCACCGAACCGAAATTGAAGTGCTATCTGGAGGTCTTCGCCCCGGTCACGGACAGCGCCGACCTACCGAAGGCCCGCGCCGCCGCCACAGCAAGACTCGATGGCCTGGCCGACTTCTGCCGAGCGCTCGAGCTTCCTTGACACTCGGTTTCAGCGGGGGCCGAATTGGCGGTCGCCCGCGTCGCCGAGGCCGGGGACTATGTAGGCGTGTTCGTTGAGTTTCTCGTCGACGACGGCGGTGACGAGACGGACGGGCAGGCCCGAGTCGGCCAGGGCGGCAACACCTTCGGGGGCGGCTACGACGCAGACGGCGGTGATGTCGGTGGCGCCGCGGGCGACCAGGAGTTCCAGGGTGTGGATCATCGAGCCGCCGGTGGCGAGCATGGGGTCGAGGACGAAGACGGGGAGGTCGGTCAGATCGGTCGGCAGGGATTCCAGGTACGGGACGGGCTGGTGGGTTTCCTCGTCGCGGGCGATGCCGACGAAACCGACGCGGGCCTGGGGCACGAGATCGGCGGCGGCGTAGACCATGCCGAGACCCGCGCGCAGGACCGGGACGAGCAGCGGTGGGGCGGCCAGGCGGACACCGTCGGTGACGGCGACCGGCGTGTTGATCGGTTCGCGGACGACGGGCGCGTCACGCAGGGCCTCATACATCAAAATGCCCGTGAGGTCGGCCAATGCGTTGCGGAAGGTGGCGTTGTCGGTGCGGGCGTCTCGCATCGTGCTCAGCAGAGTGGCGGCGAGCGGATGGTCGACGGTGTCGGTGCGCATGAAAAAACGATAGGGTCACCCACGCGCTTCCGGTGCGTCCGCTGGGGAAATTTCGCGGAAGAGGGAACCGAACGCGGAGCCGGTGCGTCGAATCATGTGAATGACGTACTCTGCCCGGGAACTCGAGGATTGGGGGAAGTTCGATGGTAAAGATGTCGGCCGATGCCGAGGGCATCGTCGCCTATAGTGCGACCGCCGGAACCATGTCCACCGAATTCGCCACGGCGGCGGCCGCATCGGTGGCATCGAACCCGGCTCTGCTCGGTCCGGTGATGGGACTCATCGGCGGCGATTTCGTCACCGCCTACGCCGCCGCCCAGGCCGGTCACGTCGCCGCGATCGCCCAACTCTCGGCCGTGATGGCCAGCATGGGCACCGCAACGGCCGGCGCCGCGACCACCCTCGTCGACACCGACACGGGCAATGCCGCCGCCATCGAATCGGCAGCGGGCGAACTCGCATGATCGACCTCAGCGGACTGGCTCAACCCCTGTACGACCTGCTGTCCAGCTTCGGTAGCGGTGTCCTCGGCACCGGCGGCGCGTCCGACGGCCTGCGCAGCACCTCCGCCGAGATCGACCAGATCTATCAGCTCGGCCGCACCGGCATCAACGCCGTGAACACCGCCTGGGACGGTCTGGCCGTCGACGCGGTCACCTCGAAGGCGCTGCGCGTGCAGACCTCCTCGGCCACCCTGTCCGACACCGGCAACGAGATGGCCACCGTGGTCGATCAGGCCGCCGCGTATGTGCAGACCGGGCAGAAGGAACTCGACGGGATCGTCAACTCCTTCCTCACCGAGGTCTCCGCGCTCAGCCCGGTCCTGGCCACCCCGGCGGGCCTCACCGCCGTCGTCGCCTCGGCGATCGACCACATCGGCCAGGGCATGGGCGTGGTCGGGCGGGTGCAGGACGAACTCGGCACCCAGACCGCCGCCATCAAGGAACTCACCCCGGCACCGTCGAGCACTCCGCTGGCCAACACCGCCAACCTGTCGACTTCGGCCGCCTCCACGCTGCTGTCCACCGCGACGAGCGCGGGCGGTTCGATGCTGAGCGCGGTGTCGTCGGGCCTGTCGACGGCCATGGGCGGCGGCGACTCGAGCAGTTCGGGCGGGACGAGCACCGGCAACTCGACCAACAACGGCAAGACCTCGACCCCCACCGGGTCGTCCACGGGCTCCACCGGCACCGGCGTCAAGGTCACCCTGCCCGACGGCAGCGTGGTCGAAGCGCCCAACGAAGAGGCCGCCACGGCCGTGCGCTCGGCCATCGGCGCGGTCGGCACCCCGTACGTGTGGGGCGGCAACGACCCGGGCTCGGGCATCGACTGCAGTGGTCTCACCAAGTACGCCTACGGCGAGGCCGGGGTGGAGCTGCCCCGCCTGGCCCAGGAACAGCACATCGGACACCCACAGGTGTCACCCGGTGACCTGATGCCCGGTGACCTGGCCGTATGGGACGGCCACGTCGCCATGGTCGTCGGCAACGGGCAGCTCGTCGAGGCGGGCGACCCGGTCTCGATCAGTTCGATCCGAACGGAGAACAGTGGCATGGAGTTCTACGGCTTCTACAGGCCTACCTCATGAGCGAAACCCCGATCCCCGAGGTTCCCAATGTGGAAACCGCGGTCAGCACCAACCGGTCGGGCACCATCTCGGTGCGGGCGACGAGCATGGGGCTGCCGATCGCGCTCAAGTTCGAGCGCAGCGAATACCAGTACGGCGCGCAGGCGCTCGCCGATGAGATCCTTCGCCTGACCAGGCGTTCGACCATCGCGGCCGCCGCGCGCCTGCGCGAGGTGTACAGCGAGCAGGCAGGCATCCCCGATGCCCTGCTCGACAAGATGAACCTGCCGACCCGGCGTCAGGCCGTCGACGAACTCGACCGCATCGACGACGCCGACACCGGTCAGACGAGCTGGATGAGGCCCCTGTGAGCGCGGAAATGGACGCCCTGGTCGCGGGCGTGACCGAGAAACTCGAGGCACTCGAGGCGGCGCTGTACGGGTTGAAGCAGGTCAACGGCAAGTTCACCACCGACGACGGGCTGGTCACCGCCGAGGTGAACAGCGACGGCGCGCTGGTCGATCTGCGCCTGGACGAGGGCATCACCGCCCTGCCGCCGGCGGAGGCCGCGCAGCTGATCCTGTCGGCGTGCAGGCAGGCCACCGAGACCGCGGGCGAAGCGCGCTCCAACATCATTGCGACACTGAACGAATCGCTCACCGGCGGCACTGCACACCCGCCGGGGGAATTAGCACCCGGGCCGGATAGTGCGCGGCGCTGAAGCTCGATAGGCTTCGCGTCATGGCTTCTGGAGACATCGTCCCGATCGAGCTCGGTCTGACCGATGGCGATCTCGTCACCCTGTGGGCACCGCGCTGGCGCGACGGTGACGACGAGTACATGGCGTTCCTCGGACACGAGGACGACCTCTACGGTTTCGAGTCCGTTGCGGAGTTGGCCGCGTTCATCCGCACCGACACCGACAACGACCTCGTCGAGCATCCGTCGTGGGCGGTGGTCGCCGGCCTGTCGGCCGCCGAACTGGAGCCGGAGGAAAACTTCACCTTCGACCTGGTCTCCGTGCCCGAGCTGGCCGCGGGCGAACCCGACGGTGAGGTGGTCGGCGAGCTCGAGGACACCTTGGCGATGGTTCGCAACATCGGCGACGTGTGCGAGCTCGACGTGGTGACGGCGTTCTTCGACGACAACCCGGTGCTCGGCGTGCTGGCCAACGGCGTCGGTACCTTCACCGGGCGCGACGGCGAGGAGCTGTGGGACCAGGTCGGTGCCGCCATCGTCAAGGGCTGGGACGACGTGCTCGACGCGATCGACAGCATCGTCACCACCCCCGAGGTGGATGCCGCGGCGGTCGAGGTCGCCGAGGCCGAACTGCTGGCCGCGGAGGAGAACGTGGTCGACGCCGACGACGTGGTCGAGGAGGACGAGGAGTTCGAAAGCGTCGACCTCACCGCCGACGACGAGGACGAGACGTTCTGGCACGAGGTCGGCATCGACCCGGTCAAGATCGTCACCTCCGACGGTGAGCACTTCACCCTGCGCTGCTACCTCGACGACGAGCCGATCTTCCTCGGCAACGGCCGCACCATCACGGTGTTCGGTTCCGAGCGCGCGCTGGCCCGCTACCTGGCCGACGACCACGAGCACGAGCTGGCCCGGGTGTCGACCTTCGGCGATGTGCAGACCGCCGCGGTCGACGGTTCACTCGAGGTGGAGGTGAGCGACGAGAACGTCTACGTGCTCACCGGTCTCGTCGAGGACCTGGCCGAGGGACCGGAGGCCGTCGACATCGAACAGCTCGACCTCGCCGTCGAATTGTTCACCGACGCAGCCGATTACGCCGACGACGACAGCGTGGAACAGGCGCTTGCCGCGTCGAACCCGCTGGGTTGGTACGTCTCCTATCTGCTCAACCCGGACCCCAACCGGCTGGCCCCGAACCCGCCGTTCACGGCCGAGGCCCAGCAGTTCCGCGAACTGCAACGCACGTTCGAAGCACGGCTGGTCAGCGAGTAGCAAGACGAGAAGGGTGGCACCGACGAGGTGCCACCCTTCTTCGTCATCCGACCAGGACCGCGTAGCGCGGTTTGATGATCTCGTCGATGATCTTCAGGCGATCGGGGAACGGGATGAACGCCGACTTCATGGCGTTGATGGTGAAGCGTTCGAGGTCGCTCCAGCCGTAGCCGAAGGTTTCCACCAGTTTGAGCATCTCCTGGCTCATGGTGGTGTCGCTCATCAGCCGATTGTCGGTGTTGACGGTGACCCGGAATCGCAGCCGGGCGAGCAGGTCGAAGGGGTGCTTGTCGAGCGAGGGCACCGCACCGGTCTGCACGTTCGACGACGGGCACAGTTCCAGCGGCACCCGCATGTCACGCACGTAGTTGGCGACGATCCCGAGCTGGGCCTCCTCGATGTCGCCCGGCACGCTGATGTCGTCGGTGATGCGCACACCGTGCCCGAGCCGATCGCAGCCACAGAAGGCGAGCGCCTCGTGGATCGACGGCAATCCGAACGCCTCCCCCGCGTGAATCGTGAAGTGCGCGTGGTTGACTCGCAGATATTCGAAAGCGTCCAGGTGCCGGGTGGGCGGGAACCCGGCCTCGGCCCCCGCGATGTCGAACCCACCGACCCCGCTGTCGCGGAAGCGCACCGTGAGCTCCGCGATCTCCCGCGAGCGCGCGGCGTGCCGCATGGCGGTGAGCAGACACGTCACCCGGATGACGTTGCCCTGCTCCGCCGCGATCGCCTCCCCCTCCCGGAACCCGGCAAGGGTGTGCTCGACCACCTCGTCGAGCGTGAGCCCCTTCTCCAGATGCTGCTCGGGTGCGAACCGCACCTCGGCGTAGACCACCCCGTCGGCGGCCAGATCGATGGCACATTCGCGAGCCACCCGCCGCAATCCCTCCGGTGTCTGCATCACCGCGACGGTATGGGCGAACGTCTCGAGGTACAGCTCGAGCGACCCGCTGTCGGCGGCGTCGCGGAACCACGCGCCCAAACTCTCGGCATCCTGCGCGGGTAGTTGGTCGTAGCCGCACTCGGCGGCGAGCTCTAGCACCGTCTCCGGCCGCAGACCACCATCGAGGTGGTCATGCAGCAGGGCTTTGGGTGCACGTCGGATCGAAGCAAGGTCGAGGGGCGCCGGTCCAGTCATATCCAAACGTTAGCCGCACCCACCGATCCCGGCAGCCCAGTTCCCCGAGGACACCCACCGCACCACCAACCCACCGCCCCACTCGAGCCCGCCACTCCCCCTTTCCAGCCGCACGGCGCTACTCGAGCCCGCCACCTACCGCACTCCCCGCCACACCACCTGTGTCCGCCACCTACCGCACCCCCTCAGCCCACCTGCCCTAGCACCGACTCCCCCGACTCACTCGGCGATGGCGCGCATTGGACCCAGCGTTTGGTCCCAGGTAGCGCAGCCGCAACCGCCGTGACAATGAACAGCACGATCACCGACACCCAAGCCACCACCGGCGCGTCGGCGCCGACCATGAATGCCACCACGGCGCCCAGCAATGACCCGGTGAGTACCAACGTCCGTCCGCGCGGCTTTCGGCGGCCGAGCAGGCGGGCACCGATCAGGTTCAGCACGCCGACCGGAGCGACGATCGCGGCCATGATCACCCACATCACCCCCGTGACGAACCGGAAGTCCACCTGATCGGGTTCGATCGGCTCGTTCACCACCCTGACAGCGTCGAAGACCATCAGCCCGGCGATCGCGAACGCGATCAGCGCCGTGGCGAAGGCGAGCGCCCGCGCGACCGCCGCCGTCCGCCTCCCGTTGCCGCGGTCTCCCGCCCCGACCACCGACACAGCGAACCTCCCGATCGTGGCCGCGCGGCCACGACTATTACCTCAGTCGATACGTCCCAGCACAAGCTCGCCCGGCTTGCTCGCCGGGGTGAGTTCGATCCCCACGGCATCCTCGAGCGCCTCCAACGCTCCCGCGAACGCCTGGGGCGTGTCCGTGTGCAGGGTGAACAAGGGCTGGCCGATCGCCACCGAATCGCCGGGCTTGGCGTGCATCTCGACACCCGCGCCCGCCTGGACCTGCTCGCCTTGTCGGGCGCGCCCGGCACCGAGCCGCCAGGCGGCCAAACCCACGCCCATCGCGTCGAGCCGCGTCAACACCCCGGCCGTCTCGGCCCGCACCGTCTCGGTGTGCCGCGCGGTCGGCAGCGGGGCATCGGGGTCGCCACCCTGTGCCTGGATCATCGTCCGCCAGTGATCCATCGCCCGACCGTCGGCGAGCACCTCGGCCGGGTCGACATGCAGCCCGGCCTGGGCCACCATCTCGCGTGCCAGGGCGAGCGTCAGCTCGACCACATCGGCGGGCCCACCTCCGGCCAGCACCTCGACCGACTCCGCGACCTCGAGCGCGTTGCCTGCGGTCCGGCCGAGCGGGGTGTCCATCGCGGTCAGCAACGCGACGGTCTTCACACCTGCATCTCCCCCGAGTTCGACCATCACGGCGGCCAGCTCGCGCGCCTCGTCGAGGGTCTTCAGGAACGCCCCGGTCCCGACTTTCACGTCGAGCACCAGCGCCGCGGTCCCTTCGGCGATTTTCTTGCTCATGATCGAGCTCGCGATCAGCGGAATCGACTCGACCGTCCCGGTCACATCACGCAGCGCGTACAGCCGCTTGTCGGCGGGGGCGAGGTCGGCGCCCGCCGCGCAGATCACCGCGCCGATCTCGGGGTCGGCGAGGATCTCACGCATGCGGGGCACGGTGATGTCGGCCTGCCAGCCGGGGATCGACTCGAGCTTGTCCAGGGTGCCGCCGGTGTGTCCGAGGCCGCGCCCGGACAGCTGCGGCACCGCCGCACCACAGGCCGCCACCAGGGGCGCCAGCGGCAGGGTGATCTTGTCGCCGACGCCACCGGTCGAATGCTTGTCGACGGTGGGCCGCGGCAGGTCGGTGAAGTCCATCCGGCTCCCCGAACCGATCATCGCCGCCGTCCACCGCGCGATCTCGCGCCGGTTCATGCCACGCAGCAAGATGGCCATCGCCAGGGCCGACATCTGTTCGTCGGCCACGATTCCCCTGGTGAACCCGTCGACCACCCAGTCGATCTGTTCGTCCGACACCTCGCCGCCATCCCGTTTGGCCCGAATGATCGATACCGCGTCCAGTGCCGTCATGCGGCCAGTCTGGCACGCAACATCGGCCGCGGCACTCCGCACGCCGAGCGAGCCTCCGCCGTTCCTCCATCAACTTGGAGCGGGACCCGATCACCCTCGTTCGGGTCGGTCACTGGTCGACCGGTGCGATCAGCGCTGCCCGGCCGCCAGATCATCGGGCCCGAACGCGTACGGCAACAGCTCGCTCAGCGTCTTGGGCCCCTCGGCATGGTCGACGAGCAGCTCGCCCCCGCCGTGCTCGAACAGCAGCTGCCGGCACCGCCCACACGGCATCAGGATTTCGCCACGGGAATCGCTCACCGATACCGCCAGAAGGCGTCCCCCACCCGACCCGAATAAGTTACCGACGAGTACGCATTCGGCACACAGGGTTAGTCCATATGAGACATTTTCCACATTGCAACCGCTCACAATTCGACCATCCACGGTGAGAGCCGCAGCACCGACCGGGAAACCCGAGTACGGGGCATACGCGCTACCCATTACGCGAATTGCCATGTCGCGCAAGGTATTCCAGTCGATTTCGGACATCGCGAACCTCCAGCCGATACCGCCGAACATGTCCGCGCGGGGGCTCGGACACCAGTATTCGGCATCGAGAAAGGTAAACCTAACTCGGCCGATTCGTGCACAACGCACGGCACGCCGAATTAGTTCCGCGAAACAGAGAGGATTAGAGTCAGCCGAAGATCGGTTCAGGTTCCCGGCGGCGGGCCAGCGCTCGAGAATACAGCGCAGCCACCTGGGCATTTGCCTCTCCACGCAGCCGGCGTCGGATCTGTGACCGGGTCCATCAACGACGTTGGAGGCACCGCACTCTATGACCACGATAGAAGCTCCGGCTCCGGCCCAGCCGAAGCGGAAGACGCTGTACCGCGGCGACCCCGGCATGTGGTCCTGGGCGCTGCACCGGATCACCGGTGTCACGATCTTCTTCTTCCTCTTCGTGCACGTGCTGGACACGGCACTGGTTCGGGTGAACCCGAACACCTATGACGAAGCCATCGAGCTCTACAAGAACCCGCTGGTCGCGCTCATGGAGATGGGCCTCGTCGTCTGCGTACTGTTCCACGCGCTCAACGGCGTCCGCGTCATCCTCGTCGACTTCTGGTCGCAGGGTCCGCGCTTCCAGAAGCAGATGCTCTGGGTCGTGCTGACCATCTGGATCCTGGTCTCCGCCGCGGGCGTCGGCCGCCAGTTCTTCTACCTGCTGACGGAGCACTGATATGTCTGCACCTGTCCTCGGCAAGTCCTACGACCGCCCCGCCAGCCTCGACGCCCCCCGCGCCCCCCGCGGCAAGGCGAACAGCAACTTCGAGAAGTACGCATGGCTGTTCATGCGCATCTCGGGCCTGTTCCTGATCGTGCTGGTCATCGGCCACATGTTCATCATGCTGATGATCGACGGCGGCGTGAACCGACTGAACTTCGCGTTCGTCGCCGGTCGCTGGTCCAGCCCGTTCTGGCAGTTCTGGGACCTGTCCATGCTGTGGCTGGCTCAGCTGCACGGCGGCAACGGTCTGCGCACCGTCATCGATGACTACTCCCGCAAGGACTCCACCCGGTTCTGGCTCAAGACCATCCTCGTGGTCTCGATGATCCTGGTGATGAGCGTGGGCACCTACGTCATCTTCACCTTCGACCCCAACATCACCGGTTAGGAACAGGCCACCTCGCATGAGTGAATCCCGTCCGATTCAGGAACATCGCTACGACGTCGTCATCGTCGGCGCCGGTGGCGCGGGCATGCGCGCGGCGATCGAGGCCGGTCCCCGGGCTCGTACCGCGGTTCTGACCAAGCTCTACCCGACGCGCAGCCACACCGGCGCGGCCCAGGGCGGCATGTGCGCCGCACTGGCCAACGTCGAAGAAGACAACTGGGAATGGCACACCTTCGACACCGTCAAGGGTGGTGACTACCTGGTCGACCAGGACGCCGCGGAGATCATGGCCAAGGAGGCCATCGACGCGGTCATGGACCTGGAGAAGATGGGCCTGCCGTTCAACCGCACGCCCGAGGGCAAGATCGATCAGCGTCGCTTCGGCGGCCACACCCGTGACCACGGCAAGGCGCCCGTGCGTCGCGCGTGTTATGCCGCCGACCGCACCGGTCACATGATCCTGCAGACGCTCTACCAGAACTGCGTCAAGCACGACGTCGAGTTCTACAACGAGTTCTACGTGCTCGACCTGGTGATGACCGAGTCCGACCGTGGGCCCGTCGCCACCGGCGTCGTCGCCTACGAGCTGGCCACCGGCGAGATCCACGTCTTCCACGCGAAGTCGATCGTGTTCGCCACCGGCGGCTCGGGCCGCATGTACAAGACCACCTCGAACGCGCACACGCTGACCGGTGACGGTATGGCGATCGTGTTCCGCAAGGGCCTGCCGCTCGAGGACATGGAGTTCCACCAGTTCCACCCGACAGGCCTCGCGGGCCTGGGCATCCTCATCTCCGAGGCGGTCCGTGGTGAAGGTGGCATCCTGCGCAACGCCTCCGGTGAGCGCTTCATGGAGCGCTACGCCCCCACCATCAAGGATCTCGCGCCGCGTGACATCGTCGCCCGCTCGATGGTGCTCGAGGTGCTGGAAGGCCGCGGCGCCGGGCCGAACAAGGACTACGTCTACATCGACGTGACCCACCTCGGCGAGGACGTGCTCGAGGAGAAGCTGCCCGACATCACCGAGTTCGCGCGCACCTACCTGGGTGTGGACCCGGTGAAGGAGCTCGTGCCGGTCATGCCGACCTGCCACTACGTGATGGGCGGTATCCCCACCCGCATCCGTGGCGAGGTGCTGCGCAACAACACCGACGTGGTCCCCGGCCTCTACGCCGCCGGTGAGTGCGCGTGTGTGTCCGTGCACGGCGCGAACCGTCTCGGCACCAACTCGCTGCTCGACATCAACGTGTTCGGCCGTCGCGCCGGCATCGCGGCCGCCGAGTACGCCCAGCGCACCGAGTTCGTCGAGATGCCGGAGAACCCGGCGCAGATGGTGCAGGACTGGCTGGCGCTGATCCTGTCCGACCACGGCAACGAGCGCGTGGCCGACATCCGCACCGAACTGCAGTACACGATGGACATGAACGCCGCCGTGTTCCGCACCGAGGACACTCTCAAGCAGGCCCTCACCGATATCCACGCGCTCAAGGAGCGCTACACCCGGATCACGGTGCAGGACAAGGGCAAGCGCTACAACAGCGACCTGCTCGAGGCCGTCGAGCTGGGCTTCCTGCTCGAGCTGGCCGAGGTCACCGTCGTCGGCGCGCTCAACCGCAAGGAATCGCGCGGCGGCCACGCCCGCGAGGACTACCCGGATCGCGACGACGTGAACTTCATGCGGCACACCATGGCGTACAAGGAGGGCCCGGAACTCATCTCCGAGATCCGCCTCGACTTCAAGCCGGTGGTGCAGACCCGCTACGAGCCGATGGAGCGTAAGTACTGATGACTGCTGTAGCAGAACCAACCACGCAGAAGCCCGCGCCCGTTCCCGAGGGCTCGGTCATGGTCACCGTGAAGGTGGCCCGGTTCAGCACCGAGAACGACAAGGGCGCGTACTGGGATTCGTTCCAGGTGCCGGTCCTGCCGACCGACCGCTTCCTCAACGTGCTGATCTACATCAAGTCCTACCTGGACGGCACCCTCACCTTCCGGCGTTCCTGCGCCCACGGTGTGTGCGGTTCCGACGCGATGCGGATCAACGGTGTGAACCGGCTGGCCTGCAAGGTCCTGATGAAGGACATGCTGCCCAAGGGCGACAAGACCCTCACCATGACCGTCGAGCCGATCCGCGGCCTGCCGGTGGAGAAGGACCTCGTCGTCGACATGGAACCGTTCTTCGACGCGTTCCGTGCCGTGAAGCCGTACCTGATCACCTCGGGTAACGAGCCGACCCGCGAGCGCATCCAGTCCCAGCACGACCGCGCCCGCTTCGACGACACCACCAAGTGCATCCTGTGCGCCTGCTGCACCACCTCCTGCCCCGTGTACTGGAGCGACGGCAGCTACTTCGGCCCGGCCGCGATCGTGAACGCCCACCGCTTCATCTTCGACAGCCGTGACGAAGGCGCCCGCGAGCGTCTCGACATCCTCAACGACGTCGAAGGTGTCTGGCGCTGCCGCACCACCTTCAACTGCACCGACGCGTGCCCCCGCGGCATCGAGGTCACCAAGGCCATCCAGGAAGTCAAGCGCGCGTTGCTCTTCGCCCGCTGACCTCCCCCCGGCCCCTACAAAGGCCGCCTTCATCGATCGATGAAGGCGGCCTTTGCCATTGGTTCCTTTCGCCTAGGAGAAAATCTCCGCCAACGATCCGGCGGTGAACACCCCCCGCCTGACCTATCCGTGGAGCTCGTCGGCATCAACAGCTTGAACCCGTTCGTGCACAGCGCTCGGCAACGGACCGAACTTGGCAGTCATCACCTCGGCCAGCATCTCAGCGCGACCTGCGGCACGTCCACGCGCTTCCAGTCGTTCCGCTGTAGTCATCGACGGCCGCGCCCGCAATGCCGCGAGGTCGAGCGGAGCCACATCGTCGAGCAGAAACTCGAACCACGGCAGATAGCGAGACATCACATCACGCGCGGAGTCGTTCAGCTCCATCAAGCCATCGAGCTGGGTAGGCGCCGTCCACCGCAAGCCCGTATGGGTGCTGTGTACGACCATCGGCAGGACATCGGGCAAGACCTGCGACGTCGGATGCTCGTCCAAATGCCGTCGCCAGATGTTGAGGACGTAGCCGAGCATCCGGAACGCCATCAACTGGTCACTGCCGGATTGATGTTCGATCAGCAGGTAGACGTGGACACCCGACCGTCGATCGTGGTCCGGTAGAGAGCATCGCGTTACTGAGACCCGCAGATCCTCGGACGATGAAACTTCCCGGCACCAGGACCATCCAGTCGAAGTCGATGCGCGCGGCAAGTTCAACTCCGGTCCCGAACATCTCCGAGAAGAACAGACGAAGGGGAATGGTCGTCCCGTCTTCGAACAACCTCTGAGTTGTTCAAACGCACGGTGACGCCACGGTGGGCAGGGCCTTTGGCGAGGATTGCGCACAGCCTTACGATGGCCGGGAAGCGATGATATCGTGGGCGGCAGTCTAGGCTGGCAGGGCCGTGGGGTGGGTATGCGAACGCTATCGAGTGCTGTTGTGCTAGCTGGCATTTCGGTGCTGGCCAGGTGTGGGACATCGGGGATCCGTTGGCCGGCCAGTCCATCGGGTTCGGCGGGTGGTTTCGCCGCGGCCGTGCCGACAGGAATTGATCCGTGCAACATTCCGCCCGGATGGTTGTCGTCGATTACGCCCTGGGCCGCGCAAGGGGAACATGGATGACAACACTTCCCGTGGCGAGATCGAATGACGCGGTTGTCGATACGTATGTCTGACGGTTACACCATGACGATGGGGCTCTTACCAATCTCACCCTGGATAGGTTATGGGAGAAGAACTTCCACGCCGAGAAGAGGCTATCGATGGTCGAACAACGTTGGCCACCCATGAGGAAGCATCTCGAATCGTGCAGTGCGGGGTTCAGCGTCGAGACACCAGGATCGGGGGGGCTGGCAATGCTTCGCGCGGTGGCAGACTCCACAAAACAGGAGGCAGTTCGTGACAGAACCGGCTGAGCTATCGGTTGAAACTAGCAAGCTGAATGGGTTTTCTATAGACCTCGGCGAGACAGCCGCGAATTCATCTTCCAACGCCTCCCGCTTTCACGCTGCCATTGAACCTCCCCCGAACTCGGTCGGCCTCATGGCGACAGTGGCTACAGCTGTAGAAAGCTTTCGAAGCACCTATATGACTGCCCACAACTCGGATCGAGTAGCGATCGATCAACTCGGCTCCGATTTGTCGACAACAGCGAAGGCCTACCACTCGACGGATGACTCTAATGCCGGCGCGCTCGGAGCACTCTCATCGTCGGCGTTCAATGAAGACACTGCAGCGGGAGCTCTTGACCGAGGGCACACACGATATGGCGGGCTGCAGTTGCCGAGCCTGCAGGATGTGGCCGATGACCCGAAAAAAATAAGACAGGTGGTCACAGCAGCGATCGCACAACTGTCACCATATGAAGAGTCGTTGAGTATCGCAATGGGAATCAGGCCAATCAGCGAATTCCTCGTCCCCTTGGAAGCGGATTGGGAATCGATAGAAGTCATTGGCAAGCGAATCGCAATGCTCGGAATCAATGATTTCGTGACCTCCGAAAATATCGCGGGCGGCACCCGATGGTTGAGGTCCGATTGGACGGGCAGCGCGGCAGATTCTTTCGAAACCACCGCAACCACCCTGGCCCAATCCATAAACACGCGCAGTCTTGATCTAGACGCGGTGGCGAAAATTGCGGAGAACGCCGGCATATGCTTAGAGCAACTGGTGCTCAATCAAGCAATGGATATGAGCAGTAGAGTTCTCGAGACTATTTCCGAGGGGGAGAATTCCTTCCCACTCGGAGTATGGGCACAACTTATCAATGAGCCACTACAGCCAGGAGTGAGTTCGAGAGTCACAACGGCGGTCGATTCATTGAAGCAGGCCGCCGAGGCCAGGCGCAGCGCGATAACCAGTCTTATTGACAAACTTACTCAGGCACTGAACTACACGCCCGGTCGGATTCCGCCTGTGTTCAACCCGGCCGATTACGTGGCACCGGATAAGATCACCGCTGATCCCGGCACACGGCGCTACGGATACGGTAGCAACGTCTGGTGGCAGGAGGAATCCATCGATTCATCCGCAGCTCAGATTTCTGCATGAATCGTAACATTCACCACTACGGTATTCGAGGTTGTTGATGTCGCCCCCACAGATTCCGGGAATGCCCACACCGCCGCCGCACGACGGTGGAGCCGGGCCGTACAACTCACAATCCCGCCTCGCACGTCTTGATGACATCGCATGGGCAAAGATCGCACTCGCCGGTCAAGCCGCAGCTGATGTTCTCGGGCTTACCCATGCGGCGAGAGGTATGCGCCACTATCTCGGAAACACTGGTACCGATTATCATATCGACCCGGACAAGGTCATGCAAGACGTTCCCTCAGTCAAGGATCATGCTGAATATTACTTGATCGAGGCCATCGAACAACTGAAGGAAAATAACCCAAACCTTGGTTCTCCGATAACTTTTGAAGTCCCATGGAAAGGTTACGCCATTACGAAGGACCACAGTCATGATTGGTTCCTTGCGATGGCGGCAGTTGAGGTTTGCTCAACTGGGATAGTCACCTTCACCGAGGCAACGGATGGCGGCACACGACCAGCCGTGGACATGTATTATCAGACCCATATGTATGATCGTTACAACTGGGATAATGGAAAATTTGTCAATTTCGGAAAAATCGAAATAACCGACAATATGATGGGCTCCCTGCATACCGCAGGCCTTGCCAAGGAATTCAACCAGTTCGGGACATCATCCACCAAGCACTACAAGGGCGCCCTGCCGATGCGAGGGTCGAGCATTCACGAAGGAACCGAGAGCAGGCAAGGCGACCGATCGGATCCTACTCGAGTGGTGCCGTCGATATGATTTTCCGAATTGCGAATATTCCTGCGAAGAGAGCTGTTATCTCCGCGTGCATATCAGTTGCGTTGACCCTGTTGGTCGGGTGCGGTGGCTTCGTCTCGGTCGGACGCACAGATGGGAAGCCGCTGATAGAGGCATCGACTTCGCCAGAACTTGTTCAGGAAGCGGCGAACTACGGCGACTGGATTATTCCGGATGGCACGAAGGTCCTCCTCGCCAAGCGTGCGGGAGAACGGATAGACAGATATCTTCTCGTACTCGAGGCGACACCGGAGCAACTGGCATCAATGCTCGCAATGTCCAATTTTGAGCAGCCTCTCGAAATTTTTACGCCGCCGATGCCGCCCCGGTTTGAACATATTGCTGGTCCGGACTTGAATTCTTCACCCCGGATATCGCGCGCGGAGGAGCGGTATACATCTCGGAGCAATGAGCACATGGAGCGTTCGGTCTACGTCGATGAGCGCACCCCGACGTTACGGATCGTGCACCTCGATTTCCTGGGTTCGTGAGCCGCGGCCGGCGAATCGCATCGGCGTACCCACCCTGTCGAAGCGCCCGGTGACGCCACGGTAAGCCGCCGGTTGTGGAGTGCGCGCTCCTGTTCGCCCGCTGACCTCCCCAACTCCCGCGAAGGCCGCCTCCATCTTCGGATGAAGGCGGCCTTTGTCGTTACTCATCCTTCGTGAGGTGGAGTTTTGCGTCTTCGTAGGAGCCGGTTGGGGTGGTGTCGTCTTTGGTGTAGACCAGGTGCAGCACGCCGGTCTCGAAGGTCTCCGAGGAGAGTAGGCGGAGTGGAATCGTCGTCCCGTCCTCGAAGAGGCGCTCGCCTTTGCCGACGACGATCGGGTGGACCAGGAGGTGCAGCTCGTCCAGGAGGCCCACGGCCAGGAGTTGGCGGACTACCGAGACCGAGCCGCTGATGGCGATGTCCCCGCCTTCGGCCTGCCTCAGCTCACTTGTGGCCTCGGTCAGTTCGCCGTCGAGGCGCTCGGAGTTACGCCACGAGAAGTTGGGGTTCTGATGGGTGACCACGAGTTTTCGGGCGTCGCCGAGCTTTTTCGCGAACGCCGCGTCGGGTCCGCCCTCGGCTTCCCGGCCGGGCCATGCGCCGGCGAAGCTGTCGTAGGTCACCCGGCCGAGCAGGAGGGTGTCGGCGCTACCGAGCTGGGCGTCGACCGCGGCTCCCATGGCGTCGTCGAAGTAGGGGAAATGCCAGTCCTGTGGGTCGGCGATCACGCCGTCGAGAGACATGAACAGACCGGCGGTGATCTTCCTCATCGATACTTCTCCTCGGTGAGCGGTGAGTGTGTCGATTACTACGACGGTGCGCGGCTACCGAACTAATCGCGGGGCAGCAGGTTGCGCGGGCAGACTTGACGAAGTAATAGATAGCGCTACTATCCACAATAGACAGTGTCACTATCTACTATGGAGTCGCCGTGATCGTCGTCGTTCTTCTCGTCTCGCTCCTCGGCTTCCGGGCACTGGGGGCGCTGGGCGTCAGCCGGTTCGCCTCTTGGTCCGCGGCTGCCGCGCACGCACTGGCCGTCATGCTGATGATGACCGGTTCCGCCCATTTCATGCCGTCGAGCGTCACCGTGATGCCCAACTACGGCGACCTGGTGGCGATGGTGCCGTCGTTCGTTCCGTTCCCCGGATTCATGGTGCTGTTCACCGGCGTGCTGGAACTGCTCGCGGCCGTCGGCCTGGTCCTCACCCGGACGCGCCAGATGGCGGGCTGGGCACTGGTGCCACTGTTCGTACTGCTGCTGCCCGCCAATATCTACGCGGCCGTCGAAAACGTCACCTTCGCAGGCGAACCCGCGTCTCCCCTGTGGCAGCGCATCCCGGAACAACTGCTGTACATCGGCTTCGCGATCTGGGCGACGGGTTCACTCACTCCGGCCGCGCGGGATCGCATGCCCGCCCAGCGGTGATTACGCGAAACCGGTGGTGCGGGCCAGGTCGGCGAGCATGGTGTCGAACATGACTTCGGGGTCGGTGAGGGGAATGGGATAGTTGCCGAACACCTCGAGGGTGACGTGGCCGAACAGACGAACCCAGGTCTGCACCATCACGTAGGTGACGCCGAGATCCAGTTTCTCGGCGGGGAACTTCTGACCCGAATCCGAGAGCATGGCGAGCAGTTCGGTCTGGAAGTCGATCAAGTCGTCACGGAGTTCGACGGGGATGGATTCGCCGGGCGGGGTGGCGATCTCGAAACTGGCCAGCAACCGGCCCGCGGCGGCGAGGAAGATCCGGCCGAAGGGTTCGTCGAAGCGGCGGAGCATGGCGCGACTGGAGGTGGGCGAGGCGAACACCAGGGTGAATTCCCTGGGGTTGGCCAGCGCCCACCGGCGGAAGCCGCGGCAGATCGCGAGGAACTGCACCGCGCCGTCGTCGGGCAGGTCCGCGATGCCCGCCGACAGGTTGTCGGCGAGGTCGGCACAGAATTCCACGCGCAACCGCTCGATCAGCTCGTCGCGGGAGTCGTAGTGCCGGTACAGCGCGGGCGCGGTGACGCCGAGTTCGCGCGCGATGGCCCGCAGGGTGACCGCGTCGGGGCCGTGCTCGGCCAGCAGCCCCCGCGCGACCCGCCGGATATCGGCGTCGGCCACGACGGGTGCCCGCCCGCGCGCCTTGCCCGTCAACCAGCCACCCCCTCGCTACTGTTCGGGCTCAAGAGTATTCGACTTCCCACCGCTTGATGCCGTTGAGCCAGCCGCTGCGCAAGCGCACCGGTTCGGCGACCTGACGCAGATTCGGCATCGCGTCGGCAAGAGCATTGAACATCAGGTCGATCTCCAGGCGGGCCAGATTCGCGCCGACACAGTAGTGGGTTCCGGTGCCACCGAACCCGACGTGCGGATTGGGGTTGCGCAGCACATCGAACCGGAACGGGTCGGTGAAAGCGGTCTCGTCGAAATTGGCCGAGCTGTAGAACAATCCGAGGCGCTGGCCCTTCTTGATCTGCTGTCCGCCCAACTCGAGGTCGCGGGTCGCGGTGCGCTGGAAGGCGGTCACGGGGGTGGCCCAGCGCACGATCTCGTCGGGCGCGGTGCGCGGCCGCTGGTCCTTGTAGATCTCCCACTGCTCAGGGTTGTCGACGAAGGCCTTCATGCCGTGGGTGATCGAGTTACGGGTGGTCTCGTTGCCGGCCACCGCCAGCAGGATGACGAAGAACGCGAACTCGTCGGAGCCGAGGTGCTCGCCGTCTACATCGGCGTTCACCAACTGGGTCACGATGTCGGAGGCCGGACAACCGCGCCGCTGCTCGGCCATGTTCCAGGCGTAGCCCATCACCTCGGCGGTGGCGGTGTGGTGATTGCCCTCGAACTCCGGGTCGTCGTAGGAGATCATCTGGTTCGTCCAGTCGAACAGCTTCATCCGGTCTTCCTGCGGCACGCCGAGCAGTTCGGCGATGGCCTGCAGGGGCAGCTCGCACGCGACCTGCTGCACGAAATCGCCCCGGCCGGATTTCTTGGCCTCCCAGACGATGCGTTCGGCCCGTTCGGTGAGCGCGGCGCGCAGGTTCTCCACCGCGCGGGGAGTGAATCCCTTGGACACGATGCGCCGGATCTTGGTGTGCTGCGGCGGATCCAGGTTCAGCATGAGCATGTTGGCGAGCATGTCGATCTGCTCGCGGGTGGTTTCCTCGTTGAACCGGATGATGGCGGTGTTCTCGTGTGAGGAGAAGTCCTCGGGGTTCTTCGAGATCTCCTTGATGTCGGCCAGCGTCGACACCACCCAGTAGCCGCCGTCGTCGAAGCCGCTGGCCCGGTCGGGCTGCGCGCACCACCAGACCGGCGCCGTGCGCCGCAGTTGCGCGAACTCCTCGATCGGCAGACGCTCGGCGAGCAGGTCGGGATCGGTGAAATCGAATCCCGCGGGGATATCGGTGCTGGTCACGGTGTCTCCTTCGGCTGACTCCAGAACGTGACGTAGAACACGTTCGGATCGATAAAACCACGTGGCACCTATTTGTGAACAGGTTTTAGTAATACCTGTTTATGAAACCTGGTCGGCGAGATGGCGTGAATCCGTGCGCGCGCCGACTCCGCTGGGCAAGATGGCGGCGTGGACTTGCCGTACCTGCGAGCCAACCCGCACCTGCTGCCGACCTTCCTCGCGCATCAGCGCCTGCGCACCACCCCGGTCGGCGGTGGGTCGATCGCGGTGGCCGAGCGCATCGGCCTCGACGACGGCACCCAGCTGTTCCTCAAGACCTGGCCCGGCGGTATCTCGGCCGCGCCTACCGACGGCACGCCGACTGCCGCACCGCCGGGATTCTTCGCAGCCGAAGCACGCGGCCTGCGCTGGCTGCAGGAGGCGGGCGGTGTCGCTATCCCCCAGGTCTACGCCGTCTCCGACGACCTGCTGCTCATGGAATGGGTCGACCATGCCGAACCCTCCCCGGCCGCCGCCGAACGATTCGGCACGGGACTGGCTCGTCTCCACAACGCCGACACGGCCGAATTCGGCGCTCCCGTCGACGGTTACCTCGGGAGCCTGCCGCAGGACAACACCCCCGGCCACGACTGGCCGACCTGGTTCCGGGAGCGCCGAATTCTTCCGCTCCTGCGGCTCGCCGTCGACGCGGGCGCACTCGACCCGGCCGACGCCACCACCGTCGAGTCGATCCACCTCGAAGCCCCCGCCGAACCGCCGTCCCGAATCCACGGTGACCTCTGGCCCGGCAATATTCTCTGGGGCCCGTCCGACACCCCATGGCTGATCGATCCCGCCGCGCACGGTGGCCACCGCGAAACCGACCTGGCCACGCTCTTCCTCTTCGGCGGCGCGCCCCACCTCTCCCGAATCATCGCCGCCTACAACGAAATCCATCAGCTCGAGGCGGGCTGGCAGGAGCGCATCCCACTCCATCAACTTCCCCTGCTCCTGGTTCACGCCGTCCTGTTCGGCCGCTCCTATCGCACCGCCGTCCTCGACGCGGCCGCCCGGTATCGATAGGCCGCACTCGGCACCAACAGGTCCTGAACCAGGGCTTACAAATTTACGTTTCGTGTAACGATTCGATGTCGGGACGCTCGAGCGGTCGCCGCAGAACTGGTCATGTGACCAAACTGCCTCATGTTCAAACGATTGACACTCGCCGTGGTCTGTGGCGCAGCCGCCCTCCTGCCCGTCGCCGTCCCCGCGGATGCGGCGCCGAAGTCAGATCCGAAGATCGCCTCCTACAACGTCTTCATGCTCGCCGAGGCCCTCTACCCGAACTGGGGGCAGGAGCAGCGCGCCGACCTCATCTCGCAGCAGAACGTCCTCGCGGGGCAGGACGTCGTGGTGCTTCAAGAGCTGTTCCACAACGAGGCGGGCGACCAGTTGCTGAACAACCTGAAGCGGGACTTCCCGAATCAGACCCCGGTGGTCGGGCGCACCCGCTCCGGCTGGGACGCCACCCAGGGCTCCTACTCCGCCACCACACCCGAGGACGGCGGTGTCGCGATCGCGAGCCGGTGGCCGATCAGCCGCAAGGTGCAGTTCGTGTACAAGGACGCATGTGGCGCGGACTGGTTCTCCAACAAGGGCTTCGCGTATGTGAAGCTCGCCGCGCCCGGCGGTCCGGTGCACGTGATCGGCACGCACATGCAGTCCGAGGACGACGGGTGCAGCTCGGGCCAACCCGGTCAGGTGCGGGCGAAACAGCGCGCACAGATCAAGGCCTTCCTCGCGGCGGAGCGGATTCCGGCCGATGAGCCGGTGTATGTCGCGGGCGATATGAACGTGATCGAAGCCAGCCCCGAATACGGCGCCATGCTGGCCGATCTCGGTGCCGTAGGCCCCCAGCACACCGGTCACGCGTTCTCCTGGGACTGCGCGGACAACTCCGTCTGCCGCGACCAGTACGGCCCCGAATACGCCTCGGAGCACCTCGATTACGTGCTCCCCATCAAGGGCCACCCGGTGCCCGACCGCTATGTCAACGAAACCCGCCGAGCCAAGAGCCCGAGCTGGAGCGTCACCGCCGACGGCACCACCTACACCTACACCGACTACAGCGACCACTACCCGGTCTTCGGCTACACCGGCTGACGTGGCGAAGACGGTCACGGATACGGTGCGGCCGTCGCCCAATTCTCGCCCGCTATGACGACGTGGTCGAGGTAGCGGAGGCCGACTGTGGCGGCGGCCTGGTACAGGAGGGTGCTGGCTCGGCGGTCGTCCGGGCTGGGGGCGGGGTCGCCGGAGGGGTGGTTGTGGACTACGGCGAAGGCTCGGCCATCGTGGCGCAGGACGGTGTTGAGGATTTCGCGGACGGGGACCGCTACGTGGTCGATGGCGCCCTCGGCGACGAAAACCCGGTGGCGCAGGCGGTTCTGGGTATCGCAGATCAGGACGAGCAGGCGTTCCACGCGGGCGCCGGCGAACAGCGGGGCGGCGGCGCGTGCGATGTCGTCGGGTGCGGTGAGCCTCGGTACCGGTTCGCTGGTTCGTGAGCGGGTGCCGAGGTGGAACGCGGCGATCACGGCGGCGGCCTTGGCCGGGCCGATCCCGGCCTGCGATGCCAGCTCCTCGGGGCGGGCGGCGGCAAGTTCGGCCAGGCCGCCGTATTCGGCGAGCAGGTGGGCGGCGAGTTCGAGTGCGGACTGCCCACGCGTGCCCTGACCGAGCAGCAGCGCGAGCAATTCGGCGTCGGTGAGCACGTGTGGGCCGAGCGCGAGCAAACGCTCACGCGGGCGCTGGGCGACGGGCAGATTCGCGATCGGTACCGACACATTCCCCCCTACGTCATCGGTGACGAGACCGATACTCGCAGAGGGCACCGACAGGTTCGGCTACCGCTCAGCCACCGCGGGCGAATCCGTGTCGATATCGTGCGGTTCCGGACTGAACACCGAGTCGGCCATCAGCCGTTCGAGGTTGCGCAGCTGGCGCTCGTGCACGACGATCCGCCGCAATGCCTCGTTGACGGTGGTGTTGCTGTCGGCCGTTCCCATGATCTCGGCAGCGGCATCCAGCAGTTCTTGATCGAGATCTATCCGCAGGCTTCGCAAGCATCCTCCTCGGGTACAAACGCAATCTTGCGTGATGCGCGGTCGGCGCGTCCGCCGTTTCACCGCGTCGTTACCGAATTCGGGCGGGCGAACTGTGCAGTTTGCGTAGTTGCGCACCGGTGTGTTGTC
Source organism: Nocardia sp. NPDC023733 (assembly GCF_040639775.1). Lineage (NCBI taxonomy): Bacteria > Bacillati > Actinomycetota > Actinomycetes > Mycobacteriales > Nocardiaceae > Nocardia > Nocardia sp. NPDC023733. The sequence continues at coordinate 230,491 of NZ_JBFAAN010000005.1, read as the reverse complement.
GCGACGCGCCAGCGGTGCTTGCCTTGAGGCATGTTCACCGAGGCCCAGCTGTATTCGCCGGTGACGCGCGAGCGCGACGGCGACGTCACTGTGCACCTGAGTGACGACCACCCCGGCGTCGACGACGAGCACTACCGCGCCAGGCGCAATGCCATCGCCGCGCTCGCCCTCGACTACCAGCCGGGCAAACACGTCCCGCACGTCGACTACACCGACGACGAGCAGCAGGTCTGGCGGATCGCCTCGGCCGAGTTGGCCCGCAAGCACGAGGTGTACGCCTGCCGTGAGGTGCGCGAGGCGTCCGCCCGGCTCGCCCTGCCGCGCGATCACATCCCCCAGCTCGACGAGGTCTCGCGGCTGCTGCATCCACTCACCGGTTTCCGGTACGTGCCCGCCGCCGGGCTGGTTCCGCTGCGTGAGTTCTTCGGTTCGTTCGCGGACCGCACCTTCCACTCCACCCAGTACATCCGCCACCATTCGGCCCCGCTGTACACGCCGGAACCCGATGCGATCCACGAGATCATCGGGCACGCCAATCAGCTGGCGAGTCCGCGCTTCGCGAGTCTGTACGAGACCGTCGGCGCGGCGGTCGGGCGGCTGGAGACCGATGTCGCGCTGAAGTTCCTCGCCGACGTGTTCTGGTTCTCGCTGGAATTCGGCGTGGTTCGCGAAGACGGACAGATCCGTTGTTACGGAGCGGGTTTGCTGTCGTCCTATGGCGAGATCGACGAATTCCGTCAGGCGACGCTGCGTCCGCTCGACGTGGCGCAGATGGGCACCATCAGCTACGACATCACCCATTATCAGCCGGTGCTGTTCTGTGCGGATTCGGTGGATCAGCTCGTGGACGTGCTCGGCGAATTCTTCGCGACCATGGACGACGACACCCCGGCTCGACTCGGCGGGCGTGCCCACCCCGCCGCATAGTCGGCTGTAAACCGTTGGCGCAGAATATACTTGGCAATTCCGTGCGTCTCACATAATGGGACCACGGTGCGCGCGGGCAAAGTCGCGGCGGTAGGTTCGACCCGTTCTTCAAGCTTTGCGAAAGGGTCGGGTAGACCGAATATGACTGTGGACGTGACTGATACGCGCGACGATCAGAATCCCGAGCCGGAGGCCCCGCTGTGGCTGCAGGGCCGCGAGGCGGTGATCGCCGCGGCGACTCCCGACCAGTGGCGCGGCAACGTTCCCGACTACGAACTGAGCCACGAGGTGATCCCCCGCGAGCGCGTCGCCCAGCACGCGCCCGGTTCGCTCGAGGCCATCGTCGAGGACCTGGTGAAGGTCTTCGAGATGGAGGTCTCGCACAAGGCCGACCCCGCCACCTGGCTGTCGGTGGTCGCCGAGCAGTACCGCGGCCGGGTCAACGGCGGTGTGTGGCAGGACGCGGAGGAATTCGCGCGGATCGGCAGCTACAACATCCTGATCGGCGACAACCCGTACTACGAGTCGGCGAACGAGACCTTCGAGTCCTCGCACAAGGTCTTCCACACGGCCTTCCCCGGCGGCTTCTTCTGGGAGGTGCTCGAGGTGCTGTCGGGCCCGCCGACGGTGAGCTTCCGCTGGCGGCACTGGGGCAAGTACGACGGCGAGTACAAGGGCCACCAGCCCACCGGTGAGCAGATCGAGATGTACGGCGTGACCATCGCCCGCGTCACCGAGGACCTGCGCATCGTCGAGCTCGAGCACTTCTACGACAACAACCAGCTGCTCGGCCCGCTGGCGCACGGCTGCCCGGTGCAGCACGGCAAGGCCGACTAGGAGGTCGTCGGCCTGTCGTCGTCGAACGGCAGGCCCGCCTCGAGCAGGTCGAGGGCGTGGCCGACCTTGGTCGCGTCGACCGGCCCGGTGGTGACGATGCCGAGCATCGCACCGACCATCGCCCCGGCCGCCACCCGCACCTCGAAGTCGTCGACGGGGCGGCCGGTGTAATCGGCGAGCAACTGGGCGGCCAGGTCGATGCTTCGCTGGAATTCCAGGCCGATCGCCGAGCGCAGTTCCGGCAGGTGGTAGAGCAGCTTCTGCCGTTCCTGTTCGAAGGCGGCATCCTCGGCCGACATCGAGGCGTACACCGCCTCGGTGGCCCGGCGGACCGCGGTGAGCGGGTTCTGACCCCGCGGTTGCGCCGCCAGCGCCTCGATCATCAGCGCATCCTGGTCGTCGGCCATGACGAGCTGTTCCTTGGTCGGGAAGTAGCGGAAGAAGGTGCTCGGGGAGACCTCGGCGGCCGCGGCGATCTGTTCGACGGTCGTCTCGGTGTAGCCCTGCTCCCGGAACAGGCGGAACGCCTCGAGCCGGATGGTTCGACGGGTCCGCTCCTTCTTCCGCGCGCGCAACGACGTCTCAACCGACATGCAGCGATTCTGCCGCATCGTCGGCTGTCACGGCGTGGCGCCGCCCGAAGGCCAGCGCGACCAGGACAGCCGCGAGCAGACATCCCACCGCGCACACGCCGAGCATGGTGTCCATGCCGAGCACGAAAGCGTGCCGCACCTCGTGCAGCGCGACGGGGTCGTGTGCGGTCGCGGTGACTCCCGCATTGACTCCGTCGGAGATCGGCGGCCGGTTCAGTTCGCCGAGATCGGCGCGGTAGACGGTGGCGAGTACGGTGCCGAGCACGGCGACACCGATGGTGCCGCCGGCCTGCCGAAGTGCTTGCAGCAGCGCCGAACCCGAACCGGACCGCGCGGTGTCGAGCTCGCTCATCGCCAATCCCATGGCCGCGGGCATCACCATTCCCATGCCCGCGCCGAGAATCGTCGTCCACGTGGCGGTGAGTCCGTAACCGCTGTCGACGCGGGTGAGCGCGCCGAGGCCGATGCCGGCCGCGAGCACAAGGAATCCGGCGATGAGCACCGCCCGGATACCCCAGCGCGGCAGCAGCAGATCCACCAGCCTGCTGCCGATCACCAGCCCGCCGATCATCGGCAGCAACCGCAGTCCGCTGCCGAGCGCGTCGACACCGAGGACGGCCTGGAAGTATTGCGGCACGGTGAAGAACATGCCGAACATGGCGAAGCTGACCATCAGCGAAATAGCTGTGCCCCAGCGGAATCCGGGCGAGGCGAACAGCGCCGTATCGATCAGCGGATACGCGGCCCTTCGCTGCCACCACCCGAACACGGCGAGCGCACCGAGACCGGCGACGATCATCGCCCAGGCCGCCGCATCACCCCATCCGTATTCGCCGATCCGGATGAAACCGTAGGTGAGCCCGAGCATTCCGGCCGCCGCCAGCACGGCACCGGGCAGGTCGATGCGAAAGGCCTTGTCGCCGCGCGATTCCGGTACGAGAAAGAGGACGGCGAGCGTGCCGAGGATCACCAGCGGCACATTGATGAGGAAGACCGAACCCCACCAGAAGTTGCGCAGCAGCCAGCCACCGACGACGGGTCCGAGCGGCAACCCGAGGGCAGTCGAGGTGACCCACACCGTGAGCGCGCGCTGGCGTTGCCCCTGGTCGGTGAACAGCACCGGGATCACCGCCATCGACAGCGGCATCATCGCGGCCGCGGCGATACCGAGCACCACGCGCGCGGCGATGAGCTGCCCGGCGGTGGTCGCGAAGGCACAGCCCAGCGAGGCGAGGCCGAACAGCACGAGCGCGCACAGCAGGACCTTCTTGCGCCCGTAGCGGTCGCCCAGCGCACCCGCGGGCAGCATCAACGCGGCGAGGGCGAGCGTGTAGGCGCTGCTGAACCATTGCAGCGCAGCGGTATTCGCGTCGAGGTCGACGGCGAGGGTGGGAATGGCCACCGTCAGCACGGTGACGTCGAGCCCGATCGTGACCATCGCCACGGCGAGCGCTCCGAGCGCCAGCCAGCGACGGGTGTCGTCGGTTCGCATATCTCCTCCAAATGAGAGCTACTGTCATTTGTTAGTAACTACCATTTAGTGGTGGGTGTCAATAGGTGGACGGACTCGACGGGAAGTCGGCGTGCCGGCTCGCTAGGCTCTGCGCTGATGAAGATCCGCGAACACGGCGTGCGCGCCGCCTGCTTCCTCGGCGCCGCCGCCACCGCGGCCGCTCTCACGCTCGGCCCCGCACAGGCCCAGCCCAGCCCCACCGGCTCGACCACCACCACCCCGTTCACCACGCCCAACACCGACAGCTGCCCGCAGAAGACCAGGCCACCGGCCCCGATCGACTCCTCGGAGGTCCCGGCGCCGGGCGAATCGGCACCGGCCGAGCTGCCGGTGCCCGGCACACCGATCGGCGGGGAGCGGCTCGGCGCGTGCGGTGTCGTGCTGCCCGACGGCGCCCCAGCGCTGCCCGCCGACATCTCGGCGACCGCGTGGATGGTGTCGGACCTCGACACCGGACGGGTGCTGGCGGCCAAGGACCCGCACGGCCGCTATCGACCCGCCAGCACCATCAAGGTGGCACTGGCCGTCGTCGCCCTGCGCACCCTCGACCTGGACAAGGTGGTGGTCGGCACCCAGGCCGACGCCGATGTCGACGGCACCCGTGTCGGCATCGGGCCCGGCGGCCGCTACACCAACCGTCAGCTCATGCAGGCCCTAATCATGTGCTCAGGCAACGACGCCGCGCACGCCATCGCCACCCAGCTCGGTGGCGACAAGGCGGCCGTGGCGAAGATGAACGACCTCGCGAAGTCCTTGCGCGCCATGGACACTCGCGCCGCCACCCCGTCGGGTCTCGACGGCCCGGGGATGAGCACCTCCGCCTACGACCTGTCGGTGCTGTTCCGGGAGGCGATGTCGATCCCGCTGTTCGCCGAGTTCATCCACACCGAACAGGTCGACTTCCCCGGCTACCCCGCCGACCCGAAGATCCCCGGCGACGAGGACCACCCGGGCTTCCCCATCGGCAACGACAACCAGCTGCTCTACAACTACCCCGGTGCCATCGGCGGCAAGACCGGCTTCACCGACGACGCCCGCCAGACCTTCGTGGCCGCCGCCGAACGCGACGGCCACCGCCTCGTGGTCACCCTCCTGCAGGCCGACGTGCGGCCCATCCGCCCCTGGGAGCAGGCCGCACGCCTGCTCGACTACGGCTTCGCCCTCGACTCCGACGCGCGCATCGGCAAGCTGCCCGAAGTGGGCGACGACATGATCCAGCCGAGCGTTCCGCTCGCCTCACCCCCGCCGCGCGCCGACGGTAGCCGACCGGAGGTCTCGCGGTCCGCCCACGAAGGGGCGCGCATCGCCGCGCTCGTCGCGGGCCCGGTCCTGATCCTCACCCTGCTGCTCCTGGCCCGCCGCGCCTGGCGCAGTCGCTGAGCTACCGGCGGCGCCCGAACACGACGAGGGCCAGGGCGGCGAGCGCGCCCGCGCCGAACGCGGCCGCACCCGCACCGGTGGACAGGTTCTTGTCGACCACACGCGGCTGGATGACGACCGGGGCGGGCGGGGCGATCTCGGTGTGGTCGTTGTCCGACGAGGTCGCGGCCCACGCGGTGGCGAACAGCAGGATGCGGAAGGTGATGTAGCTGAAGACCATCAGACCGATGATCGAACCGAAGGTGGCGCCCGCCGGGCTCGACAACACCATCCGCAGATAGATGGCACCGACGAACTTGAAGATCTCGAATGCCACCGCGGCGATGGCCGCCGCCTTCGCCGCACTGCGCAGCGACACCGGTTCGCGCGGTAGCCGGGCGATCACCCAGGCGAACACCGCCCAGGAGGCGAGCATCCCCAGCGCGATGGACACCAACGACAACACCACCGACGCGCCGGGGACACCGTCGAGACCGATGCTTTTCAGCAGCTTGGCGGCGAGTCCACTGTTGGCGACCGTCGACAGACCGAGCGACACGACCAGGGCCAGGAACAAGCCGAACAGCGCGCCCAGATCGGACAGCTTCTCCCGCCACCACGGTTTGTCAGGGGTCTGGGTCTCCCACTGCTCGGTGAGCGCCGCACGCAGATTCGCGATCCAGCCGAGACCGGTGTAGAGACCGGTCAGCAGACCGAGCAGACCGACGGTGCCGCGCGAATCGACCGCCTGCTTGATGAGGTCGTTGATCTGCTCACCGAAGGCACCGGGAACCTTCTCGATCACCTTGCCCTGCAATTCGTTCAGCAGGTCGGGTTGCCCGGCCAGGATGAAACCCGCGATCGAGAACGCCACCATCAACAGCGGAAACAGCGAAAGCACAGTGAAATACGTGATGCCCGCGGCGAAGTAGTCACCGCGCTGACGCTGGAACCGCCCACCGGCCCGGACCAGATGATCCAGCCAAGGCCTGCTCTTGACCTGCTTCTCGACAGTGGCCGAGATGTTGTCGATCAACTGCATGACACGCGCCCCTCTTCAGCCGAAACCTCAGGTGCGCACCGGGTCAGCGAGCGAGGAAGCCGACCCGGTCGTACACCTGGGCAAGTGTGTTGCCTGCGATCTCACGCGCCCGCTCGGCCCCGGAAGCCAGGATCCGGTCCAGCTCTGCCTGATCCGACAGATAGTCCTTCACCTTCTTCTGCACGGGCGTCACGAATTCGACCAGCGCGTCGGCCACTTCGGCCTTGAGCTCACCGTAGCCTTTACCCGCGAAATTCTGTTCCAAGCTGACGATCGGGGTTTCGGTGAGCGAGCTGAGGATCACCAGCAGATTGCTCACGCCCGGCTTGGTGTCGGGGTCGTAGACGATCTCGCGGCCGGTGTCGGTGACGGCCGAGCGCACCTTCTTCGCGGTGACCTTCGGATCGTCGAGCAGATTGACGAGCCCGGCGTCGCTGGCCGCGGACTTGCTCATCTTGGCGGTCGGATCCTGCAGGTCGTAGATCTTGGCGGTGCCCTTCACGATGTGCGGCTCGGGCACGACGAAGGTCTTCTTGAAGCGAGTGTTGAAGCGCTGGGCCAGGTTTCGGGTGAGCTCGAGGTGCTGGCGCTGATCCTCGCCGACGGGCACCTGATGCGGGCGGTAGAGCAGGATATCGGCGGCCATCAGTACGGGGTAGGTGAACAGGCCGACGGTCGCGTTCTCGGCACCCTGCTTGGCGGACTTGTCCTTGAACTGCGTCATCCGGCCCGCCTCACCGAAACCGGTGATGCAGCTGAGCACCCACGACAGCTCGGCGTGCTCGGGCACCTGGCTCTGCACGAACAGGGTCGACTTCTCGGGGTCGATACCGAGGGCGAGCAGCTGGGCGACAGCGGCTTTGGTCCGCGCGCGCAGCGCCTTCGGATCCTGGCTGACGGTGATGGCGTGCAGGTCGGGGATGAAGTACAGCGCGTCGTAGTCGTCCTGCATCGTCACCCAGTACTGCAGCGCACCCAGGTAGTTGCCGAGGTGGAAGGAGTCGCTGGTGGGCTGGATGCCCGACAGCACCCGCTGCTTACGTTCGGCCGTCGCGGCCGGGGCAGGACTGGACATGCCCCCAATCTTTCCACGGCCCTCAAGCGGAATTTCGCTGCACCCAGTTGCGCGGATCGACACCCGGCATGCTCGGCTTCCCCTTGCGGATCATGTTTTGTTCGCGGCGGGCGAGCAGCTGATAGGACGGGGTGCTCCGCCCGGCGAGCGCACCGGCGAGCACGCGGGGCGCCAGCGGCGGCGCGACGTGCGCGGTGCGGATGCTGCGGCACAGGGCGCGGTGGGCGAGTTCGTCGGCGAGGTCCCACTCGATGCCGTACATCCGCCGGATACGCGGCGGCAAACTGCCCTGGACCAGCAGATACAGTGCGCTGCCGACCTGTTCGACGGGTGGGCGCAAGCGGTAGGCCTTGCGATGGCCGGCCAGGTAGGAGCCGACCAGCTCGGCTTCGTCGGTGAGGAACGGTTCGGTCGAGTCGAGGTAGTCGTCGAAGTAGCGGCGGAAGGCCGGGTAGTCGGCGGGGGCGGCCTCGCGCGGCATGCCGAACAGTTCGCCCCAGCGCACGTAGTCCCGGTAGAGGTCCTCGCGTTCGGTCGGGGTGAGTTCGCGGACCAGCCGGTCGTACATCACCTCGGCGGAATCGAAGGTGAAGGCCATGGTCATGAACATCAGGTGCGGGTCGAGGGCCGCGTAGGTGGTGCCCGCCCGGTGGTGTGGGCCCGCGTCCTCGGGCAGCGCGCCGACCACCCGCTCGTGCTTGCGCCGGGTGAAGGCGAGAGCACGGTCGGCCTCGGACTTGCTGCCGAGGAAGACCGATTCGAACAGGGCGCCGGTGACCGCCAGGCGGGTGTAGGGCGTCGCCCGGTGGGCGGTGTGTTCGCTGGTCCCGACGAACAGCAGCGGATGCACCGCACCGATGACCAGGGCGCGCAGGCCGTAGGTGACGCCGACCGCGCGCTTGCTCATCACCCTGCGAATCATCGAATCGTCGGCGAAATATCCGGGTTCGCCCTGCCGTGCGGCCATGTCGCGCCTCCTCGTCGAGTGCATCTGGCAATAGAATCCCCCAGAATTGATAATCTGGCAAGAGTCTCTACCAAAACACCCGCGAACGGACGGTGGCAGCACAATGGAGCCCGTGGCTGCACAACGGACATACGGGGGCGTCTCCGCCGAACAACGCCAGGCGCAGCGCCGCACCGCGCTGCTGGACGCGGCGCTCGACATCCTGGCCGAAGACGGGCAGGCCAAGCTCACCGTCGCCGGGCTGTGCGCCCGCGCAGGCCTCAACGAGCGCTACTACTACGAGAATTTCGAACGACGCGAGAGCGTGCTCGAAGCACTGCTCGATCGCATCGCCGAAGAACTGGCCGCCGCCATCATGGCGGCCCTGGCCGGTGCGCCGCCCGACAGCCGCGCCCAGGCGCATGCGGCGATCGAGGCGGGCGTGGCGGTCCTGCTCGACGACCCACGCAAGGCCCGCGCCGCACTCATCGCAGGCATGGCCACGCCCGAGCTCCGGGCGCGCACCGCGCGAACGGTTCGCGCGTTCGCCCGGCTCGTCGCCGCCGAGGGCACCGGTTTCTACGGCGGCGAGGTGCCACAGAACCTGGTCGATTTCCGCGCGATCTACCTGGTCGGCGGCCTGACCCAAACCCTGACGACGTGGCTCGCGGGCGATCTCGACCTGACCCGCGTGGAACTGATCGACCAGATCACCGATGTTTTCGTCCTACTCGGCGACGACCTGGCCGGGCGCTATCGCTAGAACCCGCCGGATTCCCACGCCGCGCTTCATTCCCAAGCGCAGTTCGGGCCGAAGCTGTAGCACGGCTCCGACGATCCGTTGGCCAACCAGCCGATCGCATAGCCCAACACCGAGTTGATGTCCTGATTCAGCAGCCCCGACCCGCTGTCGGCGACCGGTTGCGCGATGGCCTGCTGCGCGCTCGCGGGCCCGGTCGGCACGCACGTGTCGAGCATGATGCCGTCGCACGGCTGCGAGGACCCGAGTCCGAGCGCCTGAAGCAGGGCAGCACCGGGGAAATCCTCGGTGGAACCGACCGCGGGGCCCGCCACTGGCGCCACCGCCGCCCCGGCCGCCGCGATTCCGGGGCCCGCCGCCATGATCGCGGCGAAAACGCCGACACCCGCCAGTACTCGCTTCATCGTGTTCTCCTCACCGGCGGCCTCTAATCGGCCGCACCGGCGCAAACGCTAGGCGGGCCGATCAGCAGGCGGGAGACGCCAATTCCCTCGGCATCACTCGACGAGCGCTACCGCACCGAAGGTAACCGGGTCGCCTTGCAGGACAACCCGGAACACCACGTCGCGGCGGGACCAGTAGGCGGCGCAGTCGCGCATGGCCGCCTCGAACCAGGCGCGTTCGGTTGGCTCGTCGGCGAGCAGGTCGTCGGCGGTGCGGACCACCGCGACGTATCCGGGCGCGTCGCCGACGAAATCGTCGAGGTCGCGTAGGCATTCGTCGAAGGCGTCCTTGTTGGCGCCGAAGTAGTACGGGAATTGGAAGGCGGCCGCGAACTCGTCGAACAGGGCGGCGACATCGCGCATCTTGGTGCCGCGTAGTTCGCGCACGCGGTAGTCGGCGGGGGCGTCGTAGCGGATGGCGCTGAACTGGTTGGCATCCACCGCCATGGCGCCGAGCACCGGTGCGTCGGCCGCGGCGGGCGCCTCGGCGGGCGGGCGGGCAAGGAACTGCGACAGCGTCAGTGGCATCAGCGCATCCTCGTGAACGTTTCGTAGTGGTCACCGGTGTACCAGGCGCTGCCGTCGCTGCCGGTGACGATGCGTTCCGCGTCGCGACCCCGGTTGCGTTGCTTGGGATTCACATCCCACTCCTGATACTTCACCGGATTCCCCGCCGAATCCTTGGGCGGCAGTTTGGTTCCCCGGTTCATGAACTGCTCACCACCCTTGGTGCCGGGCGCGTTCGCCGAATCCGGCCAGCGCCCCGCGTCGATCTCGACGAGCGTGGCGTAGGCCCGATCCGGCACCCCCGCCACCTTCGTGACCGGCGCCGCCGACGGATTCGCCGACGGCTTGGCCGCAGGTGCCGCGGGTTTCGGCGCGGTGGACGACGCGACCGCGCGCGTGGTGGTCGCCGCCGTAGTCGAATCCGAACCACGACCACCGAACAGCGTCAGACCGAGCGCCGCGAGGACAAGAACGAGTCCGCCGAGCAGACCGAGAGTTTTCCGTGAGATGTTCATCGGTATTGCACAGTAACCGGCGCGTGGTCGGACCAGCGCTGGTCGTAGGCGGCGGCGCGTTCGACGACGGCCTGCTTGGCGCGGCCGGTGAGTTCACCTCGGGCGAGCTGGTAATCGATGCGCCACCCGGAGTCGTTGTCGAAGGCGCGGCCGCGGTAGGACCACCAGCTGTACGGGCCCGCGACATCGGGGTGCAGGGCGCGGACCACGTCGACGTAGCCCGCGGCGAGCAGTTCGGCGATCCAGGCGCGTTCCTCGGGCAGGAAGCCCGCCGACTTCTGGTTGCCCTTCCAGTTCTTCAGGTCCACCTCGGCGGGGGCGATGTTCCAGTCGCCGCTCACCACGAACTCACCGGTCCTGGTCTTCAGGTAGGCGCCGAGTTCGGCCATGAAGCGGTACTTCTCGTCCTGCTTGGGTGTGTTCTCCTCGCCCGAATGGACGTACACACTCGCCACGGTGAGCTCGCCGAAGTCGGCCTCGAGGTAGCGGCCCGACGCGGCGAACTCGGTGCTGCCGAAACCGATCCGCACCGCGTCGGGCGCACGCCGCGACAGGATGCCGACACCGGCGCGGCCCTTCGACTCCGGTTCGGCATGGGTGAGCACCCACCCGGCCGCGAGTGCGGGAGCCAGCGCGGCAGCGGTTTGCGCGTCGGTGGCCCTGGTCTCCTGCAGGCAGACGATGTCGGCTTCGGTGGCGTCGAGCCAGGCGAGCATGCCTTTGGTCGCCGCCGCGCGGACACCGTTGACGTTCACGGTCGAGAGAATGATTGCCACGCGTAGGACGGTACATCGGCGGGTATTCCCGAACGTGTAGGGGAACAACCCGGCGGCGCGAACGTTGTGATCGCCGGCACGGCAACAGCCCGCGCTCGGCGGTTCCCCCGCGCTAACCTCGGGTAACAGGACACTGTCGTCCAGGAAGGGGTGATGACGATGACGTCACGCACCGCCAAGTCCCCCGCCCGCCCGGAGCCGGTCGCGGCCCTGCATCTCGGGTCCGGCGACCCGGTGCTGCTGTTGCACGGATTCATGTTGTCGCCACACTGCTGGGAGCAGGTCGCCCACCGCATGGCCGCCCACTGCGAGGTGTACGCGCCCGCGTTCGCCGGGCACTGGGGTGGACCGAAAGTCGAGGGCTGGACGCTCGACGTTTACGCCCTGGCCGACCAGATCGAGGACCAGCTCGACGAATTGGGCTGGCGCACCTGCCATATCGCGGGAAATTCGCTCGGCGGCTGGGTGGGTCTCGAGCTCGCGCGACGCGGCCGGGCCCGCACCCTCACCACCATCGCGGCGGCCGGCGGTTGGGCCTCGCCCTCGATCACCCAGATCAGGATCGGCGTCAAGTTCGCTTCGCTGCTGCCGTTCATCGCGGTCGGCAGGCGTCTCGGTGACGTCGCGATCGACAACCGGCTGGTGCAGCACGCCACGGCGCTGCTGCTGACCAAACGCACCGGCGCCGTGCCACGCCACGAACTGGTCACCACACTCATCGCCGCACTGCACTGCGACGTGATCGTGCCGCTGATCCTCGGCAGCCTGCGCGCGCCCGGCATGGACGACCTCGCCGAACTGGAAACACCCATCCGCATGCTGCTCGCCGAGTACGACCGGATCATCCCCAACAGCGTCTACGCCACCCACTACCTGCGCGAACTGCCCGCATCGGCGGATCGCATCCTGGTGCACGGGGTGGGGCACGTGCCGATGCTCGAGGCCCCCGACCGGATCGCGACGCTCATCGCCGAGCACATCTACGCCAGCCGGGGGCACCTGCGTGCCGTGTGATCAGCGCGCGAGCAGGCCCTTGGCGATGTGGGTCACCTGGATCTCGTTGCTGCCCGCGTAGATCATCAGCGACTTGGCGTCGCGGGCGAGTTGTTCGACGCGGTACTCGCTCATGTACCCGTTGCCGCCGAACAGCTGCACGGCCTCCATCGCCACCTCGGTGGCGGCCTCGGAGCAGTACAGCTTCATCGCCGAGGCCTCGGCCAGGCTCGGCGGCTTACCGGCCTTGCTGCGTTCGAGCACGCTGAACACCATGTTCCGCACATTGATCCGTGCGACTTCCATCTTGGCCAGCTTGAGCTGGATCAGCTGGAAGCGCCCGATCTCCTGACCCCACAGGGTGCGGTTGCGCGCGTAATCCACACAGAGCCGGTGGCATTCCTCGATCACACCGAGCGCCATGAAACCGACGCCGATCCGTTCGGCGGTGAAACTGGCTCTGGCGCTTTCCCTTCCGTCGCCACCGCGATGATCTTCGGTCTCGCCGAGCAGGCGGTCCTTGCCGAGTCGGACGTTGTCGAAGAACAGCTCGCCGGTGGGTGAGGAGTGCAGGCCCATCTTCTTGAACGGTTTGCCCTGGGTGAGACCCTCCATGCCCTTGTCGAGCACGAAGGTGAGCACCTTGCGATCACGCTTGTCCGCGCCGTCGCCCTCGTCGAGCTTGGCGTAGACGATGATCACGTCGGCGCACGGGCCGTTGGTGATGAAGGTCTTCTGGCCGTTGAGGATGTAGTCCTCGCCGTCGCGTTCGACGCGAGTCTTCATGCCGCCGAACGCGTCCGAGCCGGAGTCGGGTTCGGTGATCGCCCAGGAGGCCACCTTGCGCAGGGTGACGATGTCGGCGAGCCAGCGCTGCTTCTGCGCGAGCGTGCCACGCGACATGATGGTGGTCGCGCCCAGACCGATGCTCACCCCGAGCGCGGACACCAAACCCATACACACGCCGGACAATTCGCTGATGAGCACCGCCATCATCGACTGCTGATCGCCGAACGGGCCGCGCTTGCTCCCGCCGGCCTCCCCGCTTTCCTCTTTGGCGAGCATCTTGGTGACCATGTCCTCGGCCATGGTGACGATGCCGAACTGGCTGAACAGCTTTCGCAGAATCGGGTACGGCAGCATCTCGCCGCTGTCCAGGGCATCGAGGTGCGGGCGGACCTCCTTGTCGATGAAGGTCCGCACGGCATCGCGGATCATCAGATCGGTTTCGGACCACTCGAACACTGTTCGCTCCTGACGTTCGTCCTCTGCGAAACATACATCCGTGCTTGTTTCGGTGTGGACGGTTTCGGTGACCCCGGTCACCCTCGCGGTACGTAACAGCGGCGTAACGAATCGGAAAATACCCGTCTACATCCGTGCACGACCGTCGGTGAGTCGCCGAATTCGAGCGGCAGCGGATGAAGGAGAGAGGTAAATGGCCGGAGCAGATACCGCCGCCAAAGAAACACTCGAGGACTACACGCTGCGCTTCGCCCCCCGGAGCTACCGAAAATGGAGCCCGGCGGTTGTCGGTATCTCCGCACTCGGCGGCATCGCGTATCTGGCCGATTTCGCGATCGGCGCCAATATCGGCATCGCGCACGGCACCGGAAACGCCCTGATCGGCATCGGTATCTTCGCCGTCGTCGTGATGCTCACCGGCTTTCCGCTCGCTTATTACGCGGCGCGCTACAACATCGATCTCGACCTGATCACGCGCGGTAGCGGATTCGGTTACTACGGTTCGGTGATCACCAATATCGTGTTCGCCTCGTTCACCTTCATCTTCTTCGCGCTCGAAGGTTCGATCATGGCCCAGGGCCTGGAATTAGGGCTCGGAATTCCGTTGTGGCTGGGGTATCTCGCCTCGACGGTCATCATCTTCCCGCTGGTCATCTACGGCATGAACACCCTGGCCAAATTGCAGGTGTGGACCACGCCGCTGTGGCTGTTGCTGATGGTCGCGCCGTTCGGCTTCCTGCTGGTTCGCCACCCCGAATCGGTCGGTTCGTTCTTCGCCTACGGCGGTAAGGACGGCCAGGGTGTGAGCGTGTCCGGTGCGCTACTGGCCGCCGGTGTCTGCCTGTCGCTGATCGCCCAGATCGCCGAGCAGATCGACTACCTGCGCTTCATGCCGCCGCGCACCCCGGAGAACCGGGCCAAGTGGTGGGGCTGGATGCTGCTGGCCGGGCCCGGCTGGGTGCTGTTCGGTGCGGCCAAGCAGGTGGTCGGCCTGTTCCTCGCGGTGTACCTGATCGCGAACCTGCCCGCGGCCCAGTCGATCGCGAACCAGCCGGTGCACCAGTTCCTGGAGATCTACCGCGACATGGTTCCCGGCTGGCTCGCGATGACGCTCGCGGTGGTGCTCGTGGTCATCAGCCAGGTGAAGATCAATGTCACCAACGCCTACTCCGGCTCGCTGGCCTGGACCAACTCCTACACCCGCGTCACCAAGACCTACCCCGGTCGCCTGGTGTTCCTCGTGGTGAACCTGGTCGTCGCGCTGATCCTGATGGAAGCCGACATGTTCGACTTCCTCAACGGCATCCTCGGCTTCTACGCCAACTGCGGCATCGCCTGGATCGTCACCGTCGCCACCGATATCGCGGTCAACAAGTACCTGCTGAAGATCTCGCCGAAGGTGCCGGAGTTCCGGCGCGGCATGCTCTACGACTTCAACCCCGTGGGTCTGGTCGGTTTCGGGTTGTCGGCGGTGCTGTCGATCATGACCTTCTTCGGCCTGTTCGGTGAGCTGCTGAAGCCGTACTCCCCGCTGGTCGCGGTGCTGGTGTCGTTCATCGCCACCCCGGTCACCGCGCTGGCGACCAAGGGCAAGTACTACCTGCGCCGCTCCGACGACGGCATCAAGACTCCCATGTTCGACGAACACGGCAACCCCTCGGGCGAACTACTCCCCTGCCACGTCACCGGCTTGGAGTTCGAGCGCCCCGACATGATCGCCTCGGCCGTCCCCGGACCCGAGGGAGAGATCCAGTACATCTCCTCGCTGGCCTTGTCCACCGACAAGCACGGCGTGCACCTGCTGCCGCGTCAGCACTGATTTCAACGCCGAAGGCCGTGTGGGTGAACACTTTTCGCCCACACGGCTTTCGTGGTTCTCACATGAGTCTGCGCACGACCGACGACGGCAGGATGCGCAGGGCGTAACCGAGGGGCAGCCACGGCCAGCTGGGGACATACGCATTGGCGCGACGCTTCTCGATGGCGGCGACCATGGCGCGCACGCCGGTTTCGGTGTCCACCATGAACTTCGGCTCGTGTTTGATGCGGTCGTTCATCTCCGAGCGGATGTAACCCGGGTAGACCACCGATACATCCACGCCCGGAACGGCTTCGGCGCGCAGGCCCTCGGCCAAGGCGGCGACGCCGGCCTTGGTGGCGGCATAGGTGGTGAGAGTCTTGGGCATGCCACGCAGGCCTGAGATCGAGGAGATCATGACCAGGTGGCCGCGTCCTTGCGCGCGGAAGATCTTCATCGCGGCCTCGGTCTGGGCCAGTGCGGCAAGGAAATTCACCACCGCTGTCTCGCGGTTGGCCGCGTGCTTGCCGGTGCCCAACGGTGCGCCTTTGCCGAGACCCGCATTCACGATCACCCGATCGATCACGCCGAACTCCTCGGCGAATTCGTCGAAGACGGTGAACACGGCGGAGTCGTCGGTGACGTCGAGCTGTTTCACCGAAACCACCCGGTCAGGGTGTTTCTCGAGGACCTCCGCGCGCAGCTCCTCGAGGCGCTCGGTGCGGCGGGCGCACAGGCCGAGGTCGTACCCGAGCGCCGCGAACTGCCTTGCCATCTCCGCGCCGAGGCCCGAGCTGGCGCCGGTGATGAGGACGGTGCCGCGGCTCATGACGGCGCCCCGGTCGAATGTCGCGGTGCTTCGTAGTGCGATTCCATCCACCCACGCTAGCCAGTGTGGGGGCGCGACGCCGACCGGATGGCCACATCGATCCGGTCGGCGGAGGGTCTCAGCCCTTGTTGTACTTGCTGAAGTCGCCGCGCCAGATCAGGTCCTCGGAGGTGACGACGGCCGGCTTCAGCTTGTCGACCGGGACGGCGTAGGCGATCTTGATGGTCTGCTTGGAGCCCGGGGGCAGCTTGCCCTCCAGCCCGTACTGGTACTTCTTGTCCAGCGACATGACGGATTCGGCGGCGGTGCCGTCGTCGCCGTACACCAGGCTCGGGTGCGACCAGTGGTCGAGAGTGGTCTTTCCCGTGTTGTTCAGCTGGAAGGTGAACACCGAAACGGTGCCCTGACGCTCCACCTCGTCGGCCTCCACCTTCAGAATCGACAGCTCGACGCCCGATTCGAGCTTGCCGATGTCACCCGGATTCAGCACGCCGTCGGCATTGGGCGTCGCGGGCGCCTGCGCGGTAGTCGTGGCGGACGTCGACGGGGCGGGCTTGCCACTCGGCAGCTCTTCCTGGCATCCGGCCAGCAGCATTCCCGTAGCCACGACGGTGGCGCACAGCGCAATTCGGTTTCGCACGGACAACCCCTCCTGTTGAAAGACGCGCGGGGTCTCCATGAGATCTTCCCCCCGAGCACAGCGAGTGGATCATATACAGCTCGAACCGTCCGCTCGCCTGCCCGGCACCCAACGACCTACCCCGCCTGCGCTTTCGCGCCGGAGTTGCCGTCACCGACCTCCGATTACGAGCCCACAAAATAGACTGCTCGTTCCGCGGCCCACCCCGGGCGGAGCAACCTCGGCAGCGCCATCCTCGATGACTTCGCCGACCTCTTACGCCAGCTCCAGTGCGGCTCCGCCGCCGTCTGCCCCGCCTGAATTCGCACCTGCCCGGGCGGGCTCGACTCCGCCCGGGCAGATCCGGGATTCAGCCGAAGAGTTCGTCTGCGCTGGTTGCTGTGACGGCCTGCAACAGCCAGGCTTCCAGCTGATCGAGATCGGTGCATGCGGCAAGCTGCTCGCGCTGCTGCGCCGACAAATCCAGCCGCCGCGCGGTAAGCACCGTCAGCACGTTCTGCGCAGCTTGGATAATCCGCCCTTGCGCACGTCCCTCAGCCCGGTACTCATCGACTTCTTCGAACGGGCACACCTCAGCTGAAAAGTTCATCGGTGCGCGTTGCGGTGGCAGCCTCGGTCAACCAAGCGTCGAGCTGTTCCAAATCCGTGCACGCGGCGAGCTGGGCGCGTTGCGCCGCTGAAAGCTCGAGTCCTCGGGCAGTCAGCACGGTGAGCACAGCGTGCGCACGTTCGCTTGCCACGTACTTGGTGGCGATGCGGCCGCGGTACTCGGGAGTGCTTTTCATGAGGTCCTCCAGGCGTCGGCTTGCCGCGAGGGTCAACGCGTCGTCGACCAGATCAAGATACATTTTCGCATGTTCGTCGTCGGTTTTCATCAGGCCGGCGAGGAAGGCGGCGAGGACCTCCTCCATATGCGGCCCCGCACCGTGGGCGATAGCCGACAATGTCGCGCGCTCGGGACGGCGTCGGGCTTCGTCGGGGTCGGTCACTACCGGGAAGCGGTCGGGACCTAGCACCAGCGGCTGGACGACGGATCCGACATTGTCGAGCTCGATCGGCTGCTCTGCCCACTTCGCCACCTTCGCGTTCGGCGTCACCACCAGCAGCACCACGGGGCAGCACAATCTGGACCGCAATGTGGTCAGGTAGACCGGCCACTTCCAGCGCCGAACATCGTCGGCCGCCAATTGGACCTCGACACAGACCCCGAGCATCGGCAGATCGCGATCGTTGTGCGTACTGAGTGCGAGGTCCCCACGGAACTCCTTCGGCCCGATATCGGTGAAGTCGCACGACTCTGCCCGCATTCGGGACAAGCCGGGTAGCGGGATTCCGAACTCCTCTGCCAGCAGCGTCGGTGCCAGCAGAGCGTCGGTGCGGAACAGATCAAGCAAACCCTCGTGGAGGTAGCTCGGCATGCGGAGCACCGTATGCCGCAAGGTATTCCGCGCGGAATCGGTTACGGCGTGTTGGGGGTGGAGCGGCGTGCCAGGAGGACGGTGACCGTGAAGAGGGCGACGCCTGCGACGGCGAGGACGGCGCCGACCAGGGCGGGGGCGGTATAGCCGAGGCCTGCGGCGATGACGAGGCCGCCGAGCCAGGCGCCTGCGGCGTTGGCGATGTTGAGAGCGGCGTGGTTGAGGGCGGCGGCGAGGGTTTGGGCGTCGGCGGCGACGTCCATGAGGCGGGTTTGCAGGCCGGGAGCCAGGGCCGCGCCGGAGGCGCCGACGAGGAAGGCGCCGATGGCAGCGGTGATCGGGTTGTGGGCGGCGAGGACGAAGCCGGCCAGGATCACCACCATCGCGATCATCGCCGCGAAGATCGAGCGGTCGACGCCGCGGTCGGCGAGAATGCCGCCGACGACATTGCCGGCGATCATGCCGAGGCCGAACAGCGCGAGCACGATCGGCACGGCACCGATCGGCATGCCGGCGACATCGGTCATGGTGGTGGCGATGTAGGTGTACACGGCGAACATGCCGCCGAAGCCGATCGCGCCGACGGCCAGGGTGAGCAGCACCTGCGGGCGGCGCAGGGCGCCGAGTTCGGTCATCGGGTTGGTGATCTTCATGTCGCTCAGGGCGGGCAGGTAGCGCCACAGCGCGGCCACGGTCGCAATGCCGATGAAAGCGACGACGACGTAGGCGTCGCGCCAGCCGAAGTGTTGTCCGAGCCAGGTCGCACCGGGGACACCGACCACATTCGCCACGCTGAGCCCGAGCATCACCGCCGCCACCGCTTTGGCCCGCTGCCCGACAGGCGCGAGCGTCGCGGCGGCGAGGGAGGCCACACCGAAGTACGCGCCGTGCGGCAGACCGGACACGAACCGGGCCACCACCAGCGTCCCGAAGGTCGGCGCGAGCACCGTCGCCGCGTTGCCGAGGGTGAACGCGGCCATCAGCACAATGAGCAGTTTCTTGCGCGGCACCCGTGCGCACAGCGCCGCGATCAACGGCGCGCCCACCACGACGCCGAGCGCATACGCCGACACCGCGTGCCCGGCCGAGGGCTCGGAGATGCCGAAGGCCGCGGCGATATCGGGCAGGAGACCCATGGTCACGAACTCGGTGGTGCCGATGCCGAACCCTCCCAGCGCCAACGCCAGCATCGCCGGGACATGCCAGCTGGTGCGTGGCGCGTCGAGGCGTTCGGAGGTCGCGAGGGAAGAAGTCACGCTTCTATGCAACGGGCCCGAGCATCCCACCGCATCCCGAGACCGCCGTGAGTTATCCCACCTGCGACGGCTTCGGTCGACGACAGCACCGGATCGGGCCCGCGAAAGCGTTCATCAAGCCCGCTGAAACAGAAACGCTCGCATCAGGCGTTCGATGCGAGCGTTTCACAGCTGCGGGTTCGCGACGCGAACCCGCACGAGTTCACTTCAGTGCGCGAGCCAGGTTGGCGTCCAGCGCGCCGAGGAATTCCTCGGTGCTCAGGTAGCCCTGATCGCCGCCGACGAGCAGTGCCAGGTCCTTGGTCATCTGCCCCCCTTCGACGGTCTTGATGACGACGTCCTCGAGCGCCTGCGCGAAGCCGATCACCTCGGGGGTGTTGTCCAGCTTGCCGCGGTGCTCGAGACCACGGGTCCAGGCGAAGATCGACGCGATCGGGTTGGTCGAGGTCGGCTTGCCCTGCTGGTGCTGGCGGTAGTGCCGGGTGACCGTGCCGTGCGCGGCCTCGGCCTCGCAGGTCTTGCCGTCCGGGGTGAGCAGCACCGAGGTCATCAGGCCGAGCGAACCGAAGCCCTGGGCCACGGTGTCGGACTGCACGTCGCCGTCGTAGTTCTTACAGGCCCACACGTAACCGCCCTCCCACTTCATGGAGGAGGCGACCATGTCGTCGATGAGGCGGTGCTCGTAGGTGAGGCCCGCGGCGTCGAACTCGGCCTTGAACTCGGCGTCGAAGACTTCCTGGAAGGTGTCCTTGAACATGCCGTCGTAGGCCTTGAGGATGGTGTTCTTCGTGGAGAGGTACACCGGGTAGTTCTGCTGCAGGCCGTAGTTGAACGAGGCCCGCGCGAAGTCCTCGATGGACTTCTTGAAGTTGTACATACCCATGACGACGCCGCCGTCCTCGGGCATCTTCACGACCTCGTGCACGATCGGCTCGCTGCCGTCCTCCGGGGTGAAGGTCAGCGTGACGGTGCCCGCCTCGTAGACCTTGAAGTCGGTGGCGCGGTACTGGTCGCCGAACGCGTGACGGCCGATGATGATCGGCTTGGTCCAGCCGGGCACCAGGCGCGGCACGTTGGAGATGATGATCGGCGCGCGGAAGATGGTGCCACCCAGAATGTTTCGGATGGTGCCGTTGGGCGAGCGCCACATCTTCTTGAGACCGAATTCCTTCACCCGCGCTTCGTCGGGGGTGATGGTGGCGCACTTCACGCCGACGCCGTGCTGCTTGATGGCGTTCGCCGCGTCGATGGTGACCTGGTCGTCTGTCTTGTCGCGGTACTCGATACCGAGGTCGTAGTACTCGAGATTCACGTCGAGATAGGGATGGATCAGCTTGTCCTTGATGAACTGCCAGATGATCCGGGTCATCTCGTCGCCGTCGAGTTCTACGACGGTGCCTTCAACCTTGATCTTGGACATGGATCTTCGTGTCCTCCTCGGTGGGTGCCCTCATTGCACGGCCGGGCGAACACGCTTGTGAGCGGACCCCAGCAGTTCCAACAGACAACGTATATGCCCCGCGTTGTCTGCGGGACGTGTAGGTGCAAACATGACGAGCGTACTGCTGCCCGGGACCTCACCGCGACGGGAGGTCCCGCTGTGCGGCACACCTCGAAACTACTCCGCGCACCCGCACCCCATCTGCCTTCGATCGGTTACCGGGCGGTAACCCCGGCGAGGGCCTCGCGGACCTGCCCGTCCCTGGTCAGACGACAATCGGCGCGGCCGTCGCGCGCTCGTCGCCTTCGATCAGATTCTCCGGCTTGTCCCTGATCATCAGGGCGATCACGACGGCGGCGGCGAGGAAGAAGCCCGCTCCGACGTAGAAGGCGACGTCGTAGCTGTAGATCGAGGCGCGTTCGACGAGATGGTCGACGGTGGGGTGCTCGGCGACGTAGTGCTCGGCGGCCTGCACCGACAGCGTGGTGAGCAGTGCGGTGCCCACCGCGCCGCCGACCTGCTGGGCGGCATTGAGCAGGGCGCTGGCGACACCGGAATCCTCGGCGCGCACCTGGTGCAGCGCGACGGCCTGCATACCGACGAACAGCGGGCCCATACCGAAGGCCATCACCACCTGGGCGGGCAGCACGCTCAGCGCGTAACCGTCGCCGTAACTCAGCTGCGCCAGCCAGACCAGCCCGACCACTCCGAGCAGGGCGCCGACCACCATCACCGGGCGCGGGCCGAACTTGGGCAGCAGCGAACTGGTGATGCCCGCCGCGATGCCGATGCCGATCGGGAACGGCAGGAACGCGATGCCCGCCTCGAGCGGCGAATATCCGAGGGTGTTCTGGTAGTAGAAGCTGAGGAACAGGAACATGGCGAACATCGCGATGGGGATCAGCAGCGCGGTGAGCAAAGCGCCGCCGCGGTTGATCTCCCCGGGAATGCGAAGGGGCAGCAGCGGATTCGTCGATCGTGCCTCGATGACGACGAAGGCCAGGAGCAACGCGGAACCGGCACCGAGCAGTCCGAACGTGCTCGGCGACAGCCAGCCGTGCTCGGCGGCCCGGCTGAATCCGTAGACGATCGCGACCAGGCCGAGAGTCACGGTGACGGCGCCGGGCAGGTCGTAGCCGCCGGTGCGCGGTGCGGGGATGTCGCGGGCGATCACGGCGAGCGCGCCGGCCACCGCGACGAGGGCGATCGGGGTGTTGATCAGCAACGTCCACCGCCAGGACGCGAACTCGGTGAGCGCGCCGCCGACGATCAGCCCGAACGCCACCCCACCGGCGGTGATCCCGGCGAATACCGCGAACGCGCGGGCCCGCTCGCGCACATCGGTGAAGATCACCGACAGCAGCGACAGCGCCGCGGGCGCGAGCAGGGCGGCGAACGCACCCTGGAGTCCGCGGCCGAGGAACAACTGCACGGTGTTCTGCGCCAGGCCCGCCAGCGCCGAGGCGACGGCGAAACCGACGAGGCCGACCAGGAAGATGCGGCGGCGGCCCAGGTAGTCGGCCATCCGCCCGCCGAGCAGCAGCAGCCCGCCGAAGATCAGCGTGTAGGCGGTGATGGCCCATTGTTTGTCGCCGTCGGTGATGGCGAGGTCGCGCTGGGCGTACGGCAGCGCGATGGTGATGACGGTGGCATCGAGCACCACCATCAGCTGCGCGGCGGAGAGCACGACGAGCGCCCACCATCGCATCGAATTCGCCGGTGCTGCAGCATCTTCGGGTTTCAGTTCGGTGCCGGTCACCTGGGCTCCTCATCGCTCGGCATGCGTCGGCCAATCCTGGCACCGTACGACAATTGGCGTCAAGATAAATTTGTCCGAACGCGCCACTTGGCAGGTTGCGACAGGTGGTCGCGCTGAGACGCTAAGCTGGCGAAATGCTCGACTCGACCACTCCGACCGCCTCCGACCGGCCGGCTCCGCCGAGCCTGCGCGAGCGCAAGAAGGCGCAGACCAGGGCCGCGATCGTCGCGATCGGACTCGACCTGTGCGATACACAGGGCTTCGACGCGACCACCGTCGAGCAGATCGCCGCCGGGGCCGACGTATCCCCCCGCACCGTCAACCGGTACTTCGCGCTCAAGGAGGACATCGTGCTCGCCCCGATCGACGACTTCGGCCACGCCGTCGCCGTCGCGCTGCGCGGTCAGCCCGATACCGGCAACGAACTGCGAGCGCTGTGCGGCGCCTACCTCCAGGTTGTCGAGTCCGAGGCCGATGCCGACGGTCTGCGGTTCCTGCACCAGTTCCTGCAGACGCAGCGGATCATGCGGGCCAGCCAGGCGGTCAACGCGCGGGCCCTGGAATACGCGGAGAAGAAGAACGTGGCGGTGTGCGAGGAGCTGGCCCGCCGGATGGGGACCACACCCGACGACTTTCTGGTGAAACTGGTCGCGGGCACGTGGCAGACGCTGTGTCACCTCGCGGTCGCCGACACCGATCACGTACTGCCCACCTCGCCGGAGGCGGCGGTGCGGGTCACCCGCGACGCGATCCTGCGCGCGTATCACGGGTTGCGGCAGGTCTGCGGCGCACCGGCCGACGACACGCCAGGCTTCGCCGCACCGGCGGCGCGGTGATGTGAGGCAGGAAACGCGGGGGAAGTTTCCCCACCGGCGCGATGTCCGGTTAACATGTCGTCCAAGGTCATGAGTACCAGCGCGAAGCCCCGGCTCGCTGGTCGGCAACCCTCCAGCTGCGGTGGGGTGCTCCGGGTGATGACCGGGCTCCCGAAGGTCGGGAGCAAGCGCGCATTTCAGGAGGACCCCATGTGTTGTTGTCAGTCGATCCGCCCCAGCTGAACCCTGACGCACAACCCCTGGAGCATTGACCATGACCGACGCCGCCCTGCCCGAGAACTGGTCGTTCGAGACCAAGCAGATCCACGCGGGCCAGGCCCCCGACGCGACCACCAACGCGCGGGCACTGCCGATCTACCAGACCACCTCCTACACCTTCCGCGACACCGAGCACGCCGCCGCGCTGTTCGGGCTCGCCGAACCGGGCAACATCTACACCCGGATCATGAACCCCACCCAGGACGCGGTGGAGCAGCGGGTCGCCGCCCTCGAAGGCGGCGTCGCGGCGCTGCTGGTGGCCTCGGGCCAGGCGGCCGAGACCTACGCCATCCTGAATCTGGCGGGCGCCGGTGACCACATCGTGTCCAGCCCGCACCTCTACGGCGGCACCTACAACCTCTTCCACTACTCGCTGCCCAAGCTCGGCATCGAGGTGTCGTTCGTCGAGGACCCCGACGACCTCGCGCAGTGGCAGGCCGCGATCCGCCCCAACACCAAGGCGTTCTACGGCGAGACCATCGCCAACCCGAGCAGCGCGGTGTTCGACATCCCCGGTATCGCCGGTGTCGCCCACGAGAACGGGCTGCCGCTGATCGTCGACAACACCGTCGCCACGCCGTACCTGATCCAGCCGCTCGCCCACGGCGCCGACATCGTGGTGCACTCGGCCACGAAGTACCTCGGTGGTCACGGCGCCGCGGTGGCGGGCGTGATCGTCGACGGCGGCACCTTCGACTGGACCGTGCAGGACGCCGAGGGCAACGCCCGGTTCCCCGGCTTCACCGAGCCCGATCCGAGCTACCACGGTGCGGTGTTCGCCGATCTCGGCGCACCGGCGTTCGCGCTCAAGGCCCGCGTGCAGTTGCTGCGCGACCTCGGTGCGGCGGTGTCGCCGTTCAACGCCTTCCTCATCGCCCAGGGCATCGAGACGCTGAGCCTGCGGGTGGAACGGCACGTGAGCAACGCGGTCGAGGTGGCGAAGTTCGTCGCCGCGCAGCCCGGTGTCGACGCGGTGCACTACGCGGGACTCGAGTCCTCGCCCTGGCACGAGCGGGCCAAGCAGTTGGCGCCCAAGGGTGCGGGCGCGATCGTGTCGTTCGAGCTGGCAGGCGGTGTCGACGCGGGCAAGAAGTTCGTGGACGCGCTCAGCCTGCACAGCCATGTGGCTAACATCGGTGATGTGCGTTCTCTCGTGATCCACCCGGCGTCGACCACGCACTCGCAGTTGACACCGGAGGAGCAACTGGCCGCCGGAGTCACTCCCGGCCTGGTCCGGCTCGCGGTGGGTATCGAGGGAATCGACGACATCCTGGCCGATCTGCGGGCCGGTTTCGCGGCGGCGACGACGTGACTGTGAGCACCGAATCGCCGATCACCCGTCCCGGCACCGGGGTGGCCCTGCTGCCACCACCGGACGGGCGACTCGGTGTGGTCGCCATCGGGGACGTGACGCTGGAGAACGGCGCGGTCGTCCCCGATGTGCGGCTGGCGGTGCAACGGTGGGGTGAGCTGTCCCCCACGCTCGACAATGTGGTGCTCGTCGAACACGCGCTCACCGGCGACTCGCATGTCGTCGGTGGGCCCGACGGGGCGCCCGGCTGGTGGGAGGGCATGGTCGGGCCCGGCGCGCCGATCGACACCGACGAGTGGTGTGTGATCGCCACCAATGTGCTCGGTGGCTGTAAGGGCAGCACGGGCCCGTCGTCTCTCGCGCCCGACGGAAAGCCTTGGGGCGCACGGTTTCCCTGGGTGACCATCCGCGATCAGGTGACCGCCGAGGCACAGTTGCTCGACCTGCTCGGCATCGAGCGGCTCGGTGCCGTCGTCGGCGGGTCGATGGGTGGCATGCGAGTGCTCGAGTGGATCATCGGACATCCGGAGCGGGTGTCGGCGGCGCTGGTGCTGGCCGTCGGCGCACGCGCCACCGCCGATCAGATCGGCACCCAGACCACCCAGATGGCCATCATCACCGCCGATCCGGACTGGCAGGACGGCAACTATCACGGCACCGGGCGCGCGCCGATGACGGGCATGGGCCTGGCCCGGCGCATCGCCCACCTCACCTACCGCACCGAGGGCGAGCTCGAGCATCGCTTCGCCAATCGTGCCCAGGGCGACGAGGACCCGTGGGCTGGCGGCCGGTACGCGGTGCAGAGCTACCTCGAGCACCAGGCCGACAAGCTCGGCCAGCGTTTCGACCCGGCCACCTATGTGCTGCTCAGCGAGGCCATGAACCGGCACGACGTGGGCCGCGGCCGCGGTGGTGTGGCCGCCGCGCTCGCGTCCACCCCGGTTCCGTGCGTGGTCGGCGGCGTCGACTCGGATCGCCTGTACCCCTTGCATACTCAGGCCGAGCTGGCCGAAGGTCTGCCCGGCTGTGCGGGTTTGGAGATCGTGCACTCCCGCGACGGCCACGACGGCTTCCTCACCGAGGCGGCGGCGGTGTCCAAACTGCTCACCGAAACGATGCGATTGGCCCGCGAAAACCGCTGAGCGCGCTCAGGACGCGGTGAGCAACGCGACGATCGACCGCACGTAGGCCTGCAGGCGTTCGCGCGGGTACTCCTGCGGCGAGCTCACCGCCAGCCTGCCGAGCATCTCGGCGACGGTGAGTGTGGAGTTCGCCAGCAGTTCGGCGTCCATGTCCGACCAGCGCGGCGACAGCGAGATCCCCACGCGGACAAGTGCTTGCGCCCGATCGAGGATGTCGGCGCGGGAATCGCGCAGCGCGGCACGGTATTCGGCGGGCGCACTGGCCGGGGTGGCGAGGATCAGGCGCCAGCGGGTCGGATTCGCCAGTGCCACATCGACGAACGCCTCGACCGTCGCCGAGGCGGCCGCCACCGGATCGACACCGAGCAGATCCCGCGGCAGGGTGTCGGCGATCTGCTCGAGCCCACGTTCACGTTCCCGCTCGAGCAGGGCCTCGACGAGTTCGGCACGGGTCTTGAACACCGTGTACAGCACCGGTTTTCCGACACCGGCCGCTTGGGCGACGGCTTCCATGCTCAGTTCGTGCAGTTCCATCCGGCCGAGCACGGTGAACGCGGCGTCGAGCAGTTGCGCGCGGCGTTGTTCCGGCGGCAGACGCGGGGCATAGCGGCGGCGCGGTCGTTGATCGCGCGTGGCGGTCATCGGTCCTCACCTGCCTTTCCGTCCGGACGACGATACCTCGCGTGCCGCGCACAGAAATCCTACGCAACCGTTGTATTCGATACGAGCGATTGCTACGGTGGCGTTGTATTCATTGCGAGGTTCGCCTCAGCTGTGCAAAGGAGCACGTGCCATGGCCTTCGATCCGACCACCCTGCGCCGCGACGACTACGGATTCTTCGGGCCGGACTCCCCCAGCTGGAAAGTCTGGGCGGCACCGACCGCCCTCATCGGTTTCCAGCGCGCGGTCACCCTCGAACACTTCGACCCGTTCCTGACCGCCGCCGTGGCCGACTCCCACGGCATCTACGACAATCCGGCCACTCGCCTCGACCACACCCTTGCGTACTTCCTGCTGGTCGCGGTCGGTGACGGGCGGACCGCCGTCCAGGCCGCCGAGCACCTGATGCGGGTGCACGCACCGATGACGGGCATCGAACCGGTGAGCGGCAAGCGCTACAGCGCCAACAGCCCCGACTCCCAGCTGTGGATCCACATCACCGGCTGGCATTCGGTACTCAAGGCCTACGAGATGTACGGGCCGGGACCGCTGAGCCCCGACGAGGAGGACCGCTACTGGGCCGAGTGCGCGGTCGCCGCCGAGCTGCAGACCTGCAAGCCTGCCGACGTGCCACGCAACCGGGACGAGGTCCGCGCCTATTTCGACCGGGTGCGGCCGCGACTGTGTGTCACCGAGCGGGCCGTCGAGGGCATGCACTACCTGCTGTGGACGCCGCCGAGCAAGGGCTGGCACTTCGCGATCGGCAGCCGGCTGCTCTCGCTGGCGAGCATCCCGAGCCTGCCGCGGTGGATGCGGACACTCGGCCGGTTCGCCGTTCCGCCGGTAATCGACCCGCTGGTGCGGATTCCGGCGAAGGCGATCGCCTGGACCGCCGCGCGGCGCGACAACTGGGCCATGATCAAGGCCGCGCCGTATATCGCGCCGATGTCGGGGAAGATCCTGGCCGCGCACGCCGCGTCCGCGCCGCCGCGAACACTGGCGACGATCACGCCGCAGCGAGCCGGAGAGCTCTACGGCAGCAAGGGCGAGGCGAGCCTGTGGGCGGAGTCGCTCGTCAGCGAAACCGCCTGAGCAACAGGGTGATTCGTTGACTACGCCGTGCGGCGCCTGGCGTCCTCGATGCGATTGATGTTCGTCTCGATCCATTCGCGCAGGGCCGTGATCGGCTCGCGCAGGCTGCGACCGAGATCGGTGAGGGCGTACTCGACGCGCGGCGGCACCGTCGGATACACGGTGCGATCGACGAACCCGTCCGCCTCCAGCTGCCGCAGGGTCTGGGTGAGCATCTTCTGGGAGATGCCGTCGATGCGGCGGCGCAGATCGGTGTAGCGCAGGGTGCCTTCGGCGAGCGCGTCGACGATCAGCACGGTCCATTTCCCCGCGATGGTGTCGAGCACTTCGCGCGTCGGGCATTTCGCCGAGTACACGTCGTCCGGTAGTCCGCTGAGTTCGTGAATGGTGGCCACCCGATCGAGCTTAACGCACTTTCAGGTGCCTACTTCCCTAACGGATGTAACTCTCCGATAGTTAGAAACATGATCACGCAGACACTTTCGGTCACCGACGCCATCCGCACCCGCCGCACCGTTCGCCACTACCGGCCCGATCCGATCCCAGCCGGCATCCTCGACGAGCTGCTCGACCTGGTCGTGGAGGCGCCGAGCGCATGGAACATGCAGGACCGCTCCATCGTCCTGGTACGCAGCGAACAGGGCCGACGAGCCCTGTCGGAGGCGGCATTCGGGCAGCCGCAACCGTTGGAGGCGCCCGCGGTGCTGGTTTTCGTCGCCGACCCGAACGCTTGGCGCGGTGCCCGGACCGATATCGCGGAGCGGGCCGCCGCCAATGGAGCGTGGAACGAGGAATTCCGGGCGATGTTCGACGGGCGCGCAGAGTACCACTCGCTGAGCGAGCGGGGGTTGCTGCGCGAGAACGCGGTGAAGAACGCGATGATCGCGGCTACCTACGTCATGCTCGCCGCGACCGGACTCGGCCTTTCATCGGCACCGATGAACGGGTGGGACGAGGAGGCGGTGAAACGGGCCGTCGGCATCGACCCGGAGTCGGACCTGGCGATCGCCGTGCTGGTAACGGTCGGATACGGCGCCGGGACCCCGCCGCATCCCGGGCGCAGGCCCCGCCCGCAGACGGTGTTCGCGGAGCGCTACCCGGTGCTCAGCTGACGCCGAGGGTGTTGATGGTGGCCGCGAGGAAGACGATGGCGCTGCCCAGGGCGGTGAGCCAGGCGACGTCGAAGGGCTTGCTGCGAACCGCGAGCAGGCCGACCTGCACGGTCGGCAGACACAGCCGGAACGCGGCGGCCACCAGCGCCGCGCTGCCGAAGATGAGGGCGCCGCGTCGCCAGCGGTCCCAGGCGACGAAGGCGACCGCGATCACGATCAGCACGCTCACCACGGTCATCGGCAGGTGGCTGCGCAGGTACTGCTGCCACGCGCTCAGCCGCACGACGCGATGCTTGCCGGTGGTCTGCGCCTCGTTCACGTTGCCGATTGTCGCAGTGCGGCGCGCTGTCCGCACACAGGGGCCCGCTACCCTGCTGCGGGTGTTCAATGTGATGTTCCATCAGCCGGTGATCCCGCCGAACACCGGCAACGCCATCCGGTTGGTCGCGGGCACCGGGTGCACCCTGCATCTGATCGAGCCCCTCGGTTTCGACCTGTCGGAATCGAAACTGCGCCGTGCGGGGCTGGACTACCACGATCTGGCCTCGGTCACCGTGCACCCTGATCTCGAAACGGCCTGGGCCGCGATCGGACCGCAACGGGTCTTCGCGTTCACCACCCAGGCCACCACCCGCTACACCGACATCGCCTACCAGCCCGGCGACATCCTGCTGTTCGGCACGGAGCCGACGGGCCTGCCGCCGGAGGTGCTCGCCGATCCGCACATCACCGACCAGGTGCGTGTCCCGATGCTGCCCGGGCGGCGCTCGATGAACCTGTCGAACACCGCCGCCGTCGCC
This sequence comes from Nocardia sp. NPDC023733, assembly GCF_040639775.1. Classification (NCBI taxonomy): domain Bacteria; kingdom Bacillati; phylum Actinomycetota; class Actinomycetes; order Mycobacteriales; family Nocardiaceae; genus Nocardia; species Nocardia sp. NPDC023733. Next base: position 200,606 of record NZ_JBFAAN010000005.1, on the reverse strand, counting down.
GTGTACGAGGCGTGGCGACAGCACGGGTTCCCCGACGCGGTCTGATCAGTCGATCTCGAAGCGTTTGAAGCGGGAGGTGGCGCCCGCGGTGAGATGGACGGTGGACTTGGGGACACCGAAATGGTCGGCGAGCAGTTCGATGGCGGCCTTGTTGGCCTTGCCCTCGGTCGCGGGGGCGCGGACGTAGAGGGTGAGGGTGCCGTCGGCGGCGGTTTCGACCAGCGGGCCTTTACGGCTGTTCGGTTTGATCGTCGCCCGCACTATGGGCACCGGCGGTCTCCTTCGCGGTGTGGGATCGCGGTTTCCGGCGGACGACGCGCACGGCCGCGTAGAGGATCGCGCCGAGCAGGGCGAACAGGCCCAACCACGGCACCGCCTTGCCCGCGAAGACGACCGCGTCGCCCAGCCAGTCGACCAGCGAGTTCCAGCCGGAGACGATGCCGTCCCAGAACGAGTCCGGCTCGCCCGGCGCCTGCTTCTTCTCGGCGGTGAGGGTGATCGTGAGGGTCGACAGGGCCACCTGGTCGTCGAGGCTGCGTTTCTGGGCGGTGAGGCTGTCGAGTTCGCCCTGCCTGCTCGACAGCGCCTCCTCGGCGGCGATCAGGTCGGCGGTGTTGTTCGCACCCGCGATCAGCGCTTTGAGCCGGTCGACGGAGGCGCGCAGGGCATTGATGCGGGCGTCGAGGTCCTGCCACTGCATGGTGACGTCGTCGCGGTTGGTGCTGATCTCGGTGACCGTGCCCGCGTCGCCGAGGTCGGTGATGAAGGCGTCGGTCTTGTCGGCGGGCACCCGCACGCTCAGCACGGCGCGCGCGACTCGCTTGTCGGTGCCTGGCTGTTCGGTGCGGCTGTCGACGCGCCCGTTCAGCGCCGTCACCCGGTCGACGACGGTGCCCGCGGCGGCGATCGGATCGTCGGCGGTGATGTCGACCGAGCCGGTGATCACCTCTTTACGGGTCGACGAATCCGACGGTGCGGGACTCTCTTTCGACGGTGCGCCCTCCCGGAAGCCGGGTGCGACCGCGGGGGCCGGGGCGGACGCGTCGAGGGCACCCGGGCTCGAACTTCGATCGTCGGCTTCGTCGCCTCCGCACCCGACCAGGAACACCAGTCCGAGCAACGCGATCATCACCACGGCAAGCTTGCGCATGGTCGCAGCGTAATGCGTTGTGGGCGCCGAACGGGGCCGAGTGCTCAGCGGAAGTCGCGGGACCGGGCGACGATGCGCAGGTCGAGGTGTTCCAGATGGTCGGCGACCAGGCTCGCCACCCCCTCGGCGTTCTGGATGCGACCACGGATGAGCAGGGCGGTCGCGCTCTGGGCCAGGCGCCGGTAGCGGGTCCACAGCCCGACCGAGCAGACGACATTGATCATGCCGGTCTCGTCCTCGAGGTTCAGGAAGGTGACGCCGGCGGCGGTGGCCGGACGCTGCCGGTGGGTGACCGCGCCCGCGACGAGGATGCGCGAACCGTCCTCGACGAGCAGCAGATCGGCGGCGGGCACCACCCCGAGCGAATTCAGATGGGCGCGAAGGAATTCGGTGGGATAGGTACCGGGCGAGATACCGGTCGCCCACACGTCGGCGGCGGCCAGCTCGAGTGCGCTCATGCCGGGCAGCGACGGCGCCTGCGTCACCGCCCCGGTGCCCGGCAGCAGATCGGACCGTTCCCCCGCCGCCGCCCCCGCCGCCCACAACGCCGCCCGCCGCACACTGCTGCCCCGCGTACCGCCGTCCACCACGGCCCTACCCGCAGTCGACACACCGGCATCGGTCACCATCGCCACGCTGCTGTCGGACACAGCCGCATCGACCAGCATGTCGAGAGCACCTGCGGTGGCCAGCGATTCCGCTTGGGTGACAGTCAATTCCACGCGCCCGGTGAGGTCGAGCATCGAGGTGTAAGGGCCGTGTTCGGTGCGTTCGGTGACGAGGCGTTCGGCGAGGTCGTCGCCGATGTGGCGGACGGCGGCGAGGCCCAGGCGCACCTCGGTGCCCGCGTTCTCCAGAGTGGGTTCGGCGCGGCTGGCATTGATGTCGGGACCGTGCACGAGCACACCGTGGCGGCGGGCATCGGCGACCAGCGACTGCGGTGAGTAGAACCCCATCGGCTGGGCGCGCAGCAGCCCGGCGCAGAACGCGGCCGGATGGTGCAGCTTGAACCACGACGAATAGAACACCAGCGCGGCGAAGCTCTGCGAATGACTTTCGGGGAAACCGAAATTGGCGAAGGCGTAGAGCTTTTCGTAGATGCGGTCGGCCAGGTCGCCGGTGATGCCGTGCAGCTCGCGCATGCCCTGGTAGAGGCGGTTCTTGAGCCGTTCCATCTTCTCCGGTGAGCGTTTGGAACCCATGGCGCGGCGCAGCTGATCGGCTTCGGCGGCGCTGAAACCGGCGACGTCGATGGCCATCTGCATCAGCTGTTCCTGGAACAGCGGGATGCCGAGGGTGCGCGACAGCGAGTTCTCCAGCGCCGGATGGTCGCAGACCGGGGGCTCCTTGCCGTTGCGCCTGCGGATGTAGGGGTGCACCGACCCGCCCTGGATGGGCCCCGGCCGGATGAGGGCCACCTCGACCACCAGGTCGTAGAACACTCGCGGCTTCAACCGTGGCAGGGTGGCCATCTGCGCGCGCGATTCCACCTGGAACACCCCGATCGAATCGGCGCGCTGCAGCATCTCGTAGACGGCCGGTTCGGTGAGATCGAGAGCATGCAGTTCCACCTTCTCGCCCTTGTGTTCCCACACCAGGTCGATCATGTAGTGCAGGGCCGAGAGCATGCCGAGACCGAGCAGGTCGAACTTCACCAGACCGACCGCGGCACAGTCGTCCTTGTCCCACTGCAGCACGCTGCGGCCTGCCATGCGCGCCCATTCCACCGGGCACACATCGGCGATGGGGCGATCGCAGATCACCATGCCGCCGGAGTGGATGCCCAGATGCCGTGGCAGGCCGTCGAGTTCGCCCGCGAGCTCGAGCACGGCGTCGGGGATATCGGTGCCGGTCTCCTGGCTCACCCCGGACCAGCGGCTCACCTGCTTGCTCCACGCGTCCTGCTGGCCGGGCGAAAAGCCGAGCGCCCGGGCGGCATCGCGCACGGCCGACTTGCCGCGATAAGTGATCACGTTCGCCACCTGGGCGGCGTAATCACGGCCGTACTTGGCGTAGACGTGCTGGATGGCCTCTTCGCGCCGGTCGGATTCGATGTCGACGTCGATGTCGGGCGGGCCGTCGCGTTCGGGTGAGAGGAATCGCTCGAACAGCAGATTGTGGGCGACCGGATCGACATTGGTGATGCCGATGGCGAAGCAGACCGCGGAATTGGCCGCGGACCCACGGCCCTGGCACAGGATGTCGTTGTGCTTGCAGAACTCGACGATGTCGTGCACGACAAGGAAGTAGCCGGGGAACTCGAGCTGCCGGATCACCGCGAGTTCGTGCTCGATCTGCTTGTACGCCTTGGGGTTGCGTTCGGGAGATCCGTATCGTTCGGCGGCGCCGCGATAGGTGATCTCACGCAGCCAGGAGTTCTCGTCGTGGCCCGGTGGCACCTCGAACGGTGGCAGTTTCGGTGCGATCAAGCCGAGATCGAAGGCGCATTCGCGGGCCAGCGCCGCCGCGTTGGTCACCGCGTGCGGGTACGCCGTGAACAGCCGCGCCATCTCCGCGCCGGAGCGCAGATGGGCGCCGCCGGTGGGCGCCAGCCAGCCGGCCATCTCGTCGAGGCTGCTGCGGGCGCGGATCGCGGCCAGGGCCATGGCGCGCCGACGCTGGGCGGGCGCGGCGAAATGCGCTCCGGTGGTGGCTATCACCGGGAGACCGAGCCGGTCGGCGAGGGCGACAAGATAGCCGTTGCGCTCGTCGTCGGTGGCGATGCCGTGGTGGGTGAGTTCCACGCTCACCCGGTCGGTGCCGAATCGTTCGACCAGATCACGCAGGGCCGCTTCCGCTTCGGGCAGGTCTGTGTCACCCGTGAGCAGGTCGTGTTCGAGGGCGGTGCGCAGGTGCCCCTTGCGGCAGCCGGTGAGGATGTGCCAGTGCCCGCTCGCCGCAGCGGTGAGCGTGTCGAGGTCGTAGCGCAGGACGCCCTTCTCCCCCGCCGCCATGTGTGCCGCCGCCATTTCCCGCGAGAGGCGGCGGTAGCCCTCTTGCCCCCTGGCCAGGATCAGCAAGTGTGGGCCCCTCGGATCGGGAAAACCCGTGCGGGGCATCGAATCCGGGGCGGCACCGTGACCGCTCCTCGCCTGCGACAGGTCTGCGTGGCGCAGCAGCCCCGCGTCGGCCGGATCGGTCGCCGGGCGGCGACCCCTCGACGCGCGGCCCCTGCCGAGATCGCGCGGATCGCCGATCTCGCGCAGCCCGCCGCGCGGAACAGTACGGCGCCGGACCGCATCCCCTCGGCCCGGCGCCGCCTCCGCATCGGTTCCCAGTGACAGTTCGGCACCGAAAACCGTTGGCATTCCCCATTCCCTGGCCGCCTCGGCGAACCGGACGGTCCCGTAGAAACCGTTGTGGTCGGTGAGCGCGAGCGCCTCGAGGCCGAGCCGCACCGCCTCCTCGACCAGTTCCTCGGGCGGGCTCGCGCCGTCGAGGAAGCTGTAGGCCGAGTGGGCGTGCAGTTCGGCGTAGGGCACCGCCGGGCCCGCCGGGAGTTCCAGTTCGGGTGCACGGTATTCGCCGCGTTTGCGCGACCAGGCCGGGCTGTCGCCGCCGTCGCCCGGGTGCATCTCCTCGGCGGGGCGGGCACTCGGCTTGCCCGAGAGCACCCGCTCCAGCTCCGACCAGGTCGGTGGCCCGTTGCTCCAACCCACGCACCCGCTCCTCTCCCTACCCCCTCACCTCGATTGCCGTGCCGGACACCTCAATTCGCCGGCAACCGCTCCATCGACTGCGACTCCAGCGCCGCCTCCACATGGGCGAGACCCGCCCGGATCACCGCGCCGTAGGCGTCGTTGGCGAGCACGTCCAGGTGGCCACGGGCGATGGTCAGCTGCATGCGCGCCATGTCGAAATCACCTACCCGGCGGTGACTGTCGGCCAGATTCAGGTACAGCGAGGGCAGGAATCCGCGCAGCCCCTCGTCCAGCGGGATGCCCGGCCCGAACACCGCGGCCAGGGCCCGCTGATCCCACAGCAACGCACCCTCGGGTAGTTCCTGCACATCGGCAAGGTGATGTGCCACCACGCAGCGATGCAACGGGTCGCCGCCCTCCCCTAGTTCGTCCCAGAGCCGGGTCAGCGCCGCGCGCGCCGCCGCCGGGTCGAATCCGCCGAGCCGCACCGCGGCATAGATGTCCGCCATCCGATCGTCCGCCATGGCCCAAGTATCGCACATATGTTCGAATATCCACCAGAGGCGTTCGAACATATTTTCGAGTTTCTCACAGGCCTGGTCGCATAACTTACTTTGAAGTAAGTTAGAGGGAGCGAGCTGCAAAGGAGCAGTGATGTCCCAGGTTTCCCCGAAGAACCGGCGCGATCTCACCGGAAGGCACGTGGTGATCACCGGCGCGTCCTCCGGCATCGGACGTGCCGCCGCCCTCGCCGTGGCCGACAAAGGCGCCGTCGTCCTGCTGCTGGCGCGGCGCGGCGACGAGTTGGCCCAGGTGGTCGACGAGATCCGCGCGGCAGGCGGGCAGGCGCACGGCTACCAGTGCGATGTGACCGACGCCGAATCCGTCGAATCGACCGTGAAGACCATCCTCGACCAGCACGATCACGTCGACATGCTGGTCAACAACGCCGGCCGGTCCATCCGCCGCGCCATCCACCGTTCCACCGACCGCTTGCACGACTACGAGCGCACCATGGCGGTCAACTACTTCGGCGCGCTGCGGATGACCATGGCGTTGCTGCCGCAGATGCGCGAACGCGGCTTCGGCCACATCGTCAACATCTCCAGCGCGGGCGTGCAGGTGGCGACGCCGCGCTTCTCCGCCTACCTCGCCAGCAAGGCGGCGCTGGACAAGTTCACCGAGGTGGCGGCCGTCGAAACCCTCGCCGACGGTGTCACTTTCACCACCATCCACATGCCGCTCGTGCGCACCCCGATGATCGCCCCCAGCGGCGACCAGGGCCCCTCCGAATCACCGGAATGGGCCGCGGCCACCATCGTCCGCGCCCTCACCGAGCGCCCGAAACGCATCGACGTCCCCCTCGGCACCCTCGCCGAATACGGCGCCCTGCTCACACCCAAACTCCGCGACCGCATCATGCACCGCTACTACCGCGCCATCCCCGACTCCCCCGCGGCCAAGGGTGAGGCCAGCACCCCCGATCCCGACCCCGCACCCCTGGCACCCCAGCCGGAGTCGAAGAAGTCCCCCGTCCGCACCGCCGCAGGCGCCGCCGTCCGCCGTGCCGCCCGCTGGGTCCCCGGCACCCACTGGTAGCCGTTTCAAGATCACCACGGAAGGCCGGCTGTTTCGACTTCGGCCGGCCTCCATGCGGGGTCCTTACGCACGAGCGGATCCGCGAGCTCGGACGGCCGCCGTTGAGAACGGGCGTCGCAGGGACGGGAGCGCAGGCCTTGCCGGGTGGTGCGCGTGGGTCAGAGGGTGGGGAGTTGTTCGATGGAGACCGGTTCGAGGTAGCTGGCGGGTTTGGGGTTGGCGTTGCAGCTGGCCGGTCGGGGTGGTGCGGGGGTGGTGCGGGTGGTTACGCGCCAGCGGCGGCCGTCGCGGTGGGTGACGACGGCGGCGCCCGCGAGGGTCGGGTCGTGCGTGGGGGTGGGGTCGAGGGCGACGGTGAGGGCGTCGGCGGGGGCCGGGACCTGTTCGCGGACAGCGACTTCGGCGAGCTGGGCGATCGGGGGGTAGCAGCTGCGGCCGCGCAGGCCGGTGAGGGAGACCTCGCCGGTGTCGGCGGCGGCGAGCAGGTCGCGGGCGGCGGGGGTGTCGACGCGGCCGTAGGTGAGGCCCGACGGGAGCAGGACGACGGCGGGGGCGAACCGATGACCGCCGGTGTGGGACGCCTCCCAGACGCGGCCGGGGTGTTCGGCGGCCAAGGCGGCGGCGATCGGGCGACCGAGGCGGGCGCAGCACTGGTCGCGTTTGCCGTGGGCGCAGACCAGGACGATCGGATCATCCACCGGCACACCGATTTCCGGGGCAGGCCCGTCCACCAGGTGCAGATCGATATCGAAAAGCTCACGCAGGTCGGTGATCTCGAACCGCACACACCACGAACCCTCGGGCCGCGCACTGGCCAGCAGCACCGTGCGCGTGCCGGTGAACTCGTAGCGTCCGGGACGGCGGATCAAGGTCGGGCGCACCTTCGCCGCCGACGTGCGCGCGGCCAGCTCGGCGGTGATCTCCGGCCCGAGCACCTCGTCACCCAGCACATCGCGCCCCCACGCCCCGGGATGCTCGATACACAGCCACCCCGTGGCGTGCACCGCCGTACCGAGCAGCGGAAGGTCGGCTGCGGCCGCCGAACACACCATGCCCTCGAACGGATTCGTCACCGCGCCTCCTTCCTCGCTCGCCGGGGCGCTCCCTGGCCGGAGTTCACTGTAGAGGCGCCCGGCAGTGCACGGCGCACACCCTCGCTGAGCAGCGGTGACAGCGAAGCAGCCCACGGCCGAGGAGATCGACCGGCAGCAGCGCGGTGCTACTCGTAGACCCCCTCGGCGTGCCAGTTCTGCTCGTCGTGGACGAGCAGAACCGCGCGGATCTCGGTGGGACGGGCGTCGAGCTGGACCTGGACGCGCACGGCCGTTGTCGCGTGTTCGGCGGCGGACCACCAGCGTTCCACGACCGGCCACGGACCTGCCCAGCCGAGCAGGGACCACTGTTTGCGGCCCCAGCGCAGGATCGCGGGGTCGGCGGTGAACAGGCCTCGGTCGGTGACGCCGACCTCGGTGCCGTCGGCGGCGGTCAGGTGGACGGTGGGGCGGTGCAGCAGGAGCAGGGTGGGGGCCGGTTCGGGGAGGCGGCCGGGCCACGGGTGGGCGGGGTCGGCGCTCGGGGTGAGTTCGTCACCGAGGGCGATCATGGTGATGCGTTCGGCGGGGCCACGGCCGCCACTGAGCACCCCGATGCGCACCGCTTCACCGCCGAGCAGACCCTGCACTCGCACCAGCGCGCGCCTGGCGCGTTCGGTCTGCTCGCCCTCGCCACCCCACAGACCGAGCTGCAACGCACCCGAGGCGACCACCTCGACCGGTTCCAGGGTGAGCGCGACGATGGGGCCGGTCGGGCGGGCGCGATGGGTGAGCCAGCCGTCGAGTTGCCAGCGGACCCGGTCGGCGGTGTCGGGCGGGGTGAGCGGGCGCGCACAACGCCAGATCCTGGTGAGTTCCTCACCGGTCTCGGTGCGGGCGGTGACGGCGAGCCGGGTGCACGACACCCCCGCCGCCGACAGGGCCGCGTGCAAGCGGGTGGCCAGCTGCCTGCCCGCGAAAGCGGCCGCGTCGACCCGGTCGATGGGTGGGTCGCAGGCCAGCTCGACGGTCAGTTCCGGAGCAGGCCTACGCGCCGAAGGCGGGCGTTCCGGGAGGGCGCGCGCCATGCGATGGGCGTGCGCGGCGTCGGCACCGAACCGGGACGTCACCTCGGCGGGCGCGAGCCGGGCGAAGTCGCCGATGCGGCGTAAACCCAAGCGGTGCAACAGGTCCGCGAGGTCGGCGCGGTCCGGTGCGGACAGGCTCGGTTCGGCCGCGAGCTCGGACACGGGCAGCGACGCGAGGTAGCGCGCACCCTCCCCCGGCTCGACGATCGCGCCGCGCCTGGCGGCGATGACCGCCGTCGACATGGCATCGGCGATCCCGATCTGGGCTTCGGCGCCTGCCACCGCGACCGCGTCGATCAACCGTTCCGCCGCCGCCTCCTCGGACCCGAAATACCGTGTGGCACCACGCGCCCCGAGCACGATCAGCCCCGGCCGCAACACCTCGACCCCCGGCACAGTGGCATCGACAGCCGCGACCACCGGCTCGAACAGCCGCGCATCCCGATCCGGATCCTCTTGGGCTACAACGAGTTCCGGACAGCACCCTTGTGCGTCCCGCCTGCGCATCCCCCGCCGCACCCCCTCTGCCCGCGCGATCGCCGAACAGGCGACAACCCGGTTCCCGCGCAACACCGCGATCGGCCGCTGCGCCGCCACCCCCATCCCGGCTGCGGCCGCCACCGCAGGCCAATCCGGGCACCACACCGCGACCACTCGATCAGCGCGCCTCACAACAACACCCCGACCACACGACCCCACACCACACCGCGCTCCCCCACCCCGGCACACTCGACCGCCCCACCATCACGAGCCCACGCGTGAGCAAGGCACCGCACCCTGCGGTAACAGTCTTTGCCCGCACCTTCCTGTGATCGATGCGAACGCCGCGGACGGCGGTCGATCGGTCGAGGGGCGCGGGGTGCGCGATGGCGGTGCTCATGCCCATCGCGCGAAGGTGGACAACGGACGCGGGGTCACGACACGGCCTCGCGTAAGGCGGTCACTTCGGTTGGGCGGGCGACGTTCTCGCGGGCCAGCCATTCGGTGCGGCCCGCGCGGGCGCACAGGTCCATGCGGCCCTGGCGGGGTGGGCCCGCCTTGGCGCTGACGCGCACGTCCAGGCAGACCGAGCGCAGGCGGCCGCGGCCGGGGCCCAGGCCGTCGTAACCGGCGACGCGGGTGTCCAGGCGCAGCGCCGGGTTGGTCCATTCACCGCCCGCGACGACGAGAGTGGTGCCACGGTTGCGGGCGCGGGCGGCGAGCACGCGGCAACGAGCCGGCGGGACGGCGAGGCCGTGCAGGCCGAGGACCACCAGGTCCAGGCCGTCGAGCAGAACCGCGGCCACCTCGGCGGGGTCGGGACCCGGGTCGGGAACGACGGCGAGCCGCGACAGCTGCGCACCCATCTCTGCGGCGGCCAGCAAACCGAGCCGCGGCAGCCCGACCACCGCCGCGTGACCACCGCCCGCGGTGACCGAGGCGAGCAGACCGGTGAGCAGCGAGTGCGCACCGGAGTAGGCGACCACCGACCCTTTCGGCAATCCGCCGTCGGGAAGCAGGTCGGCCAACGGCGCGGGAACGGGCAGCAGATCGCGGCGAAGTGGCTGTTCACGGGGTATGTGCGCGGCCACGGACGCACCGCGACCCGGCACCGAGGCCATCCGCCTGCGCAACTCGTCGAGCATGTGCTCGCGCGTACCCGGCTCGGGCGGCAAACCGTTCGAACCCATCAACACCACCTACTTCCACGATGGACCCGCGAGCGGCGAACCGCTCGTCACCGAAACGACAGCACCGTTCCAGCTATCGATCGTATTCGAATATACGTTCGATCGCGACCAGCGTGACAGGCACCCCTGTCCCTGTCCACAGGGAAGATCCCGGCCAGTCAGCGGCAGATTCGGCTACCCTCGCACCCGTGACCGAACGTGCTCGTCCCCATATCGGCCCCGACTACCTGGTCGCGGGCCGCTACCGCCTGCAGTCGAAGCTGGGCGGGGGTGGCATGGGCGCGGTCTGGCTGGCCACCGATCGGCTGCTCAACCGGGAAGTCGCGATCAAGCAGGTGCTCACCACCGCCGGCCTGAGCGAGGCCGAGGCCGAGCGGGTGCGCAACAGCATCGTGCACGAGGGCCGGGTGGCGGCCAAGCTGTCGCACGAGCACGCCATCGCCGTCTACGACGTGGTGATCGAAGCGGGCGAGCCGTGGCTCGTCATGGAGTACTTACCCTCGCGCAGTGTGGCCAAGGCGCTCGCGCTGGTGGACGCACTGCCCGCAGTGGAGGTCGCCCAGATCGGTGCGCAGGTGGCCGACGCACTCGCCGCCGCCCACGCCGCGGGCATCGTGCACCGCGATATCAAACCGGGCAACATCCTCGTCGCCGACCGCGGCCCCGACCTGGGCAAGGCGAAACTCAGCGACTTCGGCATCTCCCGTGGCGCGGGCGACCCGCACGGTGACGAACCCGACGGCGTGATCACCGGCACCCCCGCCTACCTGCCGCCCGAGGTGGCGCGTGGCGCCCAGCCCACGGAGGCCAGCGACGTGTTCTCCCTCGGCGCCACCCTCTACACCGCGCTCGAGGGTCAGCCGCCGTTCGGTTTCGACGACGACGAGAACGACGTGGTCACCCGCGCCGCGATGGGCCGCATCATCCCGCCCACCCGCAGCGGCATCCTCACCCAGCCGCTGCTGCACATGCTCGAGCCCGCGCCGCAGCGCCGCCCGACCATGGCCGAGGCCCGCGACGAGATCCTCACGGCCGCTTTCGGTCCCGGCACCGGCGCCTACATTCTCGGTGTTCCGCTGCGCACCGAGGACGGCACCATCCCGGCCTGGGCGTCGCGCAGCGGCGCCAGCGGCGTACGCAGCCCCAATGCACAGCCGCTGCCCCGCCCGCACCGCGCACCCCTGGCAGCCGCGCAGACCGCGCGCCCACAACGCACCGGCAGCTTCTTCGACGACCTGCCCAACGGTGCGCCCTTGGCGATCGGCGCAGGCGTGCTGATCGGCCTGGTCATCCTGATCGCGCTCATCATCGCGGTGATGTAGGCGCTGCCGCGTCCGGGGCCGCTCATTCGATGCGGCGGCGATGGGCCCATCTGGTCAGTGCGTTGCGGTTGGACTGCTGAGTTTTGCGCAGCACGTTCGAGGCGTGGGTTTCCACGGTTTTCACCGAGATGAACAGGCTTTCGGCGATCTCGCGGTAGGTGTATCCGCGGGCGAGCAGGCGCAGGACTTCCAGCTCGCGCGGGGTCAGTGAGTCCAGTTCGGGGTCGAGCGGCGGTTCGGGGACCGGGGAGCGGCCGGTGAACGAGTCGAGGACGAAACCGGCCAGCCGTGGACTGAACACCGCGTCACCGCCCGCGACGCGGCGGATGCCGTCGGCCAGCTCGGCGCCGGAGATGGTCTTGGTGACATACCCGCGCGCGCCCGCCCGGATCACCGCGATCACGTCCTCGGCCGCGTCCGACACGCTCAGCGCCAAACACACCGGGCCCGAGGCGATTCCGCTCAGCACCGCGACACCGCCACCGTCGGGCATGTGCACATCGAGCAGCACCACGTCCGGTTTCGCGGCATCGATCCCGGCGACGGCCTCCGCCACGGCCCCGGCCTCGCCGACCACCTCCATGTCGGCTTCCCGGCTCAGCTCCGCTCGCACCCCCGACCGGAAGACCGCGTGATCGTCGACCAGAAACACCCGCACACTCACTCGAGACTCCTCATTCGAACCGCGAACCTGATGCTCATCGGTACCACACCACGATGTCCAGGCGACGCGATCGGGCCATCAGCGCCCCCATCATGATGTCCGCGCGACGCAACCGGACCATCAGCGGTCACACCACGACATCCGCGCGGCCGCAACCGGACCCTCCACGGCCACATCACGACATCCGAGCGGCGCAAGCCCTCCACCGCCACCACCATGTCCGAGCCGCGCAACCCAGCCGTCAGCGGTCGACCGGATGATCACGGTGCGCCTGGTCCAGGCGCAGAGCGACGGTCGGCGAATCGGCGTCGGTCGGCTGTTCCTCGTCGCTCGGCTCGGAGGAACCGGAGTCGGTGCGCGGCATGACGATCCGCACCTCGGTACCGCGCCCGACGGTCGAGTCGATCTCGGCGGTACCGCCACGCCGCTCGACGCGCGCGCAGATCGACTTGGCGATCCCGCGCCGGTCGGCGGGCACCGACGACACATCGAAACCGGCGCCGCGGTCGCGTACGAAGATGCTCACCTGGTGCGGTTCGGTTTCGGCGAACAGGTCGATCTCGGGCACATCGGCGTGCTTGGCCGCGTTGACCAGCGCCTCACGGGTGGCGCCGAGCAGGGCCGTGAAGTGCTCCTTGGGCAGCCCGGCGCCGGTGTCGCCGGGGTCCATCGCGACATCACCGACGGTGACGGGGGTGACCTTCACACCGTGCTGGTCCTCCACCTCGCCTGCGATGGTGCGCAGGGCGGCGGACAGGCTCGAATGCGCGGGCGCGGCATCGTCGAAGAGCCATTTGCGCAGTTCGCGTTCCTGGCTGCGGGCCAGGCGCAACACTTCCTGGGGATCTTCGGCTTGCCGCTGGATCAGCGCGAGGGTTTGCAGCACCGAGTCGTGCAGGTGAGACGCGATCTCCTCGCGTTCCTCGTTGCGGATGCGGGCACCGCGTTCGGCGTTGAGCGCGCGGACCATGCGCAGCCACAGCGGCACCGTGAGCAGGCCCGCGCCGACCAGGGTGACCGCCACCGCGATCAAGGCCGAACCGAGCGAGCTCAGGTCGATACGGGCCAGCACGACGACACCGAGCCCGAACACGATCAGCGTCGCCCCGGCCACGATGCGCGACCAGGTGACCACCGACGGTCGCGCGGGCAACCCGAACAGCGCCCGGGGGCCCGGCGCGGCCACATCGTATTCGCGCCACACCAGCGCGGCACCGACCGCCACGACGACGACCGGCACGATCACCTTCGCCGCCGTGCCCTGGAACAACCAGCCGACGGTGACCGCGAGCACCATCCCGAGCAGCGCGAGCCCGATCGCCTGCCTGCGCTCGTCGCCGGTCGGTGCGGTCGCGTCGCCACCGGCGGGGGTGAAGATCCACAGCAGGCCGTAGGCCACCAAGCCCGCACCGACCAGCGCGGACAGCAGCACGAACGCCAGCCGCACCTTGAACACGTCGACGCCGAGGTGATCGGCCAGGCCGCCCGCGACGCCACCGATCACCCGGCCACCGGTCCGCCGGACCAGCCGGGGAGTCGTGGGCGATGCCGGGTCGCCGGGTTCGGACGCGGGAACCGGGAGCACACCGGGGAGATACCCCCGCGGCACGCCGTAACCCTGCGGCGGGACCGGCGCGTAGCCGACAGCCGGACGGTACGGCGGCGGCCCGGGCAGGTACTGCGCGCCAGGACGGTACTGCTCGGCGACTCCGTACTGCTGAGCCCCGCTGTACTCCGGGCCACCACCGGACTGCTGGGCCGCGCGGTGGTACTGCCGGACAGCTTCGCGATACCGCCTGCCACTTGGCCGAGGCGCCACGGGCCCCGGCATGCGCGCGGAGCCGTTGATCCCGGGGGCGAAGCCGGGCCCGGGTAGCCCCTGGGCGGCGGTGCGGGTGGGAACAGACGGATCCATACTTCGATACTGGCACGCGAGAGCGGTAGCCGACATCAGGAAAGACCCTGATCTGTGCCCCGATGTCCTCGATTCCGTGCCGACCTGCGGCGCACCCTGTCCGGTCCGGACAAAAATCAGCGATGACCTGCGTCTATCCGCAAACCGGGTGCAGCAGGGGAACACCGACGGCGGATGCCGGACCGGAAAACCGAAAGTGCCGCCCCCAGCAGGGCTTTCAGCGTTCGCACCGGTATTTCGAAAGCCCGGGCGCAGATGATCTTCCTACGTTGATGGCAGGCCGGAACCACGGCCGCCGCTTCAGGGGAGGAACACGTGAACATCATCACCACCGTGCTGGGTGCCGCCACCATCGGACTGAGCACTCTCGGGATGACACCGATCGCCTCGGCCACGCCGATGGCACCGCACGAATCGACCTACCACGGCCCCGAGGGCTTCCAGCTCACCATCGGCCATACCGACCAGTCCTACCGGCTGGTCCCCCCGCTCAACGCCATGCCGACCAACCGCGAGGTGTTTCTGAACAACACCGCCTACGTCACCGCACCACCAGGCGCGACCGGCGATCTCAGCTCCGGTTACCTCGTGGCCTGTGCCGTCGACCTGGAATTGTCGGTAGGTCTCGACGGCGGGATCTCGGTGGACGCGGGGGCTAGCGTCGGATTCGGCTCGTCGGGTCCCGACGCCTCGGTCGATATCGGTCCGTCGATCTCGGCGGGTCTGGATCTGAGCCTGTCGCTGGCCCCCGGCGAGATCAAGAAGATCGACATGGGATCGATGCCGTTGAGCTCGGGCACCACCTACCTGGTGAACCGCGACTTCCACCTGATGGTCGGCAACTGCGGCGGCCCGCTCAATATCTACTCCTGGGCGACGGTCACCGCCGGAACCGGTCAGGTCGAGGCCACGAACTCGGTCTTCGGCGACACCATGTTCCTGTAGCCGAACCGGGAACCCGGCGCCCACGCCGGGTTCCCGGGTGGGGCGAATATCATTGCGGTGGTCATCTTTTCATCGAACGGGGGGGTTCGTTGACTGTCATCGACAGTGAGATCTCGTCGCCACGTGCAGTTTTCGCCCAGCGCTTCGGCGAGCTCTACGACGCAGCTGGCAACCCGACCCTGCGCCGGGTCGCCGCGGCCACCGAGCGGCGCATGCGCAATGCCCGATCAAGCACTCCGTCGGCGCAGCGGATCAGCGACTGGAAAGCCGGTCGCAATGTTCCCGCCCGCTTCGAATCCCTGCTGCCCGTGGTCCTCACGCTCGTCGAGATGACCGAGAAGGCCCAGCGCGACCTGCCACGCGACCTCGCCGACCCGCACGAATGGCGACGGCTGTGGCAGGAATCGGTCACCTGGACGGCGACGGCGGGCGACGACCACACCTGCCCGTATCCCGGCCTGCGCGCCTACCGACCCGAGGAGCACACCTTGTTCTTCGGACGCGAGCAGGCCACCGCCGATTTCGCCGCGCTGGTCCGCGACACCACGGGCATCGTCGTGCTGATCGGGGCGTCGGGGGCGGGCAAGTCCTCGCTGCTCGCCGCGGGCCTGCGACCGGCCATCGAGCTGTCCGCCGTCACGATCACGCCGGGCGAGACACCGGCCACCGCCCTCGATGCCGCGCTCGGCGAGGACCCGGCCGTGCTGATCGTCGACCAGTTCGAGGAGTTGTTCACCCTCTGTGAGGACGAGGCCGAACGTTCGGCGTTCCTGACCTCGCTCACCGAACTCGCCACCCGCGACACCGATCCGCGCACAGTGGTCCTGGCCCTGCGCGCCGACTTCTACGAACCGTGTCTGCACTATCCCGTGCTACGGAACAGCTTGCAGCACAACAGCTATCTGCTCGGCGCCATGTCGATGGACGAGGTGTCCCGCGCGATCACCGGCCCTGCCGCTGCCGCCGGGCTCACCCTCGAACCAGGGCTCGCCGAACTGGTTCTCGCCGAATTACGCGGGCTCGGTGAGCATCTCGACGGTTACGACCCCGGCACGCTGCCGCTGCTGTCGCATGTGATGGCCGCGACCTGGCAGCAGCGGGAGGGGCGCAAGCTCACCGTGGCCGGGTACCGCAAGGCCGGCGGGGTCGCGGGGTCGGTCGCCGAGACCGCCGAACTCGCGTGGAGCGAGCTCACTCCCCCACAGCAGAGTGCCGCACAGGAACTGCTCGGCGCGCTGGTGACCGTCGGACAGGACACCCGCGACACCCGGCGCACCGTCGACCGCGTCGAATTGCTCGGTCGCAGTGGGAATTCCGAGGCGGCGCAAGCGCTCGACGTGCTCGCCGCCAGCCGAATCGTCACCGTCGACGCCAGCTCCGTGCAGCTCACCCACGAGATCGTGCTCACGGCCTGGCCACGGCTGCGGGGCTGGATCGATGCCGACAGGGTGGGGCACGCGGTTCGCCAACGGCTCGAGCGCGACGCGATCGAATGGACAGTCGCCGGACAGGATCCGGCGCTGCTGTATCGGGGTACCAGGCTCGACCGGGCGCGCGAACACGTCGGGCGCACGCGCGACAACCCGCAGGTGCGAGCCTTTCTACAGGCCTCACGGCGGGCGGCCCGCAACGGCAGTCGACGGCGGATCGTGGCGATCATGGTGGTGTTCGCGCTGCTCGCCACAGGTGTCATCGCGTTCGACCGCAACCGGCTCGCCGACCAGAGGGCGCTGGACCGCGACTATGCGGAGCTGATCGCCGCCGCCCAGCGGACCAGAACGACCGATCCTTCCGTGTCCGCTCAGTTCCTGCTTGCCGCGTATCGGCTCCGGCCCGATGATGCGACCCGCACCCAACTACTGAACAGTCAGGACTCGCCGCTGTCGGTTACCGTGCCCGCCCATACACGTGGCATCTCGACGCTCGCCCTGCGTCCGGCCGACGCGTTGCTGGTCTCGATCGACCAGGTGAGCGATGCAGTGTTCTGGGACCTGCACGATCCGGCCCAGCCACGGCGCCTGACCACTTCGTTGAGCACGAAGATCTCCGAACTCGCCTTCATTCCCGGCAGTACGGACGCGGTCACGCTCGGTCACTCCGGTACCCAGTTGTGGGATCTGGCCCGTCCCGAATCTCCCCGGTTGATCCACACGCTCGGCACGCTGCATGCAGAGGTTATCGAGGTCGACCCGACCGGAACCAGACTCGCCGAGATCAACGCATTGACATTGACCGTCTGGGATATCCGTGATCGCGCACGCCCCACTCGTATAGCGAGCAGCCCACTGCCCGGCGACCTGCACAACGTCGAATTCGGACCCGGCGGCACGGCGATGGCGATCGGCGCCGCCACCTACGACGAAGGCATCCCCGACACCGTGCAGCTGTGGGATCCCGCCACCGCGCGTCCCCTCGGACGCCCGATATCCACCTCGCCCCGCGACTTCCTGAAGGCCTTCGCGCTCAGCCCGGACGGCACCCGCCTTGCCGTCGGCACACACGGTACGAAGGGTGCGAACAGTGCACCATCGAGCCAGCTGGAGCTCTGGGACATCACCGATCCGCACAACCCACGTTCGTACGGATCGTCGACCCGAATCGACAACGACGTACTGGCTTCGATCGCGTTCCACCCTGATGGAAACCTACTGGCCACCGGCTCCGATGAGGCCGCGCTGCTGTGGAACGTGGCCGACCCGGCCCAACTCACGCAGGCCGGGCCTGCACTGTCGGTGAGCCCGGCTGCCTGCCCCCAGGCGCGGCTCGCCCTCTGCAGTGGCGGCCCGCGAACGATGCTCTTCATGCCCGGCAAGACGGCCCTGGTCGGAGCGGGTGACGACGGTTTGCTGCGAATCTGGACCCTGCCCCGCTCGACGATCGACGTCATTCCCAGGATGCCCTCGGGACCGGTTTTCGACCGCACCGGCGACCGAATGGCCATGTTGACCAGAACCGGCGAGGTCGTCGTCTGGGATTCCACCGACATCCGGCGCCCAGTCAGAACCGCGACCCTTCCCGGACTGCCCGGACTGACCAATCCGGCCCTCAGCCCAGACGGACGCACCCTGACGCTGCACGACCAATCGGGAAAGCGGCGCGTCGTCTTCGCGCTCGACGACCCATTTCATCCGCGGATGCTGCCCGCCTGGCCGACCGGCAACGACGATTTCTCGACCGTCAAAGGCAACCGCATGCTGCGAATCTCCCCCGCCGCGGTGCGGATGTGGGACGTCACCGACCGCTCCGCACCGTCGCCACTCAGCGCACCGATCACGGCCCAAGTGGGAAAAATCGTCGGCAGCAGCTTCAGCACCGACGGAACCCGGCTCGAACTCATGCTCCTCGACGACCGCGGCCACTGGGAAACGCACTACTTCCGCCAGATCTGGAATCTGGATGATCCAGCACACCCCAGGCTGGTCTCCGAGACCGAACTGGATCTGAATACTTCGCTGCACCCCTCGCAGTTCCTGCCCGACAACCGGACCGTCGCCGTTGTCCGAGGTGACCACTTCGGCCTGTGGGATACCGACGACCCCGAATCGTTCACCCCGCTCGTCGACGCAGTACGCACCGAGGTGGCGCCGATCAACTGGATTTCCGCCGACGCCGACAGCACCGAACTGTTGGTGTCGAGCGAGGACGGCACCACCGGCCTGTGGAATATCACCGATCCGCGCGCGCCCCGCCACCACCTCGGTCCGATAGGCCCCGCCGACGGTCGCACCCGACAGGTGACGATGCACCCACGTGGTGAACAACTCGTGCTCGTGACCGACGACGGACAGCTCGGCGTCTGGGACCTCGACCCCGAAGCTGTCGCCGCCCGCATCTGCGCGAGCACAGGCATGCTCACCGAGGCGGTCTGGCGCACGCATGTCGCCAACGGCCCCTACCGCGCACCCTGTTCCTGAACCCCGGGCAATTTTCAGGGTTCCCCCCGATGCGTCCGAGGGGTCGCGCAGCACACCATGGAACCCATGAGCAGAACGAGCTTCGGCGATCAGGTTCAGCAGATGTGGCACACGCGGCCCGTCCGGCTGCCCCGGCAGGGGCCGATCGCCGGTGTGGCCGCCGGGTTCGGGTTGCGCTACGGCGTGGATCCGGTGCTGTTGCGGGTGGCGTTCGTGGTGTCGACCATTTTCGGCGGGGCGGGGATCATCCTGTATCTGCTGGCGTGGCTGGTGCTCGGCTCCGCGGGCAACGAAGCGTCGGCGGCCGAGTCGCTCAGCGGGCGTGGGTCGCATTCGCAGACCAAGACGATCGTGTTGATCGTGGCGCTGGCCATCGCGGTGTCGACCATGGGCCCGATGGGGTTGGGGCTCGGCGGTGGCGGCGTGGTCAGCATGGGCCTGATGCTGGCCGGGTGGTGGATGCTCTATCTGCGTCATCCCGAGCTGCCCGCCGGTTTCGACAGCCATCGCGCCCCGCTCGGCACCACCGGTTACCCCGGCGCGGGTTACCCGAATGCGATGTACCCGTACACCGGCGAGGGGATGTACACGCCGTACACCAAACTCCCCGACGCCTACGTCCCCGATCCGGCGACGACCGTGCTCCCCCGCACGGAAAACCGCGCGGCGACAGCGGAGTCCATGCCGTTGCTCCGGGTCGACGAAGCCGAGACGATAGCACTGCACAAAGACAGCGACGCCGCACCCGCACAGTCGTCGACTACCGTCGGCGAAACCGTGCCTGCCCGCGCAGATGCCGAATCTTTCGGCAGCACTGCGACTTCCGAGCACACCGATGCTTGCCCTTCCGCGCCCATCGACGCAGAACTCGAGGACGCGCCGAAACCTGACGAATTCGGAGCGAAGCCGACAACAGATGCCGGCGTCCAGCAGATCTCGGGAGCGGACGCGGAAGGCCGAGAGACATCGGCAGCAGACGCCGAACTCCGACCGGCGCCGACGGCAGACCCAACGCCGACCGCAGGCCACGAGTCCGGCGACGACCGATCCATCATCGATCTCGCGAAGCCAGACCCGATCGCCCGACCCGAACCGACCGGCCTGTCGACGATCGGCGACACCGCGATCCTGCCCAAGACCCCGGGCAGCCCCCACCTGCGCGCCCAGGTACCCCCGGGCTGGGACCCACTGGCCGTGGCCCCGCTGGCCTGGGAGCTCCCCGAAGCCGTCCCCACCTTCGCCCCCGTCGCCCCACAACCACCGAAACGCCCGCGCTCCCGGCTGACGCCGATCACCATCGGCCTGGCCATCCTCGCCGCCGCGGCAGCGGGTGCGGCCGCCGCGTCGGGCGTCGAATGGATGACCCCCGCCCGTATCGCCGCCTTCGCCCTGGCCGTCGTCGGCCTCGGCCTCGTCGCCGGCGCGTTCCTGCGGCGCGGCTACGGACTGCTCGTCCTCACCGCACCGCTGGCAGGCTTCGTCCTGCTGGCCTCGCTGATCGGGCCGATCGACTTCGAGAACAGCGGCAATGTGGGCGACCGCGTCTGGGCACCGACCTCCGTGCAGGAACTGCAGCCCCGCTACGCCCTCGACATCGGTTCGGGCACATTGGATCTGCGCGGCCTCACCCTCACCGAATCACGAAGCGTCGAAGTCGCGGTGAACATCGGCGATACGAAAATCAAGCTGCCAGAAGGGATGACGGTGAACACCACCTGCGACATCCGCGTCGCCGACAACCCGTGCGACGAGGGACTGAGCGGACCGAACACCCCCGGCGCACCGGTCCTGGACCTGCACATCACGATGCACCTGGGCGACGTGGAGGTGACCCGTGGCTGACTCGACGAAAACCGAACGCCGCCCGGCCTTTTCCCTGCTCGTCACCGGACTGCTCGCCCTGGCGGTGAGCGTGTGGGCCCTGCTCGGCGCACCGACCCCCGACGGCGGCGGCATCGTGCCGATGGGCTGGGGCGTGGTGATCGTGGCCACCATCGTCGGCCTGCTGCTCGTCCTCTCCCCCCGCCGCAAACGACACTGACGAGAACAACGACATCGGAAACGAGAAATGGCCCGTCATCAGACGGGCCATTTCTATTGCAGGGGCAACCCCTGACTCACTCCCACTCGATGGTGCCCGGCGGCTTGCTCGTCACGTCGAGCACTACGCGGTTCACCTCGGCCACCTCGTTGGTGATGCGGGTGGAGATGCGTTCGAGCACGTCGTAGGGCAGGCGAGTCCAGTCCGCGGTCATCGCGTCCTCACTCGACACCGGACGCAACACGATCGGGTGACCGTAGGTGCGACCGTCACCCTGCACACCGACCGAGCGGACGTCCGCGAGCAGCACCACCGGGCACTGCCAGATCTGCTTGTCCAGTCCGGCTGCGGTGAGCTCCTCACGGGCGATGGCGTCGGCCTGACGCAGCAGGTCGAGCCGGTCGGCGGTCACCTCGCCGACGATGCGGATGGCCAGACCGGGACCCGGGAAAGGCTGGCGCGCAACGATTTCCTCGGGCAGACCGAGTTCGCGACCCACCGCACGGACCTCGTCCTTGAACAGCAACCGCAGCGGCTCGACCAGCTCGAACTCGAGATCGTCGGGCAGGCCGCCGACATTGTGGTGGCTCTTGATGTTGGCGGTGCCGGTGCCGCCCCCGGACTCGACCACATCCGGGTACAGCGTGCCCTGCACCAGGAACTCGACCTTCGGCGCCGTCCCGTCGCCACCCTGTTCGGCGACGATGCCCGCCACCGCGTCCTCGAAGGACCGGATGAACTCGCGGCCGATGATCTTGCGCTTCTCCTCCGGGTCGGAGACGCCCTTCAGCTCACCGAGGAACTTGTCGACCGCGTCGACGGTGACCAGCTTGGCCCCGGTCGCGGCGACGAAATCGTGCTGAACCTGCTCGCGCTCGCCCGCACGCAACAGACCGTGGTCGACGAACACACAGGTGAGGCGGTCGCCGATGGCACGCTGCACCAGCGCGGCGGCGACAGCGGAGTCGACACCGCCGGACAGCCCGCAGATGGCGTGGCCGTCACCGATCTGGGCACGCACGTCCTCGATCAGGGCCTCGGCGATATTGGCCGGGGTCCACGCTGCGGGAATGCCGGCCAGCTCGTGCAGGAAGCGGCTCAGCACCTGCTGGCCGTGCGGGGAATGCAGCACCTCGGGGTGGTACTGCACGCCCGCCAGCCGACGCGCGCGATCCTCGAACGCGGCGACCGGCGCACCCGCGGTGGTGCCGGTGACCTCGAACCCCTCGGGGGCGTCGGTCACGGCGTCGCCGTGGCTCATCCACACCGGCTGGATGGTCGGCAGACCGCCGTGCAGCACACCACCGTCGATATTGAGTTCGGTGCGGCCGTATTCGCGGGTTCCGGTGTGCGAGACGGTGCCGCCGAGGGCCTGCGCCATGGCCTGGAAGCCGTAGCAGATGCCGAACACGGGCACGTCGAGGTCGAACAGCCGAGCGTCGAGCTGCGGGGCGCCCTCGGCGTACACGCTGGACGGGCCGCCGGACAGGATCACCGCGAGCGGCTGCTTCTCGGCGATCTCCTCGACCGTCATGGTGTGCGGAATGACCTCGGAGAACACCCTGGCCTCACGCACCCGGCGGGCGATCAGCTGGGCGTACTGTGCGCCGAAGTCGACGACGAGGACCGGTCTCTGAGTTTCTGCCACCTGCCCAGTTTAGTGAGGGTGACAGACGGCCGAGCACGGGGCATCGATGCGACGCCACGCCACGCTGTGACAGACCACGACGCACCGTCAATCCTTGCGCGGGGCGGGGCGGGGCTGGCTATCCTCGTGCTCGTGCCATTCGCCCGCGCGATCGATGCCGACATCTACTACGAGGACAGCGGTGGCACGGGCCCGGTGGTGTTGCTCGCCCACGAATTCTTCATGGACCGCACGATGTTCGACGCGCAACAGGCGGCACTCGCCCCCGAATTCCGGGTCGTCGCGTGGGACGCGCGCGGCCACGGCCGCACCAGGGACCAGCGGCTACCGTTCACCTACTGGACCGCCGCCCGCGACGCGCTCACCGTGCTCGACGCGCTCGGCGTCGAACGCGCGATCGTCGGCGGCACCGCCCAGGGCGGGTTCACCGCGCTACGCACCGCGCTCGTCGCCCCCGAACGGGTGGCCGCGCTCGTCCTCATCAGCACCGAAGCCCACGGGCCCACCCGTGAACAGTCCACCGCCACACAGCGTTTCCTCGACGAATGGCACGAGCGGGGTTCCCGCGAGGAAGCCGCGACCCAGCTCGCCGACTGGCTCATCGGCGACGACGACCACTACCGCGAGATCTGGACCCGCCGCTGGGTCGGCGACGCGCACGACGGGCTCGACGCCGCCGTCGGCTGCCTGCTCGGGCGCGACTCGGTGCTCGAACGGCTGCCCGAGATCACCTGCCCCGCGCTGGTCATCCACGCCACCCACAGCGGCATCGCCGGGAAAAGGGCCCGCATGCTCGCCGACGGCCTCACCGCCTCCACCTACGTGGAGATCGACGGCGCCCGCCTCGGTGTCACGATGACCCACGCGGAACCGGTCAATGCCGCCATCGGCCGGTTCCTGCGCGAACGAGTGTCACTGGCCCACGTCCGTTAGCGGACGCTGAGCCCGACCTTCTGGAATTCCTTCAGGTCGGAGTAACCGGCCTTGGCCATCGAGCGCCGCAGCCCACCGACCAGGTTCAGCGAACCGAACGGGTCGTCGGACGGGCCGTAGAGGACGCGCTCGAGGCTGGGGCGTTCGGTCGCGCCGTCGGGGCCGTCGAGCCACGACTCGTCGACCGGAAGGAACGAACCGCGCGGCACCGAGGGGTGCGCGGTGGCCGAGGGCCAGTACCAGCCGTGACCCGGCGCCTCGGCCGACACCGACAGCGGCACACCGAGCATCACGGCGTCGGCGCCGCAGGCGATGGCCTTGGCCAGCTGGCCGGAGGTCGCCACGTCACCGTCGGCGATCACGTGCACGTAGCGGCCGCCGGTCTCGTCGAGGTAGTCGCGGCGCGCGGCGGCCGCGTCGGCGATGGCCGTGGCCATCGGCACACCGATGCCGAGCACCTCGCCGGTGGTGGTCGCCCCCGGGAAGGAGCCGTATCCGACGATGACGCCCGCCGCACCCGTGCGCATCAGGTGCAGGGCGGTGCGGTGATCGCTCACGCCACCGGCAACGACCGGCACATCGAGTTCGGCGATGAAGGTCTTGAGGTTGAGCGGTTCGCCGTCACCGACGTGCTCGGCGGAGATGATGGTGCCCTGCACGACCAGCAGCTCGACACCGGCCTGCACCAGCGCCGGGGTGAGCGCGCGGGCGTTCTGCGGGCTAACCCGCACCGCGGTGGTCACACCGGCGGCGCGCACCTGGGCCACGGCGGCGGCGAGCAGGTCGGGCTGCATCGGGGCGGCGTGCAGTTCCTGGAGTAAGGAGATCGCGCGTTCGTAACCCCCCTTGTCGACCAGATCGATCAGCTGATCGATCTTGGCCTGCACGTCGGCGTGCCGAGCCCACAGACCCTCACCGTTGATCACACCGAGGCCACCACGGCGCCCGAGCTCGATCGCGAACTCCGGCGAGACAAGCGCGTCGGTGGGGTGCGCGAGCACGGGGATCTCGAAGCGGTAGGCGTCGAGCTGCCAGGCCAGCGAGACCTGCTTCGACGACCGCGTCCGCCGCGAGGGAACGATATCGACGTCGTCCAGCTCGTACGTCCGACGAGCGACGCGCCCCATACCGATCTCGACCATGTCACGCACAGTTGCTCCTGTGTTTTTGGAGCGCTGGCGCGCTCGAGTTCGCGGCCCCTGATGGGCCGCCGGTCAGGCACCGCGGCTTGCTCCTTCGTCGCCTACGCCGCGGCACCTGACCGGCGGCCCGGCCGCGAACCGCCGCTGCGCGGCGACCCCTCCTCGAGGTCGGGGTGTGCGTGGCCGGGAATGCAGTAGGCGACGGATGCGAAGCCAGCCGCACCGCCGCTGTGCGCCGGGAGCGTACCCCCCGGCGCACAAACGCATCTATTGTACTCAGCCGCGGCCGGTGTAGTTCGGGGCCTCGACGGTCATGGTGATGTCGTGCGGGTGGCTCTCCTTGAGGCCCGCGGCGGTGATCTGCACGAACTGGGCGCCCTGCAGGTGCTCGATGTTCTGCGAACCCGTGTAGCCCATCGCGGCGCGCAGGCCGCCGACAAGCTGGTGGATCACCTGGTTCACCGGGCCGCGGAACGGGACACGGCCTTCGATGCCCTCGGGGACCAGCTTGTCCTCGGCGAGCACGTCGTCCTGGAAGTAGCGGTCCTTGGAGTACGACTTGGCCTGGCCGCGGCCCTGCATCGCGCCGAGCGAACCCATGCCGCGGTAGCTCTTGAACTGCTTACCGTTCACCAGGATCAGATCACCGGGCGACTCGGCGGTGCCCGCGAGCAGCGAGCCGAGCATCACGGTGGACGCACCGGCGGCGATGGCCTTGGCCACATCGCCGGAGTACTGCACGCCACCGTCGGCGATCACGGGGACACCGGCGGGCTTGCACGCGGCCACGGCCTCGAGGATCGCGGTGATCTGCGGCGCACCGACACCGGCCACCACGCGGGTGGTGCAGATGGAGCCGGGACCGACACCCACCTTGACAGCGTCGACGCCAGCCTCGACGAGCGCCGCGGCACCCGCCCGGGTGGCGACGTTGCCGCCGACGATCTGGATGCGGTCGCCCACTTCGGCCTTCACCTTGGCGACCATCTGCAGCACCTGCGACTGATGCCCGTGCGCGGTGTCGACGATCAGCACGTCGACGCCCGCGTCGGCCAGGGTCATCGCGCGCGACCAGGAGTCCTCACCCACACCGATCGCCGCACCGACGAGAAGACGGCCGTCGCGGTCCTTGGTGGCGTTGGGGTACTGATCGGTCTTGACGAAGTCCTTGACCGTGATGAGCCCGCGCAGGCGGCCGTTGCCGTCGACGATGGGCAGCTTCTCGATCTTGTGGCGGCGCAGCAGACCGAGCGCGGCCTCGGCGGTGACGCCCTCCTGGGCGGTGATCAGCGGTGCCTTGGTCATCACCTCGTCGACGCGGCGGTCCTGATCGACCTCGAAGCGCATGTCGCGGTTGGTGATGATGCCGACGAGCGAACCGGTCTCGTCCACCACGGGCAGGCCCGAGATACGGAAACGGGCGCACATGGCGTCCACGTCGGCGAGGGTGTCGTTGGGACGACAGGTGACCGGGTCGGTCACCATGCCCGCCTCGGACCGCTTCACGGTCTCCACCTGGGCGGCCTGGTCGGCGGCCGACAGGTTGCGGTGCAGCACACCCATGCCGCCCGCACGCGCCATGGCGATCGCCATGCGCGCCTCGGTGACGGTGTCCATGGCCGAACTCACCAGCGGGGTGCGCAGCGTGATGTCACGCGTGAGCCTGCTGGAGGTCTCGACGGAACTGGGGATGAGATCCGAGGCGGCAGGCAGCAACAGCACGTCGTCGAACGTGAGGCCGAGCATGGCGATCTTGGTCGGATCGTCGCCACCCGTAGGAGGGCGCACCGCGATTCGTTCGCCCGACACGGGATTACTCATTCGGATCGACCCCTCCTGGTCGTCGGAGTACCGACGCAGGAGATGACGCGCGTCGGTGCTGAGCGGAAAGCTTGATGGTCGGTGAGAACAAGCTCGCCGACGCCTGCATTCCATGGTATCGGTCGGCCGTGACACGCTGTGCAGTGAGCCCTCGCGCAAAACTTGCCAGGTGCATCGCTGGCGCAGACCGGCCACCACTGCGTACCGTGGGGTTGTGCGTGACCATCTACCACCTGGCCTGCCGCCGGATCCCTTCGCCGGAGACCCCTCCGACCCGTCTGCCGCGCTCGATGCCATCGAGCCCGGTGAGCCGCTGGATCCACATGAGCGCCTCGCGGTCGAGGAAGATCTCGCCGACCTCGCGGTCTACGAAGCCCTGCTCGCCCATCGTGGCATCCGCGGGCTCGTCGTCAGCTGTGAGGACTGTCGGCAAGATCACTACCACGACTGGGACATGCTGCGGGCGAATCTGCTGCAGCTACTCGTCGACGGCACTGTACGGCCGCACGAGCCCGCCTACGACCCGACGCCCGAGGCGTACGTCACCTGGGACTACTGCCGTGGCTATGCGGACGCCTCGATGAACGAGGCCTTCCACGGCGACGGATTCGACGGGTTCGACAACTGAGCGCTCACTGATCGGCGGACCGAGCACGTGTGGTCCCGCGTGAGTCGCGCACGCGCCGGACGACCCCCGATACAGACAACAACGAAAGAGGCCCCGAACCACAGTGGTTCGGGGCCTCTTTCGTTGTTGGTCAGGGAGTGCCGGGAAGCGACGGGATCGAGATCGTCGGAACGGCCGTCGGCACAGGCTGCGTAGGCGGAACCGCCGTCGGAGCGGTCGGCGGCGGTTCTGCGATGGTCGTCGGGGGTTGGGTCGGTTCGACGGTGACCGGCGGCGGAGTCGGCGGCACCGTAGTCACCGGGGGTGGCGACTGGTCGGTCGGTTTGGGGTCCACGGTCTCCGGAGCAGGCGTCAGCATGATCTCCGGCGGCACGGTCGGATCGGTCGTACCCGAGTTACCCGGGTCGATCGGCGCCGAGGGGTCGGTGGTCCCCGGCTTGGCCGGCGACGGAGAAGGTACGGACGACGAAGACGGCGCGGTGGTACCCGGCAGCGGCGCGGGCGGCAGCAGCGACCCGAGTTCGGGCGCCTGCTTCACCAACTGATCGCGCAGCAGGTTCCAGCGAGCCAGCAGGTCCTCGCGCTTCTTCGGGTCGCTGACCTGATCGGCGGTCGCCGAGGCCTGCTCCAGCTTGGCGCGAGCCTGTTCCGGATTGCCCGCGGCGATCATGTTCTGCGCCGCGACCAGGTCGTCGTCGGCGCGAGCCACGACGGTGGTCTGTGCCTGTTCGCTGAACACGACTTCCTTGACCCGCCACAGCGGATCACCGGGTGCCGCACTGTAGGAGAATGCCGTGATACCGCCGAACACCACGGCCAGTGCCGCGGCGGACCCCAGCAGGGGCCGGACCAGACGCAGACGTCCGCGCGAGGAAGCTCCGGTTCGAACCTGCCTGGCACCGATCTCCTGATCGACCGCCGCGAAGACGGTGTCGAGATCGGGGCCCGCCGGCATCGGCTCGGCCAACAGATCGGCCCGCCAATCCGCGAGCAGTGAAGCCAGCTGGAACTCCTCGGTGCTGTCGGTATGCACCGGGCCGTCGCTCGCGATCGCGTCGATCAGCGCATCGTCGCTGCGCACCGCCGCAATGTCGACCGGACCGGAATCGCCGGCATCCTCGGCGGCGTAGGGACCGCTGTCGTGCGACCCACGCCAAACCTTCCGGTCGCCTCGACCGCGCTCGCCATCCCTAGCCATACATTTCACCTGCCCTCGCCACTTGTGACTTCAGTTTTGCGAGTGCCCTGTGCTGGGCCACCCGTATCGCCCCCGCCGTGCTGCCCACGGCGACTGCGGTTTCCTCTGCTGACAGACCCATCACCAGTCGCAAGATCAGGATTTCCCGATGTTTCTCGGGGAGTGTGGCGAGCAGAGTGTTCATCTGCCTGCTGGTCTCCGAGTCGAGAGCTCGCTGTTCCGGTCCGTGGTCGGTGGATATGACATCTGGTACTTCGGCCATCGCCTCCGCCTTGTTACGGGCGGCATTGCGGTGGGCGTCGGCGACCTTGTGCGAGGCGATCCCGTACACGAAGGCCATGAAGGGCCGACCCTGATCCTGATAGCGGGGCAGGGCGGTCATCACAGCCAAACAGACCTCTTGCGCAACATCGTCCGCGGAGAGCTGTCCGCGCTCCGCGGCACCGATCCGCGCCCTGCAGTAGCGAACCACCAAGGGACGGACCAGTTCCAGTACCTGAGCTAAAGCGGTCCTGTCGCCCTGCGCAGCCGCAGCGACGGCGAGGTCCAACTCTTCGCCCATATGCGTCATCGTCAGAGATTTTCCTGGCGTTACGAGTGGCGCGGTCACATGTGACCGAGCTTCCACCGATGTGGCGGAACGGAACTAACAATAGCGACCCGATGATCACCCGCCAGCGGCCCCGGGTTGTTCTGAGGGTGCTCTCAGGAAGATCGCCGGACGGCCTCATCGAGGGGACGACCGGAAGTCTCCCCCGAGGGAACGGATTCGGGTGGCGTGATCTGCGGCTTCGTTCGCAGCGGCCGCCGCGACGGTCGGCTCCGCGGCCACTCCGGCGCGCAGCATCGCGCACGCCCAGCGCAGGGGCAGCAGGGCGTTGTCGCGGCACTGAGAGTCGATTTTCTCGGCCAGTCGCGCGGCCGCCGCGAGCTCTCCCGCGGCGGCGGTGGCGGCCGCGACGAGCAGTGCCGATTTCACCCGGTGACGCACCGAGGGAAGGTCCTCGGCCAGCGCGGCGGCGCGAGTGGCGTCGTCCAGCGCGAATTCGCCCCGGGCCAGCGCGGTTTCGGCGCGGACCCAGTGCCAGCGCACCCGGGCCCGGGCAGGCGCCTCGTCGAGCAGCGGTTCCACCCGGCCGAGCAGCCGGGTGGCCAGGGCGAGGCGGCCGGTGCCGAGCGCGTCGGCGGCCAGACCGGTGTAGGCGTCGGCCAGGGCCTCGGCGCGGGCGGCTCCGGTCGCGGCGCAGGCGAGGCGGGCCGCGCGCCCGTCGTTGGCCGAGGCGGCGCCGTGCCAGCCGAGCTGACGCAGCAGTGAGCCCGTGGTGCTCTCGACCAGCGAGGCCAAACCCGGATCGAGGCGGGTGCCGGCGAGTACCCGCAGGTCGGCGCGGGCGGCGGCGTAGTGGCCCTGTCCACCGAGGGCGACCGCCCGGTGCCAGCGCGAGCGCGGGTCGGCAGGCTCCGGCAACTGTGCAGCGGCCCGGCCAGGGGTAGGACCGAATGCTGTCGAAGCGAGGATTTCGGAACCGATATCCGCCGATGAGGCCGCAGTATGCACTCGGTGACTCTAGCTCCCGATGGTCCTCGTCGTTTCTCGTGATATGTCACGACCACGGCCGGGTAGCAACCGTTCAGCTTTTCTTTCCGGGGCCGATGTTGCCATCAGGTAAATCTCCGCTCCCGGATGCCCTCGCCGCAAAGTCTCGAATTCACATGCGTTTCTCGCAATTAACCTGAGGGTCCTCTTTGCGCCATGTCCGAGGTTACGGTCGCGAGAGCCACTGTGACCCGGCGCACCACGCTGAGCGGGGCATCGAGCCCTCGAAATGCGCCGAAAAGGCCGTTACCAGGGGAAATAGCCGGAGGCTTCCACAGAGTCACACGACCCATCCATAGCCAACCGAACAGTATGGACGGGCGGGGAGTGAAATGTAAACAGTTCGCAGGTTAAATTTCAGCGTTGACGATTTGCTGAACCAATGCGCGGAACTATTGACGGAATTTCCCGCCGAGCCCTAACGTAGCTCATCGCCGGGGACGGCGCCGCGCGAAATTGCAGCGACCATCCACTCGGCACCGTCAGGCACCGTCGAGCCGGCCACTCAACCGAGGGGCCGCGTTGACCTGCCGCACCACTCGCTCGACAACGCTGACGAGCTCGCACCACAAGGAGTTCACCATGCCCATGCCCACCCACCTCCCCGGTCCGAACGCCGACGTCTGGGATTGGCAGATGCGTGGCTCGTGCCGCGGCCAGGACTCGGCCGTCTTCTTCCACCCCGACGGCGAACGTGGCCGCGCCCGCACCGCGCGCGAGATGCGCGCCAAGGAGATCTGCCGGGCCTGCCCGGTACTCATGCAGTGCCGCACCCACGCCCTCAAGGTCAGCGAGCCCTACGGCATCTGGGGTGGCATGTCCGAGACCGAGCGCGAGATGCACGCCCGCCGCAACCGGCGGCGCATGGCGGTCTAGAGCCCTTCGCGGAACCCTCCGCAAATCCGTTCCCATCCATCCTGCGTGGGGCGCCGAATTCCTAGCAAACAGCTGGCACCCGATTCGAGGCACCCCGCTCGCAGGGGTGTCATAGCCTCGGGCTACATTCGTGACCGATGACACAGAATGGGTTCCGAAGCGAAGCCTTCCCACCGAGCGTGGATTCTGCGGTTACCGCACGCGCGGCCGAAGGAGTCGAGCTAGCTGCACTGTTGGAACGATGCGGCCTTGCCGACCAGCAAGCCTTTGCCGAACTGTACGACCGGACCTGCGCCCGCGTCTTCGGCCTGATCCTGCGGGTGCTCCACGACCCCGGGTACGCCGAGGAGACGACGCAGGAGGTCTACCTTCAGATCTGGCGCACCGCAACGAGTTTCGACCCCGCCAAGGGGTCGGCGGTGACCTGGCTGATGACGCTGGCCCACCGCCGCGCGGTCGACCGGGTTCGTGCCGAGCAAGCCCACACCCAGCGCGAGGTCGCGTACGGGATACGGGTACTCGGTCACGAATTCGACGAGGTCACGGAGGAGGTGGAACGCAGACTCGAACAGCAGGCCGTCCGGCGCGGGCTCTCGACATTGACCGAGACCCAGCGCGAGGCGATCTCGCTCGCCTACTACGGCGGGCGGACGTATGCGGAGGTAGCTCAGCACCTCGGCATCGGATTACCGACCGTTAAGTCCCGGATTCGGGACGGATTGACACGACTGAAGAAAAGTTTGGGGGTGACGTGAGATGAACGACGCCCAGATCGATCTCGCGCACACCGTCGCGCTCGGATTGATCGACGACGAAGACCATCACGCGATCCAGACCATCATCGATACCGAAGACCCCACCCTGTGTACCGAGTTTCTGCACGAGATCCGCGCCACCCGCGCGGCGCTCACCGAACTCTCGGAACTCACCGCCACCCCACCACCCCCGTCTCTGCGCGCTCGGCTACTGGCCGCGATCGAGGCCGAAGAACCACCCGTAGCCAGCTAGACGCACAACGAAAGGCCCCCGGACCCAACTGGTCAGGGGGCCTTCGTCATGTCAGCTCAGTGCGCGTGACCGTGGTGCCCGTGGTCGTCGGCCTCCTCGACCGGCTTCTCCACGATGGCGCTCTCGGTGGTCAGGATCATCCGGGCGACGGACGCGGCGTTCACCACGGCCGAACGGGTGACCTTGACCGGATCGACGACACCGTCGGTGAGCAGGTCGCCGTAGGTGAGGGTGGCGGCGTTGAAGCCTTCCTTGCCCTCGGCCACCTTGCTGACCACCACGGCGCCGTCGAGGCCCGCGTTGGTGGCGATCCAGAACAGCGGCGCCTCGAGGCCCTTGCGGACCACCTCGACGCCGACGGCCTTGTCACCGGTCAGCGAGTCACGCAGCTCCACGAGGGCGGCGGCGGCCTGCACCAGCGCCGAACCACCACCGGGGACGATGCCCTCCTCGACCGCGGCCTTGGCGGCGGCGACCGCGTCGTCGACGCGGTACTTGCGCTCCTTGAGCGCGGTCTCGGTGGCCGCGCCGACCTTGATCACCGCGACGCCACCGGCCAGCTTGGCGAGGCGCTCTTCGAGCTTCTCGCGGTCCCAGTCGGAGTCGGTGGCCTCGATCTCGCGGCGCAGCTGCGCGCTGCGGGCCGCGATGTCGGCCTCGGTGCCCGCACCGTCGATGAGGACGGTCTCGTCCTTGGTGACGACGACGCGACGCGCCTGGCCGAGCTGCTCGAGGGTGGCCTCGCGCAGGGTGACGCCGAGATCGGGGTTGATCACGGTGCCACCGGTGACGACGGCGAGGTCGTCGAGGAACGCCTTGCGGCGGTCACCGAAGAACGGCGCCTTCACCGCGACGGCCTTGATGGTCTTGCGGATCGAGTTGACCACCAGGGTCGACAGCGCTTCGCCGTCGACGTCCTCGGCCACGATCAGCACACCATTGCCGGACTCGGCGATCTTCTCGAGCACCGGCAGCAGATCGGGCAGCGAGCTGATCTTGTCGCGGTGCAGCAGGACGTAGGTGTCCTCCAGCACGGCCTGCTGGGTCTCGGGGTCGGTCTGGAAGTAGGGCGAGAGGTAACCCTTGTCGAACTGCACACCCTCGGTGACGACGAGTTCGGTCTGCGTGGTCGAGGACTCCTCGACCGTGACCACGCCGTCCTTGCCGACGGTGGTGAGCGCCTTGCCGACCATCTCGCCGATCTCCTCGTCACGCGAGGAGACGGTGGCGACCTGGGCGATGGCCTGGGCACCCTCGACCGGGGTGGCCGCGGCGAGCAGCACCTCGGACACCTTCTCGGCGGCGAGCGCGATGCCCTGGCCGAGCGTGATGGGGTTGGCGCCCGCGGCGACGTTCTTCAGGCCGGCGCGCACGAACGCCTGGGCCAGCACGGTGGCGGTGGTCGTACCGTCGCCCGCGACGTCGTTGGTCTTGGTCGCGACGCTCTTGACGAGCTGGGCGCCGAGGTTCTCGAAGGGATCCTCGAGGTCGATGTCACGCGCGATGGTGACACCGTCGTTGGTCACGGTGGGGCCACCGAAGGCCTTGGCAAGGACCACGTGGCGGCCACGCGGGCCGAGGGTGACCTTGACGGCGTCGGCCAGCTTGTCCACACCGCGTTCCAGTGCCCGACGAGCCTGCTCGTCGAACCGGATCTGCTTGGGCATTTAAAAGCTCCTGTGTTTTAACGCATTCCGCCCCGGGGTCACGAAGACGCCGGGGCGGAACGCTGGTGCGGCGTCGGCCTTACTTGGTGACGACGGCCAGGATGTCGCGCGCCGAGAGGATGAGGTATTCCTCGCCCTGGTACTTGATCTCGGTGCCGCCGTACTTGCTGTAGATGACGACGTCGCCTTCCTTGACATCGACGGGGATGCGGTCACCCTTTTCGGTGATCCGGCCCTCGCCGACGGCGATGACGGTGCCCTCCTGCGGCTTCTCCTTGGCCGTGTCCGGGATGACCAGGCCGGAGGCCGTCGTCGTCTCGGCCTCGTTGGCCTGGACGAGGATCTTGTCCTCGAGCGGCTTGATGTTCACGCTCGCCACGTTGAGCCCTCCACTTTCAGGGGAATTCGGTTGTCCGGAACTGTTGCCCCGGACCGGGTTCGGTTCAGCATGCGACCCTGCGCGCAGGCCCCGTCGTCGCGGGTGCCGGGACTCCGAGCCCAGTAGTCGTCGATGGCACAAGCACAGCTACACAGTGCCGACTAGCACTCTATACGCGAGAGTGCCAGCGCTCAAGGTCGGGTTCTGCCAATGTCGCATTATCGACACGCCCGCGCGTAATGGTGATCTTCACATCGACCGACTGAATCTGTAACGTTCGCATAACAGGCTGTGACAGAGTATGCATATCGTTCCATTCGAGATGGTCGGCCTCCATTGGAACCATCCGCTCGAAGGGAGGTGAACATGCGAACATCCCTCGGCATTTCCGCCGGGAACGAGGTGGTGTGCTCGGCTCTGGTCGCCACCGCTCCATCCGGCGAACAGAACTTCGACTACCGCGTCGTCTCCGCCGACGCCGCCCACTCCGACCTCGGCGACCTCGTGTCGTCATCGATCGAACTGATGACCAACCAGTTACCCGTGTCCCAGCAGCACATGGAGCTGGATGGCGAACCGCTCGGACGCTACTCCACCGGCGCGCACCGCCGTGCCGTCGCCACGCGCTCGCGCCCACCGACCAGTGTGGCCGTCGCCTACCGCAATCGCGAGCAGGCCCAGGCCATCCGGGCCGCGTGTTCGCACCACCGCGATCTGCGCCTGGTCCCCGAAGGCACCGCCGCGCTCGCCTATCTGCGCAATACCGGTCTTCTCGACCGGTATTCGACCGTGGCCGTGATCGACCTCGGCGCCACCGGCCTCACCGTCACCGTGGCCGACCAGTCCGACGGTACGGTCCTGCACACCGAACGTACTCCCACCCTCAGCGGCAACGCCATCGACGAGCTGATCTACCACCACCTCGTCGACCTGCACTACGCCCGGCGCGGGACCAGGCCCAACCGCCAGACCCTCACCAATCGCGGCCGCGCGGCCAAAGAACACCTCACCGTCGCGCCCGCCGTCACCATCGACCATGTGGCCGGGCAGCCACTGAAACTCACGCGGTCCGATTTCGAAGAGCTCATCGGCGGGCTGCTGCGCAATATCGCGGTGTTCTCGGGCTCGGTGTTCACCAGGGCGCCGAAGTACCCGGAGGCGGTCGCGGTGATCGGCGGCTGCGCGAACATCCCCAGCGTCGTCGACACCCTCGACGCGCGCCTGGACGTCCCGGTGGTCACGGTGCCGGATCCCGAGGCCGTGATCGCCAAGGGCGCGGCCCTGCTCGCCGACGCGGCGACACCCTCGGCTCTACAGGTGGCCACCCTCGGTGACGCGCCGAGCGGCACCTTCGCCAAGGTGATCGGCACGCTGGCCGGTGCGGTGGTCGTGGTCGGGCTGGTGATCGGTTACGGCGTACGGACCATCTCGCCGGATGCCCCCGACGTGACGCCCGCCGGCA
The DNA here is from genome assembly GCF_040639775.1 of Nocardia sp. NPDC023733. NCBI lineage: Bacteria > Bacillati > Actinomycetota > Actinomycetes > Mycobacteriales > Nocardiaceae > Nocardia > Nocardia sp. NPDC023733. Next base: position 165,267 of record NZ_JBFAAN010000005.1, on the reverse strand, counting down.
CCAGCAGCACCGTGCGCCAGCCGCCGTTACCCGTGGTGCCGCCGGCACCGACACCCACCTATCGAGAGAGCACCGACCGCACCGGGGTCACCGTGGCCCCGCCGGTCGTCGAGTCGCCCGCTCCCGCCCAGGAGCCGACCACCACGACTCCGCCGACGTCCACACCGTCGACCACCCCCGCGCCGTCCCCGTCGCCCACGACGACGGCACCGACCCTGCGCCCCGACCCGAACCTCCCGCAGATCCCCTACCCGGAATCGCCGGGCGGCATCAACAGCGGATCCGGTCGCGGCCAGCAGCGTCCGTCGACGCCGAACACCTCACCCACCCAGGCACCGGCCAGCGGCAGCCTCGTGGTTCCGCCGACAACAGGCGTAACCCCGCTCGTCCCGGTCGACTAGAACCAGCAGATCTAGCGCAGCGCGCTCACCGACACCGGGAGCCCCGGATCGGTCGCCACCGTCAGCTCGGCGGGTTGGGCGCCCGCGGCGATCACATGCGCGCCGAGGGCCGCGATCATCACCCCGTTGTCCGTGCACAGACGCGGCTTGGGCACCCGAAGGGTCAATCCGGCTGCGGCGCAGCGTTCCTCGGCCAGCGAGCGGATCCGCGAATTCGCCGTGGCACCGCCCCCGAGCACGATCGTGTCGACGCCGACATCGGTCGCCGCGCGCACCGCCTTCATCGTCAGCACATCGGCGACGGCCTCCTGGAACGACGCGGCGATATCGGGAATCGGCAGCTGTTCGGGCGTGATGCCCTGGCGCTGTGCGGCTTCCACGTAACGGGCGACGGCGGTTTTGAGGCCGGAGAAGGAGAAGTCGTAGCGGGCATCGCGCGGGCCGGTCATGCCGCGCGGGAAGGCGATGGCGCGCGGGTCACCGTCCTGTGCCATGGCGTCCAGCGCGGGGCCGCCGGGATAGCCGAGGCCGAGCAGCCGGGCGACCTTGTCGAAGGCCTCGCCCGCGGCATCGTCGACGGTGCTGCCCATTTCGGTGATGGGCGAGCCGAGATCGCTCACCTGCAGCAGATGCGTGTGCCCACCCGACACGAGCAGCGCCACCGCGGGCGGCAGCGGGCCGTGTTCGAGGGTGTCGACCGCGACGTGCCCGCCGAGGTGGTTGAGCGCGTAGAACGGCACGTCCCAGGCCGCCGCGTACGCCTTGGCGGCGGCGACACCGACCAGCAGCGCACCGGCGAGACCGGGCCCGATGGTGACGGCGAGCGCGTCCGGCTTGCTGATCCCGGCGGCTGCCAGCGCGCGGCGCATGGCCGGCACGATCGCCTCGAGGTGTGCGCGCGAGGCGATCTCGGGCACCACTCCGCCGAAGCGGGCGTGCTGGTCGACACTCGAGGCCACCTCGTCGGCGAGCAGCTCGACCGACCCGTCGGGGTGACGGCGCACGATGCCGACTCCCGTTTCGTCGCACGAACTCTCGATCCCCATGACGATCACGCCGCGACCCCGCTCACAGTCGATCCGATCCGGTAGGCGAATGCGGCGCCGTTCACGACAGCACCTCGTCCTGGCGACCGCGCGCGGCCCACTCGTCGGCCGCGGCGGTGAGTTCCGGACGCCGCATCGTGTACGCGTCCGCCCCACTCGGGTGGTAGTAGTTCTTGCGCAACCCGATGATGTGGAAACCGTGCTTGGCGTAGAGCGCGATCGCGGGCGCGTTGTCGGTGCGGACCTCGAGGAACACCGGGCCACCGCGCTCGGCGGCCGTCGCCAGCAGGGCCTCGAGCAGCAGGGTCCCGATCCCACCGCGATGACACTCCGGATCGACCCCGATGGTGTGCACCTCGGCCTCGGGATGGGCGTTGTCGCCGAGCAGCGCGATGCCCGCGTAGCCGACCATCGTGTCGTTCTCGTCGCGGGCGGTGATGTAGCGGTTGTGCGCCCCGGCCAGTTCGGACCGGAACGACACCGCCTGCCAGGGATCGTCCTCCGGGAACAGCAGGTGTTCGAGTTCGACACAGCGGTCGATGTCGTGCACGGTCATCGGGGCGATGCGGTAGGTCACGAGGCGCCCGCCAGGGTGCGGAAGCTGTTCTCCACGGCGTCGGGCCGACGCAGGTACAGGGGCACGAGCGCCTCGGGCACCACACCGGCCAGCAGGTCGGGTGCGGCGACGGCGACCAGGCCCGCGGGCGACGGCGTCTCGTTCGGCAGGACCGGCAGATCGAAGTCGTCGACGTGGGCGGCCGACCCGGCGATGGCGACGGCGTCGCCCATCGGTACGTCGGCGGGTTTGCACACCTCGGGCCCCGCCACCCGCGCACCGTCGAGGTAGCGCGCCCAGTACACCTCACGCCTGCGCGCGTCGGTGACCACCAGCAGTTCGCCGGCTTCGCGTTGTTCGCCCGCGCTGTCGGCGGCGATGGCGTCGAGGCTGCACACACCGTGCACGGGCAGGCCGAGCGCGTCACCGAAGGCGGCCGCGGTGGCCATGCCCACGCGCAGGCCGGTGAACGGGCCGGGCCCGATCCCGACGACGACGGCGTCGAGGTCGGCGCGGGCCACCCCGGCTTCGGCGAGGCATTCGAGGATCTGCGGGGTGAGGACCTCGGCGTGGGCGCGTGCGTCGACCTTCACCCGGGTGGCGAGGGTGGCCACGGCGGGTCGGGAGTCCGCGTCGTCGGCCGGTGACAGATGCACCAATCCCGCTGTAACGGCAGGTGTCGCGGTGTCGACTGCTAGTACGAGCATGATTGTCTCAACAATACCGGGTGGTATCCGCGACCGGCGCGCACTGGTGGATCGGGTCCGCGCGCGTCAGCCGATCCATTCCCAGATCGCCGTGCGCACATCGGATTCCGGTTCCCGCTCCAATTGCACGCGCAGATGCCGGTCGGCGAGGTGTTCGACCACTCCCTTGCCCCACTCCACGACGACCACCGCGTGGTTCAGGTCGGTGTCGAGGTCGAGGGAATCGAGCTCGTCGAGGTCGCCGGCGAGCCGGTAGGCGTCGACGTGAACCATCGGCACCCCGGGCGAGCCGTCGGGCCGCTGCCCGGCGCGGTGGGCGCGGGCGATGATGAATGTCGGCGAGCTCACCCGTCCCTGCACACCGAGACCTGCGGCGATGCCTCTGGTCAATGCGGTCTTGCCTGCGCCGAGCGGGCCGTCGAGCACCACCAGGTCGCCGGGGCGCAGTGTCTGCGCGAGTTCGCGGCCGAGTGCCTCGGTGTCGTCGACGGACGGCAGGACGCGGGTGCGTGGGTCAGCCACCGACGGCCTCCCCGCCGAAGCTCTCGGCGCCCGCGCGGGCGAGCAGCCGGTCGAGCGCGTCGAGGGCCACCTGCGGGAACTGCAGGTGCGGCATGTGTGCTCCCTCACCGATCCTCACCAGCTCGCAGTTGGGCAGTGCCTCGGCGAGCAGCCGCGAGTTCTCGAACGGGATCACCATGTCGTGCGCGCCGCCGAGGACGAGCACGGGCAGCTTGTTCAGTATCGGCAGCGCGGCCGATTCATCGTGTAGCTCGATCGTTTTCAGGAACTTCTCGACCGTGGCGACGGGTGTGCGGTCGATCATCATGGTGGTGAATCGCGACAGCGTGGGACTCACCGGCCCGTGGAACGAGCTGACGTGCAGGATCGGCGTCACCACGTGCTTGCTCGCCGAGCGCCCGAACTGCACCAGCGCGGGCGCCGACCGCACGGCCAGCCCGAAAACGCCGAGCGCTGGATGCCGCAGCAGCTGCAGCACGCCGGTCGAGGTGACCTCGGCAGCGGCGGTGTTGAGCAGGGCGACCCCGACCACCCTGGTGGCGAACAGTTCGGGGAACTGCGCGGCCGCCGCGAGCACCGCCATCCCGCCGAGCGAATGACCGACGAGCACCACCTGCCCCTTCGGCGCGCAGGTGCGGATCACGGTCGCCACGTCGCGGCCGAGCTGGGCGATGGTGCAGCTGTCGGTGCTCGGCGTGCCGGAGCGGCCGTGGCCGCGCTGGTCGAAGAACACCATCCGGATCCGCGGACCCCATTGCTGGGCCAGGTCGCGGCGCTGGAAATGGAACGAGTCCATGCTGTTGCAGAAGCCGTGGACGAAGACGAGCGTCACCTCGGCGGTGTCGTCGCCGTAGGTGCGGGTGGCCAGCGAAACACCGTCGTCGGCGCGGACCTCACCCGGCTCGTCCTCATCGATCAGGGCGAAGTTCTCATCGCGATACTCGTCACGTTCGGCGGGCCAGCGCACCCGCGCGCCGATGCGGCGCAGCGTGTGGGCGAGCGCGAGGGCACCGAGCACGCCGGCGGTGGCGAACCCACCGCGCACCACCTGACGGCGCCTCATCGACCGGTCCCCACGTAGCGACGGACCGCGCGACCGCGCGGCGAGCACACGATCTCGTAGTCGATGGTGTCGAGCAGCCGCGCCCAGTCCAGGGCGTGCGGGTGTCCCGCGCCGCCACCGAACAGCACTGCCCGGTCGCCCGCGCGCACATTGCCGACGTTGTCGCCCAGGTCGACCATGAACTGGTCCATGCACACCCTTCCGACATTACGGTGCAGCGCGCCGCCGAGCCACACTTCGAAACGCCCACTGAGCGAACGGAACACGCCGTCGGCGTATCCGGCGGGTACCAGGGCGACGGTGGTGTCGCGCGGCGCGATCCACCGGTGCCCGTAGGACACCCCCTCCCCGGCAGCCACCCGTTTGACCAGGGTGACCTCGGCCTGCAGGGTCATCGCGGGCCGCAATCCGAAGTCGCCCAGCTCCGGGATCGGTGAGAGCCCGTAGACCGCGATACCCGGCCGGACCAGGTCGAAGTGCAGGTCGGGGCGGGTGAGGGTGGCGGCCGAGTTCGACAGGTGAACCAGCTCGGGCTCGAGGCCGTGCTCCTTGGCCAGCGCGATGGCCTCGAGGAACCGTTCCCGCTGCCGGTCGATGCCGGGGTTGCCCGGTTCGTCGGCGTGCGCGAGGTGGGAGAAGATGGCGCGAAACCGCAGCACACCGTTGTCGACCAGGCTGCGCAAGGCCGCGAGGACCTGGGGATATTCGGTCACCGCGACACCGTTGCGGTTCAGTCCGGTATCGACCTTGAGCGAGACCGTCCCGGCGCGGCCGACCCGGCGCGCGGCCTGCTCGACCACCCGCAACTGCTCGAGCGAGGACACCCCGATCTCGACATCGGCCACGATCGCGGCGCCGTAGTCGGCGTCGATGGTGTTGAGCCAGCACAGGATCGGCGCGTCGATCCCCGCGGCCCGCAATTCCAGCGCCTCGGCGACCGTGGTGACGCCGAGTTCCCGCGCGCCCGCCCCCAGCGCGGCACGCGCGACCTCGACGGCACCGTGGTTGTATCCGTCGGCCTTGACCACGACCATCACCCCGGCGTCGCCGGCGAATCCACGCAGCACACGCACGTTGTGAGCAATGGCGTCGAGGTCGATAACCGTCTCCACTTGCACTGTTCCGCCTGCCTTTCCGCCTCTCCGGGACTTTTGGCCAGACTCGGGCTCGGAGCATCATGGGACGCGGCAAGCTTGTGAAGCGTGGCCGGGGCAGCCCGTACCCGGTGAGTTACCCATGTCCGCGCTTCCGCCTGCCGTCGACTCTAGGCCAGCAGTTCTGCCTTCCCGCGACGCAGGGCGGTTCCGCCCCACAGTGACGTCAGCGCGGCTTGCACGAAGCCGACGGTCGCTACCACCGGCGGGTCTTCGATCGCCTCGCCGAGGGCGACACTCAAGTTGCCTGAGTGTCGCGGGTCGGGGCGAGTTCCCGGAGTAGTCGCACCGCCGGCCGGACATGGTTGAGCAAAGGGGTCGCCGAGATGGGTGCGCCTGCGGTTTGTGAGTCGTGGGCGGCCAGGTTGGCGGCGAGGGCGTGGACCCGGGCTGCGGCGGCCGCGGCCCAGGTCGGGGGTTTGCCCGCGGCGAGCAGGGCGCCGATGATGCCCGCGAGTACGTCGCCGGAGCCGGCGGTGGCGGCCCACGATGCGCCCGCGTCGCTGACCAGGGTGGTCTCGCCGGGGGTGGCGATGATGGTGGCGCGGCCCTTCAGCAGTACCGTCACGCCCCATTGCTCGGCGAGGGCGCGGACCGCTGCCACCCGGTCAGGATCGGGGCTGGTGCCTGCGAGGCGGGCGAATTCCCCGGCGTGCGGGGTGAGGACGGTCGGGGCCTGCCTGCCGCGCACCAGGTCGGGTTCGCGGGAGAGGATGGTGAGGCCGTCGGCGTCGACGATCACCGGCAGATCCGTGGCGAGCACCCGGGCGAGATCGTCCCGCTTGTCCGTTCCGGCACCGGGCCCGAAAACCCACGCCTGTACCCGGCCCGTCTCCTGAATACTCGGCGCGGCAACGACTTCCGGGAGTTGGCGCACCACCTCGGTGTCGCTCCCGGCGTACCGCACCATTCCCGAGGTGGCCGCCACAGCGGCACCCGTGCACAGCACCCCGGCGCCCGGATACTCCGCGCTGCCCGCGCAGACGCCGGTCACGCCCTGGGTGTACTTGTCGTCGAACGGTCCCGGCACTGGCCATCCGGCGCCGACTTCGGCCGGATCGAGTTGCGCCAGCGTGGCATTGGCCGGCCGTAAGCCGATGGGCACCAGGATGATTCGTCCGCAGCGTGCGGGTTCCAGCGCGTGTACCGGTTTGTACGCCCCGAACGTCACTGTCACATCAGCCCGCACGGCGGGTCCGTCGACAGCCCCGGTGTTCGGGTCGACACCGCTCGGCAGATCGGCAGCGATGATCGGAACGTCAACGGCGGCAACCATTTCCGCTGCAGCGGGCCGCAAAGGCCCCTTGCCGGAAATTCCGACGATCGCATCGACCACCATGTCGACTTCGCCCAGCCGATCGACCACCCGCCCACCGGCGCGCCGAAAGGCACTGAGCCCCTGCGCATGCGCGCGCTCGGGATTCAGCAGCACCGCCTGCACCGCCACCCCTCGCCGCCGCAGCATCGCACCGGCCCACAACCCGTCGCCCCCGTTGTCACCCGACCCGACCAGCACGCCCACCGAACGCCCGACCACTCCCCCTGTGCGCGAACGCAATTCATCGGCGACCACCCGCGCCAACCCGAACGCCGCGCGCCGCATCGGCACACCGTCGGGTCCCCGGGTGAACAGTTCCGCCTCGGCCGCCCGCACCTGATCGACGGTGAAATAGTCACGCCGAGCAACCATCGTTCGCCTCCCGCCTGCGCCCGCGCGGGCCACGACCGTCCCGCGATCGTTCGCAGACTACGCTGCACAACCATGTCGATGGTTCGTCACCGCGCCGCACGGGTTGCCGCCGGATTCACCGTGGTCGCCGCCCTGCTCGCCGCCGGTTGTTCCGGCGACGCGGACAACGCCGCCACCACCACAACCCGCAAACCCCGCCCGGTCAGCACCACGACCACGCCGAGCGTCCAGGTGGACGCCGCCCTCACGGTCGAGGTCAGCGACATGAAGTACAGCCCGGCCCAGGCGACGATCAAGGTCGGTCAAACCGTCACCTGGAAGTTCTCCGACAAGGCACCCCACAACGTGCAGGGCATCGGCGACAAGGCGATGGGCATCAACAGCCCCATCATCGACAAGGGCGAATGGTCCTACACCTTCACCCAGCCCGGCACCTACCGCTACCTGTGCTCCCTGCACCCCGACATGCGCGGCCAGATCACCGTCGAATAGGCCCTATTCGACGGTGACGGACTTCGCCAGGTTGCGCGGCTTGTCGACGTCGTAGCCGCGCGCTTGGGCCACCTCGGCGGCGAAGATCTGCAGCGGAACCGTCGACAGCAACGGCTGGAACAGGGTCGGGGCGACCGGGATCTCGATGAGGTCGTCGGCGAACGGGCGGACCGTGTCGTCGCCTTCCTCCGCGATCACGATCGTGCGCGCCCCGCGGGCCTGGATCTCGCGAATGTTGCTGAGCAGCTTGGAATGCAGCACCGCGCGGCCCTTCGGCGACGGCATCACCACGATCACCGGCAGACCGTCTTCGATCAGCGCGATCGGCCCGTGCTTGAGCTCACCCGCCGCGAAACCCTCGGCATGCATGTAGGCCAGTTCCTTGAGCTTGAGCGCACCCTCGAGCGCCACCGGGTAACCCACGTGGCGGCCGAGGAACAGCACCGTCGGCACATGCGCCAGCTCGCGGGCGATGGCACGCACCTGCGGCGCGGTGTCGAGCACCCGCGCGATCAGCTTCGGCATCGACTCGAGCTCGGCGAACTCGCGGGCCACCTCGTCGGGATACTTGGTGCCGCGCGCCTGCGCCAGCGCCAGGCCGACCAGATAGTTGGCGGCCACCTGCGCCAGGAACGCCTTGGTCGAGGCCACGCCGATCTCGGGCCCGGTGCGGGTGTAGATCACCGCGTCGGACTCGCGCGGGATCTGCGCGCCGTTGGTGTTGCATATCGCGAGCACGCGCGCCTTCTGCTCCTTGGCGTGGCGCACCGCCTCCAGCGTGTCGGCGGTCTCCCCCGACTGCGAGATCGCGACCACGAGCGTCGACCGGTCCAGCACCGGGTCGCGGTAACGGAATTCGCTGGCCAGCTCCACTTCCACCGGCACCCGCGTCCAGTGCTCGATGGCGTATTTGGCCAGCAGACCCGCGTGGTAGGAACTGCCGCACGCCACCACGAACACCTTGTCGAATTCGCGCAGTTCCTGGTCGGCGAGGCGCTGTTCGTCGAGCACGATCCGCCCGCCGTTCTCGTCGACGACGAAATGCCCGATCAGGGTGTCGGCGACAGCGGTCGGCTGCTCCTCGATCTCCTTGAGCATGAAGTAGTCGTGGCCGCCCTTCTCGGCGGCGGCCAGGTCCCAGTCGATGGTGAACGGCCTGCTCGTCACGTCGGAATTGCCGTCGAAGTCGGTGACGGTGTAGCTGTCGGCGGTGATAACGACGGCCTGGTTCTGCCCGAGTTCCACCGCTTCGCGGGTGTGCTCGATGAACGCGGTGACATCGGAGGCGATGAACATCTCGCCCTGCCCGACCCCGACGACCAGCGGCGTCGACTGCCGGGCCGCGACGATCGTGCCCGGATGATCGGCATGGGTGAACACCAGCGTGAACGCGCCGTCGAGGCGGCGAAGCACGGCGAGCACGCTCGCGGTGAAGTCACCGGCGGTCGGCCCCTCGGCGTACGCGCGCGCCACCAGATGCACCGCGACCTCGGTGTCGGTGTCGCTGAGCAGCTCGATCCCGGCGTCCTCCAGCTCGCGACGCAGCGGTACGAAGTTCTCGATGATGCCGTTGTGGACCACGGCGAGCTTGCCGGATGGATCGCGGTGCGGGTGGGCGTTGCGGTCGGTCGGCGCGCCGTGCGTGGCCCAGCGGGTGTGCCCCATTCCGCTGGTCCCGGCAAATTTCTCCGCGCCCGCCTCGTCGAGTTCGGCTTCCAGATTCGCCAGCCGCCCCGCCTTGCGTTCGACCGCGAGACCCCCGTTGCCGTCGAGAATCGCCACCCCGGCGGAGTCGTAGCCCCGGTACTCCATGCGACGCAGCGCGTCGACGACAACGCCGAGCGCATCCCGGTATCCGACGTAGCCAACGATTCCGCACATGGTCCACCACCCTACTGATCGGCTAGTCTTCACGCCGTGTCGGACTCCGTGAAATCGCTCCTGAGCACCCTGTCCATGCGCGGTCCTCACCGGGTGCTGCGTGGCAATCTCGGCATCGCCGGCCAACCCGGCGTCGTCTATACCCCGGAGTCCGGGCTGAACCTGCCTGCCGTCGCGTTCGCGCACAGCTGGCTGACCAGCGCCGAGAACTACAAGGGCCTGCTCGAGCACATCGCGTCGTGGGGTTTCGTGGTCGCCGCCCCCGACACCGAACGCGGACCGATCCCGTCACACCTCGACCTCGCCACCGACCTGCTCACCACCCTCGACATCGTGAGCAAGGTCCGCCTCGGCGACGGAACCATCAGCGTCCACCCCGACCGCCTCGCCCTGGCCGGTCACGGCATGGGCGCGGGCGCCGCCGTGATCGCCGCCGCCCAGCGCCCCGTCGCCACCGTCGCCGCCCTCTTCCCCGCGCCCACCTCCCCCACCGCGGAGCACATCGCCCCCGACCTCGACCTCCCCGCCCTCATCCTCACCGGCGACGACGTCGACTCCCTCAACTCCAACGCCCGTCCCCTGGCCACCGCCTGGTCGGGCCCCTGCCTCCTGCGCCGCCTCGACGGCGCCACCCCCAACGGCATCATCGAAGGCCGCCGCCTCTTCGCCGCCCTCGGCGCAGGTCGCTACGAATACAAAACCGACAAGGCCACCCGAGCCCTGCTCACCGGCTACCTCCTCACCACCCTCCTGGGCGAGAAGAAATACAAACCCTTCGCCGACCCCGAAGCCGCCATCCCCCACACCACGGTCATCGACCCCCACGCCGAGGTCGAGGTGGAAACCCCGAAACTGTCCGTCGGCACGATCGCCAAGCTCATCAAGGGCTGACAAGCCGCGCGACGGTGCTTCGACGTTGGACAAGTATCGGGTGGCGGGTGGCTACCGCGAACGCGCGCCATTTCGAGCACATCCCCGGGCTCGATATATGTGAAGTGTGTTCTGCTGAACTCGCCGAACCGGACAGTGGCGGTCGCGTCATCCTTGCGAGCTAGCAACGTCCAGCCAGATCCGCTCGGCGCACCGCGGGCAGGAAGTAATCCTGGACCCGGTCCGGTCCCGGCGCATCTATCCCGATCAGCGCGGCCGGTACCGCGAATGCCAAATAGAGGTCGACCAACCACACCGCAAGCAGCCGCCCGAAACCCGGATGTGTGCCGTCGTCCGGCCGGACAACGCAAAGACCGAACACTGCCTTGCCGACCGTCGTGTGAAAGATCGCCTGAACAATGACGCGGTCGAACACCGATGCCACCACCCAGCCCGCAGCGGCAACCCCCGGACTGAAGCTCAGCGACGCCCAATCGAGCTGGACGGCGGGACCGAGCGCGAACTCGGTGCCGACGACGATTGCCGCTCCGAACCCGACCCCGGCATGTAGGACCCAATCGAGAGCAAAAGCCAACACGCGCCGGGCCGAAAGACTTCCGCCTTCCCCGGAAGGGACGAGAGGCGCGGTCTGCTGCGGCAGTCCTCGGGAGGGCTTGACGAACACCCGTCCTCCCACGCGCTTCAGCTCGTGTGGGGTGTTCGTCGGCAGAGCTTCTCGCCGATCTGCCACGCTGTCGTGACCGCGGAACGACCATCGTGGCGCCGGATGAGATTTCGAAACGTACGCGTACCGGAGGTCTGCTCCACCCGGTCGGGATATCACTCCATACCGCTTGGGGTCACCGGCAAACCAGACCTCGGTTGTCCGATGATCAACAAGTTTGCCGATGTCCTTCGGCCATGTGCTCAACAGCAGAGAGGAAACCGGCTGCTTGTCGCGGTCGAGGAGTTCTACCCACTCGTAACGCCCGGTAGTCAGGTAGTTCACCGGCCACGACACCCACGGATACCGTTTCAACGCACGACGCCTTCTCCGGTGTATCCACAGCAGAGCTCCGCCGAAGATCAGGCCGACCGTCATACCTACAGCCGCAACATTGCGGCACAAGCCGACAAGCGCCGACAGACCGGCGGGCTCGATTCCCCGGCCACCATCGATCAGCACGATCGTGACAACCAGGCACGAGACACCGAACAGCAGCAGTGCCCAACGAATGGCCCTACCTTTCCGCATCGCCTCTTTCGTTGCGGACAGTTGTATTGCCGACATCGGCGCAGAAGTGCTGTGGGACATGGTAAAACGCTTCACGCCTTAGAGCTTCAACGAAAAAGCAGTCGTTGTTCGAAAGGTACTGTCGAACTCGATCGATGCGGCCACCGCGACCACCGGAAGCAGGTATTCCGCGCCGTCTTGCACGAATGACGTCGACAGTTCTACGGCGGCGATCGCAGAGCCGTCCGGAGACGACACTATCGCTTCGATTTGATAGATCTCTTGCTCCTCGCCTTCATAGTTGGCGAGATCGGGAGTCGGAACAGGCCGGATGCGGTCCAACATGAGGATCAATCGCCCGGACACTTCGAGGAACTCGGCGTTGGCGAACCTTTCTCCGCCGCGCTGCCTACCGGACAGAACGCTACCGAGAGTCAGTCGCGGACTCTGCTCGGCGCCATAGTCTGCCAATGTGATGGTCAATGTCGAGGAGATCTGCCGACCGTCGGTCGAGAGATGCGTACCGAGGCCGCAATAGACGACGTTGTACTGTGCGAGGCGCCCCATCAGCACCTTCAGCGCTTGGAGAACTTTTGGGGCTGCCGAGCTCAACATCCCGGGATCCAGGGATGCAAAGAGAGATTCCGTCAGTGCGACGGATTCTTCGATCGTGTCGAGTGGAAGTTCGGCATATCCCTGCGGTATGTCGACCGTCACCGAAATATCTGCTGGTACTTCAGCTGTCACCATCTCAATCTCCCACCATGGGATCGAGCATGGCGGACACGGCTTTGCCGGAACGGGCGAAGATGTCAACCGCCTCTAGACCGGATACAGACGCATGCGGCCCTGCGGCACCTGTCAGTTGCAAGACTTTCGTTGCGGCACCATCGAGCGCCAACGCCTCGGCGACCTTCGTGCCGCCGAGCGCACCGACGATCTTCGAAGACAGCAGTGGCTCACTCGTGACCGCATTGTAGGCGGCCGCTCCGAATCTTTCTCCGACACCAACGGTCTGAGCGGCGTGAGCGCCCGCAGCGATCGCGTCGCCACCTTTGAATAGATTCATTCCCACCTTCGCGGCGGAAATCCCGGCTCCGCCGACCGGCGCAATGCCCAGCGCGTCGATTCCGACTTTCTTCCAGGCGTCGAGCTCCCCATTTGCCAAACCTTGGCGGATATTCGGGTCAGACAGGTCGAGTGCGAGTAGACCGCCGGTCGCTGCGGCCGCCACAGCGAATCCGATGATGTTGACGGGAGGAGGCGTGCACACCGCGACGACACTGCCGACCGCCGCGACAATCGATAACGCTTGGTGGATTCCCTCTCGATGCTCGTCGATCCACTCACCCAGAGACTCGACCGCATCCGCGATACGGTCCCAAATGCTCTTGTCGGGAGGGCTCGGGGCGAATTGCTTTCCGACAGCGTCCAACTCGCTGGCGATGCGGCGTGCAAGAGCATCGTGGATCGTCTCGAGTTCCCGTGCGCGAGTGATGACAGAGTCGATCTTCGATTGCCACTCGTTGACGGAGCTGGTCGCGGAGTTCACCTTCGCCGTCGCGGCGTCCAGGCGAGTTTGGGCAGCTTGAAGACTCTCCGCATCGGCGAAGCTCTGATTCGCCAGCGCGAGGTCTGGGTTGGACTTGGCTTGATTCAACGTGGTGACGGCCTGCGCGTGCTGCCCTCTGGCCTCCGCGGCTTCGGTTTCCAACCCTTTCGCGGTCTCTTGAAAGCTTATGAGGTTGGTGTGCCATTCCTGAATCAGCGCGACAGCCTTCTCGAGCGATGCCTGCGCATACCCGAGATCTTGAGCAAGGGTGGCATCGAAGTTTGCCCGGAACGCGTTGCCTGCGTCACCCTTCCAGGCATCATCATTGCTGTTGCGGAGCCGTGTCAGCAGTGTATTGGTCTCTTTGATCGCCTCGCACGAAGAGTTGATCTTCGTCTGCAATCCGGCGACGTCGCCGACTGCGCCGGGTACTGGGTTGAAACCAAGGTTCGGATACGGATTCGTCGTCACACCTTCTCCTGTCCCTCGATGGTGGAGTTCGCGTCCGCTAACGCCTTTGAGAAGGCTGTGTCCGTGGCTTTATAGGCTTCGAGACACTTGGATATACCCTGCGCTGTGACCACAGCCGATTCGCCGATGCGTTCTATGCCGTACTTCCATCTGGTCTGAAAGCTGTCGGCAGCAGCATTCAGCTCCTTGTTGCCAATGTCTTTGTGGCTGTCGTCGGACATGGCTGCCATTGCGTCGTTCAGGACCTGCTCGGCAGTGTTCAGCGCCTGGACTGCCTTGGTCAGGACGTCGATGTCGACACTCAGCACACCAGCCATAGAAACTCCCCACCCCGCATCGACTCGCAGCTGGACGACAGATGCTGCTCGAAGTTTGCATAGTATCAACGCGCTGGGACCCCTTCCAGACCGTGTGGAACACAGCCCTGTCCGCGCTTGCCGACTACCGAGACGAACACGGCGATGTCCTGGCCCGTCCCCAAACTATGTCCCCGCGAGCGGATTTCACCTGCTGACTGGCTGGCCACCCGGCGGGGCGAACATCGTCAGGGCACCTTGGCTCCGGATCGGTGCCGCGAGCTGTGGGCACTGGGTGTCGACCTCGCATGATCAGTATCTGTACCCGCTCCGCCACAGATGCGCCCCGACTATTCTGACCGGTAGAGTCGGGCCGATCGTGGCGGGGAGTCCGCGGTCGCGCCGACAGGAGGGAAAGCACTCATGAGCCGACGGTCTGTCATGTCTGCCGGGCTGGTTGTCATCGCCCTGCTGGTCGGGGCCTGTGGAACCGATGAACCGGGCGACGATGTGGCCGCCGCGCCGACGTCGACCGATGTGCCGTTGCCGACCGGGTTCGATGGGTGCAACCTGCCGCAGTCGGTGATCGATGCGGAGCAGTTGAAGAAGGGGCGCGAGGACAAGACCTGGAATTCGCCGGGGACCACGAGGAAGTGGCTGGGCTGCTCGTGGCTACAGAGCGATGGATTCACGGCCAACATCACGGTGACGACGATCACCGGACAGCAGATCCTGGAAAGTCCCAGCTCCAAATGGACCATCGGCGAACAAGGAACAATCGGCGGACGATCGACCGTCGCGTACTGGTTGCCGGCGGAGCAGCCGATGGAACACTGCACCCTCAACGTCGAGATGCGTGGCGGCGGCATGGAAATCGGCATCTCCAATCAGCCATCGGCGCGGAAGTCGAAGGGCAGGAATGCCTGCGATATCGCGACGTCATTGGCCGAGATGCTGGCACCGACGATCACGGACGGCATGTAGCGGGACCAGAACGAACAGGGAGGGAGAGGCGATGACTGGGACATCACCGCTGGGGTCACTGATCGAACAGGCGAAGAACGGTGCGCTGACCGTGGGGTTCAGCGACAACATCGTTGTCAACGCCGAGGAGTTCGCCTACATCGAACGTGACTGCGAGGCCTTCAAGGGTGAGATCCGACGACTTCAAGACGCTGCACGGCAGATATCTCTACGTGAGAACTGGGGTCTCGGTGAGAACCACGAACGCCTGACATCCGCCCAGACCCTGGTCGGCCGGTTCCGTGGCAAAGCCAAGATCGTCGACCCAGCCAGGGATTCCGACAACAACGTCTACGACATCCTGGATCAGCACTACAAGATCGCCGACGACATCCAGATCCTGCATCGCACGATCGCCCAGAAGTTCCGCGAGAGCGACGCCGAATTCGCAGCCGCCTACGACAGCAAACTCGCCGACATGCCCGCCAGCCCGATCAACGCACCGTTCACCGGCAAGATCGAGCCGGGCACCACGGTCATCCAGGTGGGTCAGTCATGACGGGTACCGAAGAACCCAAGATCGCCACGAGAGAGAACCCCGGCAACTTCGAGCACTCGGATATCTTTCAAGCGTTCAGCCCCCTCGACCCCACCACCGCGCAGCAGTCGGCCCAGGAATACACGATGCTGGCGCACGGCTGGAACAACGCGGTCGAGTATTTCGCCGCACGCATCAAGCATTCCAGTCAGGCGGCGTGGGAAGGTGCCGCGGCGGAGGCCTCACGCACCGCGATCTCGAACTACACCACCCGCGCCCTCGAGCTGTCGCCCGCCCTGAATGCCCTCGCCACCGAGGTGACACGGGCGGCGAACGGGGTCGTGATGACCAAACAGCAAGTCCACGAGCCCAAGAACCGCCGTGACGACGACGAGTGGCTCGGACGATTCGCGGATTGGGTCACCGACGGCCCCCGGTCGAAAGAGAGCCGGGATGCGGCCACAGCCGAAGCGCGGGAGGCGATGCGGCTCAACTACGTCGACAGGTTCACCGAGTCGGACGGCAAGATCCCGGTCTTTCCTGCGGCGGTGAACCCGGCGAGCCCGCTGTACTCCTTCGATCCAGCAAGCAATCCCGGCGGCGATGGATCCAGCAGTGGCCCGAACTCGGACGCACCGGCCACCTCGGTGCCCGCGACCACAACCCCGGCCACCGATCAGCCCGCCACCACGGATCCCGGCGCCACCGACGACGAATCCCCCGGCAGTTCGACCGACGACTCCACCAGCGGCGACCCCGGCACCGATGACTCGACGACGCCCGCTTCGACCACGCCCGACTCCCCGGCGACCACACCGACCTCTACCTCGCCTGCGGGAACTAGTACTCCTGGTTCCGGATCGCCCGGCACAGGATCCCCCGGCGGCGCGGGAACGCCGGGCGGCGGATCGCCGTCGGTCCCTGGCCCCGGCAGAGCGACACCAGGTACCCCCTCGGCGGGCGGCGCGGCGGCCGTCGCCGCGGGCACCGGCGCCGGAGCGGGCCGAGGAATGCCGGGCATGATGGGCGGCATGGGGGCGCCCGGTGCCCGTGGTGGACAAGACGACGAGTCCACCCACGACATCCCGGAATGGCTCAGGAACGCCAAGAACACCGAGGAACTGCTCGGTGAACTCCCCAAGACCTTGCCGGGCGGTGTGATCGGTGCCGACGAATGACCGAATGGACCTGGGACCCCGATGATTTCGCCGCGCTGTGGTTCAGCCCCGGCCGCGACAGATTCCCCTTTCCGCTCAGCTACACCAGTCGTTTCGCCTGGCTCGAGGATGTAGACCAGCACAACGCGGCCGTACGTGCGCGCTACGACATCGATGAGCACGAACTCATCGAACTCGCCTTCCACACCCTCACCCACGCCCGACTGCGGGTCGAGATCCTTGGCGATTCCGATGCGATCGCCAAGGGCACCACCAAGGAGTACCGCGTCATCGGCGCCCGCACCGCACACCACGCGGTCCTGCTCACCCAAACGGCGACGACCGACGGAGTGGCCGAACGCATCCGCTGCCGACTGCTCAGGCCGGAACAACTGCCCGGCCGCCTGTCCTGGATCGTCCCCGAGTGCCCGGCGGGTCGCAGCGCCGCCGACATCTTCCACCTCGAAGACCTGACCGCACGCACTCGCCGTTCGGACACCTGGACCACCACACCCAGCCAACGTTTCGACCAGTTCATCAACCGCCCCCGCCACGGTTCCGCCTGGGCCCGACTACGAGCCGAACCGTTCACCGACGGCCAGGAACCGTGGTTCAGCGCCCGCTGGTTGGACGTCAAAGATGACGGCCGCTACCTGATACAACGCAACCGCGAGCACCTCGAGCTGCGCCCGATCGGCGCCGACGGCTTGACCACGCTGTTCACGAACTGGATCGACCGCGCCCTCACCCGTATACAAGAGCAGGCCGAACCAGCTGTTCCGGCTCCGTGGGCCGGGCTGTAACAAGACAACGAGGTAGCCGACACCGGACGGCGACGAACAACAAGGGAGGGTCCCGATGGGGAGTCATGTCAGGGTCGATCCAGATCTGCTGCGCACGCTCGGGGGGCATCTCACCACTTCGGCAGGCACGATCAAGACACTCAACAAGGAAGTCAGCGGGTGGTCTTTCACCGCTAAGCAAGCTGGACGCGGCTACGGGGACGAAGGCACCAAGTTCGGCGCCGAGATCGGGAACATCGGCGCGTGGTTGACGCACTGGGAGACCGCGATCGCCAAGTCCGGCAGCACTTATACAACTAGTGCGAACACCTACTCAGCCGTCGACGATGCCAACGTCACCAAGTTCAAAGCACAAGGGGTGAATCTCGGATGACCTGGTCAGCGAACGAAGCGGGCGTTGTCACCGAAGGAAAGATCAACTCCGACTGGGAACACAACGTCTCGAAGTCCGCCGGGAATGCCGACAAGATTCTCGATGACGGCGACGACGGCCTCGAGTATTTCGAAAACTACCTCCCGCTGTATCGGAAGTGCCTCGAAAAGTATAACTTGGGCAGAGCTGATATCGCGGCACGGGAACTCGATCATTTCTATGCACTCTATGACAAAGAACGCGATATGGATATCGAAGCCATCGAGCGCATGGCGACCCTGCTCGCGTCCACCCTTCCCAAACTCTCCACTGAGCTGCAGAAACAACAGACCCAACGCAACGCCGTACAGAACATCTGGCAAGGCGACGCGGGTGATGCCGCCTTCAATATGATCAACGAGCAGGTTCGACGCGCCGAAGCGGACTACAACAATGCTCAGATCGCCTCTCGTGAGCTGAGCGAGCTCGCAACCGCGCTTCGTACTATTGTGACGGAGAAAGCTACGGACGTCAAAGGTTATTACCGGCCCGCAGGCACTGCGGACTTCACGATGGAAGGCCGCAGCGAAGAGTTCCTGCTACAGACAATCAAGAACTGTGTCGACACTGCAGATGATGTCCAATATCAGATGGACTTCCTGCGCAACGTATTCGTCCCGCAGGTCGAAGCAACTGTCCTCCATTTCGAGGAGGTCTGCAAAGAAACCTCCACCGTCATCAGCGAGGCTTTCAAGCAAGCCACCGCCGCACTCGGCAACGTCGAGGCGCTCGCGTATCCGATGCCAACGGATTCCCCCGCACCGGCAACTCCCGAGAACGCAGTACCCAATACTGGCAAGCCCAACGGGGACGATAACGCATCGACCGGAGGGAAACCCAACACGAATACCGACGACGATACGAAGACCGACACCGCCGGATTGAAGAATACGACAACAACCGACGATCCCGACGACGACGACAAAGACGACGACTCGTCCACAGATCTGAGCAACTTGCTGTCCACGGTCTCGAGTGGGCTGTCCACATTGAGCTCCGTGGCCAGCGAGTTGTCGAGCCTGACCTCGGGATCGACGGATTCGGCCGAATCGATCGCCCAATCGATCGGCACGGGCCTCAGTTCGCTCGGCACTTCGATCACCACCGGAATCGAACAGCTGAGCTCGTTGTTCAGTGGGAACAGCACTACCGAATTCAGTATCGCCGGAACGACACTCAGCTTGACGACCGGCGAAGACGGACAGCTCAAGCTCACTACGACCGACTCCACCGGCACGGCACACGAATACGGCCTTACTCTCAACGAGAACGGTGTCCCGGTCGTCACCGACAACACCTCGTCCGGCGCAGTCGGCACCGGCGAGCCTTCCTCGTCCAGCAGCCAGGCCCCCGCCGCACCCGAAGATGCCGGAACACTATCCGGCGCAACACCGAATCCCACCGGCTCACTGAATGCCCGCGGCCAGGAAGCCGAGAACAACCCTGGCAGCTACAGCGGCGCCCCCGCATGGACCGCCACCGACGAACCCGACAACGAACACCACCCCACCACTCCCGGTACCGGCCAGCCAGGCCCCGGAGAGTCCGGTGCACAGCTGGCAGAGGCAGGTCCCCTGTGAGTAACTCCCCCATCGAAGACCTTGTCGCCGAACACCTCCGCCGTGTCCGCATGCTCCGAGCAGAATTCGACGACGAGCGTGCCCGCTTGCAAGCCACAGGGGACATGCTGCTCGCCGCCGCCCGAGCCGAGGAGCAACGAGCCGCAGAGCAAACCTCCGCAGCGAAGGAAGCTGTCCCCCAGCCTGAATTGCCCGTCAACGACGAGACCGCCCGCCAGGAAGCAGAACAACATCGATGGGTGGCGATGCCGGCCAACAGTTCGCATCAGTCGACACCGGTTGACGACGGCACTCGCGCGGTGTCCCAGCCCGTGCAACACGTCGTCACCGCCGAGCCGGCTGCGTACACTCCCGAATCTCCGCCCCTGGACGACGAGACCGCTCGCCGCGAAGCCGAATTGCGCGAAGCTCGCGAAGCAATCGCCCGTTCCGCCGCCGCACGGCGAGCAGCCGAGGTCGTCGAACCCGTCGACTACGACGGCTACGACCAGGAAAGCGAGTATTTCCGCGGTCGTAGTTGGCTCGGATGAACGTACAGAGAAGGATAGAAGTGGATACCTAAGGGACTTCGGGAAGTTCGCGGGGTACGGGATCGAGCGAGTTCTCGGGCGAGGCGGGATGGGCACCGTGTATCTCGCCAGGCATCCGAGGCTGCCGCGGCTGGTGGCGCTCGAGATCCTCAATTAGGACCTGCTGGGAGACAATGCAATTCGGCAACGGTTCGAGCGTGAAGCCGATCTGGTCGCGCAACTCGAGCACCCGAACATCGTCTCGGTGCAGGATCGTGGACTGGAGGGAGACAACCTCTGGATCGCCATGCAGTATGTCGCCAGCTGCGACGCGGGCGCACCGGGCACTGTCGAACCCGCGCGGGCCACGCCTATCAAGTCGTTCCCCTCGTCAGCGGTCCACAGTCGGCCCGTCCCGTACCCTCGCACCGGCCATGCCGAGGCGAATCATCACGATATGCAGGATCAGTCCAGCCAGGTCGAACGTCGGTAGTACTCGGATTCCTGGTCGTAGTCACCATCGGAGGGGGCGACGACCGAGCGCGCTTCCCTCGCTGCCCGCGCTCGCGCCACGGCGGCGCGGATCTCGGCCTGGCGCTGCTGCTCAGGTGTCAGGGTCGGGTCGGGGTCTGCGGGGAAGACCGGAGGCGGCGGTGGGGCCACAGCGCGGGCAAAGGGCTGGATGCGCTCCTCCTGCACCTCATGTGAATCAGGCTGTGGCTCAGCGATTTCGGCTTCGGCCGCCTCCTGTGCAAGCAATTCGACCACTTCATCGAAGCGTCGGGCCGCATTGGCAGCTACCTGCTGTGCGCGAATTTCCGTCTGCCGGTCGATCTCATCGAGTTCTTCTCGCAGCATGACCGAGCGGCGATGGGTCTCGGCCGCGATCTGCTCGAACTCCGCCGCGTAGTCCACGATCGATCATTCTCCCGACGTCCGGCGCGATCCGCCAGCTCTGTTCCTGCTCACAGCGGGCCCGCCTCGGCCAGAACCGCGCCACTGTCACCCGGGTTGCTTGCCTGGTGGTCCTCGACGCTCGGGATGTGTTCACCGTCGGTCTCTTGTTGCTGGGACCGTGGACCGACCGGAACGCCGCCGGCCACCGAACCCGAGGAGGGATCGCCCGCACCGACTTCGCTGGTCACCGGCGCATTCGTCAGGTCGGGAGTTTCGGACGTCGTGGCATCCGCGCCACCTCCCGCCCCCGTCCCCGCATCTTCGAGGCCCGCCGTGCCCTGTCCTGTCCCGGATTCCGGTGTCCCCGTGCCGAGTACACCCGCCTCGCCCTCGCCGGTCGAGCCGTCCGAACCGGACTCCGTGGTGACCACGGGAATTCCGTTCTCGTCCAAGGTCAGCCGATATTCGTTCGTCTGGCCGTCGACGCCTGTCGTCGTCAACGACAGGCCTTCCGCACCCGCCTGGATCGTCACCTTCGTATCGCCCAACTGGAACGACGCCTCGTGCTCTCCCGAGAACAGACTGCTCGCCTGCTCCGTCATCTGCTCGATGCCATCACTGATGGCGGTGCCGACCGATTCGACTGCAGAAGTCAACGAACTCCCGAGATCTCCGGTCAGTGCGCTCGACACCGTCGTGCCGAGTTCGCTGAGTGTGGTGGCAAGAGTAGTCAGCGCGGTGCTGGTTTCGGAACTGTCGTCGTCGGAGTCGTCGGTGTCCTGCGTCGTGGTCTTGACCGGTGACGAGGTGTCGCCCTTTTGCGTGCCCGCGGCACTGGTTTGGTCGTCCGAGTTCTGGCTGCCTTTGGCGGCACCGGCGGAACTACCGTCCGAGTTCTGGTTTCCTTTGGCTCCGGACTGGTCGCCCTTGGAGGGCTCCTCGACCGGTGCAGCAGCAACCCCCGCGACCGACGGATACGCACGCTCCTGGATCGCGTCGGCAAGCGCCTGGAGGTAGTTGTATTTGCCTTCGATGCCGGTTTGAGCAACGTTGCACTGGGCTCTGAAAACATCGAGCTTGTCGCTGTAGGCCTGCTTGAAGACCTCGTCCAGCCACTCTTTGCAGGTCTCCTTGACCGCCTGTTTCCACTCGTCGGAATGTCGCTCGACATCTTTGGTGCGATTTTCGATGCCGTCGAGGTCGGTCAACGTATTCAGCAGCATATCCGTGATATCGCCGGTCTTGCTGGCGTCGATGATCCGCCGGATATCGTCTGCGGGCATTTCTTTGACCGTGATCACCGTCTGCCCGCCCCGTTCACGGTATCCGGCCGCGATCTGCAGAACAGTCGTCGCTTTCTGCTCCACGATCTGCCGAAGGGTAGGCACTGCATCCGACATCGCGTTCGCAAGGGTCTGGACCGGATTGCGATCTTGTTCCGCGAACCCGACGATCTCGCGCAACCGCCCTATGCCGGCCTCTGCGGCCGCCCCCTGCCAGCTCGCCCCCAAACTGTTCGCCGTGGTCTGCTGCACACCTCGCTGTGTGTCGGCGACAGTGATCATCGCTTTCAGAGCATCCGCGGATGCCTGCATCTTGGCGAGATTCATCTCCCGCTCCTGGTCATAGGTCGCCTGAATCTTCAGCAGCGGCCAACCGAGGTCTGTGCCGAACGCCTCCTGATACAGCGGCAACAGCTGCTCGAAATAGAGGAGCCCCTTCGCGCCGTCGTCGAGAATCTGATCAACGGTCTTGGTCATCGCAGAACCTCCCGCCGCACGTCAGTGCTCACTTCGCTGCTGCCTGATCGAGGGCGCGCGCAGTGTTCTTGTCCACCTCGGCGTATTCCACCGTGGCCTTACCGATCGCGTCGGCGGTGGCTTCGACCGAAGTCGTCCACACCCTGAGCCAGGTGACAGCGCGGTCGAGACCTTGTGAGACCCGGACGCCGTAGGCCGCGTAGGCCCGACCTGCCTCGGTGCCGTCGCCCCAGTCGTTGTTCGCCACATTCTTTGCCGCCGTGCGCACTTCGGTCACGGTGGCCCTCAGGCTGCTGACCGATTTGTCCATCGCCGTCTTGTCGACGACGACACCGCCGGAAACCTGCGTACTCATCTCCCCCACCTCCGCGAACACACGGCGCCCGGATGACGCCTACCTACTTCGACGCGCGAACCCCTCCACCGGTTCCCACGAAAACCTCACTTTCCCAGATTCCCCTGATCCGTCTTCCTCCACTCCGACGTCCCATCCGGATGCCGGTGGTACTCCCACGCCGCATAGTCCCCGTCCTCCTCGATCACCGTCACGTGGTCGGCGAGGCCGTCCTCGTCGTAGTCGGACCAGATGGTGGTGGAGTTGGGGTCGGTGTGGGTGAGGGAGTCGGCTACGCCGTCGGCGTCGAGGTCTTGGGAGGGGGAGTTGAGTTCGACGGGGCCGAGGCTGTCGAGGGGTGTGTGCGCGTCGATGTCGGGTAGGCCGAAGCCGGGGATGTCGCCCGAGGTGACCATGGCTCCTCCTCAAACGGGAAACTCGCGGATGACGGCGCGGCGGAACTCCACCATCCTGTCATCCGCGAGCGGCTCACGGCCACGTCGGGTGTTATTTCTTGGGCATGATCAGCCACAGGATCAGGTAGAGCAGGAACTGGGGTCCGGGCAGCAGGCAGGAGGCGACGAAGGCGAGGCGAACGACGTTCGGGCTCCACCCGAAGTAGTCGGCGATGCCGCCGCAGACGCCTGCGATCATTTTGTCGCTGGTCGAGCGGGTGAAGCGGCGGGCGGGGGCAGTCATGATGGTGTGCCTTCCTGTCGAGCGGTGATGATTCAACTGTGCCCTCGCGTGCCGCTCCCGGCATCGGTCGACGGACCCATCCGCACCCTGATTTCGCACCACCCCATCTCAGGGTCACACCCTGAGATCGGGCAGACTCGAGCGGTGAGCACGACATTGCACGCCAGCGGCCTGTCCGCGGGACACGCCGAACGGACCCTGTTCGCCGACCTCGATTTCACCCTCGCCCCGGGCGATGTGATCGGGCTGGTCGGCGTGAACGGCGCGGGCAAGTCGACGCTGCTGCGTATGCTCGCCGAGCACGACGCGGGTGACGGGACGATCGCGCTGAGCCCGCCGGACGCCACCGTCGGCTACCTGGCGCAGGAACCGGAGCGCATCGAGGGCGAGACCGTGCTCGAATTCCTCTCCCGCCGAACGGGAGTGGCGCACGCGCAGCGGGTGATGGACGCGGCCGCCGAACGCCTCGGCGAAGGCGGAGACGACGACTACTCCCCCGCGCTGGAACACTGGCTCGCCCTCGGCGGCGCGGACCTGGAGCAGCGGGCCGAGGAGGTCGCGGCCGAACTCGGCCTCATCGATGGCCTGGCCGGTGGCCTTGACACCCCGATGACGGGCCTGTCGGGTGGCCAGGCGGCGCGCGCCGGGCTGGCGTCGGTGTTGTTGTCGCGCTTCGACATCCTGTTGCTCGACGAACCGACCAACGATCTCGACCTCGACGGCCTGGAACGGCTGGAACGTTTCGTCACCGGTGTGCGGGTGCCGCTGATGGTGATCAGCCACGATCGGGAGTTCTTGGCTCGCACCGTGAATCGTGTGCTGGAACTGGACCTGGCGCAGCAGCAGTACGGCATGTACGACGGTGGGTACGAGGCGTATCTGACCGAGCGCGAGATCGCCCGCAAACACGCTCGCGAGCAGTTCGACGAATTCGCCGACACCAAAGCGGGTTTGGAGGCACGCGCCCAGATGCAGCGCAACTGGCTCGAGCACGGTGTGCGCAATGCCCGGCGCAAAGGCAAGAACGACTCGGACAAGATGGGCCGTAAAACGCGCGCCGAATCCACCGAGAAGCAGGCGGCGAAGGCTCGGCAGACGCAGCGCCGCATCGAACGGCTCGAGGTGGTCGAGGAACCGCGCAAGGAGTGGGAGCTGCGGATGGAGATCGCCACCGCCCCGCGCAGTGGTGCGGTGGTTGCCACCGCGAACAACGCGACGGTGACCCGTGGCGAGTTCACGCTCGGACCGATCACCACCCAGATCGATTGGGCGGACCGGATCGTGCTCACCGGCGCCAACGGTTCGGGCAAGTCCACCCTGCTCGGGCTGCTGCTCGGCAAGATCGCTCCCGATTCCGGTTCTGCCGCTTTGGGTTCCGGTGTCGCCGTCGGTGAGGTGGACCAGGCGCGTGGGCTGTTCCGCGGCACCGACCGGCTGGTCGACACCTTCGGCGCGGCCATGCCCGAATGGCCCGACGCCGATGTCCGCACGCTGCTGGCCAAGTTCGGGCTGCGCGGTCCGCACGTGATCCGGGCGTGCGACACGCTCTCACCGGGCGAACGCACCCGCGCGGCCCTTGCCTTGCTCCAGGCGCGCGGGGTGAACCTGCTGGTCCTGGACGAACCGACCAACCACCTCGACCTGCCCGCCATCGAACAGCTCGAGCAGGCGGTCGAATCCTTCACGGGCACCCTGATTCTGGTGACGCACGACCGCCGCATGCTGGATTCTGTGCGAGCGACCCGCCGTTGGCACATGGCCGCCGGGCTGCTCACCGAGAAATAGGACACCCCATGGCATTAGGCATCGACACCCGCGTCACGCTGCTCGTCACCGGTCTCATCTTTCTGAGCGCCCTACTGCTCGGGATCTGGAAATATCGCGGCATCCGGGTCGACGGTGCCGCCCACGTCTACGTCGACATCGCGCACCGCGCGGCCCTGATGTATTCCTTCGCGGGCCTGGTGCTTGCCGTGTTCACCGAGCTCAGCGCCTGGCCGACGCTGGTGAATCTGGCCGCCGACCTGGTGGTTCTCGCGTTCTTCGCCGGGGCGATCGCCAGTTACGTGATGCACGGCCTGCGTCGCGACACCACCGACCAGTTCGCCGGGGAGATCTCCGGCGCGCTGAAGCTGTCGATGTACGGGCTGATCGTGGGTGAGGTCGGTGGTTTCCTCGTGCTGTTCACCGGTTTCATCGCCGGGCAGTTCTGATCAGATCGGTTGGACCACAGCCGTTTCCGCCGCACCGAACAGGTCGATATCGGACCCGAACTTGATCCCGACCAACCCGGCGACGAGCGTGGCGAGCAGGATCGCGACAACCACGATCAGCGACCGTGAGCGCGGCGAGGGCCGTGGCACCGCCACCGCACCGCTGCGCGACGTCTCGGCCTCGATGCGCTGACCGTATCCTTCGTCGCGGATCGGCACCGTCGGCGAATACCCCTGCGGCACTTCACGACACCCCGGCCGTCCGCACGCCCCACCGCAGCGGTGGGGCTCGCCGTACTCGTAGTACTGATCCTGGTAGTTGCGGGCAGGCAGCGGCGCCATGATCGGCCCCCTTCGAATCGTGCTGCGCGCCAAACTCTCCGGTGCGCCGAGCAAGCACACGCGCCACGGGCACACAGGTCCTTACGGCGTAGGCCGATAGTAGATGCAGCGGCGACGGCACGCCAGCCGATCAGACGGCGGCGACCTGCTTGGCCAGGTCGTCGGCCAGCTGACGCGCCTGCGCCGGATCGGTGGCCTCGACCATCACCCGAACCAGCTGCTCGGTGCCGCTGGGGCGCAACAGCACCCGGCCCGACTCGCCGAGCATGCGCTCCGCCTCGGCCACCGCGTCGCGCACCTCGGGGGCGGCGGCGACCGCGGCCTTGTCCGACACCTTCACGTTCACCAGCACCTGCGGCACGGTGCTCATCACCGACGCCAGCTCCCCGAGCCCGCGACCGGTCTGGGCCATCCGCGCCATCAACCGCAGCCCGGTGAGAACACCGTCGCCGGTGGTGCCGTAGCGCGGGAAAACCACGTGACCCGACTGTTCGCCACCGAGACTGAACCCACCACGACGCAGCTCCTCGAGCACGTAGCGGTCGCCGACAGCGGCGGTGAGTACGCGAATACCGGCCGCGCGCATAGCGATATGCAAACCGAGGTTGCTCATCACCGTGGCGACCAGGGTGTCTTCGACCAGTTCGCCCGACTCACGCATGGCCAGCGCGAGTACCGCCATGATCTTGTCGCCGTCGACCACCTCGCCGGCGGCGTCGACCGCGAGGCACCGGTCGGCGTCGCCGTCGAGCGCGACACCCAGGTCGGCGCCGTGGGCGAGCACCGCGGCCCGGACCGCGTCCAGGTGGGTGGAACCGCAGCCGTCGTTGATGTTGAGACCGTTGGGTTCGGCGTTGATCGCGATCACCGTCGCGCCCGCCTCCCGGTACACCTGCGGCGCCACCTCGGCGGCCGCGCCGTGTGCGCAGTCGACCACGACGGTGAGCCCGGACAGGTTCTCCCCGGTCGATTCGAGCAGGTGCTCGACATAGCGTTCGTGGGTGCCCTCGACGGTGTAGTCGCCGCGCACGCGACCGATGCCCGCGCCGGTCGGGCGCACGGTGGTGCCGTCGGCGATCAGGGCCTCGATCCGCTGTTCCACGGCGTCGTCGAGCTTGTGCCCGCCCGCCGCGAAGATTTTGATGCCGTTGTCGGGCATGGGGTTGTGCGAGGCGGAGATCATCACGCCGAAGCACGCGTCGTACAGGCCGGTGAGGTAGGCGACGGCCGGGGTTGGCAGCACACCGACGGACAGCACGTCGACACCGGTGGCGGTCAGGCCCGCGGTCACCGCGGCCTCGAGCATCTCGCCGCTGGCCCGCGGGTCACGGCCGAGGACCGCGACCGGACGCTTCTTGCCCCGGCTGAGCACCTGCGCCGCCGCACCGGCGACCCGCATCGCCAGCTCCGGGCTCAAAGACTCGTTGGCGAGCCCACGAACGCCGTCCGTACCGAAAAGCTGTCCCATACCTGCCCCTTGTAGGTGGTCCATATACAGCACGAGAGCAGGCGACCAGCCGTGCTGGAAGCCTGCTCTCGCACACGTGCTCCGCAGACCGTACCGCCTCAGCCAAGGTAGGCGAAGACGGTGGTCGGCAGTGCCGAAATCAGCGCTTCGAGTACTGAGGCGCCTTACGGGCCTTCTTGAGGCCGTACTTCTTGCGCTCGGTGGCACGCGGGTCACGAGTCAGGAAGCCGGCACGCTTGAGCGCCGGACGATCCTCGGGAGTGACCTCGATCAGCGCGCGGGCGATAGCCAGACGCAGGGCGCCTGCCTGACCCGAGGGGCCGCCGCCGTGCAGCAGGGCGACGATGTCGAAGGACTCGGTCCGCTCGACAGTCACCAGCGGGGACTTCACCAGCTGCTGGTGCACCTTGTTCGGGAAGTAATCCTCGATGGTGCGGCCGTTGAGGGTGAAGTTGCCGGAGCCCGGAACCAGTCGCACGCGGACGACGGCTTCCTTACGGCGGCCGACGGTCTGCACGGGACGATCGATGACGATCGGCTCGTAGGACGCCTCGTAGACGGCCTCGCCCTCGTCGTAGCCTTCGCCGTCTTCGACGACCTCGACCACGGTCTCGTCGACCGCGTCGAACTCTTCGGGGGTGAACTCTTCAGGAGCGGTCACTGGGCCACCTGCTTGATCTCGAACGGAACCGGCTGCTGCGCGGCGTGGGGGTGGTTCGGGCCTGCGTAGACCTTCAGCTTGCCCGCGATCGCGTTACCCAGCTTGTTCTTCGGGATCATGCCCTTGACGGCCTTCTCCACGAGACGATCGGGACGGGTCGCCAACACCTCGCCGACAGTGCGCGACTTGAGGCCGCCCGGGTGTCCGCTGTGGTGGTGGATCAGCTTGTCCTGCTTCTTGTTGCCGGAGATGGCAACCTTGTCCGCGTTGATGATGATGACGAAGTCGCCACCATCGACGTGGGGTGCGTAGGTCGGCTTGCCCTTGCCGCGCAGCAGGCCAGCGGCCTGCACGGCGAGACGGCCGAGGACTACGTCAGTGGCGTCGATGACGTACCACTTGCGGGTGACGTCACCTGCCTTGGGGCTGTACGTAGGCACAGTCGTTCCCTGTCTGTCGTCGGTGTTGCCGGCCAACTGTTATGGATCCCGTAATCGAGATTTGTCCCGGCGGCCGGTGGAGACCCGGGACATCGCGGAGACACCGAACCGCGAACGGGTCGACGTTCCACACGCCAGCGGCCAACGATACCAGCCGGGTATGACGCCCCCACAATCGGACTAGATGACCACCGGCGGGCCCGGGTCGGTGGTGCGCGCCGGACCAGGGATCAGGTAGCGCAGGTTGTCGATGCCGGGGGTGGCGCACCCGTCGGCCAGGTTGCCGTCCGCGGTCGCGATGCCCTCGGGCGGCGTGGTGTTGACATACGGGGTGAACGCGCAGTCCGAGGCGTCGGCCGCGAGGGTGGTGTCGGTCTGCCAGCCGGTGGCGGCGAGCGCCAGCGCGCCGAGCACGGCGGGTGCGCCGAAGAAACCCTTCTTGACCTTGCCGAGGAGCTTTCCGCGCTGGTCGGCTTCGTCGTCGAGCGCGTGCCGCCCACCGGACTGGGCGGGCGGTCCGGCCACGAAACCGGCGGGCCCCGGCGGCTGGGCGGCGGGCGGCGCGGCCGGCGGCGCACCCCAGCCGACCTGGGCGGCATAGGCCTGCCCCGGATGCTGCGGCTCGGGGTAGTCGTCCTCGTCGAACGGCTCGGTGACCAGCAGATGCGCGGCGCCGAGCACCAGCGCGTGCATCGGGTGATCGGCCACCTGCAGCCGCTGTCCGAGGTGGTTCTGGAAGGCCAGGCGCAGCGCGTCGTTGAAGCACACGTTGCCCGCGAGCAGCACCGTCGAGGTGTCGGCGCCGATGGAACGGGCCGCGGCCATCGCCTCGATCACCACGTTGTCGGCGGTGCGCGCGTCGCGCAGCGCCTCCGGGTTCACCGAGACCTCCACCGATTCGGTCGGCTGCTCGTCGTCACCGTGCACCGCGACGACCAGCAGCGTGCGGCCGTCGGAGTAGATGCCGGTGGCGCCGATGCCGGTGTGGTGCCGCTCGCTCGGCGGCGAGACCAGCCCGAGCGCGCGCAGGTATCCCGACAGCGCGACGCTCTCCGGTAGCGGTTCGACGACCACGTCGAGCTGTTCGACCAGCCCGGCGTAGACCTCGACCTTCTCCTCCGGCCAGCTGTCCGGATACGGCAACGCCACCAGCTGCGGCTTACCGCGCAGATACTTGCCGACGGCGGCCAGCGGGTTGTAGAGCCTGGCCCGGAACACCAGTTCGGCGGGCCAGGTGGCGCCGGCGATCACGATCTGTGGGTGCCCGAGGATGTCGCGCACATCGGCGATCGCCATCCCCAGATCGGGTCGCTGCCGGTCGACACCGGCGGTGTGCAACCTGCCCGCGGCGTCGGCGAGCAGGTAGGCGGGCGGGGTGTAGGTGCCCTCCACCTGAACCGGGCGGATGGGGGTCTCACCACCACCCGCGGCGACAGACACCACATCCCACCCCAGATGCAGGGCGCCAACTCGAACGGTCACAGGCTCAAGTGTGCCCGGTCGACGCTCGACACGCGCAGTGTGTCCACCGAAACGGCTTCTACCTGCCCGATCATGCCTGCGACCTCTTCAACCGCAGGCGGGTCCAGGTGAGGAACGCCAGGGCGGAGGTGATCACGAGCACCATGACGATGTCGAGGATCCAGATGCCGACCGAGTGCGTCCACAGCGAATCGTCCTGCGCACCCCAGAACAGATTCTTCAGGTCGACGGTCGACGCACCCGACGCGTACCCCCAGCGAGCCGGGAACAGGTACGACACCTGCTCGAGGCCGACACGGTCGGTCACCGGGATCAGACCACCGGCCATCACGAGCTGCACCATGATCATCACCACCAGCATCGGCATGACCTGCTCGTTGGACTTGGCCAGACTCGACATCAGCAGACCGAACACCACACAGCAGACCGCCGTCATGGCGATGTCGATGTAGAGCTCGATGCTGCCGTTCGGAATCAGCGACCCGGCACCGGGCGGGTTCTTGCCGAGCAGGGTGATGCCGATCAGCACCGCCGACTGCAGGAACGCGACCACGCTGAACACCGCGATCTTGGCCAGCAGGTACGCCGACGGCAGCAGCCCGACCGCCCGTTCGCGGTGGAAGATCGTCCGCTCACCGACCAGGTCACGCACGCTCAGCGTCGCACCCATGAAGCACGCGCCGAGGATGAGCACCACCAGCAGCTGCTGGGTCTCGCTACCACCGGACTTCGCGAACGACCCGTCGGGCTGGGCGACCAGCGGCCCCGCGGCGAAGCCGTTCTCACCGGGCACCACCAGCGACAACGCGCCGAGAATGAACGGCAGCACCACCAGGAACACCAGGTAACCGCGGTCGGCGAAGATCAACCGCAACTGCCTGCGCGCCAACGTGCTGAACTGCCGCATGCCACTCGACTGCGGCGGCGCACCGGTGTTGCCGCGCTGCAACGGCTGCGGCGGCGGTGGCGGCGGCACATAGGCCTGCCTGGACCGATACGCCGCGAAGGCCTGGTCCGGGTTGGCCGCGACATTGGCGAAGATCTCGGCCCAGTCGCTGGTGCCCATCGCCGCACCGACGCCACCGGGGTGTCCTGCGAAGGCGGTCTTGCCACCGGGCGCGAGCAACACCACCTGGTCACACATGTCCAGGCAGGCCACGGAGTGGGTGACCACGATGACCACGCGACCGGCGTCGGCCAGTTCGCGCAGCATCTGCATGACCTGCCGGTCCAGCGCCGGATCGAGGCCCGAGGTCGGCTCGTCGAGGATCAGCAGCGACGGACCGGTGAGCAGCTCCATCGCCACCGACGCGCGCTTGCGCTGACCACCGGAGAGCCGGTCGACCCGGGTATCGGCGTGCTGGGTGAGCGAAAGCTCTTGCAACACACCGTCGATCACCTGCTGACGGTCGGCCTTGGTGGTATCGGGCGGCAGCCGCAGCTCGGCGGCGAAACCGAGGGCCTGGCGGACGGTGAGCTGACGGTGCAGCACATCGTCCTGCGGGACCATGCCGATACGCGAACGCAGCGCCTCGTATTCGGCGTGCAGGTTGCGGCCCTCGAAGGTGACCACACCGCCCGAGGGCTGGGTATTGCCCGCGATCAGCTTCGACAGCGTCGACTTGCCCGCGCCCGAGGGGCCGATCAGCGCAGTGAGCGTGCCACGCCCTGCCTGCATGTTCACATCGACGAGCAGCTGCTTGTTGCCCTCGACGGTGAACCCGACCCCGTGCACCGTGAGACCCAGCTCGGCGACCGGCTTCTGCCGGTGCACCAGCGCACCCTGCGCGACGACGAAGTCGATGTTGCCGATGGTGACGATGTCACGCTCGCGCAGCACCGTGCGCTGCTGACGATGACCGTTGACGAAGGTGCCGTTGGCCGACCCGAGGTCCTCGACGACCAGCCCCTCCGGTGAGGAAACCAGCCGTGCGTGCTTGCGCGAGGCCAGCGGGTCGTTCACCACGATCTGGTTGTCGGAGGTGCGGCCGATGCTCAGGCCGCCGGGCGGGATGCGGTCACCGCGCGCCACCGGTTCGGTCGAGGCCGCCTTGCGCACCGGCGGCAACATCGAGGAGTCGGCGCGGCGGGTCATATTGATGTTGTCCTGCGGCGCGACCGGCTGCGACGGCAGCTGCGAGGTCGGCACGTACTGCGGCCGGGCGGGTGGTTGCTGCTGTTGAGGCGTCGGATGTGACGGTGGCTGGAAGGCGGGACGCTGCGGCGGACGATGCTGCGGTTGTTGCTGCGAAGGCGGCGCCACCATGGTCGCCGCGTGCCGCGATCCCGCCCCCGGCGCCGCGGGCACGAGGTGCAGCAGTGGCCCGCTGATCGCGTCGCCCAGGCGTACCTGGGTCGGCCGGTCGATCGAGACCGGCTGACTCAGCCTGCGTGCGTCGACGAAAACGCCGTTGGTGCTGCCGTTGTCGGCGAGTACCCAGGCGCCGTTGCTGAAGCGCAGAGTGGCGTGCACGCGCGAGACCAGCGGACTGTCCACGAACAGGGTGACCTCGGGCGCACGGCCCATGGTGATCTGCTGGCTCGCTTCGAAGACTCGTTCGGTTCCATCATGGCGCACGGTGATGGTCTGCGCCCCCGGTGAAGACATGGAGCGGATACTATGCCATCGCCCGGACATCGGCGGTGCCCCCGAGACGGCTTCACACCCGATCCGGCGACCGACCTGCACGTGTATCCGGCCGACCAGGGGGACCGATGCCGAAAGGCCAAGTGCTCGTTGCCATCACCGCCGTGCTATGCGCACTGCTGAGTGTGGGCTGCACACGGGCGGTCGACGGCCGCGCGGTCTCGATCTACGACGACCCCTTCCGGGTGGCCGGTTTGCCGACCACCGGCGGCCCGAACGGCCCACGACCGGGCGTCGCGGATTCCTCGCTCACCGCGTCCAACGGTGACGGCGGCGAGGTCGACGCCCTTGCCCTCAACGCCATCGAGGACATCCAGACCTACTGGGAGTCGGTGTTCGGCACCGAGTTCCGTGGTGAGACGTTCGACCCGGTCACCACCCTCATCTCCTGGGACGCGCGTGCCCCACGAAACTCGGCGGTCGAGTTCTGCAAGGAAACCACCTACCACCTGGTGAACGCCGCCTACTGCCGCAGCGACAACTCCATCGGCTGGGACCGCGCGATGCTGCTGCCCACGATGAGCGAGACCTTCGGCCCGATGTCGGTGGTGATGGTGCTGGCCCACGAATACGGGCACGCCATCCAGACCATGGCCAAGATGGTCACCAAGAAGACCCCGGTACTGGTGAAGGAACAGCAGGCCGATTGTTTCGCCGGCGCGTTCATGCGCCATGTCGCCGAGGGCAAGTCGAAGCACTTCACGATCAACACCTCCGACGGCCTCAATTCCGTGCTGGCCGCGACGGTTTCGATTCGCGATTCCGATCCCGACGATCCGGAGAGCGTGCACGGTTCGGCATTCGAGCGGGTCACCGCGGTTCAGATCGGTTTCACCGACGGTGCACGCGGCTGCAAAGGCATCGACGAGGACGAGATCGAATCGCGCCGTGGCAATCTGCCGCAGAGTTTCTCCGGCGACCAGGGACGCGGCGAATACCCGATCACCCAGAGCAATCTGGTGGAGCTGAGCAAGGCCCTGCAGGCGATTCTGCCGGTCCAGCAATCACCCTCCTACGACTACTCGGGATCGCAGGTGGAGTGCGACGACGGTGCCGTCACCGACCCGGTCACCTACTGCCCCACCAAGAACGTGATCGCCACCGACGTGCCCGGCCTGGCCGAACGCGGTTCCGCCGACGACAGCGACGACGGCCCGCTCCCGGTGAAGGTGAGCGGCGACTACAACGGCTACGTCCTGTTCATCTCCCGCTACACCCTCGCCGTGCAGCGCAGCAACGGCCAAGCGCTCACCGGCGCGAAGACGGGCCTGCGCGCGGCCTGCCTGTCGGGAGTGGTCACCGGCAAACTCGCCGAGCCCGGCCGTCCGGTCAGCCAGGGCGACATCCAGCTCTCGGCGGGCGACCTCGACGAGGCGGTCTCCGGCCTGCTCACCGACGGCCTCGCCGCCAGCGACGCCGAAGGCAACACCGTCCCCAGCGGCTTCTCCCGCGTCGACGCCTTCCGCGCGGGCGTCCTCAACGGCGCGACGACCTGCGAGTCGCGCTACAGCTGACTCAGCCGAAGGGCGGCGGGGCGGCGGGTTCGTAGCGCAGGACCCGGTTACCGATCATGATCTCGGTGCCGGGGACGAGCACCAGCGGCTGGTTCGGGGTGAGCCGGATCCAGTCGCGGTAGCCGGGCGGCCGGCTGCGAGTTCCGTTGGTGGAACCGCGATCCAGCAGTTGCACGTCCCAATTCACCAGGTGCACTTCGGCATGCGCGCGTGACATGCCGCCGGACGTGTCGTCGATGCGCAACGGGATCAGGCCACGTTGCGCCGCTTCGGAATTCTCCGGGTCGCGCCCGATCACCGCGTCGGCTGCCAGCAGGTAGGTCATGCCGTCGTCGAGGACGAGCATGCCGAGCGGCGGGCGGACCACTTCGGCCAGTGCCTGGGTCTGGTCGACCGGCATGCCGCACACCGTGCAGAACGCCGAGCGCGGGTCACTGGGATGCGCACGCGCGCACTTGAATCCCATCACCTTGACGGTCAGTACCGTCGAACGGGCCGTCGCCTCGAGCCTGCGCTGCAGATCGGGGTCGGGCTCGGGGGCGGGATTGGTCCCGGCGGTGCGGGTTTCCGCGTTGTGCGGGTCGACGAGGTCGTGGTTGGTTCCGGTCACCGCGTCCAACATGGAGGTCGCCGGCTGCATCCCCGTCGCAGGCGCCTCGGCCGGGCGCGAATCCTGTTGCGGTGGGCGCGGTTCCCGATCGATGCGGGCAGTGGGCGGCGGCAGACGTCGGGCGCCGGGGTCGGCAGTGCGCACCCGGCTTCGCACATCGTTGGCCCACACCACGGCCCCGGCCGCCTGCGCGATGCCTTCGACCAGCCAGCCGACGCCGCGTTCGGCGGGCAGGTCGGGGATGCGGCCCTTGGCATCGTCGACGAACAGCGCCACGCCTTTGGCGGGTTCGGAGGCCACCCGGTCGACGGTGAACGCCGCGTCACTACCCCGGTAGTACTCGGGGCCCCGATCGCCTGCGAGCACGGCGGTCACCGCGCCGTGCAGGAAGATCGCGACACCGCCGTTGTCGGCGGCCGAGAGCACCCCGAAGTCGATCGGCACACCCGGCGAGATCTGCTCGGCATGCTTCATCAGCCACCGGGTGGCCTCCCGCGCGACCGAGGCGCCCGGCCCGCCCGGTTCCGCCTCCACCGCGGTGCGGACGAGCTCGGCCAGCGATTCCAGTGCGACGGCGGCGGTGGATTCCGGGGTGAGGCGTCCGGGCTGCCGGTGCGCCACCGCGATCACCGCTCCCGCCACGTGCGCCACGGCATGAGTGCCCGGCACGATTTCGACCTGCCGATCCCTCACAGGTATCGGCCTCCACCGGAACCACGCAGCAGGGTCGTCGACATGACATCCAGACTATGGCAAAGCACCACACTTAGGGCCCCCTGGGCGGGCTTGTTCCGGTAACTTCACACCTACAGCGGGAGGAACACCGAGGGGCAGCCATGATCAGGATCCGCGTCGCGTTCGCATTGTCGGCAGTCACGATCGCCCTCACGGGCTGCGCGGTGAGTGGCACCCCCGTCGCAGGTGAGATCGATGTGCGCAAACTCGAGGTGGGGACCTTCGCCGTCGAGAAGCGTTCCCACGATGAAAAGGCCGGTAGCGCAGGTCCGCTCGTGGAGGGAATGCGGATGTCGGGCGCCGTGCCGCCGACGGTCCGGATCGATCCTTCGATGTCGTACGGGCGCGGGTCGACCGTGATCCCGTCGGTGGAACGCGCACTCGACTTCATCGCCAATGTGTCGCGTCCGGTGCTCGAGAACCGCAAGTTCGTCACCGGCTATGTGACGCTCGGTGCCGACCGTGCCGATCCCGACGGCAGCAAACGACCCGGTGCCGACGCCACCGCCATCACCACCGCGGTGCTGCGTTTTCCCGACAGCGCCTCGGCCACGCTGGCCGCCCGCGAACTCGAGGACGTCGATCTCGCCGTCTCCCCGGACAACCGCAAGCTCGCCTCGACCAAATATCCCGAGGCATATGTGCATTGGCGTCCCGGCATCCCCACCGTCGGGGCCTTCCACGCGCACAAGGAATTCGTGATCTCGCTGTTCGTGCAGCGGCCGCGGGCCGACGCCGACGACCTCGTGTCCTGGATCGATATGTCACTGGAAGCGAGCCTGGCTCAGCTCGCGAAGTTCACCCCGACCCCCTACGACAAGCTCGCCGATCTGCCCGTCGACCCCGACGGCATGCTGGCCCGCGCCGTCGTCGAGGACACCACCGAGACCGAGCCCGACCAGAGCACCTTCGCCGTGTACAGCCCCGAGCACATCGTGAGCCGGGTCGACGACGAGACCGCCCGCGAACGCCTCCTCGAAGCCGCGGGCGCCGACCGGTACGCCCTGGTCGAAGGCGGCGCCATCGCCCGCGTCCGCGATCAGGCGGGGGCCGAAGCGCTGATGCAGGGCTTCATCGACTCGGCCGAGCACTACGATTCCGTGCCCGCGCCCACCGATGTGCCCGGCGCCAAATGCTTCGAGCTCAATTCGAAGGGCGACTCCGACGTCGATTCCGAATACCGCTGCTACGTTCCGTACAAGCGGTACCTGGCCATTGTCGGTGCCGAGCAGGAATCCGAGATCCGGCAGAAAGTGGCCGCCCAATACGCGCTGCTGGCCAACAGTTTGTAGGTCGGCAGAACGGGTTACTATTCCGCCGACCATCGTTTCGGGGAGGAATGATCGCCGTGCCGTCGAGGAAACCGTCCTGCGCCGCACTGGCGACCGTCCTGCTCACCGGCCTGCTGGCGTGCGGTTCCGGGGAGGAACCGGCCTCGGCCAGTGATCCGCCGGTCGACCTGGCCACCCTCGATGTGGGCAACTACCCGACGCAGCCACGGGTGGTCGGCGCCGTCGCGAGCATGGATCAGGCCCGGTTCATCGAGGCCGAACGCCTCGGCGATCACGTCCCCGCCCCCGCCGATATCGATCCCCGGTTCATTCACACCAACCCGTCGATCGCCTCGGTGTTCATCGATCCCGGGGCCGCGCTCGGCAAGATCATGGCCGTCGACCGGTTCGGCGAGGTCGCCCCCGACTTCATCGGCGGATTCGTGAGTTCGGCCCAGACCGCGCCCGACAACCACGGCATCGACATGGTCAACGCCGTCATGATCTTCCCCGACGCGCAGAAGGCCACTGCCGCCGCGACCGCGCTCGAGCAACTCGACTTCGGCTACGCGCCCAACAATCAGCCGATCGAGATACCGGGTTACCCTGCGGCGAAGGCACATTGGCAGCCCGACCAGCAGTCGATCGGATCGTGGTTCGCCACCGGGCAGCTGGTGATCTACACCTGGTTCTACGACTATCTGAAGATCTGGCTCGGCAAGGTCGACAAGCAGGCCCTGCTCGAACTGACCCGCAAGAGTCTCGACACCATCGTGGCATCGGTCGCGAACTTCACTCCCACAGCCGATCTGATGACTCTGCAGCGTGACCGCGAAGGCATGCTCGGCCGCACCGCGCCCCGCCCACGCGAGGATTCCTGGCTCAACCCGCCCGGCGTCTACGCGGGCCGCACCGCCCGCCATTTCACCTCCGACCCGGTGAGTACGACCGCGATGATCACCGACAACGGCGTCGACCTGTACGCCAGTGACGGCGCCGATGTCTACCGGGCGCGTGATATCGCGGGCGCCCAGGCCGTGCGCGACGAATTGGGCGGTCTCACCCGCAAATTCACCGCGGCCGACCCACCGAAGAATCTGCCGAGCGCCAAATGCAAGGAATACATCGGGCGAAATCAGCGCTTCGCGATCCGCTTCTATTGCGCGGTCTCCTACGACCGCTACGCCGCGTACGTGTGGTCCAACCAGCTCCTCGACGTGCAGCAACGCGCCGCCGCCCAGTACGCCCTGCTGGTGAACGCGTCATGAGGATCCGCCGTTTCGCGATCGCCGTGTTCGCCGTCGTCCTCGCGGGCTGTGGTTCCGAGGTCACCGGTACCGCGCTGCCCGGCGAGATCGATATCCGGACCTTGGATGTCGGCAGCTTCCCCACCGAACCGGTGAACGCCCACGACGACGATCCCGTCCCCGACTTCTACGAGATGTACAACGTGGCCGGTATGCGTATCGCGAGTCACGTCATCGACGCCGCGGCCATCGATCCGCAGATGAAGTACGGCACCGGCGCCCGCGCCTTCTCCGACGGCACAACCCCGTGGGAGCTCGGCGATTACGACGTCGTCGAACCGATCGCCGAAAAGCACAAAATGCTCTACGGATTCCTGTCCACCGGCGCCTCGACCGACTCCACCGTGAGCTCGACCGGGTGGCCGTTCAAGGAACCGACGAACAAATTCACCGCCGCCACCATGGTGCTGCAATTCCCCGACGCCGCCCGTGCCACCGCCGCGGCCCAGGAATTCCACGACGCCGACCTCGCCTCCCACGCGGGCCGCAACCAGCCCGTCAGCATCCCCGGCTACCCCGCCGCCCGCTCCCACTGGCGCCCCGACTCACCGTTCCTGCGTACCCTGCTCCCCCACGGCCCGTACGTGCTCGCGTTCCTGCTCTCGGTCGACAAACCCGACCTCGACGCCCTCACCACCCGGGCCGCCACCGCCTACGACAAGCAGATCGGCGCGCTGGCCGACGTCCCCGTCCTCACCGACGAAGAGGTCTACACCCTCCCGTTCGACCCCGACCACCTGCTGGTCCGCACCCTCAACCCCGACCAGTTCACCTTCCCCGAAGGCGACGGCACCCACACGGTCACCACCAGGGCGGGCGCCCTCCACTTCGCCGGCGCCCCCGGCGTCCCGCTCTCCCCCGAACGCGACCGCCTCGCCGAGCAATTCGCCGCGATGAACGCCGAACAGGTCGCCTTCTCGCACGGTTCGATGGCCATCCGCACCGCCGACCAGGCCTCGGCCCTGCGTGCGGTCACCGACAAACTTCTCCCCAACCACGCCAAAGCCGACGCGGCGCCACCACCCAATCTGCCGCACGCGGCCTGCACCGAGAACCGAACCCTCGACGGGGCCAAGCGTTTCAGCTGTGTGGTGGCGTACAAGCAGTACGTGGGTGTCGTCGGCGGCAACCAGTTGCTCGACGCGCACCAGCGCGCGGCGGCGCAGTACGCGCTGTTCGCCAATACCCGATGACCGCCCCGCCCACGCCCGTTTCGCTATGCTCCGGCCCGAGCGGGACAGGATGCACCGAGTCAGGAGATCGTGAGATATGGCGATGAGCCCCGGCACCATCGTCGGCGGGTACCGGATCATCCGGAAGCTCGGCGCGGGCGGGATGGGCTCGGTCTATCTCGCGGCCCACCCCAGCCTGCCCCGCACCGACGCGCTGAAGATTCTCAGCGCCGAACTCAGCAACGACCCCGAGTTCCGTGCCCGCTTCGAGCGGGAGGCGAATCTGGCTGCCGGACTGGATCATCCGAATATCGTCTCGGTCTTCAACCGCGGCGAGGAACACGGCCAGCTGTGGATCGCCATGCAATTCGTCGAGGGCACCGACGCCGCCGCCGAACTCGCCCGCGACCCGCAGGCCATGACCCCGCTGCGCGCCCTGCGCATCACCACCGAGGTCGGCAAGGGCCTGGATTTCGCGCACCGGCGCGGCCTGCTGCACCGCGATGTCAAACCCGCGAACTTCCTGCTGTCGAGCAGCTACGGCGACGAAGAGCGCGTCCTGCTCACCGACTTCGGCGTCGCGAAGTCGACCGACGACGCCTCCGAACTCACCCAGACCGGCAACTTTCTCGCCACCATCGCCTACGCGCCGCCGGAGCAGCTGTCGGGTGCGCACCTCGATCACCGCGCCGACATCTACAGTCTCGCCTGCTCGTTCTTCAAGCTCCTCACCGGCCGAAACCCGTTCCCCGCAACGCAACCGGCCATGGTGATGATGGGTCACCTGCACGAACCGCCGCCGCGGCCGACCGTGGTGCGCCCCGGCCTGCCGCCCGCGATCGACCACGTCATCGCCCGCGCCATGGCCAAGAACCCGAACGAGCGGTTCGGCACCTGCCGCGAATTCACCGACGCCGCGACCGCCGCCCTGGTCCCCGGTTCGCACCCCACCGGCCACCACACCGCCCCCACCTACCCCGTGCAGGTGCCGCAACAGTGGTCACCCACGCCGACCGGCGCCGTCGCTCCCGCCCCCGCGAAATCCAAGAACAAACTGCTGCTCGCGGGCGCGTCGGTAGTGGCCGTCGTCGCGGTCGCCGCAGGCATCGGTATCTGGGCCTCGAGCGGCGAATCCACCCCGCCCGGCCCCGCGCCCAGCACCACCGCCGCCCTGACCCCGCTGGAACAAGCCCGCAAGGACAACCCCGCCTTCGCAGGCAAAACCGTCCTCATGGTCGACGTGGCCGCCGACGGCAAACTCGCCACCTACCTCGGCGGCACCCTCCCCACGAAATTCTTCGAAGACCTCGGCTTCGTCTACAACTTCAACTACACGAAAACCGGCGAAGAACCCTCCCCCCGCCCAGTCACCAGCACCACCGCCCGCTTCGACACCCCCGACGACAGCTACATCCTCGCGGTCCGCAGCGACGAAAAAGCAGGCGGCGGCGGCCTCCTCGGCCTCCCCTACCAACTCACCGGCTCGCGAGCCACCGTCATCCCCATCGACGACCCCCTCACCGTCACCGCCATCCGCACCTGGACCACCACCTCCGACCAAACCCTCCTCTCCCGCCTCGTCCCCATCCTGAAAAACCGGGTGAAGTAGCCGTCGGCCGCAGACGCGGTAGCCTGTCGATCGGTTGTACGCCGCGATACGCGGTGATCGGTTGGAGGGGGAACATGCGGCTCGGGCGATTCGCTGCGTTGACGGCGGTCCTGGTGCTCGGATCCGGTTGCGCGGCAACAGTATCCGGCCAAGCCACGCCGAGGACGACACCGGTCGACCTCGCGGCCCTGCAAACGGGCGCTATGGTCACCGAACCGACCGACTTCGAACTGAACTTCAGCTCGCACGCCGCACAGCGGGTCAGGCTGATCGAAGGGCGGCGGTTCCTCAACGTCCTGGTCCACCCGACCGACTTCGTGCCGACCCTGACCGAGTTGAGCTACACCAAGATCTTCGCCGACGCCGAAGAGATGACCAAGACCGGTGGACTTCCAGAGAAGTTCAAAGATGCTGTCACCACCAATGATCTGGTCGCCGGCGTCTGCACAACACGAACGAACGGCAGCAGCCGTGACTTCGAATCCCTGTTCGTCGGGATCCTGGAATTCGGCACAGAGCAGAACGCCGTCGCGGCCGCAGCCGCGATGTACGCCGTTGGACTCACGCAGGAGGACTCCCGGCAGCCGGTGGCGATTCCGAGCTACCCGGGCGCGCACGGCTCCGCATCGGACAGCAGCGTCAACGCTTTCCAGCCGCACGGCCGATTCGTGATCGTCACCGCGATGCAGCCGGTAGCAGACCGCATCTCAACGGCCGACATGATCAAGAACGTGCTCGACAAGCAGATCGAGGCGCTGGACAAGTTCCAGGCCGTCGCTGCGGACGACCTGCTCGATCTGCCACTCGACCAGGATGGCATGGTTCGGCGCACGATGAGCAAGTCCCCGGTGGGAGACCCTTTTCAGATGGGCTTCCACAACGAGGATTTCGGCATATTCCTCCCGTCCGGGATCCTGCATTACGAGCGCAACCCTCACGAAACCCGCAAAGCGCTGGAAGACGCGGGGGTCGATCTCATCGGACGCCGCTACAGCACGGTCTACCGAACCAGGGATGTCGAATCCGCCTTCTTGCTGCAAACCGCGCTCGCTCGGCGCGGCAAGCACGACACCGTTCTCGAGCCGCCGCCTGGCATCGCCGATGCTCAATGCGTGCGATTGGCCGAACCCGACAAGAATCGCAACTACAACGGTTTCTGCGTCCTGGTGTACGAACGGTATGTCGCCGTGGTGATGTCTCAGGCATCCCAGTTGAACAGCACGCAGCCGTCAGATCCGACATTGCAGGAACGCACAGCCGCGCAGTACGCGATTCTGGCGAAGAGCGAGTGATGAATATGCGAAAGCTCCGCGCGTACAGCGCCTTTTCGGCCCTGATTATCCTCTCGAGCGCCTGTGGAGGCTCATCGGAGCCCCCTGCTCCGACCGCACCCGAAGTGGATATCAGCAAGCTGAACTCCGGGAACTATCCGACGACGCCGGTCGATGTCGAGGCGACGAGACAGCCACTTTCAGGGGCCGTTCGAGAATCCATCATGATCGGTGCCGCGTCGCCGATGCCATACGACTACGACCACCGATTCGTCTACAACCGGCTGCGGGTGAGCCGCGAAATCACCACAGGCAAACCACCGTGGTACCCGGGGACCGACTTCAAGGGCGCCGAGGAAACACTCGACGCCATCCCCGGTGTGGTAGCGGGCTGGCAGACCGCCGCCTCCCGCCGTGCCCACATCTATACCGGCCGTGAAATCGACACGATGGTGGTCCGGTACACCGACGACGACCACGCGCGGTTCGCCTACGAGGAGTTGGCCAAGCGCACAAACGGTGTCCCAGGAGAAGTGCCCGGCTACCCGGATGCGCAGGTACGGGTCGCGATCACGAAGGACTCGTTCAGTACTCAATACATGCGCGCGTGGCTGGTTCGCGGCGATCTGCTCATCCACGCTGCGCTGAGCGACCCGGTCAGTGTGCCCTACGACGCGGCAGCCAACGCCGACATCGTCAAACGCTTCTTCGACAAGCAATTGGCCATGCTCGAGTCCTACTCCCCCACCCCCGTGGCCGAGATCGACAAGGCCCCCTTGGACGTGGACGGTTTGCTCACCCGTACCCTGCCCGCCGAGGATGGACTCGCAGTCGGCCGCGTATATCCCAGGCAGGCCCTGCTGCACCTGGCAAATCGACCCGACAGAATGATGCCTGCCTTCGATGACGCCGGCGTCGACTACGCCGCTGCCGCAGGCGGCTCGGTGTATCGCACACGTGACGCGGCCGCAGCGGTCCGGTACCTGGCGGCAGAGGCCGCCGACATCGACCTCAGGTACGAACCGATGGACGCACCTGCCGAAATGCCCGGCGCGCGGTGTTACAAAGCCAAACCTGGTAAAGCGATGGCCATTGCTCTGCCGCCGACTTGTCTGACCACAGTGGGCCGATACGTTATCGGGTCGGTCGGAGCAAATCCACAGGACGCTCATCAGCGCCTCGCCGCTCAGTACAAGCTTCTTGCCGGATACCAGTGAGCCCAGCGTCTGACAAGGAAGTCATAACCGTCGGTGCGCTACTATGCCCGCGAACCAGATCACCGGGGACGAGGTGGGCCGACGAGCTCACGATCGGATCGAAGAGTTAGTTGGAGGGGGAGGCGTGAGGTTCTGCCGTGGCGCATCGATAACCCGTTTCGCAGTTCAGGCGGCAGTCGCCGGCGTCATCACGGCCACCGTCGCCGGGTGCGGCGGGCAGGTGTCCGGC
This sequence comes from Nocardia sp. NPDC023733, assembly GCF_040639775.1. NCBI lineage: Bacteria > Bacillati > Actinomycetota > Actinomycetes > Mycobacteriales > Nocardiaceae > Nocardia > Nocardia sp. NPDC023733. The sequence goes on along the minus strand of NZ_JBFAAN010000005.1, from coordinate 121,492 downwards.
TCAGCGACACGCGAGGCGCCTGACACCTCGGGTCTCGACTTCGGCAACTACCAGACCGAACCTCGGGTGGTCGGCAACGCCAAGAGTCTGACCCAGGCACGCGCGTGGGAGGCTCAGCGTCTAGCGGACTACGTGGCAGTCCCGTTCGAGGTCGATCCCGCGTACGTCCGTGACGCGCGATTCGATTCGTTCGTTCCGAGCACTCAAATCGTGCTGAACCGCAAGGGTCTCGGCGGGCTCATCGTCAACGACACTTTCGACGAGGTCGCCGAAGACCTCGTCGCCGGCTGGCTGAACTCGTGGGCCACCGCACTCGACGCCGAGAACAAGTCGCGCAAGCTGCATCTCTCGGTGCTGATGTTCCCCGACGCGAAAACCGCGGAGTCCGTGGGACCGACGCTCGAGCACGACGACTTCACCTTCAACGCCGAGAACGTGAAGGTGCCGATCACCAAGTACCCCAAGACTTTCGCGCATTGGCGCCCGTCGGTGTCCTCGATCGGTTCGTGGACCGTGCACGACCGCTACGTCATCTTCATGAAGATCGACGACGAGACGCGGGCACCGGACCTGCCGTGGCTCACGAGCCAGGTGGAGAAGACACTCGAGGTGCAGATCCCCCTGCTCGACAAGTTCGTGCCGACGCCCTCGGACAAACTAGAGCACGTCCCGCTCGACCCCACCGGACTGCTCGGCCGCACCCTGCCCTCGGATCCCGGCGCACCCGTACGCGCGCAGCCCGACGGGTATTCCACCGGCCGCGGCGCATTGAGCTTGTTCGCCGAACCGTCACCGGATGTGCTGGCCGATTTTGCCGAGCATCAGATCGACCTCATCACCTTCGGCGAGGCCGTCATCTTCCGTTCGACCACAGCGGCAGGCGCGAATGGCATGTACCAGGAGGCGATTGCCCCGGCGGACGACAAGCAAGAGGTCGAAACGCCCGAAAAGCTCCCCGTGCCCGTCAAGTGTTTCGCCAATACCTACAAAGACTCCGAGGGCCAGGTGAAACCCGTCGACCACATCTGCTACCTGCAGGTGGACCGCTACGCCGTGCAGGTTCGCAACAAGAACCTGCAGGACCTGCACCAGCAGACGACCGCGCAGTACATTCTGCTGGCCGCTCGATAAGGAATCCGCGATGAAGAATTCCCTGCGGCTTATCGGGCTGCTAACCGTACTGACTCTTGGATCAGGTTGTGCTTCAACGATTTCCGGTCAGGCCAAGCCAGGCGTCACCCCCGTCGACATAGCCGCGTTGAAGACCGGCGCCCAGGTCGTCGAGCCCACTCCCTTCGAACTCAATTTCAGCTCGCATACGGCACAACGCATCAGGTTGATCGAGGGTCGGCAGCTGCTGAATCTTCTCGTCCACCCGATCGATTTCATGCCGAGCCTCACCGAACTGGACCACACCCGGATCTTCGCCGATTCGTCCGAGATGTCGAAGACCGGCGGACTGCCGAGCACTTTCAACGCGATCGTCGACCAGAACGACCTGGTGTCCGGGGTGTCGACAGTTCGGACCAACGGCAGTGCTCGCGCCACCGAGTCGATGTATGTGGGCGTGCTGCATTTCGGTACAGCCGAGAATGCCAAGAACGTCTCCACCGGGATGTTCGAAGTGAGTACGCGAGGGGAGCCACCCCGCCAGCCGATCGAAATTCCGGGCTACCCCCAGGCCAACGGCACCATCGGGACGGCAAGCGTCAATGCGTTCCAGGCGCACGGACCGTTCGTGGTTGTCACCTCGATCCAGCAGCCCCAACCGGACCGCACCGCCTTGCCGCAGAAGATCCAGAAGGTGCTGGACGCCCAGATCAAAGCGCTGGACTCCTACAAGCCGGTTCCTGCCGACGACCTGCTCGACCTACCGTTGGATCAAGACGGCATCATGCGCCGGACCATGGGCAAATCGCCGGCCGGTGACCCGTTCGGCATGAGTTTCCATCAGGAAGATTTCGGCACCTTCCAGCCCTCGGGCATCTTGCACTACGAACGCCATACTCTCGAGACCCGCAAGGCATTCGAAGCGGCGGGTGTCGATTTGGTCGGCCGCCGCTACAGCACCGTTTACCGCACGCGCGACGTCGAGTCCGCGTTCCTGCTACAGACCGCGCTGGCCCGACGTGGCAAAGAGGACGCCGTGCTGGATCCGCCGCCCGGCATTGCCGACGCCCAGTGCGTGCGGCTCTCGGATACCGACCCCAACCGTGGCTACAACGGCTTCTGTGTGCTGGTACACGGCCGTTACGTCGCGGTGGTGATGGCGATGGCGACTGCGTCTCGCACCGCACTGCAGGCCGATCCGGTGTTGCAGGAGCGGACCGCCGCGCAGTATCTGATCTTCGAGAAGAGCGAGTAGACGACTATGCGAAAGATCCGCGCCTACAGTACTTTTGTCGCCCTCGCTCTCGTCCTCAGCGGCTGTGGTGACGATCCGGAACCGACCGCACCGGCCGCACCCCAGGTGGATGTGGCGAAGCTGGATTCCGGCAATTACCCGACCGCACCCCTGGATGTCGAGACCACCCGCACCGCACAGTCCGGCGCACTGCGTGAATCCATCCGGATCGCCGACGCCTCGCCGACGCCCTACGACTACGATCAGCGATTCGTCTATGCCGCGCGCCCCGGCCACGCCGTTACGGTCGACGCTCCGCCTTGGTATCCCGGTACCGATTTCGAGAACGGCAAAGACACTTTGGCCGCCATTCCCGGTGTGGTCGCGGGATGGGAGACCGCCGGGCAACGACGCGAAGAGTTCAGCGCCGGTCGCGAGATCGACACCATGGTCGTGCGTTATGAAACCACCGATCAGGCCCGCTTCGCCGCCGATGAAATCGCCAAGCGAACCAAGGGCGCGCCGGGACCCGTGATTCCCGATCATCCAGAAGTCCAGACCCGTGTCGATATCAACAAGGGTGCGTACACGACCCAGTACCTGCGCGCTTGGCTACTCCGGGGTGACCTGCTCATCCACGCGAGTCTGTCCGACCCCATCAGCGTTCCATTCGACGCGGCGGCCGATGCCGACATCGTGAAACGCTTCTTCGACAAGCAACTCGAACTGCTCGAGTCGTACACACCCACGCCGGTAGCCGATTTCGGGAAACTACCGCTCGATGTCGACGGCCTCCTCGCCCACACTCTTCCGGCGAAAACGAAAGAAAGCGAGGGCGCGGCATTCCCGGTACAGGCAGTCCTGCATCTGGCTGGCTCGCGCCGCGACAAGCTGATAGCCGCCATCACCGATGCGGGTATCGATTACGCCGGCTTCGCCGGCGGATCGGTGTTCCGTGCGCGTGACGCCGATGCCGCCATCAGGTACATGGTCGCCGAAGCAACCGATTCGACGACCGAGGACCACATGAAGGTGGACGGGCCGGCCGATATGCCAGGCGCGGAGTGCTACAACGCCAAACCCGAGGTGAAATACGCCTCCGACGCACCGCCGATGTGCATCACGACCATCGGTCGGTATGTCATCAAATCCGAGAGCATGAATCTGCAGGATGCCCAGCAACAGCTGGCCGCCCAGTACAAGCTCCTGCACGGTTTCAGCTGATGAATGCGTGGACGGTGCGGTAACGCGACACCTGTTAGATTGCCCTGGTTGGCACGTGCACTGCGGGGCGCGCGAAGGATGAGGAGATGCGAATGGCCTTGCGGCCCGGCGCAATTGTAGGTGGCTACCGAGTGATCAAGGTGCTCGGTGCCGGTGGCATGGGCACCGTCTACCTCGCCCAGAACCCCAGCCTGCCACGCCGCGACGCCCTCAAGGTGCTCAGCGGCGACTTGTCTACCGACTCCGAGTTCCGCGCCCGCTTCGAACGTGAGGCGAACTTGGCGGCCGGCCTGGACCATCCCAATATCGTCGCGGTGTACAACCGCGGTGACGAGGACGGTCAGCTCTGGATCGCCATGCAGTACATCGACGGAACCGACGCCTCGGCCGAGGTCGCGAAGGGCCCCACGCGAATGCCCGCCCACCGCGCGCTGCGCATCATCGGCGAAGTCGGCAAGGGCCTGGACTACGCCCACCGCCGCGGTCTGCTGCACCGCGACATCAAACCGGCCAACTTCCTCATCGCCGCCGCCGAGGACGGTGACGAGGAGCGTGTGCTGCTCACCGATTTCGGCGTCGCGAAGTCGTCGGACGACGGCCAGGAACTCACGTCCACCGGCAACATCATGGCCACCATCGCCTACGCTCCCCCCGAGCAGCTGATGGGTTCCAAACTCGACCACCGCGCCGACATCTACAGCCTCGGCTGCTCCCTCTACAAACTCCTCACCGGCCAAAACCCTTACCCGGCAACAGTGTCGGCCATGGTCATGATGGGCCACCTGCACGAACCACCGCCCCGGCCGACCGCCGTCCGCCCCGACCTCCCGCCCGCGATCGACCACGTCATCGCCAAGGTGATGGCCAAGGACCCCGCCCAGCGCTACAACACCTGCCGCGAATTCGTCCAGGACGCCCACGCCGCCCTCTTCGGCGCCCCTATGCAGGCCCCTGCCTCGCAAGGCTTCCTCACGACGCCGAGCATGCCTACTGCTCACACCACCGGGCCCAGGACCATCGCCACCGAACCGGTCGGCCAGCAACGGTGGGCCACCGATCCCAGCCGCCCTATCGCTACGAACACCGGCTACCACGGCAGTGTCCCGGAAAGCGACATCGTCACCGCACGCAACCCGCAATCATTGCGCTCTCCGAATCGAGCGCGAAAGTTCTTGCTGCCCGGCTTGATTGCGCTAATCGTCGCGGCACTGGTCGGAACCGGCGTGTTCGTGCTGACCCGACCGGACGGCACACAGACCGCCGGCGATCCGATGAGCGAAGCCAGGGCCCAGAACCCCGAGTTCAGCGGAAAAACCATCACGGCCTACAACTTCGGCAACTCCAGTCTCTCGGTCGTTCTCAACCCGAGTGACCAGTGGAAGTTCCTGCGGGACTTGGACTTCGATTACAACTCGGAGTTCAAAGCCGTCGGCGACGAAAAGTCGCCGAGGGCCCTCTCCGTGGGCGACTACAACGTGAAGAACACCACCGACGTCGTGCTCATTTTCCGCACCGACAGTCAAGCTGGTAACGGCGGGTTCCGCGGTCTGCCGTATTCACTTACGAGCGGCAAGGGAAAAACTGTCATCATCGATGATCCGGCCACCGTCCAAGCCTTCCAGGTCTGGAGCGCCCAGTCGCAAAAGATTCTGATCGACAAGCTGATCCCGGAAATCGACAAAGCGATCGGTTAGCCTGCCGTGCATAATTCCGAGGCAGCGATTGTGAGAATTCTGAACATCGCCGCCGTGTCATTCTATTAGGTGGTCTCAGAGCGTAGGGGGGTCCTATGAGGTTGAAAGCACGACTGCTAGCGCTGGCGGCAGCCGGTGTCGTCGCCACTACCAGCTGTGGGTCGGAGATAGCCGGAACTGCGCTGCCCGGTATGTCGGTTGTCGACATCACGAAGCTCGAGCTGGGCACCTTCTCACCGGAAGCTACAGCCTATCGCTTCGATGACTTCTCGACGCCCGCAGACGTACGCAGGCTCGAATCCAAGCGGATGCTGAATTACATCGTCTCTCCAACAGATGTGAACCCGGAGATAAGTAAGCTCGTCGGCGTCTACACTTTTGCCACAGCCGATGATCCGTTCACGTTGGCGGTGATGCCGGAGTCATATCGTCCGGCAATGATCGAAAACCAGCTGCTCGCCGGCGCGTACGTTGCCAGAACAAACGACACACCTCGAAGCCTCGAGAAGATCCTTCTGTTCGTACTGAGGTTTCCAACCGACGAGGCTGCGCAAAAGGCGTCTGAGCAGATGAACGATATCGCCCGGAAAGAGCAGACCAATGTCTTCACGATCGACGGGCATCCATCCGCTCGTGCTTCCTCGAAAGACTGGTCGGCAGGGATCGCCACGGTCCCGATGGGGCCGTTGCTACTGATCGCGAACTATGGCGGCCCCAAACCGAATGAGTCCCAGTTGAAGGCTGATCTCAAGAAGACACTGGATTTGCAGCTCGCAAAATTGGCCGACCTGAAACCCACACCATTCGAAGATATTCTCGATCGACCTGTCGACCAAGACGGCATTATGCGCCGCGCCATTCCTGCAGCCCAGGACTACTCCGACCCGTTCTCTTCCAACCTGGACTTTTCCGTTTACCAGCCGTCTGGCCACCTGCATTATGAACGACATCCCGTACTTCTCCAACAGGCTTTCGCCGACGCAGGGGTCGATTTGATCGGTAGACGGGCTGGGATCGTTTACCGTACAAAAGACCTATCGAGCGCGTTTCGCCTCCAGAACGCGCTGGTCGGCCTCGACAAGAACGATAAAGAAATCTCTGGGCCTCCAGGCTTGGCCGACGCTCGCTGCATTCAACTGTACGAGGCAGACCCGATTCGCAAGTACGACCTGCTCTGTGCAGTAGTTCGCGGTCGCTATGTCGGTGTCGTCGTGTCGAGGTCCAAACTTGGTCTGACAGTTGATCCAGCACTTCACGAGCGCGCATCGGCGCAATACGCCGTCCTCACGAATAGCGAATAGAGGAAGAAGTATGCGTCTCAACGTCCGCCTCTTCGCAGCCGTTGTCGCGGTCGGCACTGTCGTCACGGCATGCGGGAGCGACACCGTCGTTCAACCTGTACCCACAGTTGATTTGAACCAGCTCGACACCGGAAACTACCAGTCGACACCCCGCGACCCTGGCGTCGCGAGAGCAGACGACACCGGGGAGGCGCTCGAAGCGATCCGCCTCGGCGCGGCCGTGCCGCTCCCCTATGATGTCGACCCGAGCTACGGCTTCCAACGGTTGAACACGCCACAGGTCAGAACGACGTCGAAAATCCGCGGCTCGATGACCAAGATCGACGAAGAAGCCTTCCCCGAAGTCACAAAGGGACTCATCGTGGGTTGGAAAACCAGCGGCGAACGTCGCATCCAGCCCTTCCTCGGACGCCAGGCGTGGATCTACGTGTACCGCTTCGGAACCGCGGACGAGGCTGCGACCGCAGCCCGACAGATCTCCGAAAAGCAGCAAGAGAAGAACCCGGGAAGCAGCGTAGAAATCCCCGGATTCCCCGGTGCGCGCAGCAATTGGGCGGGGTATGCCGTGGATTCATGGCTGTCGCAGGACGCGATGGTGTACGGCGTGCGACTGGAGGATCCGATGACGGAGCCACCGGATGCGATTGCAGCGATCGAGTTCATAAAGAAGGCCTATATCAAAATAGACGAAATGCTCGACAGCTATACGCCTACCCCTGAAGAAAAAATGGCCGAGCTGCTGATAGACACCGATGAAATGCTGAGCCGAACCTTGCCAAGCAGCCGCGACAATTGGGTCGGCCCGCTTCCCGAGGGTGCGGTCGAGCCGGCGCAGGCTTCGCTTATCAGGGACAAGCGACCCGGAACGACCAAGCCTGCTTTCATCGACGCCGGCGTCGACTTGGTTTCCAACGAAGGATCGGTAGCTCGCGTGTACCGTGCAAAGGATTCGGATGCCGCCCAGCGCCTCTTGATTGCCCTGACCGAACCACAGACCGACGTCCTCAAAGCTGTCGAAGGGCCACGTAGTCTTCCGGGCGCCAAATGCTTCGACCGAAGAGATCCAAAGGCGAGCGCAACCAGCCATCCGCCCGTATGCTACGTGACTTTTGACCGCTATCTCGCGCGCACCACCTCCTACAATATTCAAGACCTATACCAGCGGACCGCTGCCCAGTACAGGCTATTGGCAGTCGGCCGTGAAAGGTAGCTGATGCCACATGCGTTTCCAGAGCAACTACAGCTATCGGCGCGAGAGACGGATGATTGCGCTTCTCGGTGCCATCATGCTGTGTGCCGGATGCGGGTCGGTCGTCTCGGGGACACCACAGCCCGGAACTTCTGCCGTCGATGTCAGCGCATTGCGGACCGGTCCATTCCAGACTGAGCCCGCTGCATTCGAGCTCAAAGAAGGTCTGGACGAGCCGAGGCAAGTCCGGCTGGTAGAAGGCCGCCGCCTGATCAATTATCTCGTCAACCCCGTGGACATAGATCCAGAGCTGCGTATACCGGGAAAGCCGGCGGTCTTCGCCGACGAGTACGGCGTGCCGACGCTCCAGGGGTTACACGAATCTCATCGAGCCGTCCTCGCCGACAATTACAAGTTCATAGCAGGGGTTGCCGCGAACCAGCGAAACGGCAGCGTTCGAACTCCACGAGAAATGACGCTGGCCGTATTCCATTTCGATTCCGCGACGGAGAGCCATCGTGCGGCACGAGAGCTCCATTTGATCAGTGCGGACCTGGGTACCGGGACGAACATTCAGGTCCGGGAAACCGCAGATGCTTTTGTCACGGAAACTGATGGCACCCGGCGGGACACATGGTTTGCACACGGACCCTATGCCATCCTGGTCAGTGCACGCATTCCCACACCATCACTCGAGGAACTTTCGCGACTCTCGGATGGTGCCATAAATGCGCAGAAGCGATCCCTCGATGCGCACAAGCCGGTTCCACTGGACGAGGTTCTCGATGTTCCCGTCGACGGCGAGAACATCCTGCGACGCGCGATGGATCACGATGCCCGCGACAGTGTGCCCTACGAGGGCTACGGCACTGAGTACTCCGACACGTATGGCACCTACCGGCCTGCGGGGATCCGGCACTTCGAACGGAATCCCGCGGAAGCAGCTGCCGTGTTCGAACGGGCGGGAGTGGACCTCATCGGTCGCCGGGCGAGTACCGTCTACCGAACTCGGAATACGGCTGCGGCATTCCTCCTCCAGACCTACCTCGCGTCGAAAGGCAAGGACGACACGGCATTGGACCCTCCGCTCGGAATCGCGGACGCGCAATGCGTACGATTCGATTCCACCGACGGCCGTGACCACAACTCCATGTGTGCAGTCGTATACGGCCGGTACGTCGCGGTTGTGACGGCGAAGTCGATCGGGTTCGCAAACTTCGATGGCGATCTACAGGAGCGCGCTGCAGCGCAATACATCATTCTACAGAAGTGTGGACTCGAATGAAGCGACATGCATTCGTATCGGCAGCAATCGCCGCCATCTGCATGATTTCAGGTTGCGGCGAGGACGCGGCACATTCGACAACAGTCGACACTGGCATGCTCGACTCGGGAAACTATCCGACCTCGCCTCGCGATGTGGAAGCAGTACGATCCCCTGCGGCGGGCGCTATCCGTGAATCGGTGAGAATTGGCGAGCATTCTCCGATTCCATTCGAATACGACCACCGATTCGCATACGGACCGGACTACCCACGATTCCAGATCATCACCCCTCAGGAACCGCCTTATATAGATGAATTCGGCCTGGAGCGGGCCGACTTCCATACCGAGTTTCCTGGTTTCGTCGCCGGCTGGCACAACTTCGCGACCCGCCGACCCCAAATGAACATGGGTCGAATTATCGACACATACACCCTACGGTTCGAAACGCCCGAACAGGCACGCGGCGTTGCGGAAAAGATGTCGCGATTGTCCGCAGGGGAAACACGGACGGTCCAAAACTATCCAGGCTCGTATACCAAACTGACGGTCGGTGAAACGTCGAAGTTGCGGACATGGCTGCCGCACGAGGATATGGTCCTCTACATCCGGGTGACTGATCATGTGAGTCGCCCGTTCGTCGAATCCGATAATCTGGCTATAGTCGAGAGATTCTTCGATACACAGATAGAAGGCCTCAGAGACTACAAACGTACACCGGTCGGCGAAGTAGCGACACAAGCGATCGACATCGACGGTCTCCTCAGCCGAACCCTCCCCGCCGACAAGCCCCTGACCCGTCACACGATCTACCCCGCGCACGTTGCGCTCTCGCTGTCCCGAACACCCGCGCGGACAGCACTGGCGTACACCGATGCCGGAGTCGACCTGGTCGTAGTCGCCGACGCCTTCGTCTACCGCACTCGCGATCCAGAAGCGGCAGAACGACTCTCGTCCGCCTTCGACGACACAGCGATCTCTCCCAATCAAACCCCGAAGGCCGATCCCCCACCCGGTCTTCCGTCCGCCGTCTGCTTCACCGGTGATCCGGACATGAACATCTCGCCGAACTGCCGCTTCACCGTGGGACGGTACGTTGTCCGCGTTCCGGGCACGAACCTGCAGGATGCCCATCAGCGCGCTGCAGCGCAATATCGCCTACTGGCCGAGTAAGCACAAAAGCCGATGCCCTTCCGCAGAATTGCGGAAGGGCATCGCACCATCGATATCTGACCGAGTGCTCGACTCAGCCGGCGATCTGCGCGGCCAGCGCCTTGTCGAGCGCACGCAGATCGGTGTGGCATTCCTGAGCCATCTGGGTGGCCTGCTGCAAGATGCTGGTGAGCTCCGTGGAAATGGTGTCCCACTCGTTCTGGCGAGCCATTGCCGCCCCGGACATGTCACCCTCTTGGCTCTTGAAAAAGCCGTCGAAGTCCGCCTTGAAATCCTTGAGGTCGGCTTCGATGGCCCTGGCCTTGACCAGGATGTTCTCGGACGCCGTGTCTGCTCCCGGCAGAACCTTCTTGACGCTCATATCCATACTCCTAAGGTTTTGAATTGCCAGTCGTCAGGGCAGGTCCAGAGAACTACCGGCAGCGGACAGCTTCGAGGAGCCGTCTTCGTCGTTCGCGGCGAACTTCTTCGACGAGGAGTTCAACAGACCCGAGGCCTCCATCAGGAGCGCCTGCTGACGGGCTGCCTTCTCCTGGTAGCGATCCATCAGCCGCACAAAAGCGTTCGCGGCATCACCTTCCCAGAGGGAGGGAACCAGCGCGCGAACCTCGTCATCGATATTGTTGATCGCAGCCTGCAGGACGCCGTGTACCTGCTCGAAATTCTGTGACTGTTTATCGATTCCAAGGACGTCAACGTTTGTTGTGCTCACCTACGTCTCCTTACGTTCCCTCCAAGGCGCACTCTGCACCCTGCTACTTGGTTAGACGCCGCCCATGCCGGATCGGTTCCATCAGATGCAAAGAATCTTCGATCCGCGGCGACGAGCAGGACGGCCACGGGCTCGTGGCAACACGCATGCCGCGGTGCACCTTCTCCGGTGCGCGAACGATGGCCCCCACTGCGATGATGGTAACCCCCCTCCCCTGCTCATCCGCCATGGCATGAGCTTGCGCCTTGCACGATACCGAACCCCACTCGCTTGCGCCAGCCTCGGCCTTTATCCCGTATCCCAAGGTGTAGCGGCTTCCTCGTGGCTGTTCGTGCCGGTCGGCTGCCAACTCACGGCCGAATGTGGAGGGCACTGACCACCTGCTCGCAAGGCGCCGTCACACCTTCCCAACCGCCTGCCGTGTACTGGCAGCCGATGCTGACCTGGACACCGTGCTCCACGAGAACTTGCCAACGGACCGTGGATCCGTCGACGGGACGTTCTTCGTACGACAGGCCCGGCCGGCCGGCGAAGACCACGTCGCGCCTTACTTCCGAGACCGTCCCGGCGGGCTTCTTCTTGATCACCGCCTCGAGGTCGGCGGCGACCTCGCTATACCCCGCACCCGCGGTGAGGGGCTTCTGGATGACCGTGATGCGTTGACGGAGGCCAGAGTCGGGGCTCAGGTCGGCGCGAGTGGGGTCGGTGCCTGGAGCGCGGTGCCAACCGACCGGGACTTGCAGTTCGACGCGGCCGAGCTGTTCGGTGGCGGGCACGGGCGCCTTCGTCGTCGTTGTGGGACGGGCCGGGGCCGATGAACTGACGACGGTTGTCGTGGTGGGGTCGACAGCGGCGGCGGCTGGTTGATCGGTTGAGCTGCCGAGAAGGAAGAAACCGCCGATCGATGCGGCCGCGATGACGGCGGCCAGTGCGGCAGCACCGAAGTACAAGGGACGACGGTCGACTGGGTTGGTGGCAGCGGCCCTGGCCCGCAGGGGTTGCATCCACTCGGCGGCGGGGTCGGGTGGGATACGAGGGGTGTAGGTGGGGCCGGTGGGAATGGGGCGGGCGAGATCGGCGCCCGTCAAGTGGCTCAGCGGAACCTTTGTACCGCATACACTTTCGACGGCGTCCGCCACCGCGTCGCGAACCGCCGGACCCGTGGCGCCGAAGACCTGAACCACATCGACCGGCCGGTCGGCAAGCAATCGAGTCAGCAGCTCGACAAGCTGTCGGCGACCTTCCTCAGAATCCAATTCCGCAGCGGCGAGGTTCGGTTCGGCTTCGACGGCCTCGACGTGGGTGCCGTTCACGTCGTAACCCACCGTGGATGCCGTCGTCGACAACAGCCCGAACTCGACGACGGCGGTGCGGCGACTACGACGGGCTGCCGGATCGACAGCGGAAGCATGGACCGCGCAGGACTCGAAGACGACTTCGTGCGCGAACTGCCGTGCTGCGGAGGCGAACAGATCGAGGGTGCGTTGACCCCACGCGGTCGGGTGAACGACGACGAAACGATCGCATGCCGCCGGGATCCGCAAGGCGTCGACTATCGCGGCGAGCACTGCCGACAACCCCTGCACCGCGGAGGGCATACGCGGCGGCAAAGCGATCCGGTCGCAGGCGAGGTACTGCACCGCCGACACCACCTGGGTGGGTGGGGTCAGCGGTTCGCCGACGACCAGTTCGGAATTGTTGCTGCCCAACACTATCGACGGGACGACATCCCAGTGGGTGGTGGCACCACGCGCCCACACCTTGGCTTCGCTGACAACCAGCTCGACGACGGTCATTCCGGCTGCGGCATCCAGGCTGTCTGGATCAGCCCCTCGCCGTTACGGGTGACGAACATGCCCCGGCCCGGCGGCTTCGGGCTCGGCCGAGTGGTACCGACCAGGACGCCTTCGTCACGGCTGCAGCTCATGATGAGCGCGGTCGAACCGAGGTCCTTCATCCGTGCCAGCGTTGCCTCGTACATGGCGCGGCCCGCACCACCGGAACGACGGGCGATGATGAGGTGGAAGCCGAGGTCGCGGGCGTGCGGCAGGTGCTCGACGAGCGCCGATACCGGGTTGCCCTGTGACGTGGCGACCAGGTCGTAGTCGTCGACGATCACATACAGCTCGGGGCCGCTCCACCAGGAACGCTCGCGCAACTGCTGGGGTGTGACCTCGGGGCCGGGGGTCCGTTTGGCGACATACGCGGCCAGATCGGCCATGTTCTGGGTGAATTGTGGTGCGGTGGAACCGTATCCGGCCTGGTATCCCTCGGGGATCAGGCCGAGCATCGAGCGGCGGTAGTCACCGACGATGAATCGGGCCTCGTTCGGGGTGTTGGACGCGGCGATGCCGTCGATGATCGAACGCAGCAGCGTCGTCTTCCCCGACTCGGAGTCGCCGATGATGATGAAGTGCGGGCTCTCCGCGAAATCGATGAACACCGGCGCGAGCTCGGCCTCGTTGATGCCGATCGGGATCCGCGTGCACTTGGTGCTGCGATCGACCCGCGACGGCCAATCGCCCGCCAGGTACAGCAGTTGTTCGCGCGGCAGCTGCTCGGGCAGCATCCGCACCTGCGGCGCACGCCGACCAGGAGTCATCCGGCCGATCGTCTCGACCGCGCCCGCGACCGCCTGACCCAGGTTCCCAGGATCGGAGGAACCGTCGATGCGCGGCAGCGCGGTCAGCATGTGCAGGCATTCGGCGGTCATTCCTCGGCCCGGACGGCCCTGCGGCACAAGGGAAGCGAACTTGCGCCCGAGGTCGGAGTCCATCGGGTCGCCGAGGCGAAGTTCGATGCGGGTACCGATCTGGTCCTTGAGCGCGGGGCGGGCCTCGGCCCAGCGGTTCAGCGCGATCACCACGTGCACACCGTAGGAAAGGCCCTGCACGGCGATGTTCATGATGGTCTGTTCGAGGGCGTCGAAGTCCTGGCGGATCGAACCGAAACCGTCGATCACCAGGAAGACATCGCCGAACGGGTCTTCGTGCGCGCCCGCGGCGGCAGGGCTAGACGACGGGTCGACAGAACGCAATCGGCGGAACTCGACCATCGACTCGATACCGAGCTGACGGAAACGGGCCTCACGCGTGCGGACGATGGTGGTCATCTCCGAAACCGTGCGCCGCACCAGGTTCTCGTCGAGACGGCTGGCGACCGAGCCCACGTGCGGCAGCCCGGTAAGACCGGTCAGCGTGCCACCACCGAAATCGAGGCAGTAGAACTGCACCTGCTCCGCGGTGTGAGTCAACGCCATCGCCATGATCATCGAACGCAGCGCGGTCGACTTACCCGACTGCGGACCACCGACCACGGCCACGTTGCCGCGCGAACCCGACAGGTCGACGACGAACGGGTCGCGACGCTGGTCGTAGGGGCGGTCGACCAGGCCCATGGGTGCGCGCAGGGTGGCGACGGCGGAGTACTCCCCCGTGAGAATCGACCGCGGAATCAACTGATCCAACGTCGGCGCCTCGTCCAGCGGCGGCAACCAGATCTCGTGGGCGGGCCGCCCATGACCCTGGATGCGGGAGACGAGCATGTTCAGGTTCGATACCTGGTCGTTCTCGTCGCCCGTCGGCTCCGGCTCGTACTCGGCCTCGACCGGCAGCGGGATGCGGTCGGAGGTGCGGAAGTCGACGTGGGTGGCGCTGAAGGGGCGGGCGTTGACGTCGATCTCGCCGCCGACGATGCCCGCGCTGGTGACCTCGCGCTGGGAGCCGCCGCCGACGTAGGGGCCGGAGACGTAGGAGGCCTGGAAGCGCTGGATCTCGCCGGAGTCGGCTTTGAGGTAACCGCCACCGGGTGAGTTGGGGAGGTTGTAGGCGTCGGGGACGCCGAGGACCTGACGGGACTCGTTGGCGGAGAAGGTTTTCAGGCCGATGCGGTAGGACAGGTGGGACTCGAGGCCCTTGAGCTTGCCCTCTTCCAGGCGCTGGGAGGCGAGCAGCAGGTGCACGTGCAGCGAGCGGCCGAGGCGGCCGATCATCACGAACAGTTCGGCGAAATCGGGGTGCTGGGTGAGGAGTTCGGAGAACTCGTCGAGCACGACGAACAGGGCGGGCAGTGGGTCGAGGTCGGCGCCCGCGGCGCGGGCCTTCTCGTATTCGGAGACGTTGGCGAAGTTGCCCGCCTGACGCAGGACTTCCTGGCGGCGGTTCATCTCGCCGGCCAGGGCGTCCTTCATACGGTCGACGAGGTCGGCCTCGTCCTCGAGGTTGGTGATGACCGCGGCGACGTGCGGGACACCGTCGAGGCCGAGGAAGGTGGCACCACCCTTGAAGTCGACCAAGACGAGGTTGAGCTGGTCGGGTGAGTGGGTGGCGAGCAGGCTGAGCACGAGGGTGCGCAGGAACTCGGACTTACCGGAACCGGTGGCGCCGATGCAGAGGCCGTGCGGGCCCATACCGTTCTCGGCGGCTTCCTTGATGTCGAGTTCCACGGGGGCACCGTCGGCGCCGAGACCGAAGGGCACACGCAGTCGTTCGCGGCCGTAGCGGGGACGCCAAGCGCTGGCGGGGTTGAAGTTGCCGATGTCGCCGAGGTTCATCAGCTGCGCCCAGCTGGTGATGGCCTCGGACTCGTCGGTCTCCACATCGCTGCTGCGCTGGGTGGCGGCGCGGTAGGGGGCTAGGCGGCGGGCGGCCTGCTGGGCCTGCTCGGCGCTGACGCGGTCGATGGTGGCGAAGCGTTCCTGGTTGCCGGTGGCACCGCGGCCGAGGCATTCGCCGTTCTCGACGACCATCTTGATGCCGCGCGAAACGGCAAGGCGCGGTGCGTAATTGCACAGGTCGATGATGGTGACGCCCTCGAAACCGGACTCGCGCAGCTGGTCGTCCTCGGCTTCGAGCAGACCGCCGTCGACCACGATCACCACGTGCACCATGTTCGGGTTGTTCGGCTGGTTACGCGAGTAACGCACCCGGTTGCCGAGCAGCGGGTGCAGGCCCGACATCGCCTCGCGGATGGAGCCGTAGAACATGCGCTGGGTGCCGACACCGTCGGTCACCTCGGGGTGCTGGGTGTGCGGCAGCCACTTGGTCCATTCCCACTCACGGGCGGTGTCGGGGCCACACACCACCGCGACCAGCACCTGGTCGGGAGCCTGGAACATGCACAGCTGCAACAACATCGCGCGCGTCATGTCACGGGCCTGGGCGCGGTCGCCGTCGAGGGCGATGGTGCCGAAGCCCTTCACCGCGATGGCCGTCGGCAGGTCGGGGACGGTGGAATGGGCGCGGACGAAACGACGGAGAGAGACCGCCGCGATCGGCTCGAGCTCTTCGACCGGACCGGTCTCGGGGGCCACGAGACGGGTCGCGAGACGCTGACCACCCAGGCCGATGCGGGCGTGGCAGAAGTCCTTGTCGCCGGAGCGTCGCTCCCACATGCGGCTGGTGCCGGCGAGCATCCAGATCAGGCCGGGCTCGGGGTGACTCCACTCGACGGCGGCGCGCTGCTGCTTGGCGGTCTCGTCGACGTCCTTGCGGACCTGATCGAGATAGCGCAAGTAGTCTTTACGATCCTCGTTGGCCTCGGCGGCCTTGGCGCCCTTGCCGTTTCCCTGCCCGAACATGGTGACCATCGACATGATCATCATCAGCGGGAACATCATCGACATCGGGTTGGACAGCATGCCGCTGCCCTGGGTGAACATCAGCGCCATCATGCCGACCATGCCGACCACCATGACCACGGGCATCAGCTTCATCAGCAGATTGCCGGGCGTGATGCGCGGGATCTCGGGCGGCGGCTGGAGGGTGACTTCGCCACCGGGCGTGCGCGGCATCTCGCGCCGGGCACGGCGCTGGAACCGGACTGTGCTCATGGTCGAAGACTCCCCCTGCTTGACTACTCGCTGTCTGTCCTCGCGACGGGCTCAGTGTAGAGGTCGCGGCCGACATGTCGTATGGTTCGTCAGGCATTCTGCTGTCCGAACGGTGGGTTCCGCAAACTGTCGGCCGCTGACCGGTCGAGCGGAAACGCGAGGTAGAGACGGAGTTGGGGGAGTTTTGACGCACGCGCGACTCGATCATGTGGAAGAGGATTCCGCGCGCGGAATCGTTCGCGCACCCGACCTTGCCCGGGTGACGATTCTGGCCAAGCACACACAGGTCGACATGGCGATTCCGGTGGACGTTCCGGTCGCGCTCGTCATTCCGAGTGTGGTCGACATGGTCGCCGCGCACAGCCGCTCCAACGACTTCGACAACGACGGCGAACGCTACGAACCCGCCGAATGGGTCCTGGCCCGCATCGGCCATCCGCCCTTCTCGAACTCGCTGAGCCTTGGTGAACACGGCGTGCGCGACGGTGAGCTGCTGATGCTCGAGAGCGCCTCGCACACCGCGCCGACGCCGCTGTTCGACGACATCATGTACAACGTCGCGATCGCCGACGCCGAGCACTACCGCAGCTGGACCCCCAAGACCGCGCGCATCACCGGTTCGGTGCTCGCCGCGCTCACGATGCTGGTCGGCTGCTTCGGCCTGCTCGCCGCCCCCGATGGTGTGCCGTTCTGGGTGAGCGGGTCGCTGGCCCTGTTCGTCGCGGTGCTGTGCGTGATCGCCGGGACGGTGCTCAGCCGTATGTACGGCGACACCTCCGCCGCGCTGGTCCTCGGCGGATGTGCGCTGCCGACCGCGTTCACCGGCGGCATGATGCTGGTGCCCGACCACTACGGCTGGGCGAATCTGTTGCTCGGCGCCGCGCTGTTCGGTGCGACGGCGGTGCTCGCCTGGCGGGTGACCGGGGTGGGGCTCGCGCTGTTCATCGGTGCCGCCGCGATTTCGGTGTTCGTCGTTCCCGCCGCGCTGGTCGGTCTGCTCACCGATCAGCCGGTGAAGGCCATCGGCGCCGTCGTCGCGGCGCTGGCGCTCGCGGGTCTTTCACTCTCGCCGCGTGTTTCGATGCTGCTGGCCAAGCTGCCGCTGCCGCCGGTCCCCTCCCCCGGCACCCCGATCGACCCCACCGAGGACGACCCGGACGACCACCGCGCGCTGCCCACCCTCGACAACCTGCGCGCCCGTTCGGAGCGCGCCCGCAACTACCTCGCCGGCCTCGTCAGCGCGACCACGCTGGTCACCGTCGTCGGCGCGCTGCTCGCGACCAACCCGTCCGCCGACGACCCGTACTGGCCCGGCATCGCGCTTGCGCTGGTGTGCGCGGTGGTGCTGATGTTCCGCAGCCGCACGTACGCGGGCGCCGAGCAGGCCGTTGTGCTGATCGCGGGTGGTGCGGCGATCGTGCTGCTGATGCTGATCGGTGTCGCGGTCGGGATGGAACAGCCGCTCGTCGTGTTCGGGGCCGCGCTGGTGATCCTGGTCGCCGCGCTGGTCATCGGCCTGATCGTGCCCAACCAGTCCGCCACCCCGCCGATGCGCCGGGCCGCCGAACTCATCGAGTACGGCTTCGTCGCCGCGGTGCTTCCGCTGGTGTTCTGGGTCGCCGATCTCTACTCGCTGGTGCGCGGTCTGTAGCTTTCGCACGGACGGGGCTGCCTCCCAACGGGATTCGACCGGTGGGCAGGCGGCCCCTTTTTCGTCGGTCCGGCACTGTCCTCGCCGGTGCGCCGGGCGCGCTACTGTCCTGCTCAGACGTGTAGTCCAGCGAAGCAGGTAGCGATGACAACGACGACCGAGCGCCCGCTCACCCGGCGGCAACGCTGGGAGCAGCGCACCAACCTGCCGTTGATGATGCTCGCGATCGCGTTCCTGCTCATCTACGCCTGGCGGGTGCTCGACACCCAGGCCTCCCCCACCCTCGATATCACGCTCATCTGGGCCGATATCGCGATATGGGCGGCATTCGCGATCGACTTCGCGGTGCGGCTGTACCTGTCGACCGACCGTGGCCGATTCGTCCGCAAACACCCGCTCGACCTGCTCGTCGTCCTGGTCCCACCATTCCGGCCGCTACGACTGCTGCGCGTGGCACTACTGCTGCTCGACAGCCTCAATCGCGCGACCAAACCGCGCACCCGGCTGATGACCTTCGTCGCGACGAGCTCGCTGCTCATCCTGCTACTGTGCAGCCTGGCGTTCTTCGACGCCGAGTACGGCGCACCGGACAGCAAGATCAAGTCCTTCGCCGACGCGCTGTGGTGGTCGGCGGTCTCGGTGACCACTGTCGGCTACGGCGACGTCTACCCGGTGACGCCCGAGGGCCGCCTGGTGTCGCTGGTCCTGATGACGCTCGGCATCGGCCTGATCTCCTTCGCCATCGGCACCATGACCAGCTGGGTGGTCGAGCAGCTCAAAACCGTCGACGAGGCCGCCGACCGCACCGAACGCACCCTCGCCGAACTGGTCGAGGAGGTGCGTTCGCTGCGCGCCGAGGTGGCCGAGCTGACCACCGACCGACAAACCCCTGGCGGCTAATTCACCGACGCGACAGGCTGTTTCGCGGGTGAGGGATCGGGCGACACACCGTCGTGCGCGACCATCGCGTCCTCGCGGCCGAGGCTCGGGCCGCCGGCGAGCAGCCCGATGATCGCCCAGGGCGCCGGTTCGGCGGTGACGTTCTCGAGGCCGAGGGCCTTCACCGCTTCGGCGTTCTTGATGCCGAAGCGGACACCGGTGTCGGCGATGTAGAACAGGCTGTCCTTGCGGCGGCTGTCGGGCTCGATGCCGGTGGACTGCACGTAGGCGCCGATGCCCGGCGGGATGTAGACGGAGTCGGCGTTCGGGCCGACACCGTCGGCCTGAGCCAGGTCGACGAGCTTGGCCTTGTTCGGGATCGGCATGTCGATTCCCGTGATCAGGGAAAGTTCAGCGCGAGCGGTGCTGTCGTCGTTGTCGGTGGCACCGGCGATCGGCTTCCATGAGATGCAGCTGACCGGCTGGTCCTTGGCGGTGATCAGGGTCGGCCGCTCGGCGGGGTAGTCCTGAACCCGCAGGGTCTGCACGTGCGGGGCGAAGGTCTTGTCCGTCGCCTGAATCGTGGTGCCCGGCATGTCCGTCGGGTAGAAGTTGCGGATGATCTGGGCGGTCAACGCCGAGACCGCCTGCAGTCCATCGTGGAGCACGACATAGTTCTGGTTGGGCTCGTTGAAGACCTGGACGACGTCACCGATGCGGTGGCCGCCGACTTTGTAGGGCGGGGTGCCACCGGGGTTGTCGATGACCGGGGTGATGATCGGCAGCATCTCGGGAATCGCGTTGAGCAGTCCCTCGCTGATCGGGCGCGGCGTTTCGCCGCTGATGCCGAGTGCCTGGGTGACCGGCGGGTCGTCCATCTTCACGCGGGCCCGCTTGCCGTCGTAGATCAGGTAGGTGGCGTCCTTGCCCTTGACGAGCATCGCCTTACCGGTGTCGACCTTGGACGCCTTGTCGCCGAGTTCGGGTGTGCCGGCGAGGACGGAGGTGGTGAGGTCGGTGCTGCCGTCGGCCTTGAGCCGGTCGCACACCGACCAGGGCCTGCCCTTGCCGTCCTTGTCGTACTGGATCGACGAGGGGGCGCCGGGGATACCGACGAGCTGACCGCGCGGCTTCTTGCCGAGTTCGGACTCCTTGACGATCACCGCTTTGGCCGCCTCACCCGCGGCCAGGCGGGCGGAGGCCAGATTGAGCGCGGGGTGGACGACATTGTCGATCACCACGTAGACGCCGCCGGATTCCTTACCGATCAGGATCTTGTTGTCGCCGATCTTGTCCTGCGGTTTGAGCAGGGCGAGCACGCCGCAACCGGCAAGGACGACGATGCCGAGAACCAATCCGACCACGTAGGCACGGGTTTGGGCGCGCATCGGATCGTGCAGCATGCGCACGTCGCGCCGTACAAGGGCGTGCTCCATCCGCCGCACCAGGAAGCGGTAACCGCTGACCTGCCAGCGCGTAGTGGGTTTTGAAGGCATGGTTCCTCCCCCGAACAGTGCTCTTGTCCGGGCAACACAGTACAGTTCCCGGCAGCACTTGTTCGCATTCGGCCATCGGTCGATCGGTAATCGGGTACTTGGGGGAGGAACGAATGGCCGACTTCACCGGTGCGGGTCCGCGTCCGCTGTTCGGTCGGATTTCGCTGCCGCATCTGCTCATCGCGCAGGTCCTCGGTCTGATCGCGGGGCTTGTCGCGCTGGTGGTCGGCCTCGGCGCGTTGCCGTCGCTCGGGGTGGCGGTTGCGGTGATGCTCGTTCCGCTGATCCCGATCGGCAAGCGCACGATCCTCGACTGGCTCTCCACCATCCGCGGTTATGCGAGCAAGCGGGATTACACCCTCGGCGACACCGTGGATTTCCGTGGCGCCGACGGCCGTTCGCTCGGACTGTACTGGGACGGCAGCCGGGTGGTCACCGTGGTCGAGGTCCTGCCGCCCAAGGGCGGACTCACCCGGATCGCGCGCACCGCCGTGCACGCCTCCCACCTGCTGCCGCTGCCCGAACTCGCCGCCTGCCTCACCCAGCACGACATCCTGCTCAGCGGCATCGACATCATCAGTCACGGCCACCGCAGCCGCTCCGGCACACCCGCGGGCGCCATCTACGAGTCGCTGCTCGGCCCGCTGCCCGCCACTGCGCATCGCACGGTGTGGCTGGCGATCAGCTTCGACGCGGTGCAGTGTCCCGAGGCCGCGGCACGACGCGGCGGCGGTACCGAAGGCGCGTCCCGTGCGGTCACCATCGCCACCCAGCGCATCATGCGCACGCTGGAAGACGCCGACTGCAACGCCCGCATCCTCACCGCTCCCGAAATCCGGAAAGCCGTGCAGCAGATCACCGTCGGGCTCGATCCGCGCACCCTCACCCAGCGCTGGAAGTACGCCGAGATCGGCAACGCGGTCAATATCGGCAGCGCGGTCGACCCCGCGCAGCTCGGTTCGGACCTGCTCGCCCAGCTGTGGGTGGCCCCGTCGCGCGGCACGACCGTCGCCGTGCGGCTGCGCCCGGGTAGCGATGCCGAATCGGTGAGCGTGGGCGCGGCCTGGCGCCTGACCGCGCGTGAGCTGCCCGAGAAGGCAAAGACCAAGGGCATGATCTCGATGAACGGGCGCCACCGCGACGCGCTGCTCGCGCACCTGCCGATCGCGGTGCCCGGCGTCGACGACACGGTGCCGACCACCGAGTACCCGATCGATGTCATCGGCGCGCTGCACCTGCCCTCGGCCGGTTGCGGGCAGCTCCTCGGTTCCGACGAGGAGGGCAACGGTGTGGCGACGCGCATCATCGGCGCCGGTATCTCCACCGTCTACGTCGCCGGTGAGCTGTACCTGGCCCAGCAGCTGGTGTTCCGTGCGCTCGCCGTGGGTGAGCGGGTGCTGATCCGCACCGATCGGGCCCAGGCGTGGGAGCAGTTGGTGACCACCGTCGGCAACCCCGAGCGGTTGACAATCGCGGTCGAAACACACCAGTCCGACGCAGGATTCACCGCGACCATCGTCGACGGTGTGCTCGCGCCCGCCCCGCACGCCGGTGTCACTACGATCTACCTCACCGCCGACCCCAACGGCTGGCCCGCTTCCCGCCCCGACCTCGAGATCTACCAGCCGGGTGCGGTCGGTAACCGGGTGGTGCTGCGTACGGGCACGACAAGGGTGAACCTCACGCTGGTCTCCATTCCGCGCGAGTCGACCTACATCGGTCAGCCGCGCGGTCAGCGGGCGATGGCGTCTCAGCCGGGATAGGTCGGCCGCGCTTCCCGCAGAACCGTTCCCCACCAGGCCAATTGGCGAAGCATGCGCTCGCGGGCATCGACCGCCGCGCCGTCGGTCGGGTCGAAGTGACGTTTGGCCTGGGCGAAGCTCACCGATTCGCGCACCGAGACCATGTGCAGTTCTGCGACGACCTGCCGCAACTGCTCGACCGCACGCAATCCACCCGACAGCCCGCCGTAGGACACGAACCCGATCGGCTTGGCCCGCCATTCGTGTTTGGCGCTGTCGAGCGCGGCCTTGAGCGAGGCCGGATAGCCGTGGTTGTACTCGGAGGTGACGACCACGAAGGCGTCGGCGGCGCCGAGCCGCTCCCGGAATGCCGCGACCTGCGGGGTTTCGGTGAGCTCGGTCGGCATCGGGTGATCGATCAGATCCAGCACCCCCACCTCGAATTCGGGCCGGTCGGCCAGCGCCCCGAGGAACCAGTCGGCAACCACGGGCGCGAACCGGCCCGGCCGGGTGCTGGCGACGATGACCTCCAACCGCAGTGGTTCATCCATACCCTGAGCCTATCGATGCTGCCCCGGCGCCGATGCGGGCGGGCGGATCAGGCACGATGGTCACCGTTCGTTCATGTTCCGGCGACGTGTGACGAAGGGGGACGCTCATGATTCTCGACCGCTGGCAGTTGGTGGAAACCCTGGGGGAAGCGCATACCTGGTCGATGCTCACTTCGGGCACGACGCCGCGCGAGTGGACGTCCTACGAGCGGGCGATCTCGGCGCAGTTGCG
Source organism: Nocardia sp. NPDC023733 (assembly GCF_040639775.1). Lineage (NCBI taxonomy): Bacteria > Bacillati > Actinomycetota > Actinomycetes > Mycobacteriales > Nocardiaceae > Nocardia > Nocardia sp. NPDC023733. The sequence goes on along the minus strand of NZ_JBFAAN010000005.1, from coordinate 98,211 downwards.
GCCCTTGGTTGTGGCCGCCTACGACACGGGCGAACCGGTCGCCAAGGTGCTGCCGAAATCGCGGAAACCGTGGTCGGAGCACCGGTTTCGCGCGGTCCCCGTGGTGTGGCCGGGCTCGGCGCCGCATGCGGTGAAAGTGTGGGTGGGCAGACAGGCGCCCACCGAGGAACTGGGTGTCTCGCCGTTCCGGATCGATGCGCGCACCCGGCGGGTGAGCAGCAGACCCGGCGGCCTCGGCGCCCATTTCGGTGCCGATCCCAGGGAATACCGTGGCGCCGAGCCGTACCAGCTGGTGGAGCGCTTCGACGCCGCGCTCGATCTCGTTGCCGCGCTGAATCGTTCGGAGCCGGGCAGTCGCTGGTCGGGAATCGCCACGATACGTTCCGGGATCGGGCCTCGGTCGATGCTGATCGCCGCCCGCAACGAGACCGAAGACCGGTTCCAGTGGCGTGGTGTATCGATCGATGTCACCGACAGTATTGCGCCACAACCGAAGTCACTCGAGGCGACCACCCTCGAATTGCTGCGCGACACCCAGCCCGGGCTGTATCTGGCCGTCATCGACACCGTGCAGGCGCGTCCGGTGCGGTGGGTGACCGAGCCGCTGCCCGGAGTGCGCTGGCACCTGGTCGACGACCGCGACATCCCCCACCCCGAGGACCGGGTCAGGATCCTCGAGGTGCGCGAGCAGATCCTGGCGGGGGCGAGGAACGCGACACTGCCGGGCTTGCGGCTGGCCACCGAGTCGGGTGAGTGGCTGGTGGCCGACGTCGAGGTGTCACCCCTGCCCGGCGCGCCGGGTGACGGCACGCCGTTGTTCGTCCTGGCTCAGGTGCGACTCGCCCCCGGGCAGTTCGAAGGCTGAGCCGGTTCTTCTCAGGGCAGTTCGAAGGGCAGTGACACCCCGGCGTGCACCTGGCAGCGCTCGCAGGTGTCGGTGCCGTCGACGGCCGCCACGGCGCTGCGCATGAGCTCCTTGAACGGGCCGAGGTTCTTCTTGAACTCCGCGAACACGTCGACCGCATGCACGCCCTGCCCCTCCTCCAGGCCCGCGTCCAGATCGGTGACCAGAGCGACTGCGGCGTAGCACATTTCGAGTTCCCGAGCCAGGACGGCCTCGGGGTGGCCGGTCATATTCACCAGGTCCCAGCCCTGCCCGGCGAACCAGCGGCTCTCGGCCCTTGTCGAGAAGCGCGGACCCTGCACCACGACCATCGTGCCCGAGGGTTCGACGCGCAACTGGCCTGCACCGGCCGCCTTCACCGCCGCGCCGCGCAGGTCGTCGCAGTAGGGGTCGGCGAAGGAGACGTGGATACCGCCGCCGTCGAAGTAGGTCTGCGGACGGCCCGAGGTGCGGTCGACGAGCTGATCCGGTACCGCGACGGTCCCCGGCCCCCAGTCGGCGCGCAGGCTGCCGACCGCGCACGGTGCGAACACCCGGCGCACGCCGAGCGAGCGCAGCGCCCACATGTTGGCCTGGTAGGGCAGGGTGTGCGGGGCGTATTCGTGCTGCTTGCCGTGGCGCGGGAGGAAGGCGACGTGGCGGCCTTCCACCTCGCCGATCGCGACCGGGGCGCTCGGCGTGCCGTACGGTGTGTCGACGTCGACGTGCACCGCGTCGTTGTCGAAGAAGTCATAGAAACCGCTGCCGCCGATGACGGCGAGGGCGGGCCGGGGATGCGAACTCATACCGCTGATTCTCCCGTCCGGCCTGGTAGCGAGGAGCACCGGGACCATATCTGACAAGTCCGGCGCAAAACTGTACCCTAGGGGGGTATCAGCTCGCACCCCGGCGGGCACGACGCAAGAGGAGACCACGGTGACCACACCCACCCCCGACACCGCGCCCGCCGACGAGCACGCCGGCCACCAGGGCCACGGCTACATCACCGCCAAGGACGACTACCTCAAGCGCCTGCGCCGCATCGAGGGCCAGGCCCGCGGCCTGCAGCGCATGGTCGAGGAGGAGAAGTACTGCATCGACATCCTCACCCAGGTCTCGGCCATGACCAAGGCCCTGCAGGCGGTCGCGATGGGGCTGCTCGAAGACCACATCAGCCACTGCGTCGTCGACGCCGCCGTCGCGGGCGGACCCGAGGCCGAGGCGAAGATCAAGGAAGCCACCGACGCCATCGCGCGACTCGTCCGATCCTGAAAGACCGCGTCTGCCTGCACCGACCGCTGTGAAGTGACGATTCACAGAATTGGCGTAATCCGCTGTGCAACAATGCATTTTCGGTATTCAGGGGCGCCGTGAACCTGTTCGTCGTGGCGCCCACGCGAGAGCAGGATCGATGATGACGGCGCAAAGCAACACGGCAGACACCCCTCTTTCGGAACTTCTCCGCCACGGTGAGCGAGATTTTCAGGAACGGTTGCAGCAACTGCTGATCGACCCGGACTACGCCATCACCGTGCACCAGGGTCAAGCGCAGCGGCGCGAGAACGCTTACGCCCAGCTGCGCGACTTGGTCAAGGAACTCGGCAAGGCAAGCGATGTCGCGACCAACCTCCCCCAGCTGTTCGCCTTGTTCGACTGGTCCGCGGTGCTGGCGACCGACCTCATCCCGTTGATCTCGGGCCACTTCAACCTGGCCTCGGGCTCGCTGTCCACGCTCACCGACTCCGACTCGGCGGCGCCGTACCTGCACGACCTCGACGACGCCACCGCGATCGGCGTCATGCTGCTCACCGAGTACGGTTGCGGCTCCAACATCGGCTTCATGCAGACCACCGCGACCTGGGAAGACGGCGGGTTCGTCATCAACACCCCGAACCCGAGGGCCCGCAAGTTCATGCCGAGCGTCGGTATCCCGGTCTCGCGCGTGTGCGTCGTCGGTGCCCGCTTCATCGACTCAGCGGGTGTCGATCAGGGCGTGCACCTGTTCACCGCGCGTCTGCGGGTGGCCGACGGCACGGCCGCACCCGGTGTCACGATCACCCAGCTCGACCGGCAGCCGCTGGTCATCATGGACAACTCGGTCATCAGCTTCGACAATCTCCGCGTCGACCGCAGCGCCTGGCTGGGTGGAAACCTGGCGACCATCGACGACAACGGTGTCCTGACCTGGAACGACGAGGACAGCCAGCGCCGCTCGTTCGCCTCCGCGATCAGCCAGCTGACGGTCGGGCGCCTGGCCCTCGCGTCCTGCCTGAACGCCACCGCGCGAGCCTCGCTCTACATCGCGCTGCGCTACGCCGCCAAGCGCGGGGTGCCGTTGACGCCGACCGCCACGACGGTGATGGCCGACATCCCGCACGTGCGCAACACCCTGCTCACCGATCTGGCCGGCACGGTCGCGCGCACCATCTTCGGCAACGCGGTCAAGACCTCACTCGCCAACAGCGACCTCACCGATCGCGACACCGTCGTCTCGGTGATGCTGGCCAAGCACTTCATCCAGCTGCACGCCCTGGACACGGTGACCCACTGTCGCATCAAGATGGGTGCGCAGGGCATGTTCAGCGCCAACCGGGTCGCCGACTACATCGGCGTCTGCCACGCGGCCATCACCGGCGAAGGCGACTGCCATGTGCTCGGCTCGGTCGCCGGTCGCGTCCTGGCCAGGCACCTCGCGGGCAAGGTACCGCCGCAGACCGGTCTGCACGATCCCGCCGTCACCACCGACCGCCTCGGCCTGTTCACCGCGCGCACCCTCACGATCGTGCAGGAAGCTCAGCGGCATCTGGAATCGGGAGAACTCGCGGATCGGCTCGCCGTCATTCCGGAAGCGCTCGAACTCGCCGAGGCCTACAGCGCGGAGGAAGCGTTGCAGCTGCTCCACCGGTACGAGCACCTGCCCGAAATCGCCGCCGTGCGTGACGTTTTCGCGCTGCACTACCTTGATCAGAATGCCGCGTGGTACCTCACCCGCGGTTACCTGGACGTTGCCGCTGTCGAAGGCGTCAAGCAGCAGCTCCGGGAAGCCATCGACACTCTCGCCGACAACGTTCCGGCCCTGCTCGATTCCTTCGGCTTCGACGACGAGATCCTCGGCGCGCCGGTGCTGTTCGATGATCTACCCGGCGCGTGGGAGAGCCGCATCAACGGCTGATATGCGGTTACAGCGACAGCGGCGCCGTTCGTGGGAACACGACCGGCAACGCTGACAACGCTCGGTGGAAGGGCCCGGGACGCCACACGAGGTCGTCCTGGGCCACTCCGAGCTTCAGCTCCGGCAGGACATCGAAGAGCTGGTCGATGACGTCCTGCGCCAGGAGTACGCCATACGGGCGCGCATGCGCGGGGCAGGCGTGTTCGCCCGCACTGAACGCCAGATTCCAGCCGTTGCCGAGGAAATCGCCGGTGTTGATCGTCGGATCGGTATTGCAGGCGGCCATGCTGATGATGACCGGCTGCTGAGCGGGCAGCAGTACACCGTCGATCGGCACGGACTGGCGCGGGTAGGTGATGCAGTAGTTCGCCATCGGCGGGTCGGTGGCGAGGCGCTCGTCGATCGCCATCTTGGTCGACAACGGCATCGAGTTGCCTTCGCCGGTGAAGCGGGGATCGGTCAGCATCAGCAGCAGAGTGTTGGCGATGAGGTTCATCGGCGGCTCGACGCCTGCGGCGAACAGCAGCACCAGCTGATGCACCATCTCGTCGTCGGTCAGCCGCGCCGGATGCTGGACGAGGCGGGTGGTGATGTCGTCGCCCGGCTGCGACCGCTTCAGTGCGGTGAGGTCGAGCAGGGCGTTGGTCATGATGGTGTTCACCTTGTCGGTGTCCACGCCGTCGAACATCGCGGCATTGGCCCTGGCCACCTCCGCGCCGATCTCGGGCGGGCAGCCGAGGAATTCGCACAGCACCGAGAACACCATCGGGAAGATGTACTGGTGCAGCACATCCGCGTGCCCGTCCGTGCAGAACGAGTTGATGATCGGGATGGCCGATCGCTCAACGCTGGTGCGCATGACATTGAGGTCCATCCCGGCGAGCGCGTCATTCACGGCGTCGCGGTAGCGGGTGTGCCCTTTGCCGGTGGTACGCAGCGCGTTCGGCCGGTACTCGATCATCGGCATGATCGGGATATCGCGTGGCACGGTCGCCTGCCACGCCCGCGGATCGGCGGAGAAGTTCGCGGGGTCGTTGAGAATCCGCACCGCGGTACTGAATTTGATGACCAGCGTGGCGGGCACGCCCGGCCACAGCTCGACGGGCACCAGCGATTCGTACTGGTCACGCATCCGGCGGTAGGCACCGTGCGGATCGGCCGCGAACGCCTCGTCGTAGAGCGGAATCCGGTGCTCGGGCACCGCCGCGGACAACGGCGAGTTGCGGATGGCACCCTGATTCGTGTCCTGCGGATTCACAATAACTCCCTGAAATCGACTGCGGCGCAATGGTAGTCCAGACGGACCGCTCGACTCGTAACCGGCCAGAGCCTACCAGCGCGTATGCCCCCGCGCCCGCCAGTTCCCGAGTTGCCGATGCGATCGCCGGAAATGCCCCGGCGACATCCCGACAACCTCCTGAAACGCGCGATAGAACTGCCGTTCCGAAGCGAACCCCACCTCGAATGCCACCCCGGCGATCGGCCGGGCGCTGTTGCTCACCAACAACTTCTGTGCCTGTCGTACCCGCAGCTGTCGCAACGCTGTGCCGAAACTCTCCCCGTCGCCGTCGAATACCCGGAACAACGTCCGCCGCGACATATGACAAGCCCCCGCGACCTCGTCCACACTCAATGTGGGTTCCGCGAAGTTCTTTCGCAGGTAGGCCATGACCTGTTCGCGGCGCAAGGCGTCGCCGGACTCCGCTGCCCCGGTGGACCCCGCAGCGAGCAGCACCGCGGAACTCAGCAGTTCGAGCGCACTGCGCCCCAGAATTTCGACCTGTCCAGGAGCACGTTCACGCACCCGGGCGAGGTTTCCGAAGTAGTTCGCGACTACGCCGACGGCAGTGTCACTGCCGAAGGGAGTGACCGTCGGGACGGTCCGCAGACCCGATCGGCTGCGCAGCAAGTCGGTCCGCACGCGCACCAGTACCTGCTCGAACAGCGTGGCGCGTGGTGAACTGTCGATCCACAGCGACGGAGCGACGCTGTCGATGAAGGTCATCTGGCCTGGCCGCAGGGTCACCGAACGATCACCCTGGGTCAGAGAAGTTCGACCGGAAAGCTGGACGACGGCCACCGAATACTCGTCGGTGTCAAGGGCAGCGTGCGTCCTCGTCCGCCGGAACTGCTGATTGCTCCCCACGAAGCTCGACAGCCAGAAGTCGTTGGCACCCGGTAGCGGGCTGGTGCTCAGCCGACCGAAGGCGGGTGCATCACGTAGCGGCTCGAGATTCAGCGGAAACGACGTGCGGGCCCATCGCGCCCGCCACTCCTCGAATTCGGGGCTGCGTGGTTTCGGTGCCGCGAACTGGAAGGCGACCGGCTCGTAGGCCCTCATGTCAGGAGTTGCAGAAGTGGCGGTATTCACCTGGTGTTGTTCCGGTTTCGTGGTGGAAGACGCGGTAGAAGTGGCGTTCGGAGGAGAAGCCCGAGGCGAATGCTACTGCGGCGGTGGGGAGGTGGTGGTTGTTCGTGAGCAGGCGGGTGGCGTGACGTAGGCGGAGTGTGCGCAGCGTGGTGTTCAGGCTTTCGCCTGGTCCGGCGAAGAGGCGGAAGAGGGTGCGGCGGGAGATGTGGCAGGCGGCGGCGATGTCGTCGGCGGTGAGGTCGGGGTCGGTGTAGTTGTCGCGCAGGAAGGTCATGACGTGTTCGCGGCGCAATGTGTCGGCGGGGGTGTCGACCGGGCGCTCACCCGCTGTGAGCAGTACAGCGGACGCGATCAAGCCGAGTGCGTTGTCCCCGAGTACGGCGGCGTGTGCCGGGTCCTTGCGCTGGATGGCGGCCAGGTCGCGGAAGAAGCGCGCCACCACGCCTGCCGCGCCGGCGCCGGGCACGGTGACCGCGGTGGGCATCGCCAGTTGCCGGAGGCCGGGTTGGGCGCGCAGCAGGTCCATCGGCACCTGCACGACGACCTGCTCGAACCCCGACCCGCCGGTCCAGTGATCCGAGCCGTTGGTCCAGTGGTAGGGCGCTGAGGTGTCGAAGAAGACCATGTCGCCCGCGGTGATCTGCGCGGAACGGCCACCTTGGTTCATCACCAGGTCGCCTTTGATATGGATGCTCACCAGCAGATATGCCTCGGAACGGGCGACGTGGGTCCGGGAATGCCGGAACGTCTGGTAGCTGCCCGCCATGGTCGCCAAGGTGAAGTCGTGGTGGCCGGACAGCGAGCTTGCCGTCACCCGCCCGTAGAAGGGCAGTTCGGGATGGGCATCGCAGGCGACGGGCGCATAGTTCTGTGACAGCAACGCTTCCCATTCCTCGCGCGCACCACCGCGCGGCGTCGCCGAGGAGTACTCGAACGTGATCGGTTCGATGGACATCCGTCAGCCTCCGAGTGTCTGGTAACGACGATGAATTCCCTGTCGGCAAGGCCCTGGACACCGGAAATCCGGCGCCGTCTCTGTTCAATGGCGAGCCGGGCCACAGGCGAGGCGGTATTCGCCCGGTGTCATACCGGTTTCCCGGGCGAATACCCGATAGAAGTGGCGTTCGGAGGCGAAACCGGATTCGAAGGCGATCGCGGCGCAGGAGCGGGCGGGGTGGGTGGCGACAACGCCTGCCGGGCTGTCCGGTTCGATCGCGACGGCGGCGGGGATGGGCACTGCGCTCAGTCCCGGCCGCTCCCGCAGCGTCCCTACCGGAATCTGGACCAGCACCTGCTCGAAGGCCACGGCTTCGTCCCACAGCGAGGGCAGCGAGCCGTCGAGGATCGTCATCTGCCCGGGTTCGAGCAACACGGAACGGCCGCTTTGGGTGAGGCGGGCTTCACCGGCCACCTGGATGCTGACCAGCACGTACTCCTCGGCAGCCCGAGCCACATGCGTCTTCGTCCGGAGGTACTGATGGTTATGGCCGGCCAGCACGGTGAGGGAGAAGTCGGCCGCGCCGGGCAGCGCACCGCTGGTCACCTTGCCGTAAACGGGTGCGTCGCGGATGGGGCCGAAGGCGAGCGGGAAGTACGTTTGCTCCATCAGCGCGGCCCACCGGTCGACTTCCTCGCCGCGCGATTCCGGCGTCGAGAATTCGATTGTCGTCGGTCCGTTCACCATGGGTTGCCTCCGGCACACGCATATCCGCCTCTACGGCTCCACCCGAGAATAGCCCGGCTCAGTCACCGGATCTGTGGATCACGTAGCGAATGACCTGCGAAAACCTCGCTGTGCAAACCTCTTTGGCAGTCAGTCGCCGCAGCAGCCCTCGGCGGCGGGGACGGTCCGGGTCTCGCGGGTCTGGGCGTTGCGTGCGGCCAGGTCGGCGTCGGCGGGATAGTCGACGGCGATCAGGCTCAGGCCGTGCGCGGGAGCGACGGTCACGGAGCTGGAGCGTTCCGTTTCCGACAGCAGCGACCCGACCCACTCCGGTGTCCGTCGTCCCTCACCGACAGCGAGCACCGCGCCGACCAAGCTGCGAACCATCGACCAGCAGAACGCATCAGCGCTCACGTACGCGGTGAGCAGGTCGCCCTCACGCTCCCAGTCGAAACGCTGCAGTTCGCGCACGGTGGTCGCGCCCTCGCGGCGACGGCAGAAGGCGGCGAAGTCGTGCAGTCCCAATAACTTTCCGGAGGCGGCGCGCATGGCTTCCAGATCCACACCCGGCTTGCACGCGACCACGCTGCGCGCGCGCAACGGCTCGGCACCGTAGGGGGCGGTGGTGAGGCGGTAGGCGTAGTGGCGACGCATAGCGGAGAACCGCGCGTCGAATTCCGGTGGTGCTGTCCGGATATCGGTGATGCGGACGTCCTTGGGCAGGAAACGGGCCATCCGGTACATCAGCTTGCCGGCATCGAATTCGCCGGAGGTGTCGAAATGCGCCACCTGCCCCTCGGCGTGCACACCCGCGTCGGTCCGCCCGGCGACGGTGAGCACGATCGGCTCACGAAACACCTTCGACAGCGATTCCTCCAGCACGCCCTGCACGGTGCGCAACCCGGGCTGACGCGCCCAGCCGATGAAATCGGTGCCGTCGTAACTGATTCCGAGCCGCACGCGCGACCGATCCTGCCCGATCTCGTCCATCGAACCTCCCTGCCTCACCAACACTGGCAAAAGAACGAGCCCGCCACCCACGAAGGGGTGACGGGCTCGGTCGAACTCCTGAGAATCAGGCGTCCTTCTTGTCCTCAGCGGCCTCGTCGGCGGCCGGAGCCTCGACGACCTCGTCGGCCTTGGCTTCGGCAGCCTCGGCGGCGGGCGCCTCGGTCTTCTGCGAAGCGGCGACGCGACGGGCGCGGTCGGCCTCGTTGGTGACGGTCTTCTCGCGGACCAGCTCGATGATGGCCATCGGCGCGTTGTCACCCTTGCGCGGCAGCGCCTTGGTGATGCGGGTGTAGCCACCCTCGCGACCCTCGAACGAGGGGCCGATCTCCGCGAACAGCGCGTGCACGATGTCCTTGTTGCGGATGACCTTCATGACCTCGCGACGGTCGGCAAGGGTGCCGGCCTTCGCGCGGGTGATGAGCTTCTCGGCGTAGGGGCGGACCGCCTTGGCCTTCGACTCGGTGGTCGTGATCCGACCGTGCTCGAAAAGCGCCGTGGCCAGGTTGGCGAAGATCGCCTTCTGGTGCGACGCCGACCCGCCGAAGCGGGCACCCTTCTTGGGCTTGGGCATTGGATTCTCCTTGTGAAAGGCGCAGCCGGGGTGCCCCCCGATGGCCTAGAGCTGTTCGGTCTCGGCGTAGTCCTGCTCGCCGCCGTCGGTGTCACTGAAGGTGCCGGAATCGCTCCAGGTGCCGGTGCTCGCGTCGTAACCCACCACGGAGGACGGGTCGAACGAAGCGGGCGAGTCCTTCAGCGAGAGGCCGAGCGCGTGCAGCTTGACCTTCACCTCGTCGATGGACTTCTGGCCGAAGTTGCGGATATCGAGCAGGTCCGACTCGGTACGGGCGACGAGCTCGCCCACCGTGTGCACACCCTCGCGCTTGAGGCAGTTGTAGGACCGGACGGTGAGGTCCAGGTCCTCGATCGGCAGACCGAACGAGGCGATGTGGTCCGCCTCGGCCGGGCTGGGGCCGATCTCGATGCCCTCGGCTTCGACGTTGAGCTCACGGGCCAGGCCGAAGAGCTCGACCAGGGTCTTACCGGCCGAAGCCAGCGCGTCCCGGGCCGTGATGGAGTTCTTGGTCTCCACGTCGAGGATGAGACGGTCGAAGTCGGTGCGCTGCTCGACACGGGTGGCCTCGACCTTGTAGGTCACCTTGAGCACCGGGGAGTAGATCGAATCCACGGGGATCCGGCCGATTTCCGCGCCGGTCGCCTTGTTCTGCACGGCGGGCACGTAACCGCGGCCCCGCTCGACGACGAGCTCGATCTCGAGCTTGCCCTTGTCGTTCAGGGTGGCGATGTGCATGTCCGGGTTGTGCACGACGACGCCGGCCGGCGGGACGATGTCACCGGCGGTGACGGTGCCCGGGCCCTGCTTACGCACGTACATGGTGACCGGCTCGTCCTCTTCGGAGGACACGACCAGACCCTTGAGGTTCAGGATGATGTCGGTGACGTCTTCCTTCACACCGGGGACGGTGGTGAACTCGTGCAGGACACCGTCGATGCGGATGCTCGTGACCGCGGCCCCCGGGATGGAGGACAGCAGGGTACGACGCAGCGAGTTGCCGAGGGTGTAACCGAAGCCCGGCTCGAGGGGTTCGATGGTGAACTTCGAGCGGTTCTCCGCCACAACCTCTTCGGTCAGTGTCGGACGCTGGGAAATCAGCATGAGGATCTACTTCCTGTTCAGGGCGTCCGCTATTTGACGCCTAATCAGTGATTGCGGGGGCCGTCGTAGGAACGGCCCCCACCAAAAGCGCTTACTTCGAGTAGTACTCGACGATGAGCTGTTCCTGCAGCGGCACATCGATCTGGGCACGCTCGGGGAGCTGGTGCACCAGGATGCGCAGGCGGCCGGGGACGACCTGCAGCCAGCCCGGGACCTGACGGTCGCCGACGGTCTCACGCGCCACCTGGAACGGCAGGGTCGGCAGCGACTTCTCCTTGACATCGATGATGTCGTACTGGGAGACCTGGTAGCTGGGCACGTCGACCTTGACGCCGTTGACCAGGAAGTGGCCGTGGCTGACGAGCTGACGGGCCTGACGACGGGTACGAGCCAGACCGGCGCGGTACACGACGTTGTCCAGACGCGACTCGAGCAGACGCAGCAGGTTGTCGCCGGTCTTGCCCTTGAGGCGGTTGGCCTCTTCGTAGTAGCGACGGAACTGCTTTTCCATGACGCCGTAGGAGAAGCGAGCCTTCTGCTTCTCCTGCAGCTGCATCAGGTACTCGGATTCCTTGATCCGCGCGCGGCCGTGCTGGCCGGGCGGGTAAGGACGACGCTCGAACGCCTGGTCGCCTCCGACGAGGTCGACGCGCAGACGACGCGACTTGCGGGTGATGGGGCCTGTATAACGAGCCATTTTTTAGCTGTTTCCTTTCCCGCTAGACGCGACGGCGCTTGGGCGGCCGGCAGCCGTTGTGCGGCTGAGGAGTGACATCGGAGATCGAGCCGACCTCGAGGCCAGCGGCCTGAAGCGAACGGATCGCGGTCTCGCGGCCCGAACCCGGGCCCTTCACGAACACGTCGACCTTCTTGACGCCGTTCTCCTGCGCCTTGCGGGCAGCGTTCTCGGCAGCGAGCTGCGCGGCGAACGGGGTGCTCTTACGCGAACCCTTGAAACCGACGTGGCCCGACGACGCCCACGAGATGACATTGCCCTCGGGGTCGGTGATCGAGACGATGGTGTTGTTGAACGTGCTCTTGATGTGCGCGTGGCCGTGCGGGATGTTCTTCTTATCCCGGCGACGCGACTTCTGAGTCTTCTTCGGGCCAGCGGCCCGGCTCTTCGGAGGCATACGCTATCCCTACTTCTTCTTGCCGGCGACGGTCTTCTTCGGACCCTTGCGCGTACGCGCGTTGGTCTTGGTGCGCTGACCACGCACAGGCAGGCCACGACGGTGGCGGATGCCCTGGTAGCAGCCGATCTCGATCTTGCGGCGAATATCGGCCTGGACCTCGCGGCGCAGGTCACCTTCGACCTTGAACTCCGACGCTTCGATGTAGTCGCGCAGCTTGCTCAGGTCGTCGTCGCTGAGATCCTTCGAGCGCAGGTCCGGGCTGACGCCGGTCTGAGCCAGGATCTCGGTGGCGCGGGTGCGCCCGATTCCGAAAATGTAGGTCAGCGCGATCTCCATGCGCTTTTCGCGCGGGAGATCAACGCCCATCAGACGTGCCATGTGGCAGGTTCCTTAATGGTTGCGGAGGTCTGCTCCCTGTCCGTCCCCCCGTCTTCGCAAATGGGGGCACCGGCCTCCGTACCGGTGGTTGGCGCGCACACGTGCGTACGCGCTGGAGCTGGGAGTTCTTCTTTTCGGTCAGTCCGATCAGACGATCGGTGCCCGGCGGTGAGGCTGGATCAGCCCTGACGCTGCTTGTGGCGCAGGTTGTCGCAGATCACCATGACCCGACCGTGACGGCGGATCACCTTGCACTTCTCGCAGATCTTCTTGACGCTCGGCTGAACCTTCACGTCCGTCCAATCTTTTCGTGGGTTCACAAGGGTCTGTGAACACAGTTTTTCCCCAGCCGACGACTGGGGAAGTCTCTTGTCGCGTTCCGGCCTGGACCGGAACACCGTGTGACGCCGCGTGTCTCAGGCTCGCGGCGTCAGGCAGGCATCACTTGTAGCGGTAGACGATCCGGCCGCGGGACAGGTCGTACGGCGAGAGCTCGACGACCACGCGGTCTTCCGGAAGGATGCGAATGTAGTGCTGCCGCATCTTTCCGCTGATGTGCGCGAGAACCTTGTGACCGTTCTCGAGCTCGATCCGGAACATCGCATTGGGCAGCGGCTCGACAACTCGACCCTCGACCTCGATGGCCCCGTCTTTCTTCGCCATATCCTCCGCGATCCCGGTTATGCTCAACCTTGAGTGGTTACCTCGTAGCTGCTCACCCACAGGCCCGACGAACTTCCCGGGTTTGCACGCGAACAGTCGGCGCCTAGGTGCACCGCCGCTCAAGCTTACCGGGCCGTGTGCGCTGAGGCAAAAAGACCCCGACGGTACACCCTGAACGTGGCGCACGTCGCACAATGGAGGCGTCGACGGTGGGCACGCGGGCAGGCATGAGGCGCCCGCCACGCCGATCGGGTTGTCGCGTAAACTCACCGGCGTCGCAAGTAGTGGGTCGATCAGATCGGGGGACCCTGGTGAGCGGAGCGCACCGGTGAGCCGCAACAACGACAGCCTCCCCATGTTGCCGCCATGGCTGTCGGAGAGCGAAGTCACCCAGGTCGGGTACGAGGCACCGGTCGAGAACCTGCCACAGGACGAACCGATCGACGAGGCACCCAAGCGTCGCCGTTTCCTGCGCGGTGACGACAGCGCGCGCAAAGAGAAGAAGGGCGGCCGCCGCCGCAAGGAGCGCGAGTCCGAGCAGCCCGCACCGCCGAGCCAGGTCACCGGCACCGCGGGCCAAGGCCCTGCTTTCCACGATCCGCATGCGCCGTCGACCGCGAGCCCGCTGATGCCCGGTCCGAATCCGTCGACATCGAGCGCGCCCGCACCGACTCAGGGCGCCGACTCCTCCTGGCCACCGGCCTCGACCGGCGCGCCTTGGCCGCAGGCTCAGGGCGCCCCGAACCCACTCGCTCCGCCACCGCGGTCGGCCTCGGGCGACTCCGCCCAGCAAGCCCAGGCAGGCGCGTGGGAGCAAGGCCCCGACCCACTCGCTCCACCGAGGCTCGACTCCGGCGCGGCGGGCGACTCCGCCCAGCATGCCGCCGGTTCGCGGTCCTCGGCCGGCGCCGCTCGACCCCAGGAACAGGGCGCACCTGACCGGCTCATGCCGCCGCAGACCGGGCCGGATGCGTTCTCCCCGTGGAACACCGGGCAGCCCTCTACACCGGCCCGGTTCCCGGCCGCGCCGGCGCACACCAGTTCGCCGTCGCACTCGGTCCCGAATACGGCCGTTCCGCCAGCTCATTCGGGCCCTTCACTGCCCCCGGCACCTGCCGAGCAGGCCGCGGCGGCCCTCCCGACGCGGACCCCCGCTCCCCCGTCCGAGGGCTTCACCCCGCTCGGGCCCTCGAACCAGCGCAGCCTGCCCGACCTCCCGCCGCCTCCCCCGCTGCCCGACCTCCCGCCGCCTCCCCCGCTGCCCGATCCCCCGGCGCGCCCGACCCAGGCGCCGCCGCGCTTGCTCGCGCCCGCCCCGCCGTCCCCCTCGGACCCGTTGGCGCCGCCAGCCGTTCCGATGTCGTCGTCTTCACCCGCGGACTCCTCGGCGCCGCCAGCCGTTCCGATGTCGTCGCCTTCACCCGCGGACCCGCCGGCACCGCCCGCTGTTCCGACGTCGTCGCCTTCACCCGCGGACTCGCTCGCACCGCCCGCCGTGCCGGTCTCGTCGTCTTCCCCCGCGCAGCCGCAGGCGTCGGTCGGCGAAGCGGTTTCGTCGGGTGTCGACCCGTTGTCATCGGCCACTCCGCTCGAGGCGCTCTCGACGCCTTCGCGCCCGATAGGCGAACCTGCGCCGCCCACCAGCGGCCAGCCGGATCCGGCGATCCAGAACGCACAACCGGAAGCGCCGCAGCCCAGCGTTTCCGGGCCGGACGCGTCCTCTCACAACACATGGAGTGCACCGGCATCCGGATCGACCACTGGCGCATCGGCGGCTTCCGTCGCAGCCGAGTCGGCCGACGCCGGCTATTCGGCCAACCCTTCGTCGACACGGAACGAGGGCGGCGTCGACCAAGCCCAGGCCGAACAAGGTGAGGTCGCGCAGGGGTCGCCGTACAGCGCTGGTGACGTCGCGGCTTCAGTTGCGCCTGTTTCGCCCTATGCGTCCGGCGAGGTTCCGCAGGGGCCGGCTTTCTCTGCGTCGCAATACGATTCGATTCCCGGAGATCTGTCGCACGGCGCTTCCGTGCACGCACCTGATGCGCAGACCGAGATGTTCCGGGCCGACGACCCTCGGCTGCAGGGTGGGTTGCCCAGCGCCGGCGTCGCGCAGGGCGGCCCGTCTGAAACTGCTTACCGCTCAGGCGAATTCGCACAGCCCGGGCCGCCTTCCCGCCCCGAGGGAACACCTCCACGGCATCAACTGACGCCCGACGCCGCGCCCGCACAGCCCGACGTCGCGCAGCAGGCGATCCCCGCCCCGACCGCGCAGAGCGGTGGTGCGACCGCCTATCCAGCACAGCACCCCATGCACGGCGGCTACCCGCAGACACCCGACACGGGCGTTGCCCATCCCAACCAGAGCGATGGGCTCCCCCAGTACCGCCCTGACGGCATGCGAGTGCAGCCGGACGGCACCTATCCCCACGGAAACGCCGCGCAGGCGGGCCCGAATGCTGCTCAGACCCAGCAGTATTCACAGGGCACTGCCGCGCCGGTTCAGCCGTACCAGGCGCCCGACGGCTCCCAGGCGCAGCCGTACCCGGGGCCGCTCCACGCACCCGATGGCGCACCGGTCCAGCCGTACCAGGCGGCCGCGCCCCAGCAGTTCCAGGCCCCGGACGGCACCTGGTCCCAAGCGCCCAACGGTGCCCCGGTTCAGCCCTTCCACGCGCCGGACGGCGCCCCGCACGGCGGACCGGCGCAGCCGTACCAAGCCCCGAACAACGTTGCCCCGCAGCACGTCGCGCCGCAGTACCAGCAGCCCGCCTACGGTCAGCCGGGCTGGGGTAACCCCGGCTACCAACCTCCGTCACTGGACAATGTGCCGGTCAAGCGAGTCAAGAAGGCACCGGGCAGCGGATGGCGTAAGGCCGTGCACCATGTTTCCGGTGGTGCGATCAACCCGGGAATGTCGGCCGAGGAGCGGCGCCTGCAGGAACTGGTCGCCCGTATCCGGCAGCCGGTGCGTGGTGATTACCGGATCGCGGTGCTCTCGCTCAAGGGTGGTGTCGGCAAGACGACGACCACCACCGGTCTCGGGTCGATCTTCGCGTCGATCCGTGGTGACCGGGTGATCGCGGTCGACGCCAACCCGGACTTCGGCACCCTGTCCCAGCGCGTGGCCATCCAGACCCGCTCGACCGTGCGCGACCTGCTGCTCGATCCGGCGATCGAACGGTACTCGGATGTGCGCAGGCACACCTCGCAGAGTTCGAGCAGGCTGGAAGTGCTTGCCAGCGAACGCGATCCGGCCGCCTCGGAGTCGTTCAACGACGAGGAGTACCGGGCCGTCGCCCGCATTCTGCAGCGGTTCTACAACATCATCCTCACCGACTGCGGCACCGGCCTGATGCACTCGGCGATGAACGGCGTGCTCGACCTGGCGCATTCGCTGGTGCTGATCTCGTCGGCGGCCATCGACGGTGCCCGCAGCGCCGCCGCGACGCTCGACTGGCTGTCGCTGCACGGGCACGACCACCTCGTGCGCAATGCGGTGGTCGTGATCAACCTGCCACGTGAGGGTTCACCGAATGTCGGTGTACAGCAGTTGCGGGAGTACTTCCTGTCGCGCTGCCGTGCCGTGCACATCATCCCGTTCGACGAGCACCTGTCCGAGGGCGCCGAGATCGACCTGCACCGCCTGCACAAGTCCACCAAGCGCGCGTATGTGGAGCTGGCCGCGACGGTCGCCGACGAGTTCGGCGCCGAACACAACCGCTACCGCTGAGCGGTCACCATTCGGGCAGCCGACGCCGCCCGGCGAGCACATCGCGCACCAGATCGTCGTAGGCGTCGGCCAATTCGGCCAGGTGGTGCCAGGCGCTGTGCAGCAGCTCGTCGTTGGCGTCCAGCGTCATCAGCGCGTGGTGAGCCCGCACCGAGGACTCCGCCAACCGGTCGATGACCGCGCCGATGGTTTCGGTGTGCAGCGTGGCGCCCAGTCGATGTTGCGGCACGCCGCGCAACACCCAGTCGTCGATGGCGAGGACCAATTCGCTTCGTCGGCAATCGATCTCACGCAACACCACGGCGTCGGTCTCGACGCGGCCGCCGCGGCCGACGACCCGCTTCTCGTGCAGCACCGCGAGGTCGCGTGCGAACCACAGCAGCGGCCCACCGACCACCCGGTGCCCGCGACATGCCCGGACCAGTAGGTCGGAAAAGGGCAGTAAACCGGTATCAGCCTGAGAACCTGCGGAATCGACACATCGCAATGTGTCGGGGAAAGCCATTACAACCGTAGAACTCTCCGCACCAGCCACGTTGCCTCGCCGTCGTCGCCGCACAGCACCGGATCAGGACGTTCATTACAATAAACCTCGCAAGCTCACTGTCAAGCATTACTCGGCCGTAGGTAACCCAGACGAGTACACTTCGTTACCTGCACGACCTACCGAGGAGCATGATGGCGGACGGTCCGACCTATCTGCGGATCGCGAACCTCCTCCGCGAGGAGATCCGCGCGGGTACCTGGAAACCGGGCGACCGGCTGCCCAGTCATTCCGAGCTGGCCGAGCAGATGCAGGTCTCGATCACCACCGCGCGCAACGCCATCCAGGTTCTCGTCGCCGAAAACCTGGTCTATACAGCGACTTCCCGCGGAACCATCGTTCGAAACCAGGAAGTGCTCGAATCCGTGGTCACCGACCACATCCGGCGTGATCGTCCGCGCTCGGCGCACGACATCTTCGAGGAGATCGCGCGCGCGGCGAACCGGGAACCCGCCAAGGAATTCAGCACCAGGATGGAGCCGGCCGACGAACAGGTGGCGCTCTGGCTCGGCGTGCCGGTCGACTCGTGGGTGCTCGCCCGCACCGTGGTGCAGTATCTGGACAACGAGCCGTGGTCGTGGGAGGTGAGCTTCTACCCGCGCGATCTGGCCGAGTCGGCGGGTATCGACTCCCCGCACGACATCCCCGAGGGGACTACGCGCCGGCTCGCCGACCGTGGCCACGGCGAGACCGCGCATCGCGACACCGTGCTCGCCCGCGCGGCCACGGCGGAGGAGGCCGCCGTGCTCGGCGTCGCCACCGGCACCATCCTGCTCGACCATCTTCGCATCGGCGCCAATCACGAGCGGGTCACCCGCGCCACCCGCCACCGTTCCCTGGCCGGACGCAACCGGCTGGCCTACCAATTCGGCGACGCGGCGGGCACCGACGTCATCGCCCGAACCCTCGGCATCGCACCCGGGCCTGCCGTGCCGTTGCCATGACGGTACGGATGCGCCGGGCCACCCTGGGCGACCTGTCGCTGATCTGCCGCCTGCGCGTGCAACGCACTGCCTGGCTCACCGCGCGCGGTTCGGACCAATGGACCGTCGCGGGCCGTGGCCGCCCGATCGAGATCTTCGCCGACGCCGTCGGGCGCGCCTTGGACGCCGGCCAGACCTGGATCGCCGAGGTCGAAGACCGACCCGCGGGCACGATCACGGTGAATCAGCGTTCCGATCCCGGCCTGTGGTCGCCCTGGGAGCTGGCCGAGTCGATGATCGTGCATTTCATGATCGTGGACCTGAACTTCGCCGGACGCCGCGTCGGCCACCACATGCTCGCGCACGCGGCCGAACTCGCCGAACTGGACCGCCGGGACTGGGTCCGCCTGGACGCATGGACAACCAACCTGGGCCTGCACGACTACTACCGGCGTGCAGGTTTCCGCCTCGCACGCATCGCGCAGACGACAAGTGGACCGTCATGTGCCCTGTTCCAACGCCGAACCAGCGCCTGGGCGATCCGATCGGGAACCCGGCCCGTCGTCGCCGATGCGCAGCGGCGACTGTCGACCACCACGACCCTCGATTAGATGGTCTTCGATGGTGCGATATCTCTTGGACGACAACGTATTCGGCAAATATTCACACAGGGTCTACCTGCGGAGATCGGTACGGCTGAGATATTCACCAGCACGGCCGCGGGGGTAGCATTCACGACAATCGGGGGTCGATGTGCAGGCGTGACCCGAGGTTCGAGCGGGGGATGAGGCATTGGTCATGCACGACGACGAGTTGGCCACGCCAGGAATTCTGCGGGCGGCGACCGCACTCGTCGATACCGCGTCCGCACCTGATTCGAATCAGGATCTGCTCGACGGGGCGGTAACCGCTCTTGCCCAGAAATTCCGTGGCAAGGTGATGTTCGCCAAACCTCGCGTCGACGGCGTACCCGACCCGGAGCTCCATCTGTTGAGCACGGCGCACGGGGGCTCCCCGCTCGGACTCGACAGCGATCTCCTGTCTCGTTTCGCCGATGGCGCAGCAGGCGAGGTGACAATGACCGGCCTGCAGGTGGTGCTGGTCGCCGACCTGTTGCGCGAGCTCGCCGCCCGCCTGCGGCCGGGTGCGGCGTTCGGGGTCGGCACCAACGGTCTCGCCCTGGGCGAGCGGACCCGAAAGCTCGCCGCCACCCTGACCGAGTCGACTCCGGTCCGCCGCCCGCTTGCGCGCGAGTTCGATCCGGTCGAGCGTGCCGAATGGCTCACCCATGCCATGTCCGTGTATCGACCCGACCTGCGTAATGCCGTCATCCGTGTCCTCGATGTAGTGGGAATCGCCCATGCCGGGCAACCTGCAAATCCGCCGCCGTTGTCGGACGTACTCGGATCCGGCGCGGGTCAAGCCGCGATGGCGGCTTTGGCACGGGCAACCCACGGTGGGCCTGCACCGGCCGTCGTAGGACCGGACGACCCCGGCCTTTTCCTTCGGTCGGTCGACGGGCGCCCGATTTTCGACGAGGCCAACGCGCTGCGCGAACTGCTGGCAGCGGAAGCCGTCTCGTCGCCCGAGCCACCATTGGTCACCATCGGTGCCGAGACCGCCATCGTCACCGGATTACTGCTGCGCGAATTGGCCTCGCGGTTGCTACCGGGTATCTCGTACGGGCTGCTCGGCGTACGTTCCGATCTCGGCATCCTCGCCGACGACCTCGCGGCAGAGCTGTTGGCGCAAACCCGTTACGGCCGTCCGTTCTTCTACCCGGGTCCGACACGGATGTGGATAACCGCGAGCGACCGCTTGCAGTCGGATGGCACCGCACCCGACGTCATCGACCCGGTCGACCATCTCATGCCCGCCGAGCTCCTGATCCCCACCGTGGATTCCTCGAAGGGCGAGACTTTCGGCGAGTACGAGCGGATCCGCGCGGCAGCGCTCGATCTGAGCCGCCTACTCGACGACAAGACCGCTCGAGACGATCACTTTGCCCAGGTGGCGCGGCAGCTGCATTCGGCGATCATGGGCACACCCGAGGATTCGATTGCCGAACCGGAGAATCAGCCGGCCGAGGTAGTCCACCAGCAGTGGCGCGCTGTGGAGCTTTCCCACGCGGAGGTCGTGATCGCCGCCGATCTGCTCGACGAACTCGCCACCCGGATCGGCCCCGGCGCGGCCTTCGGTCCTAGCGGTGACCTGGCCGAATCGAGTGGCGAGTACACGGAAATGGCTGCCCGCCTGCGAGATTTATCGAGTACAAGGCGGTCGGCCATCGCCGCGACGACGTCGAATTCCCGGACCAAGCTCGGGCGATTGCGGGACGCGGCGATCCACTGGCTCGACATCGTTGCCGACGGCCGCGACGGCTGGCGAGTTCCCAGCGACCCGGTATGGCGCGACGCGACCATCAACCTTTATCTGCTCGCGCAAGACCGGCCCGCGCGCACCCCGACACCCCCCGTTCGCGACCCCGCTCGACACCTTCGCCGGCAGTCCGGCAATGCGACTGCCGGTCCGGTCGAGCTCACCGCCGAAGCAGCCGATATCGCCATGTTGTTGCGCGGGGCGGACACCGATCCCGATCCGATCCTTGTGCCGGACAACCTCGCCCCCTATGTGGGCAAAGCACTCGGCGAGCTCGCCACTCGATTGAAGGGCGCCGGCGCCGCGCGGCAATCCGATGACGTCGAACCGCTCGCGGCGATCACGGCACAACTCGGACGACGCATCCTCGCGCGTGCCTTGGTCGGCTACTACCGCAGCTGGGATCGGGAGTCCGAGCAGCCAGGCCCGCGCGGCCACCTCAGCGAAGCCGAGGCCCGCGAACGCGATCGTGCCGGTGCGCCTTACAGCGTGGTGTTCGGCGAAGCCCACTCCCCCGACACCATCATCGATATGTATCGGGCAGCCGAAGAACTGCGAGTCACGAAGGTCGACGAGCAGGGGCGACCACGACTGTCGTTCGAGTTCGAGCGTAAGAGTCCGACCAAGCTGTTCTTGGCGCAGCTGACCCTGTATCGATACGACGGCGACGGGCTCGGCGGTGTGCGCGCCGAGCAATACAGCTTCGAACCGGGCGGCACCGCAACGCGGGTCACCGTGGAAGCCGGCCGGTCGACGCGGGAAGAATCGGTAGCGGAAATCACCAGGATGGAACGGCTTTGGCTGACCGCCCCCCAGTTCGGCGACTGGGAACCGCTACGCGATCTGAATCCGCTCACCTGGCCGCGCGCCGCCGACCGACCACAAGTGCACTACAGCCTCGCCTGGGACCCGGTCCGAGCGACACCGCGAGCCGTGATCTCCGCCGGTCAGGCGCGCCGACGTGATGCCGAGGGCCTGCAATACTGTGTGATCCTCGGACCGCAAGACGATCCGCGGGTTCTCATCGCCGTCTGCCGCAACGACAACGCCTTCGCCGTTCACTTCTTCGACGATGCCAAGCGCTTCCGTGCGATCCACACTTTCCGGTGGGTCGAGGATCGCTTTCTGCATCAAGCCCAGCAACGGCTGATCTATGCCGGTCCGTCACCACGGGAAACACCGGAGTACACGCTGCTCGCGACTTTCGAGGTCAGGCTCGACGGCTTGGCTCGGGCCGTCGTCGTGGAGCCACATGGGCGTGGAGTCGTCAGCGAAAGAATCGATTCGGTGGATGTCACCCAGTACTGGTGTGCGCTACCTGAATTCGGTGCATGGGAATGGGCCGGTGAACTCGACCCGAGCCCCGAACACTGGGCCGCACAGGATCTCGTTCCGTAGTGTTCACCTCTCATTATCGTATGTTTCGGCCGAAAGACATGGCGTTGTAAAACCCTCTACTGAGGCTGAATCAGTTGTGGCAGAGGATTTTTGAAGCTGCGGCGCAGCCAGCCGAAAGGCAATTGTGGGGGCGGTGACGACGTGTTGGCGTCGGCAACGTGAACATTCGCTACATCAGCCGTGGGGGGCTCGGATGTCAAAGGCTGTTGCCGACCTGTATCCCGGGTGGGACAGACCGGTCGATCGGTGTGTTGCCCGCATCGAGTACCGGTAACCCGCTGTGGCACTCGGATTCCCGTCCTGGCTCGAACCCGTGGAATGGCTCGTCGGAGCCGACTGGCCACACGGCAACGAAGACCTCATGTGGCAAATGGGCAAAGACCTCCAAACCGCCGCCGACGACGCCAAGGCCCTCGTTCCCGAACTCGAAGCCGTTGTCGGCACCGTCAACGCCGCCTACCCCCGAGGCCGCGGCGGGGAATCCATCCTCGAATGGATCCAACCCCTCATCGACGGCCAAGGCCCCGACAAAAACGGATCCCTCGCTCACCTCGCCGACCACTGGACCAAACTCGCTGCCGCCGCCGACTCCGGCGGCGACCAACTCCAAGCCGCCAAACTCAACTTCTACATCGCCGGCGCCTGGCTCCTCACAGAACTCGCCTGGGCCGCCGCCGCCGGACCCGGCGCACCACTAGCCCACGCCATCGTCATCGCCCAAGCCCGAAAACTCTTCACCTGGATGGGCAACCGCCTCGCCAGAGCCATCGCCCACACCATCACCACCAACGTCACCGAAGAAGTCCTCGAACGCATAGCGGTCAAACTCGTCTACGAAACCGTCCAAGAATCCCTCGTCGAACTCGGACAAGGCACCAGCCAAGAACTCACCGTCCAACACATCCAGAACACAACCGGCCACATCAACGGCTACGACTGGAAAGCGGTCGGCCTCAACGCCGGCATCTCCGCCATCGCCGGCGGCGTCGGCGGCGCCACCGGCTTCGGCCTCGGCCGCAAACTCCCCACCACCAACGGCGGCTGGACAGGGGCCCGCAACGGCGCCACCACCGGCGCAGGCGCAGGCCTCGCCGGCGCGACCGCCGCCTACCTCGCCACCGGCGCCTTCACCGGCCAATGGGACTTCGACCCACGCTCCTTCACCGGCGGCGCCGCCTCCGGCGCCGGCCCCTCCGCCATCCACGGCTACCGCGGACACACCGACAACGCCGGACCCATGAACTACACCGGCAACACCACCCGCACGGGAAACCCCAGCCCTACGAACAACACCGAAACAAACACAGGCAACGGCAACGGCAACGGCGCAGGATCGGGCACCGCCGACACCACGAACGACACCGACACCACCGATGCCAGCGCCTCATCGACAGCCGATCCCGCCGAATCCGTTCAGAACTCGTCCTCCACATCACATACCAGCCAACCCGCCGAACAAGCAGCCACCGTCCCAGCCGGACTCGGCACAGACGCCGCGACCGAACCATCCATCGCTGCCGGACCCACCGCCGAGTCCATCCAATCCCCCACGGCTACCCCACAAATCGGCACAGCATCGGCCGAGACCACCACAAACCCCGTCGCAGGCGACTCGCCCACCCATCCAGCAAACGAGACGACCGGTTCCGGCTCGCCAAGCGGCACGACGACGGAACCGGACAACGGCGCTCCCACCTCGCCGGGCGTGACGGCCGAATCCGCTGTCACCAGCGACGTCGGAGACTCGGCACCGACGACCACCAGCGGTGCGATGCCCGCCACGGGCGTCGATTCCACACCGGTTCAGGCCGATACACCCTCGTCCGCAGAACCGAGCACGCCCACTGCGACAACAGCGATCAAACAGAGTTCCGCACCTCAGGTCGGCGCACCGCCCGCAGCAACGGTCGCAGGGTCGACGCAGACGAAGTCTCCCGCAACGCCCACACCCAGCGGCGGATCGGCCCCCGAGGCACGTATTCGACGCAGACCATCCCGCCCGGGCGCCACTCCCGATACCACGCCGAACCCGATACCAGCGTCCACCGTCGACTCAGCGTCGCGTGGTGGACGGGTGCCAGAACCGCTCGCGGGAGCGAACACCACCCCGATCGACGTCCCTCTGCAGGCACAGGCGACGGAAATCGAATCCCCCACCAGCTCATCCGATCCCGCGATCATCGACGACACCGAGAATCGCGTCCCGCCGACGCCGCCCACCACCACACCACGATCAGAACCGGCTACGACGCCCGAACCCACAGCTCCACCCGGTGCAAGGGTCGAACCAGCCGACATACACGTACCTGCCCACGGCCGAATCGATGACGACGGCGCCGGCCGAGCGGAACAACCGAACCCCGACGATCATCGAACACATCGGGCCGAGCGAAACCAGCTCGACGACAACGTAGCCGGAGATCGTCGTACCCCTGAACCGGGCACGACTCCATCCCAACCCGCCCGACCGGAGAGCGGCAGCCTGCCAGATCCTGCGCGCGCGGACACAGGCATCGAACCCGGCCTCCACTCGATCCGATTCGATCTCTCCGAACAGACACTGCGTCGTGTCGAATCGCTTGCGCGAGAACGTGGCCAGCTGATGGATACGATGCGCACCGAGTCGGCGCTCGCCTACGACGATCCGCGCATCCAACAGGCCGCGGTCAAGACCGCGGCGGCCGCCGCACTCGCAGGCGCCGACTATCTCACCGCGATCGGTGCGGAGTTGGTGACCGAGCGCGTCGCGCTGCTGCGTTCCGAGCCGACCCGGATCCTGCTTCTCGCCAACGGCGACATCCCGGACCGATCACGGATGCAGCAATTGCTTACCAAAGCTCTGACGAGCAGCCCAGAGTTGTCCGCCGCGCTGGCACGTCCCGACACCCGGGTCGAATTTCTCCGCGTCCTGCTCGCCGATTCGGCAGCTCATATCCGAGTCCTCCGCACTGAGACCGCCGCCGACGTGGCGGCCTGGATCGAGGCCGGGCCACTGTCGAGTGCCGACCCGGATGCGAGTCACGCCGACGCGGTCGAGAATCTGGTCAGCCAACGCGACGCGCTCAATCACGAGCGTCACCTGCAACGGATCAAGCGGGACGAGCGGGCCGAACGCTTCGGGATCGATGACCCCGCGCAAGCCCTGAGCGCGAGCAATATCGAGACGACCATTCGCCGGCTGTCCGACAGCATCGTCGGTCGCGAGTACGTCGGTGCGCGAGTGGACCTCGACGACTACACCGTCGCCGAGGAGGTCTCGGAGGAGACCTTGATCGACCGGCGCAAGGAGATCGCCAAACTTCAGGCGGCCGCGTGGCGAGTGGTCAAACTGGACTGGGACTGGTCGGCTTACAGCCGACGGATCTTCGAGTCGACCGGCGAAACCAACGACACAGCGATCTCCCCCGCGGTGCTCACGGAACTGGATGCCCTGGCCCTGGCGCGGGTCGAGGCCACTGTTGCCGTCGAACCGTACCGGGTCATGCGCGACGACATCACAGCCCGACTGGCCGAGGACAACATCGGGCCGCTGGGACGTCAGCACCTCACCGAGCTGCTCGCCGAGGCCACGCACCGAGTCGAACTGGCCGAGAACGCGATCGGCCGCGTTCTCGACCAGATGTCACTGCTGCGCGGTGCGGGCCGATCCGAGGTGCTCGAGCAGGGCGGTCGGATGCTCACCGAGCGCGTCGGCCTCGTCCCCGGTGAGACCCCACGCCTGATCGTGTTCGCCGCCCGCGAGGCATCGGACACCCCGCTGCACGAGTTGGACACAGCCCTCGAATCGGCCCTCCTCCGGTCCCCGGCGGCGGCGATCGCATTTCGTACGCCCGCCACGAGTATCGAGTTCAAGCGCGTACTCGCCGACGACAACGGCGGGTGGCGACTCGCCGACGTGCCGTCCCCGCAGCGGCTCATCGCCGAGCCACAACGAACCCGCCTCGCCCAGCACATGCCCGCGACGATCGTCGGCTGGCTCGACGCCACCGGCAATCATCGGTTCGTCGACGAGACCAAGCCGTGGACGACGGGCCACAGCCGCGAACCGGAGTGGTTCGGCGACGGCAAGGAACGCGACCCGACCAAGGAGCCGCCGAAGGGAATCACCGGCTGGGCGATGGATCCGCTCCAGACGTCGGTGCTCGGCAATTTCGAAACGCTCCCACCGGGACACGTATTCACCGAGCTCACGCCTGCCCTGCCGGGCGCGCCGGATCACTTCGAAGTACCGATGGATGTCTACTCGTCACCCATCGACGGCCTGCTCTACAACGCCGCCCGCCTGGTGCTGGAGACGGTCGGCGTGTTCGCGGGAATGCGGCTGCGTCGCGATCCGCTCAATCCCGCGCGACTGATGGTCACCTTCAAATGGCACCGTCAGCTGAGTTGGTTCGCACGCAGAACCAACCCCGACTACCGGCCGCCCATCGATGTCCAGCCGCGTATCCATCAGTGGGACGCAGCCGAGCACGCCACGGTCCTCGATCCGCCGTCCATCCCGCTGCAAGAGCGCGAGCGTGCGGAACAACAGGCATGGGCTCGTGTCCAGGAATGGGCGGATACGGAATATCGTCGATTCCGTGCCGGCGATCACGATATCGATCGCATCGTCGCCAACCTCGCGGCACGCGACGAGGATTATCGAATCCGGCACGCGGACAAGGTCATCGACAAAGTACAGGCGACCATCGCACGGCTGAATCCTGACTTCGGCCGAGCCAACGACGAAACCCTCGCGAAACTCACCGACTGGGTCGCCGAACAACTACACGAGGACTTCCGCGAGCAAGCGCCGGACATCGTCGACGCCATCGTCCATCGCGAAACGAGTATCGCCGGTACGGTTGCCGATCGCCTCGCCGGGTCGACCTTCTCGCACAGCGAGATCACGCAGATCAAGAACTATCTGATGCGCGATCTGCATCTGGCGATCGATCGTCGTACCGGAGATCCGGTGCGGCAGCGAATGGACGCCGTCGCGGATATCGCGGAAGCCTGGATTCGGCTCGCGTACGGCGTACCGGTGGACGAGGACATCCTGCTGCTCCGCAACAGCTCGGCCGGCAGCCGGTATCTCGCCGAGAACCCGGACGCGCTGTGGCGCGAGGCTGATCGGCACGCCATCGGTCAAGGCTTCGACTGGAACAACCATCGTCCGCCTGCCGCGCCGTGGCGCATCGACATCAAATACGCGCCTCAACCGCTCGAGGCCCCGAGTTCACCACTCCCCCTCTCACGGCGGGCTACCGCACCGGATCCGACACCAGCGATCCCGTCCGAGCCCGGGGCGAGACCGACAGCGTCGCTATCCGGCCTCCTGGCGCGGGCCGAGGCGGCCGAAGCCGAGCAGCGCAGGGCCGCCGCCCGAATTTCCGAGATCGCCGCTGCGGTAGCCGGTCCGGTGACACCGGGCCCGAGCCCGCGCGCACTCGGTCGCAGTGTCATCGACCACATCGATGCCGAGCTGACGCGCCCGGAACCGGAACCGAACACCGTGCCGACCGGCCCGGACGACATGGTGCGCTCGGTCTGGGAGTGCTTGGCGCGCGACCGGGAGCACGAGCGCCTGGCAGGCGTCCGGGCCGATGTCGAGCAACAGCTCACCCGCTACCTGGATGCACGCGCCGCTGAACGCGAGCTTCGTCGTCAACTGCACGACGTCGCCGCAGGCGAGGCATTACGGGCAGCCGGCGCACGGGTGCTTGCCGACCGGATCGGCATCATCGACGGAGACGTCCCTCGCGCGCTCGTCCTGAGCACGAACTCCGCAACCGAGCCCCTCGTAGACGACCAAGGCTGGCGTGGACTCACAGACGCCGACACCGAGATCACTTTCAAGCGGGTAGTACTCGACGACGCGGGACGACCGCACCTGGTCGATTGGCAGGTGCCGCGCGAGGACGGACGGTATCGCACCGCCAATGAGCGCCTCGACGTCATCGAAGGAAGCGCGCGCCGCCGGATCGACGAGATCGCGCTTACCGCAACATCTTCCGTCAGGCAATTCGTGGTCGATCCCGCGTTCGCAGAGCGGATCGAAGAGGCTCGACAGCAGGCGATCGCCCGACTCGCGGCCGCCCGCCAGTCGGCCGTGTCGGAAATGGCCGAAGGCCCCGATGTCCGGCCTGTGCAGGCAGGTGCGCATCTGACCGCCGAACTTTCCGACGTCGTACACGAATTCACCGCAACGGTCGCACAGGAGCAACAAGCCCACGAGATTTCTCGCGCACCGGACGCCACCTGGTTCTACGGCACCCCCCGTCCGCACACGACCTCACCGCAGGTCGCCGCGACGATCACCGACCAGACCGCCCAGGCCGCCCGGGCGATACGGCGCGCGAAGTCGGCCGCTGACGCACTCACCGGAATTCACAGCGCACTCGACAACGGCGCTACGGCAACCGGGCCACGCGTCACCCGCGACCGGATCGATCAGCACATCGAGACGGCGATCGCCGCAGCGCGGGAAGCAGTCGGCCGCGACGGTGCACCGCAGGCCGACCAGATTGCCCTCTATCAGGAAATCCGCGCCCTCAACTCGCTGAAAAGAGCAGCGGCAGAGCATCTCTCGTCCTAC
The DNA here is from genome assembly GCF_040639775.1 of Nocardia sp. NPDC023733. Taxonomy (NCBI): domain Bacteria; kingdom Bacillati; phylum Actinomycetota; class Actinomycetes; order Mycobacteriales; family Nocardiaceae; genus Nocardia; species Nocardia sp. NPDC023733. The sequence goes on along the minus strand of NZ_JBFAAN010000005.1, from coordinate 69,708 downwards.
CTCTCGGCGCGCGCCGAAGCCCAACGATTGTCGGACGCGGCCACTGAACTGGCCATCGCCGATGTCCTCGCCGCGGCAGGCGTCACCCAGGCTGTCCAAGGGATCGGTGTACTGCCGGGGGCGCCCGGCCGCATACTGGTCACCTTCGAGGGAGCCGATCCACACCTGAGCGCCCTGTCGGCCAAGGACCATCGGCAACGACTAGCACGCGGTGAACAGCTTCTTTTCCAACGTGTCTTCGTCGACGAACACGGCCAGGTGCATGTCGTCGACGCCGAGCTTCGCGGCGGCACACGCGACGATGGACTCGATACTCCGGTCAGAGGCCCGAACTCGGGCGGGTCGCCATCGATCACTCACACCACTGTGGCCGTGACACCCACGGCCCCTGCGGTGATCACCGGTCCGCACTACGACATCATCCGCGGGCCGACCAACGACGACGCAGCTTTCGAACTGCGCATCCGGCTGCGACTCGAGCTGGATCCGTCCGAGTCCGGCGAACTGGCCCAGTCGATCGTGGACGCGGCCCAGAGCATCGTTTTCGGGCCCGGAAAATGGTATTCACCACTCACTGGCGAGCCCTATCAGTTCACTCTGGACCCGGTCGATTCGCCCACCGCGCACCTGCGCCTCGGTCTACCTGCCGAGACGACCGATATCGGCGACGCCGCGCGGCTGCTCGCAGTCGCCCTACGCGATCACCTCGGCCTGCCTCCGACAAGCTCCATGTCGAATGGGCTCACCGTCGACGAGGGTGATGTCGAGGCACTGACGAGGGAAGCCCGGTTGGGCGGCCTCCGGCTGGCGGTCCCGGACGCCCACTACGCGTTCATGACCACCAGGGGGCGAGAAACGCTGGCGCCACTGGAAAGTCGGTCCCTGCAGGCCGCGCTGGAACAGGCGGCTCGCGCACCCGAAGGCGGATATGTTCGTGGGTTCGATCCACGAACCAGCGCGGTTGCCGACCTGATCAACCCTGGCGGCGACACCGCGCCCGGTCGCGGCGGCAACTGCTGGGCAGTTGTGGCGTCGGCGTTGCTGACTTTTCTCGGTGATCCGCAAGTCGCGCCGCCCGTGCGCGGCGACAGGGCTGCCGGGACCGCGGCCACCATGGCTGATTGGTTACGCGCGGGCCTCATGTCATGGGGCAACCGAGAAATCGACCCGTCTTCGTTCGAGATGCTGCAGCGACAAGTAGCCGAACTCGGGCCCGGTTCCGCCGCACCAGTGTTCGTCGGTTGGCAGGACACGGACCAGGACGGCAATCTGGAGTACCGCGCGGACGGAACCCCCGTCCTCATCGGCCACGCCCTCCTCGTTGTATATCCCCTCGACGCGCCCCATCCGGTGTGGTGGTGCCCGCAGGAACAAGCCACCTGGGATCGGCCCCCGAGCAAATACGTCGAGAACGCGCGAATCCTGACCGCCATTCCGCTACTACCCGATGGGACAGCCGCACTTGAATACACCGATCCGAACGCCGGAGGAAGCCCAGCAGTACATTATCCGAGCTCTGCGGCTCACCGACCCCGTGTCGGTCTACCCGTTCGAGTACGGCTGGATAGCGACGTTGGTACTGCCGACCCCGGCGGACCCACTGGACATGCCGGCCGGAACTCCCCGATTCATTCTGAACTCCCGAACCGGAGTGATCACCAGCCTTCCGAGCTCGGCGAAGAATCCCTTGATCGACCGATACATCGAGGCGATGAAAACCGGGGCACCACTACCGGGGCACCAGCTGTATCCACCGCTCACGCGGGTACACCTGCAACTGACGTCCAACGAAATAATGCAGGTCCGCTACCTGATCCGGCTTCAGTCCCTGTCCGAGGACAGCGCACCGGCCCCGGGATACCTGCTGACGATCGACAAGCTGGACTCGGAATACAGCCCGACGTCGCTTCTCGACACTCGAGCAGCGGATTGGATTCTGGAGCAGCGAGCCCGGACGGGCGACTGGCCGGAGACGGGCGTACTGGAGATCTAGATCGTGGCGATCAATACGCGCCGGCCGAAGATACAGCCGATCGGCACGACCTCGCCCCTGGCGCCTCACCCCTGCCCGATATAGCCGGAACCCGGGAGTTCGGACCGGGACGCATAGCGCCGTTGGAAACGGCGGCATATCAGGAAGCGGTGGAGCGAACAGCGGGCGGTAGAGCCGGATTCGATCCGCGGTCCGATCCGGTGCCGATCAACGACGGTGGCATGTCGGTTCCGGGTCGCTTCACCAACTGCGTCGAATGTGTGATGGCAGGCCTGTCGTCGTTCTTCGGACGACCGACAGTCGCCTTCCCTCGTGAGATCCAGCTCCGCTCGGACGGCACCCAGGGCTACACCAGCGGGGAGAGTCCACAGCGGGTCGCGCAATGGGTCGGCGCGGAGCTGCTGCACTTCGACCCCGCGCTCGATGTCACCGAGCACTATCAGCAATTGCACGACCTGATCACCGAACTCGGGCCCGGCTCCGCCGCATTCGTCGCCACCCGCTGGCAACGGATCGACGGGGCCGGCCGGCGGGCGTTCCGGTCCGACGGCAGCCGAGTTCTCAAAGGTGGACATGCCAGTACCGTCGTGTTCCCGCTCGAAGCCGACGGCCCGGTGTGGTGGGATCCGCAGTCGGGTGCCACCGACGACCATCCGTCGGCGAAGTTTCTCTCCGATGCCGGCCAACTACGAGTCATCGTCCTGCGACCCGACGGGAGCATCTACCGTGCCGAAACCGATCCGAACCGAGGCCGAAGCCGAGACCTACCTGTCGACAGCACTTGGCCACGGCCGGAAATGGCAGCTCGTCCCGGCGGAGTTCGGCTGGATCGCCTCACCGGAACCGACGGACCAGGAACTCGCGGACGAGGAGTACATGAGCCTACCGATGCTGGTGCTGGACAACCGGACTCGGCAGATCCTCCAGTATCCGAGTTGGTCGGAGCGAGCGGTGGCCGAGAGTTACCGAGAATCGATGAGATCGGGTATGCCGCCGACCGGGGTGCAGATCTACCCGCACCGCGTCCGGTTGCGTCTGACGCTGCGGCGACACGATCCGGCCGAGCTGGAATACCTGATCCGGGTCGAGTCCCTGGAGTCACCGAAGGCACCGGTGACGGAGTACTCGATGCTGATCGACCAGCGCACCGGTCATCACCGACCGACATGCGAGGAATCGGCACACGCGGCAGCGTGGATACGCATGCGGAACCACAGCGAGAGCAGTTGGCCGACCCACGGGACAGTCGTGTACTGAGTCCCCTCGTCGCCGAAGCCCACGCACAGTACGGATCAGACACCGAAGCCGCCTGCCTGGCTGCCCATCTGGGCACAGACGTCCTGGCACCGACAGCCCGCGCATGGACCGACGAACATGGCCGCGTCTACACCAGCGGCTTCGAGATCGACTCGACCGGCAACCGCCGCCCGCGCATCCCACCCGATGGCCAATGGATAACCCATCACCCCGACGGCACAACCACACGCACCACCACTGACGGCTTCGCGCCCAGAACCCCTGCGACGGACCGCTCGTCACTCGACCCGAACAGTGCCCGTGAGCGCGGTTGGCGCGACCGCTTCCGCAGTCGACCCGGGTCTGCACAGGATGCCTCGACCGAGACTGCCACCACAGACCCCCACCAGCCCTCGCCCGCCGCCACACCTGAGCACCCGAGCCGCGAGTCGAGCACCTCGCAGTCGGTCGCCGAGCCGACGAATGCGACGCAGCAGCCGCCGGCCGATGTGCCGTTCACCCTGTCAGCGGCGCCGACCGTCGCCGAATCGGCGGCTGTGGACTACGTCGCACCCGACCTCTCCGCGATGCCGCCGCTGCGTGATTTCGTCGAGGGATCGAGCGACGACGAGCTCATGAGCATCCTCTCCGCGATGAACGGCCGTTACGGGCCCTTCGACGTGCGGATCGATGAAGCCGAATATCATGATGTCGCCAACCTCCCCACTATGGAGGCTCGATTCGATGTGAAAGCCACGGTCCACGACCCCGAATCCGGGAATATCGGCAGAATCGAATACTTCATCTATCTCAACGACGATGGAGAACTAGTCCTCTTCCACCAGCTCATCAAGCTGAACGATTCCGCTCGAGGCAAGGGGTTCGCCGGCCACTACACGCTTGCCATGAACGCATACTACCGACGCTCCGAACTGGATGTTGTCGAAATAAAGGCGGGGCTGAGCGAGGGCGGCTACGTGTGGGCCCGGCGAGACTTTCTCTTCGATCCGTCACCCAGCAAGTTGAAGAGTTCGATCCAGAACATATTGAAAAGAATTCGCTCCGTCTACCCTCGGTGCTCACCTGCGGAACAGGTGGTCTTGGATGAGATGACGAAGCGACTCTCCACCCGTACCGGCGATATCGACCACTACCCCAAGCCGAGGGAGATCGCCGATCTGGCAGGCGACGACGGAACGCTTGGAAAGCGAATCTTACGAGGCTCCGAATGGTGGGGCAGGATCGAGTTGAACCATGGACTCTGACGACCTGGAATTCATCGCCGAGCGCGACAAGGCGATGTCGGATCATTTTGCGGACTTCGTCGAACGAAACGGTCTGAGCTCGGACCGCTCGCTGTGGCCGGAAGATCTCGAAGTGGAGTTCTTCGTCCAGCGGACGGAGCTGGAATCCACGTGGCACCAGAAGGCCGACATACGCGCCGAGCGGCGCAGAGCCTTCACCGAATCTCCCCGTGTCGCCCCGGTCTTCGACGGGCACGAAGAGGGTGGTCGCCCATTGCACCGACGCCCGCTGCTGAAGAAGCTGCACCAACCCCTTCTGAACTACCTGGAATCCGCCCCCATCATCTGGTCGGAACCGGGGTTCGGCGAGGACGAATTCGCGCCGGGCGCATTCGACGTACCGCTGAACTACCGCACCGACGGAGCCTGGATCTGGGCCGGCGCCGTCCCCCACTACTTTCGCAAGCACGGCTTTCCACCGGCCCGCGAACTCAAGCGACACATCATCGACAACGAGTTTCCCCCAATCGCCGTCGACGACGACAGACTGTCGCACGCCAGGGAAGTCGTCGCACGGCTCCGGACATCAGGAGTCGGCGTTCCGCGTCTGGCACACGTCTACGACGGACGTGGCGCCGACGGCAGGCCTGTCGCCGACCGACCACCCGTGCCCCACGAGATCCTCACACCCCTGCTGACCTACCTCGAGTCAGCCCCGATCATTCTGTCCGCCCGCAGTTTCGACGCCGATGAATTCGTCCCCGGCGACCACGATGTCCCCTTGAATTTCCATACCGACGGCACCTGGATTTGGTCCGGCGCCGTTCCGCATTACCTGCGCAAACACAGGTTCCCCCCGGAACCCGGGCTGATCCAGCACGCCATCGACCACGGATTCCGAGTCGCTGAGGTCGATGACGAGACCGCACAGCGTGCCCTCACGGTGATCACCGAGCCATGAATTTCGCTCGGCCGCATCGCTATCCGGGCGTGCCAGGCCGCTCGGTGGCGAACTGGTTGACGGCACGTCACCTGTGCCTCTGCTTACAACGGCGGCAGATGTGCGATCTGAATCATCTCTTCCCCACGCGTACGCGAGACAAGAATGCCGCGTCCGGGCGGCAGCTTGGACGGGCGCACATCGCCGAAGATCCGCCCCTCGTCTCGTGGACCACTCATCACCAACGCGTCGACCGACATGTTCTTCATTGCACCGAGCACGCCGGCGAACAATGCTCGCGAGACACCACCGGCACGGCGGGCGATGACCAGGTGCAGTCCGATGTCACGCGCCTGGGGCAAGTACTCCAGCAAGGGAGCCAGCGGGTCTGAGGCTGGGCTGGCACCGGCCACCATGTCGTAATCGTCTACCACGACATACAACTCGGGCCCGGTCCACCAGTTGCGTTCGCGCAGTTGCTGCGGGGTGATGTCGTCACCGGGCAGCCGGGTGCTCATGTAGTGCGCGATTTCCTTGACCAGCGTTCCCGCGGTCTGCGATGTCGACGAGTAACCGGCCAAGTGGGCCTCGTCCACCACGCCGAGCATCGTTCGCCGGTAGTCGATGAGAACTACCTTGGCGGCCTCCGGCGTGGAGTTCTCGATGATTCCCATCACGATGTTGCGCAGCAGGGTCGTCTTGCCCGATTCGACATCGGCGAAGGCCATGAAGTGCGGCTCGGTGCCGAAGTCGAGGACAAGTGGCTGCAGTTCGGATTCGCCGATGCCGACGATCACCCTGGTCGGGCCGAGCTGTATGCCCTCGGCGCGGGCTCGGTCGACCAGTTCCGTGCGCTCGATCTGGTGTGACAGCATGCGCACCGCGGGCGCCCGGACGTCGCCGTACAACGCGACGAGGTCGGCTTTCGCGCGGGCCGCTCCGTCGGACACGGTCTGCGGGTCGGAGTCCGAGTCCAGGCGAGGTAGTGCGATCAGCAGGTGCAGCTGGTCTGCGGTTAGTCCTCGACCGGGACGGCCGACCGGAACCAGAACGGCTGCGCGGCGGCCCATTTCGGAATCGGACGGGTCGCCGAGCCGCAGCTCGATGCGGGTGCCGATCTGGTCTTTGACAACGGGGCGGATCTGCGCCCAGCGAGAAGCGGCGATGATCACGTGGATGCCGTAGGAGAGCCCGCGCTCGGCGAGGCCGTTGATCTGGGTCTCCAGCGACTCGAACTCCTCGCGGATCACGCTCCAGCCGTCGATGACGAGGAACACGTCGCCGAACAGGTCGTCGGCGAGCGGGTGGTCGGCGGGCAGCACCCCACCGTTCGCGGCGAGCGCGGAGAACTTCCGCCGCCGGAAGTCCGCCATCGATTCGATCCGCAGCGCGCTGAACCGTTCCTCGCGCTGGCGGGCCAGCGTGCTCAGTTCGGCGATGGTGCGCCGGACCAGGTCGACGTCTTGCCTGCTCGCCACCGAGCCCACGTGGGGAAGTCCGACCAGACCGGCCAGGCTGCCGCCACCGAAGTCCAGGCAATAGAACTGCACCTGTACCGGTGAATGTGTGGCGGCCGCGGCCATGATGATGGTGCGCAGGGTGGTCGACTTGCCCGACTGCGGGCCACCGACCACCGCGATATTGCCTTGGGCGCCTGCGAGATTGAGCGTGAGCACGTCACGGCGCTGTTCGTACGGCTTGTCGATGATGCCGATCGGCATCACCAGCTGACCGTTGCGGTTGACCGGCGAACGCCAATCGGGTTCGGGCAGCAGCATGTCGACCGACGGTGATTCCTCCAGTGGCGGCAGCCACACCTCGTGCGCCGGGCGGCCGTGTCCGACAAGCCTTTTCACGACGACCTGCAGCAATGTGTCCGGCACGCCCTCGTCCGGTGAAGGCGGCAGCCCGAGTGGGTCGTCCAGGTCCGCAGGCTCCGGTGCCCGTTCGGGAAGTTCCGGCAACTCGACCGGCGCACCGGTGAAAACGCGGGCGGGCAGGTCGAGAACGACCTCACCGTTGGATCGACGCGTGACGGTTCGCGGCGCGATATACGCGCCGGACACATAGGTCGCGTTGAATCGCAACGGATCCGCCGAGTCGCTCTTCAGATAGGCCGAACCGGGGACGCCGGGGAGGTGATAGGCGTCGGTGATCCCGAGTACCGCGCGGGATTCGTTGGCGGAGAAGGTGCGCAGACCGATCCGGTACGACAGGTGTGAATCGAGGCCGCGCAGCTTGTTCTCCTCCAACCGCTGCGAGGCGAGCAGTAGGTGCACGTGCAGCGACCGGCCGAGCCGACCGATCATGACGAACAGGTCCGCGAAATCCGGCTTCTGCGAGAGCAGTTCGGAGAACTCGTCGACCACGACGAACAGCGCGGGCAGTGGGTCGAGTGGCTGGCCTGCCGCACGCGCCTTCTCGTAGTCGTTCACATTGGCGAAGTTGCCCGCCGAACGCAGTAGCTCCTGACGACGGTTCATCTCACCGGCGAGCGCGTCCTTCATGCGGTCGACGAGTTCGAGTTCGTCCTCGAGGTTGGTGATCACCGCGGCGACGTGCGGAAGCGGGTCGAGGCCGAGGAAGGTCGCGCCACCCTTGAAGTCGACGAGCACGAGGTTCAGCTGGTCGGGCGAGTGTGTCGTGACCATCGAAAGCACCAGCGTCCGAAGGAATTCCGACTTGCCCGAGCCGGTGGCACCGATGCACAAGCCGTGCGGGCCCATACCGTTCTCGGCGGATTCCTTGATGTCGAGCTCGACCGGGCTGCCGTCGGGTGTGATCCCGATCGGTACCCGCAGCCGCTCACGGCCGGTGCGCGGCCGCCACACCTGGGCCGGGTCGATCTGGGCCGCGTCCGGGATCCGCAGCAAGGCCATCAGACCGGGATCGGTCGACCCCGACGTGTTGTCGCCGAGGCTGACAATCTGGGCCGCGGTGGCCAGCCGATACCGGGCCAGGTGCCTGGCGAACGTCGCGGCCTCCTCCACGGTGACCAGATCCGCGGTGGCGAATTTCTCCGTCCCGGCGGCGCTGCGCGCGAAGAGCTCGTCCGCGACGGCCACCAGCTGCAACCCACGTCGAGCGGCCAGACCGTTCTCGGGTGCGGTCAGGTCGAAGACGGTGACCGCGTCCAGGCCCGATTCGCTGATCAGACGCTCGGAGCCGCTGACATACCCGTCGTCGATGACGACCACGAGATGCGAACGACCGTCGGGCACCTGGGAGTTGCGCATGAACCGGCCACGGTCGAGGAGCTCGTCGCCCATCGCGGTCTCGAGTTCGGCGAGGGATTGATACATCATCCGCGCCGATCCCATTCCGTCCTTCACGGTGGGATGCTGCAGATGCGGCAACCACTTCGCCCAGGACCACGCGGGCCCGTCGGCCTCGGCGCACACGATGGCGACAGACAGGTGGTCCGGCCCATGGAAAGCGGTGAGCTCCATCAGCACCACCCGCATCAGGCCACGGGCGTCCTCGATCGACCCGCCGACATTGATCGCCGGAAACGCGCGAAGCGATATCGCGGTCGGCAGCAGATGCACCACCGAATGGGTGCGCACGAAGCGTCGCAACGCCACGGTCGATACCGGCTCCAGATCCTCGAGTGGACCGGTCTCCGGGCGGGCCAGCTTGGTGGCGAGACGATGACTGCCCAGGCCGACCCGAACGTGCCCGAAATCGGGGTCGTTGGGCCTGCGCTCCCACATCCGCCGGGTGCCGAGCAGCGACCGCAGGTCGGCGGGGGCCGGATGGCTCCAGATCAGGGTTTCCAGCTGCTTGTTACCCGTCCGGCGCACGTCTTTGCGGATCTGGTCGAGGTAACGGAAATAGTCCTTACGCTCCTCGTTGAGCTCACCGGCCGCCTTCGGGCCGCCGCCGCGTCCCATGCCCGCGAACATGCCGACCATGGACATCAGCATCATCATCGGAAACATCATCATCATGGGATTGGCCAGCAGGTTGCGGCCCATCATCACGAACATCGCGAGCATGCCGACCACCGCGACGACCATCACCACCGGCATCAGCTTCAGCAGCATCGGGGTGGGAATCGGTCGCTGGATCTCCGGCGGCGGGCTCAGCGTCACTTCGCCCCCCGGTGCCCTCGGTGGTGCTATCCGTGGGCGTCTGACAAAACCTTCGGTAACCATGGTTCCCCCTCCGGGTTACGAATCAAATTCGGGCAGTTGCTCATTCGCCTGCCTACGCCGGTACGGCGCCGCGGCCGCGAAGCCGATCACCAGACCGCTCAGGCAGGCCAACGACCCGAAGACAGCGATGCGCCGAGGCCATGGGCTCTCGGCCGCGGGTGGCGGCGGCGGCACATACGCCTGCGGGCTCTGCGCGTTCGCGCTGATCGGGAGATCGGGCAACTGGTCGGTCAGTGCGGCGGTCGGATCGATGAGGCCCGCACCGATCCGGTCGTCGCGGCCCGCACCCGGCTGGTGCGCCGTCCGGACGATCCGGTCGATGACCTGCTGCGCAGTCAGATGCGGAAACCTCGCCCGCACCAGCGCCGCCAGGCCGGCGACATAAGGTGCGGCGAAACTTGTCCCCTCGATCGTGGCCGGTCCCTCCGATGTCTCGACGGCATCGACCAATCCGGTACCGCCCGGCTTGCTGTCGAGGGAAACGATCTGCCTGCCGATCGCGGCGACACCGATCCACGGGCCGTTGAGCGACAGCTCCGACGGTGCCCCGCTCGGATCCACCGACGCGACCGCGAGCACATACGGCGAGAACCAGGCCGGGCTCGCGATCGTCTTCACGCTCCCCCAGCCGGTGCCGTCGTTCTGCGCCGCACACCCACCGTCGCTCTGCACATTTCCGGCGGCCGCGACCACCACCACATTGCGCTCGTAGGCGTAACGAACGGCGGCACCGAGCGCGCCGTCGGCGGTGTCGCTACCGGCCTCCGCACAGGCGACCTCGGAGATATTGATGACCGTCGCACCGAAATCGACAGCGCGCACGACCGCCCCCGCCAGCGTGAGCACGTTTCCGTAGCCGGAGTCGTCGATGGTGCCCGGTGGCGGGTCGCCCCGCTTGTTCTTGGCCTGGTACGCGAGACTGAGCTGCCTGATGGCCAGGATCTCGGCCTCGGGCGCCACCCCGACGAAGGCGTCGTCCGGGCTCGGCCGCGCGGCGATGATGCCCGCGACCAGGGTGCCGTGACCGTCGCAGTCCACTGTTCCGTCGGAATCGGCGACATAGTCCCCACCGCTCTGCAGGGCTGGCAGACGCGGATGCCGATTGACTCCCGTATCGATGACAGCGACCTTCTGACCGGCACCTCGACTGAACTGCCAGGCCGACTCGAGGTCGAGCACACGTTGCGCGACAGGTGCTTCCTTCGGCGGTGAGCCGATCAGGCGGGGCTGAGCGCAGACCGTTCGCTGCTCCGTCGGTTCGAGCGGTGCGGCCCGTCCGCTGATGTCCTGGGCGACACCGAGCGCGGCGGAGTCGATTCCGGGCGGCAGAATCGTCGGCAACAGCGGTGCGGCGGCGGCCTGCTGTCCGCCGAGCTGCGCCACGATCGGTGTCGATGCCACGAGAAGTGCTGCCGCACAAATCATTCGCACTCTTGTGCGGCGTGCGGGTACTCGGCGCGTCATAGATTTCGGGCGATCGAATACACATCCATGATCCACACCACCAGCGGCACCATCGAGATGATCAGGATGTACTCGAAGATCTCGATGGCGCGCTGTGTCGGCGGGGTCGCCTCGGTGTGCGGCCCGAGGACACCGAATACCACCGAGCCGATCGCGAACAACAACAGCAACCCGACCGAGGTCAGCAGCATGTCCGAGTCGCCGAGCGCCAGCGTGACGATCAGCGCGATGAAGCTCAGGCAACCGGCGGTGATCATGACGCATGCCTGGGCCAGGTCCGCGAACGAGCGGCCACGCAGGCAGAGGATCGTCGCGGTGACAACCGCCAGGGCGATTCCGGGGCGCCCCGCGTCACCGAACGGGTCGGCCGCGACGACTGCGGCCGCTGCCGCGACGAACGCGGCGGCGGCGACGATTCCGGTCTGAAAGTTGTTGGCGTATCGGGCTCTGAGGCCGAGGCCGGTCGCCGAGGGCAGCACGGTCGCACCGATCGCGCCGATGCCCTCGATCGTCGGGCGCGGCTCGTGGTCGGCCGGGTCGATCGCCGCGCCGGCCGTGGGGACGGGTGGGATGGGCAGCTTGGCGAAGCCCGCCGCCAGCCTCGCCGCCGCGGAGAAGAGCACGGTCGCACCGACCACGAGTCCGGCGGCGATCGAGTCGAGACTCGGCTCCCAGAACAACCGGACCGCGGCCGTAACGGCACCGAGCGCACTCACGGTCCCGGCCGCGGCGATCATCGTCGTCCCCACCCGCGCGAGGCGATAGCAGCCGATCGCGGCGACGAAAGTGGCTGTGCAGCCGAGCAGAACGTGCGGCGCGCCAAGGGCTCCCGGCACGATCAGCGCGCCCGTCCCGAAAACCAGCAGCAGCGTGTACAGCACCAGCATGGCGCCGACGAACTCGGCACCGAGCTTGCGCACAGCGATCACCGCGGCGACCAGCGAGCCGATCGCCCCACCGGCCAGCATGATCGGCGCGATCAGGTCGGCCCCCTGGCCACGGGTCAGCGCGGAAAGCCCGAGACCGGCGACGATCGCGATCGCGGCGAGAACCAAGCCGACCATCCGCGCCGCGTCCGCCGACCAGCCATGGAACACCTCGGCGGTCAGCCGGGAAACGGCATCGATGACATCGTCGAACAACGCCGGCGATTCGGTCGAGGCTACCGACCGCAACACCAGCAGCTCGCCGTCGAAAACCTCTGCCTCGGACAGTGTTTGGTTGGGCGCGAGCGCGTCGCGGCCGAGCCGGGCGAGCGTGTGGTGACGCGCCTCCAACGGCGCCGCGCCGTCCTCCTGATCGGGCTGCTGCGGATCCCGTGACTCGATCAGGGCCACCAGGTCGTCGATGAATGCGATGATCGGAACATTTGCCGGTAGGCCGACGTCGAGCTGGGTGTTTCCCCCGATGACGGACACACGGCACAATTCGGGTTCGGTGGTTCCCAGGCCACCGCTCGATTGTGCTGACACTTGCTAACTACTCCCCCTGCATGTCAGGTTTGCCCGAATCGGGCAATCGTTCATAATGTATCCGACCGTTCGAGTCGGTGCACGGCCACGACGTTCGGACGCTACAGTGGCGAAAGCTACACGGGGAACAAAGATTTCGGGGGAAGCGCGGATGGCTGATATTCGCCAGGCACAACGGGCATTCGACGCGGGGGTCCTATCGCTCGGCCTGAGCATCGACGGACAGGAATCCAGCCGCGACCTCGAGTACGCGAGATTGGCATTCACGCGAGCCACCGAATGGGACGACGGAATGTGCGACGCCTGGCTGGGCCGCGCCGCCGCAGGCGAACTCACCCAGGAAGTACTCGTCAATCTGCACCGGACGAGCACCATTTCACTCAATCGCGAGCAGCGCAGGGTCGGTTTGGCGCCGCGTCAGCTCGCGGGCCGGTTCACACCCGGTCTCTACATCGACTACCCGCTGTCGAGCTTCACCGAGATCTGGCTCGCCTACGCGGCACATCTGATCGCGGACAAGCAGTACGGCGACGCCGAGCGGGTCCTCGACGAACTGGCCGCGCATCGGGTCGCGAAACCGGCCGATCCCGACAAACTCGCCGACGACCGGATCTGCGCCTACATCCGCGGCGTCCTGCACTACCAGACGCAACGCTGGTCCGACGTGATGTCGGTGCTGCCAGGATCCGCCGAATGGGACGACCCGTATCTGGCCGCGGGCGCGCACGTCATGGTCGGTTCGGCCTGTGCGCAACTCGGTTTGTTCGGTGAGGCCATCCGGCGGCTCGAGCAAGCCGAGGCGGGCCCCATTCCCGCGGCCCGCACCACCGCCATGTTCTGTCGCGGCCTGTGCCTGCGGGAATCCGGCAAGGCCGAGGAAGCGCAGAAACTTTTCGAGCAGGTCTATTCGCAGGCACCGGACTTCGAGGCCAACACCGCTGCCATGCGGGACAAGACCTACCGGCTCACGGTGACCACCCGCGAGGCCCTCGAAGCGAGGACCGACAAGTGGGATCCGGCCTCGGCGCCGTCGATGTCCGATCTCGAGGACGCGCAAATCCAGGATCGGGCCAAGTCCGTGCTCGCCGAGGCGCGCGCCGAACTGACCAAACAGATCGGGCTGGCCTCGGTCAAAACGCAGGTCGCCAAGCTGCAGTCCACCGCCCAGCTGGCCCGGATCCGCGCGGAGAAGGGTTTGTCGAGTGCGCCTCGCGGACAGCATCTCGCGTTCACCGGTCCACCGGGAACCGGCAAGACCACCATCGCGCGGGTCGTCGCCAAGATCTATTGCGGCGTAGGCATTCTCAAGACCGACAAGGTCGTCGAGGCCAAGCGCGTCGACTTCGTCAGCCAGAATCTCGGCGGCACCGCGCTCAAGACCGAGAAGGTGATCGACAGCGCGATGGACGGCGTGCTGTTCATCGACGAGGCCTACACGCTCATCCAGACCGGCCTGTCCGGCGGTGACGCCTTCGGACGTGAGGCCGTGGACACCCTGCTGGCCCGTATGGAGAACGACCGCGACCGGCTCGTGGTGATCATCGCCGGCTACGACGGCGAGATCGACCGTTTCCTCGCCGCGAACGACGGTCTGGCATCGCGCTTTTCGAAGCGGTTGCAGTTTCCGTCCTACACGCCGGAAGAGCTCGGTCAGATCGGTGAGGTGATCGCGGCGTCACGTGACTCCACGCTCTCCGAAGGCGCGCTCAACCGACTGGTCCTCGCCTGCCGGGATCTGTACGAAACACACAGCACCGATCAGAGCGGCCAGCCTCGCCGCGGTGTCGACCTCGCGGGCAACGGCCGTTTCATCCGCAATGTCGTCGAGGCGGCCGAGGAAGAACGCGAGTTCCGGCTCGCCAACGACGATTCCCTCGACCTGGCCGACGTCGACGACTCGGTTTTGATGCGCATCGAGGAACCCGACATGGCGGTGGCTCTGGACGGGCTGCTGGCCTCGCTGGGGTTTTCGGCGAACTAGCGCGCGGCGCACCCGCGCGGCTCGGGATCGACCTGCGCGGACACCAACTGAGATAGGCAGACGAGCGCACAGCTGTCGGTGATGCGCTCGGGTCGGGGGAGATCGGTGAGTATTCAGCAGCTGTCAGAAGACCGGACATCCCAGGAGCCGGAACCCGAGGAGCCCGGCACCGCCGGGTTGAGCTCGCAGGAGTTCTGGTTGTTTCGGCACCTACCACTGGGTTTGGTCATCCCGATGGCCCTCATCGAGGTCGCGGCGTCGCTGATCTCGATCGCGCTCGACGCGCCGTGGTGGGCGACGATGATCGTCTGCCTCGTGGTGGCCGCCTGCGGATTCGCTCCGGTGCGCGGGGTGCCGATCGGTCTGCGGATCGGCGCCTGGGTCCACTACCGGTGGCGCCGGCGCACCCGCACCATCATCGAACAGGATTCGACCTTCGACGTTCCACTACCCGACGGCGGCAGCGCCGGTGTGCGCTGGGACGGCCGATGCCTGGTCACCATGCTGCGCGTGGACTCGCCGCCGGACACGCTGACCCTGCTCGACCGTGGTTCGCTCAGCACCGATCAGGTGCTGCCGCTCACCGAAATCGCCCATTGCCTACGGCAATTCGATATCGCGCTCGACTCCATCGATGTGGTGAGCACCGGGACCCGGACCACGAGCACCGACGCCGTGCTCACCGGGTACGCCGCCCAGGTGGCACCGCTGGGCCGCATGTACGACCAGATCCTCGGCCCGTTGCCCGCCATCGCCCAGCGCACCATGTGGATCGTGCTCCGCCTCGATCCGTTGGCCAACGCCGAGGCCATCGCCAACCGGGGCAGCGGACACGAAGGCACGCTGCGCGCGGCCATCATCGCGACCCTGCGGGTGACCAACCGGCTCGCGACCAACGGCATCAAGGCCGCGATTCTGACCTCGGCCGACATGAGCGTCGCGATCAGGGAACTCAGTCGCGGCATCGCTATCGACCAGTTCGACGAACGCCCCGACACCCTGGAGCAAGCCGACGTATTTCTGACGAGCTACCAGATCGGCGACGAACTCATCACCGCCGACGGCTTCGCGCGGGTGTGGGCGGTGCCGAGTCTGGCGACAACGGTGATGGTACGGCTGCTCTCCGGCGACGACACCCGAGCCCGACTCGGGCAGCGGCGCAGGATGATCGAAGTGGACGCGCGAGTTCGCTACGACACCTATACCGAATTCGAGGAAGTACCGCTGGCGGGCCTGCGACCGCTGCCCCGCCGTCAGCTCTGGGCCCTGGCCGACAGCCTGCCGATCGGCAGCCGCGACACCGGGGCGGTGGGCTATCGGGGTGGGCTCGACGCGCTCGCCGACCTCAGCATCCCCACCACCGGATGCGGGCAGCTGATCGGTGCCGACAGCTCGGGCCGGGGCGTCGCCATTCCGCTGGTCGGTGTCGGCAGCCGCCGGATCGAGATCGTCGGCAACCTCTATCTGGCCCAGCAAGTGATTCTGCGCGCGATCGCGCTCGGAGCCGGTGCGATCGTCCACACGGATCGTCCGGCCGCGTGGCACACGATGGTCGCCAATGTCGGTGCGCCGAACGCTCTTACGTTGGCACCGCGCAATGCGGGTGCCCGGGTGACGCCCGCCGGCGGCGGACCACACGCGCCCGCGATCGTCATCGTGTTCGACGGTGTTCCGGCCTCCGCACCTCCCGGATCGGCGACCGTTGTGAATATCGCCCGCGAATTCACCTCGGTACCGAGGCCGGAAGTCGATGTCACCATCATCCAGGATCCTCGGTCAGCCACCACGATCACCGTGCATACCCCGGCCTCGAAGGCTACCGCCACCTTGGTCACCACGCCCACCGAGCAGTACTACCTCGGGGCCTGAGCGGTCCCCTGCAGACAACAGAGCCCGTCCGGCCGGGTCGGCTGGACGGGCTCTGTTGTGTCGACGGGCTCAGCTGCCGGTGGGCAGGGAGTCGTATTTCGTGAGAGCCGACTGCTTGGACAGCGTCGCTCCCGGCACGAGCTGGCCGACGATCTCCCACGGAGCCAGCTTCGGGGTACGTCCGAGGCCGAGGACTTCGGCGGTATCGAGATCGGGGATGCCGTAACGGATTCCGTTGTCGGCGACGTAGAACAAACTGCCACGTCGCGGGCTGCCCGAGCTGATTCCCGTGATCTGGAGGAACTCGCCGGACGACGGCGGGATGTACGCACCGTCGATCCGGTCTCCGGTGCCGTCCGAGGTGGCCACGGTCACCGCCTTCGCCGAGTCCGGGAGCGGCAACCGGGTACCGGCCAGCAGCGTGACAACGGCCCGGTCGGCGGGCGCCTCGGTGGCATCCGGGGCTTTGGTCGGGATCGCCTTCGCCTTAGTCCACGACAGGCAGGCCACCGGAGCGTCCTCCGCCGTGAGAATCTTCGGAATCTCGTCGGGGAACTCGTTCACCGGCAGTCCCGACACCGTCGCCATGCCATCGAGGATGTCCGGCGGCATCGATTTGATTTCCGACATCCCTTGGGAATTCGCGTTCCTGATCACCTGCGCGGTGAACGGCGAGATCCGCTGCACGCCACCGGCCTGCACGACATACAGCGCTTCCCCCTCCGCGGTGGACACCTTGATCACGCCACCGATCGGCACGTCGCTCAACCTGCCCGGCCCCGGCTGACCGGCCAGCGCGATGTTCGGCGGGGTCAACACGGGCACCTCCCGCGCGGCATCGAGCAGCCCGGTGCTCACCGCCCGAGGCTGATACTCCGAAAGCCGCAGCGTCCGTGCGATCGCCGTGTTCTTCGTGTCGATCTCGGCGCGCTTGCCGTCGTAGATCAGGTAGGTCTTGTCACCCCGGCTCACCAGCAGCGTCGCCGCCGGATCCGCCTCGCGGATCACCGCGTTCACGTGCGGCCGACCGGCAACCAACGTGGTCACCACACCGGGCGAGGAAATCGCGCTACCCGACTTGGACAGCTGCACCGTGTCGCACAGCGTCCAATCCGAACGTTCGCTCTGCTTCGAACCAGGCAGCGCCCCCGGCGCACCTGGCAAGCCGAGAATAGGCCCGCGTGGCGCCGAATCCAGCTTGCGATCCTTCACCGAAGTAGGCGTTTCACTACTCCCGGTGATCAACCGGGCCGACGCCAGATTCAGCACCGGATGAAGCGCGGTGATGTTCTTGTTGTTGTCCCGGACAACAACATAGAGCGCACCACTGTCCTTCCCCATGACGATATTCGCATCGCCGATCGCGCCCTGCGGCCGCAGAAACGCCATGATCGCCGCCCCGGCGACGATCAGCAGTGCGAGGATCGCACCGGCCACCAGTGAGCGCAACTGAGAACGCATGGGGTCGTGCAGCATTCGCACATCACGCCGGATCAGGGCATGGTCCAGCCTGCGCAATAAGAAGCGGTAGCCGTTGACCTGCGCGCGGGTGGTCAGCTGGGCAGGCACTGTTCCTCCAATGAACTATTCGAACCGGTGCACAGTAGTCGCCGATATGGCTAGGCACCCCTTTCGGTTGTTCGAAAGGGGTGCCTAGCCGATGGCCGCTACTGGATGAACCAGTCACCGACCTTCTGGTCGGTGGTGGTCGCGTTCTGCAGCGCGGTCTCCACCTTGTTCGCCAGGTCGGTCAGCTGAGCCGCGGTGTCGCTGAAGTCGGTCTTCCAGACCTGGTACACGGTGTTGAAACCGGTGAAGGACTCACTGGTCTCGCCGGAATTCGGATCGATCCAGGCGTTCTGCATCTCGGTGTAGCCGTGCTCCATCTCGCCCGCGACGGTGTTCAGCTTCGTGACCTCGTCACGAAGCGAAGTGATCAGCGGGTTGATGTAAGTCGGGTTATAAAGCTGTTCGGACATGATTGCCTCCGTTTATAAAGTTTGCGATTAGACTTTGAGAACTGTGAACTCTGCGGCGTTGGCCTGGTTCATCTGCGACAGGCCCTGGGTGCCGCTCTGAACTGCCTCGTGGATCGCATCGAGCTTCTGGTTCAGATCCGCGGACTCCTGGTTCCACTGGGTGGACACCTTGTCGAACTGAGTCTGCGCGTCACCCACCCAGCCGGGCCGTGACGCTTCGATAGACGACGTGATCTCCTGCAACGTCCGACGGACGGACGCGATAGAGGTCTCCATTACATTGGCTGCCGCGACAGCCTTCACTTCATCCTGAAACTGAGCCATGAAAGGCACCTTCCTGAAAGTGTTCCGGACCTTCCGGACCGA
This sequence comes from Nocardia sp. NPDC023733, assembly GCF_040639775.1. NCBI lineage: Bacteria > Bacillati > Actinomycetota > Actinomycetes > Mycobacteriales > Nocardiaceae > Nocardia > Nocardia sp. NPDC023733. The sequence goes on along the minus strand of NZ_JBFAAN010000005.1, from coordinate 51,007 downwards.
TTCGCCGAATTCGGCAGCACCGGCTTCTACTTCTGGTGGAGAAACCCTGATCTAGCTGGGCATCCACCTCCCCCCCGGCAGAGATTCGACCAACCCCGCAATCGCCTGCGCGACCCGGTGATCGGTCCCAGGCGTGACGGTCGACCACGCCTGCTGGTCCGGGGCTGAACCGGGAGCGGCCGCGATGCGGCCCTGCGCGGTGTCGTAGACGACAACGGCTCCCGGAGAACTTGTGGTGGCGCCGTCCTCGTGCGCATAGGCAACGATTTCGGCGTATGAACGGCACGAACCAAATGCCAACCCGTATGCCGTGGCGTCACGTCCCTGCACTCCGAGGGCGTATACCGCGTCGGCGTAGTCGGATGACTCCGTCGCACCGTCGAGTCGTTCGGCGACCTCGGCCGCCGGTGCGCTGAAACTCGCCACCTGGGCGGCGTCACAGCGGCCGAGAGCGTCCAGGATCGGGCGCGCGAGCGCGGCCCCCGATCCGTCGCTCCAGATCGAGCTGATCTCGAAGTGGTCACCGCGCCGGATCGCGAACGCATGGTGCTCGCCACGCCGGACCAGACACATCCGCACGGTTTCGCCCTCGCCGTAGACACGGACGACCAACTCGCGTTCTGGATTGGCGAGTGCGGTCAGCGCGTCGCTCAGCTCGAGCGCGACCTCGCCGTAGGCGTCGATCGAACCATCGGCTTTCAGCTCGACGGACGCATCTTCGCGTGCTTTCAGCAGTTCGTCGTATGTCTCCCACCGCGGCCATACCGCGAGCACGGTGGGCAATGTCTGCACGCCGAGCCGATCGGTCAGCGTCAGCAGCCCGTCGGTGGTCAGAGTCGTCACGCGCTCGCCTCCTGCGCCGGTGCGGCTGCCTGCTGCACGTTGGCCGCGGAACCACCGAGCACGGCGGGCGCGGCTTGCACTCCGGCGTCGACGAAATCACCCTCGCCCGCCGACAACAGACCTGCCCGGCTCGTGTGCTCTTCTTCCGCCTTCGACGCCGCTATGGCGCCCGGTGCCATCGGCACCGAACCCTGCGGCACGGTGACGGGCTGAGCAGTAGTCACCGGTGCGGCGACCGAGGTCACCCCGGCGGCAACCATCCGGCCACGATATGCCGTCTGCCGCATCGGAACCGACAGTGCGCCGAGGCCGAGCGGCATGGCGATGCTGCCGGTCGAGGTGGGTGTCGTTGTCGCCGTGGTTGTTTCAGCGTGCAACGCGTCGGCTGTCGCGATGACCGGCGGCTGCGGCTGTTCCCATGGTGTCGCCAACGGCTCGGTGACGAGCTCGTAGGTCCGCATCACCCGCGCGGCTGTCGCCTTGGCGAGGTCGGCTTCTCCGTCGATCTGCGCGGCCTTCGCCAGCATCGGCGCGCCGAGGGTGGCACTCACCGCTTCCAATGCCTGCTGTGCGGACTGGATCGCGGCGATCGCGCCTGCGTCAGGCATCGCCAACCTGGCCACCTGATGGGCGGCGGCGTGTGCTTCCGCTTGCGCGGCGTTCGACGCGGCGGCGGTCGCCATGTCGAGGAACCAATGCCGCAGCGCGGAAATCTTCTCGACCGTTGCTCTGGCTCCGTCGGACTGCCACGCACCGTCGATACCGCCGAGAATCTTCTCGAATTCCACCACCGCGAGTCCGAGACCGGCGCCGAGCCGCGCCCACGCCAATCCTGTCTCGGCCGGGGTCCGTGCGCCTGCCCCGGTGGACAAGTCCCGGGAAAGATCCTGAGGCGACTTCGCCTCCCAGACCTGGCCGGTGAAACCCGGGGGTGCCGGTTCGAGCATCAGCGAGTCCCGTCAGACGTTCCGCGAACGGAACTCGTCGGCACTGATTTCCTCGTTCTGCACAACCCGATCGGACTGGGCGCGCAGGTTCGCGGCGATCTTGCGTAGCTCGAGCACCCCGTCGATCAGGTTGCGCTGAAACGATTCACCGACGGTGGTGAGCGTCTGCGCGGCCCGCACAGACACCGCGTCACTGCCCGCCGGCGCGGGAGAAAGTGCGTGCTGTTCGAGACGCAGATCGTTTTCGAGCCGCTGAGCCAGCGCATCCAGCTGCGCGGCCGCGTTGGTTGCCGCGACCGAATCGAACCGGATCTCGCTCGATTCACCCCCGACAGAAGCGTTTGTATCAATCCCCATTGCCACTGCTCCTAATTGCGAACGAAAATCCCGCTCCGAAATAGTTCGCAGCGGTTACGAATTCGACCAAAAGTCAGCGCGACCTGACGGAATTCATTGCGGCGGCGCCGATCTGCTCGTCGAGCTGAACCGCGCCGACAGTTTGCGCCGATACCAGGGCAGTACCCGCATGCACCGCCGCGATCTCGGTTACCGATGCCAGGTTGTTGCCCTGTGCGACAGCGAACGCGGCAAGAAAATCCTGCCCGATCAAACCGAAGATCGGCACCGCGGCCGCCATCGATGCGCCGGCATCGGCAGCGCCGGCGGCCGCCACCTGCGTAGCCATAGCAGCGTTGGCGGCACCATAAGAAGAAATCGCCGCGGTATCGGTACGAATCAGAACGGCCATCGTCCCCTCCAGAATATTTGATGGTCGACATCAGCATACATTGCTGAAAAATGTTGTGCTACAAGGCTTAAGGGAATCATAAGGAGCTCGAAAGTTAACGAGACATTACCGCGCGACCTCGGCGTTGAACTCCTCGATCAACTGCGCGCGGCGCGCAAAAGCGCTGGCCGCGGCCGCGGCGGCGGTAGCGACAAGGGCGGATTCGAAGCCGTCGGGCGTCATGCGGGTGACGGCGGCGGAGAATTCCAGCGCCGTCATCGCACCATTTCCGTCGACCTCGACCGTCATCGCATCGTCCTCGGACGCCTCGCGCTCCCTGATCCGCGTGAGTTGGTCATGCAGATCGCGCATACGATAGACCTGTCGCTGCACTCGATCGACCAACTCGTCCATGGAATCGACCACGATTCCCCCCTTCCATCTCGTCATCTACCGACGAGACTCCAAACCTGTTGTTACAACTACCATCTCGGCGCCGAAAACACCATAGATCTTCGTCTTTCTGCCACTATCGGCGGCAAAACGGTCGAGCCGACGGGTCGCAATACCTGAAAAGAGTTCATGGCATTCGACAAGTGCCGAAATGATGACCGCTGATCATGTCCGACATTTTGTCGGCGGGATTTTCGATTCTCGCGCAGCGAGTCATTCACTTCGGGAGTTCATCGGCGACTACCCGCGCGCGTCGACCAGTCCCGCCAGCGAAAGCTGATACCACGCGCCGTCGACATCGCCGACTGAACCCAAAGCATCCTTCAGGAGATCGCGGGTGACCGCCCCCACCTCCGCCGCCGCGACCAAGACCGCCGCAGCGGACCACGGCGCATCGGCGGAACCAGCGGCACACACGGCGTCCACGACCTCCTCGGCAGTCCGGATCCCCGGCATCGCGACAGCCAACTGCCCGACCTCGGCCGACTCGCCCCGATACCACTTCCCGCGATCCCACCAGAAGCAGAACGACAAGAGCCCATTCGCCGCACGGGGATTGAGTACCTGGTTGGCCACCCACTCGGGCGCACCCGCGTAGTAGTCCGGAAGCACTCCGGTGCTGTTGTACGCCACCTCCAGATCCGGAGCCCCCCAGACACCGCCGGACAACACGGCACGGTCCCCCGGCAGCAGATACAACGTCGACCCGCTACGCCCATCCCCCTCGAAGATCCCCATCGACGGGAACACCCGAGGCCCCCGCTCCGACTCACCCGCGACGAACGCGGCCGAGAGCACTGCCCACCGTCCCCACACCGCCGCCAACCCAGGCAGCCCCTCCACCTCTCGCGCCGAAGCCACCCCTACCGAACGCGCCCGCGCAGCCGCCTGCCGCGCCGAGCGTCGCTGCGAATCCTCCTGCCGCACATAGGCCGCCAACCACACCGGGACTCGGGCGCGCGGAAACGCCTGCAGATCCGCAAGATACGCATCGGGAGTCAGCAACTGATCACCCGGAAACGGTTCGTCGCCGTAGTCGTACTCGACCTCGGAACGCCCGTCCGCCGACGCCCGCACGACCATCCGCCACCACGGCCCACGGAGCGAACCGATTTCGCGCACGCGTTGCTCGCGAATCAGATCGAGCACATCCTCCGGCACCTCGGAACGCACCGCCCGACCTTCCCGGTCGAACCAGTCGACTCTCGCCACACCCGTGCCACCAGCCAATGCGACAGATGCCTCGAGCCTCCTCCACCCCGCTGGACCGACCTCGCCGAGCCGACGAATCAATGTGTCCGCCAGTGGCTCCCGAGCCGACAACACCGGACGACCGACTCCCGCAGTATCCGAACCGAGCTCGTCCGAAATCGACGCCCCCTGTGAACCGAGCACCGAGTCGACGCCGTTTGCGGCTGGGCGGTTCACCGCCTTCTCGTCGTCCGCAGGCGTCACCCCGAGCTGGAATCCGATGTCGGTGGAACCGAGCAGCCTGCCCCCAGTACCCTCAGCGTCCGACGCTGCACGGACTCCCCGTTCGCTCACCTCGGTTACCCTCCCCACTCCACTCGGCATCCAGATGTAGCTACCCGATCCTGCCCCGTGTCCCCTACGGACGCCAGCGCACGGCGCCGATGCCGAAACCACCTGCCCTGTGGCACTCACCCCGCCAGAGCGGCATAATCCCCAGAGGTAGCTCGCCAACGCAAGACGGGCTACCGGGGGGACAGGACAGGCGGGGGGAGACATGATCGCTACCGTCGCACGACCAACTCCGAAGCCAAAAGAAGCACTCGAGGGGAGCTGGCGTGACCGACTGGCGAGAGCTACAAGCCAAAGCGCAATTACCGAGCGATGCGCTGATGTTCAACTCATCGGTGACAGCCACTGCGTTGAACTCTTGCAACCAACTCCTCGGATATCTACTGCTCGTCAAGCAGCACATTCCGAATGTGAACAATCTCAAGCCGTTCGCAGGCCCGAGCTCTATCTTTTGGTCAGGAACCAAGCTGGCGATGGAATTCTCCACCCAGGCCGACAATCTCGATCGAATAGTGCAGTCGCACGTCGATATCGTCAATGCGATGGCCGATACATTCAAGGCTGCCGGTCTCGCTTACGCAAAGGCCGAAAACCAGTCGACTGACGCGTTCAAGGACATCTTGAACACCACCACCGCAGGCCGACCCACCACACCGAAACCTTTCCTTCCGGACTCGTACCGGCCGTCCTACGACGTGCCTGTTCCAGGAGTACCACGCAAGACACCCGAGCTCGGTTATCCAGCCAAGACGGTGAAGCCCGAGGTTCAGACGTATGGGCCACTGCTGGACAGGAAGAGACGCAATCTCGGTAGTGACCACAAACCTCCGTCGGACACCCGCGCGGTGCCACCCGAGAACGCCTTCTCCGAACCCTGGGTTTCCTTCTACCAGCTCGGCGAAAGCATAAATGCGGGGACGATCGCATTCGCGGCGGAGAATTGGGAGTGGATGGCAAACCAACTGGCCAACGGCTTCGCCCTGTTCCGCTCCGATGGCCCGAAAATGCGGTCGGGCTGGACCGGTGCCGGGGCAGATGCGGCGTTGAAAGCCATCGAAGACTACACCGCCGATACCGAAGGTCTGACGCTCAATATGAAGTACGTCAGCAGCCGACTTTACGACTTGGCATCGTCTCTCAGAGAGACACGAGTGCGCATGCCGACTACGCCGCAGGATCCAGCTGAACAAGACAAGAGTGGAAAAACTGAAAGCAGACTGAAGTACATACAAGAGGACTGCGATGCCTACTACATCGCCGGTATCATTCGGTACAATTCGGAACTCTTGACTTTGAAGTCGCCGAAGAGCAGAGCAGGTCTTGCTCTCCCACCGCAGGAGGCCGCACCGGAGGTACCGGCACCTGCCGCTGTACCCGGCGCGAATACCGGAGGTGGCGCGGGCGCAAATGGAGGAGGCGGCGGCACTCCTCAACTCACCACGCCTGAAACCCCCACTACTCCAACGACACCGGAAACACCGACGACGCCGACAACGCCCGATACCGGTGACCTGACCTCCGCTCTCGAAAGCGCGTCGGAGGCCGCCCAGAATCTCCTGTCATCCGCCACGGATTCTGCGGACACCTCATCCCTCGAAGACGCAGCGAACAGCGCGCAGGAAGCCGCGCAGGATGCGACCGAGGATGCCTCGAGCGCTCTCGAGCAAGGACTGGAGGCTGCGCAGCAGGCGGCCGAAGAGAGCTTGCAGGCCGCTCAGGAGGGTGTCGAAACGGCTCAGGAGAACAGTGCGCTGAACGGTGTGGCACCCACCGGACTTGCGGGACTTCCCACGTCGGCCGGCGGTGGCGGTGGTGGCGGTGGCTCCCGAGCCGGTCTTGGGGGCGGAGCGGCCGCGGCGGCTCCACTGACTCGAGATGCGACCCAGTCCCGATTGTTCCCTCGCGCAGCAGCGATCACGACGGCCGACGCCATGGTGAGTCGTGCCGGGATCGCGGCTGGGGCCACCGGTGCGGCCGGCGCACCGGGCATGAGCCCCGCCGCCGCTGGGCAGGGACAAGGCCAGGGCAAAGAGCACAAGCGCCCGCAGTATCTGAATTCGACTGAGAATCTCGATGAAGCACTTGGCGACGCACCGGTCGTGGTTCGGCCGGTGGTGGAACGATGAGCCGGACGTGGCAGCTCACCGATCTGGAGCTCGTGGTGATCTGGGAGTCGCTCGGTGAAGCCGGCACGCTCCCTCATCCACTCGTATTCATCAGTAGGACCCCCATGTATTACGACTACTTGCGTGAGAAACGGGAAGTTGGTGAGGGTTTGAGCACCAAGCTGGACAACTCGTTCAAGAACGTCCTCGAAGCACTGACCCAGCCAGATATCCGGATCGTGGTCAACGGTCTGGATTCGCGCGACCCCCATCGCGCCGACGGCCGGGTCAGGATGTTGGCGTTGCGCCGCGCGAATCGCGGCTATCTGATCACCCAATTGCCCGGCGAGACGTATATGCACAGCGGCGGGTTCACGGTGACCGAATGTGATCCGCTGAAGCTGGCGGACATCATCGTCAGCGCGTTGCCCCCGGCCGAGGCCGGGAAGATGCCGGAGATTCCGTTGATCGAGACTGCCGTGACCGATGTCGAATACGACTACGGCCGCTCGTTCGTGGAGGACGATTTCGATGAGCGGACGAAGGTTCGTTCCAGCAAGTTTCTCGCGATGCCGACAGCATCCGTCGGATCGATAGGTGTGGTGCAAGGCCACTCGGAATTCGGACCACGCGGCATCACCGAGCGCTGGCTCCAGTGGCGGGATCTAGAAGACGACGGCCGATACGCGGTGACTCCGGAACCGAGTTCCACAGCGATCCCTGCGGATTCAGCTCAGTTGATCTCGATGGTCAATGCTCGGATCGCCGCGGTCATTCGTGCGATCAGGGATGAACGCAAGTCATACAGTTGACTCTTGGCGCAACCGCGGGTGTGCATTCACGGCCCGCAACCAAGACTATTGTGCCTTCATACTCGTTGTGGCACAGTCGAATAGGTGGCCACAGGTGCGGTCACTGTGGGACAGTTCGGGGGGAACCGATGACAGAGCCGATCGAAGTGAACACCGCCAAGCTGGCACAAGTCATCCACGACATCGCCGCGATCGCGGACCAGTTGGATACGATCGCCGCCGCCGGTAAGGCAGCTGTCGCGCCGGGAGCGGCCGCTTGGGGCGATGACCGGTTCGGCAGCAAGTTCGCGGACGGGGCAGACGGATTCGAAGCCGGGGCTACCAACATCGTGGAGAGCACGAGCACGCTGTCGACCTCGATGGGCAACCTGTCCAACGGGATCTTGTCGGGCAGCAAGCGTAGCGACGAACGCGAGCAGGAAAACGTCGACGGCTTCGGGAAGTAGACTTTCGATGAACAATGAAGCCGAAACCGCCTCTCTGCTGGCCACTTTCAGCCAGCAGATCAGTGCGATCGCGGAAGCGGCGCAGAAACGCGCTCTGCTGACCGGGACCGGGATCACCAACGACAAACGTGTCACTGTGACGATGAACGCCGATGGTGCGGTGATCGAGACGAAGTTCTCCTCCGACATCGACGAACTCACCTATGACGAAATCGCCAAAGCTGTCACGACTGCCGCGCAACGCGCTCTCGCCGATGTCGGGCGTCAGACCGAGGAGCTGATGCAACCGATCGCGGATCAGCGGGCCGCGATGCCGAAGCTGCACGAACTCATCGACAACCTTCCCGACCTCGATAGTCAGGCGCCTACGCTGCCGGCGGCCTCGATGGCACCACCCAACTCTCCCGAACGCGTCAGAGCCGAGGAGGCGGTGCCGACCTTCGACAATGCCGAGGATCACGCCAGGTGGACGGCCGAACGTCGTACCGGGGTCACAGATTCGGGCTGGTAGCCGGATTGTTTACCGGGCCGGTGGACTCGCGTCCAGTTGCCGCGCCCGGTTCGATGGTGCGATGTCGTACAGTCGAGACCCGGTCGGCCCGGGGGCGAATATTCACTCATAAGTCGCCCGTCCGGACCAGCTTCCCTACCCCACCGAGTCGGACGCCGAGAGGACAGATAGTGATCGACGACGACGAGGCGTGCCGATTCTGTGGCCGATTCGTGCTCGAGGTGGACGGATGGGCGGAGTCCATGCAGCCCTACCACCAAATGCGTGCCTCGTGGGATGAGAACGCGAGCTTCTTCTGGGGCTCGTTCCACCTCGGGTGCATCCGAAACTTCCCGGAACGGGAAACGTTCAGGCGGGAGGCTGCTGCCTGGGTTTCGACGGTGGAGGATGTGGTGCTGCTCCGGGGCGGTGACGGCGAAACACACGAAGTGCCCCGCCGTGGACTCGGTTTTACCGATCTGGTGGCCCGCCTTCCCAGTGGGGAGCTCTACGAGAATCCTCGGTTCAACGAATGGGCGTATGTCGAGGAATCCGGCCCCTTTCATTTCATCGACATGCACCGTGCAGAGGCTCTCGGTCGAGGCGAACGTGTGCGCGGTAGCGCCGGCGGGCGATCGATACTGTTGAGCAAGGACCCACAGGTCGATGTATCGACATGGGACCTGGTGGAGCTGTTGGACTTCCTCGATGTGCGCGACCTCTATCAGGAGATGCTGGACACGCTCGAGCCGAAGTACCGCTACGTGGACTCCGGGCGAAACCGCTTCGGCCTGGTGCTCGATTATTCGCTGTCCTGCATTCAGGCATACCCGTCGGACCTCGCCCGCTTCTTCGGTGAATACCTGTCCGGCTATGTGCCGAAGCGGCTAGAAGACGCTTGAGCTCGCGCTAGGCCTGCCGTGGCCTGGCACCCGGCCGTAGCCCGTGCGCACCTCCGCTGAATCATGCGTGATGGTGCAAGCAGCTCGAATCACTCGGCAACAACAGCGAATTGCTGCGTTGTAGTTTGTATCCACTTGTGGCACAGTCGAACTCGTCGACACCGCGATGTCGGCTAATGTTTGGTTGCACCAGCCGTGGGGGGCTTCGATGACGAGTACTGTCGCCTACCCATATCTGCCGTGGGTTGTGCCGGTGGATGCGCGGGTGTTCCGCATCGAGTACCGGTAACCCGCTGTGGCACTCGGATTCCCGTCCTGGCTCGAACCCGTGGAATGGCTCGTCGGAGCCGACTGGCCACACGGCAACGAAGACCTCATGTGGCAAATGGGCAAAGACCTCCAAACCGCCGCCGACGACGCCAAGGCCCTCGTTCCCGAACTCGAAGCCGTTGTCGGCACCGTCAACGCCGCCTACCCCCGAGGCCGCGGCGGGGAATCCATCCTCGAATGGATCCAACCCCTCATCGACGGCCAAGGCCCCGACAAAAACGGATCCCTCGCTCACCTCGCCGACCACTGGACCAAACTCGCTGCCGCCGCCGACTCCGGCGGCGACCATCTCCAAGCCGCCAAACTCAACTTCTACATCGCCGGCGCCTGGCTCCTCACAGAACTCGCCTGGGCCGCCGCCGCCGGACCCGGCGCACCACTAGCCCACGCCATCGTCATCGCCCAAGCCCGAAAACTCTTCACCTGGATGGGCAACCGCCTCGCCAGAGCCATCGCCCACACCATCACCACCAACGTCACCGAAGAAGTCCTCGAACGCATAGCGGTCAAACTCGTCTACGAAACCGTCCAAGAATCCCTCGTCGAACTCGGACAAGGCACCAGCCAAGAACTCACCGTCCAACACATCCAGAACACAACCGGCCACATCAACGGCTACGACTGGAAAGCGGTCGGCCTCAACGCCGGCATCTCCGCCATCGCCGGCGGCGTCGGCGGCGCCACCGGCTTCGGCCTCGGCCGCAAACTCCCCACCACCAACGGCGGCTGGACAGGGGCCCGCAACGGCGCCACCACCGGCGCAGGCGCAGGCCTCGCCGGCGCGACCGCCGCCTACCTCGCCACCGGCGCCTTCACCGGCCAATGGGACTTCGACCCACGCTCCTTCACCGGCGGCGCCGCCTCCGGCGCCGGACCCTCCGCCATCCACGGCTACCGCGGACACACCGACAACGCCGGACCCATGAACTACACCGGCAACACCACCCGCGCGGGCAGTCCCTCCCAAACGGACCACGCCGGATCGAATACGGCAACGAACAACGGAGCAGGCGACAGCCGGAACAACGGCGACAACAGCGGCTCGAACAACGGAACTGACACCGAGGCCGGCCCGGCCGACACAGGCACCAACCAAAACTCTGGAAATGCCGACACCGTTGACCCAGCGTCCTCGGAGAATTCGGCCAGCACACAACAGACAACCTCACCCCCCGGACAGACTGATCCCGGCGTCGGTACCGGGGCCCCCGCTGCACAGCCCACAAGCGACGTCAGTCCCTCGAACGCCAATGCTGATACCGCTCACACTCCAACGGATTCAGCTATCGATGCGGCGTCGACCGGAGTGGAAGCCCCATCGAGTGTTGTCGACGAGAACTCCCATTCATCCACAACCGAATTCGGTGGGAGCCATGCCGACCCGACGGCACCGGACAGCGCCACAACCAGCACCGACAATGCCGTGCCGCAGACAGATGCCACTCGCGATCCACAATCTCAGGTCGGCGACCCGGGTACTGTCGCACCGGCCGCGCACACCGCTGCGACCACGGTCGATCTCGCAGCATCGGCTGCCGAAACAGAAACCACAACATCGCCGGTAGCCAGTGCTCCTGCGGCGCCGTCGCCCACCGCGCCCGTCGCCGCAGCGGGCGCCACTCCAGCGGCTATGCCATCGACGCCGGCTACCACACCCACGTCGTCCCAGAAGGCGACTTCGGATAGAACCGATTCCGAACGGCACGCGCCTGCTGCCGAGAACAGCGCGCCCACATCGCGACCCGGTCACCCCGGTCCGCCGGTCGCTCCAGCGTCCGGTCCTCGGGCCGCCATCGACTCCCATACGCCGGGGACAACCGCGCCCGTCCAAGCCGCCAGCACAACTGTCGTTCCGCCCTCGTCGAATTCGACGGCCGAGACTTCCCACCATCAGGAGACCGCTCCGCCTCCGGATACGTCGACCGACGGAACCCGGGAGATGGCCAAGCACTACAAATCCAACTCGCGGATGCCGGGCGGTGAGATCACGTTCGGCGAACTGTCGCCCAAGGCCAAACAACTGGTCAACGCCTTGGCGACGAACGAGAGCATTCCGATCCGGCCGGGCGAGGTGAACATCACCCACCTCGCCGAACTGCAGAAGTTCGCGGACAACGAGCATGCCGTCGTTCAGAACGCCGACGGCGACCTGCGACTTTTCCGCGGTGAGAGAACCCGTTCGATAATCCCACCCGGCTTGGCATCCACGTATAAATTCATCCTGCACACGCATCCGGAGGATCGGCTACCCGGTCCGCCGTCGCCGGAGGAGCGTCGACTCCGACCCGACTGCGTCAACAGCATGCACCAGGATCTCCGGTTCAAAAGGACGCCGCATGTCGAAGCCGTCGTCAGCCGTGACGGCCAAGTTCGCTTCTTCGACAACGAAGGTGTATTCGACTTACCACCGGGAGAGTATCCGCGCGGCGGCCCGATCAACGACCGGGGATACGTTGTCCCGGTCGCAGGTTCGACTTCACCGGCTGCGGCGAACCCCGGCCGGGCGATGTCCGGGGGTCCCGACAATCGGCAAGAACGGCCGGCGCCGTCAGCCGACGTACCACCCGCAGACGCGCACGAAACCACCAGCCCGACAAGTCAGCCCGCCCAGGAGATCTCCGATGACCGACAGCAGCGTTCCACCACTGACCGAGGCTCAACGCCAAGCGTTCTGGCGGCGGCGGGGGTGGACACCGGACCTTCCGACGGACAAACGGACAGCGATCGAGCAGTACTGGACGGACGAGATGATCGAGGAAGCGGAGGCCCACGGCTTCTGACCGATCTCGGCGACATCACCCCGGTCGGGGTCAGCTCGCTGACGACCGCCGACGCGGACCGTCTCGCCGCACTCGGACACAGCACGCCGGACCTCTTCGAGCTGGCACCGGCCGACGCCGACTTCTTCCGTCGGCAAATGGTCCTGCTCACCGAGAACAATCGTTTCGCGGCGTCGGTGCACGTCTACAGCACCGAGGAATACCGCACCATGCGGTTGTTCGTCACCGACGACGGTAAAGCGGGCATCGCCTTGAAAGGCGACGAGATCGTTTCGGTCTTCGCCCATCGCGATACTCGCTATCCTGGCGCGTCGATCGCGATGCTCACCATCGCGATCGATCAGGGCGGCCGCAGGCTCGATTGTTTCGACACAGTCCTGCCGCGGCTCTACGCCGAGGCGGGCTTCGTGCCGGTTGCCCGCCTTGCCTGGAACGACGAATATGCTCCGCCCGGTTGGGATTACGAGACCTTCCGCAAGCACAACGGTGGTCGGCCCGACGTGGTGTTCATGGCCTACGACCCCGCGGCGGTCGGCTCGGAATACCATCCGGGCGCGGGACGATCGGTCACCGACTACGACGCGGGTATCGAAGCTGCGCGCACCCACAGCCACACCGTGGCCGACCATTCGGCCGCTACCGATCCACTCGCCGATGACGACGCGCGTACTCCCGAGCACCGCGTGGATGTCGGTCTGCCCGTCCAGCACCGGCCCCACAGCACCACCATCGGCGACGACCCCACCGCGCGTCGTGTCAGCGAGAACCTCCGCAACGAGGGCGCCCACGACGTCGTCGTCCACGGCAACGACATCGGCCGCCCCGTCGACGATATGGGTATCCCGGTCGATCCCCAGCGGATGGTCGAGGCCATCCGCGCCAATCCCGACTATGTGCCGGGCACTCCCGTCCGACTCGTCTCATGCCACAGCGGCAACGACGCCGGGTGGGCACAACACATCGCGAACGAACTCGGTGTGCCTGTCCACGCACCCACCGACATCGTCGGTGTCAGGCAACGCCCCGACTCCCCCGCCGTCGTTCACAACGACGGCAATTGGCGCACGTTCCATCCGGCGGATGCGGACGGAAATCATCGGCCGCCGACCGCGCTTCCCGTCGATCCGGCGAACTCGGACCCCGGTCGGCAGGGCGACTGGGACCTCATGGCCGACGACTCCCTGCCGACGGATCCGCTGACATCCGCCGACATCGAATCGGTCTACGGCATTCCGATCAGAAACCAACGCCGTATCCAAGGATTCATCGACAGATTCAACCTGATCATCCAGGTCCGCCCGACCAATCCTGATTCGGTGCCGCACCTGAAAGCCGGCGCCGCGCCCAAACCGATGGTGATCAAAGACAAGACGATCAACGATCTCGATGTCGCGCTCGGCGCACCGGCGCACGCCAAGGGGCTGGTCGGGCGGTTCGAGCCGGGGACGTTGCGTATGCCCGACACCACCGGCATGTCGGACACGCAGATCGAAGCACTCGAGCAGCGACTACATGACCGCGCCGAGGACTTCGTCGCGTATGCGGCGGATATGGCCGAGCTGGCGCACGATTTCGTGGTCGAGAACGGCATCGTCCATCAGAAGATCAACGGTGACAAGGTACCCGTAACCGGCGACCACGACATGTTCGAAATCCTGCACGCCGACGGAACTCGCCTCACACCAGCGGAGCTGAGTCTCTACGAGCGCCGGCTCGCCGTGATCGGTGCGGGCATCATGCACGGTCCCCACGTCTACTGGAACCCACAGAGTTCCTTCCAGCGGGCACGCAACTACGAAAGCATCATCGACCAGCACCAGTTCGACCCAACACCGAAGTCGAAGAACGAACCCCTGATCGAGTTCCGGCCGGGTACGCAACCCGCCGTCACCTGGGCAGCGAAGACCCTGCAGGAAGTCGATCGGGAAATGACGCCGTGGCATGTGGCCGCGGTCATCGATGGAATGGAACGTGCCCGGCTGGCAAGCATTCCCGGGCTGGTCGACACGCATTTCCGGGACTCCGAAGCCGGCGAGAGCGAACGAGCGCACCACACCGAAAAACTCCGCCGACATGTCGAAACCGACGTCGAGCACCTTCGACAGCGCGCCGCCGAACTCAAAGCCCACCCTGATTTCGACCTCACGGTTTTTCACGCCTGGGCAGACAAGAACACGAAGACTTCCGCCCCGGACGGGCCGAACGGGCAATCGATGACGGCCATCCGAACTCAGCAGGACCATCCCCCATTGGTCGTCCCGACGGATTCGCCCGAACACGAGTTGGCGGCCCTCGAGAAGCAAGCCGCAGCACTGCGCCATCTCGCCGACCGACGAGACGAAGCATTCACTCACAGTGGACAACTCGCCGCCGAGCGCGGTGAGCGCACCGCCGCGGGCATCGCCCATCACACCGACGATCCCGGCCGCGCCGACCTTGCTCGCCAGGTGCCGGCCGCCCCCGGTTACTTCACAGCCGACGTTCATCTCTCCGACGACGGCCACGCGCTCATCGGCGACCACACCTACACCCCTGCCGAATACGGCGACCTGTTGCGCGCACACGGCTGGGACCACACCACCCCGGTCCGGCTCATCGCTGGCAATGCGTCCTCGAACGGGTTCGCCACCCGACTCGCCCAACATCTCGGCATCGATGTCCTGGCCCCGGCCCGGGCGGTGTGGATCGATGCCGACGGCAGTATCCGCAGCGCTACCACCGTGAATCCTGACGGCACCGGTGGTTTACGCATCTCAGCCGACGGCCACTGGCGCACCCATCACGAAGACGGCACCGTCACGCGCAGCACCACCGGTGCGGAGCTGACGGCGGCCTACCCGGCCGGGCCACCCGTTCAGCAGCCGACGACCGTCAGCACTGCGCGGTACGACTTCCGGCAAACCATCGACGGCAATGGCCGCCGGACAACCGAAGTGAAGATCCGTGCCTACCTCGAGCAAATGCCGGGGGTCACAGCCGACCGAATGCAGACGGTCGCGCGCACCATGATCGAGGCGAGTTCACAGCTGTTCGGTGACCCGTCGAAAGCGCCACCGGCCGCGTTGTTCCCCGAGAAGGCAGGTGCGGCAGACACTTCCACGCCGAAACACATCCTGCTCAACGGTGACGGCTTGCGGGTCGATATCGAGTTCGTCGACAATCCCGAACACGCACACCTACGAGCGGCCATTGCGCCCAGCGCCGAGGTGACGGGCCCGCACTGGGACCCTGATGTCCCCGTCGAAACGGTAGTTCGAGCCATCGGCGAACACATGGGACTCGTCGACGCCACCGCAGGCGTGGACTCCACGGACATCAACCGGCTCAGCCACGAGCTCGCTCACGCGGTCGCCGGGGCACCGCAGTCCACCCTCGCAGTGGTCTCCTTCTCGCACGGCACGCACAGCACCACGATTGGTTCCGACCCCGCGGCGCGACGTGTCACCGAGAACCTGCGCAACGACGGCGCGCACGATGTGATCCTGCACGGCGACGAATCCGGGCACCCACTCGACGGCAACGGTGCCCCGCTGTCACCACAGCAGGTCGCCGACGCGATCCTCGTCAACCCGAATTACGTTCCTGGAACACCGGTCCGGCTCGTTTCCTGCTTCAGCGGCGGTGACATCGGGTGGGCCCAGCAGATCGCCGACCGGCTCGGTGTTCCGGTACACGCGCCCACCGATATCGTCGGTGTCCGGCAGCGCCCGAACTCCCCCGCCGTGGTCCACAACGATGGCAGTTGGCTCACCTTCTCGCCGGAAAGCGCCTCCGAGGGGCGAGCTGACGCCACGTCGGCGCCGGGGGAACGCACATCGGAACGCGCCGAGGTAAACGGGCGCGACGGCTGGGACTTCATGGCCGACGAATCGAGCGATCCGCCTGCGATCGACGGTCTTTACGCGATACCCGAGACAACGCACGACTCCCGAAGCTCAGGGCCGCCAGGCCCGGCTCCACATGTGGGATCGATACCGGCCGGCATGATCGTCGGTAATGACGGACTGCTCCACAAGCCAGATGATCGAGCCGACAGTTACCGCACCGAAGACGGGCGCCTGCATCATCTCCTGGACGCCCCCGGTACATTCCGGGACACGAAATTCGCGCTGCACGACGGGAACCGGTTCGTCACGGACCCACTGACGTCGCAGGACGTCGTACACAAGGCGCAGAAAGAGATTCCGGAAACCTATGTCGTGCGTGACGAAGCGGTTCGTGAGGAACTGGAGCGGCATTCGCAGGAGCGCCGAGCGCAGCAGCATGAAAGAGACCGCGCCGGGGCTGTCGTCAAAGGCCACATGGCGGAGTTCGGGATCGAACGCGTCCACGATCTCAAAGCCGCGGAACTCGACAGGATCATCGTCGCCAAGCGCGAAGCCGTGCTCGCCGATCGGGAACTCAGCGACGCACAGGTAGACGCGAAACTCGATCGCCTCGACGAACTGCGCGACAACGCCAAAATATACAACCGCCTCGGAAACGAGATGGTTGCCACCTCCAAGGCGATGGGCGAGCTGGGCGGAAACGCCTACGCGGTCGACAGCGAACTCCGCCCGAACGCCACGCTGCTTTCACCCTTCGCAGGCGCCTTCGACGGCTACAAGACCATCGACACCATAGCGTTCGTTCCGGCTACGGAAAGCACCCCTCCGACGCTTATCGGTACCGAGAACAAGGGCCTCGGCTCGCCATTGGGTGACGCGCTCACAGTTCATGGGAAAGCCGAGCAGGGTTCGACCGAGTACGGACTGCACACGTTGAACATCGACCAGAACCTTCAGCGCATCCTGACCGAAACCCACGACGAGATGCGGGCTCGGGGGGTGGACCCCGACAGCCCCGAAGGTAGACGGGTCATCGAGGCCCGTGAAGATCTCACGCGGGCGCTGCACGATGGAACCCTGCGCATGGAGTACCACTACGTGCACGCACGTATGGACGGCTCCATCGAGGTATCGAGGTTCCTCGTCGACGGTGGCCCGAACACCAGCATCGCCGCAATCGGTGGAGTGGTGCGTGACGCCGAATACCCGTACCGAAGCCGCGACGAATTGGAGCAGGTCCTCTCCAGAGAGATCGAACGGAAAAGGGAAGCGCTACTCCGCGGTATCGACAGTCCCGATCTCCTTCGTGCTGTGCCAGATGCCGTCGGCTTCAGCTATGGAGCACGCGACAACAGCACCATCGGCAAGGCCACGGACATGGCTGACCGGCTTTCGGCCCAGCAAGCAGCAATCAGTCGCGACTTGCAACTCGGATTGGCTCCGGAGGCTGCCAGCCGACTGATCGCCGCCGCGCAGGAACAGGCTGCCCGCATGCAGGAAATCGAAATCCAGAGCAGAATCGCCGTGTTCAGAGACGTGGAACTCGGCCCCCACCGCGACCTGGTCGAGAAACTGATCCGACTCGATGTCGAGAGTCGCGCGCTGTCGCTGACTACAGAAATAAAATACAACGAACGTGTGATGCTGCGCGATGCGAAATCTCTCGCGATTCGATTCCGTGAGCACGAGGATCCGGCACGGGCGAGATTCGTCGAGCACATGCTCGAGTTGACTCGCGAGATTTCCGTGGCCCGAAGCCAGGGCGCCGAACTCGAGATCACTGGACTGGTCAAGGAATACAATGCTTTGGCACAGGTGATTCAAATCGAACGTGCCGCCGAGGTTCGCACTATCGAGGCGATGGGGCTCGACGCCCGGCACGCCGAACAACTGGCCAAGATTCTCGATATGGACCGAACCAACGACTTCGGGCGTCCCGTGGAGGCACTCGGCCGAGAGATCGTCAGGCAGGGCACCGCCCGGGCCGTCGAAGCCCGCGAGCTCCCGGCGCTGGAACGAGGCCGGGTGGCCGAATTGGCCCTGAGCCGCGTTCAGGAGATCGAACGCACCCTGGAGCAAGGGCGCGAACCCGGTCCGGCCCTGGTGCGCGAGACGATGGATACGCTCGGCGGGCTGGTTCAGGCCGAGCGTGCGGCCGAGGCCCGCACCCTCGAAGCACTCGGCCTGAGTCAGGAACACCGTCAGGAAATCGTCAAGACGCTGGAATTGGAACGCGCCGAACTTCTCGGCCGGTCCATGGAAACCCTCGACAGGGAACTGGTTCGACAGGACCATAATAGAACCGTGGGCGATTCCCGTTTCCGGATTGGCCCGGAGCTCGCGAAGACATTGGATGTCCGTGCCTATCGGCAGATTTCCAACGATATGGGGCGTGCTGTCGAAGACAGAGCACTCGATGCCGGCGACAAATCACGTCAGCCACCCGTCGTCGAATTCGACTCGCCGGAACGCCGGCTGGCGCTCGCTGCCAATCTTCTCAGCCGTGGGTTGTCACTCGAGTTGACGGAGGCGAGGATGCTGGTCGAAATGGGCCAAGGTGTTCCGCCGAGTCTCGCCATCCGGATGGAACAGGAGGGGCGTAGTCCGGCGCGGTTGAGGCAGGTGGCGCGGGAGCGGGAACGGGCGCGCGATCCACGAGGAATGGAACGTGGCCGATGAGTTATTCTTGCCGAATACGTCTGGCGGGGAAGAACAGGACTCGAATATGAAAGAGTGGAAAACACTTTCGGAGAACGAGATCGCCGATCTGGCTACCCGGTTGCGCGACCTCGACTGGTCTTGGCAGATGACCGACGTCGACGCCCTCGCCGCGCGTTTCGGTTGGCGGGTCGAGGCCACCCGACCGCACTCGGTGCGCCTGGACACCGGCTTCGGTCGCGCCAGTGGTTCGGTGCAGGGCTATCGGGGTCGCGCCGACGAGATCGACCTGGCCGTCACCGGGTTCACGAGCGAGACAACCGCTACCCGTGCCGATATCCGAGACGCCTTTGTCGTGATGGCAACCGCGATCACCGGTGCGGTCGGCGCGCCGACGAACAGAATTCCCGGCGAGTACGCCGAAGTCCGCTGGGCCGGCCCTGACACCACACTCCGACTGATCGAGATGACCAGCAGCATCCACCTGTATTTGGACACGAACGCGGGCTTAGCGATACACGACGAAACCGTGCGGCTCGAAGCAGAAGGAGTGATTTGACCGACTGGACCGAGTTCGCCGACGGACTCGCACAGCAACTGATGTGGCTCCCCGCCGGCGCCTTCCTCGTCATCACCGCGTCGCGACCACCCCACGATTCACGCAGATTCGTCCAGTTCGCCCAGACCGATGACGAACTCTACGGCCAGCTGGCCGGCGACGAGTGGATAGATGAGAGCGATCGCATCACCGCCGACGAATATCGACTGCTCATCGAAACCGGTTGGCAGGAACCTCATCCCGATCACGTCGACAACTGGTGGGTCGAACTTCCCTGGCCCGCGCCCTCGACCAGCTACCAGAAACTGGCGTCGATGGCGGTTGTCGGTCTGCGCGATGTCTTCGGTATCGCGGCACCGGCACTGCTCACCTACCGGGCGTGGAACGGCAAGGCGGGCAACAGGGATCTGGACCTTCCGCTGCTGGGCCTTGCCTCCACGAACTCGGGCGACGATGCATAGGATTCATAGGAAATGAGCGATACCTTCAGGGCGGAGCGCAGAAATCTGCTCGACGCGGGGAACCGGATAGTCGAGCTGTACAAGTCGGCGCCCGATACCGAAGAGGGCGACGCGATCATCTACGACGCCTTCGAATACTTCGAACGATATGTCGAACTGCTCCCGGAAGTACTCGTCTCGCGGTGCCCGTTCTCCGGCGCCGCTTTCCGGTGGCCGATGGACAACGTCGACCTCGACGGCTGGTACTGGGAATACGACAAGCCCCATCGTCGTCGGTCGAGTATCGTGCCGCGCACCTGGCTCGCCATGGGTGGCGCTGTCCGCCTCACCGAACCTGTTGACCCCGCGCCTTTCTCGCGCAGGCCCGGACCCGACGTTCCCTACGTCATCCCAGCGATTCTGAACCACCCGACCGTCCGTGCGGTCATCACTCAGATCACCATCGGCCCACACACCGGGTGGGCCACCACCTACTACAGCACCGTCCGCGAGCTGGGGGTGCCCCTCGAAAACACCTGGGGCGCCGACAACTACGACACCTATGACGTCGATGGGGTCTGGCGTGGCTGGGACGAACACACCTGGGCATTCGGTGATCACGACTTCGACCTTCGCCCTTGGTTCGACACCGGCAAGCTGCTCTGGATCGCCCCCGACGACCCCACCGCAACTCTCCGTGAAGGGGCGACCGACTGCCCTTACATCGACCTGGACGGAACGCGCCTACGCCAGAGAATCGACGGCGGCACCGTCAGCAGGTATTGACCGACCGGGTGCCCGGACACCGCGAAGTGTTTCCGGGCCCCCGGGTCAGACCACCAAACTTCCCGACGATTCGTCGAACGTCTCCTCGTCCGCGCCGATCACCGGCATCGACGTACCGCTCACAGCACCGACCAACTCGTCACCGTGTGAACCGGCGACCAACCCGGTGCGCTCGGGGTCGTGAGTCCCGGCGTCACCCGCGCGACGGGCCGCGCCCGCGCCGGGAACCATACCGCCCGGTGCACCGGCCGTTGTCTGGCGCGCGGAGTCCGCGGCCTGGCCGGTCGCTGCCACGTCGATACTCTGCCGACCGGCGAGCGGGGTGCTGCTGAGTGGGGAGCTGCTCGGTGGCATGCCGCCGAGTCCGCCCATGCCACCCATGCCGACCATGCCCATTCCGCCGCCTCCACCACCGGCACCGGCCGAGGCGGAGCTCGGGTCGGTGGACAGTGCGGCACTGCTGTCTTCGGAACCTGTGGTGGCACCGAGGTTCTCGGTGAGGCTGTTGGCTTCGGCGAGCTCGGAGGACACCGTTTCACCGAGCTGGGTGGCCGCGTCGGTCAGGGTGCTCATGACGTCGGCGCCGGTCGAGGCCGCTTCGGTCGCCGCGTCGACACCCTCGCTGACCGCGCTGGTGGCGCTGCTCGCCAGGCCCGACAGTGCCTCCACGCCGGTCGAGGCCATGCTCATCAGGGGTGTTGCCACGTTGAGTGCGGTGGTCAGTCCGGAGATGATGTTGGGCGCCTCGGTGACGGCGATCTTCTGGCCGGCAGCGGTCATTTCGCCGGCCTTGGTGGTGAGCGCCGCTTGGGTTTTCGCGACGATCGCGCCGCCCTCGGCGATGCTCTCGTTGGCCAGCGCGATCGCGGCGGCCTGACCCCACGGGGTCCACAGCATCGGTGCGAGCGCGGTGATCCCCGCGACGAAACGTGCGATGACGGCGTTGATTTCGGCCACGCCGGTGCTGACATCGGCAGCGCCCGCTGCCACCAGCTGGTTCATCTTCTCCGCCTGGGCGGCGGTATCGGTGGTGTTCTGCGCGACCTCGGTGGACTTGGTCGCCGCGGCATCGGCGCCGGTGCCCTCCCAGAGCGCGGTCGCCGCCGACAGCGCGTCTTTGGCCAGATCGACCACCGTCGAGAGCGTGTCGGTGATGCCGGACAGTGCCGAGGTGGGAGAGCTGCTCGAGCCGCCGCCTGAACCGCCGGTGGAACCGCCGCCCGAGCTACCACCGGTATCACCGCTGCCGAACGCGGACGCCATTTCCAGCACCGGCTCGATCAGGCTCGACAGGGGAATCGAGGAGGCCGCCTCGGCCACGGAGGACAGATCGGGCAGCTGCGGAAGCTGCAACGAGCTGAGCGCGTCCGGCGCCGACATGTCGAGCAGCGATCCCAGCCCGTGGGCTTCGAGCAGCTCGCGGATGATCTCCTCGACGGTCTGCTGTGTCTCGCCCTCGGCGGTTTGGGTGGCCGCGGCAGGATCTGCGACCATCCCTTCCGCGGGCGCGCTGTCTTCAGTCGCCATGGCTAGGGCATAACCGTGTTGAAATCGGCCGCGGAGCTGACTTCGGTGGTCTGGTACGCACCGGCTGCGCTGACGGCCGCGGCCGAAGTGGCGGCGTGGACGGCCGCGATCTCACCGATGGTGCTCAAGTGGTTGCCGGAGGCCACCGCGAACGACGCGAGGAAGTCCTGGCCGATGAGGCCGAAGATCGGAACTGCCGCGGCGACCATGCCGGCCGCACCCGCGCCTGCGCTCGCGACCTGACCGGCGAGAGCGGCGTGCTCGCTGCCGAATTGGGTGATCGCGGCCTGTGAGGTCTGCAAAACCTGGTTCATTGAATTCTCCTTCGAGCTTGGATGAGTAAAGTCGGCAACGTCAGGACGTGGTCGCTTCGGTGAATTCGGCCACGAGCCGGTTGTGTTGTTCGAGTGCGCGTTTCGCGCCTGCCTCCGCCGCCGCGACAACCGCCGTTTCGAACTCGGTGGCCGTCAGTTCGGAAATGTCCTCGGTCAATTCGAGATCGACCAGCGCGCCGGTGCCGTCCATCACGACGATCACCGCTCCGTCCGCGGCACCGACGCGCACGCGGATCGCCGCGAGCTGATCGCTCAGATCTTGCAGCCGGTATGCCTTGCGCATTACCCGATCCATCAATTCGTCCATCGAACCGACCATGATCGCTCTCCTCAGTTCGACGGGGACCAGATCTGCGGGTCGGCACCGTATCGCTGTTCGTACTCGAATTCCGCGCGCGCGACCTGTTCGCGTGTGGGAACGCCGATGGCGGCGAGCGACTGCGCGCTCATTCCCGCGGCTTCCAGCTGTGCCCGCCTGGCCAGCGCACCCCGGTCGGCGGCGCGGCGGCACAGCGCGACGATCTCGGCGGCGAGGTCGTCGGGCTGTCGGTAGAGTTCGTCCTGGCGAATCCGCAACCGCAGCGGCTGGCCGCGTTCTGTGGTGCGAACCGCGATCGCCCCCGATGCGGATGTCGCGGTGAAGGTCGCCGGATCGGCCTCCGGCACACCGGAATCTGACTGAACCACGAGATTTCCCCCCTGAAAGATCTTGCTCCGTACAGCATTCCGCAAATGCGACGAATGGGCAACCTTTGATACAACTTCCGGCGGCTCGCCTGTGATCTTCGAAATGTAGATCCGAAAATGCAGGACCCGCACTGCCACAACGGGTTCGACAACGTCGCGCGCTATGCTCACGTCGACGAACTTCGCGAGGATTCGGAGGGCCGCGGCCTCCGCTGCGGGAAGCAAATCGGGGAATTGCTCCTGAAAGGAAGCACATGCTGGAACTCGAACCGGTCGGCATCTACCGGGAAATGTATCGGAGCGGTCATGACGACCTGCCCTCGCTGCGTGAATCACGCACCACGCATCAGCTCGAAGATCGCGCCCGGATCCTCGAATACATGGTCGCTGCCACGCCGGTATTCGACGTCATGGGTAGCGTGGTCGACCTGTTCGAACCGAATACGTCGATCAGGAGTGGCCAGTCGTTGATCTCGGACGGCACGTGGCTGTGGCGGGTCGATTCGATTCACTATCTGACCCGCTACGATCTCGCGATTCCGGATGAATTCGTCGAACATGTTCGCGCGCGGAACTATCAGCCGGCAGCGGATGTCGATCTGGCCGACGAGATCTACGACGCGGCCATCACTGCCTACTTCTAGACGATCCGGTTCGCAGCACCCGCTCGAGGTGCTGCGAACCATCGCATCGCGATCGTCAGACCGAAAGGTCGACCTGCCCCGATCGCGGTGCGCGTTGCGCCGCCGCACCGACCACCGGCTGGGCCGTATCGGCGATATCGCCGATGACCTCGTCACCGTGCTCGCCGGTGACCAGGTTGGTTCGCACGTCCAGACCGCTGCTCGCGTCGCCCGCCCGGGCGGCGTTGGCCATGCCCTGACCGAGCGGCAGCATGCCGGGCCCACCGGTGACCGCGCCACGACCACCGCTCGACGCGCTGGCAGTGGCCTCGGTGGCGGCACCCGTGGTGGTGGCGCCACCGGTGGACCCACGTCCACCGGACCACGCCCCGAGAGCCGGCGCGACCGCACTCACCGCGCCGATACCTCCGACGCCACCGCCGGCTCCACCACCGAGGCCACCGGCCGATGCACCGATATTCGCATCCTGTTCCAGTGCGACATCTTCCACGTTGTTCGTGTCGGTGGTCGTCTCGCCGGTCAACGCGGAGGTGAGCTGTTCGGATGCGGTCGTCGCCAACGAGAGCAGCGGCGTGATGAGGCTGGACAGCTGCGAGAGCATGTTCGAGGAATCCATACCGGAGGGTGCGCTCGTCACATCCACTTTGGTGCCAGCCGCGTTCATCGACGCGGTGTGGGCGGTCATCTCCGCACGCGTCTGCGCGACGACCGCCAGCGCCTCGGCGCCGGCCTCGGCTGCGAGACCGAGCAGCGCCACCTGACCACCCGGTGTGGCCGCCAGCGGAGCCGCGGCGGTCGCGGTGGCGATGAACCTCGCGGTGATGGCTGTCAGCTGGGCCAGCCCTTTGGCCACCGAGGCGGCCGCCTGGGTGACGACCGACTTCTGTTCGGCGCTCTGCGCGGCGACCTCCGTCGAATCCTGCTGTACGGCTTGCGCTTTCGAGGACGCCGCGTCGGCGCCCTCACCCTCCCATTCCTGCATGAGCGTCTGTAAGGCGCTCACCCCGACTTCCAGCGCCGTCTGCAAGATGGTGCCCGCGTTCGACAACGCCTCGGTGGGATCGAAAGCCGTGCCGGTCCCGATCTGCCCGGTGCCGAAACCAGCGGCCAGGTCGGTGAGCGGTTGGACGAGCGCCGACATATCGATCAGGGGCAGCGCGGGCAGATCCGGCAGTGCGGGCAATGCCGGAAGTTGCGGCAGGGTGGGCACTCCCATGTTCGCGAGCGCCGAACTCACCGGGAGGTCGAGCGCCGGTCCGATCGCGCTCGCACGCAACAGCTCCATGGCCGAAGGCTCGGTAGCTACCGTATTCATGACAATCTCTCCTAGCGATTTCTGATCACACCGACCGCAGCCAGCTGTCCGGCTCGGTGTCGTAGTCCTGCTCGGCAACGACCTCCGCGGCGGCCACCGACTCCGGAGTGGGCAGACCCAACGACGTGAGCACGTCGGAGCTCACACCGGCAGCCGACAGCTCGGCACGGCGCGCCAAAGCCGCGCGATCGGCCGACTGCTTGCACAACCGCAATACCTCGGCGGCCAGCTCACCAGGCGCACGACGCAATTCGTCGGCTTCGATGGTGATTCCCAGCGGCAGTCCCTGTTCGGTGGTGCGAACCTCGATCGCCCCCGTGCGAGACAACGCGAAGAACACATCGGCGTGCGACGCCGACCCCCCTTGTGCTGACATCGATACTGCTCCCCTTCGATTCCCCACCCGAGCGCTGTTACGCACAGCGTTTCACGGCGACGATACCGCGATTATGAGCCGTAACATAGTGTGTGGCAGAAGATTTCATCTGCTGCCCGGGTGGGGGTTCGATCAGAGCGGTGGCAGGTCGGCGATCTGCACGAGTTCGATGCCGAGACTGCGCGAGACGAGGGTGCCTCGACCAGGTGGCATCTTGCTCGGGCGTACGTCGCCGACCAGTTTTCCTTCCTCGCGTGAGCCGCTCATGATGAGCGTTTGCACCGACATGTTCTTCATTCCGCCGAGTACCGAATCGAAGAGCGCGCGGGAAGCGCCACCGATGCGGCGGGCCACGATCAGGTGCAGGCCGATGTCGCGCGCCTGGGGCAGGTACTCGAGTAGTGGAGAGAACGGATTCGTCGATCCGGTGACGACCATGTCGTAGTCGTCGACCACGACGTAGATCTCCGGGCCCGACCACCAGCTGCGATCACGCAGCTGCTGCTGGGTGATGTCGGAGCCGGGGATGCGCTTGCTGAGATAGCCCGCCACTTCCGAGATCATCGGCCCGCAGGTCTGTGACGACGTGGAGTATCCGGCGAGCTGGTCGCCGTCGAGCACGCCGAGCATGGTGCGCCGGTAGTCGATGAGGATCACCCGCGCCTCGTCGGCGGTGGACTGTTCGGCGATGCTCATCACGATATTGCGCAGCAGCGTGGTCTTGCCGCATTCCACGTCGGCGAAGGCCATGAAGTGCGGTTCCACAGCGAAATCCAGCACCAGCGGCTGCAATTCGGACTCGCCCAGACCCACGACGATCTTGCTGCGGTCCAGGTGCACGCCCTCGGCCTTTGCGGCGGCGACCACCTGGTCGCGGGGCACGCTCAGCGGCAGCATGCGCACTTCCGGGGCCCGCCTGCCCTGATAGAGGGTCGTGAGTTCCTCGCGGGCCCGGGTGACACCGTCGGCGATGGTCGTCGGATCGGAGTCGGAATCCAAGCGGGGCAACGCGATCAGCATGTGCAGCTGTTCCGGCGTGAGACCGCGGCCCGGCCTGCCGACCGGAACCTGGTGGGCGGTCCGGCGATTCATCTCCGAGTCGCCGGGGTCACCGAGGCGCAGCTCGAGCCGGGTGCCGATCTGATCCTTGACGACCGGGCGGATCTCGGCCCAGCGCGAGGCACCGATCATCAGGTGGATACCGAAGGAAAGACCCTGGGTGGCAATGGCGTTGATCTGCGGTTCGAGTACCTCGAACTCCTCGCGGATGGCGCTCCAGCCGTCGATGACGAGGAACACGTCGCCGAACAGGTCGGCGGCGAGCGGGTCGCCTGCCGGGGCCTTGGTCCCGTTGATCTGGCGGGCCTCGAGAGCGGAGAACTTGCGCCTGCGGAACTCGGCCATGGATTCGATGCCGAGTTCGGCGAAGCGCTCCTCGCGCTGGCGCATGAGCGAGGTGAGTTCGGCGACGGTGCGGCGCACCCGGTCGCCGTCGAGGCGACCGGCGACCGAGCCGACATGCGGGACGCCGACCAGACCGGCCATACTGCCGCCACCGAAGTCGAGGCAGTAGAACTGCACCTGTTCGGGGGTGTGGGTCGCGGCGGCGGCCATGATGATGGTGCGCAGGGTCGTCGACTTGCCCGACTGCGGACCACCGACCACGGCCACATTGCCCTGGGCGCCCGCGAGGCTGATGGTGAGCACATCGCGGCGCTGCTCGTAGGGCTTGTCGACGACGCCGATCGGCATCCACAGCTGACCGTGCCGGTTCACCGGCGAACGCCAGTCGGGGTCGGGTAGCAGCATGTCGGCGGTGGGAGACTCCTCCAGCGGCGGCAACCACACCTCGTGGGCGGGGCGGCCGTGACCGGTGAGCCGCTTGACGACGACGTCGAGCAGCGAGTCCGGGATGCCCTCCTCGCCTGCGACAGCGCCGCTCGGCGGTGGCGGCGGCAGTTCCGGCCTGGCACGCTGGGCCGGCTCGTCTGCCTCGTCGGCTGCCGCCTCGGTGACCTCGACCGGCGCGGCGGTGAATTCCACCAGGCGCTGCCTGCCGACCGGGGCGCCGTCGTCGTCGACGACAGTGCCCGCCGGTGCGACGTACGGGCCGGACACATAGCTCGCGTTGAACCGAAGCGGTTCGGACGCATCACTTTTCAGGTAGCCCGCGCCGGGCACGCTCGGCAGGTGGTAGGCGTCGGTGATGCCGAGCACCGCGCGCGACTCGTTGGCCGAGAACGTGCGAAGACCGATCCGGTAGGACAGGTGCGACTCCAGGCCGCGCAGTTTGTTCTCCTCGAGCCGCTGCGAGGCCAGCAGCAGATGCACGTGCAGCGAGCGGCCGAGTCGGCCGATCATCACGAACAGTTCCGCGAAATCCGGTTTCTGCGAGAGCAATTCGGAGAACTCGTCGACGACCACGAACAGCGCGGGTAGCGGGTCGAGTGGAACGCCTGCGGCCCTGGCCTTTTCGTAGTCGGTGACGTTGGCGTAGTTGCCCGCCGAACGCAGCAGCTCCTGGCGGCGGTTCATCTCACCGGCCAGCGCGTCCTTCATGCGGTCGACCAGCGAGAGTTCTTCCTCGAGGTTGGTGATGACCGCCGCCACGTGCGGCAGCGAGTCGAGACCGAGGAAGGTGGCGCCACCCTTGAAGTCGACGAGCACCAGGTTCAGCGCGTCCGGCGAATGCGTGGTGACCAGCGAAAGCACCAGTGTGCGAAGGAATTCCGACTTGCCGGAACCGGTGGCGCCGATGCACAGACCGTGCGGGCCCATACCGTTCTCGGCGGATTCCTTGATGTCGATCTCGACGGGGGTGCCGTCGGGGGTGATGCCGATGGGCACCCGAAGACGTTCGCGAGCTGTACGCGGACGCCATACCTTCGACGGGTCGATCTGGGCGGCGTCGGGGATCTTGAGCAACGCCATCAGGCCCGGATCGGCGGTGGTCCCCTCCCCCAGGCTCACGATCTGGGCCGCCGTGGCCAGTCGGTACCTGGCCAGGGTGCGGGCGAAGGACTCGGCTTCGGCCGGGCTCACGGTGTCGGCGGTGGCGAACTTCTCCACACCGGAGGCACTGCGCGCCGACACCTCGCCCGCCTCGGCCACCAGTTGCAGACCGCGGCGCGCGGCCAGGCCGTTCTCCGGGGCGGTGAGGTCGAGAACGGTCACCGAGTCGAGGCCGGATTCGCTGATGAGGCGTTCGTTGCCGCTGACGTACCCGTCGTCGATGATGACGACCAGGTGCAAACGCCCCTGGGTCGGTTGTGGATTGCGCATGAAGCGGCCGCGTTCCATCAGCTCCGAGGCGAGCGCGGTCTCGAGCTCACCGAGCGAGGTGTACATCATCCGGGCCGAACCAAGGCCGTCGCGCTGGTTCGGGTGTTGCAGGTGCGGCAGCCACTTCGCCCATGCCCACGGCCCATCCGGGTCTGCGCAGACGATGGCGACGGCCAGGTGATCGGGACCGTGGAAGGTGGCCAGCTCCATCAGCATGGAGCGCACAAGCATCCGCGAGTCCTCGGTGGGGCCTGCGATATTGATGGCCGGGAAGGCGCGCAGCGACACCGCGGTCGGTAGCTCGTGCACCACGGAGTGGGTGCGGACGAAGCGGCGAAGGGCAACGGTGGAGACGGGTTCGAGGTCTTCGAGTGGACCGGTCTCGGGGCGGGCCAGTTTGGTGGCGAGCCGGTGGCTGCCGACACCGACGCGGACGTGCCCGAAGTCGGGGTCGGCGGGTCGGCGTTCCCACATCCGGCGGCCGCCGATCAGCGAGGGCAGGTCCGCGGGCTCCGGGTGACTCCAGCCGAGCGCCTCGAGCTGTTTGCCGCCGGTGCGTCGAACGTCCTTGCGCACCTGGTCGAGGTAGCGGAAGTAGTCCTTGCGCTCCTCGTTCAGTTCGACGGCGCGCTTGCCGCCACCACCGCGAACGCCGGCCATCATGCCCGCCATCGACATGATCATCATCATCGGGAACATCATCGACATGGGGTTGGCGAGCATATTGCGGCCCATGGTCGCCATCATCGCGATCATGCCGATCACCGCGACGATCATGACTACCGGCATGATCTTCATCATCAACGGCGCGGGCAGCGCGCGCGGCACTTCGGGTGGCGCGGTGAGTGCCACCTCGCCACCCGGCGCGCGCGGCGGCGCGATCCGTGGGCGACGGACGAATCCTTCGGTAGCCATGGTTCCTTTCGATTACGGCTCGAGGTCGAGCTCGGCCCGTTTTCGTCGGTAGGGGTAGGCCAGGCCGAGCCCGATGAGCAGGCCGCCGAGTACCGCGGTCGTGCCGATCACGGCGATGCGCCGCGCGCGGGGGTCGGGGCCGGGCGGCAGCACCGGGGCGGCGACCAGGTGCGGCACCTCGGCGCCCTCGGCGACGGGCTGGTCGGGCAGCTGCGCGGTGAGGGCGGCCAGCGGGTCGATCAGGCCGTGGCCGATGCCGTCGTCGCGGCCGTTGCCCGGTCCGTGCGCGGTGCGGGTGATGCGGTCCATCACCTGTTGCGCGGTGAGTTCGGGGAAACGCGAACGAACAAGGGCGGCAAGGCCTGCCACGTAGGGAGCCGCGAAACTGGTGCCTTCGATGGGCCGCACGCCCTCGGTGGTCTGCACGCCGTTGACCAGCCCGGTACCGCCGGGTTTGCTGTCGAGGGAGACGATGTTGCGCCCGATCGCGGCGACGCCCACCCACGGTCCGCGCAGCGACAGCTCCGACGGGCCGCCGTCGGCGTCCACCGAGCCGACCGTCAGCACGTAGGGCGCGAACCAGGCGGGACTGGCGACGGTGCTCACCGACGACCACCCCGAGGACTTGTTCTGCTCCTTGCACGCCCCGTCGGTCTGGACGTTGCCCGCCGCCGCCACGACGACGACATTGCGGTCGTAGGCGTACTTCACCGCAGCACCCAGCGAGGCATCGGCGGTGTCGGAACCCGCTGGGCTGCAGGCCACTTCGGAGATATTGATGACCGTGGCACCCATGTCGACGGCGCGGACGACCGCGGCGGCGAGGGTGAGCACACTGCCGTAGCCGTCGTTGCTGATCTCGCCGGGGTCCTGGCCGCCCTGTTTGTTCACCGGTTCGAAGGCGAGGCTGAGCTGACGGATGGACAGGATCTGGGCGTCGGGGGCCACCCCGACGAAAGCGTCGTCGGGGCTGGGCTTGGCGGCGATGATGCCCGCGACGAGGGTGCCGTGTCCGTCGCAGTCCTCGGTGCCGTCGGAGCCGGCGACGTAGTCACCGCCCGGCTGGAGGTCGGGTAGTCGCGGATGCCGTTGCACGCCGGTGTCGATCACCGCCACCTTCTGTCCCGCGCCACGGCTGAACTTCCAGGCCGAAGGCAGGTTGAGCACCTGCTGGGAGATCGGTGGCTCCGACGGGGGCGACCCGGTGAGCAGCGGTTCGCTGCACAGCGCCGAGGGTTCGGTGGGTTCCAGCGGCGCCGGGCGCCCACTGAGCCCCGCGGCCGCACCGAGCGCACCCGCGTCGATCTGTGGCGGCGAAACGGCCTGCGCAGGCGAAGCGAAGCTCAGGCTCGCACCGAGAACCAAGGTGGCACACCCGAATCGGAGCGCCCGGCGACCGGAGCCGGTCATATGTTCCTGGCCATGGAGTACACCCCCATGATCCACAGGACGAGCGGAATCAGCGCGATGATGAGGATGTACTCGAAGATCTCGATGGCGCGCCTGGTCACCGGCGACACCTCGATCGTCGGCCCGATCACACCGAAGCCGACGGTGCCCGCCGCGAAGGCGAGCAGCCCGATGGCGAACAGCTCGATATTGTCGCCGCTCAGCCCGATTCCCACGATCAGCGCGACGAACGCGAGGCAACCACCCGCGATCAGGGTGGCCGCCTGGACCAGATCGGCGAAGGAGCGACCGCGCAGGCACAGGATGATCGCGGTGGCGATCGCCAGCACGATGCCCTGCCAGCGGGCCGAACCGAGCGGGTCGGCGGCACCGAACGCACCGAGGGCGGCCGTCGCGGCGCAGGCGATGATGAGCCCGGACTGGTACTGATTGGCCGCGCGCGCCCGTTCGCCGAGGCCGGCGGCCGACGGCAGCGCGGTGGCACCGATGGCACCGATGCCCTCGATGGTCGGGCGCGGTTCGTGGTCGGCCGGGTCGATCGCGGCGCCCGCGGTCGGCACCGGCGGCACCGGAAGCCTGCCGAGCAGCGCGGCCATGCGCGGTGCCATCGACAGGATCGCGATGCCCGCGAACAACAGTGCGGCCGACAGTTTGGGCAGCCCGGGATGCCAGATCAGGTACACACCGCCCGCGACACACGCGACGATGCCCAGTGACGCCGCCGCCGTGAACAGGGTGAGCCCGCTCCCGGTCACTCGGTGGCCGACGACGGCGGCGACGATCGTCACGGCCGCGCCGAGCAGCAGATGTGGTCCGCCGAGGGTGCCGGGCACGAAAAGCGCCGCGCCACCGAACAACAGCAGCAACGCGTCGAGCGACAGCCAGTCGGCGGTGAGCCGGTCCTCGTACTTGCGCGCGGCGATCCCCGCCACGGCGAGCGCGAGCACACCGAACCCGGTGAGCCCGAAGGCCGGGGCGAGCGGATCGCCCTCGCCGCGCGAGATCACCAACATCACCAGCGCGGTGAGCACGGTGAGGGTGGACGCGACCAGGCCGAGCCAGCGGGCCGACACACCGGTCCAGCCCCGGAACTCCTCGGTGGTCAGGCGCGAGACCGCGTCGATCACGTCGTCGAACAGCGCTGGTGCTTCCTTGGCCGAAACCGACCGGAGCACAAGCAGTTCGCCGTCGTAGACATCGGCTTCGGTGAGCGTGCGGCTCGGTGGGATGGCGTCGCGGCCGATCCGGGCGAGGGTCCAGTGCTTGGCGCGTAAGGCGCCGGGTTCGTCCTCGGAATCGGTGGGGTCGGGGTTGCGCGACTCGATCAGTTCGACGAGATCGCCGATGAATCCCGCGATCGGAACCGTCACGGGCAGACCGACGTCCACCTGAGTGTTGCCACCGATCACCGATACCCGGCACAGATCCGGCTCGAGTGAACGCTGATTCGCCGCTGGTGCGTCAATCACGGTTCGCACCCGCCGACCACGAGTTGCCGTTCACCCGTTCGATCCCGAAACACCGCACGCGGCGGAACACCCCCTGAGTGAACAACTCTGACACCAGCCAAGAACTCTCACACGTAGAAGACAGTTTGCGTTGCAACCTCTCGGCAGCTGAACCTAATGTAACGGACAGACCAGACCCCCGCGATCGGTAGTCTGGGTAATAAGTGAACAGCGCAGAAACCACACACCAAGACTTCGGGGACTCGACAGAAATGACCGGCAATCGCCAAGCTCAGCGTGCCTTCGACGCCGGAATCCTGTCGTTGGGTCTGTCCATCGAGGGACAGGAATCCGAGCGCGATCTGGAATACGCGAAACTCGCGTTCCAGCGCGCGACCGAGTGGGATCCGACGATGTGCGACGCCTGGCTCGGCCGTGCCGCCGCGGGCGAGGTGACCAAGGACGTCCTGTTCAACCTGTACAAGACCGCGGGCACCAGTCTGTACCGCGAGCAGCGCCGGCTCGGGCTGCCGCCGCGCGCGCTGGCGGGCCGCTTCCTGCCCGGCCTCTACATCGACTATCCGCTGGCGAGTTACACCGAGGTCGCGCTGGCCTGGGCCGCGCATCTGATCGCGGAGAAGGAGTACGACGAGGCCGAGCGCACGCTCGACGACCTCGCCGCCCATCGCGCCACGCTGCTCTCGGACCCGGACTCCGATGTCGACAACCGGATCAGCGCCTACATCCGTGGCGTGCTGCACTACAACACTCAGCGCTGGCCCGACGTGATGACGGTGCTCGCCGGTTCGGCCGAGTGGGACGACCCGTATCTGGCGGCGGGCGCGCACGTGATGGTCGGCACCGCGTGTGCGCAGCTCGGGCTGTTCGGTGAGGCCATCCGCCGCATGGAGGCCGCCGAGCGGGGGCCGATCCCGATGGCCCGCTCCACCGCCATGTTCTGCCGCGGGCTGTGCCTGCGTGAGACCGGCAGCGAGGACGAGGCGCAGGCGCTGTTCGAGAAGGTGTATTCGCAGGCACCGGATTTCAGCGCCAATACCGCCGCGATGCGCGACCGCACCTACCGGATCACCGTCACCACCCGCGAGTCCATCGATGCCCGCACCGACAAGTGGGATCCCGCGACCGCGCCGTCGCTGCAGGCGATCGAACAGGCCGAGACCGAGGACCGGGCCAAGCGGGTGCTCGCCGAGGCGCGCGCCGAACTCGACAACCAGATCGGCCTCGTCTCGGTGAAAACCCAGGTGGCCAAGTTGCAGTCGTCGGCGCAGCTGGCCAAGATCCGGGCCGAGAAGGGCCTCGCCTCGGCGGCCCGCGGTCAGCACCTGGCCTTCACCGGCCCGCCGGGAACGGGTAAGACGACCATCGCCCGCGTGGTCGCCAAGATCTACTGCGGTGTCGGCCTGTTGAAGACCGACAAGGTGGTAGAGGCCAAGCGTGTGGACTTCGTGAGCCAGAACCTCGGCGGTACCGCCATCAAGACCGAGAAGCTGATCGACACGGCTATGGACGGTGTGCTGTTCATCGACGAGGCCTACACACTGATCCAGACCGGCTTGTCCGGCGGTGACGCCTTCGGCCGCGAAGCCGTCGACACCCTGCTGGCCAGGATGGAGAACGACCGCGACCGCCTGGTGGTGATCATCGCCGGCTACGACGGTGAGATCGACCGTCTGCTGGCCGCCAACGACGGCCTGGCATCACGGTTCTCCAAGCGCCTGCAGTTCCCGTCCTACACCCCCGAAGAGCTCGGCCAGATCGGGCAGGTGATCGCGAAGAAGCGCGACTCGCAACTTTCCGACGACGCCGCCGCGCTGCTCGTCGAGGCCTGCGCGCACCTCTACGCCCAGGAGAGCACCGACCAGAGCGGGCAGCCGCGCCGCGACGTCGACCTCGCCGGTAACGGCCGCTTCATCCGCAATGTCATCGAGGCGGCCGAGGAGGAGCGCGAGTTCCGGCTGGCCAACGACGATTCGATCGACCTGTCGGCGGTGGACGAGTCGGTGCTCATGCGCATCGA
This sequence comes from Nocardia sp. NPDC023733, assembly GCF_040639775.1. NCBI lineage: Bacteria > Bacillati > Actinomycetota > Actinomycetes > Mycobacteriales > Nocardiaceae > Nocardia > Nocardia sp. NPDC023733. Next base: position 16,383 of record NZ_JBFAAN010000005.1, on the reverse strand, counting down.
GGAACCGGATATGCGCACCGCGCTCACCAGCCTGCTGAGCACGCTGAATGTGAATTGGCCTGCCTGACAGACGAAACGAGGGCCGGACGCGACAAGCGTCCGGCCCTTTCTCGTTTCAGCGTCCCGACGGTAACGAGTCGTAGGACGCCAGCGCTTCGGTGGGCGAGAGCGTCGGACCCGGAACCAGCTGGCCGATGACCGACCACGGCGCGAGCCGCGGGTTGCCGCCCAGGCCGATGGCGGTCGCCACCGCTGCATCGGGTACGCCGTAGCGCACACCGTTGTCACCGACGTAGAACAGGCTCCCCCGCCGCGGGCTGCCCGGTTCCATGCCCGTCACCTGGATGAATTCGCCGGTGCCCGGCGGCACGTAGACCCCGTCGACCCGGTCGCCGGTGCCGTCGCCGGTCGACAGTTCCACGACCTTGGCCGATTCCGGGATGGGCAGGCGGGTGCCTGCCAGCAGCGAGACAACCGCGCGTTCGTTGGGGCCGTCGCCCGCCTCCGACTTGCGTTGCGCCGGACTCGTTCCCGGTGTCTTGGTCCAGGAGACGCACGCGACGGGCGCGTCCTCGGCGGCCAGGATCTCCGGTGTCTGCTCCGGAAAGTCGTCGACGGGCAGCGTGCGCACCACGGCGACCTCGTGGAGCACGTCCGGCGGCAGGGTCGGAATCTCGCTCAGCCCATGGGAATCGGCATTGCGGATGACCCGCGCGGTGAACGGGCTCACCGGCTGCACACCGTCGGCCAGCACCACATACGTCTCGGCCTTCGCCGTGCGGTCGGAACTGGCCACCTCGACCACACCGCCCACCGGGATCTTGGACAGCGGGCCGGGGCCCGGCTGACCCGCGTTCGGGATGACCGGCGGCGCGAGCGGGGGCACTTCGGCGGTCGCGCCGAGCAGGCCGGGACCGATCGGGCGTGGCCGATGCGCGGACAGTCCCAGCGAGCGCGCCAGCACCTTGTCGTCCGGGTCGACCGCGGCGTGTTTACCGTCGTAGACGAGGTAGGTCTTGTTCTCGTGGCGCACGAACAGGGCGGCGGCGGGGTCGGCGGTGCGGATGCGCTCGCCCAGTTCCGGTTTGCCCGCGACGACGGCGGTTGTCGCCCCGCTCGCCGATGCCGCACTGCCGCCCTGGGACAGCTGGATGGTCTCGCACAGCGACCAGGTGGAGCTGTCGCCCTGACCGGAGCCCGGCAGCGCGCTCGGCGCACCGGGGATGCCGAGCAGCGGACCGCGCGGCAGATCGTTGAGCTTGCTGTCCTTCACCGCGTGTGGTTCGGCGTTGCTCTGGGTGATGAGCCGCGCGGAGGCCAGGTTGAGCACCGGGTGCAGCACCTTGTCGCCTTCGGCGGTATGGCGGACCACGTACAGGGCACCGGAATCCTTACCCGACACGATCAGGTTGTCACCGATCGCGCCCTGTGGTCGCAGGAATCCCAGGATCGCCGCACCGGCGACGACCAGCAGGCCGAACGCCGCCCCCACCCAGAGTGAGCGAACCTGCGAACGCATCGGATCGTGCAGCATCCGGACGTCTCGGCGCACCAGCGCGTGATCGAGACGACGCAGCAGGAAGCGGTAGCCGTTGACCTGGGCGCGGGTTGTGAGCTGTGCCGGCACTCGGCCCCTCCATCGAGCTATCCATCACCATCTCAGCCGACACGGTACCTTAAATCCGACATTGCCCTGAACCAACTTTCGAACGCACGCCGAGCTGGGACAACGATGGGGAACGACACGATGAACGGCCGGAGAACCGGCGCCGCAACCCTTCCCGAGCGGGAACGGGATCAGGCCGGGGAGCAGCACCCAGCGCAGCGAAAGCCGTTGTCGCCGTACGACACTCTGCGCGATCCCGAGTTCTGGTTGTTCCGGATCTTCCCGCTGCGGGCGGTGGTCGGTGTCGTGCTGGTCGCCGCGGCGGTGGCCTGGGTGGTGCTGGCGCTTTCGGACTCGGTGTGGGGTTCGGTCGGCGCGGGTGCGCTGATCGTGCTCATCGGCCTGGTTCCCGTGCGTGGGACGACGCTGGCCGGCCGGATGGCGGTCGGGTTCGGGCGGCGGCGTGGCCGGGGCGCCACCGAACGACTCGCCCAGGCGCCCGCGTTCGATGTCCCCCTGGCCGACGGCGGCAACTGCGGCGTGCGCTGGGACGGCGACCTGCTGCTGACCATGCTGCGGATCGACCCGCCGCCGGACACGCTGACGCTGCTGCGGCACGGTTCGCTCAGTACCGACCAGCTGCTGCCGCTCACCGAGATCGCGCGCTGCCTCGATCAATTCGACATCACCCTCGCGGGTATCGACGTGGTGTCCACGGGCGCGCGCACGGCGGGTACCGGTGTGGCGTCCTATCTCTACGACCGCATCCTCGGCCCGCTGCCCGCCGTCGCGCACCGGACCCTGTGGCTGGTGCTGCGGATGGACCCACTGACCAATGCCGAAGCCGTCGACAAGCGGGGCGGCGGTGCCGAGGGCGCGCTGCGCACCGCGATCATCGCCACGCGGCGGGTGGCGAACCGGCTGGCGGCCCGCGATATCGCCGCCTCCGTGCTCACCTCGTCCGAGATGAACAGCGCGGTACGGCAACTCACCCACGGTTTCGAGATCGATCAGCTCGAGGAGACCCCGACCGCGCTCACCACGCCGAGCCGCTGCCTGACCCACTACCAGGTGGGCGCCGAACTCATCACGCCGCGCGGGCTGGCCGATATCTGGGCGGTGCCGAGCCTGTCGACCACGCTCACGCTGCGGCTTCGCCCGGGTGCACCGCGCCACGACCAGCGCAGCGATCACGCGGGCACCGTGGTGCTCAACGCGGTGGTGCGCTTCGACACCCTGGTCGAGCCCACCGACATCCCGATCCGGGGTCTGCGCGACATCACCGGTGGGCACCTGCGCACCCTGCTCGACACCCTCCCGGTGGCATCGCTGGGCCGCTGGTCCGACGGCGAGGGCTACCGCGGGACGCTGACCGCCCTCACCGACATCGCGGTGCCGACAGCGGGCTGCGGGCAGCTGATCGGCGCCGACGAACGCGGCCAGGGCATCGCGGTGTCGCTCATCGGTGACGGCACCCGCCATCTCGAGGTGATCGGCAATCTCGATCTGGCCCAGCAGGTGATCCTGCGCGCCACCGCGCTCGGTGCGCACGCCATCGTGCATACCGCACGCCCCGAGGCATGGCATTCGATGATGGCCAATCTCAACGCACCGCAGGTGCTTTCACTCGCACCACGCTCCGCGGGCGCCAGCTACCACCCGCCCGGCCCGCCGCCGACGCCCGCCGCGCCCTACCCGAGCACGACGGTGCTGGTGTTCGACGGCATCGAACCGACCACCCACGCCGGTGGCGCCACCATCGTCCACGTGCGCGCACCGCACGAGCAGAGCGGTGCGATCGACGCCGACGTCACCCTCATCCAGGATCCCTCCGCACCCAACCGGATCACGGTCCGCACACCAGCCGCGACAGCGACGGTGAACATGGTGACCACCCCGGAAGAAATGCACTACATCGGCGAATCCCTAGCCGCCCGCTGACAACCCCACAAAACGACGAACGGCCCGACACAAAACCGTCGGGCCGTTCGACTGATCAAGCAAGAACATGGGTAACTCACCGGGAACGGGCTAACGCTCCCATCCCCCAAAGTCTTGCCGCATCAGCAACTCCCCCCGCACCTGAGTCTGGCCAAAAGACCCGGGGAGGCGGAACAGCTCAGAAGTCGGCGAAGCCGTCGCCGACCTTGCCGTCGGCCTCGATGGCACGACCCAGCGCGTTCTCCACCTTCTTGCCGAGGTTGTCCAGCTTGACGAGGGTGTCGTCGAGCTCGTTGGTGACGTTGGTGTGCGCGGCGTTGAAGTTCTCCACCGCCGACTGACCGTGCAGGCTCTCCCGGAACGCGTTGGCGGCGCCGTTGAGCTCTTCGATCTGGGCCCGCATGTTGGAGCCGTAGTTGTTGAGGTCCGAGACCATTTCGGTGATCTTCGGCGAGTTGTACTGAATCGTCATGATCTGTTCCTTGTCTGTCGTGAACGGCTACTCAGCGCGGAGGGCTACAGGCCCTCTTGGTCGGAGGCGACGATCGTCTGCTTGCCGGAGGTGACGGCCTGCGACAGGCGGTCCAGCTTCTCGTTGAGCCGGGTGACCTCGTCGTGCCATTCGGTGGCGGCGGTCTTGAACTGACCGTGCGCTTCACCCGACCAGCCGGCGGCGACGGCCTGCACGGAGTCGTCGATCTGGTTGATGGAGGTCTTGAGCGTGGAGATCGCGTCCTCCATCCGGCTCACGACATTGTTGATGCCGCCTTCGTCGACACCGTAGTCGCCCGAGCCGCCACCGAGGTTGGTAAGAGACATATTTCAGAACCTTTCATCAGAACTTGTGTGTGCGCGAGGATCCGATCGATCTCGCTGAGCTGGACGCAGACCGACGCTGCGACGCGGAACTACGGCGGCATCCACCTCCCCCCGGGCAGTCCCTCGATCAGCGCCGCGACCGCTTGGGTCACCCGGTGATCGGTACCCGTGGTGAGCGTCGACCAGATCTGTCGATCCGGCGAGATCGTCGGGGCGGCGACGATGCGCCCGCGCCCCGTGTCGTAGACGGCGACAGCACCCGGCGCGCGGGTGGTCGAGCCGTCCTCGTGGCTGTAGGCGACGATTTCCGCGTGCCCGGTGCAGGAGGCGAACGCCGCGCCGAGCACGGTGGCGTCGCGCTCGGTGGCATCGAGGGCGTACAGGCCGTCGGCGAATTCCGCGGCTGTCGTCGCGCCGTCGAGCCGCCGGGTGAGTTCGTCGGCGGGGGCGCTGAAGCCGCTGAACTGCGCGGGTTCGCGGTGACCGAGCGCGGCCAGGACCGGGCGCGCCAGTTCCTCGGCCGAACCGTCGCACCACACCGAATTCACCTCGAAGGTGTCGTCGGTGCGCACGGCGACGGCATGGGCGCCGCCCCGGCGCACCACGCAGACGCGCTTGGCGCCGTCTTCGGCGTAAACCCGTACGGCCAGCTCACGATCCGGTTGGGCAAGCACGAACAGCGCGTCGGCCAGGCCGGGGTCGACCTCGCCCTCGGCGTCGATGAGGCCGCTGTCGCGCAGGTCCGCGACCGCCTGCTCATGGGCGCGGCGCCACTGTTCGTAGGAGTCCTGTTGCGGGCCGACGCGCAGCGTCAGCGGCAAGGTCTGCACGCCGAGGCGGTCGGCGACGGCGAGCAGGGCGTCGTTGGTCAGTGTTGTCACGACCCACCTCCCGGCTCCGCCCCGCCCTGTTCGGTGCTCGCGGCCCTGGCCGCCTGGCCGTGATCGCCGAGCACCGCGGGCGCGGCGCGGATCTCGCCGTCGAGGCTGAACTCCTCGGTGTGCTCGGGCAGGCTCGCCCGTGGGAACCGCGCGGTGTCCTGGGCCGCGGCCTGACCGACCGGGCCCGGCGCGATCGGCGCGGCCTGCGTGCCCGCGGCGGGCGTAACCACGGGGTTCGGTCGGGCGGTGACCTCTGCGCTGCTGGCCGACTGCGCGTACACCGGCGCGTTGTAGCTGGTCAGCGTGCGCGAAACCGGTTGCAGGACAGGCATTCCCGGGATACCACCGAATCCCGGCATGGCACCGGGCTGGGTCGCGGTCGGCTGTGGCGGCACGGCGGCTCGCTCGGCGGCCAGCGCCGTGGCGGGTGCGATCGGCGGCGGATCCTGGTGCTGCCACGCCGACGCCAGTGGCTCGGTGGCCTTCTCGTAGTTCTCCATCACCCGCGAGGCAACGGCCTTGGCGACATCGTGCTCGGCGTCGGTATCGGCGGCGACCGCCTTGATCGGCGCACCGAGCATCCCGCTCACCGACTCGAGGGTGCGCTGCACCTGCTGGATGGCCTCGATGTCGGCGGTGTTGGGCATCGCCAGCCGGGCCACCTCGTAGGCGGCGACCTGCGCCTGGAATTTCGCGGCGTTCGCGGCGGCGGCCGTCGAGGTCTCGAGCAGCCACTCGCGCAGCGCCGTAACCCGTTGCACCACTTCGTCACTGCGCCCGGACTGCCAGGCGCCGCGCAGGTCGGCGAGCACCTTCTCGTATTCCAGTACGGCCGCGCCGAACGACGCGGCCAGTTGTGTCCACGCGCCGATCGCCTCAGCCATGGGGACAGACCCCGCCCCCGTGGTGAGGTCACGCGCCAGCTGTTCCGGCGGACGCGCCGACCACACCACGCCGGTGAACCCTGGCTGTGGTGGTTCGATCATTGCGGCGGAGTACCTCCGAAGTCCGCCGAGTTGTCGCTTTCCATCCCGCTGAAACGGTTCGCCTGCAGGCGAAGCGTCGCGGCGAGCTTGCGCATCTCCTCGACGCCGGCCTGCGCGCGGGTCAGGTACGACGCGGCCACCTCGTTGGCGGTCTGCGCCGAGCGGCCCGACACCTCGTCGGCGCCCGCGGGCGCGACGGTCAGCGCGTGCTCGGCCGCCTGCAGGTCGGCCGCGAGCCGGTCGGCCAGCGAGTCGAGCCCGGACGATGCCTGGCTTGCCGTGGCGACGTCGAACTGCACGCCGTCGTAGATCTCACCTGTCACGTCGGCCATGGTGAACCTCCTGTGTGCGAACGAAAATCTGCGTCATAGCGTCAGTTCCTTGTCGGGCGGCGCTTCCGAGGTCGTGGTGTCGGCCGCGCCGACAACCGGCAGCGAGACACCCTCGATCTGGCCGATCACCTCGTCGCCGTGCGAGCCGGTGACCAGCTGACCGCGCACCGCGTCGTCGGTGGACGATTCGCCGTCGCGCGCGAGACCGGCGCCCATGGGCGCGCCCATCGGCATCGCCCCCGTGCCGGTCGCCGACGACCCACCCGAGGTGACTGCCGCGGCCGACGTGGTCGAGGCGGCCGCCGCACCCATCGCGCCGGGCAGCGTGCTCAGCGCGCCACCGACCGAGCGGGTGTTGGGGAACGGGCTCAACGGGGTGCTCGCCGCGGCGATCGCGCCGATGGCGCCACCGGCTCCGCCGCCGATTCCGCCACTCGCGCCACCACCCGCACCGTCGGTTTCAGCACCGTCGACGGTTTCCTTAGCGGCAGTGTTGTCGCCCTCGGTAGTGGTCTTCGGTGCCGACAGCGAGGTATTCGCCGCGGCCAGCTCACCGAGCGACTGCGCGACCGTGGTCGCCGTCGACATCAGCGGGGTGATCATGCTCATCAGCTGCGTCAGCTGCTCGGTCGAGTTCACACCGGTGGGCGCGTTGGTGATCGGTACCTTCTCGCCCGCCGCGGTCATGCTCGCGCTGTGCCCGACCAGTTCGGTCTTGGTCTTGACAGTGATCGCCAGCGCCTCGGCGGTGGACGAGGCGGCCGAGGCGACCAGGAAGGCCGCACCGGCGCCCGAGCCCATCAGCAGCGGCGCCATCGCCATGGTCGCCGAGAACTTCGCGATCACCGCCGCCATCAGCCCCGCACCGGTGGCGACGCTGACGGCGCCGTTGGCGAGAACCGCCTTCTCCTGGGTGCTCTGGGCCGCGAGCTTGCCCGCATCGGTCTGCGCCTCGCTCGCCTTCTGCGCGGCCTCCATCGCCGCGATGCCCTGCCACACCGACATCACGGTCTGGATCGCCGTCGAGCCGAGCGACATCACCGTCTGCATCACGGTGCTCACGTTCGACAGCATTTCCGTGGGGTCGGTCGTGGTTCCCGTGCTGTCGCCGGTGGAGTTGGCGCCGAGCTGACCGGTACCGAACGCGGAGGCCAGATCGGTGAGCGGGCGCATCAGCGCGCTCAGATCGATCGTCGGCAGCGGCGGCAGTTCGGGCAGCTGCACGAACTCCGGCACCTGCGGCAGGGCGGGCAGCCCCATCGAGCCGAGGATGTCGTTCACCGGCATGTCGAGCATGGGGGCAAGCGAACTGCCGCGCAGCAGTTCCAGCACGGTCGGATCCAGCGGATCCGCGCCGGGCGGCGGGGTCGCTCCTGGGAAGGTCATGACTGGGTGCGTACCGAACCGATGTCCATGCCCGAGGCGCCGTCGACACCCTCGTAGGTGGCCGCACCCTGGTGCGCGGTCAACGCGGTACCCGCGTGCACCGCGGCCAGTTCGGCGACCGAGGACAGGTGGTTGGCCTGCGCGAAGGCGTACGAGGCGAGCAGCTCCTGGCCGATCAGCCCGAACACCGGCACGACCGCGGCGACTGTCGCGGCCTGATCCACCGCCGCGGCCGAGGCGACACCCGACGCCATCGCCGCCGACGCGCTTCCGTAGGCACGCAACGCATCAGGGACAACTTCGAAGTGGCTCATGTCAATCGTCCAATCTCGAAACATCACTTGATGTTTCGTAGTCAACCTTAACCAGCCGAGACGGCGCGCGACGATCGCGCAAGGGTAAACAGTCGATGACTAACCCGTGCTCTCCTCGTTGAACGCGGTGATGAGTTCGCCGCGTTGCGCGAAGGCACGATGCGCGGCGGTGCGCGCGGTGTCGACGAGGGTCTGCTCGAGTTCGGCGGGCGTCAGTTTCGCGATGCCCGGTGCGAAACTCAGGCCGACGAGTGCGGCATTCGCGTCGACCTCGACGGTCACCGTTCCATCCGGCGACGTCTCGGTCACCAGGATGGCCTTGGTCGCATCCTGGAGATCGGTGAGCCGGTAGAGCTGTTTCTGTACCCGAGCGATGAGCTCGTCCATCGTTTCGACCATGTCGCCTCCCCAATCCGCTTGCCGCTCAGACCGATCGCAGCCAGCTCTGCGGTTCGGTGTCGTAATCCTGCTCGTCGAGGATCTCCTGGCGGGCCACCTCTTCCTCGGTCGGCAGGCCGGTGAGCGCGAGCATCTCCGGGGACATCCCCGCCGCGCGGAACTGCTCGCGCCGTGCCATGCCCGCCCGGTTGGCCGACTGCTTGCACAGGCGGAGCACCTCGGCGGCCAGCTGCGCCGGGTCGCGGCGCAACTGGTCGGGCTCCAGCCGAAGACCCAGGGGCAGACCATTTTCCGTGGTCCGCACCGAGATCGCTCCGGTCACCGACGTGGAAACGAACTCGGTGGGAAATTCGTCCTGCTGTGCCGACGTCATCGCCTCGCCCCCTCAGACTCGTTCATCTTTGATGGCCCGCACCACTTCCGCGATGCGCTGATTGATCAGCTCGGTGAAACGCTTCGCATCCGCCGCCACCGCGACCCGCGGCACCTCTTCGGCGATCACATAGCGCCCGTCGTCGACCACGTCGCGCCAGCTCAGCTTGTGCCGGGTGACACCGCGCGGCCCGAACCGCGAGCGTCCCTGGATCACCTCGACCTCGCCTGCGCGCAGCAGCGGCGCGGACTCGAACTGTCTGGCGCGCACCGGAGCCGGGTCGTCGAAGGAATCGTGGACCGAAGAGATGGCGTACGAGTAGTCGAGTTGTGCTGCCCTGTCACCGGTTTCGAGCACCAGGTCGGCCTCGCGGCCGGGTGCGTTCTCCGGGAGTTCGCGGACCACGTAGTCGGCCAGACCGACCGCGTCGCACTCGGTGACGACGTAACCACCGCTGTCCCAATAGGTGTCGCCCGGTTTCTGGCGGATCACATAGCCCCGGTCACCCCGCCGGCAACCCATGACACGCACCAGTGCGTCGACCTTCATGTCGTCCACGCCGTCGTGGCCGTGGACGATGACCTTGATGTCGGGATCGAGCAGCGCTTCGAGCACGAAGCCGACGAACTCCGGCTCGTTGCGCTGCAACCCCGCGAGCGCGTCGGCCTTCTGCCGGTCCAGTTCATCGGCGTCGAGGGTTCTGGTCCGGCAGAAGAACGGCCACGGCACGAAATCGGAGGTGGCCCACTCCCAGAGGGTGAACATCTCCAGTTCCGTCAGGTTCCACGTGCGGTTCATTGCTCGACGACCGGCCTCACGACGGTCTGCGCCTCGCCGATCGCCTCTTCCAGGTGCTCGACCGAATCCAGGTAGTCGGCCCGCTTGTGGTCCTTCTGCTGACCACCGGCACCGGCGCCCGCGCCACCGCCACCCATGGGTCCACCCATCGGCATGCCCGCTCCGGCACCGGCGGCATTGGCCAGACCGGCCCGGCTTGCCATAGCGGCGAGATCGGTGGTGGCCGTCGCGCGGGGGAACAGTTTCGACGCCTTCTCGAGGTTCTGGCCCTCGACCTTGGCGCCGAGCCCACCCCCGGCACCGCCGCCCGCGCCTCCGCCGCCCTTGGAACCGGCGAGACCCATCTTCTTGGCCGCTTCGTCCAATGCCGCAGCGCTGGTGGGGATTCCACTCAGCCCGGCCATACTCGCCTGCTGGGCAGCCTGGGACGCGGCCTGCTCGGCAGCGGCGGAGATCTGCTCGCCGATCTGCGAGGCCTGCGAGGCGGCCTGGGAGGCAAGCTGCTGCAAGGCCTGGGAGGCGGTCTCCTGCGCTTGCTGCTGTTGCTGCCGTGCGGCCTGCTGCGCGGCAGCGCGTTCCGCGTCCTTGGCGGCCTGCTCCTGGGCTTTGCGCTGCGCCTCGGACTGCTGCAGCGCCGCGAGCTGTTGCTGGTGTGCGGCGTCCTGCTGGGCTTTCAGCTGTGCGGCCGTCGCCGCGTCGTTGTTCTGCGACCCGCCACCGCCACCCGCGGGATTCCCGGGGCTTCCGGGATTACCGGGGTTGGTGGGGTTGCCGGGCGGGTCCGCGGTGACCCTCGCGGTGCCCGCTGGTCCGGGCAGTGCGGGCAGGGCACCGATCGCCGCCGCGTAACCCGGGCGGTACCAGTTGTTGAAGACGGTGCGCGCGTGGTCTTCCCACGTCTTCCGCTCGTGGGCATTGAGTTGCTCGGCCGGTTTGTCCGGCATGTTCGCCTGGGTGGTCTGGGCCCAGTTGTAGGCGTCGAGCAGCAGTTCGCTGACTCGGTACATGGTGCGGGTCAACTCGAGACCCCGCCCGGTGTACCGGTGGACGGCGTCGCGCGCGTCCCCGGCGCCGCGCCCGGTCCAGCGTTCCTTGTTGTCGACCAGAGTCCTGATTCTGGTGTCGTAGTCGCTGAAGCCGCGGCTCATCTGCGAGGCCATCCGGTGCCAGTCCGACGACATGTCCCGCAACCAGCTCGATCGCCGCAACGAGATGCCCAGGTTGTAGAAGTCCGTGTAGTTCAGCGTCGATCCCGGTTCCGCGGTGTGCGAGGCCGACACCGTTTTCAGGCTCTCCTTCGGGGTGTTGGCACCCGACGGAAGGCCGCCGTACTGACCACTCTTGTCCGTATCGGTCTTCTTGTATTCCCCTGGTTCCCGACCGCGTGAGTCGTCGATCCAGGCGGTGTCACGCGGATTGATCTGTCCCAGGTGCTGTTCGGCGTGGACGATGCTGTCGGCCGGATTCCGGGTGGACAGAATATTGCTCAACTCGTCTTTCGACTCCTGGTCCTTGTTCTTGTAGTTGTTCCCGGCGATCAGGAACGACAAGGCCATGTCGTTGAGAACTTGCTTGTGGTCCTTCAAGATGTCGTCGCGGAACTCGCGCCCCAGCGTGTAGAACTCCTGCGTGAGCGCGCGGCCCGAGGTGAGGTGACCGAGGAGGTTCTCGGTTTGACCGGCCCCCGTCGTGTCAGGCGAGATGATTTCACCGACCTTGCCCTCGACCAAGGCGATGATGTCGAGCACATCCGCGCAGTATCCGGCGGCTTCGGTCGCCGCGCCGTCCTCGAGCTTGAGCGACCCCGAGTTGCGGTATCCCCGCCAGTCGTCCATCGGTGTGCCCACGAGGTCACACTCCCACTGTCTCGACGGTGCGGTTCCTCATCCGTAGACGCCCCTCCTCATCGCTGGCACACCGGCCGGTCGTGCCCCCGCAAACATGGCAGCCGAGTCTTACAACGCGGCAACACCATTCTTAAATCACGCTAACGATTATAGGGTTACCGGCGCGTATCCGCATCAGGACGAGACGACCGACCGATGTCGCTCGTAGAAATTCTCCGCGAACTCCACCGCGAACACCTCGGGCGCCACCGCCGACGAAGAACGATGCAGCACACCGTCGTCGGCGACGTAGAAGATCGCCCGGCCGACCGCGATCTCACCGGGTTGCACCGGGACGAAAACCATCCAGCCGACGCTGATGCGTTCGGCGTGCAACTCGTCGGGTGGATAGGGCACGGGGTCGGCGGATGTCTCGGTCAGGTGCGCGCGCACCACGTCGATCGCGTCTTCGCGCGGCATCGGGTCGGGTAGGCGAGCGGTGACCCCGGCCATGGTGAGCTGGAAGAAGGCGGCGTCGACGTCGAAAAGCTCGGCGTCGCTGAAGACTTCGACGACCGTGTCGCGGGTGACCACGCCGGCTTCGGCCGCCGCGACCAGGGTTTCGACACCCGCGCGCTGGTGCTCGTCGGCACGGACGCCGAGCAGGTCGGTGACGATCCTGGCGACGGTCTCGGAGCTCCAGAAGCCGGGTACGGCCTCGGCGATCCCGTCGGCGGTGGGCGAATCACCGTGGTACCAGCGCCCATTGGTCCACCAGTAGCAGAACGACAACATCCCGCCTGCGGCACGGTGGTTGAGCACCTGCGCCGAAATCCACGACGGCGCACCCGTGTACAGCCCCGTCGGCGGTCCGTCCTCGGCGTAGGCGGCGGCGAGTTCCGGCGAGTTCCATACGCCACCGGAGAGCACGGCGCGATTGCCGGGCAGCAGGTAGAGCGAACTCCCGCTGCGCCGCACCCCTTCGAACCAGTTCAGCGAGGGCAGCGAGCGCGGTCCGAATTCCGAACCGACCGCGACGAAGGCCGCCGACAGCACCGCCCAGCGCGCTACCATCAGCGGCAATGGCGGCAGGCCCACGTCGGAATCGCTGGCGCGCAACCCTTTTCGTCGGTCGGCGAGTTCCTGTTCGGCGGCGGCGCGTGGTGCGCGGATCTGTTTGTCGTCGTGCCCCACATATGCCGACAACCACACCGGCACCGATCGGCGCGGGAACGCCGCCAGGTCGGCGCGGTAGGAGTCCTGGGCAAGGAGGTGTTCGTCGGGAAACGGTTCGTCACCGTAGTCGTAGTCGACGTCGATCTCGCCTGCGCGCGACAGACTCAGCACCAGGCGCCACCACGGGCCGTCACCGAGCTCGGCCGACAGCAGCCGGTGCTCCCACACCAGGTCTATGATCTCCTGCGGCGGCGTCACCTGCACGGGTTCGATGGTGTCGCCGGAGAACAGGGCGATCGAGGAATGCTCGAGCACCGTGAGAGCGAAGGCCGCGTGCAGGCGCTGCCAGTCCGGTGGGGCGAGCGAAGCCAGATCGCGGGCGACCTGGTGCATGATCTTCCTGGCCCGCTCGGCAGGGTCCTCGGGTTCCGGTTCGTCGTCGGCCATGGTGAAACCGACGTCGGGCTCGTCCTCGGCGGGCTCATCCTCGGCGGACGTATCGGCTCGGGCGAGTTCGGAGTCCGGTTCGGCCGGAACGGGATCCGGTTCCGCGGGAACAGATTCGGTGGATTCGTCGTGGTCCGGTTCGGTGGTGCGCTCGTCGAGCCGGTCGCCTCCGCTGGTCATGTCGGGCGGAAATCCCCTCATCTGGTTCATCGGTTGATCGGTCAGGTCGCCAGGGGCAGACCGAGCTGTGGCAGCTCGATCAGGCTGTTGCCCCGGCGTTCGTTCCAGGCGTCGTAGGTGAACGAATCCGGTGTCGCCAGGCCGAATCCGTCGCGCAGCCCGCCGACGACCATGTCGGCGAGGCGTTGGTAGTCGGTTGACGGCGCGGGCCAGGTCAGGCGGGTCCACCAGTTCTCGTGGTAGCGGTCGCGCGGCTGCCAGCCGAGTTCACGGATCACCGCCGTGCCCTGCCTGCCTGCGCGGAGTTCGGCGGCCAGCCGGTCGTCGTCGACGAGTTCGGCTGTCAGTTCGGCATCGGTCTGCAGGAACTGAGCGAACCTCGACGGGCGTTCCTCGCGTGATTCCACGATCTTCACGATCGCGCCCGCAGGCAGGCGAGCCAGTTCTCCCGCCAGGGCTTTCGCGAAATCGTCCCAGGTCACCGGGATTCCTCGGCAGCCAAGGCGTCGGCTTGATCGCCGAGCATGAGCCAGTTGTTGTCCATCAGCGTCAGCTGCAGGGAACCGTCCACGTCGCGCAGGATCAGGGTATGGTCCTCGCCCGCCCAGCGCACCGCGGACACCTCGCCCGGGATGCGGGTGGTCGGTGGACCGAACAGTTCGGTCAGCAGTGCCACCCACCGGGCGAAGGTGTCACGCGCCCAGGCGCGACCCTCGTCGTCCTGTGGGACACCCTTGGTGAGCCACAAGGTGATGTCGACGATGCGGCCGTCCTCGGCGAAGACGCGGCCGCTGGTCGGGCCGAAGCCGATATCGAGACGGGCACGGTCCGCGTGCGGGCTCAGCACCCGCCAACCGAAACGGGCAGCCAGGTCGGGCAGCGAATCCATCGGCTGGGCGCCGCCGAGCCCGCGCAGGCCGGTGGCGATCTCGGTGAGCTGTTCGTCGGTCAGCACCCGACGGCGGTCCTCGCTCATGCCTGCACCTCCCCGGTCATCGGCGCTTCTTCGCCAGCTCGGCGAGCCTGCGCTGCCGGACCAGGTCCGCTTCGCGCGCGTTCGACCCGTCGAGTTGCCCCGCGAACGCCGCCCGCGCGGCCCGGACCAGGTCGTCGGAGGCGTTCGGGTAGGCGCGGGCCACCTGCCACAGCGCGTCCTCGGTCTTCATGTCGAGTCCGGTCTCGGAATGGATGCCGCCACCGCTGAGCACCGAAGCGAGCATCTTGTCGAAGTTCTGCCGAATCTCGGCCTCGGTCGGTTCGGTCTCCCGCACCGCATGCCTCCTCACATCGTCGCGGCCTGAGCGTCATCGGGCGAAAATCGTGGTCCGCCGCTGGTCATCGTGCACCACATCACGGATGTAGGCACCGAGGTCCAGCTCCGGTGGCAGCGCCCGATACACCAGCTCACAGACGACAGTATCGCCGATGACGATGGCGAACCGATTCGTCCGCCAGGCGACCGTTCCCCAGTCGACCCGGGCGTCACCCTCGAGCGGGAACGTCCGATCCCCCACCCGCACGGCCAACCCGTCCATCGACCGGTAGAACACCATCTTCACGCCGTTCAGCTCACCGTAGACGCCGCTGTCGTGCCCTGCCGACTGCCCGGCCTGCAGGGCACCGGTGATCGGGTCGAACAGGGAACGGACGCCGTAGCCGGCGAAGGGGCGTACGACCAGGCCGTCGGTCGAGATGGTCCTGGGGTAGTTGCGGGCGGGGTGTCCGTTCGCTGCGGCAGTGGACGGGGGCGCCGACATCGGCATGGGCGGTGGGGCGCCGTAGGTGGGTTCCTGTGTGTGGGCAGGTTGGAACGGAAGTTGGCTCGTCGGCGGAGCGACAGGTGGGTGCCCGGTGCCTGGGTATTGGGCGAGCGGGGGTTGGTTTGTGGGGTGGTGGGGCTGTGGCACGGGGTTCTGCGGACCCGGTGCCGTCGGGTACTGGGGTGAGGAGCTGTGTGGAGACGATCCATTCCCGTTCGGGTACAGACCGGCCTGGTCATTCGCCGGATATCCGGCCTGCCCAGTCGGGTACTGGAATCGACCCTGATCAGCGGCGCCCGTCGGGGATGCCGCATTCGGGTACGGCGGCAACTGCGCAGGGGTTGAGGCACCCGCATCGATACCCGGAGGTGGCAAGAACGACCCGGATGCTCCGTTCGCTTCGTACCCCGGCTGCGCCCAGGGAGCGCGAGGCGCATCCATTTCGCCAGACGGATTCTGCAGTCCCCGAAGGAAATCCGGAGCCCCAGCATCACCAGGGATTCCGATCTGCCCCGGCCGCAACTCATTCGGACCGCCCGAGGACATCGGATCAGGAAGTGGCATGTCCGGCGAGCCTGGGATACCCGGCGGCACCTGGAAGCCAGGCACCGGAATCCCCGGCGGCAAAGGCAAACCCGGTACCTCTGGCGGCACCGGAATCTGTGGTGCCGGCACATGCGGTGGCATGGGAATACCAGGCGGCACCGAGCCATCCGGCGGAACCGGAAGATCAGGCTGCGAAGGACTACCCGGGGCCGGCGGTATACCCGGTGGCATCGGAAAGTCAGGCGGGTTCGGAATGCCCGGATGCACAGGCACACCAGGCGGCACCGGGAGGTCCGGGAGGGTCGGCGCACCTGGCGGCGTCGGCATACCTGGCGGGATCGGTACGCCCGGCGGGGTCGGGAAGTCCGGCGGCGTCGGCACATCCGGCGGGATCGGCACGCCCGGCGGGGTCGGCACACCTGGCGGCGTCGGCACGCCCGGCGGCGTCGGCACGCCCGGCGGCGTCGGCACGCCCGGCGGCGTCGGCACACCCGGCGGGATCGGCACACCCGGCGGGATCGGCACACCCGGCGGCGTCGGCACACCCGGCGGCGTCGGCACACCCGGCGGCGTCGGCACACCCGGCGGCGTCGGCACACCCGGCGGCGTCGGC
>NZ_JBFAAN010000004.1:0-410759 GCF_040639775.1 Nocardia sp. NPDC023733 | reverse complement strand
TATTTGGCGCCGGGGGGGCCCCGCGCCCCCGCCCCCCCCGCGCCCCCCCCCCCGCGGCCCTCCAGGGGCCGCGCTCGAGCGCGCCAGCGCTCCAAAAATACAGCCCAATACCCCCGTGGTGCACAAAACACCAAGGCAGTTCCACACGGCTGGAACCCCGCCACACAGCGGCCCCCAGAAACGGCAAAGGCCGGTAGCTCTAGCGCTACCGGCCTCCACCGTCGTTCAGGGCATGCTCACTGCCCGCCAGGGCATCAGTTCGTGCGAACCGCCAGGCCGGGGTTGTCCGACAGGACCACGCTCAGCGGCTGTGCGAAGAGCTGGGGGGTGTCGCCGGTGATGGCGCCGATGATGTTGGGGATTTCGCAGATCGGGTAGTCGGCGACCGACGAGGCGCTGGAGATGCCGAGGGCCATGCGGCCGGTGACGATCGCACCGCCGGAATCGCCGGGCAGCGCGCAGATGTTGGCGGAGAAGCTCTGGGTGAGCTGGCGATCGCCGACCTGCACGGTCTGGTCGACACCGTTGACGATGCCGCAGCTGAACCCGGTCCGCGAACCCGACTTGCACACGGGGGCGCCGACGACGGGCACACCGACGCCGTCGACGGCGATGGGTGCCGCGCCGGGGACGGTGACGAGGTTGTTCTCGAAGCGGGCGCGCGCGTTGTCGTTCACGCGGATGATCGAGTAGTCCTGCTCGCCGAGGATGGACTTCTGGAAGGTGCCGAGCTGGGCGCCCGCGCGGTCACCGTTCATCTCGTAGACGGCGGCGGCGGAACCGGTGCCCGCCGACTCGAGGTCGGGGTTGCAGTGGCCCGCGGAGATGTTCACGACGTTGCCGGAGCGGTCGGTGCCGTTGAAGCCGAACGAGCAGCGCAGCGAGCTGTTGCCCGCGATGGCGGCGTAGCCCTCGCCACCGGCGATCGGGCCGGTGCCGTTGCCCGCCACGGGAGTGGCTTCCAGGTCGACCTTCTCACCGGCCACGGGCGGCGCGGTGACGACGACGCGGGCCGGGTCGATGAAGCTGGGCAGCGGCAGCCCGGCCTGCTCGACGCGCACGGCGATCGCGTTGTTCACGGTGTCGATGACGACGCCACGCACCAGGTTGGCGATCTCCGGCGGCGCGGCGGCCAGCCAGTTCTCGAACGCGGTCTTCTCACCGCGCAGCATGGATTCGCTCTTGGCGACGTTGCGGACCTCGAAACCGGCCGATTCGGCGGCGGCACGGGCTTCGTCGGCACCGGGGCCCTGGGACAGCGCGACAACGGCGTTGCCCTGGTCGTTGAGCCAGGAGCCGGCGAACACCTGCGGGAACTGACGCTGGGCGGTGGTGGCGAACGCGGCGACCTGCTGGGCCTCGTCGGCACGGCGCAGGTATTCCTGCGGGGAAAGCTTCAGGTCACGGCTCACGGCCTCGATCAGCTGGGCAGGCAGATCGACCGCGGGTTCGGCGTCGGCCACTGCCATCGTGGGGCCGAACAGCAGAATCGCCGCCGAAGCGGCGATCACGGACTTGCGAGCTCGTCTCGAGCTTCGTGCGAGGGGGGCGCGACCCATACGTGGCAGGAGCATGATCGAACTATATGGGCTCGGACCGGTTATGCCTACTCGGACCGGGCAAGAGATTTCACTCACCCGGTCCGTTCGGTGATTCGTCCGGTACTAACCCGCGTTGGGGTTGGTACGCACCATGATTCCGCTGCCGAGACCGCCACTGGAATTGGCCTCGATATCGGCCAGGATCGGCCGGATCGGCACTCCGAGGGTGGCGGTGCCACCGAAGGGCGCGAGCTGGGTGTTGGCCTCGGTGCAGTTGGGTGCCTCGGCGGCATTGGAGCCGCTGGTGATGCCGAGCGCGAGGGTGCCCGACACGATCGCGCCGCCGCTGTCACCACCGAGGGTGCAGGCGCTGGTGGCGAAACCACGGATCGTCTTGCTGATGCCCTCGGCGGTGAACAGCTGGGTTTCCACGTGATCGGCCGAGACGAAACCACAGGTGAAGGTGGACGACTGACCAGTTTTGCAGACCGGCGCACCGGTCACCGGATCGGCGGTGCCGGTGATGGCGAGGGTGGTGCCGTTGGCGCCACGCACCCGGGCCTGGTCCATGCCCGCGTTCACCGCACGCTCGTTGAGCTTGATGACGGAGTAGTCCAGCGCGCCCGGTCCGCCGAGCACGGACATGGCGAACTGACCGACCTCGGGACTGTTGGGGATGTCGCGCACGTTCGGCACGTACACCTTGGCGGGCGTGCCGTGGTCGACATTCGGATTGCAGTGGCCCGCAGAGATGTTCAGCGCGTTGCCCGCCGCGTCGGTGCTGTTGAAACCGAACGAGCACACGTCGACACCGCGCAGGTCGGCATCGTGCAGGTCCTTGGCGGCGGTGATGTAGGTGTCGCCACCCATCGGCCGGTTCACCACCTCGCCACCGCCGCCCGGCGTGATGACCACCTTGATGGTGGCGATCAGGGTCGGCAGGTTCAGCAGATGGCCGGTGCTGGAATTGGCGACGCTCAAAACGATCTGGCTGTTGAGCACGTCGATGGCGATCGAGCTGATCGGCGCGGAGATCTCGCGCGGCAGGCTCGAGATCCACTGACTCAGTTGCAGCAGAGCGCCTTCCAGGCCGCTGGCCGAGATGGGCGCGAGGTGGGTCTGGTAGCCGTCGGCGGCGGCGAGGCGGCCGGTCTCGGCATCGGTCACCGCGACAACGGCTTTGCCCTCGGGCGTGAGCCAGGCACCGGCGAAGGTGTCGGGGTTCTCGGCGCGGAAGTCGGCGGCGTAGGCGCGCAGCTCCTGGGCGCGCGCGGCGCGGTCGAGGTATTCGTTCGGAGTCATGCCCAGATCGCGCGAGATGGCTGTCACCAGTTCGGCGGGTAGGGCGTCAGCCGAAAGCTGCTGCGGTGCAGCGGGTTGCGCGCTAGCGACACCGGAGCCGAGCAGAGGGGCGAGAAGAACGGTCGCGGCGAACCCGGCGGAGGCTGCCTTGACCGCGGCGCGACGCGCCACCAACTTGCGCATGAAATCCCTTCGTCACCGAACGAGTGACCGAGACCACCGCCGGCGGCGGGTATGTCGGTCAGCGCATCACTCTAAGGCACGCCCGGCGATGGGGTGCGGTTACCCGCTACCAGCTTCGGTTTTGCGCCAGCCGGGGATCTCGAGCGGCGGCGGTAGCTCGCCGGGCTCGCGGGGCTGGAACGGGAACGGCCGGGTGGTCGTGGTGCGACCGGGCGTCGTCGGCGTGGTGGTCGTCGGTGCCGGCGTGGTTGTGGTCGGAGCCTCGGTGGTGGTCGGCTCTTCGGTGGTGGTCGTCGGTTCCGGGGTGGTCGTGACGACCGGTTCCTCGGTGGTCGTCTCCGGCGGCGGCGGAGCGAGCACGGGAGTGGGAGCCGGTTGCTGGGTCGTTTCCGAGTGCGCGTCCGAGATGGTCGGCGGCTCGGTCGGCTCGGTGCCACGCAGCAGCACCGACACCGCGATGCCACCGAGCACCAGGCCGATCAGCGCGGCCCCGGCGATCAACAGCGGCGTCTTGGTCCGAGCAGGCGCCGGTGTAGGGGCAGGGGCAGGGGCGGGCGGTGGCACCGAGACGGCCATCGCCTTGGTCGGGTGTTGCACCGGAAACGCCGCCGAGTACGCCTGCGCGACCACGACCGGCGGTTCGACGGCGGGCATCACATCGGTCTTCACCAAAGAGTTCTCGGTGACGATCGGATCGGGCGGTGTCGCACCGGCCGGGGTCGCGAGCACCGCGACCAGCGCGGCCTCGGCGGCCGACGACGCGAACGCCTTGCCCGGATCGGCGCCCTCGGCGGGCTGGGGCAGCTCGTCCTCGCCGAGCAATGCCACCGATTTCAGACCCAGATAGTCCAGTGCCTCACGGACGCCGCGCACCACCTCCGGCGACCACTGTGCCGGATGCGTGGCGTAGAACTCGGCCGGGCCGCTCAGATGCTCGGTGGTGAGATCGATGAGGCAGAACATGGCCGTGGCCAGCAGATCCTCGGCCCGATAGGCCTCGCCGCCGTCGACATCGACGCCGGCCGGATCGCCGATCGCGCGGACGAAACCGGAGATCGCGTGCGCGTGCCCGGACAGCGGTGCGTCGCCGAGGGCCGCGTCACCGTCGTCGGACATGTGCAGTACCGACGACCGCTCGACGAAATGCTTCGCCCCGTCGTCGGTGACCACCGCGGCGACACACTCGTCGTCGGCGATACGCAAGCCGACTCCAGTGGCCATCCGGTTACCTCGCTTCGACGTCCGTGGTGTTGGGCGGCGAGTCCGGCGGTCACACCAGGAGTGAGCCGTGTCCCATCGCGCGCAGCATCGACAATAATTCCGATCGTGAACGTGCGCCTATCCGGCGTCGGATACGCGCCACGTGATGCTCCACGGTCTTGGCGGAAATGTACAGCCGGGCGCCGATCTCCCGGTAGGTGAGACCGAGTAGCACCAGCTCGGCGACCTCGCGTTCACGGTCGCTCAGCGCGCGCTGCTCGATCGCGGGCTGCGGTGCCGAGGTCTCGTCGCCGTTCTTGGGCGCCTCGAGCCGGGCGGGGATGCGCACCGAACGGGCCAGCTTCAGCAGGGCGCTGGCGGCGGTGGGATCGTCGATCACGCGCGCGGTGTCGCCGGCGAGGCGGGCGCCGTCGAAGGTGTGGCCCTGGTGGGCGAGGGCGAGGACCGCGCTGTGCACGGCGGGCAGGTCGACCTGACCGCGCAGCACGAGCAACCAGGTGCGGCCCGCGTCGGCCAGGACGGCGGCGTGCGGGTCGCCGTCGGCGGCGGCGTTCTTCAGTGCGTGCGCGTGCGGCAGCAACTGCTGGGGCGAGGACTTGGCGATCGCCGCCTGCACCCCGTACCAGTGGAAGGCGTTGGTCCAGGCGGGTGCGCGCCCGAGGCGGCGCAGCAGTGCGGTGGCGGCCTCGACGAGGGGCTGGATGCGGCCCTCGTCGCGCAATTGGATTCCGGCCAACCACAATTCGCCGATCGGGAGCAAGCTCAGCAGGTCGACGTCGACCTCGTCGAACAGCGGGAAGGCGGCGGTCCACGCGGCGTGCAATGCCTGCGCGTCACCGCTGCGGCGGGCCAGGCCGACCGCCAGGGCGTGCGCGAGCAAGCGATCGCGTGGGGCGAGGGACGCGATATCGATGCCGGTCATGGTCTCGGCGGCCTTGCATTCGTCACCGATGCGCAGCGCGGTCCAGGCCGTGAGCACCCCGAGCTGTTTGCCTTCGCCGTCGGCGGCGCGGATCGCGTCGTCGGCGCGGCGTGGTTCGCCCGCGCTCAGACTCAGCAGGGCGCCGACGGTCACCGCGCTGCACGGGGTGGTGCCGGTTCCGTTGGTCCGCGCGGCCTGGACCAGCGCCGAGATCGCGGCCGCGGTGGCCGCGCCGTGTGGGTCGAGGGAGGTGAGCAGGGCGTTCGCGATCAGCCGGGCACCGGCACCCGCCTGGGTGGGCGGCCAGTGTTCGGCGTCGGCCGCGGCCTCCGCGGCGGCGGCGCTGTCACCGGCCAGGGCGTGCACGGTCGCCGCGATCGCCCAGTCGGCACCGACCCGGTTCGGGCCGAGCCAGCGGTAGAGGGCGGCGGCCCGGCTGACCAGGCCGCGCCGGGTGAGCACGCTCGCGCAGACGCGGACGGCGGCCGCGAGTTCGGCGGTGTCGACACCGGCGCCGTCGAGCAGGGGTTCGGCTAGGCGCAGGGCGGTGTCGTCGTCGCCTGCCTTCGCGGCGGCTTCGGCCCAGGCGAGGGTGACGCGGCGCGGATCGGTGCCCGCCGCGACGGCTGCCGCGTAGTAGCGGGCGGCATCGGGACGCTGCTGTCGGGCTGCCGCGCAGAGGAATTCGGCGAGGCGATGGTCGCGCACACCGGACTCGGCCAGCAGCAGGCCGGTGTGGTCGCGCAGCAGGCCCGCCTCGAGCCGGGTGTCGAGGAGCCTGCGCTGCACCGCGACGAAGCGGCGATCGCCGAGCAGCAGCCGCAGTTGCGGTACGGCCGCGCTCAGCAACAGGTCGGCATCGGTGACCAGCGCGCTCGCCCGCGCCCGATCCAGCAGGTCATGGGCGACAGGCAATTCCACCCCGAGCACCTCGGCGAGCTCACCGGCGTCGAGGCCGGTTCCGGTCGCCGCGACGACGAGGGTGTCGAGCAGCGGGGGATCGAAAGCCGCCAATTGCGCACGGGCCCAAGCGGACAGGGCCGCGTCGACGGCAGGCAGGCCCGCGTCGAGCTTGGCCTGACCCGCCGCCCGCAGGGCCGCGACGACACCGCCGTGGATGCCCGCGGTCCTGGTGTGGATGTGGTTGACCAGCGGGCGCGGCACCGACACCCCGAGTTCGCGGGCGAAGGAACCGATCTCACCGCAACCGAGTGCGCGGATCTCGATCAGGCGGCCCTGCCTGCCGATCGCGTCGCACAGGGCGCGCAGTTCGGGATGCTGGGGGCGTGGCTGGGTGGCGCAGATCAGGGAGCGGGCGCCCGATTCCACCTCGGTGCGCAGGACATCGAGCTGGGCGGGGGTCATGTCGTGCAGGTCGTCGGCGATCACGACGGCCCCGTCGTCGGTGGGCTCGGGGGCCCGGCCGATCACGGCGACGCCCCGGCCGCGCAGCCGACGGCGCACAGCGTCGAGCAACACCGACTTGCCGGTACCGGAGCGACCCGACAGCAACAGCACCACCGGCTGGTCGTCAGGAGTGTCTACGGCTCGCAGAATCTCACGGGCGTGCGGGACTGTGTCGAGCGCGATGGGGCTCAATTGCCGCCTCCGAGTAGTTCACCGGGGAGTTTCGTGACGCCGCCGACGGTCCCATCGACCACCTCGCCCGCGCCGTCGAGCACTTGGCCGGGTACGGCGCCGACATTCGGCACATTCGGAGCCTGGGGGACCGGCGGGGTGTAGGGCGCCGGTTGCTGTGGGGCGGGCTGTTGGGGCGCGGGCTGCTGGGGTGCCGGTTGCTGTGGGGCCGGCTGTTGGGGCGCGGGCTGTTGCGGTGCGGGTTGCTGCGGGGCAGGTGCTCCGCCGCCGGACTGGACCTGCTGCTGAGTCGCCGGGGACTGGGCGGTGCCGCCCGGCTGTGGTGTCCCGCCGGCGGAGTTCACCGGTGCGGCCGGGGTGACGGTGCCGGGGATCGGCTGACCCGTCGAGTCGAGCAGGGGAGCGCCCGGGACCGGCTTACCGTTCGCGTCGACGGTCGGCGTTCCGACCACCGGCTTGCCGTCGGCGTCGAACGTGGCGATCGGTGCGACCGCCTGTCCGGGGCCGCTGTTCTTCGGCGCATTCTCGGTCGGGTTCACGGTGGACGCGTCGGGCTTGCTCGGCGTCGCGAACTGGGGTGACATGGCCAGAGTTCCCGCGGTGAGCGCGCCGAAGACGGCGACTGCCGCGCCGACGACCGCCAGGCGCTTGCCGGAGACGACCTTCTTCTCCGGGGCTTCGTCGACGACGGGCAGGGCTTTCGCGAGTGAGACCGGGGCGATGTCCGTCGGCTCGTCGAACTCCTCGAGAGGAAGGACGAGCGGAGTGGATTCCGCCGCCCGCAGATCCGCGGCCAGCTCGGCCGCGCCCGCCGCGCTCGCGGTGGCCGGGTCGGCGCACGCGACGACGGGCAGCGCGAACTCCGCGGACACCAATTCCGCGACCAGTGGCATCTGCGCGCCGCCGCCGGTCAGCAGGACGGCGGTGATGTCGCCGAGCCGGACGCCGGCGCGTTCGACGGCCTCGCGCACCAGGGTGAGCGAATCCTGCACCGACCCGCGCAGCAGGTCCTCGAGTTCGTGGCGGACGAGACGAACGGTCGCGGCCTCGCCGAGGGCGCCGACCTCCACCACCGTCGCGGTGTCGAGTGACAGTTCTTCTTTGGCGAGGCGTGCGCGTTCGCGCAGGGCCGCGAGTTCGGTTTCCACGGCCGGATCGAACGGGTCGAATTCCCGGTCACCTAGCGCGTGCGACAGCACGTAGCGCATTGTCAGCAAATCGAATTCCGAGCCGGCGATCTCGGTGTCGTGCAGCGGGGTGGCCAGCAGGCCCGACTGCTCCCCGGTGCGGACCACCGAGACGGTCAGGCCGCTCGCGCCGAGGTCGTAGACCACCAGCGCGCCTTCGTCGAACAGTCCGCGCTCGACCTCGTAGCGGCGGACCACCGCGACCGGTTCCGGGACGAGGACGACCGCGTGGGCGCCCGCGTTGTCGAGAGACGAACGCACCGCCTGCACTTGGTCATCCGTCCACCAACCGGGGTGGCAGGACACCACCGTCGGCTCGCCCTCGACCCGGTCGCGGACCTCGTCGATCAGCTGCGTGGTCGCTGCGGCCACCAGATCGGCCGCGACATGCGACGAACCGTCCTCGGCGAGCATCCGCACCGGATCGCCGACCCGCGCCAGGAAGCCCTCGATCACCACCGCCGGACCGGCCGTGGCTACTTCTACTGCACTGGGTCGCCGAACGACCGCGATCGGTTCACCACCGTCGATCGCCGTCGCTACGGCAACTGAACGGGATGCACCGACGGTGACGCCGAGCGCGAGACGGTCTGTCATGGGGAACCTCTGCAGATACGTGAGCGACGGAAATCATCGAGAGAGCTATCCCGATTGTCGGTTGCTGACGGTCTGCTGTTACCGGCGAACAGGCCTATAACGGGGCCGATCCCCTAACGGCCCTCGATCCCCTAACGGGCACCCCATGCGACGAATAGGGATTTGCCCCGTTACGAGGGGGTGCCCCTCGGCCATAGCTTCGAAACATCTTGCCGATCCCGGAGGAGCTGATTCCGATGACCACACCCTTGGAGAACGCGATCCTGCAGTTCATTCTCGATTTGCTGCGCGATCCTAAGGCCGCGGCGGCGTACTGCAACGCGCCGGACAAGGTCATCGAGGAGGCGCAGCTGTGCGCGACTCCCGAATACATCGCGGCCTGCGCGCCGATGGTGGCGCGCGGCGTGTGCGATGCGGGGAGTGCGCCGTTGCGAGGCATCGTCGGGTGCGGCGGGGGAGGTCATGGGTTCGGGGGTGGTGGTCATGGTGCCGGGTTCTACGGTGCCGGCGCCGGGCCGTCGATGTTCTTCGGGCCGGGGCGTTGGTTCGGGCCGGGGCAGGGTGGGTTCGGGCCCGGTGGAGGCGGTGGCCGTGGGGGTAACGGCGGTGGCGGGAACGGTGGGCCCGGCGGTGGTGGGCCCGGTGGGCCCGGCGGCGGTGGTGGGGGCGGCCGGCCCGGTGGTCCCGGTGGGCCGGGTGGGCCCGGAGGACCCGGCGGTGGTCCCGGTGGGCCCGGAGGGCCCGGGGGACCTGGTGGAGGTACCGGCGGTAATACCACCAACAACAACAGTGGCAATACCACCAACACCAACAGTGGCAACACGACGAACAATCAGGGCAACGGGGACAACGAGATTTTCAGCCCCGACATTCTCACCGGCGATGTGCTCAACAATCCCGTGAGCAATGTGCTCAACGGTAATCCGCTCAGCAACGTGCTCAACGGGACAAATCTGGGCGGCGTGAATCTCGGTGATATCGCGAATGTCGGCAACGTGGGCGACGTGCTGAGTAATGTCGGCAATCTCGGCGACACCCTGAGCAATATCGGCAGCCTCGGTGACACGCTCAACGACGTGGGCAACCTGACCAACTCGGTCGGCGACATCAGCGGTCTCGGCGACGTGACCAACACCGTCGGAAACCTCGGCGACATCACCGGAATCGGCGATGTGATCGGCGGCGGCAACACGA
The DNA here is from genome assembly GCF_040639775.1 of Nocardia sp. NPDC023733. NCBI lineage: Bacteria > Bacillati > Actinomycetota > Actinomycetes > Mycobacteriales > Nocardiaceae > Nocardia > Nocardia sp. NPDC023733. The sequence goes on along the minus strand of NZ_JBFAAN010000004.1, from coordinate 401,013 downwards.
TCGGCGACGTCACCAACCTCATCAGCGGTGCCAACGTCGGAGATCTGCTGAGCGGCAACACGGTTGGTGATGTCACCAACCTGGTCAGCGGTGCGAACATCGGCGATATCGCCAACGGCAGCACTCTCGGTGACATCACCGGTATCAACGCGCTCAACCAAGCTGCCCAGATCGCGACCGAAATGACCGACGCCTTCAACGCCGTGCAGATCGGCGACGCCTACCTCGGCAACCTCAGCGCCCCCGTCACGGTGGTATCCGGTTCCCTCGGCGGCGTGAGCGGCGTCCTCAACGGAATCAGCCCGATCAGCAATATCTTCAACGATTTCAGTGATATCGGCGATGTGGGTCATGTGCTCGAGGAGCTGGCCATCGGCAATTTCGTTTCCGCGCTCAACAATGTGGGGAATGTGGGTGACGTGATCGGATCCGCCGGGGATATCAGCGGAATCGGTTCCGTGGGTGATGTGAGCAATGTGGTGGGGAATGTGGTCACCGATGTCGGATCCGTCGGAGATGTGCTCGGTGATGTGACGAATACCGGTGATGTGGTCGGCGGCGTGCTCAACGGCGCCGGCTCGATCGGCGATGTGACCAATGTGGTGAATCAGGTTGTGGGCGACCAGAACCTGAGCAATGTGCTCAACGGGGCCGGGTCTGTGGGTGACGTGATCGGGGATGTCACGAATGTGGGGTCGGTGTCGGAGGTGCTGAACGAGGTGGGCTCGGTCGGCGAGGTGACCAACACGGTGGGGGATGTGTTGAACGGGGCGGGCTCTATGGGTGATGTGAGCAATGTTGTCGGGTCGGTTGTGGGTGACATCGGGTCGACCGGTGATGTGAGTGAGGTTGTCGGTGGGGTCGGCAACGTGAGCAACGTGGTCGGAGATCTCACCGAGGTGGGCAATATCGGCAGCGTGGTCGGCTCTGTCGGCGACGTCACCCAGAACATCGGTGATGTCACCGGGATCGGCGGGTCTGTGGGTGATGTGCTGTCCGACATCGGAAGTGTCGGTGGGGATGTGGGTTCCATCGGCGATGTGAGCACTGTGGTCGGTGACGTGGTCGGCGGGGATGTCGGCAACGTGATCGGCGGCGACGTGACCGATGTGGGCGGCGATGTGAGCAATGTCGTCAACGACGTGGTCGATGGCGACGTCCTCGGCTCCGTCGTTTCCGTGGGTGACGTGACCGATGTGGCCGGCTCTGTCATCGGCGGCGATGTGCTCGGTTCGGTCGGCGACATCGGTTCCGTCGGTGACGTTCTCGAGGGCGGCATCGGCAACGTGACCCAGTCGATGGGCGACCTCACCGGAATCGCCGGTTCGGACGGCGAGGTAACCGGCATCGCGGGCGACTTCGCCGGTGTAGCAGGCGATCTCGCCTCCGTCGGCGACATCTCCGGCGTAGCGGGCGACCTCACGAACACCGTCGGCGACCTCACCGCGGTCGGCGGCGACCTCGGCGCCGTGACCAACACGGTCGGTGACCTGACAGCGGTCGGTGGTGACCTCGGCTCGATCGGCGACGTATCCGGCGTGGCAGGCGATCTGACCAATACGATCAGCGAAGCCGGCTCGATCAGCGACGTGACCAGCACGGTCGGCGACCTGACCGGCGTCGGCGGAGACCTCGGTTCGATCAGCGAAGTCACCGGCGTCGCAGGCGATCTCACAAACACGGTCGGCTCCGTAAGCGACGTGACCGGTGTCGCCGGCGACCTGATCGGCACGGCAGGCGACATCGGTTCCGTCAGCAACGTGGTCGGCGATGTGGGTTCGGTCGGCGGCGACGTCCTCGGCTCCGTCGGCGACGTCACCGGCATCGCGGGTTCGGTCGGCGAGGTCACGGGCGTAGCGGGCGACCTCACCAACACCTTCGGCGATGTGACCAACACGGTTGGTTCCGTCGGCGACATCACCGGCGTAGCGGGCGATCTCGTCGGTGGTGACGTCTCCGGTGTCGCCGGAGACGTGATCGGCTCGGTCGGTGATGTTTCCGGTATCGCCGGCGACGTGAGCGGTGTCGCGGGCGACGTAACCGGCGTGGCCGGCGATGTCATCGGTACCGCGGGCGATATCGGATCGGTGAGCAATGTGGTCGGCGATGTCGTCGGCGGCGATGTGGTCGGCGATGTGTCCGGCGTAGCGGGCGACCTCACCAACACTTTCGGCGACGTGACGAACACCGTTGGTTCCGTCGGCGACATCACCGGTGTCGCAGGCGATCTCGTCGGTTCCGTCAGCGACGTGTCCGGCGTAGCCGGGGATGTGACCGGCGTGGCGGGCGATATCGGTTCCGTCGGCGACGTGGTCGGTGGTGATGTGATCGGCTCGATCGGCGACGTAACCGGCATTGCAGGCGACGTGAGCGGCGTCGCGGGCGACGTGACCCAAACCGTCGGCGACATCGGCAGCGTCGGCGGCGACCTGACCCAGAGCGTCGGCGACATCGGCAGCGTCGGCGGTGACCTGACCAACACCATCGGATCGGTCGGCGATCTCACTGGCATCGCAGGCGACTTCACAGGAGTCGCGGGCGACCTGACCCACACCGTCGGTGGCGACCTCACCGGAATCACCGGGGACCTCACCAACGTCGGCTCCGTAGGCGACCTCACCGGCATCGGTTCGATCGGCGACCTGACCGGTGTGGCAGGCGACCTCACCAACACCGTCGGTTCCGTCGGCGACGTGACGAACGTGGTGGGCGACGTCGCTTCAGTCGGGGGCGACTTGACCAACACCATCGGCTCCATCGGTGACATCACCGACGTCGGCTCGATCAGCGAGGTCACCGGGGTAGCGGGCGATCTGACCGGCGTTGCCGGGGATTTGACCGGCATCGCAGGGGACGTGAGCGGCATCGCAGGGGACGTGAGCGGGGTCGCGGGCGACTTGACCAACACCATCGGCTCCGTCGGCGACATCACCGACATCGGTTCGGTCGGCGACCTGACCGGCGTGGCAGGGGACCTCACCAACACAGTCGGTTCGATCAGCGAGGTCACCGGTGTAGCCGGCGATCTGACCGGCGTCGCGGGCGATCTGACCGGCGTCGCTGGTGACGTGAGCGGTGTTGCCGGCGACCTGACGAATACGGTCGGCTCTGTCGGCGATGTGGCGAACAACCTGTCCGGCGTCGCGGGCGACGTAACGGGTGTGGCGGGCGACCTCACCAACACGGTCGGCTCGATCGGCGACGTCGCGAACGATTTCACCGGCGTTGCAGGCGATCTCACTCAGTCGATCGGCGACGTGAGCGGTGTGGCAGGCGATCTGTCCGGAGTGGCAGGTGACCTCACCGGGGTGGCCGGCGACTTCACCGGTATCGCGGGTGACCTCACCAACACCGTGGGCTCGGTCGGAGACCTGACCGGTGTAGCAGGCGACGTACTCGGCAACTCGGGCGACATAACCGGAGTCGCGGGCGATGTAGTCGGTTCGGTGGGCGACGTGACGCAGACGGTCGGCGACGTCTCGGGCATCACGGGCGACATCGGCGACGTAACCGGCGTCGGCGGCAACATCCTCGGCACCGTCGGCTCCATCAGCGACGTCACCAACACGGTCGGCGATATCTCCGGTGTAGCAGGCGATCTCACTTCGACCGTCGGTGATGTGACCGGTATGGCCGGCGATATCTCGGGTGTTGCAGGCGATCTTACGAACACCATTGCCTCAGTGGGTGATTCGACGAACACCGTCGGTGACATCACCGGCATCGGCGGTGACCTGCTCAGCGACGTGACCGGTACGGTCGGCTCCGTCGGCGACGTCACGGGTGTGGCGGGCGACTTGACCCAAACTGTCGGTGACGTGTCGGGCGTCGCGGGTGACCTGACGAATTCGGTCGGCGACATCACGGGTGTGGCAGGCGATCTCACCCAGTCCGTCGGCGACGTGACGGGAGTCGCCGGCGATATCTCCGGTATCGCCGGTTCGGTCGGTGAAGTGACCAACACGGTCGGCGACGTCTCCGGCATCGCAGGGGATCTCACCAACTCGATCAGCGATGTATCAGGTGTGGCAGGCGACCTGACCGGTGTCGCGGGCGATCTCACCAATACCGTCGGCTCGGTCGGCGACTGGACGAACACCGTCGGTGACGTGACCGGTGTGGCGGGTGACCTGGTCGGCTCGATCGGCGACATCAGCGGCGTAGCAGGTGACCTCACCAACACCGTCGGTTCCGTCGGCGACCTGACCGGCGTGGCAGGCGATCTCACCAACTCCGTCGGCGACGTGACCGGTGTGGCCGGCGACCTGACCAACACCGTTGGCTCGGTTGGCGATTGGACCAATACAGTCGGTGATGTCACCGGCATCGCGGGCAGCGTGGTCGGCGATGTGACCGGCGTTGCAGGTGACCTCACTCAGAGCATCGGCGACGTGAGCGGAGTCGCCGGCGACCTCACCCAGACCGTGGGCGACGTGAGCGGCGTTGCGGGCGATGTGTCCGGCGTGGCGGGCGATCTGACTCAGACCGTGGGCGACGTAAGTGGAATCGCCGGAGACGTGACCGGCGTGGCAGGGGACCTCACCAACACTGTCGGCTCGGTCGGCGATCTCACCAGCACGGTCGGCGATCTGACCGGTGTGGCCGGAGACGTGTCGGGGGTCGCAGGCGATCTGACCGGTGTGGCAGGCGACCTGACGCAGACGGTCGGTTCTATCGGCGACGTCACCGGTGTCGCGGGGGACCTCACCAACACGATTGGCGATCTGACCGGCATCGCAGGTGATGTGTCCGGTGTCGCGGGCGACCTGACGAACACGATCGGCGATGTGAGCGGCACCGTGGGCTCCGTCGGCGACTGGACCAACACCGTAGGCGACTTGACCGGTGTGGCCGGTGACCTCACCAACATCGTCGGCTCCGTCGGCGACCTGACAGGTGTCGGTGGCGACCTGATCGGCTCAGTCGGCGACGTGAGCGGCGTAGCGGGCGATCTGACCAACACCGTAGGCAACATCAGCGACGTGACCGGTGTCGCCGGCGATCTGACCAACTCGGTAACCGGTGTCGCAGGGGATGTGGGCAGCGTGGTCGGTTCGGTCGGCGACGTCACCGGTGTCGCGGGTGACCTCACCAACACTGTTGGCTCCGTGGGTGATTGGACGAACACGGTCGGCAACCTCACCCAGTCCGTGGGCGACGTGACGGGCGTAGCGGGCGACCTCACTCAGTCGGTCGGCGACATCAGCGGGGTCACGGGAGACCTGACTGGAGTGGCGGGCGATCTCACCAACACCGTCGGATCCATCAGCGACGTGACGGGCGTCGCGGGCGACATCGTCGGCTCCGTGGGTGATGTGTCCGGTGTGGCGGGCGACCTGACGCAGACGGTCGGTTCCATCAGCGATGTGACCGGAGTCGCCGGCGACGTCGTCGGCTCGGTCGGTGACGTGAGCGGCGTAGCAGGTGACCTGACCGGAGTGGCGGGCGATCTGACCCAGACCGTCGGCAGCGTCGGTGACATCACCGGAGTGGCGGGTGATCTGACCGGAGTGGCCGGGGACCTGACGCAGACGGTCGGCAACATCAGCGATGTCACGGGCATCGCGGGTGACCTCACCGGTGTCGCCGGGGATCTGACGAACACAATCGGTTCGATCAGCGACGTGACCGGGGTCGCGGGTGATCTCACCAATACGGTCGGCTCGGTGGGTGACGTGACCGGTGTTGCGGGCGACCTCACGCAAACGGTAGGCGATGTGACCGGAACCGTTGGCTCCGTTGGTGATTGGACCAACACGGTCGGCAATCTGACTCAGTCGATCGGCGATGTCTCTGGGGTCGCGGGTGATCTGACCGGTGTGGCCGGTGACCTCACCAACACAGTCGGCTCGGTCGGCGATATCGCGGGTGTGGCAGGCGATCTGACGCAAAACGTCGGCGACATCACCGGTATGACCGGCGATCTCACCGGCGTCGCCGGGGATCTGACCCAGACCGTCGGCTCGGTCGGCGACGTGACCGGAGTGGCGGGCGATCTCGCGCAGACGGTCGGCAACATCGGTGACGTGACGGGTGTCGCCGGCGATGTCCTCGGCTCCGTCGGCGATGTGACCGGAACCGTTGGATCCGTCGGTGATTGGACCAACACCGTGGGCGACGTAACCAACGCCGTCGGCTCTGTCGGCGACGTGACCAACACGGTGGGCGATCTGACCGGCGTCGCGGGCGATCTCATCCAGACCGTCGGCAACATCAGCGACGTGACCGGTATCGCCGGGGATCTGACCCAGACCGTTGGCTCCGTCGGCGACGTGACGGGCGTGGCCGGCGATCTCACCAACACAATCAGCGATGTAACCGGCAACGTCGGATCCATCGGCGACATCACCGGCGTGGCAGGCGATCTCACCGGCGTCGGCGGCGACCTACTCAGCGACATCACCGGCAACACAGGCGATCTCACCGGTGTGGCGGGCGACCTGACGCAGACGGTCGGTTCGATCGGCGACGTGACCGGTGTCGGTGGCGACCTCGTCGGGGACGTGACTGGAATCGCGGGCGATTTGACCGGCAACTCCGGTGACCTGACCGGCATTGCAGGCGACCTCACGGGGGTGGCGGGAGACCTGACCGGGTCCGTCGGTTCGATCGGCAACGTGACCGGTGTCGGTGGCGACCTCCTCAGCGACCTCACCGGCAATTCGGGCGACCTGACCAACACGGTCGGCGACATCACCGGTGTCGCCGGTGATCTACTCACCAACTCGGGCGACATCAGCGGTGTTGCAGGCGATTTGACCAACACTGTCGGTGATGTGAACGGTGTCGCAGGTGGCTTGGTCAACAATGCCGGTGACATCACAGGCGTGGCGGGTGATCTGGTCGGCTCGGTCGGCGACATCACCGGCAATACAGGCGATTTGACTGGCATCGCTGGTGACATCACCGGCGTGGCGGGCGGTCTCGTCAACGGAGACGTGACGGGTGATCTGATCGACGGCACGGTCGGTGACATCACCGGCGGCCTGGTGAACGGGGACGTGACCGGTATCGCGGGCGATCTGACCGGAGTGGCAGGGGGCCTTGTCAACGGCGATGTGACGGGCGATCTCATCGACAACACCGGCACGATTGCCGGAGTCGCAGGCGATGTGATCGGCAACAGCGGCGACATCACCGGTGACCTGATCGACGGTGACGTGACCGGCATCGAGGGCGATCTGACCGGCGTGGCGGGCGGCCTCGTCAACGGGGATGTGACCGGCGATCTCATCGACAACGCGGTCATCGTCACCGGCGTCGCGGGCGACTTGGTCAACACCGGCGATATCAGCGGAATCGCGGGCGATCTCGTCGGCTCGGTCGGCGACATCGGCAACAGCGGTGACCTGACCGGCGTCGCGGGCGACGTGATCGGCAACAGCGGCACCATCGCAGGCGACCTGGTCGACAACTCCGGTGACGTCATCGGGACCGTCGGAGACATCTCCGGAGTCGCGGGGGATCTCACCGGCGTGGCGGGGGATCTCACCGGAAACACCGGGGACCTCACCGGCGTCGCCGGCGATCTGACCGGCGTGGCGGGCGGCCTGGTCAATGGCGACGTGACCGGCGACCTGATCGACGGCACCGTCGGCGACCTCACGAACGTCGGCAACATCAGCGATATCACCGGCGACCTCATGGACGTGACGGGCGTGGCGGGCGGCCTCGTCAACGGCGACGTGCTCAGCGACATCACCGGCAATACCGGTGATCTGACCGGCGTGGTCGGCGATATCACCGACAACGGCGACATCGGCGGCGTGATCGGTTCGGTCGGTGACATCACCGGCAACAGCGGCGACCTCACGGGCGATCTGCTGGACAACACGGGTGACATCGGCGGCACGGTCGGTGACATCACCAACTCGGGTGACATCGGAGGCCTAATCGGCTCGGTAGGCGACATCACCAACAACGGCGATATCGCCGGCCTAGCAGGAGGACTCGTGAACAACACCGGAGACGTGGTCGGTGACATCACCGGCAACAGCGGAGATCTGACAGGCATCGCGGGCGGCTTGGTGAACGGCGACATCACCGGCGACCTGCTCGACAACTCGGGCACCGTGGTCGGCGATCTGGTCGACAACTCGGGCGCGATCGGCGGCGTCGTCGGCGACATCACCAACACGGGCGAGCTCATCGGGGACCTCACCGGCAACAGCGGTGACCTGACCGGTGTCGCGGGCGACCTGGTCGACAACTCCGGCGGGATCCTGAGCGACATCACGAACAACGGTGATATCGCCGGTGTCGCAGGAGGTTTGGTGAACGGCGACCTCACGGGTGTGGCCGGCGATCTCGCCGCAGGCCTGGTCAACGGCGATATCACCGGTGTAGCAGGCGATCTCACCGGCGACCTGGTCGACAACAGCGGTGACATCGGTGGCCTCATCGGCTCGGTCGGTGACATCACCGGTGCGGGCGATGTCACCGGAGTCGCGGGCGATCTGACCGGCGTGGCGGGCGGCCTGGTGAACAACACCGGTGACATCACCGGCGACCTGCTCGACAACTCGGGTGCCATCGGTGGGGTGGTCGGCGACCTCACGAACACGGGCGACCTCACTGGCGGCCTTGTCAACGGCGACCTCACCGGTGACCTGGTCGATGGCGATTTCACTGGCGCTGCAAGCGATCTCATCGACAACACCGGTGAGATCGGCGGCCTCATCGGCTCCGTCGGTGACATCACCGGCAACACGGGTGATCTCACCGGCGTGGCGGGCGACCTGACCGGCGGCCTTGTCAACGGCGATCTCACCGGCGATCTGGTCGACGGCGATCTGACAGGTATCGCCGGCGGCCTCGTCAACGGAGACATCACGGGAGATCTGCTCGACAACTCGGGCGATTTGACCGGTGTGGCAGGCGATCTCACTGCGGGCCTTGTCAACGGCGATGTTATGGGCGACCTGGTCGACGGTGACATCACGGGTGGTTTGGTGAACGGCGATTTGACCGGTGTGGCAGGCGATCTCACCGCAGGCCTTGTCGGCGGCGACGTTGTGGGCGACGTGGTGGGCGGTGACTTGACCGGCGTCGCAGGCGGTTTGGTGAACGGCGATGTGCTCAGCGACATCAGCAACACCGGTGACATCACGGGCATCGCGGGTGGCCTGATCTCGAACACCGGCGACCTCACCGGCGGCCTGGTGGGTGGCGACGTTGTCGGTGACATCACCGGCGATCTCATCGACAACTCCGGCGACATCGGTGGCTTGGTCGGCTCGATCACCGATAACGACATCACCGGTGGCCTCGTGAACGGCGATGTGATCGGGGATGTCACCGGCGGTCTGGTCAACGGAGACGTCACCGGCGATCTCATCGACGGTGGCCTTGCCGGTCTCATCAACGGAGACGTGACGGGCGACCTGATCGACGGCGACATCTCAGGTGTGGCAGGCGACATCACCGGCGTCGCGGGTGGCCTGATCTCGAACACGGGCGACATCACCGGCGGCCTGGTGGGTGGCGACGTTGTCGGCGATATCACCGGCGATCTGGTCGATGGCGACTTGACCGGCGTCGCAGGCGATCTCACCGCCGGCCTGGTGAACGGCGACGTGGTCGGCGATGTCACCGGTGGCTTGGTGAACGGGGACGTGACCGGCGATCTCATCGACGGTGGCCTCGTAGCCGGCCTGGTCAACGGCGATATCACCGGCGACTTGCTCGACGTGACGGGCGGCCTCGTCAACGGCGATGTGACGGGTGATCTGGTCGACGGCGACATCACGGGCATCGCGGGCGGGCTGGTCTCGAACACCGGTGACATCACCGGCGGACTGGTGAACGGCGATCTGACCGGTGTTGCGGGTGACCTCACCGCAGGCCTGGTGAACGGGGATGTAACCGGCGATCTCTTCGACAACTCGGGCGATATCGGCGGCCTGGAGGGTTCGATCACCGACAACGACATCACCGGCGGTTTGGTGGGTGGCGACGTGGTCGGCGACATCACCGGCGGCCTCGTGAACGGCGACATCACCAACGGTGACTTGACCGGCGTCGCAGGCGATCTCACCGCAGGGCTGGTCAATGGCGATCTCGTCGATGGTGATCTGACCGGTGTCGCGGGCGGAATCCTCAACGGGGACATCGGGGATGTGACCGGTGATCTGGTCGACGGTGACGTCACCGGCGGTCTGGTCAACGGCGACATCGTCAACAACATCAGCGACATCAGCGGTGCCGCAGGCGGACTCGTGAACGGCGATGTGGTCGGCGATATCGTCGACGCGGGCGACATCACCGGCGACCTCGTCGACGGCGATCTGACCGGCATCGCAGGCGGAATCGTCAACGGGGACATCGTCGGTGACATCACCGACAGCGGTGTCCTCACCGGCGACTTCCTCAACGATCTGTCCGCGGTCACCGGCGGCGTGGTCAACGGGGATGTGCTCAGCGACATCACCGGTGCCGCGGGTGGCGTGGTGAACGGCGACATCACCGACAACGACATCGTCGACGGTCTGGTGAACGGCGACGTGCTCAGCGGCATCACCGACAACGACATCACCGGTGACCTGGCCGACAACGTGGGCAACGTGACCAACACCGGCGACGTAGCCAACCTGATCGGCCTCACGGGCTTGGCCGCCGCGGTCACCGGCATCGCGGGCGACGTCGGCACCGGCGACCTCATCGGCAACTTCGACCTCGCCGGCCTGGCGAGCGACCTCTTCGACAACTCCGGCGACATCACCGGCGTCGCAGGCGGTCTCGTCAACGGCGACGTTGTCGGCGACATCACCGACAACGACCTGGTCGGCGGCATCCTCAACGGTGACATCACCAACACGGGCGACATCGGCGGCCTGGTCGGCGACGTCACCAACACAGGTGACATCGGTGGCCTGGTCGGCGACATCACGAACACCGGCGACCTCGTCGACGGCTCCCTCGGGGACGTGACCGGCGACCTGATCGACGGTTCGATCGGCGACCTGGTCGATGGCGGCCTGGTCGGCGACCTCACCGGAGTCGGCGCCATCGGTGATGTGACGGGCGACCTGATCGACGGTTCGGTCGGTGACATCACGGGCGACCTGGTCGATGGCGGCGTCGTCGGCGATCTGACGGACGTCGGCAACATCACCGGCGACCTGATCGACGGAGGCCTGGTCGGCGATCTGACGAACGTCGGTTCGATCGGCGATATCACCAGCGACCTGACCGATGTCGGTTCGGTCGGTGACATCACCGGCGACCTCATCGACGGCGACATCGTCGGCGACCTGACGGGAGTTGCCGGGGACCTCAACGGAATCGGTGACGTGACGGGCGATCTGGTCGACGGTTCGGTGGGCGACATCACCGGTGACCTCGTGGACGGCGGCGTGGTCGGTGACCTGACCGGAGTCGCAGGCGATCTCACGGGCATCGGCGACATTGCCGGTGACTTGGTCGACGGTGACATCGGCGGTGATCTCACCGGTGTCGCAGGCGACCTGACCGGTGTCGCGGGCGACGTCACCGGCATCGGCGCCATCGGTGACGTGACGGGTGATCTGGTCGACGGTTCGGTGGGCGACATCACCGGCGGTCTCGTAGGCGACCTGACCGACGTGGGCAATGTCGGCGACGTGACCGGCGATCTGATCGACGGAAACCTGGTCGGCGATGTCACCGGCGTCGCCGGAGACCTCACGGGCGTCGGCGCCATCGGGGACATCACCGGCGACCTTGTAGACGGTGGCATCGTCGGCGACCTGATCGACGTCGGTTCTGTCGGTGACATCACCGGCGACCTGGTCGACAACGACTTCACCAACGTGGGCAATGTCGCAGGCATCGTGGGCGACCTGACCAACGTGGGCACCATCGACGACGTGACCGGCGGCCTCATCAACGGTGACGTGACCGGCGACCTCATCGACGGTGGCTTGGTCGGTGACCTGACCGGCGTCGCAGGCGATCTGAACGGGATCGGCGACATTACCGGCGACCTCGTGGACGGGGGCTTGGTAGGAGACCTGACCGGTGTGGCGGGCGACCTCAACGGCATCGGTGACGTCACCGGGGACCTGATCGACGGTGGCGTGGTCGGGGATCTCACGGGAGTGGCAGGTGACCTGACCGGTGTCGCGGGCGACCTCAACGGCATCGGCGACATCACCGGCGATCTGATCGACAACGACTTCACCGACGTCGGCAACATCGCCGGCATCGTCGGCGACCTGACCGAAGTCGGAACCATCGGCGATATCACCGGTGACTTGGTCGACGGCGACATCACCGGTGACCTGATCGACGGTGACCTCACCAACATCGGATCGATCGGTGACGTGACCGGTGACCTGATCGACGGTGACCTCACCAACATCGGATCGATCGGCGACGTGACGGGCGACCTCATCGACGGTGACGTCACGGGCGATCTGATCGACGGCGGCCTCGTCGGCGACGTGACCGGCGAGCTCATCGACGGCGACGTCACGGGCGATCTGATCGACGGCGACCTCGTCGGCGATATCACCGGCGATCTGATCGACGGCGATACCACGGGCGACCTCATCGACATCACTGACAACGACCTCATCTCCAACCTGACCGACATCGACGTGACCGGCGTTGCCGGTGACCTGACCAGCACGGTGGGCGACATGACCGGACCTTTGAGCGGTAACGACATCTCGGGCACGATCGGCGACATCCTCAGCGGCAATGGCGGCGGGGGAGGTGGCGGCGGGACCGGTGACGTCACCTGGGTCGGCGACCTGGTGAGCATCACCGACTCGTTCAGCGACATCACGAATGTGTTCGGTGATTGGTCGAACATGATCGGCGATATCACTGGCTCCTTCGGCGACCTGTCCGGCGCGTTCGAGAACCTGAACGTGAGCGACGTCTTCGGCGACGTGACCGGGGTCTCGGGCGACTGGTCCGCCATGATCGCCGGCATCAGCGACAACGCCCTCGAGATCACCGGCTTCGGCAGCGGCGTGGTGAGCGAGCTGGTGAACGTGTCCGGCGACTGGAACAACACGGTCGAGGGCATCACCGGCAGCTTCGGCGACGTGGTCGGCATCGGCGGTGACGTGGTGAACGTCGGCGGCGACCTGGTCGGCTCGGTCGCGGGCGTGGGCGGTTCGGTCGGCGATATCACGGGCTCGCTCACCGGCATCGGCGGTTCGGTCGGCGACATCACGGGCTCGCTTACCGGCGTGGCGGGCGATCTCACCGGCGTGGCGGGCGACCTCACCGGCATCGGCGGCAACCTGTCCGATTTGTTCGGCGACGTGACCGGCTCCTTCGGCGACCTCACCGGTTTCGGTGGCGACGTCACCGGTTTCGTCGCCGACCTGACCGGCATCGGCGGTGACCTGACCGGCTCGGTCGGCGACCTCACCGCCTTCTTCGGAGACTTCACCGGTATCGCCGGTGACGTGGCCGCCTTCACGGGCGACCTGACCGGCACCTTCACCGGTGTCGGTGGCGACCTGATCGGCTCGGTCGGTGACCTCACCGGCGTCGGCGTGACCGGCGTGGTCGGCGAGGTGGTCGGCGATGTGACCGGCTCGGTCGGTGACATCACCGGCGCGACCGGGCTGATCGGTGATCTGGATCTGGCGAACACGATCGGCGACGTGACCGGCTCGGTCGACGTCGGCGATATCGGTGGTGATGTGACCGGCGTCTTCGGTGACATCGCGGGAGATGTGACCGGAGTCGTCGGCGCAGTCGGCGACGTGACCGGGGTGGTAGGCGACCTTGACCTTTCTGGAATTGGGGATGTGAGTGACATGGGTGACATCAATATCGGCGGCGAGAACAACATTTTCGGTGCGGGCCTCAACGATGTGAACGGCATCGGCGACGACTTCGGCGGCATCGCCGACAACTGGGAAGACGTGCAGATCCAGGGCATCGGCGGCCAGGTCGACGAATCGCTGAACAACTTCGGCGGCCTCGGCAACGGCGTGCTGGCAGGCGCTCTCGGCGAGGGCCTGGTCGGCGGCGACCTCACCGGAATCGGCGCCCACGATGTCACCGACGCGGTGGACGTGAACGACGTGTTCGACGGCGATGTCGCCGGCGTGGCAGGCGGCCTCCTGAACGGCGAGGGCGGCCTGGCCGGTGCGGGCGGTCTGCTCAGCGGCAACGACGTCACCGATTTCGCCGACTTCACCGACATCACCACGAACGGCATCGGTGCCGCGATCGACGAGAGCTCGGTCCTCAACGACGTGGTCGACGGCGGTGTGGCCGGTGTGGCAGGCGGTGTCCTGAACGGCGAGGGTGGTCTGGCCGGCGCGGGCGGCGTCTTCAACGGCAACACCTTCGAAGACATCACCGCCAACGGCGTCGGCGCCGCGGTGGACGACGTGTCCGATGTGGTCGACGGCGGCATCCTGTCCGGCAACACCTTCGAGGACATCACCACCAGCGGCATCGGCGCGGCGATCGATGAGAGCTCGGTCCTCAACGACCTGGCGGCAGGCGACGGTATCGGCAACGGCAACGTGGTCGGCGGCATCGTCGGCGCGGTGACCGGCGACGGCGACGGCGGTCTGCTCGGCACCGGCGGCGTGCTCAACGGCGACGGGGGACTGGCCGGCGCGGGCGGCGTCCTCAACGGCGACGGCGGCCTGCTCGGCGCGGCGGGCGTCGGCAACGACCTGCTGGCAGCGGGCGGTGACGGCGGCCTGTTCGGCGGCGCCGAGGACACCACCATCAACGGCATCGGTGCCGCGATCGACGAAAGCGCGATCCTCAACAACGTGAACGTCGAGGACATCACCGGCATCGGCGGCAACGTCGACGACATGGGCGGCATCCTCAACGGTGACGGCGGCCTGGCCGGTGCGGGCGGCGTCCTCAACGGCGGCCTGCTCGGCGGCGGTGACGGTGGCCTGCTCGGTGGTGTCACCAACACCGGCGACGTCACCGGCGTCGGCGATCTGGTCGACGGCGGCGTGGCCGGAGTGGACGACGGCATCCTCAACGGCGCGGTGTTCGAGGACATCACCACCAATGGCATCGGTGCCGCGATCGACGAGTCCAACGTGCTCAACAACATCAACGACGGCGGCATCGGCGGCCTCGTGAACGGTGACGGTGGGCTGGCCGGCGGTCTCGCCAACGACGCCGATGTGACCGGTCTGGCCGGTGGTGTGCTGAGCGGCGACTTCGAGGACATCACCACCAGCGGCATCGGTGCGGCGATCGATGAGTCGAACGTCCTCAACGATGTGGTCGACGGTGGCGTGGCGAGCGGCCTGCTCGGTGGCGAGGGCGGCGTGCTCGGTAACGCGGTGTTCAACGACATCACCGCCAACGGCATCGGCGCCGCGATCGACGAGTCGTACGTGCCGATCCTCAACGATGTGGTCGACGGCGGCGTCGCCTCCGGTCTGCTCGGCGGCGAAGGCGGCCTGCTCGGCGCCGCGAACTTCGAGGACATCACCGCGAACGGCATCGGCGCGGCGATCGACGAGAGCCCGATCCTCAACGACGCCGTCGACGACGGTGTGGTGGACGTTCTCAACGGCGCCGCCTTCCAGGACATCACCGCGAACGGCATCGGCGCCGCGATCGACCAGAGCCCGATCGGCAACGACCTGGTCGACGGCCTGATCAACGGCTCGAACTTCGAGGACATCACCGGTGTCGGCGGCAATGTCGACAGCGTCGGCGGCGTCATGAACGGCATGACCGACGTGCTGAACCCGACCGCGGTGGCGGGCCTGTTCAGCAACGGTCTGACGGGCAGCACCCACGAGAACACCGGTTCGACGAACTCCTCGCCGTACAGCAACGCCACCTCGGCGGCCTCGGACGGTGCGGCATCGGCGGCCAACGCGGCCAGCGCGTTCACCGGCGCGGCGGCCTCGACCGCGGGCCTGGCCGGCCTCAGCGACGACGACCTCGGCTTCGACCTGGGCAACACCTTCGACAACGCCGGCCTCACCGGCATCGCACCCGGTGAACCGAACCCCTCGGGCACCGGCCTGGAGACCGGCTTCGGCCCCCTCGACGCGGTGACCGGCGCGATCACCGGCGACGCGACCGGTGCCGGCCTCGACGACGCGACCGGCGGACTCCTCGGCGGAGTGCTCCCCGACGGCGACCCGGGCGAGGTCCTCCCCGGCGGCGACGTGGCCGGCGACCTGGTCGACGAGGTGCTGCCGACCATGCACACCATGCCGTACGAGGACGGAAACCTGGTCGGCTCGGGCCTGGAGACCGGCTTCGGCGCGGTGGAAGGCCTCACCGGCGGCGGCCTCCTGGGCGACGTGCCCACCGAGGTGGTCGGTACGGGCGAACCGTTCGACACCCTCACCGGCGCCGGCTCGGCGGTCGGCGACGCGGTCGAAGCCCCGGTCCCCGGCTACGACTACACGCCGATGCCCACCACGGCACCGGACGCCTCCGACACCACGGGCGCGGCGACGGGCGGCCTGTCCGACACCACCGAAGCGGCGACCGGCGGGGTCTACGACACCACCGAGGCGGCCACCGGCGGCGTCACCGAAACCCTGGACAGCGTGGATGTGGGCGGCGCCTTCGGCCCGGGCCTCGGTGCGACCGACACCGGCCTGCTGGGCGACTCGTCGAGCACGACCACCCCGGAGGCCGACGACGGTGGCCTCCTCGGCGGCGGCCTCCTCTGAGGATCGTCATGACGACTCCGGCGAAGACGTCGGCCGCACCGTCAGCAGCCACCCCGCTGCTGACGGTGCTCGGCGACACGATCGAGGCGGCGCGCGCCGCCGACCGCGACGACCTGGTCGTCCGGTTGGAGGCGGTCGCGCAACGAGTCAGAGATCCGCGCAGGCGGATCGTGGTGACCGGTCAGCTGGAACAGGGCAAGAGCCGTTTCGTCAACGCGCTGCTCGGGCTGGATGTGTGCCGGGTCGGCGACGACCAGACCACCACCATCCCCTTGCAGCTCGAGTACGGTGCCGTCCCGCGCGCCGAGCTGGTGCTCACCGCGCCCGGCGCGAGCGACATTCGCGTGGAGGTGCCGTTCGACGAGATCGGTTCCCTCGACGCCCGCAGCCCGTACGCGCAGGGCCGCCAGATCGCGCGGATCGAGGCGGCGGTGCCGAATCAGCTGCTCAGCGAGGGCATCGTGCTGGTCGACACCCCCGGCGTCGGCGGCCACAGCAGCGCGTATTCGGCGGCCGTGCTCGGCATGGTTCCGGCCGCCGACGCGGTGCTGCTGCTGAGCGACGCCTCCACCGAACTCACCGAGCCCGAGCTGTCGTTCCTGCGGCAGGTGAAGGAACTGTGTCCGACGGTCGCGGTGCTGCTCACCAAGGTGGACATGTATCCGCATTGGCGTCAGGTCGCCGAGGCCGATCGCGGGCACATCGCGCGCTCGGGCCTCGAGATCCCGATGCTTCCGGTGTCGTCGCTGCTGCGCGCGCACGCGTTGCGTACCAGCAATGCCCAGCTCGGTCGCGAGTCCGGTTTCGGTGCGCTGTTCGCGTTCCTGAAGGAACAGGTCGTCGCCCGCGACCAGGTGTCGACCAGGGCCGCGGTGGCACGCGAACTGCATTCGGCGGCCGAACATCTGGCCCTGGTCCTCGGCAGCGAACTGATCGCCCTGCGCGACCCGGAACGTTCCGACGACGCGATCCGCGAACTGCAACGCGCCCGCACCGCCGCCGAGGACCTGCGCCGCAGCTCCGGCTACTGGCAGCAGACCCTGCAGGACGGCATCACCGACCTGATGAGCGATATCGACCACGACCTGCGCGAACGCCTGCGCGCGGTGGCCCACACCGCCGAGGACTGGATCGACGAACACGATCCGGGCAGGCACTGGCAGGCCATCGCCGAATGGCTCACCGGCACGGTCGACACCGCCCTCGGCGACAACCTCCTGTGGACGCACACCAGGGCCGAAACCCTGGCCGAGCGGGTCGCCGAGCATTTCGGCAAGGCCAGCGCCGTCGACCTGCCCGATGTGGACAACGCGATGGACGCCGAGGGCACGGGCGCGGCGGCGGGCACCCTGGCCGGTCTCGAACCCGATATCAGCGTCACCAGCAAGGTCCTCGTCGGCTTGCGCGGTTCCTACGGTGGCGTGCTGATGGTCGGTCTCGCCTCCACTCTGGCCGGCCTGGCGCTGCTGAATCCGCTGTCGATCGGCGCGGGTGTGCTGGTCGGCGGCAAGGCTTACAAGGACGACAAACAGTTGCGCCTGGCTCGGAAACGCGCCGAGGCCAAGGCGGCGGTGCGGCGTTTCGTCGACGATGTGGCGTTCCAGGCGAGCAAGGAGGCCAAGGACCGCATGCACCGCATCCACCGGGCCCTGCGCGACCACTTCACCGGTGTCGCCGAACGCAGCCTGCGCTCGATCGACGCCTCGCTGAAGGCCGCTCAGGATGCGGCGAATTCGGCGGTGAACAGCCGGTCGGGTCGGCGTGGCGAGCTCGAACACCAGCTGGTGCGGGTCGCCGAGTTGCGCCGCTACGCCGACGGCATGCTCGAGCTCACCTCGACGCCTGGCAGGCAGCGTTCGTATTCGGCGCCCTCGCCCGGTGTGCGGCCGGTGCCCGGCGAGGACGGACGCAGGTGAACGTCGTGTTCGCTCCGGCGCGCGAGGGTGTGTTTAAGTGAACGAATGATGCTCGCCGCGCCCGAAGTGGAGGCCGCGCGCCGATGAGACACTATCGGCCCGAATCCCCGCTTCCCGGCGGCGGACCCACCGCACCCCCGACCGGCGCGGGCGAGGCGCACCGGCTCGTCGAGGCCGCCGCGCGGGAACTGCGTGACCCCGGCGCCCGGCAGGTGATCGACGAATGCGCCGAGCGGTTGCGTCAGCCGTTGCGGGTCGCGCTGGCCGGTTCGATCAAGGCGGGCAAGTCGACGCTGCTCAACGCCCTGGTCGGGCAGAGCATCGCCCCCACCGACGCCACCGAGTGCACCCGCGTGGTCACCTGGTATCGCAGCGGAACCACCCCGACGGTGACGGCGTTCGCGGCGGACGGCGCGTCGGCGAACGTGGCGGTTCGTCGAGGGGCGGGGGCGCACGGTCTCACCTTCGAACTGTCGGGTCTGCGCTGGCAGCCACCGGGTACGCACGCCGTCGACCACCTGGAAGTGCGCTGGCCGACGGCCGAGTTGTCGCGCACCACCATCATCGACACGCCGGGCACGTCGTCGCTGTCGCACGAGGTGTCCGAGCGAACCATGCGCCTGCTCACCCCCGCCGATATCGAACCCGACGCCCTGCGCATCCCCGGCGCCGACGCCGTGGTCTACCTGCTGCGTCGCCTCGACGCCACCGACGTGCATTTCCTCGAGCAGATCGGTTCGGGTGGTCCGGCCGGTCCGCTCGGTGTGGTCGGGGTGGTGTCGCGAGCCGACGAGATCAGCGCCGGCCACATCAATGCCCTGAATTCGGCGCGCGATGTGGCGTCCCGCTTCGCCACCGAGCTGGAACGCACCGGGTTGTGCCAGGCGGTGATCCCCGTGGCGGGCCTGCTCGCTTTCGCCGCCGCTACCCTCACCCAGCCCGAGTTCGCGGCGTTCGCTGCCCTGGCCGGGTTGCCTGCCGACACCCTCGAACTGGCCCTGCTCTCGGCCGACCGGTTCTCGCGCCCCGATATCGAATTGCCGGTATCGCCGCTGGTCCGCGCCCAATTGCTGGACCGGTTCGGCATGTTCGGTGTGCGGATGGCCACCGAACTCGTGCGCACCGGCGTGCGCGACGCGGCGTCGCTGTCGGCCGAGCTCGGAGCCCGCAGCGGCATCGACGAGCTGCGCCGGGTCCTCGACGTGCAGTTCGGTCAGCGTGCCGAACAGCTCAAGGCCCATTCCGCGCTCACCACCCTCGACCGGGTCATCACCGCCCACCCCGGCACCCCCGCCGACGAACTGCTGCCGCGCGTGCGCATGCTGCTCGCCGACGTCCACGGTTTCGCCGAGTTGCGCCTGCTCGGCCGGTTGCGCGCCGACGAGTTGCCGCTGCCGCCCGACGACCTCGCCGAACTGTTCCGCCTGGTCGGCGGCGCCGGCGTCGCCCCGCATGTGCGCCTGGGCGTACCCGCCGAGACCGACCCGGCGACGATGCGCGCCCACGCGCTCGAGGCGGCGCGCAAGTGGCGCACCAGATCCCGGCATCCGCTCATCGACAAGACGACAGTCGAGGCGTGTCTGACCGCCGTACGCAGTGTCGAGGGAGCACTCTCCCAGCTACCGGGCTGATCCTGTCTCCCAATTTTTTCGCCGGTCGATTGGGCTTGTCGCTGCTCGATACGGCATGATTCCGCCGTGACCACGACGATCGGCGACCCCGTCCGGGTATTGACGGACGCGCAATGGGCGTTGCTCGAAATGCTGCTGCCCACCTCGGCGGGTCGTGCGGGCCGTGACTTCGCCAACAACCGTCTCGTGGTCGAGGGGATGCTGTTCTGGCTGCGTAGCGGGATCGTGTGGCGTGAGCTGCCCGCCGAATTCGGTCCGTGGCAGACGGTCTGGAAACGTCAGCGCCGCTACCAGGCCGACGGCACATGGGACCGTCTACTCACCGCCTTGGCCGCTATGGCCGACGACGCGGGCAACCTCGCTTGGATGCGGCGAGATATTTAGGAGACACCGATTTTTCGGCTCCGAAAAGGTCACACTCTTCATCGGTAACGATTTCGTTGCGGAATCGGACTAGCTTTCCGAACACTCGCATGGCCAAGCGTGAAAAGCACCCACCGACAGACGAGTACGGATCGCAGCGCTTGCGCCGATCTGGAGGAGCTGACCCGAATGAACCCCACCGCGATCCTCGAGTTCATCCTGAACCTGCTGCGCGATCCCCAAGCCGCAGCAAACTATTGCGCCAACCCCGTCCACGTCCTCTGCGAAGCGGACATCCCCGCCACCCCCGCCGAGATCGCGGCCGCCGCCCCCACCATCGCCGCCACCCTCTCCACCGACTGCACCACCACCCTCACCGCCCTCAACACCGCCGCCGCCTCGGTGACCACCGCCGCCACCTCGGTAGCCGCCACCACCGCCGCAGCCGTCACCACGGCCGCCGACATCGAGACCGGCCTGGAAACGACCGTCGACCTCGGCGCCACCGTGGGCACCGGCCTGACTGCTGCCGCTGATGTGTCCGCCGGTCTCGGCGCGTCTGTGGGCGCCGGTCTGGGTGCTGTCGCTGATGTGTCTGCTGGTTTGGGTGCGTCTGTGGGCGCCGGTCTGGGTGCTGTCGCTGATGTGTCTGCTGGTTTGGGTGCGTCTGTGGGGGCTGGTCTGGGTGCTGTCGCTGATGTGTCTGCTGGTTTGGGTGCGTCTTTGGGTGCTGCCGCTGACGTTTCCGCCGGTCTCGGTTCGTCTGTGGGTGCCAGCCTGGGTGCTGCCGCTGATGTGTCCGCCGGTTTGGGTACGTCTGTGGGTGCCGGGCTGGGTGCCGCCACTGACACAACCACAGGTATCGGCGCGACCCTGAACACCACCCTCGACGCGGCAATCGACGTAGCAGCGGGCCTCACAACAGGTTTGGGCGCCGGCGTGAACCCAGGCCTCACAGCTGCCACCGACATCGCCGCCGGCCTGGGCACCATCAGCAGCACAACAGCTGATCTGGGTGCAACCACTGACATCACCCTCGACGCGGTGACCACCGCAACTACCGGCCTCGGAGCCACCCTCGAAGCCGCAACCGACGTAACCACCGACCTCACGGCCGGTCTCGGTGCAGGCGCGGATGCCGCCGTCGACTTGGGCGCCGACACCACCGCAGACCTCGGCCTCGAACTGACCGCCGCCACGAATAGCGCAGTAGACGAGACCCTTTCGTTCGGACATGATTCGGTGATCGGTGCCGCAACCGGTCTCGATTCCGCCCTCGAGTCGGTGACCACCGCCGGTGCCGACCTCTCCGCAACGACGGGAACCGACCTTGGAATCGGTGCCGCCGTCACAGGTGCACTCGACGCCACCACGGGTGTCGCCGCCGGCCTCGGCACGACTGTGAGCGGCCTGACGGCAGCAACAACCGACGCCGACCTCGCCGTCTCCGCGGCACTCGGCGCCACCAACGCTGCCGTCCAAGCCGGAATGTCCGGCAGCGCTGCTGCGACTACCGGCCTCGAAACCGGCCTCACGACCGCAGGCTCGATCGGCACGAACGCTGCCGCCGACCTCACCGCCGGCGCCGCTATGGGCGTGGAATCCGCTGTTGGCGTCGATCTGACCTCTGGTCTTTCGGCCGTGGGTGCGCTGGGCGTGGAAACCTCGGCGGACCTCGCCTCGAATACCGCTGCGGGCGTGGAGGCCGCTGCGGGCTTCGGCGCGACTTCGGGTCTCGCCGCCGGGGGTGCGCTGGATATTGTCGCCGATCTGGCCGCCGACTCCACGGCGGGCCTGAACGCCGCCGCTCTGTCCGGTGTGGGTTCGTTGGGTTCGGGTTTCGATGCCACTGCTTCCGGTTTGACCGAAGGTGTTGTGGGGGCGGGCACTTCCGTTGGTGGCGCCTTCGAGACGGGTCTCGAAACAGGGCTTTCGGGGACGGGTGGGGTCGGGATGCAGGTCGGTGCGGCCGCGAATGCCGGTGCTGCTGCGGCGACTTCGCTGACCGGTGCGGTCGCCTCCACTACACACATCGGCCTCACCGGTGCGGGCGCCGGTCTCTCCGCCGGTCTCACGGGCGCCGCGGCGACAGCGGACCTCGGCACTCAAATCGCGGCAGGCCTGTCCACCGGCGCAGCCGCAACTCTCGGCGCTCCCTTCACCGCCGCCCCGGCCACCGGCCTCGAAACCGCCCTCACCACAGCCTTCAACACCGACCTTTCCGTAGCCTCGACCGTCGACACCGCGGCCGAACTCGTGTCCACCTCGGCCTTCGATACCGCCCTGGTCGGCGCTGCGAACACCACCACCGCACTCCAGTCGACTCTCACCGGCGCAGTAGCGAACTCGACCGGCATCGCCACCGGCCTCGGCGGCATTGCCACCGCCGGAGCCCACGCTTCCGCAGACGCCGCCGCCAACGCAGCCGCGTCTGCCGAGGCCGCAGCCGGCGCTACCGCGAACGCCGCAGGCGGTTTCTCTACGAATGCCGCAGCCGACGTCGGCGCGAACCTCACAGCCGGCATTGCCGCGAACGCAGCGGAAGGCGCAGCCGGTCTGATCGGCACCGCCGACGCCGCACTGGGCGCGGCAGCCACCGGTGCCGGAGCCACGGTCGCAGGCGCGATCGACACCGCCGCCGACGTAACAACCTCCACCACAACAGGTCTCGAACTCGGCCTCGGCACAACTCCCGACTGGTCGACCGAAACCGGCGTAGCCGCAGGCCTCGGCTCGACCATCCAGTCCGAGCCGCAACTCGATTCCACCTTCACCACAGCCACCGGCTCGGAATCCACCATCGGGGCGACCACCGGCTTCGAAACCGTGGCATCAACCGGCGTGGACACCGCCTTCACCTCGGAGACCTCCATGAATCTCACCGGCGAAGCCGCCGAACCCACCTCGACCATCGATTTCACCTCGGCCGCCGACACCTGGTCGACGGTCGACGTGGACAGCGCCTTCGGCCCGGCCCTCGACGATGCCCCGCTCTCCGGCGGAACGGGCCTGCTCGACAGCTCGTTCACCGCCCCGGAGACCCCGTTCGACGCCCCTGAAGCCCTGTAGTTCAGGCCGATGGATTCGTTGCTGTCGGTTCTCGACAACACTGTCGCGGCGGCTCGTGCCGCGGGTCGCGACGACCTGGTCGCCCGCCTGGAGACGGCGGCGGTCCGGGTGCGCGACCCGCGGCGGCGGATCGTCGTCGCGGGCCAGCTGGATCAGGGCAAGAGCCGTTTCATCAACGCGCTCCTCAATGTCGAGATCTGTCCCGTGGGCGACGACGTCACCACCCGTTTCCCGATGCAGCTCGCCTACGCACCGCAGCCGCGCGCTGAATTGGTGCTGGCTACAACTTCTTCCGAGGAGGAGCGGGTTGAGTTCCCGATCGCCGATCTGCCCTCGATCGACCACCGATCCGCGGCGGGCAAACAAATCCTTCGCATCGAGGTCCACCTCCCCGCCGACCTGCTCGCCGACGGCATAGTCCTCATCGACACCCCCGGCATCGGCGCCCGAACCACGGCGGGCACCCTCGGTGTCCTGGAGATGCTCCCTGCGGCCGACGCCGTCCTGGTGATTTCCGACGCCTCAACCGAACTCACCTCCCCGGAGCTCACCTTCCTGCGGCAGGCATCCGAATTATGCCCGGCCACAGCGGTTCTGATGTCGAAAACCGACCTCTACCCGCACTGGCGCCAGGTCTTCGAAGCCGACCGGGAGCACCTGCGCAAGGCGAACCTCGACCTCCCCCTGCTCCCGATCTCGGCCCTGCTCCGCTCCCACGCCCTGCGCCTGCAAGACGCCCAGTTGGGCGCCGAGTCCGGTTACGGGCAGCTCTATCAATTCCTGCGTGAGCAGGTGGTCGCCCGCGACGAAGCCGCGACCCGCGCCGCCATCGCTCGCGAGATGTCCTCGGCGGCCGAGCATCTGGCACTGGCTCTCGGCAGCGAGCTCGTCGCCCTGCGCGATCCGCGACAAGCCGCAGCCGCGGTCGGCGAGCTGCAGTCGGCCAAAGCCCGCGCACAGCAACTGCATCGCCGCACTGCCGCCTGGCAGCAAACCCTCGCCGACGGCATCACCGACCTGGCCGGCGACGTCGACCACGACCTGCGCGAACGTCTCCGCGAGATCGCTCGCACCGGCGAGGAGTGGATCGACGACCACGACCCCGGGCGCCACTGGGGCGCCATAACCGAATGGCTCACGGGCACAGTCGATTCAGCCCTGGGCGACAACCTGCTCTGGGCTCACACGAGAGCGGAAACCTTGGCCGACAAGGTGGCCGAACACTTCCTCGAGCTGGGCGCCGTGGACCTCCCCGCCGCCTTGGACCCCTCTGGCTCCACTCACCGCACCGGCACCCTGGGCGACCTCGAACCCGATATCGGCGTCCTGTCGAAGGTCCTGGTCGGTATGCGCGGTTCCTATGGCGGCGTCCTGATGGTCGGTCTCGCAACGACTTTCGCGGGCCTGGCCCTGCTGAACCCCATCTCCCTCGGTGCGGGCGTGCTGGTTGGCGGCAAGGCGTACCGTGACGATAAGCAGGCCCGCCTCACCCGCCGCCGCACCGAGGCCAAGAACGCCGTCCGCCGCTTCCTCGACGACGTGGCCTTCCAGGCGGGGAAGGACTCCCGAGACCGCATCCACCGCATCCACCGCGCCCTGCGCGACCACTACGCGGGCATAGCCGAACGCAGCCTCCGCTCCATCGACGAGTCCCTCACCGCAGCCCAGGAAGCAGCCTCCGCCGAGGCCACCCACCGCACCCAGCGCACGGCAACCCTCCAACAACAACTCACCGCCGTAGCCGCCCTCCGCAACCACGCCACCGCCCTCGCGGCCCTCCCGAGGTAGCTGCCCGCGCCCGCGTGAGTCCGCTCTCTTCCCTGTCACGATCCAGCATCACCCGTCGCACCTGAGCCTCCTCCTAGCAAGAATGGCCGACGGGTGGGGAAGAATTTTTCGGGTGGCGGGAATGAATCGCCGCAGCTGCTGGTTGTGCAGATCAACGATGTTGAGCGCATGTCACTCAAGTTCGGGTTGACGCCCGGCGGAGCCGACAGGCAGGATTGAGCGCATCACGCTCAGCGTTGCTGGGAGTTGTCGTCAATTATCAGGAGGAACCCACTATGGCTCGTGCGGTCGGAATCGACCTCGGGACCACGAACTCTGTCGTCTCCGTGCTGGAAGGCGGCGAGCCGGTCGTCGTCGCGAACTCGGAAGGCTCGCGCACCACTCCGTCGATCGTCGCGTTCGCGAAGAACGGTGAGGTTCTCGTCGGTCAGCCTGCCAAGAACCAGGCCGTCACCAACGTCGACCGCACAATCCGCTCGGTCAAGCGCCACATCGGCACCGACTGGACCGTGGAGATCGACGGCAAGAAGTACACCCCGCAGGAAATCTCCGCGCGCACGCTGATGAAGCTGAAGCGCGACGCCGAGGCCTACCTCGGTGAGGAGATCACCGACGCGGTCATCACCGTCCCGGCCTACTTCGAGGACGCCCAGCGTCAGGCCACCAAGGAAGCCGGCCAGATCGCCGGTCTGAACGTGCTGCGCATCGTCAACGAGCCCACCGCGGCCGCGCTGGCGTACGGCCTGGACAAGGGCGACAAAGAGCAGACCATCCTGGTCTTCGACCTCGGTGGCGGTACCTTCGACGTCTCGCTGCTGGAAATCGGCGAGGGCGTCGTCGAGGTCCGCGCCACCTCCGGTGACAACCACCTCGGTGGCGACGACTGGGACGAGCGCATCGTCAACTGGCTCGTCGACAAGTTCAAGGCCAGCTCGGGCATCGACCTGACCAAGGACAAGATGGCCATGCAGCGTCTGCGCGAGGCCGCCGAGAAGGCGAAGATCGAGCTGTCCTCCAGCCAGAGCACCTCGATCAACCTGCCCTACATCACCGTCGACGCGGACAAGAACCCGCTGTTCCTCGACGAGCAGCTCACCCGCGCCGAGTTCCAGAAGATCACCTCCGATCTGCTGGACCGCACCCGCGCGCCGTTCCAGTCCGTCATCAAGGACGCCGGCATCAACGTGGCCGATATCGACCACGTCGTGCTCGTCGGTGGCTCCACCCGTATGCCCGCCGTCTCCGACCTGGTCAAGGAACTGACCGGTGGCCGTGAGCCGAACAAGGGCGTGAACCCGGACGAGGTCGTCGCCGTGGGCGCCGCCCTGCAGGCCGGTGTGCTCAAGGGTGAGGTCAAGGACGTCCTGCTGCTCGATGTCACCCCGCTGTCGCTGGGTATCGAGACCAAGGGTGGCGTGATGACCAAGCTCATCGAGCGCAACACCACCATCCCGACCAAGCGCTCGGAGACCTTCACCACCGCCGACGACAACCAGCCGTCGGTGCAGATCCAGGTGTTCCAGGGTGAGCGCGAGATCGCCTCGCACAACAAGCTGCTCGGCTCCTTCGAGCTGACCGGCCTGCCCCCGGCCCCGCGCGGCGTGCCGCAGATCGAGGTCACCTTCGACATCGACGCGAACGGCATCGTCCACGTCACCGCGAAGGACAAGGGCACCGGCAAGGAGAACAAGATCAAGATCCAGGACGGCTCCGGCCTGTCCAAGGAAGAGATCGACCGGATGGTCAAGGACGCCGAGGCGCACGCCGCCGAGGACAAGGCCCGCCGCGAGGAGGCCGAGACCCGCAACCAGGCCGAGTCGCTGGTGCACCAGACCGAGAAGTTCATCTCCGACAACGAGGACAAGGTCCCGGCCGACACCAAGTCGAAGGTCGAAGAGGCCATCGCCGAGGCCAAGAAGGCGCTCGAGGGCACCGATATCGCCGCCGTGAAGTCGGCGGTGGAGAAGCTGGCCACCGAGTCGCAGGCCCTGGGCCAGGCGCTCTACGAAGCCAGTGCGGCCGAAGGCCAGTCCACCGATGGCGCGGGCCCGAACACCGCGGCCGACGACCAGGTCGTCGACGCCGAGGTTGTCGACGAGCCGGTTGATACGGAGAAGAAGTGACCGAGGCCAACTCCGAACAGGAATTGATCGAGGACATCGTCGAGGAGCCGGACGCCGCTGAGGAGGCGGCGTCCGACACCGGGACCGAACCCGAGGCCGAGGCGGCACCGGAGAGCGACGAGCTCGCCGAGCGCACCGCCGACCTGCAACGGTTGACCGCGGAGTACGCGAACTACCGCCGCCGGGTCGAGCGCGATCGCCAGGCCAATATCGACGCGGCCAAGGCGAGCGTGGTCACCGAATTGCTCGGTGTGCTCGACGATCTGGACCGCGCCAGGGCGCACGGCGACCTGGATTCGGGCCCGTTGAAGTCGGTGGCCGACAAGCTCGAGACCGCGCTCACCAAGCAGGGCCTGGTCGAATTCGGTGCTGTCGGTGACCCGTTCGACCCGACGCTGCACGAGGCCGTGCAGCACGAGGGTTCGGGTTCGGAGCCGGTGATCGGCGTGGTCATGCGCAAGGGCTATCGGTTCGGCGATCGGGTGCTTCGGCACGCGATGGTCGGGGTAACCGATCCCGAGACCCCGGGGGCATCGGATTCGGATGCCGACGCCGATAACGAATAGCGTGAGAGGAGGAGATGCCCGGTGAGTCAACGGGAGTGGATCGAGAAGGACTTCTACAAGGAGCTGGGTGTCTCCTCCGGCGCGTCGCAGGACGAGATCAAGAAGGCCTACCGCAAGCTCGCGCGTGACCTGCATCCGGACTCCAACCCGGGTGACACGAAGGCCGAGGAGCGGTTCAAGGCCGTCAGCGAAGCGAACGCGGTGCTGTCGGATCCGGCCAAGCGCAAGGAGTACGACGAGACGCGGCGCCTGTTCGCCGGTGGTGGTGGGCGCGGCTACGGCGGCGGCTTCACTCCCGGTGCGGGCGGCGGGTTCTCGCAGGACTTCAACCTGGGCGACATCTTCGGCCAGCCCGGCGCTGCCGGTGCAGGCGACGGTGGCCTCGGCGATCTGCTCGGCGGCCTGTTCAACCGGGGCGGGCGCGCGTCGAGCCGTCCGCGTCGCGGCGCCGATGTGGAAACCGAGACCACGTTGGGCTTCCGTGAGGCGGCCCAGGGTGTCACCGTTCCGCTGCGGATGACGAGTCCGTCACCGTGCACCACGTGTCACGGCAGCGGCGCCAAGCCGGGCACCAGCCCGCGCGTGTGCCCGCATTGCAACGGCGCGGGTGTGGTGAGCCGCAATCAGGGTGCGTTCGGTTTCAGTGAACCGTGCGACGACTGCCGCGGCACCGGCTCGATCATCGACGACCCGTGCACCGATTGCGCGGGCACCGGCATCCAGAACCGCACCCGCACCATCATTGTCCGCATCCCACCGGGTGTCAGCGACGGGCAGAAGATCCGGCTCGCCGGTCAGGGTGAGGCGGGCCTGCGTGGCGCGCCGTCGGGTGATCTGTATGTCACGGTGCACGTGAGTCAGGACAAGGTCTTCGGCCGTCAGGGCGACGACCTCACCCTTGTACTGCCGGTGAGCTATGCCGAATTGGTGCTCGGGACAACCGTTTCGGTGCCCACGCTGGACGGCCGGGTCGGTGTGAAGGTGCCCCCGGGTACCGCCGACGGGCGTATCCTGCGGGTACGTGGCCGGGGTGTGCCCAAGCGCGGTCCGGCCGGTGGTGCAGGTGACCTGCTGGTGACGGTGAAGGTCGCGGTTCCGCAGGCGCTCGATGCCGAGGCGACCGAGGCCCTGAAGCGGTACCAGGAGGCGGAGAAGGCGAGCGGTTTCGATCCGCGTGCAGGATGGGCAGGTGCTTGATGTCCGATGATCCGAAGTCTGTGGGTTCCTCGCGAGCCGAGTTCTTCATGATCTCGGTGGCGGCTCAGTTGGCGGGGATGCACGCGCAGACGTTGCGTACCTACGACCGGCTGGGTTTGGTCACCCCGCAACGTACTTCGGGTGGCGGACGCCGTTACTCGGCCCGCGATGTGGAGTTGTTGCGCGAAGTGCAGCGGCTGTCGCAGGACGAGGGCGTCAACCTGGCGGGCATCAAACGCATCATCGAGCTCACCAATCAGGTGGAGGCTCTGCAGCAGCGGGTGGATGAGATGAGCGCGGAGCTGGAGCGGTTGCGGGCTGGTTACCGGCCCGATCTGTCTCCGCCGCAACGCAGTACCGCGCTCGTGGTGTGGCAGCCACGTCACCGCCGCTGAGGCACTCGTTCCACCGAGCCCCCGGTTCGCTTGTCCGCCACGGCGGTCGCGGATCGGGGGCTCGTTCGTGTGCTGGTCAACCCCCGGCGATCGGCTGGTGACTATCCAGCAACTCATTTATTTTCGATCTTGCCGTCCGGAAGTAGAAGCGCGCGGCGAGGACGTCCGAATTCCGGGCCCAATCGGTCACGTCCACGCCTCATTCACGGGCTCTAGGTCTGTTTCTTTGGCGCGCCACTGGGTCTGTATCCAGTTTTGTCAGAATTACATGCGTGATGTTTAAGAGTACGATTCCTAAGCTGGCAAACCTCGCCTAGACTTCTCGCATCGGCTGCTGACGAGTGTCCTCCCAGCCCGTCACTCGCCGGCGCGACAAGCGTTCGATGGCGAAACGAGGTTGTGACACATATGGATTCGCGGACTGTCGCTTTGATCCGTACCACGTTCAAGGCGGTTGCTGCGGAAGAGGGTGGGTCCGAGACGCTGGCGAGGTCGTTCTACTCGATCCTGTTCACGGACTACCCCGGTGTCCGCGATTTCTTCCCAGCCGCCATGGATGCCCAGCGCGACCGCCTCGTCCATGCGATCTCCTACGCGTTGGACCGACTCGAGGAGCCCGACAAGCTGTTGCCGTTCCTCGCTCAGCTCGGGCGCGACCATCGCAAGTACGGCGTGCAACCGGCGCACTATGTGGCGGTGGCCAATTCGCTGAAGTCGGCGATCCGTTCATGTGTGGGCGAGGAGATGTGGACCGACGAGGTCGCCGCCGCCTGGGACGAGGGCCTGGCCAATATCAGCGGCGCGATGATCGGTGCCGCCGACAAGGAGACCAGCCCCGCCGCGTGGACCGCCACCGTCGTCGAGTGCCGCGAAGTGTTGCGCAACCTGTCGATCGTCCGGGTCCAGCTCGAGCATCCGATGGAGTACGCGGCAGGCCAGTACATCAGTGTGCAGGTGCCTTCGCGTCCGCGTATGTGGCGTTACCTGTCACCCGCCAATCCCGCGAACAGCAACGGCGAGATCGAATTCCACATCCGCAGTGTTCTCGGCGGCTGGGTGAGTCCGGCGATCGTGTCGCACACCACCGTCGGCGACCAGTGGTTACTCGGCGCCCCCCTCGGCGGTCTCGGCGTTCCGCGCAACACCAAGCGCAAGATGCTGATGATCGGTTGCGGCACCGGCATCGCCCCCTTGCGCGCCCAGATCATGGCGATGGCCCAGCGCCGGGTGAACCCGAAGGTCCACCTGTTCGTCGGCGGCCACCACCCCTGCGACCTCTACGACCTCCAGGTCCTGAGCCAACTGGCCGTCGCCAACAAATGGCTCACCGTCACCCCCGTCACCGAAAACGAAGAAAACCCCTGGTGGTACTACGATTCCGGCGAACCCCAGGTCGAACTCCCCGGCCTGGAACCCCGTATGACCGGCCAGATCGGCAAGGTAGTAGCCGCCTTCGGCCCCTGGGCCGACCGCGACGTCCAAATCGTCGGCTCCCCTTCCATGGTCCAGACCACCAAGTTCCGCCTCATGGCCGCAGGCACCCAAGCCAAATCCATCCGCCACGACCCCTTGTTCTGAGCCGATCTCAGGTCGTCAGGCGCACTGCGGCGACAACCTCGAAAAGGGCGATGTTCAAGCACCTTCGGAGGTGATGTTGGCTGGGGGAGTGCCGCCGGCGACGAGGCGGTCGGTGGTGGTGGCGACCATGGCGGGGGAGCCGCAGATCAGGACCTGGTGCTGGTCGAAGGGGCCGTGGGCGGCGGCTACGTCGGCGAGGGTGCCGTGCAGCATCTCCGAGGGGGCGAAGCCGATGTCGACGCGGGTCTGTTCGTGCCATTCGTCGCGGATCGGTGGGTCGTCGGGACTTTCGACCACGGGAATCACCGTGAGCCAGGGCAATTCACCCGACAGCAAATACAGCATGTCGGCGGCGTAGAGGTCGCGTGGGCTGCGACCACCGAAGAATAGGTAGGTGCGTGGCGGGGTTTCGCGCCGGGCGAGGTCGAGGATCTGGGCGCGCATCGGCGCCAGTCCGGTGCCGCCGGCGATCATCACCACCTCGGTGGCGTCGGGATCGACGGCGAACACGGTGTGCGGTGCGTTGATTCGCCATTGATCGCCCGGCTGCGTGTCGGCCACGATCGATCCCGAACACCACCCACCCGGCACCGTCCGCACATGGAATTCGAGTTTGCCGTCCAGCGAGGGCGGCAGCGCGGGCGACAGCCGCCGCCGCACCCCCGGATGCTGCGGCACCTCCACCTCCACCGACCCGCCCGCGGCGAACGGGACGAAGTCACCGATCAACCGGATCACGGCCAGATCGTTGCGCAGCCGATGATGACCGACAACGGTCGCCGTCCAGGCGGGGTGGGGAAACTCGTTGCTCATCAGTCACTTTCGCGCGGTCAGCCGACGGGATCGGCCGCGATGATATCGGTCGGGGTGCCCGCCCGGATGAGGGCGCGGCGGGTGTCGTCGATCATCTTGGCGGATCCGGCGATCTGGATCTGCCGATCGGCCCAGGCGCCGAAACTGGTGACCACCGCACCGAGGTTCCCGGTGAGCCTGCGGTGCATGCCCGGCGGCGGCTCCGACGGGGTGGGCGGATACCACCACGGGTTGTCGGGCTCCTCGCACACCGGCACGATCGTGAGCCACGGATTCGATTGCGACAGCTGCCACATGTTGTTCACGTCGTACAAGTCGCCGGGGAAGCGTCCGCCGATGAAGAAGTGCACGCGCGGGTTGATGCCGCGCTGACTCATCTCGATCAGCTGCGCGCGCAGCGGCGCGATCCCGGTGCCCGAGCCGATCATCAGCACGTCACGCCCGGATTCGCGGTCCACCTGCAGCCCGCCGAGCGGTCCGGCGATCTTCCACCGGTCGCCCACCTTGGTGTCGTTCACGATGGCCGGGCTCACCCAGCCGCCGCTCACCCGCCGCACATGGAATTCGATCTCGCCGTACGGGTTGGCGGGAATGGCGGGCGAGAGGTAACGCCACATGTTCGGCCGTTGCGGCACCGCGATCGGCACATACTGGCCCGCCTTGAACGGGATCGGGCTGTCGGCCTGCAGCCGGACGATCGCCAGATCGTCGAGCACCCGGCGATGGCCGACCACCGTCGCTTCCCAGTACGGCTGCGATTTGTCCTGGTTGGCACCGATCGCCATGGCCGCCGAGATCACGATGGTGACATCGCGCCAGCCCTCGTCGAGTTCCCGGTTCCAGCGGTTGCCGTGGTAGGTGCGCAGCGCACCGAGCAACGCGAGCCCCGCCATGTCGTAGTGGTCGGCCTCGACCCCGTACTTGCGGTGGTCGCGCGCCAATTGCTCGAGGAACCGCTGAGCGCGGTCGAAGTCGTCGAGATGTTCGAGGACGAACTGCACCGCCGTGGTCAGCCGTTTGGGCTGCATGTCCATGGTGGGCGGAAAGAGATCACGCAACCTTGGGTCCTGTGCGAACAGGTGTCCGTAAAAAGCCCTGGTCAGCCGCTCGGGGCCGCCCGGTGCCTCCATCACTCCGCGAAAATCGGCGCGGACCAGCGCAAGCGAACGCGCATCCACGTCGTCAAGCTCCCTTTCCTAGAATTGTTGCCCGGTAGCCCCGCCCCCGCGGCGGACGCCGTCTCAAGTATCCCCCGAAAACGCCAGCTCGGTGCAGGGATGCTCATCACGCCCCGCGGATCGTATGCCCAGCGCTGCCGTGCGTCCGCGAGTTCGCGTCATCGATATGGGTCGGTGATCTTCCGTAGTTCCTCGAGCGCCCCGCGCAGCGCGGTCGACCGTCGCGGCCCGAGGTGGGCGAGCCATTCCGACTCCACCTGGCGCGCCGCCTGATTCGCGACCTCGACGGCCCGTGCCCCTTTGTCCGATGGTCGCAGCAGCCGCGCGCGGCCATCGCTGGGGTCGGGTTCGCGTCGCAGGTACCCGGCGCGCACCAACTGGTCGACTAGCACCCCCGCGGTCTGCTTGGTGACCTGCGCCTGGGCGGCCAAGTCGGTCAACCGCGACCCGTCCGGCCCGATCCGCGCGACCAGTCGCGCCTGGGCCTGGGTCAGGTCGTCGAAGCCGCCCTCGCTCAGCGCGTCGAGTACCCGCCGCTCCATCTCCCGGTACGGGATGAAGAGCAGAACTCCGAGATTGAGCTCGTCAGCGGGCATGGCACTCCTTGATTCGGTCAGTAATGCTGACTATATTAGTCAGAAAGGCTGACTACAAGGAGCCGAGCATGGACCCCGATCAGTACTGGCGAACCATCACCGATCAGCGCCGCGCCATCGCCGGGCTCCTGGCCGAGCTCACTCCCGCCGAACTCGACGCCCCCTCGCTGTGCACGGGCTGGCGCGTCCGCGATGTCGCCGCGCACGTCGCGCTGGCACCCCAGCCGCCCGGCCCCCTCGCCATGCTGCGCGAGGCCGCCCGCGCCCACGGCAGCTTCCACCGCCTCAACCACGACCTGGCCGTCCGCTACGCCGACACCACCCCCGACCTCGCCACCGCACTCGCGAGGCTGGCCGATTCCCGCGACCTGCCCGTGGTCACCAACCATCGCAACATCCACTTCGACATGATCGTCCACGCCCAGGACATCGCCCGCCCGCTCTCGCGCCCGATCGAAGTCGACGCGCAGGCGTGTGCGGTTGCCGCACAGCGTGTCTGGACGATGGGCTGGCCGTTCTGGGCCCGCCGCCGGCTACGCGGTGTGACCCTCGTGGCCGAAGACTCCACATGGACCGTTGGGACCGGCCCCGAAATCCACGGCTCCACGCTGGATCTGCTCCTACTTCTCACCGGAAGACCGAGCGTTCTGCCCGCCCTGACGGGCGCAGGTGTGGAGTCGCTGACCGCACGATGAGAGGCCGGCTGCTGCCGGTTTGCTCACCCCTCGAGCCCGGTTCCGGGTCCGAGGCCCGTGCTAATCTCCCAGGTCAAAGCAGTGGACCGGCGAGAAGGGGTGGGGATGAAACGGGCGGGGATGGCGATAGTGCTCGCGGGTCTGGCGGTTGTCGGGGCGGCCGGATGCGAGGAGGGGAAGTCGACGTCGAAGGGGACGACTACGACGGCCAAGCCGGTGTTGTGGAATCCGTGTACGGAGATTCCTGATGCGTTGTTGACGGAGGTGGGGGTCGACCCGGCGACGGAGGAGAAGGGGGTTGCGGGTGTTCCGCAATCCGGGTGGGAGGTCTGTGGCTGGGACGGACCAGAGTTCGCGCTGACCGTCTACACAACCGACAAGCAGGTCAGCTACTTCGAGCAGAAGCCGGGCAACGTCGACTTCACCGACGTCACCATTGCCGGGCGACAGGGTCGCCAGTTCAAGGTCGAAGGTGACACCCGCAACCTGTGGTGCGATGTGGTGTTCCCAGCCGAACAAGGCGTAGTCCAGCTCGCGATCGGCAATTCGGCGATCGCCGACGGCCCGCTCGAGGACCCATGCGTTTACCTCCAGCGCGCGGGTTCCGTCCTCGTGCCGACCTTTCCGGCATAAGAGCGATGCGATGACGCAGCCAACGCCGTACAGCCGACTGGTCGAACAAACGAAGTCGGGCGAGGTCTATCTCAACGACGAAGCCGCAGCCTTCCACATGTACAAGGCCTGCGACACGCGACTGACAGATCTCCAGAAGTTGCTCAATGTGGCCCAACGTGTGCAGAACGTCACCGGCTTCGGCGATTTCGATATCGCCAGGCAGTTGGAGACGAAGTTCCGTGCACAAGCCGTCGGCGAACCGAATTCGATCTACGAGGTAATCCTGCAGGACATCGAGGCCGTGCAGCAACTCCGCGAAGTCTTCGCCATTTCCTTCAAACGCCTGACCAGCACCGATATCGAAAACGCCAACGCCATGGACTACATCTCCGAGCAGGTGACCCCATGACCGGCATGCAGAGCATCAACGGCCTCGACCTCTACGGCAAGCTGCGCGACCTGGTCTCCTTCTCCGGTGACGACGGCGAACTCGACAGTTCCGAAATCGCCGACATCCAGGACGAATACAACGACCAGCGCGCAGTCACCCGGCAGCAGGCGAGCCAGCTCGGTTTCGACGGCGAATTCCGTCCGCGAACGGTGGTCGAGAACAACTTGTTCGCCGGTACCGTCGCCGAGCTTCGCGCCAAGGTCGACAAGATCGATCTCGATGCCGTCAACGATCTGATCGGCGCGTGGACCGAGATCTCCACCCGCAACGCCACCTCCCTCGACGAGTTCCGCAAGCAGATCTCGCGCGGGATGTCGCCCGATGTCTGGGCGGGTTCGGCCGCGAACGCCGCCGCCCAGACCGTCGCGGCCTACGACACCACGGGCAAACGGGTCACCACCGCGGCCGCCCTCACCAGCAACAAACTGGTCGAGTTGCGGACGGGCCTCGAACCGACGAAACGTCTTGTGCCCCATCAGCCTGAGCACCGCAGCGGGGTCGACAACTTCACCGGCCTGTTCACCGGCCGAGCGTGGCGCGATGACGATGTGGCGGAGGAGAATGCGCGGGTCGAGGCGGTGCGTGTACTCCAAACCGTCTATGCGCCGGTCGTTTACGAGTCCGACACGAATGTTCCGGTCATTCCGATCCCCAAGGCTGTGGACAACGCTGGGGATCCCGAAATTCCCGGTGGTGGTGCACGTCCCGGCGATCAAGACTCGCCGACCGGTCAGCCCGCGGCGACACCGAGCACGCCCGCGGCTGTCACCCCGGCGACCGACCCCGGCGAAACGCCCGGCGACACCTCCGCCGACGACGAAGACCAGAATTCTTCCGAGGACGACACCCCACAAGCCACCGACCCCTCGTCGACCACCCCGGCCTCGACGACTCCCGCCGCGACCACCCCGCAATCGACGACTCCAGGATCTCCCGGAAGTCCGAGCAGCACAGGCCTTCCCGGTGGCGGCTCACCGGGCTCAGGCGTGCCGGGTGCCGGTTCGCCCGGCGCCAGTTCGCCGGGGGCGGGTGCGGCGGTACCCGGCAACCCCGCGTCGGCCGGTGCAGGGGCGAACCGTGGCGGCGGAGCGGGCGCTGCGGGCCGCTCCGGGATGCCCGGCATGATGGGCCCGGGCGCGGGGCGTGGCGTCGGCAAGGACGACGAGTCGACCAAGGACATCCCCGACTACCTCGTCACACAGGAGAACGGCGAGGAGCTCACCGGCCTGGACAGCCTGCCCAAGATGGTCCCGCCCGTCATCGGCGCCGACTGAGTGCCGATCTCGATGGAACAGAGTAGATTTCCCGTGCGCACCTGGCATCTCACCGCCCTCGACTTCCGCACCCTGTGGGAAGCCGCGGGGCGCGACGTCCTCCCGTACCCCTTACATCACCAGTACACCGACGTCGAGACCTACGCCGAGGTCCTGCGCCTGCGTCGCAAGGCCGCCGAGAACCTGATGGCCGAATTCGACTCCGACCTCGACCGCGCCATGGCCGCCCTGCTCGCACCGCACGCCCGCGTCGAGGTGGCGGGTGCGTCGCGCGGCGTGCGAACCATCCGCGCCCACGGCGGCACCCGCGACACCTACGCCTCCCTCGCCGTGCAGGCCCCCGGCGACACCCGCAACCCCGGCGACATCACCTTGCACTTGATGACCCCCAACGCCCTGGCCGCCGCCGTCCTCTCCACCCTCCCCAAAGTCTCACCCGGCCGCGGCCGCGAATTCCGCGTCACCGCAGCCGAACTCGCGGCCCCCCGCCCGCACACCCGCGACCGCTGGAACCCCACCCCCCGAGAACAACTGGAAACCTTCCTCGCCAAACCCACCGACACTCTCACCCACATCGGCGTCTACGCCCACGCCAGCGTCGACAACCGCCACACCGAAGGCCGCGACGACTTCCAGCTCCACGACCTCCCCGGCGACGGCCGTTACGTCTTCTACGGCGAAACCACCTTCACCGTAAAACCCACCACCCCCACCCGAATCCACAGAACCCTCACCACCATCCTCGAATCCACCGCCACCAAAGCCCGCACCGGCACCTACCGCCCGGCCTGATCGTCGAGGGCGCCCGGTCGAGGTCGGCTGCAGCCCCGGCAGCTCGAGGCGGGTGGATCAGATGGCCAGCACGGTCTTTCCGCGTGCGCTCCCCGCGCCGAGTACGGCGGGTGCGGCTTCCAGCGGCACCGTCATCTGGACCGGGACCACCACATCGCCTGCCGCCACGCGCCCGAGCAAACGGCTCAGTTCCGGACCGCGTCCTTTGGATTCGAAGTTGCCGCCGGTGATGCCGCGCTCGGTGAGTGCCTGTTCGTCGGCGGCCCAGACGGTGGAGTAGGCGTGGCCGCCGCGGCGAACGAGGGTGGCGTGGTCGGCGAAGGCCGGTGCGGTGCTGACCAGGTCGAACAGGACGTCGATGCCGTCGGGGTGGGTGAAGCGCACGGCGTCGACGATGTTCGAGTCGACCTGGGTGGAGGGGTCGTGCGGGTCGGTGCGGACCTGGGTGTAATCGACGGTTTCGGCGGCGCCGAGGCGGGCGACCTGGTCGGTGGCGTCGGCGCGGGCGGTCGCGATCACGTGGGCGCCGGCGATATTGGCCAGCTGCACCAGAAAGGAACCGACACCGCCGGTGGCGCCGACGATCAGCACGGTCTGGCCGGGCTGGATGTGGGCGGCATCGACCAGGTCCTGGGCGGTGAGCCCGGCGATGGGCAGGGCGGCGGCGGCGACCGTGGTGATGCCGTCGGGGATCTTCACCAGCGTGGC
Source organism: Nocardia sp. NPDC023733 (assembly GCF_040639775.1). Lineage (NCBI taxonomy): Bacteria > Bacillati > Actinomycetota > Actinomycetes > Mycobacteriales > Nocardiaceae > Nocardia > Nocardia sp. NPDC023733. Next base: position 362,634 of record NZ_JBFAAN010000004.1, on the reverse strand, counting down.
GTCCTCGGGAACCGTCGCGTACTGGGCCCAGCTGCCGTGGCCGGCGGGGGCGGTCAGGAATTTGCCGACCACCTTGTCGCCCACGGCGAACGAGGTGACGCCCGATCCGACCGCTGACACGGTGCCCGCGCCGTCCACGCCGAGGATCATCGGGAAGTCGGTCGGCATTTTTCCTTCGAGCAGCCCGTCGGCCATCTTCAGGTCGAACGGGTTGACCCCCGCGGCGTCCAAGGCGACCTGCACTTCACCCGGACCGGGTTCGGGCACCGGCATATCGGCGAGTTCGGGAGTGGCACCGAACTTGTGAACCACGATGGCGCGCATGGTCGACAACTCCTCGTATCGGGGGTGATCCAGGCACCGCAATCCTAGGCTGAGGGGGCTCCGACATGCGGCGTAGCGTGAGGCGGCGTGGCGAACCGGCGAGAAAAAGATTAAGTTGAGCGGAACAGACTCAACTTTGCCGACGTTGAACAAGTCGATACCGGAATTACCCCGAGGAGACCAGTGGACTCGTTCAATCCCACCACCAAGACCCAGGCGGCCCTGACGGCCGCCCTGCAGGCCGCGTCGGCGGCGGGCAACCCGGAGATCCGTCCGGCGCACTTGCTGGTGGCGTTGCTGGATCAGACCGATGGCATCGCCGCCCCGCTGCTCAAGGCCATCGGTGTCGACCCCGCGACCGTCGAACGGGAAGCGGGCGACATCGTCGACCGGCTGCCGCGCGCCACCGGCGCCACGACCACACCGCAGCTCGGCCGTGAGGCGCTGGCCGCGATCACCGCCGCGCAAAGGCTGGCCACCGAACTCGGCGACGAATACGTCTCGACCGAGAACCTGCTGGTCGGCCTGGCCGACGGCAGCGGCGAGGTGGCCGAGCTGCTGCGCAGACACGGCGCCACTCCCGAAGCGTTGCGTGATGCCTTCACCACGGTGCGCGGCAGCGCGCGGGTCACCAATCCCGACCCCGAAGCCTCCTACCAGGCACTCGAGAAGTACTCCACCGACCTCACCGAGGCCGCCCGCACCGGCAAGCTCGACCCGGTGATCGGGCGCGACACCGAGATCCGCCGTGTGGTGCAGGTACTGTCGCGGCGCACCAAGAACAACCCGGTGCTCATCGGCGAACCGGGCGTCGGCAAGACCGCCATCGTCGAGGGCCTCGCCAAGCGCATCGTCGACGGTGACGTGCCGGAGTCGTTGCGCGGCAAGAAGGTCGTCTCCCTCGACCTCGGCGCGATGGTCGCGGGCGCGAAGTATCGCGGCGAGTTCGAGGAGCGGCTCAAGGCCGTGCTCGACGACATCAAGAACAGCGCGGGCGAGATCATCACCTTCATCGACGAACTGCACACCATCGTCGGCGCGGGCAGCACCGGCGACTCGTCGATGGACGCGGGCAACATGATCAAACCGCTGCTCGCGCGCGGTGAGCTGCGCCTGGTCGGCGCCACGACGCTCGACGAGTACCGCAAGTACATCGAGAAGGACGCCGCGCTGGAACGTCGGTTCCAGCAGGTGCTGGTCGGCGAGCCGACGGTGGCCGACACCATCGGCATCCTGCGCGGCATCAAGGAACGCTACGAGGTGCACCACGGCGTGCGGATCACCGACTCCGCGCTGGTGGCGGCCGCGACGCTGTCGGACCGCTACATCACCTCCCGCTTCCTGCCGGACAAGGCGATCGACCTGATCGACGAGTCGGCGTCGCGGCTGCGGATGGAAATCGACTCGCGCCCGGTCGAAATCGACGAGGTGGAGCGCGCGGTGCGCCGACTCGAGATCGAGGAGGTCGCGCTCGAGAAGGAGACCGACGAGGCGTCCAAGCAGCGCCTGGAGAAACTGCGCCAGGAACTGGCCGACGACCGCGAGAAGCTCAACCAGCTCACCACCCGCTGGCAGAACGAGAAGAACGCCATCGACTCGGTGCGCGGGCTCAAGGAGGAGCTCGAGCGCCTGCGCGGCGAATCCGAACGTGCCGAACGCGACGGCGATCTCGGCAAGGCCGCCGAGCTGCGCTACGGCCGCATCCCGGCGCTGGAGAAGCAGCTGGCCGCGGCCGAAGAGGCCAGCGGTGCGGCCGCGAGCGGTGAGGTGATGCTCAACGAGGAGGTCACCCCGGACGACATCGCCGATGTGGTGTCCTCGTGGACCGGTGTGCCGGTGGGGCGGATGCTCGAAGGCGAAACCGCGAAACTGCTGCGGATGGAGACCGAGGTCGCCGGGCGTGTCGTCGGCCAGGAAGAGGCCGTGCAGGCGGTGTCCGACGCCGTGCGCCGCTCGCGTGCCGGGGTGGCCGACCCGAACCGGCCGACGGGCTCGTTCATGTTCGTCGGGCCGACCGGTGTCGGTAAGACCGAGCTGGCCAAGTCGCTGGCGGAATTCCTGTTCGCCGACGAACGCGCCATGGTCCGCATCGATATGAGCGAGTACAGCGAGAAGCACTCGGTGGCTCGCCTGGTCGGTGCGCCTCCCGGTTACGTCGGCTACGACCAGGGCGGTCAGCTCACCGAAGCGGTGCGCAGGCGGCCGTATTCGGTGGTGCTGTTCGACGAGATCGAGAAGGCACACCCGGACGTGTTCGACATCCTGCTGCAGGTGCTCGACGAGGGCAGGCTCACCGACAGCCAGGGCCGTACGGTCGATTTCCGCAACACCATCCTCATCCTCACCTCCAACCTGGGCGCCGGTGGCACCAAGGACCAGGTGATGGACGCGGTGCGCCGAGCGTTCAAGCCGGAGTTCCTCAACCGGCTCGACGACGTGGTGATGTTCCACGCGCTCGACGCGAAACAGCTGGAGTCGATCGTCGACATCAACCTGCGTCAGCTGCAGAAGCGGTTGTCACAGCGCAGGCTCACCCTCGATGTCACCGAGGAGGCCAAGCAGTGGCTCGCGGTGCGCGGTTACGACCCCGCCTACGGCGCGCGCCCGCTGCGCAGGCTGATCCAGCAGGCCATCGGCGACAGCCTGGCCAAGGAACTGCTCTCCGGCACGGTCACCGATGGCGACACGGTGTCGGTGAGTGTGGACGACGCCGCCGACAAGCTGGTCGTCGGCCGCGAAGTTGTCCACAGTTCATGATTTATCCACAGCCCGGTGCGTAGGACCCTCTCTACGCGCCGGGCTGACCTACGCTGGGGACATGACGAATCCGAACGATCCGTGGGGACAACGCCCGGAGGATTCGCCGACGGAACGGCTGGGTTCGCCAGGGAACGAAACCACACGGCCGTACGGCGGTGGGTTCGACGAGTGGGGCCAACCGTCGAACCCCACCCAGGCGTTACCGCCGCACGACGCTCAATGGGGACCGTATGAAAGTGGTTATCCCGCAGAGCAACCCGCACCCCAACCGGCCTACGGGCAGGGATATCCGCCCGCCCCGCCGCCGGGCTACGGGCCGCCGCAGCAGCCCGAATATCCACCGCGACCACAGGACGGCGACCAGGAACCGCCGAAGAAGCACACCGGCCTGTGGATCGCGCTCGGCCTGGCCGTCGTGGCGCTCATCGCCTTCGGCGGCATCCTGGCCGGTCTGATGCTCACCGGTGGCGGCGGTTCCGACGACGACACCGCCGCCGCACCACCCACCACCCAGACCCTGCAACCACCGACCAGACAGACCACCCCGACCGCGCCGCCGAACGCGAGCGGCCTGCCCGGCTTACCCGGCCTCGGCGGCACCGAAGACCTCGGCGCCACCATGGGCAGCATCACCGCCAACACCGGCTCCGAGATCACCATGAGCACCCTCGGCGGGTCGAGTGTGCGGGTGCTGATCGACGAGGCCACGCAGGTGATCTCGCTGAGCACCACCAAGGCGAGCGAACTTCCGGTGGGTGACATGGTTATGGTGCAGGGCGACAAGAACCCAGACGGGTCGATCCGCGCCAAGATCATCATCAGCACGGCGCTCCCGAGCGGCCCCCGATGAGCGACCCGCGCGTCGAATCCCCGGTGCTACCGGGCAATCACGGCGACGGCTGGATAGGCTAGGCGACGATGACGGCTATGTGGTTCGGCTTGGCGGCGATCGCACTCGTTGGTGCGGTCGTACTGCTGTATTTCGATCGGGTCCAGCGACAGCGCACCGGACACGCCCGCCAGGTGTGGGCGAAGTCCCAGGGCTATACCTATGTGTCGGTGGAGCCCGCCCTCGCCTCGACGTGGCGGCGCGGCGCGCTGACCAAGCTCGGGTACCTGTCCGCGGTCGACGTGGTCTCCGGCATCCGCAAGGGCGAGAAGTTCGTGCTCTTCGACCTGGAAGACGCCGCCACGCTGGTGGCCGTGCGCCGCCAGATCGGGTCCGAGATCGACGTCGACATGCGGCTCAAGACCGCGTCGCCGCCCAAGGACCACGATCTGGAACTGCTCGGCGCCATCGGCGACCGGGTGGTGTTCGCCACCGACCCCGAGATCGCCCGGCACGCCGTCGACCAGCGGATGGTCGGCTTCATCGAATCCCTGTCCGACACCGTGCAGATGCTGTGGAGCGAGGGCAACTGGACCCTCGGCATGCTCCCGGTCGGCAGCGGGTCCAAGGACTGGGAGACCGCGATCGACGCCGTGCTTCGTCTGTCGGGTCTGCTGCACGTGCTGCCGCCGGTGGCCGAGCCGAACGAATACACCCGTCCCCGTTCGGGAATCGGTGAACCCTCGCCCGACGGGTTCCGCGACGAGTACGACGACGACTACGCTCCGGCCGCCCGCGTGCCCGATACCGACGGCCGCGCCCGCTTCCCCGGTCCCGACGACGAAACCGATGTCGACGACCACTACGGCCGCGCCGCCGAACCGCTGTTCCCCGCGCGCCCCGCCCAGGCACCCGACGACGACTACGACCGCCTGCCGCCGCGCAAACCCGCCTTCGCGGCCGACCCGGATTTCGATCCCGACCTCGACGACCCGGATTTCGAGGACCAGCCCGCGCCCGGCCGCCGTCCGCTCGGCGAACCGCCGAAGCGCCCGTCGCTCGCCGTCGTCCCGGAACCGCGCCCGCGCGTGGAGCCGCCGCGTCCGCGCACGGAAGACCCGCGTCCGCGCGCGGACGAACAGCGTGCCGACGACGAGTCCGACCAGCCCGGCGGCCCCTTCCACCCCGGCTTCCGCCCCTACCAGGGCCCCGTCCCGAAGTGATCCCGATGCCGTGACACGGCATCATCCGTCGACCCGAATCGACCAGCTATGACCGATATTCCCGCGCGCCTGCCCGGTGCGTCCCGACCCGTCGCCCTGATCACCGGCCCCACCTCCGGCATCGGCCTCGGCTTCGCCCATCGCCTCGCCGCCCTCGGCTACGACCTGGTGCTCGTCGCCAGGAACGAGGTGCGGTTGCGTGGCCTCGCCGACGAACTCGGCCGCCGGTACGCCACCTCCGCCGAGGTCCTCGTCGCCGACCTCGCCGATGACGACGACCGCGCCCGCGTCGCCGAACGTGCCGAGGCCGGCCTCCAATTCCTGGTCAACAACGCCGGTTTCGCGCACTCGGGGGAGTTCTGGACCCTTGAGCCCGCCGAGTTGCAGGCCCAGCTCGATGTGAACGTCACCTCGGTCGTGCAGCTCACCAGGGCCGCACTGCCCGCGATGATCGCGGCCGCGTCCGGTTCGATCGTCAATGTGGCCAGCGTGGCGGGGCTCGTGCCCGGCCGCGGATCCACCTATTCGGCGTCGAAGGCCTATGTCGTCGCCTTCACCGAAGGTCTCGCGGGTGGACTGTCCGGCACCGGTGTGCGCATCCAGGCCCTGTGCCCCGGCTTCGTGCACACCGAGTTCCACGAGCGCGCCGGAATCGAGATGAGTTCGCTGCCCAAGGCGCTGTGGCTCGAGGTGGACCAGGTGGTCGACGGCTGCCTGCACGACCTGGAAGCGGGCCGGGTCATCAGCGTTCCCGGTCTGCAGTACAAGGTCATCACCACGGTGGCGGGGATGGTTCCGCGCACCCTCATCACGCGGCTCAATCGCGGCCTGTTCAACGCACGCGGCAGGACCTAGGGCATGGCGTGGGCCCCGGCGGCGGCAGCGTAGCGTAATCGCGCAGGGCCCACGCAGATGACCGAAAGGAAACCGCATGATCGACCAGGCACGTCAGGCGCTCACCGAAGCCGATCGCGACCAGTTGGCCGCGCTCGTGCGCGAGCTCGCGGTCGTGCACGGCAAGGTGACACTGTCCTCGGGCAAGGAGGCCGACTACTACGTCGACCTGCGCCGCGCGACGCTGCACCACCAGGCCGCCCCGCTGATCGGGTCGCTGCTGCGTGAGCTGGTCGCCGACTGGGACTTCGACGCCGTCGGTGGGCTCACCATGGGCGCCGATCCCGTCGCGATGGCCGTCATGCACGCGCCCGGTCGCCCGATCGATGCCTTCGTCGTCCGCAAGGCCGCCAAGGCCCACGGCATGCAGCGCCAGATCGAGGGCCCCAACGTCGTCGGCAAGCGCGTGCTGGTGGTCGAGGACACCACAACCACGGGCAATTCGCCGCTCACCGCCGTGCGCGCGCTGCGTGACGCGGGCGCCATCGTGGTGGGTGTGGCCACCGTCGTGGACCGCGAAACCGGTGCTGACCAGGTGATCGCCGCCGAGGGGCTGGAATACCGCTCCATCCTCGGTCTCGACGACTTGGCTCTGAGTTAGCCTGAACATCGGAAAACTCGGACGGCGACGAAGCCGTCCGGCAGGTGAGAAGGACGTGTGAGTCACCCGTGGTGAGCATTGCAGTTAACAAAGGTCGCGACAACGTCGCGATGCTCGGGATCGGTGCCTACCGCCCGCAGCGCATCGTCAGCAATGCCGAGGTGTGTGAGGTTCTCGACTCGACGCCCGACTGGATCTTCGAACGCACCGGCATCCACAACCGGCGCTGGATCAGCGGCGACGAGACCATCCGCTCGATCGCGGCGGCCGCGGGCGAGCGCGCGCTGAAGAACAGCCCGGTCGACCGCGCCAAGATCGGTGCGGTCCTGCTGTGCACCTCGAGCTGGCTCAAGCTCACCCCGCACGGCGCGCCGTCGGTGGCCTACGACCTCGGCCTCAACGGTGTGGCCGCGTTCGACCTCACCTCCGGCTGCGGCGGTTTCGGCTACGGCCTCGGCGTCGCCGCCGACCTGATCCGCGCCGGTTCGGCCGAATACGTGCTGGTGATCGGCGCCGAGACCATGACGGTCGGTCTCGACCCGACCGACCGTGGCACCGCGATGATCTTCGGTGACGGCGCGGGCGCCGTCGTCGTCGGCCCGGCCGAGGAGAACGGCATCTCGCCCACGGTGTGGGGCAGCGACGGCGAGAACGCCGAAGCCATCGCCCAGGACGTCGACTTCCTCGCCTACATGAACAAGGCCCAGGCCATGCAGGGCACCGATCCCGAGGTGGAGCCGGTCGGCCGCATGTCGTTGCACATGGAGGGCCCCAAGGTCTTCCGGTGGGCCGCGGTCACCCTGCCGCGCGCCTTGTCGGCGGCGCTGGACGCCTCCGGTGTGGCCAAGGAGGACATCGAGGTGTTCATCCCGCACCAGGCCAATGCCCGCATCAACGAGCTGATGAAGAAGAACCTCGGCCTCGCCGAGAACATCCCGATGGCCAACGACATCGAGAACACCGGCAACACTTCGGCCGCCTCGATCCCGCTGGCGATGGAGGAGATGCTGGTGACCGGTAAGGCCAAGGGCGGTCAGCTGGCGCTGCTGCTCGGCTTCGGCGCGGGCCTGAGCTACGCGGGCCAGGTCGTCACCTTGCCGCCCGCCCCGAAGGAACCGAGCTTCTGACGATGCGTCCGTTGCGCGCGGGCTATCTCGCGGCGGCGGCGGTCACCGTTCTCGGTGCCGTCACCGGCCGCGAACGCCTGCAATGGGTGGCCAAGCCGCTGCTGATGCCGTTGCTCGCGGCCGACGCGGTGACCAGCGGCGCTGTCGACCCGGCCGAGCGCCGGATCTTGCTCGCCTCACTGGCCGCCGCCACCGTCGGCGACGTCCTGCTCATCGACCCGGACGACGACCGCCGCCTCATCGCGGGCGCGTCGTCGTTCGCGGTGATGCAGACGGGATACGCGCTGCTGTGGTGGCAGCGTGGGGCCCGTCCCCGTCCCGAGATCGCCGTGCCGCGCCTGCTCGCCTGGGCGGGCGCGGCCGCGCTGCTCCGCGCCAAGGCCCCGGCACTTGCTCTGCCGCTCACCGCGTACGGCGCGACGCTCGGAACCGCCGCGACCCTCGCCTCGGACCCTGCCCTGGCTCCCGATGCGAAAAATATTGCCGGACTGAACATTCCGAACGAGGACCCGCGCAGCCGCTACGGCTCGGGCGCGTTGCTGTTCACCGTTTCCGACGGCCTGATCGTCCTGCGCCGCCTCTTCGCGAAGTCCGAAAGATCCCGCCGCATTACCGAAGGCATCATCCTCGCCACCTACGCGGCGGCCCAGTACCACCTCACCGTCGCACCGCCGACCCGGGCTGCGACAGCCGCCGACCAGAAGGTGCGCTGAACGCGGCTCGAGTTGCACCCTGACTGCCTCGACGGCGACCTGGCGGCATGGGTGCACTAGGTCGCGAGCGTCGACCCTCAGGCCGGGTCGACGCGTGCCGACCCGCTGGTCAGCTCACCGCGAGGAACGTCAGGACGGTCGCGCCGATGCGGATGATGTCGCCGTCGCCGAGCAAAGCCCCACTGTCGATGGGCAATTCGTTCACATAGACACCGTTGGCCGAATGCAGATCCTTGATCAGCAGGCCGGCGCGGCTGGGCATGATGTGGGCGTGGTAGCGGCTCGCCTTGGGGTCGTCGAGGACCAGTTCGTTGTCGGTCATGCGCCCGATTCGCAAGCCGCCGTGCGGAATCGGGATGGTGCGGCCGTCGGCGAAGCGCAGGTTGCCGTTGCGGATCGAGCGTGGCACCTCGGTGACTGTCTCCGTCATCGCGGCGGCGACCTGCTCGGATCGCTTGAAGGCCTGCACATTCAACGGTTCCTGGCGAAGAACGCGCTGCTCGAGTTCGATCAGCGCCGCGCCCGGGTCGATGCCGAGTTCCTCGGCGAGGACGGAACGAACCCGGCGGCACGCCTCGAGCGCGTCGGCCTGACGACCAGACAGGTACAGCGCGGTGATGAGCTGACCCCACAGCGGTTCGCGCAGCGGGTTCTCGTTGGTCATGGTGACCAACTCACCGATCACCGAAGACGAACGCCCACAGGCGATTTCGGCATCGATGCGGGCAGAGGCGGCGAGTAGTCGCTCCTCGTTCATCGCGGTGGCGAAACCGTCGGCGAACTGCAGACCGGCCAGGTCGGCCAGCGCACGCCCCGACCACTCCCGCAGCGCCGCGCCGAACAGGTTGGCCGCACCGGGGTGGTCACCGGCGTCGAGGCAGCGCGAACCGGCCTCGCGTGCGTTCTCGAAGCGGCCAAGATCGCAAGCGGTGTCGGGGATTTCGAGCCGATATCCGGCGCCCTCGGTGCGCAGTACCTGTGCGGAGTCGATCCCCGCATTGCGCAGCGCCTTGCGGATATTGGAGACGAACACCTGCAGGCTCGCGGCGTACGAGTCGGGCGGATCCTCGTTCCACACCATCTCGGCGAGCACAGCCGACGACACCGCGCGCCGCCGGTTGACGGTGAGCGCGGCAAGCAGCGCGCGCGGCTTGGGCCCGCCGACCGCCACCGGCTCACCGCCGACGAGCAGTCGAACGGGCCCGAGCACACGGACATCAAGACTCATGAGCTCGGGCCCCGTTTGTTCGATACCGAATTCAGGAACCGCTGACGGAGCGACCGGCCGACTTGAGGTCGTTGCAGGCCTCGAGCACGCGCGCGGCCATCGAGGACTCGGCCTTCTTCAGGTAGCTGCGCGGGTCGTAGGTCTTCTTGTTGCCGACCTCGCCGTCGATCTTGAGCACACCGTCGTAGTTGGTGAACATGTGCCCGGCGACGGGGCGGGTGAAGGCGTACTGGGTGTCGGTGTCGACGTTCATCTTCACCACGCCGTAGCGCAGCGAGTCCTCGATCTCGGACTTCAGCGAGCCCGAACCGCCGTGGAAGACGAAGTCGAACGGCTGCGCGTCGGCGTCGAGGCCGAGCTTGGCGGCCGCCACGCGCTGGCCCTCGGCCAGCACCTCGGGCTTGAGCACCACGTTGCCCGGCTTGTACACACCGTGCACGTTGCCGAAGGTGGCGGCGAGCAGGTACTTGCCGTTCTCGCCGGCGCCGAGCGCGTCGATGGTCTTCTCGAAGTCCTCGGGCGAGGTGTAGAGCTTGTCGTTGATCTCGGCCTCGACACCGTCCTCTTCACCGCCGACGACGCCGATCTCGACCTCGAGGATGATGTTGGCGGCCTTCGAGAGCTTGAGCAGCTCCTTGGCGATCTCGAGGTTCTCGTCGATCGGGATGGCCGAGCCGTCCCACATGTGCGACTGGAACAGCGGGTTGAGGCCGTTGTTCACGCGCTCCTGGGAGATGGCGAGCAGCGGACGCACGTAGGTGTCCAGCTTGTCCTTGGGGCAGTGGTCGGTGTGCAGCGCGATCGTCACGTCGTATTTCGCGGCGACCACGTGCGCGAACTCGGCCAGCGCCACCGCGCCGGTGACCATGTCCTTCACGCCCTGGCCCGAAGCGAACTCGGCGCCGCCGGTGGAGAACTGGATGATGCCGTCGCTCCCGGCCTCCGCGAAGCCCTTGATGGCGGCGTTGATCGTCTCCGACGAAGTGCAGTTGATAGCCGGGAATGCGAACGAGTGCGCCTTGGCCCGGCCGAGCATCTCGGCGTAGACCTCCGGAGTCGCGATAGGCACAGCAGTGACCTCCGTCTGTGGGGAGCAAAAAACCAATTCTGTCAGGCCACACCCTAGGTTAGGAAGTGATCGATGAGTTCACCGGCTGGTTTCCACCTCCTCGCCCACACCCATTCACTTCACAGCCGCGACCGGTACTGTGGGGCCCGTGACTTTGCTGGCGGTTTCCGATGTGATGACGCACAACCTCGCGTTGACCCAGTTGCTGGACCCGATGTATCTGCTCCAGGACACGTGGCTGAAGAACGCGGTGCTACCCGCCATCCTGGCGATTGTCTTCATCGAGACCGGCCTGCTCTTCCCGTTGCTGCCCGGTGACTCGCTGCTGTTCACCGGTGGCATGCTGGCCGCGCAGGGCAGCCCGAACATCTGGGTGCTCGTCCCGCTGGTGATCGCGACCGCGTTCGCGGGCGACCAGTGCGCGTACTGGATCGGGCGAAAAATCGGGCCCGCGATCTTCCGCAAGGAGGACAGCCGCTTCTTCAAGAAGCAGTACGTCGTCGAGACCCACGAGTTCTTCGAGAAGCACGGCCCCAAGACGATCATCCTGGCCAGGTTCGTGCCGATCGTCCGCACGTTCATGCCGGTGCTCGCCGGTGTGTCGAAGATGAGCTACCGCAAGTACGTGGCGTTCGACATCGTCGGCGCCGTGCTGTGGGGCGGCGGTGTGACGATCATCGGTTACTTCCTCGGCAATGTGCCCTTCATTCGCGACCATGTGGAAGCGATCTTCCTGCTGATCGTGTTCGTCTCGATCCTGCCCGCCATCATCACCGTCGGTAAGAAGGTCGTGCTCGCGCGTCGCGCTGTCCCGGTTGTCCCCGTGGTGCCCGCCGAGCCTGCCGAACTGGCCGTCTCGACGAACAAGACGCTCTGATCGACGTGACAGCGGGACCATCCACCTACGCCGTCGGCAGCTTCGATCCGCTGGTCTCGGCCGGGCCCGCTGTGGTCTGCACGGTCGTGCTGGTGTTCGTGTTCCTGGAATGCGCGTTCATCATCGGGCTGTTCCTGCCCGGCGATTCGATGCTGATCACCGCGGGTATCGTGCTCGCCTCCCACGCCAACGGCGAAGCGCAGGTGTGGGGGCTTTCCGTAGGCACCATGCTGGCGGCGATCGCCGGGAACCAGGTGGGATACCTGGTCGGCCAGCGCACCGGCCATCGTGTGGTCGCGCGCAAGAACGGCCGCTACATCAATACCGAGAACCTGGCGAAGGTGACGCATCTGCTGGAACGGCACGGGTTCTTCGCGGTGATGATCGCCCGCTGGATCCCGTGGGTGCGCACGCTGTGCCCGATGGTCGCGGGCGCGGCCGGGATGGACCACCGCAAGTACACGATCGCCAGCACCATCGGCGCGATCATCTGGGCGCCGGTGCTGCTGCTCATCGGCTATTACGCGGGTGAGTTCCTCGAGCGGGTGTCGTGGTTGATGCCCGCGGTGATCGGCACCCTCGTCGTCGGCCTGATCATCGGCACGGTGATCGGCATCCGGCACTACCGCCAGGAAATGGCCAAGCCCGCCGAGGACTACGAAGTCGAGTGCGAGGCGGGCGTCGGCGAGCGCTAGAGGCCCGCAGCACTCACCTGGTAGGCGGCTTCCATCAGCATCCAGCCCGACAGCTGCACCGACAGATCGCGTTCGGGAACCACCGACGCGGTCACCGAACCACCCGCGGTGAACTTGCCCGCGCCCGCCGAACCGCCCGGCAGGCGGGCCGGTTTGCTCCAGTCGTAGCCGAACAGCGGTTCGCCCTCCACCTCGAGGCGGTTGCTCCAGGCGGCGGTGGCCGAGGTCTTCACGATGGCCGCGGCGATGCGGCGCGCGGCCTCGGGGCGTTTGCCCTCGCCCGGCAGCATCAGCGCGACGACGGCCAGGTAGCGGGCGAGGATGCCGTTGAACAGGCCGCCGTCGCCCCCGCCACCGCCGGAGATCACCAGTCGGTGGGTCATGTGGTCTTCCACCGCGTCGACCAGGTCGACGGCGCGGTCGATGTGGCGGTCGTCGTCGGTGTGCACCGCCAGCTCGGCTTCCAGGCCGAGCACCACACCCTGGCAGTAGGTGAACGTGGGTCGTTCGATCTCGCCGGAGGGCAGGTGGATGCCGTCGAGGACGAGACCGGTCGCCGGGTCGCGCAGGGTGTCGTGCAGCCAGTCGGCCATCTGCTGGGCGCGTTCGACCTGGCCGAGTCGCAGCAGGGCGATGCCCGCGGGGCCGTTCGCCGGTGCGTTGTAGAAGTCGGACCGCACCCGCCACGGGATGCCGCCGCCGACCCCCGGGTTCCACGAGCTGTAGAGCTGCTGTTCCAGGGCGAGCAGACCGCCACGCGCCGCGCTGAGTTCCTGGGTGCGTTCGGCGCGTTCGAGTGCGATGGCCAGCCAGGCCATGTCGTCGTAGTAGCGGTTGGTCCAGCCGGTGATGTTGCGCATGCGGTGCGAGCGCGCGATGGCGGCGATGCGCCTGCGCCGGGCCGGTGTCGGTACCCGGTTCGCGGCGTCGATCGCGCAGTCGAGCAGGTGCGCCTGCCACCAGTAGTGCCAGCTGCCGAACAGGCGTTCACGCCGGGTGGCCGGCCAGCCGACGACACCCAATTCCGTTCCGGGACAACCCCACAGCGCGCGCAGGTGGCGCGAGATGATGGCCGATTCGGCCATGTCGGCGCGTTCGGACCACAGCGCAGGGGTCGGTACGGATCCGGTATCAGTCGGCTGCGGGCGCCGGCCCCCACGCGAGGTCATGGGGTCCATGTTGCCAGGTCGGTGTGCATGCGGGGCAAGGAAATTGTGGTCTGTGGCGACCGGTGTGGCGTGGCAGACCTGATGTGACGCGCGGGATTCAGGTGATCGGCCAGGCCAGTGACAGATCGGCGTGCTGACGGATCCAGGTGTGCATGGCGATACCTGCCGCGACACCCGCGTTGATGCTGCGGGTCGAACCGAACTGGGAGATCGAAACCGTAAGGGCGGCAGCGTCTTTCGCGTCGTCGCTGACGCCGGGCCCCTCCTGGCCGAACAGCAGGAGGCATTCGCGCGGCAGCTGGGCGGTTTCGAGCGGCACCGAGCCGGGCACATTGTCGACGGCCACCACGGTGAGTCCTTCGCGGACGGCGTAGTCACGCAGCTCGGTCAGGTCGGCGTGGTGGACCAGGTGCTGGTAGCGGTCGGTGACCATGGCGCCGCGCCGGTTCCAGCGGCGCCGGCCGACGATGTGCACCGCGGCGGCGGCGAAGGCGTTGGCGGTGCGGACCACGGTCCCGATATTGGCGTCGTGGCCGAAGTTCTCGATGGCCACGTGGAAGGGGAAGCGGCGGGCGTCGATGTCGGCGACGATCGCCTCGCGCTTCCAGTAGCGGTAGGCGTCGACCACATTGCGGCGGTCGCCCTCGGCGAGCAGCACCGGGTCGTAGCGCTCGTCGGTGGGGGCGGGCGTGCCGTACTCCTGCTCCCACGGGCCGAGACCGTGTGGATGTTCACCCCACTCGGTGGGTCCCGCGACGTCGGCCTCTGGTTCGATCACCCGCAGGATGCTAGCTCAGTAGGTCGATGTGTCCGCCGACGCACCGATCACCATGAGCACCACCGCGAGCACGATGAACAGCAGCATGATGCCGAGCATCGCGGAACCGATGATGCCCATGATGTAGCCCGCGTACACCTGCGAACGGCCGCCGATCGTGCCGTTGGACGCGTCGATCTCGGCCAGCGCCGACTTGGCCTTCAGCCAGGCGAACGGCGCGGTGAGACCGCAGAACGACACCCCGATCACCCCGAGCACCAGCACAAGGGTGGACTCCGGGTGGTCCGGCGGGCGGTAGTAGCCCTGCGGCGGTAGCGGGTAACTCATAGGCCGCATGGTAGCCGGGGCATCAACCCTGCTCGGTCATCATCGGGGGATCCGGCTCGGGGGTGGGCAGCGCGACAAGGGGGCTGCCCCGGCGCAGGGTGCGCTGCCAGCGCAGCGGATCGTAGACGGCCGGTTCGGTTTCCTCGATGAACTGCCGGATGAGCGTCACGAAGCGGTCCGGATCGAAGTGGTGCGGGAAATGGCCCGCGCCGGTGAAGATTTCGATGCGACTGCCCGGGAAGGCGCGATGCGCGCGGGTAGCGTGTCCGGAGGGGATGACGGTGTCGCGGGTGCCGCCGATGACAAGGGTGGGCAGGTGGGCGGCCAGGTAGCCGCGATCGAGCATGGTGATGGTCTGCCCGCGCCGGTCGGCTGCCGCGCGGATGGTCCGGAGGAAGGCGTTGCGGGCGCCCGATTCGGCCAGGCCGCCGTAGAGGCGGAGCACGTATTCGGCGTCGGGTCCGAGGCCGAGCCCGCCGACCGCCGTGACCAGCGGGATCGCGGCACGCACCGCCGTACGCACCGGCCAGCTGGTGACGGCCATCAGCGCCGGCCCGGCGCCCGCGATCGTGGCCAGCCGGAACGCCGGGTGCACGCCCGCACCCATGCCGGCCGGGCACACCAGCGCGAGCCGCTCCACCTTCTCCGGGAACTGGTAGGCGAACTGCAGGGCGACCCCGCCGCCGAGCGAATGCCCGACCACGGTGACCCGTTCGACGCCGAGCACGCTGAGCAGGTCACGCATGCCGTTGGCATAGGCGGCTACCGCGTAGTCGGCGCGCGGCTTGGCGGATTCACCGTGCCCGAGCAGGTCGGGTGCGATGACGGTGTAGTGCTCGGCGAGCGCGTCGAAGACAGGAGCCCAGGTCCCGGAACTGTCGGTGATGCCGTGGATGAGCAGCACCGGCGGACCTGTCCCGGCCATCCGATACGCACGCCGATACCCGTGCACCTCGATGAACCGCACATTCCCGTTCATCAACGAAGCGTGCGCGCGGGGTGTTGCGGGACGACAACACGCAGGTAAGCGACATGTGACACCGCGTATCAGCTACGCGGTGCACAGGGCTTCACCTCAGGTCAGGCGGATTTCCGCGGCGGCGCGGCCGAAGAGCTTGCGGCCCTCCGAGGTTCCGCTCAGCAGCACGGTGGCCGCGCGGCGGTCGGTGTCGATCGACTTGATCTTGCCGGAGAACTGGATCTCGCCCGCCGCGGTCGGTGGGACCGGGACGAAACCGGAGAAACGCACGGCCAGCTTCTCGATGGCGGTCGGGTCACCGAGCCAGTCCGTGAGGTACTGGGCGGCCAGGCCCATGGTGAGCAGGCCGTGGGCGACGACGGTCGGCAGGCCGGCCAGTTCGGCGGCGCGGTCGCTGAAGTGGATCGGGTTCGGGTCGCCCGAGACGCCCGCGTAGTTGGCGAGGTCGCCACGGGTGACGCGCGCGGTGGCGACCGGCAGCTCCATGCCCTTGGTCAGCGATTCGAACGCGGGGCCGGTGTGCACGGGCACGAACTCGCGCGGCGGCACGGCGGGGGCGGGGCCGGTGCGGCGGATCAGGAGGTCGTCGGCGATGCCGGTGTCGCCGGGACGCGGGTGCATGCTGATGTTCTCGACGGCCTCGACGATATTGGGGTCGACCTCCACGCCGCGGCGCGCGACGATGGTCGTCGTCCCCTGCACCGCCACCTCGTCGTGCTGGTTCACCAGCTTGAAGCCGACATTGACGAAGTCGTTGTCGGCGAACTGGCGGATCGACTCGATCTCGATCTCCGTGCGGATCCGGTCGCCTGCCAGCATCGGGCGGAAGATCTCGAACACCTGGTCGGTCTGCAGCACCTGCGACAGGTCGTACTCGGTGAGTACCCCGTCGAGCAGGGCGCGGGTGGCGCTCATCCCGATCACCGACGCGAAGGTCGGCGGTGCGATCACCGCGTCGTAGCCGAGCTTGCGGGCGTCGACCTCGTTCTGGTGCGCGAGATGCGTGTTCTGCACCGCCCGGGCGAATTCGCGGATCTTCTCGCGCCCCACCTCGTAGTGATCGCGGAATCCGAAGCGCTGGCCCACCAGCGCCGCCTCCGGGACCACAGCTTCGATGTCCGGCTGCGACGTTGTGTGTTCCGTGCTCATGATCCGAAAAATGATACTGGGTGCACAGTGCCCGATACCAGTTATGTGTGACCCGTCATAGCACCTCTGACCGGCGCTACGACGGGTCATCACCCGTTCAGGGGGCCGCCGTGGGGTCGCACACCTTCCAGCCGCCGTCGGTCTTCTGCAGGTCGAAGGTGCGTGCGGTGCGCTTGGATTCCGCCGCCGTGTACACCGTGGCCTCGGCCAGCGCCGTGTCGTCGGTGATCCGTACCGCGTCCACGCTGTCGACCACCGGAATGGACCCCTGCTCGGTCGAGAGCTGATGCACGCCCTGGAACTGCTCGGTGCTGATGCCCTGGTAGAAGTCGTGCAGCTGCCCGCAGGTGGTGGACCTCAGAGTTTCGAGATCACCGGCGCGCAGTGCGTCGGTGTACTCACCGATCACCGCCCGCACCTGTCCCTCCGGCGAATTGTCACCCGTCGTCATCAGCACGACGCCCACGATCAACGCGATGACGAGCACCGCCGCACCCGCCGCCGCCAACAGCAACCGCTTCGAACGACCCGCCCCCGCGGCGTTCGCCTGCTGCTGCGGTGCGGCCCCTTGCTGACCCGGCTCGATCCGTTGCGGAGGCGCCACCTGCCGCTGCCCATCCGCCAGGTGATGCGCGGGCCGCGTCGGCTGGATATCAGCAGGAGAAGGTGCCCCTGGCCCTTGGCCGCGAGCAATACCCGCCCCCTGCGGACCTTGCTGCGCCGACGGGCGGGTCTCCTCGATCCCTGGTCCTTGCGGTCCGCGAGGAGCTCCTGCCCCTTGCGGATCCTGGGGTGCCGACGGGCGGGTCTCCTCGATCCCTGGTCCTTGCGGTCCGCGAGGAGCTCCTGGCCCTTGCGGACCCTGGGGTGCGGACGGGCGGGTGTCCTCGGCCCCTGTTTTTTGCAGGCCGCGCGGAACTCCCGGTCCTTGAGGTGCCGATGGCCGTGCGTCTTCGGCCCGTGGTCCTTGCGGTCCGCGAGATGCCCCCGGTCCTTGCGGTCCTTGCTGTCCGCGCGGCCCTTGGGATGCGGATGGCCGTGTGTCTTCGACGCCGGCTCCCTGCGGTCCGCGGGGAGCGCCCGGCCCCTGGGGTCCTTGCGGTGCGGACGGCCGTCTGTCTTCGGCCCCGGCCCCACGGCCACCCTGCGGTCCCGACGGGCGCGCGTCCTCGACACCGGGCCCCTGCGCTCCCTGCTGCCCTGCCTGCCTGGGCCCCGCAGGGCCGCGCGGCGTGCTGGGTGGCGGCGTCACGGCCCGCCCACCGACAACCCGATCCGTCCCCCGCTGCACCGGAAAAGTGGTCGTAGGCGCATCCGCGGGATTGACCACGCGCATAGCAACGGTCTGATCCTCCGACCCGGATTCGCCCGTGCCGGAAGAACTCTCGCCCTTCTTCGACAACCCGCCGGCCCCGGCAGCAGCCCCAGCTCCAGCCGCAGCGGCCGTAGCCCCAGCCGCACCGCCGAGAGCTTTGCCGCCGCTCCCACCCGTCTGGTCCTGCGCCCGGGCATCCCCGCGCTGCTGCCCGGAACTCGTGGAGAACTTCTCCGTCGCATCCGCGCCCTGCGAATCACCCTCACGCACAGCGGATTCAGAGCCAACAGGTCGAGGCTGCCCCGCATCGTGGCTGCCGCGCGACTCTTCTCGCGCACCACGGGCGTCGGGTGCTCCAGCCCGCTCGATGTCGCGTGCAGTCTGCTCCCCGCGCGAATCATCTTGTGTCGCTCGAGTATCCGCGGCTACGGCCCGTTCGACCGCGTTCGGGCGCTGCTCGCCACGCTGCTCATCAACCCCCGAGTGGTCCACGCGCTCCGCGTCGCCTCGGCTCCCCGCCGAAACGCCACTGTTCGCTGCGGAAGTGTCACGGTTGGTGGACGCACCGGAGGGTTCGATCGAATCGCTTGTGCCGGGTCCGGATCCACGCGCGTCAGTGGGCGCGCCCTGCTTCCCGGCGTTGGGACGATCACCCGGCTCCATCCCGACGGTCGGCACATCTGCCGCACCCTGCTCGCCTCGATCGGCAGACGTCGACGGTCCGCGTCCGGGGATCCGCATCGCGGTGGTCGGCGCATCGGCACCACCGAGGCCTGCGGGATCAGGCTGTACCGGCGAATCGCCTTCGCCGCCAGTCGATTCCCCGGGAAGTCCCTTCGACAACCCTGCCAACGGCGATCCGCTCGCCGCCGCTGCCGAGCCCTGCTTTCCGCCCGGCTCGCGTCCTTGCCCGGCAGCCTGGCCCTGCCCACTGCCACGTCCGGCGGTCGCATCCGGCCCATTCGACGGCCGGTCACCACGCTGCTGCGATCCGGCTCCACGCTCCGCGCCGCCCACACCACTACCGCCGCGAGTATCACCTTCGCCGCCACCGGGGTGGCCGCCCTGTCCAGGCTGGTTCGCTGGTGCTCCAGCCGCAGAGCTCTGCTGACTCTCGACAACGCCTCCGGGACGACCTCGACCGCCTGCCTGTTCACCCGAAGGGCGCTGTGCGGCAGGACCATTCGTTGCCCGCGCGACCGGCGCCGCACGTCCTGGCCCCTGCTGTGGGCCGGGCCGACCTCCTTGGGGCGCGCCAGAAGCGTTGGGCCCGTTCGGCCCTGGTGCGTTCCCCGGTCGCCGGCCCGCAGCCCTGGGGTCACCGGACCCCGGTGTACCCGAGCGATCGTTCGAGGGTCCACTCGCTGGTCGCCCGCCCGATCCAGCTCCGGGCCCGTTCACGGGACGCCCAGCCGCCCCGGACGCGTTTCCCGGACCGTTCGCCCCCGGCGCATCGACCGGCCGCCCGGCAGCGCCGGGGTTGTTCGGACCACGGCCCGCCGCGCTGCCCGCTCCCGGCGGCATCGGATTCCCACCCTGGGGAGGACGATTTCCCGGACCGGCGGGACTCGGAGAACCGGGCCCCTGCGGACCACTCACCCGCGGCCCGGCCGGACCCTGCGGCGCACCAGCCCCACCGGCAGGTCGGAACCCGGGTCCGTAAGAACGTCCCGCACCCTGATCGCCCGGCAGCTCACTGCGCCGGATGACAACAGTCTCCGAGGTCCCGGCGGTCGCGCGCTCCGGCTCGGTCACCGCGTGCGGCACCGATTTCGGGGCTTCGGAACCCGGGCGGGTCGACTCGTCGGGCGACGGGTCGGCGTCATGGTGTGTCCCGGCCGCACCGGGACCACGGTCCTCGGCTGCTGGGTTGTTCTCGTCGGTCGGGTCGGACACCTAGTACCCCTCGCTCAGGCTCGAACGTTGAACTCCCGCCCAGCCTAATGCGCGGCGCGCGGGGGAGTTCGTCGATCACCCGTGGCGGGGTGGGTGGGCGTGGCGGTGCACAATGAACCCATGACCTCCTTCGGTGACCTGCTCGGACCGCAGCCGGTCCTCCTCCCTGAACTGATCGACGCCGAAGACGCCATCGCGGCGGGCACCGACCCCGTGAAGGTCGCCGCCGATCATCCGGCCGCGTCGATCGCGTGGGCCCAGCTCGCCGAGGCGGCGCTCGAGCGCAGCAACGGCGAGGTCGATCACGACACCGTCGCCGCCTACGCCTTCGCCCGCACCGGCTACCACCGCGGCCTCGACCTGCTGCGCCGCAACGGCTGGAAGGGTTTCGGCCCGGTGCCGTGGTCGCACGAACCCAACCAGGGGTTCCTGCGCAGCGTCGGCGCGCTGGCCAAGGCCGCGCAGGTGATCGGGGAGACCGAGGAATACGCCCGCTGCCTCGACCTGCTCGAGGACTGCGACCCCAACGCCGCCACCGAACTCGGTCTCGACTAGCCGGTCACCGGTTCGCAGGTGAGCGAGCACAGGCCGTTCGTCGAGGTCGCTACGCCCGTCGTAGCGGCCGCGAAGGTGAGTACCGTCGGCCGGTTCCGGCAATCGGTCGAGCGGTTGCGGCTGTCGGCGATCCCGATCATCCAGTGCGCGCTGGGCGCCGCGCTTGCCTGGTTCATCGCCCACGATGTGATCGGCCATATCGAGCCGTTCTTCGCCCCGACCGCGGCCGTCGTGTCGATCGGCATCTCTTTCGGCGCACGGATCCGCCGCTCGGTGGAGCTGGTCGTCGGTGTCGCGGTCGGCATCGGTATCGGTGACCTGTTCATCGCCCAGGTGGGCACCGGTGTGTGGCAGGTGGCGCTGGTCGTCGGCGGTGCGATGGCGGTGTCGGTGTTCCTCGACTCCGGGGCCATCATGACGATTCAGGCGGCGGGTTCGGCCGTGCTCGTCTCCACGTTGAACCAGGCTCCGGGCGCGGGTCCGTCCCGCATGATCGACGCGCTCGTCGGTGGCCTCGTCGGTGTGTTGATGGTGGCCGCCATCCCGCTGCATCCGGTTCGTCGCGCGCGTGAGCACGCCGCGCAGGTGCTGGATGTGATGAGCAAATCCATGACCGAGTGCGCCGACGGTCTGCTCGAGCAGAGTGCGGACAAGGTGCACGACGCGCTCACCGCCGTACGCGCCACCCAGAGCCAGATCGACGGACTCCGCTCTGCGCTGGAGGGCGGCCGCGAGGTGAGCCGCATCTCCCCGCTGTACTGGAATTCGCGAAAACGTCTCGCCCGCATCCGGGCCACCGCCGACCCGCTCGACAACGCCGTGCGCAACACCCGTGTGCTGCTGCGCCGTTCGCTCACCCTCGTCCGCGACGACGAGGTGCTCGATCCGCGCCTGATCGACCTGCTCCGTCAGCTCGGCGGCGCCACCGACGTGGTGCGCAAGATGATGCTCGCCGACCCGGGCGAGCAACCCGACCAGGCCGAGGCGGCCCGCTGCCTGCGCAGCGTCGCCAAGAACGCCCGCCCGGAACTCGTTGTGGGCGCGGGCCTTTCAGCACATGTGGTGTTCGCCCAGATTCGTTCGATCGTGGTCGACCTGATGGTGGTGTGCGGGATGCAACGCATCTCCGCGATCGCACTGCTCCCGCCGACCGTGCCGAACCCGTATGTCCCGCCGGAGGAGTGACCTGATCGGCAGGCCGTCAGTACCAGAAGCGGGTCAGCCGGCTGCCGTTGCCCGCCCAATACCGCGGGATGCCGGAGAAATCGAACAGTAAGTACACAGCCTCGAAGAACACCCGGCTGAGCGGGGTGAAAAAGATGACGGCGAAAAGAATCAACATGCCGTACGGCTTGAACTGGTCGAGCGAGCGCCGCGTCTGATAGCTCAGCGACGGCTCGACGATCCCGTAACCATCGAGGCCCGGCACCGGGAGAATATTCAGCAGAAACGCTGTGAGCTGCAGGAACGCCAGGAAACTCAGCCCGAACCAGAAGGCGGCGTGTTCGGTGGCCGACCCCATCGCACGGATCACGATCAGCAGCACGATCGCGCACAGCAAATTCGAGAACGGGCCGACCGCGCTCACCAAACGCTGTATGCCCGAACGGAATCGGGTGGTGTCCAGATAAACCGCGCCACCCGGCAGACCGATTCCGCCGAGCGCGATGAACAGCAGCGGCAATACGATCGACAAGACCGGATGGCTGTATTTCAGTGGATTCAGCGTGAGATAACCACGCGCCTCCACATCGTGGTCACCGGCCCGCCACGCCACATAAGCGTGCGCGAATTCGTGCAGGCACAGACTCACGATCCAGCCGAACACCACAAGCACGAACACGCCGACCTTGGCGCGCACCGATGACACGTCGGCGTCCCACGCCAGCGCACCACCGAGCACGGTGACGGCCACGATCAGCAGAAAGACCGGACTCGGCCGCACCGCGCCACGGGTGCTCGGAAAGGAGTAACTCATCGCACCAGCAGCCAGGGTTGTTCGAAGCGGTAGAAGGTCGACCGGGGGACGGTGCGTTCGGCGGTGATCCCGTCGCGGGTCACGATCGCGCCGGGCGTGCCGAGCTGGGCGGCGCGCCCGCCGACCCAGCGGCGTTTGCGCAGGCCCTTGCGTACCCGCGCCCGCACACCCGGCATCGCCATCGTCGGGGAGATCAGCATGGTCGTCACCGTGCCGGTGAACAGCAGGGTGTCGTCGACATAGGCCTCGCCCTCGAGCTTGGCGCCCTCGACGCCGGTGATGCTCGCCCGGCCCACCAGCACCGTGCCCGTGTCGTCGCGGATCAGCGGCGTCTCGACGGCCCGCCCTTCCAGCGCGGTCTTGGCGGCCGCGTTGCCGGTGCCGGTCTGATAGACCCGCGAGGCATAGGTGGTTTCGACCGGCACATAGCCGATCTCCACGTGCAGCCGTTCGGTGCGCATCAGATGGGTGAGCACGGAGGCCAGGCCGGCGTCGTCGCCCAGCACGATCAGGCGGGGCAGACTGTCGGCGGCCAGCACCGGCAGCAGCTCGTCGATCACGGCGACATCGGGTAACCGCTCGGTCTGCGTGGTGGGGAGTGAGGCGAGAGCGATCGGGACCGGCAGGTCACCACATCGGAGAACGTGGGTACTCAAACTGCGGTACACCCTCCTCGGTCGGGTCGACGGTGTGTCGCCCATGAGCGCGGCAATCCCCCTGCCGGCAAGTAACCGTAACCGATGATGGCACGCCCGCCGGGCGCGGGTCGGGGCGCTGGACAGGGCGCGCGAGTGCCGTCGGCTAGACTGTGTCTCCGGCCACCGCCTCAGTACGGCAGGTAGCTGCAGTACAAGCGTGCTGCTGTCGATCTGTAGGAGACTCCGAAATGCCGGCTATCGTCCTCATCGGCGCCCAGTGGGGCGACGAGGGTAAGGGCAAAGCTACCGATCTGCTCGGTGAGCGGTTGCAGTGGGTAGTCCGTTATCAGGGCGGCAACAACGCCGGTCATACGGTGGTGCTCCCCAACGGTGACAAGTTCGCGCTGCACCTCATCCCGTCCGGCATCCTCACCCCCGGTGTGAAGAACGTCATCGGCAACGGCGTCGTCGTCGATCCCGGTGTGCTGCTCGAGGAACTCGCCGGGCTCGAGGAGCGCGGTGTCGACACCACCGGCCTGCTGCTCTCGGCCGACGCGCACCTGATCATGCCGTACCACGTGGCCATCGATAAGGTCACCGAACGCTTCCTCGGCAACCGCAAGATCGGCACCACCGGTCGCGGCATCGGCCCCTGCTACCAGGACAAGGTCGCCCGTGTGGGCGTGCGCGTCGCGGATGTGCTGGACGAGAAGATCCTCACCCAGAAGGTCGAGGCCGCACTGGAATTCAAGAACCAGGTGCTGGTGAAGATCTACAACCGCCGCGCGCTCGACCCGCAGCAGGTGGTGGACGAGGTGCTCGCGCAGGCCGAGTCGTTCAAGCACCGCATCTCCGACACCCGCCTCGAGCTGAACCTGGCGCTCGAGCGGGGCGAGACCGTGCTGCTGGAAGGTTCGCAGGGCACCCTGCTCGACGTCGACCACGGCACCTACCCGTTCGTCACCTCCTCGAACCCGACCGCGGGCGGTGCCGCGGTGGGTTCGGGCATCGGCCCGAACAAGATCGACACGGTGCTCGGCATCCTCAAGTGCTACACCACCCGCGTCGGCTCAGGCCCCTTCCCGACCGAACTGTTCGACAACTTCGGTGAGTTCCTCGCCAAGAACGGCGGTGAGGTCGGCGTCACCACCGGTCGCGCCCGCCGCTGCGGTTGGTTCGACGCCGTGATCAGCCGGTATGCCACCCGCGTCAACGGCGTCACCGACTACTTCCTCACCAAGCTGGACGTGCTGTCCGGGCTGGACACGGTGCCGATCTGCGTGGCGTACGAGATCGACGGCGAGCGGGTCGAGCAGATGCCGACCACGCAGACCGAGTTCCACCACGCCAAGCCGATTTACGAAGAGATGCCGGGTTGGTGGGAGGACATCTCCGCCGCCCGCACGTTCGAGGATCTGCCGGCCAACGCGCAGGCGTATGTGCTTCGGCTGGAAGAGCTCTCGGGTGCTCGGATTTCGTGCATCGGCGTGGGGCCGGGGCGTGACCAGACGATCGTCCGCCACGACGTGCTGGCGTAGTTCTGTCGTCGAGCCCGGCGTCGCAGCAGCGGCGCCGGGCTTTGTCGTCTACACCCCCGACACGCTCGGACTATGCGGACACGCTATCGATTTGAGCATCCACCTGGCTAACGCTATGGTCGCTGCGGCACGCGGGGACGTGCCGGTTTCTTCTAGCGTGTGAGTGGGTGTTCGACGTGGTCCGTCGGTGTGCTGGTGTGTGGGGATCGACGGGGCGGATGAGCGCTCGGGCGGTCGCGGGTGTGTTGCCGATGGCGGTTGCGGTGGCCTGTGCGGGTGTCGCGCTCGCCGTGCCGCAGCCGGGTGTGACCGATGAGGTGCCGGAGCAGCCGGGAGTGAACATGCCGGGCGAGGAGGGGCGTTCCAGTCTCGGGGATTTCGAGGGACCTGATTCGCTGGCCTATCTGGCGCCCGAACCGCAGGAAACGCGTCCGGTGCCCGAATACACCACCCCTGCGCCACCCGTCGTGATCGAGGAGCTGCACCTCCCCGAACCGGTCGAGCCCGTCGCCCCGATCGCGCCGCCGCCGCGCACTCTGCGCGTGGGTGACTTCACCGCTCCAGCTCCGGAGGAACTTCCGGCCGAGATCCTCGACGATGTGAACACCACCGCCGCCGACGTCGAAGCGGCCATCGCCACCCAGGGCCGCTCCATCGGCATCAACCCGAGCCGCTCCGACAAGATCGCCGCCGCGACCGTCGGCGGTGCCCTTGCCGGTGCCGCCCTCGCCGGTGTTCCGGCGGCCGCCGTCGGCGCGGTCGGCGGCGGACTTGCCGGTGCCGCTGTCGGTGCTGGCGCCGGCTTCGTGGTCGGCGCTGTCACCACCGGCACCGCGGGCGCGATCATCGCCGCCGCGTCGGCGGTCCCCACCGGAGGTATCGGCGCCGTGGTCGCGCTCGGCACGGCTGCTGCCGCCACCGCCGCATCCACCGGTGCGGGCGCAGCGATCGGTGCGGGCGTCGGCGCGGCCGCGGGCGCCGCAGTTCTCGGCATTCCCGCCGCGGCCGCCGGTGCGGTCGCAGGCGGCATCGCAGGCAGCAGCTACGGCGCCACCATCTGACCTCCAGCGCCGCCTGCCGTGGGTCGGCGGAGAACTGTGGCCAGCTGTCCGTTCTGCGGCGCACCTGTGGTGCTCGCCGCGGGCGGGAGTAGCGTCGGGAATGGTCCGGATGGAGGTGGCTGATGGTGCGCACAATGATGGTGGCGGGGGTGCTCGCGGTGGGTGTGCTCGCCGGGTGTTCGACGCCTGAGGCGCCCGCACCGGCGCCGAGCGCGTCACCGGTGCTGTCCACCACCGCCCTGCCGCCCGCCGAGACCCTCGCCCCGTCCCAGCAGCGCAACGAGCGCATCCGGGGAATGCTGTACACGGCCGGGTGCGTCAGCAATGCCTGCGTGCAGACCTACTTCGCCTGCATGGACGGCTACCTCGCCGGCGATCCCTGCCAGTTCTTCCGCGACCATCCGCCGCCGCCCTGACGCACGGGGTGAGCGTCGACAAGGCGGCGATCGTGGCGTCGGCTACCGGCAACGAGACCGGTTGATCACTGTGCGCGCGTGAGGAATTCGCCGATGGCGGGGGCGAGCACGGAGATCTTCGGGTTGTGGCTCACGCCGGGGAGTTCGGCGAACTCGGCGTTCGGCACCACCTCGGCGGCCGCCTTCGCGCCCTTGGTGAGCAGGGGTGCGGTGCGTTCGCCCGCGAGGACGAGGACCGGAACGGAGATGCCACTCCATTGGGCGGGGTCGAGCTTCTGCCCACGCATGTAGGGCTTCATCACGGCCCAGTCGTGTGCCGTCGAATTCGACGTGGCCGCAAGCTGTTTCCAGAACGGCGTCACCCGCATCACCGCAACCATCAGCGCGGGCATCCCCATCGCCTTGGTCATGTAGTAGCGAACCGTCTTGTCGCGCTTGCCTTCCGCGATCATCGGATGCAGCTTGGTTTCCAGGTCCTTCGGCGGCACATGATGTTTCGCATCGACCACGAAGGGTGGTTCGAACGCGACCATCTCGGTGACGCCGGGGATCTCGCGCGCCGCGAGCAGGGCGAGCGCCGCGCCCGACGACCATCCGAACAGCGCCGCCTTCCCACCCGCCGCCTCCACGAGCGCGGCGATGTCGGCGATCTCGTTCGCCACGTCGTACACGCCGGGGGAGTCGGTGCTGTCACCGCGCCCGCGCCGGTCGTAGTTGAGCACCGTCAGGTCGTAGTCGTCGGCGAGAGTCTGCGCGAGCTCGGTCATGGTCTTGAACTTGCGGAAGCTGAAGGCGCCGCCGATCAGGATGACCGTCCCCGCGGTCCCGTCGCCGACCCGGTCGTAAGCGATCGTTGTGCCGTCGGCCGACGTGACTGTCTGCATGATGTTCCTCTCGATAGCTGACCACCGCAGTGCGACGGTACGCGACCCTGCGCGCCCGCCCTCCGGCTCCTCGGAACAGACGGTCCGGGGCCACCCGATTCATCGCTCAGAAGAGCATGGGTTCACCGAAGCCCGGTGTGCGCTCGATCTCGAGCAGGCGCGCCTTGGTGCCGATGCCGCCGGGTGCGGAGAATCCGTGCAGCGCGTGGTCGGCGGCGAGTACTCGATGGCAGGGGATGATGAGGGGAATCGGGTTGCGGCCGAGGGCTTGCCCGACGGCTTGGGCGGAGCCGGGTGCACCGATCCGGATGGCGATGTCGCCGTAGCTGAGGGTGCGGCCCGGGTCGATCTCGCGGGTCACCGCGTAGACGGCGCGGTGGAATTCGGGCACGCCGGGCAGGTCTACCTCGATCCAGCGCAGCGCGTCGACCGTGCCCGCGAGATGGGCCCGGACGCCGGCGATCGCCGCGACGATCGCGGGGCCGGGCTCGCCTTCGGCCACCGGCTGCCCGCCGAAAGGCCGGGTGATGTGGGCCAGCGTCTGCTCCTCGCTGGCCTCGGGTAGCGCGAACCGCACGACGGTGTCGTCGCGCCAGGCGATGGCGCACAGCCCGATGGCGGTGTCGAAGAGGGCCGCGACCACGGTGCCGGTCCGTGTCGAGTCAGCTCCGGAACTCATGAGCACAGTGTGCGCCGCCCCGGTGACAGGTTTCGGCCCGACCCGCCGCTCAGGCGGCGAGACGGCCACTGTCCGGCTTCGAAACCAGGCCAGTTTCTGGCGACTGGACTGGTGGCTCCGAGTTGTCCTGACCGCGGCTGCGAAGGGCTTCGAGATCGCGGTATTGGCGCTGGTCATCGTAGGTGCCGAAGGCCCGGTCATGCGGTGATTCCTGGAAGGGCCAGAACGGCAGTTCCCCCTCCTTGGGGGCGAAATGGTAGACGGCATAGCCGACGGCGAAGGCAACGGCGAGAGCGAGGAAGGTGGTCATATCCCAAGAATCCGCCCACTGGCCTTGTCAAAAAATAGCCACTCACGGAATACTGGACTTTATGGCGACAAGAGTGATCGGCGCGGCGGGCCTGGCCCGCGACCTCGGCCGGTGGCGCGACCCCGAGACCGACGGCGACGAGCGTCGCCCCCACCGGCCCGCCTACCTGGCGCTGGCCGAGGCCATCCGGCTGCTGATCCACGACGGTCGCGCCCCGCTCGGCGTCGCGCTGCCGAGCGAGCGCGATCTGGCGGCCACCCTCGGCGTCAGCCGCACCACCATCACCTCCACCTACTCGCTGCTGCGCGAGCACGGCTACCTCATCAGCCGTCAGGGTTCGCGCAGCACGGTCGCGTTGCCGCCGAGCATCCAGCACGACGGTGCCCGCCCGGCACGCGGCATCATGGCGCTGATGGCGCAGCCGGAGCTGCCGACCATCGACATGACCTACGCCGCCATGTCCGCACCGCCGGAACTGCACGACGCGTATTCGGTGGCACTGCAAGGCATTCCGGCCTACCTCGGCACTCACGGCATGGACCCGGTCGGTGTGCTCGCGCTGCGCGAGGCGTTGGCCCGCCGCTACACCGCGCGCGGCCTGCCCACCGAACCCGACCAGATCCTGGTGACTCTCGGTGCGCAACACGGGCTTCGGCTGCTGCTCAATGTGCTCACCTCACCGGCCGCCCGTGTCCTGATCGACCATCCGTCCTATCCGAACGCGATCGAGGCGATCCGCGATGTCGGCGCGCGCCCCATCCCGGTGCCGCTGCGTCCCGAATTCCCTAGCGCGGGTTGGGATCTGGAAGGACTGCGCAGTACCGCCAGGCAGACGGCGGCCACCCTGGCCTACCTCGTGCCGGACTTCAACAATCCCACCGGCCTGCTGCTCGACGCCGACGGGCGCGCCGAACTGGCCGCCATCGCCCGCGACACCAGAATGACCATCGTCGTCGACGAGTCGATGCGCGACCTCAACCTCTCCGACGACGATATGCCGCCACCCGTCGCGGCTTTCGCGAAGGGCTCGGAGATCATCACCATCGGTTCGGCGTCCAAGTCGTTCTGGGGTGGCCTGCGCGTGGGCTGGGTGCGCACCAATCAGGCGCTGATCACCAAGCTGCTCGGCATCCGCGCCACCGTCGACCTCGGCACCCCGGTCATGGACCAGCTGGCTACCGTCCACCTGTTGGAGAACGCCGAACCCATCCTCGACCGGCGCCGCGCCCAGCTGCGCGCCCAGCGCGCCACCCTGCTCGCGGCCGTGGCCGAGGAGTTGCCCGACTGGCACATAGCGCCCGGCGCGGGTGGCATGTCGGTATGGGCGCAGCTGCCGAGTCCGGTGTCGACCGCACTGGCCGCCACCGCACCCAACCACGGTGTATTGCTCGCCGCCGGACCACGTTTCGGCGTGCAGGGCGCGTTCGAACGGTTCATCCGGCTGCCGTTCACGCACCCCGAAGCCGACCTGCGGCTGGCCGTGAAGTCGATCGCCGCCGCCTATACCGCGCTCACGCCGCGCGCCGCCGACCCACTCCAGCCGCTCACCTGCTACTGAGCCCAGACATCCTCGATCGGCGTCGCCGCGCTCGGCGGCGGCGTGGGGGTGCCGCCCTGGGTGCGCGAGAACCGCGGCGCGGGCGCGTGCTGCACCACGTCCTCGATCTCGATCAGTCCCTCGCGGGCGCGGATGTGCTCGTTCTGGGTGGCCTCGGTGAAGGTGAGCACCGGGGTGGTGCAGGCATCGGTGCCATCGAAGATGGCGGTCCACTCGTCGCGGGTCTTGCTCTTGAACTTCTCGGTGAACAGCTTGCGCAGCTGCTCCTGGCCGTCCGGGTCGAGCTGCTGGGGCAGGCCCTCCGGGTCGATGCCGAGACCGGCGAGCAGCTGCTCGTAGAACTGCGGTTCGATCGCGCCGACCGCCATGTACTTACCGTCGGCGGTTTCGTAGGTGTCGTAGAACGCCATCCCGGTGTCGAGCAGGTTCTCACCGCGCTCGTCCGACCACAGGCCCACGCCGCGCATGCCCCAGACGAAGTGCGAAAGGGCAAGTGCCCCATCGACCATCGCCGCATCGATCACCTGTCCCTTGCCCGAGGTCGCACGCTCGACGAGCGCGGCGAGCACACCGGTCACCAGGAACATCGAACCGCCACCGAAGTCGCCGACCATGTTCAGCGGCGGCACCGGCCGCTCACCCTTGCGCCCGATGGCGTTGAGCACGCCGGTGAGCGAGATGTAGTTGATGTCGTGGCCCGCGCGGTCGGCCATCGGACCGTACTGACCCCACCCGGTCATCCGGCCGTAGATCAGGCGCGGGTTGCGCGCGAGCGCGTCGTCGGGGCCCAGGCCCATCCGCTCGGTGACGCCGGGCCGGAAGCCCTCGAGCAGCACGTCGGCCTTCTCGACCAGGTCGAGCACCTTGGCCACATCGGCGGGGTTCTTCAGATCCGCCTCGACGATGGTGCGTCCGCGCCACTGCGGGCGCTCGATGAACCCGGGCAGCTGCCGGGGCCGCTGCACCCGCACCACGTCGGCGCCGAGATCGGCCAGTAGCAGGGCGGCGTGCGGGCCCGGGCCGATCCCGGCCAGCTCGATGACCTTGATGCCCGCGAGGGGGCCCTGACCGGTGGTGCTCACGTGGTGACCTCATTCGTCGTCGAACGGTATTGACAATCCGACA
This sequence comes from Nocardia sp. NPDC023733, assembly GCF_040639775.1. Taxonomy (NCBI): domain Bacteria; kingdom Bacillati; phylum Actinomycetota; class Actinomycetes; order Mycobacteriales; family Nocardiaceae; genus Nocardia; species Nocardia sp. NPDC023733. Next base: position 331,939 of record NZ_JBFAAN010000004.1, on the reverse strand, counting down.
ATAGCGTCGCGGTGGCGGCACCGGTAGACCATGCGGGAGAATTCGCACCAGCGCGACTCGGCGCGATATGGGAGGAACCCGGTAGTGAGCGTATGGGGTGAGGTCCTCGTCGGCCTCGTCATTCTGGTCGGCATCATCGGCGTGATCGTGCCCATCCTGCCCGGGGTGATCCTGATCTTCGCGGCCGTCGCGGTGTGGGCGTTCCTCACCGGCGGTGCGGGCGCCTGGACGGTGTTCGCCATCGCCTCGGTGGCGCTGATCCTGTCGGGCGTCGTGAAATACACCTGGCCGGGGCGGCGCATGCGCGAAGCGGGCGTGTCGAACCGAGCGTTGCTCGTCGGCGCCGTCTTCGGCATCGTCGGGTTCTTCGTGATCCCCGTGGTCGGGTTGTTCATCGGGTTCGTGCTCGGCGTGTACGTGGCGGAACTTCAGCGGTTGAAGACCCATGAAACCGCCTGGCCCGCAACGATGCACGCGCTCAAGGGTGTCGGCTTGTCGATGCTCGTGGAACTGTTCGGCGCGCTGGTCGCGTCCGGAGTGTGGCTCGCCGGGGCGCTGTTCGTCTGAGGCTCAGGGTCTTTCGATGATCGGGAGCGGGCGGGTCTTGTCGTCGCCCGCGCCGGGCAGTGCTGATCGGGGAATCGGCAGGGTCGGGTTGTCGTGGGGCGCAACCTGCTCGGGCTCTGGCCTGTGTACGGGGGGCAGGCGGTAGCACTCGCGGGCGTTGTCCTCGAGCACGGCGTGCATGTCGGCGCCGACCACCTGGCAGATCAGGTCGATATCGGCATCCTCGAACGGTCGGCCCGCCCGGGTGCCGGGCAGATCGGAGCCGAACATCAGGGCGCGGGGATTCACGGTGTGGATGCGCCGCAGCGTTTCGGCCACATCCATGTCGACCCGGCCGAAACCGGTGGCCTTCACCCTCGCGCCGCGATCGACCAGATCCAGCAGGTAGGGCAGGCCCTCGGCCGACATCCCGAGGTGGTCGATGGACAGGGCGGGCAGTTTGGAGATCACCGGTTGCAACGATGCGAGCATCTGGCCGTCGATGTAGAGCTCCACGTGCCATCCGGCCAGTTCATGGGCCCGCAAGGCCTGCAATGTCATCTGGGTGATGTCGGCGGCGGCGCGTTTGAGGTTGAACCGGATCGCCCGCACGCCCGCCCGGTCGAGCTCGAGAATCTCCTCGTCACCGGCATCCAGATCCAGCCGGGTGACGCCGACCCACTCCGGACCCAGCTCGCTCAGGGCGGCCTTCAGGTATGTCTGATCGGTCCCTTGGAACGATGCGCTGACAACGGCACCACCGCGAACATCGAAGTGCGCCATCCGCTTTCGATAATCGGCGATCGTGTAGGGCTCCGGCAGGTAGCCCTCGTTCTCGATCAGCGGGAACCGCGGATCGATGATGTGAACATGCGCGTCGAACACTTGTACAGAATGCCTCGAGCTAGGCGGATCGGCCGACTTCGGCCGAGATGACAGGCGAGTACGCGCGGAAAAGGCCGGTGGGCGAGGGTGCTGATCTCGCGTCCACCGGCCTTGTCATCGCTGTTACGCCTTGTGGGGCTCGCTCGCGCGGAGCATGTCTTCGCGTTCCACGACCTTGACGCGCTCGCGGCCTTCGGGTTCGCCGAGGGCGCGTTCGTGGGCGTCGAGGCGGTACCAGCCGGCCCAGGTGGTGAACGGGATGCCTTTGCCCTCGAGGAACTCGGTGACGGCGTCGAGTTCCGGCTTGGGGGCCGGGGTGAAGTTCTTCGCGTCGTCGAGCAGGCAGGCGATGGTCTCGTTGGCGTCGCCCTTGGTGTGGCCGATCAGGCCGACGGGGCCGCGCTTGATCCAGCCGGTGACGTAGGTGGCGGGCATGAAGCGGGCGTTGCCTTCGGCGCTCTCGTCGGCGATCACGCGACCGGCCTCGTTGGGCACGGTGCCTGCCTGATCGTCGAACGGCAGCTGGTTGATGTTCTGCGACAGGTAGCCGACGGCGCGGTACACGGCCTGCACGTCCCACTGCTTGAACTCGCCGGTGCCCTTGACGTTGCCGGTGCCGTCGAGCTGGGTGCGCTCGGTCTTGAGACCGACGACGCGGCCGTTCTCGTCGCCGACGATCTCGGCGGGCGACTCGAAGAAGTGCAGGAACAGCTTGTGCGGGCGATCGCCCTGGTCGCGGATGGCCCACTGCTCGAGGGTGTTGGCGACCATGTCGACCTGCTTGGAGTTGCGGCGCGCGGCCTCGGAACCCTCGTCGTAGTCGATGTCCTCGGGGTCGACGATCACCTCGATGGTGGGCGAGTGGTCGAGTTCACGCAGCTCGAGGGGGGTGAACTTGGCCTGCGCGGGACCGCGACGCCCGAAGACGTGCACCTCCACGGCCTTGTTCTCCTTGAGTCCCTTGTAGACGTTCGGCGGGATCTCGGTGGGCAGCAGCTCGTCGCCGGTCTTGGCGAGCACGCGCGCCACGTCGAGGGCCACGTTGCCGACACCGAGCACGGCGACCTTCTCGGCATCCAGCGGCCACGAACGCGGCACGTCGGGGTGCCCGTCGTACCAGGAGACGAAGTCGGCGGCACCGTAGGAACCGTCGAGATCGATGCCGGGGATCGGCAGCGCGCGGTCGGCGTTGGCGCCGGTGGAGAAGATCACCGCGTCGTAGAACTGACGCAGGTCGTCGAGGGTGATGTCGGTGCCGTAGTCGATGTTGCCGAGCAGGCGCACCTGATCCTTGTCGAGCACCTTGTGCAGGGCGGTGATGATGCCCTTGATGCGCGGGTGGTCGGGCGCCACGCCGTAGCGGATGAGACCGAAGGGCGCGGGCATGCGCTCGTAGAGGTCGATGCTGACCTCGGCATCGGACTTCATCAAGGCGTCGGCGGCGTAGATACCGGCCGGTCCCGCACCCACGATCGCGATGCGAAGCGGGCGAGTCGCTGTCTGTTCGGTCATTGTCTACGCGCACCCTTTGGTCGAGAAACGATGTGACGGCGTCAACTTAGCTTAGGCTAAGTCGCGATCCGGCTGTTGGCAGCTGCCGTCCTCATCGGCGGCAGGCCGTAATCAACGCGATTCTAGCTGCGGTGTTGCGGCTACCCGGCGCGCGGTGTAGCTGTCCGCCCCGGGTCTGTCAGGATTACAACATGAACGAGGAGCAAACTGGCTCGGACGATCAGCCCATCGAGGTCGATCAGACCGACAAGCGGTCCATCGTCCCGTTCGTCGCGGCCGCGGTGATCGCGGTGGTCGTGCTCATCAGCATCGTCGTCGGCGGGCTCCTCGCGCCCGCTGAGAAAAATGTCACAGAGGCCGATCGGCTCGCGGCCGCCGTCACCAATTATATCGACGCGCGCTCGCGCACCGATCAGCGTCCGCCGCCCGGGGTGGCCTGCCCCGGTTTCGACGAGGCGAAATCGGGCCTCACCGAACGGCTCGGCGGCCCGGAATCAGCGGCGACGATCGACAAGAAGGGCTTTGCCAACGCCACCGTGAACGGCAACCGGGCCAAGATCGACGCCACGGTTTCGGTGGGCGGGCAGTCGACGTCGAGCACGTGGAATCTCACCCGGGCCGACGGCGCCTGGCTGGTGTGCACCCCCTGAGGGGTTTGACACGGTGACCAGTGCCGGGGCAATCTCAGATCGCAAGGTCATGAGTACCAGCGCCAAGCCCCGGCTCGCTGGTCGGCAACCCTCCTCCGCGGTGGGGTGCTCCGGGTGACGACCTGGCCGTGTGCTGGACTCCCCGCCACGGCAAGAGCGGATTCACGCAGGAGGATCGACATGAGTTACGCCGGCGACATCACCCCTGAGAAGGCGTGGGAGATTCTGACCGAGCATCCCGACGCGGTGCTGGTCGACGTGCGCACCGAAGGCGAGTGGGCCCACATCGGCATCCCCGACACCAGCTCCATCGAGCGCCCCGCGCACTTCATCGAATGGGTCGACGGCACCGGCGCGCGCAACCCGCGCTTCGGTGAGCAGCTCGAACAGGTCCTCGCCGACCGCCCGGCCGATGCCCCTGTGGTGTTCCTCTGTCGCTCGGGTCAGCGCTCGGCGCATGCGGCGACGGTGGCGACCGCGGCGGGGATCACCCCCTCCTACAACGTGCTCGACGGTTTCGAGGGCGGCCTCGACGCGTTCGGGCAGCGCGGCAGCACCGGCTGGCGCGCCGTCGGCCTGCCGTGGCGCCAGGCATAAGGAGACTCGCATGATCACCGGTGGTTCCTTCGACAAGCCGCTGCCGGAAGGGGTCGGCCCCGCCACCCTCGGCGTGCGCGGTGGCCTGCGCCGTTCCGGATTCGACGAGACGTCCGAGGCGCTGTATCTGACTTCCGGCTTCGTCTACGAGAACGCCGAGGCCGCCGAGGCCGCGTTCACCGGCGATGTCGAGCACTTCGTCTACTCCCGCTTCGGCAACCCGACGGTCGCCATGTTCGAGGAGCGCATCCGCCTGCTCGACGGCGCCGAGGCCGCGTTCGCGACCGCCTCGGGCATGTCGGCGGTCTTCACCGCGCTGGGCGCGCTGCTGAAGGCGGGTGACCGGCTCGTCGCCGCGCGCAGCCTGTTCGGCTCCTGCTTCGTGGTGTGCAACGAGATCCTGCCGCGCTGGGGCATCGAGACCGTCTTCGTCGACGGCGACGACCTCGACCAGTGGGAACAGGCCCTGTCGGTACCCACCCAGGCCGTGTTCTTCGAAACCCCGGCCAACCCGATGCAAACCCTGGTCGACGTGCGCAAGGTCACCGAACTGGCCCACGCCGCGGGCGCGAAAGTGGTGCTGGACAACGTCTTCGCCACCCCGCTGCTGCAGCGGGGGTTCGAACTCGGCGCCGACGTGGTCGTCTACTCCGGCACCAAGCACATCGACGGCCAGGGCCGCGTACTCGGCGGCGCCATCCTCGGCGCCAAGGACTACATCGATGGTCCGGTGAAAACCCTTATGCGCCATACCGGTCCGGCTCTGAGCCCCTTCAACGCCTGGACCTTGCTCAAGGGCTTGGAGACGATGCCGCTGCGCGTGCGTCAATCCACCGAATCGGCGCTGAAGGTCGCCGAATTCCTGGAGACGAACAAGTCGGTCGAATGGGTGAAATACCCGTTCCTGCAGTCACATCCGCAACACGCCTTGGCGCAGGAGCAGATGTCGGGCGGCGGCACCGTCGTCACTTTCGCCCTGCACGGCGACGACGGCAAGAAGCGCGCCTTCGAGGTACTCAACCGTCTGCGCATCATCGACATCTCCAACAACCTCGGCGACGCCAAGACGATGATCACCCACCCGGCCACGACCACTCACCGGGCCATGGGTCCGGATGGCCGCGCCTCGATCGGCCTGTCCGACGGCGTGGTCCGCATCTCGGTCGGCCTGGAAGACATCGAAGACCTCCTGGGCGACCTCGACCACGCCCTCAGCTGATCCGCCGAAACGGCCCGCCGGACTCCCGGCGGGCCGTTTCGGTTTCAGGCCTTGTCGACCTCGCCGTTGGACAGGGCCTTCTGCAGCGAGTTGAAGACCGTCAACCCCTGGCCGACCATGCCGTTGACCAGTTCGCTCACGCCGTCGGGTCCGTTGAGGACGGTGAGGTTGGCGTTGGCGAGGCCGTTGGAGGCCTGGCGGACGATCTCGGGGAGTTGCTCGATGAGCAGCTGGTCGAGGGCGATGCGGTTGTTGGAGGCGGCGGCCTCGGCCTGGATGCGGGTGCGGTCGGCCTCGGCCTCGGCGAGGATACGGACCCGTTCCGCCTCGGCGAGTGCGGGTTTCACGACTTCGGCCTGAAGTTCCTGCTCGCGCAGTTCGGCGTTCTTGCGTGCCTGTTCGGCCTGGGCGGTGAGGACTTCCTGCCGGGCGACGGCGTCGGCGAGCGGACCCGCCTGTGCCGCTTCGGCATTGGCCTTGTCGATATCGCGCTGGTACTGCGCCTTGAGCAGCGAGGTCTCGCGCTCGTATTCCGCGCGGCGGCGCAGCGATTCCTGTTCGGCCTCGGCGGCGCGCTGGGCGGCCTGGGCCTGGGCGATCTGGGCGTCGCGCTGCACGGCCGCGTTGTGCGGGGCGGCGAGGGCTTCGATGTAGCCGAGGTTGCCGTCGTCGATCGACTGGATCTGGAACGAGTCGACCCACAGGCCGATATTGCTCATCTCCACCTTGGACGCGATCAGCACCTCGTCGGCCAGCTTCTGGCGTTCGCGGATGATCTCCTCGACGGTCATCGAGCCGACGATCGAGCGCAGGTGACCGGAGAAGATGCGGCCGGTGAGCACCGACATCTCCTTCTCCTGTTCGGACAGGAAGCGTTGTGCCGCATTGACGATCGACTGGGTGTCGTTGGCGACCTTGAACGCGATCACCGCGCGCACGTCGAGCTGGATGGCCTGCTTGGTGACGCAGCGCTCGCGGATCTCGGATTCGAACATGGCCAGCGACAGGTAGCTGACCTTGCGGAACAGCGGGATCACCCAGGTGCCGCGACCGATGATCACCTTGAACGGCGCGTTGTCCTTGACCTTGGCGCCGCTGACCAGCATGGCCTCGTCGGGATCAGGAACGTGATAGCCCAGCATCTGAGCCTCCCTTGCTTTCAGTTGTCTTGCGGCAGTGGTGGTGTGAGAGGTATCCAGGGCACGACGTCGACGAGCCTGCCCGGATTGACCGCGACGATGAGCACGGTCGCGCCCGCCTCGATCGGTTCGTCGGCGCGCGCGAGATACAGCTCGGTGCCGCCACGAATGGCGACGAGTACTTCGCCGAGGGCGCCCGCGGCGCGGATCGGTGAGGTGATGGTGCCGGTCAGTCCCTGCACCGGGTCGGTCATCGTGGCCAACTCCCTTGTCTCGCACCGGTTGTGCGTCAGCCTACGGAGGGGCGCCTGGCAGCGGGTTGCAAAATCCTTATTGACAGCATCCTGTCAATAATGACAGGATGCTGTCATGACCAAGAAGACAGTTCACGCGGCTGTGTACGACACTCTTTCGGACTGGGAAGTCGGCGCGGCGACGGTCAATATCGCCGACGACTCCTGGCATCGCGAGCCGGGGCGATTCGAGGTGGCGACGGTCGGGCTCACGACCGCGCCCGTCACCACCGCCGGACGCATGCGGGTGACCCCCGACCTGGCCCTGGCCGACATCGACCCGGCCGACAGCGCGATGCTGATCCTGCCCGGCGCCGACCTGTGGGACGCGGGCGACGACCTGGCTCCCTTCGCCCGCAAGGCGCGGGAATTCCTCGCGGCGGGCGTACCGGTCGCGGCGATCTGCGGCGCCACCCTCGGGCTTGCCAAAGAAGGCTTGCTCGACGACCGCCGGCACACCAGCAACGCCGCCGAATACCTTGTCTCCAGCGGCTATTCCGGCGCCGAGCACTATGTCGACGAATCGGCGGTGACCGACGGTGACCTCATCACCGCCGATGCGATGTCGCCGTTCGAGTTCGCGCGTGAGATCTTCGTCCGCCTCGATCTCTTCGAGCCGCAGGTACTCGACGCCTGGTACCAGCTGTTCGGGCAGAAAGACCCCACCGGCTACTTCGCACTTGCCGAAAACGCAGGCGGACAAGCAGATTGAACGAACAACAGCAGCTACTCGACGCGGCCGCGCTCACCGTCTACCGGCTCAACGGCCAATTCCTCGCCCTCGGTGACGAATTGGCCGCACCTGCCGGAATCTCGGTGGCGTGGTGGCAGGTGATGGCGGCGGTGGAACATCAACCGCTGCCGGTCGCCGCGATCGCCCGCGCCATCGGCATCACCCGGCAGAGCGTGCAGCGGGTGGCCGACATCCTGGTGGGCAAAGGGTTGTGTGAGTACCGGCCGAACCCGGCGCACAAACGGGCCAAACTGGTCGCGATCACCGCGGCGGGCGAGGCGGCCATCCGTCGCATCGACCCGCAGCACGAGGTGCTGGCCCGCCGCCTGGCCGACGCGCTCGGCCCGGCCGAGTTCGCCGCGACCGTCGAGACCCTCACCAAGTTGTCGGCGGTGCTCGACACCATCGGTGCGGGGGACGTCAGCGCAGGCTGACCGTCACAGCTCCACGAACGGCGTCCGGGTGCGATTGAGCAGGTCGGCGACCGAGTCGACGACCAGCGTCGGCCGGAAGGGGTACTTCTCGACCGAGGACTTGGTCGAGATGCCCGAGGTGACCAGGACCGTCCGCATGCCCGCCTCGAGACCCGCGATCACATCGGTGTCCATCCGGTCGCCGATCATCACCGTCGACTGGGAGTGCGCGCCGATACGGCGCAGCGCCGAACGCATCATCAGCGGGTTCGGTTTGCCGACGTAGTAGGGGTCCTTGCCGGTGGCCCGGGTGATCAGGGCGGCGACCGAACCCGTGGCGGGCAGGACGCCGTCGCGGGAGGGGCCGGTGGCGTCGGGGTTGGTGGCGATGAACTTCGCACCGCGGTCGACCAGGCGGATCGCGGTGGTGATGGCCTCGAAGGAGTAGGTGCGGGTCTCGCCGAGCACCACGTAGTCGGGGTCGCTGTCGGTGAGGACGTACCCGATCTCGTGCAGCGCCGTGGTGAGTCCCGATTCGCCGACCACGTACGCGGTGCCGTTGGGGCGCTGGTCGTCGAGGAAGGTCGCTGTCGCCAGCGCCGAGGTCCAGATCGACTCCTCCGGGATGTCGAGGCCGGTGTGGCGCAGCCGGGCCTGCAGATCGCGTGGGGTCCGGATCGAATTGTTGGTCAGCACGAGGAACGGGATCTCGTTCTCGCGCAGCTCGGCGAGGAACTCGTCGGCACCGGGGATCAGCTGATCCTCGTGCACCAGCACGCCGTCCATATCGGTCAGATACGACAAGATCTGGTCATCCTTGGCGGTCACCAGCTAATCATCCGCTAAAACCCGGCGCAGTGGGAGACGAAACGGCGACGGTGCGGATCGCGGGCCGCGCGCTAGTGTCGAGGAGGCAGCGGTCAGCGGAGGAACAGGAGTGGCTGGAATGGTCGATCTCAAGCTCGGGTACAAGGCGTCGGCGGAGCAGTTCGGACCACGAGAGCTGGTCGAGTTGGCGGTGGCCGCCGAGCAGCACGGCCTCGACAGCGCCACCGTGAGCGACCATTTCCAGCCGTGGCGGCACAACGGTGGCCATGCACCGTTCTCGCTGGCCTGGCTCGCGGCCGCGGGCGAGCGCACCGAGCGCATCATGCTCGGCACCTCGGTGCTCACCCCGACCTTCCGCTACAACCCGGCGGTGATCGCGCAGGCTTTCGCCACTTTCGGCTGCCTATACCCGGGCCGGGTGATGCTCGGTGTCGGCACCGGCGAGGCGCTCAACGAGATCGCCACCGGGTACAAGGGCGAATGGCCCGACTTCAAGGAGCGTTTCGCCAGACTGCGTGAGGCTGTGCGGCTGATGCGCGAACTGTGGCTCGGCGACCGGGTCGATTTCGACGGCGAGTACTACCACACCGTCGGCGCCTCGATCTACGACGTGCCCAAGGACGGCATTCCCGTCTACATCGCGGCCGGTGGCCCGGTGGTCGCCAGGTACGCGGGTCGCGCGGGTGACGGTTTCATCTGCACCTCCGGCAAGGGCATGGACCTCTACACCGAGAAGCTGCTGCCCGCCGTAGCCGAGGGCGCGGCCAAGGCCGAGCGCGACCTGTCCGCGATCGACAAGATGATCGAGATCAAGATCTCCTACGACACCGATCCCGAACTCGCCCTGGAGAACACGCGCTTCTGGGCGCCGCTGTCGTTGACCCCCCAGCAGAAGCACGACATCACCGACCCGATCGAAATGGAAGCCGCCGCCGACGCGCTGCCCATCGAACAGGTCGCCAAGCGCTGGATCGTCGCCAGCGACCCCGACGAGGCCGTCGCCCAGATCAAGCCCTACCTCGACGCGGGCCTCAACCACCTGGTCTTCCACGCCCCCGGCCACGACCAGCTCCGCTTCCTCGACCTCTTCAAGCGCGACCTGGCGCCCCGCCTGCGCGCTCTGGGCTGAGCTCCCGTCGGACGGTGGATCACCACGCTCTGGTGGCGTTCGGCTCTCGGCCGATGCCGCCACCGGAGCGTGGTGATCGTGCGTCCGGGTCAGGCGCGGCGGAGGGCGAAGATGCGCAGGTCGCGGGTGGTGCGGTCGCGGTAGGCGGCGTAGGCGCCGGTGATCTCGACGAAGCGGGCGAAGATCGCCTCTTTGTCCGCGTCGGGGACGAGGGTGGCGGTCACCTGGATGCGTTCGCCTGCGATGGCGACGGTGGCTTCTGGGTTCGCGAGGAGGTTGACGGTCCAGGCGGGGTGCTTGGCCTGGCCGAAGTTGGAGCCCACCACGTAGAGGGTGTCGCCGTCGTGGACGTAGAGCAGCGGCTGGGTGCGTGGCTGTCCGGATTTGCGGCCGATGGTGGTCAGCAGGATCACGGGGGCGCCGATCGGGCCGAGCACGGTGTACTTGGCGTCGGTGCGTTCGAGCACGGCCCGGTCGAGCGGGGTCAGGGTGCGGATCAGCAGGGAACCGGGCTTGGTCGCGGCGAAACGGTTGGCGGCGCGCGACAGCAGATTCGTGCGTGAACCCCAGAGTCGCTCCGGGAACTGCGGTGTCATGGCCGGACTATAACCGCGAGGATCGCGCCACACCGAACCCCCGGATCGCCGTCGATTAACTAAGCTCGCGGGCATGGTCGAACCAGCGCCGTCCACCGTGTACATCGCCTCGCCCGAGGGCGACACCGGAAAGTCAACGGTCGCCCTCGGTGTCCTGCAGATGTTGTGCGCCACGACAGCGCGGGTCGGCGTGTTCCGGCCGATCACCCGCTCGGCCACCGCACCCGACTACATCCTCGAGTTGCTGCTCGAGCACAGCACCGCCGACATCAGTTACGAGCAGGCCGTCGGCGTGAGCTACGAGGACGTGCACCGTGATCCCGACGCCGCCATCAGCGAGATCGTGATGCGGTTCCACGATGTGGCCAAGGCCTGCGACGCGGTGGTGATCGTCGGCAGCGACTACACCGATGTGGCCAGCCCGAGCGAGCTGCGCTACAACGCCCGCATCGCCGTGAACCTCGGCGCCCCGGTGCTGCTCGTGGTGCGCGGTGCCGAACGCACGCCCGCCGAGGTGAAACAGCTCGTCGAACTCTGTGAGAGCGAACTCGCCGGCGAGCACGCGCAACTGGTCGCGGTGATCGCCAACCGTTGCGCTCCCGACGGGATGGACGAAATCTGCGCCGCCCTGGCCGATTTCGACGTGCCGTCCTGGGGCCTGCCGGAAGTGCCGCTGCTGATGGCGCCCACCATGGGCGAGCTGTGCGAGGCCATCGACGGCGAAATCTACAGCGGCGAACCGGAGTTACTGCAGCGCGAGGCGCTGCGCATCATGGTCGGCGGCATGACGGCCGAGCACATCCTCGAACGGCTCTCCGACGGCGTGGTGGTGATCGCCCCCGGCGACCGCTCCGACGTGCTGCTCGGTGTGATGAATGCCCATGAGGCGGCGGGCTTTCCGTCGCTGGCCGGGGTCATCATGAACGGCGGCATCCGCCCGCATCCGGCCATCGCACGGCTGATGGAGGGTCTGCAGCCCAAGCTGCCTATCCTCACCACCGAACTCGGTACCTACGACACCGCCAGCGCGGTGCACCGCACCCGTGGCCGCATGTGGGCGGGCAGCCCGCTCAAGGTCGACACCGCGCTCGCGCTGATGGAACAGCGTGTCGACGCGTCGGCCCTGCTCGAACGCATCCAGGTGCCGTCCTCGACGGTGGTCACCCCGCAGATGTTCGAGTACCGCCTGATCGAGCGTGCCCGCTCCGACCGCAAACGCATCGTGCTGCCCGAAGGCGACGACGACCGCATCCTGCGCGCCGCGGGTCGGGTGCTGCAGCGCAAGATCGCCGACCTGACGATCCTCGGCGACGAGGCCGCCGTGCGTTCCCGCGCCGCCGAACTCGGCGTCGACATCGCCGCCGCCCAGGTACTCGACCCGCGCACCTCCGGTTACCTCGACGAATTCGCCGCCGAGTACACCGAATTGCGCAAGCACAAGGGCATGACGCTGGAGCGGGCCCGCGAAACCATGGCCGACATCTCGTATTTCGGCACCATGATGGTCTACAAGGGCATCGCCGACGGCATGGTCTCCGGCGCCGCGCACACCACGGCGCACACCATCCGGCCCTCGTTCGAGATCATCAAGACCACCCCGGGCGTCTCCACGGTGTCGAGCGTGTTCCTGATGTGTCTGGCCGACCGGGTGCTCGCCTACGGCGACTGCGCCGTCGTGCCCGACCCCACCTCCGAGCAGCTGGCCGACATCGCGGTGTCCTCGGCGGCGACGGCGGCCCGGTTCGGGATCGAGCCACGGGTGGCGATGCTGTCGTACTCGACGGGTGCGTCGGGGACCGGTGCCGACGTCGACAAGGTCCGTGCCGCAACCGAATTCGTGCGTGAGCGCGCCCCGGAGCTGCCGGTCGAGGGGCCCATCCAGTACGACGCGGCGATCGAGCCCGCCGTCGCGAGCGCGAAGATGCCCGACTCCGATGTCGCGGGCAAGGCAACGGTTTTCGTCTTCCCCGACCTCAATACCGGCAACAACACCTATAAGGCGGTGCAGCGCAGCGCCGGTGCCGTCGCCATCGGGCCGGTGTTGCAGGGCCTGCGCAAGCCGGTCAACGATCTGTCACGCGGCGCCCTGGTGGCCGACATCGTCAATACCGTGGCGATCACCGCCATCCAAGCGCAGGGAGACGCGAAGTGAGTGACCTGGTCCTGGTGCTGAACTCCGGGTCGTCGTCGATCAAATACCAGCTGCTGCACGCGGATTCGGGTGAGGTGGTCGCCTCCGGGCTGGCCGAGAAGATCGGTGAGGCGCACGGTGGGCGCATCGTGCACGAGTGCGGTGGGCGAAAACTGGTGCACGACGGGCCGATCGCCGATCATCGTGACGGGCTGCGGCAGGCCTTCGAGATGTTCCGGGAGACGGGTATCGACCTGACCACCGTCGGCGTCGGGGCGGTCGGGCACCGGGTGGTGCACGGCGGCGAGGTGTTCTGGGAGCCGACGATCGTCACCGACGACGTGCTCACCACCATCCGCGACCTGTCCGAGCTCGCGCCGCTGCACAACCCGGCCAATGCCGTCGGCATCGAGTCGACACGGGAGTTGCTGCCCGGCATCCCGCAGGTCGCCGTGTTCGACACCGCCTTCTTCCACGGGCTGCCCGATGCCGCCAAGACCTACGCTATCGACGCGAAAGTCGCTGCCGCGCACGGTATTCGCAAGTACGGATTTCACGGCACCTCGCATCAGTACGTGTCGGAGAAGGCCGCCGAGTTCCTCGGACGTGACTACACCGAGCTGAACCAGATCGTCTTCCACCTGGGCAACGGTGCGTCCGCGTCGGCCATCCGGTGCGGCGTCGCGGTGGACACGACCATGGGTATGACCCCGCTCGAGGGCCTGGTGATGGGTACGCGGCCCGGCGACCTCGATCCCGGCATCGTGCCGCACCTGGTGCGCGTGGCCGATCTGGATCTCGCGCAGGTGGAGCACCTGCTCAACCGCGATTCCGGGCTCAAGGGGTTGTCGGGGGTCAACGATTTCCGGGAGCTGGGCGAGCTGGTCGACAAGGGAGATGCCGCAGCGAAACTGGCCTATGACGTCTACATTCACCGCCTGCGCCGCTACCTGGGCGCGTACCTGGTGGAGCTCGGCTCGGTGGATGTCGTCGTCTTCACCGCAGGTGTCGGCGAGAACGCAGCGAACGTGCGCGCGGACGCGCTCGCCGGGCTGACGGGCCTGGGTATCGAGGTCGATCCGGGACGCAACGAAAACCGGACGCCAGGAGTCCGCCGCATCTCGCCGGAATTCTCCCCGGTCGAGGTTCTGGTGGTCCCCACCAACGAGGAACTCGCCATCGCCCGGGCCGCCCACCAGCTCACAAGCTGAGGGACTGGCACCCACAGGGCTCGGTTTCTCGGCCGCCTTGATCTGGACCGGCCGGGGGCGCACCGATGGAGCGTCGAGTCCCTGTACGCCGATGTCTCAGAACCAGGTTTTGGCGCGTAGCGAGTTGGCCAGGTCGATCAGCGCGTAGCGGTGGGTGCGGTCGGCGGCATTGCGGGCCAGGGCGCGCAGGCCGGTTTCGGTGCCATCGCGCAGGTCGCGTTCGTCGAAGGGACGACCGAAGAGCTTGGCGTCCTTGCGTTTCGGTGAATTGCCTGCCTGCAGCCACGCCAGGGCCGTGCCCTGCACCAGGGTGCGCATGAGGGTGGCGCGGTGTTCACCGGGCGGGACGGACTGGGCGCGGGAAGCGGCCAGGCGCAGCACCTGCTCGTCCAGGTCGGCGACGGGAGCGCTTGTGAGCAGCAACAGGATTGCCGTCGTCTGGGCGGTGGTGAAGTGGCGGGACGCGGCCGGAACGTCGTCGAGGGCGTGCACAGCTTCACCGACCCGGCCCGCCACGGCCAACTGCCTGGCCAGGCCGAAGGCGGCGCTCACCACGGCGCGATCGGTGCGCCATACGGTGTCGTAATAGCGTTCCGCGAAGGCTCGCCACTGCTCGGGTTCCGGGGAATCCCAGTGCTGCAGAATGAGTTCCGCCGTCGCGGCCAGTGCCAGCTTGGGGGCGATCTCGCCGGGGAGCACGCGAAGGACCGCCTCGAACGAATCGAACGCCGCCTCGTAGTCGAGTTCCAGCAGATGCGCCTGACCGGCGAACCAGTCCGCACGCCAATCGGAATCGTTCGGCACCCGCTCGAGCAAATGCAGCACGGCAGCCGATTCGCCGAGCTCGAGCCGCGCGCGGGCCTCGGCGAAGAGGAGTTCACCGGCGAGGGTTTCCGGTGCGTTGTCGGGGTCGGCCTCGGCCCGTTCGCGGGCGTCGTGCAGGGCCTCCAGGACGCGCTCGGGTTCGGGATTGGCGGTGGCGGCCAGCAGGGGAGCGGCCGGGTCGGCGGGGTCGATCAGCGGAATCGGCAGCGCCGCGACCACTTCGCCCGAGTCCATCAGCGGTGAGCGGCCCACGCCGTCGAGATAGGCATCGGTCTGGCTGATGAGCTCCTCGGTGCCGAAACTGGTGCGCTGTGGACTGAACACTGTGGACAGCTGGGGATGTTCGGTGTCGGTGTCCTGGGCGAGGATCTCGCGCAAAACCCCGGCCAGCTGCGCCGACATTGCCCGCGCCGAAGGGAAGCGCCGGTTCGGATCGCGATCGGTCGCGGTGAGCAGGAAACGGTGGAAGAACTCGTAGCGGGCGAGCACGGGTTCGGCGGCAGGGTCGGGCAAGCCATCTAGGTAGCGGCCGTGCTCGCTCGGCAGGTGCAGGGTGAGGGCGGCGAGCGTACGGCCGACCGTGTACACGTCGGAGGCGGGGGTGGGTCCGGTCCTGGCGATCTCGGGCGCTTGGAAACCCTTGGTGCCGTAGAGGTTTCCGTAGGCATCGATGGTGGCCACGGCGCCGAGGTCGATCAGTTTCACCTGGTCCTCGGTGACCATCACATTGTCGGGCTTGAGGTCGTTGTAGGTGAGCCCGATCGAATGCAGGTGTTCGAGCGCGGGCAATACCTCGAGCACATAGGCGATGGCCTCGGCCACCGGCATCCGTTCACCGTGCGGGCGGGCATCGAGGATGTCGCGCAACGACTTTCCGCCCACGTACTCCATGACGATGTAGCCGATACTCGACCCGTCACCGGCAGTGTGCTCGACGAAGTTGTGGATCTTGACGATGCTCGGATGCGCCACCTCGGCCAGGAACTGCCGTTCGGCCACCGCCACGGCCTGCGCTTCGGCATCGCCCGCGTGCAGCAAGCCCTTGAGCACCACCCACCGGTCGCTGACATTGCGGTCGATCGCCAGGTAGATCCAGCCGAGCCCGCCGTGCGCGAGACAACCCTGGATCTCGTACTGCCCGGCCACCATGTCGCCCTCGTGCAGAGACGGCCGGAAATCATAAGCGGCACCACAGGTCTGGCACTCACCACTGCTCGATGCGGCCCGTGCGGGCGTCGACCGGCCGACCGGATCCCCGCACCGCCAGCAGAACCGCCGCCCCTCCGACACCACCGGATCGGTGAGCACCGCATCCCGTGGATCAGCGGGCGTCACGGTCGGAATCGGCACCAGCCCGGCCCCCAACCGCCGCGTCGGCCGCGACCGCGCCGTCCGCACACTCCGCCCCGACCGCACCGTCGCCCCGGACTCCGTTTCCGCAGGCACAGCAGCACGCTCTGCCGCCTGAGTGGCAGCCGCAGCCCCCGTTTCCGCAGGCGCGGCAGTACGCGCTGCCGCCTGAGTGGCAGCCGCAGCCCCCGACTTACGTTCTGCCGCTTGCGTAGCCGCCGCAGCCCCGGAGCCGGCAGGCGGGGCAGTGCGTTCGGCTGCCTGGGTGGCCGCCGCAGCCCCGGAGTCGGCAGGCGGGACAGCACGTTCGGCCGCCCGCGTTGCCGCCGCAGACCCTGACCCGGCAGGCGGTGTAGTACGTTCGGCTGCCTGGGTGGCGGCCGCAGCCCCGGACTCGGCAGGCGGGGCAGTGCGTTCGGCCGCCCGCGTTGCCGCCGCAGTCCCTGGCCCGGCCGGTGCAGCCCCGGGCTCGGCAGCGCGTTCCGCAGCCTGCCCAGCCGCCGCAGACTCCGTGGGAAAAGGAGTGCGTGCCGCCGCCTGGGTGGCCGCATAGGCTCCCAGCTCGGCGGCGCTGAACTGGTCCGTTCGCTGTGCGGCCTGCGTATCCGAAAGGTCGTCCATGGGCGCCCTTGTCGACGCCTGAGTCCCGGGAGGTTCGTCGACCGTCGGGCGCTCGGCGGGGCTGTTCGATGTGGGCTCGCGGCGTGTACTTGCCTGCGTGGCCGGCCATTCCGGCTCCGCGAGCCCAGGGGCGGCCTGAGTTTCGGACGGCTCCCGCTCGACAGGCCGATGACTCAACTCGGTCGCTGCCGATTCCGGGGTAGGCCGGTGGGGTGGCGTTGCTTTGGAACCCGCACGCGTTGAAGCGGGCTGTGCGACAACAGCTCCCGGCGTCTCGCGAAGCGGGTCGGCTGCCATGTTCGGACTCGCCTGGGGTGCGGCTGCGTGCGGACGTGGGGTCGTGCCGGTGGGGCTCGGACGGGGTTGTCCGAGGGGGAGTTTCGGGAGGGGTTTGGTTTCGTCGTCCTCAGCGGAGGGTGGCAGAGTCCAGCCGCCGGGGAGCGTGCCGGGTTTCGGGCGTTGGGTGAGGCTGGTGGGTTCGGGGCGTGGGGCGAGTTCGGGCGCCGCGTCGTCGGCGTGTGACTGATCGTCCGGGTCGCCGTGGCCCGGTGCGCCTTTCGGTGGCGTTGTACTCATCGCGATCAGTCCTGGTACTTCGGGGCGGGTGGTGTCGCTTCGCCGAGCGTGGACAGCCAGCGGCGGTGGATGCGGGTCCAGGTGCCGTCGGTGCGGATGCGGTCGAGGGTGGCGTTGACGAAGCGGACCAGGTCGTCGTCGCCCTTGGGGATACCGATGCCGTAGGGCTCGGCGCTGATGCTGGCACCGACCACCTCGGTGTAGGGGTCCTGGGCGGCGAGACCGGCGAGGATGGCGTCGTCGGTACTCACCGCGTCGACCTGGCGTTGCTGCAGGACGACGAGGCAGTCCGCCCAGGTCGGGACCGTGAGGATGGTCGCGGCGGGCTGATCGCGGCGGATGTGGTCCAGCGAGGTGGTTCCGCGCACCACGCACACCCGCTTGCCCGCCAGGTCCGCGAGACCACGGATCCCGGAGTTCTTCATCGCGAGCACCCGCTGATCGGCGCGCAGGTACACCGTCGAGAACGCCACCCGTTCGCGTCGTTCGCAGGTGATCGTCATCGTCTTGGCCACCAGGTCGACGGTGCGCTCCTGCAGCGCCTTTTCCCGCTCTTCCGAAGCGAGACTGCGGTATTCGATCAGGTCCGGATTGCCGAGCAGGTCGCGGGCGATCTCGCGGGCGATATCGGCGTCGAAGCCGACGATGCGCCCGGTCACCGGGTCGCGGAAGCTGAACAGATTGCTGCCCGCGTCCAGCCCGACGACCAGCCTGCCGCGCGCGCGGATGGCCGCGATCGTCGGCCCGTCGGCGGTGCTCGGACGCAGGCTCGCGGTCGGATCGCCGCACTGCTCGCCGGTGCGCGGCGGCAGCGGGGTGTCGGTGCCGATGGGAATCGCCTTGGCGGGCAGGGGCGGTTCGGAATACACCGTGTTTTCGTCGGGTGCCGGTGTGCTGTTGTCGGAACAGCCGCCGAGCAGCGCGACCAGCAGCAGCGCCGCGACGGCGCGCCCCCGCCTCACCGGTACTCCCGCAGCCGGGGCCAGAGCCCGAGCGCCACGCAGACGGCGGCGGCGATGCCGAGCACCAGGGCGCCGGGAGCCAGGAAAGAGAGCACATCGGTGGCCTGGGACACCTTGTCCCGCAACCGATCCCGCGTGGCTGTCCGCGCGTCGTCGAGGGCGCGTTCCAGCGCGTCGACCTGGGCGGCCGAATCGGCGGCGCTCGGGCCGGTCGCCACGGCGGCGGCGCCGACGAAGTCACCACGCTGGAGGGTGTCGTTCATCCGCTGATGCGCCGACTGCCAGCGGGTCAGCGCGGCGCGCGCGTCGGTCACCTCGTCGGCGGCCGGTGCGCCGGACGGGTAACCGTCGAGGAGTTCGGCGAGCCGGGCGGCATTGGCGTCGAAGGTGCGGTCGTAGTCGCCGGTGGCGTCGCGGCGCACCAGCTTCACCATTTCGGCGGCCCTGGCCTGCTGCACCAGGATCCGGCTCTCGGCCAGCCGCGCGGCGGGCACCGCGCCCTCGTCGCGGCAGCGGATCATCGCCACCGCCGACACCGACCCGCCGGCGACCGTCCACAGCAGAGTGAGCGCCACCATCGCGGTACCGATCAACAGGCCCATATTGAAAACCCGCCGCGACCGGCGCGCCAGCTCCACCTGCACGTAGACGAGCGCGGCGAGCGTGAGCACGAGCAGCCCGATCGCGACCCACGGCGGCTGCACGTGCCGGTGCTGGGCGGCGGTCACCGCGTCGAAGCGGTGGTCTTCGAGTTCCTCGGCCATCGGCAGCAGCATGGTCTGCATCTGGTGCGAGGCCTCGCTCAGATACGCCGCGCCCACCGGGAAGCCGTTGCGGTTGTTGGCCCGCGCGGTCTCGATCAGCCCGGTATACACGGGCAGGCCGGTCGCGATGCCCGTGCGCAGGCGCCGGTCGGTGCCAGCGGGGTCGGCCGCCTCCTCGGCGGAGATGTGACCGGCCTGGGTGACCAGCTCGGCGGCCGCTTCACCGATGGCCTGGGTATAGCGGTCGCGCACCTCCTCGGGTTCGACACCGCCCGCGATGAAGGCGCGGCCGGCGGCAGCGTCGGCGATCGAGAGCGAGGTGTAGAGGTGGTTGGCCGAATGCGCGTCGGGTTCAGTGTCGTCGAGCAGGACGCCCAAAGCTTGCTTGCGCTCGCTCACGGTCGTCGAAGTCACCATGCCCGCGGCTACGCAGAGCAGCATCAGCACCAGTCCGGCGGCGAGCAATCGGCCCGGCGTCGACCGCGCGAACCCTCGCAAGCGGGCGGGCTGGAACTGCGCGCGCAGGGCTTTCACATCGGGTGCGGGCGGTCGATCGGCGACGAGGACCGGTCTGCGCAAGGGCATCCGCCGAGTCGCGGCTCGCGGGTCGGCACCCGCTTCCACCTGCGGTGACGGGCCGGTACGGACAGCCGCGACCTCGGTCGCCGCCTCGCGGTTTCCCGGTTCGACCATCGCTCACCTCCCCGTCCTGTCCGCGCACCCGTCCTGGTGCGGAGTTTATTGTGGTCGTACCGGTGCCGCAGCCCCTCAGACACCCCCGTGGCGGTTGCTGCACGGCTGCTAGGGAGAGGGTATTGGATGCGCGGTGACGGAGACGGGTGGGCGGACAGCCCGGGTGGTGTCCGGCACTGGGGCAAGTTCGGTGCGGCGGGCCTGCTGCTGCGCGCGCCGCTGCCCGGTGGTGGGTCGGCGGTGCTGTTGCAGCATCGGGCCGCGTGGAGTCATCAGGGCGGCACGTGGGCGCTGCCCGGTGGGGCCCGCGATTCCCACGAGACCGCCCGGCACGCGGCGGTCCGCGAAGCCGAGGAAGAGGCCGGGATCAGCGCCGACGCCGTGCGCGTGCGCGCCGAACGCCTCACCATGACCGCACCCAGCGGCTGGACCTACACGACTGTCGTCGCCGACGCGGCGAGCACGCTGCCGACGGTCCCCAACCAGGAGAGCACCGAACTGGCCTGGGTCCCCGAAGACGACGTCACCGCCCTGCCCCTGCACCCCGGTTTCGCCGCCGCCTGGGTCGGCCTGCGCGCCGTCCCCCTGCGCGTCGTCGATGTCACCCCCGACCTGGCCCCCGCCCTACCCCGCACCGTCGACCTGTCCGGCCACGGCTTCTACTGGCTGCACACCACGGTCACCGGCCCCGGCGCCGAAATCCTCCTCGACAACCCGACCACCGGCCCCACCGTCACCCGAGCCGACCTCCTGTCCTGAACCTCACCGATGCCCGCCAATTCCCTTCGGCGGGCAATAGCGATCAAGCGTCCAGGTTCAGGAGGCGGCGAGGAGGGCCGATTTGAGTTCGTGGGCGGCGGCTTCGGGGTCGGCGGCCTCGGTGATCGCGCGGACGACGACCACGCGCCGGGCTCCGGCTTCGAGGACCTCCGGGAGGCGCTCGGTGTCGACGCCGCCGATCGCGAACCAGGGGAGCGTCGGGTGGGAGTCGGCGGTGGTGCGGATCAGGTCTACGCCCGCGGCTTGGCGGCCCGGTTTGGTGGGGGTGGTCCAGATGGGGCCGGTGCAGAAGTAGTCGAGGTGGCCGTCGATCGCGGCCAGACCGGCCTGGTTGCGGTTGTGGGTGGACCGGCCGATCACCACATCGGGGCCGAGGATGCGGCGCGCGTAGGCGGGCGGGAGATCACCTTGGCCCAGGTGGAGCACGTCGGCGCCGGCGGCGAGGGCGATATCGGCCCGGTCGTTCACCGCGAGCAGCGCGCCGTGCCGCCGGGTGGCCGCCTTGATCTCGGCGAGCGCACCGAGTTCGGCCTTCGCCTCGAGCGGCCCGAACTCGGCCTCGCCCGGCGACCCTTTGTCACGCAACTGCACGATGTCGACACCACCGGCCAGCGCGGCATCGACGAATCTGGCCAGATCGCCCTTCTCCCGGCGCGCGTCGGTGCACAGATACAGCAGGGCCGAGGAGAGGCGTTCCCTCGGCGGGACGGAACGGTTCGGATGGGAGGGCTGCACAGTGACGACGGTAGTCGCGCTACCGTGGAACCGCGAACGTCGAAACCCGGAAAAGTCGGCGGACTCGCGGCGACCCCGCCGAGCCGACCGCCGAACCCGATCGATGTTCGACCAGCGGTCGGCTGGTTTCGCGGCCGCCGTGATCCGGACCGACCGGAGGGTGCGACGGGCGGCGCCTGCCGCGGATACCCGCAGCAGGTCAGAAACCTGCGGCATAAGCCGTATGCCCCGGCGACATGTCCGGGACCTGCGGCACAAGCCGCGTACGCCCCGGCAACAGGTCGGGACCTGCGGCATAAGCCGCGTACGCCCCGGCGACAAGTCGGGGACCTGCGGCGCCAGCCGCAAGAGTGACGGAGGATCGGTGATGCGGACACTGGCGGTTGTCGGCGGCGGTGCCGTCGGACTCGCCGTCGCATGGCGGGCCGCCGAGGCGGGCTGGACCGTCACTGTGTTCGACCCGGCCCCCGGAACCGGTGCGTCCTTCGTCGCGGGCGGCATGCTCGCACCGCTGTCGGAGGGCTGGCCCGGTGAAGACCGCGTGCTGGAGTTCGGCGCCGCTGCCCTGGCCGCCTGGCCGTCCTTCGCCGAGCAGCTGCGCGCGATCACCGGCGAGTCCGTCTTCGTCGCCGACGAAACCCTCACCGTCGCCCTCGACGCCGCCGACGCCCAGGACCTGCACACCGTCGCCGATTGGCTCGCCGGTTTCGGTCACGATCTTCCTGTCCTCGACCGCGCCGGAGTCCGCGCGCTGGAACCGGCGCTGGCCCGCACCGTCCGCGCGGGTCTGCACGCCAGGACGGAACCGGCCGTCGACAATCGCCGCGTCCTGCGCGCACTGCACGCTGCCTGTGCCGCTTCGGGCATCGAGATCCGCGCGGAAGCCGTTGCCGCACTGGAGGATCTACCGCACGACCGGATCGTCCTCGCGGCGGGTGCACGATCCGCCGAGCTGTGGCCCGGCCTGCCGGTGCGCCCGGTGAAGGGGGAGATCCTGCGGTTGCGCCGCAGGCCGGGTGTGAGCCCACCGCCGACCCGGGTGATCCGTGCGCGAGTGCACGGCAGGCCGGTCTACCTGGTGCCAAGGGTGGACGGAATCGTCCTCGGCGCAACACAATACGAGGCCGGGCTCGACACGACGGTCACCGTCGGCGGGGTCCGCGACCTGATCGCCGACGCCGAAGCCATCCTGCCCGGCATCGGCGAATACGAGCTCGCCGAGGCCGCCGCCGGTTCCCGCCCCGCCACCCCCGACAACCTGCCGCTGCTCGGCCCACTCGACGACCGGGTACTCGCGGCCACCGGACACGGCCGCAACGGCATGCTCACCCTCGCGCTCACCGCGGCCCTGGTCCCCGGTCTGCTCGACGGTGTCACCACGCCGGTCGCCGAACTGGCCGCACCGCAACGTTTTCCAGCATCCGTGCTGTCTCGAGGAGGAACCCGATGACCATCCCGATCGGCGTCACCGTCAACGGTGCCGACCACGAGTTCGCCGAGCCGCTCAGCGTCCGCGAACTGCTCACCCGGCTCGAATTGCCCTGTCAGGGTGTGGCATTGGCGGTCGACGGCGCGGTGTTCCCGAAGTCGCGCTGGGACGAACCGGTCGGCCGCGGCTGGACCATCGAGGTGCTCACGGCGGTGCAGGGTGGCTGACCTCGCACCATTGCGGATCGCGGACAAGGAGTTCGGTTCGCGGCTCATCATGGGCACCGGCGGCGCCGAGAACCTCGCAGTGCTCGAGCAGGCCCTGATCGCCTCGGGCACCGAACTCACCACGGTCGCCATGCGCCGCGTCGACGCGGTCGGCGGCACCGGCGTGCTCGACCTGCTGAAACGCTTGGACATCACCCTGCTGCCGAACACGGCGGGCTGCCGCACCGCCGCGGAGGCCGTGCTCACCGCCCAGCTCGCGCGCGAGGCGCTGGAGACGAACTGGGTGAAGCTCGAGGTCGTCGCCGACGAGCGCACGCTGCTACCGGACCCGTTCGAACTGCTCGACGCCGCCGAGAAGCTGGTCGACGACGGTTTCGTCGTGCTGCCCTACACCACCGACGACCCCACCCTGGCCCGCCGTCTCGAAGACGCCGGTTGCGCCGCCGTGATGCCGCTCGGCTCACCGATCGGCACCGGTCTCGGCATCGGCAACCCGCACAACATCGAGATGATCGTGGCGGGCGCGGGCGTGCCGGTGATTCTCGACGCGGGCATCGGCACGGCCAGCGATGCCGCGCTCGCTATGGAACTCGGCTGCTCGGCCGTGCTGCTCGCCACCGCCGTCACCCGGGCCCGCGAACCCGAGCTGATGGCGTCGGCGATGGCCGCGGCCGTGCGCGGCGGCTACCTCGCCCGGCAGGCGGGCCGTATCCCGAAGCGTTTCTGGGCTCAGGCTTCTTCCCCAGCCCGCTAAGGGTTCGGGTCATCCTCGAGGATGACCCGACTCGCGACTTCCAGGCGACGCGCGCGCCGGGTTTGCTGGGGCATGCTGGACGCATGATCGAGCTGAGGGGCCTGACCAAGAAATTCGGCCAGACCGTCGCGGTCCAGGATCTCTCGTTCACCGTCCAGCCTGGACAGGTGACCGGGTTCCTGGGACCCAACGGTGCGGGTAAATCGACGACGATGCGGATGATCCTCGGGTTGGACAAACCCACCGCGGGCACCGCGTTGATCGGCGGCAAGCTGTACCAGGAGCTCGAGCGGCCACTCACCCAGGTGGGTGCGCTGCTCGACGCCAAATGGGTGCATCCCAACCGGTCGGCGCGCGCGCATCTGCAATGGCTCGCCGCGTCCAACGACCTGCCCAAGGACCGGGTCGAGGAGGTGCTGCGGCTGGTCGGCCTGTCCGAGGTGGCGGGTAAGAACGCCGGCGGCTTCTCGCTCGGCATGTCACAGCGGCTCGGCCTTGCCGGCGCGTTGCTGGGTGATCCGAAGGTGCTGCTGTTCGACGAGCCGGTCAACGGTCTCGACCCCGAGGGCATCCTGTGGATCCGCCGGTTCATGCAGCGTCTCGCCGCCGAGGGCCGCACGGTGCTGGTCTCGAGCCACCTGCTTTCGGAGATGGCGCAGACCGCCGACCATCTGATCGTCATCGGTCGCGGCAAACTCATCGCCGACACCACAACCAAGGACTTCATCGACCGCGCGTCCGAACAGTCGGTGCGCGTGCGGAGCCCGCAGCTCGACCAGCTGCGCAGCCTGCTCACCTCGCACGGCATGACCGTGCGCGAAGACGGCGACGCCGCGCTGGTCGTCACCGGGGTGACCAGCGACGAGGTCGGCAAGGTCGCGGGAACCAACAGCGTCACGCTCTACGAGCTGGCACCGCAGCAGGCCTCCCTCGAGGAGGCGTTCATGCGGATGACCGGCGGCGCCGTGGAATACCACGGCGGGGGAATCGATCAGGTGATGGGAGGTGCGCTCTGATGGGCGTGCTCGCTGCGGAACGAATCAAACTCACCTCCACCCGTTCGCCGTGGTGGTGCTCGGCGGTGGTGGTGCTCCTCGGCATCGGCCTCGCGGCCCTGATGGCCGTCATCACCAGTGTCGACACCTCCCAGGCGACCGAGCCGGGCGAGGGGCCGCCGATGCTCACCCCGAGTCTGGCGACGTCGGGCGTGACGGGCTTCGGCGTGATGGTGCTGATGATCATGGCCGCGCTCACGGTGACCAGCGAATACCGCTTCGGAGTGATCCGGACGAGCTTCCTCGCGGTGCCCAACCGGTCGAAGGTGATCGTGTCCAAGGCCGGCCTGGTCGGTGTGTACGCGGCGGTGCTGACCGGCGTGCTCGCGCTGGCAGCCTTCGTGGTTGCCAAGGCGATCGTCGGTGACGATGCCCCGATGCTGGTGCTCGACGGCAACTGGCGCGCCATCTACGGCATCCCGATCTACGCCTTCCTGAGCGTGCTGCTCGCGGTCGGTGTGGGTGTGCTGGTTCGCCAGTCCGCGGCCGCCATCTCGCTCATCGTGCTGTGGCCGCTGCTCATCGAGAGCCTGCTCGGCGCGTTCGGCAGCTTCGGCCGCGCGGTCAACCCGTTCCTGCCCTTCGCCAACGTGAACCGCTTCCTGTCGGTCGAGGAAGTCTCGGGCGACTGGCACTGGGGAGTATGGGGCAGCCTGGCGTACTTCGCCGCGTTCTGCGTCATCGTCTTCGCCGGCGCCCTGGTGGTAGTGAACCGCCGCGACGCCTGACCTGGTCCTGCCCGGGCTGCCCTCGCAACAAGCCCGGGCCGCGTGGGGCCGACCTTGTCGGGAGGTCGTACCCGGAAACCCCCGGCGTCCGCTGCCCGGACGCCGGGGGTTTCGCGTATCCCCACATATCTCGCAAGCACATGGGTAACTCACCGGGCACGGACTACCTCCACCCCCGACACCGTCTGGCCGCCGACGCAATTCACCCCGCACCCAAGTCTGGCCTTAAATTCCGGGGTGGAGGGACTGTAGGCTCAGGCCGTGAGTGAAACGCCTTCTGGCGCGCCGGATCCGCGACAGCGTGACGCTGACGCCGAGGTGTTCATCCCGTTGGAGCCGACCGTCGATGCCGACTCCGAGGAGTCCGGTGCCCGCAACGGTCGTCGTCGCGTGCAGATCTCGTCGAAACTGCAGGCCGCCAACCGTCGTGCCGATGTGATCGGCGCGTTGCGCAAGGCCCGTCAGCAGCTACCGGGCGACCCGTCGTTCGGCGATCCGCTGTCGGTGTCGGGGCCGGGTGGGGCGCGGGCGGTGGCCAGGGTCGCCGACCGGATCGCCGGTGGCGCGCCGACGGCGGCACGCGAGATCGGTTTCGGCGCGCTGCAGGTGTGGCAGGCCGCCCTCGAGCGCGTCGGACGTGGCCGGGGCACCGAGGAGGTGACGATCGTGTTCACCGACCTGGTCGGCTTCTCCAGCTGGGCGCTGGCCGCGGGCGACGAACGCACCCTCGACCTGTTGCGCAAGGTGGCCAAGGCCATCGAACCGCCGATCGCCGAGCGCGGCGGCCAGGTGGTCAAACGCATGGGCGACGGCCTGATGGCCGTGTTCTCCTCACCCGACCGCGCGGTGCGCGCTGCCCTCGCGGCCCGCCGAAACCTCGCGGACGTGGAGGTACAGGGCTACAAACCGCGCATGCGCGTCGGTCTGCACACCGGTTCCCCGCGCGAGATCGGTGGCGACTGGCTCGGCGTCGACGTGAACATCGCCGCCCGCATGATGGAGGCGGGCGGCAACGGCAACACCATGATCTCCAGCACGACCATGGCCGCCCTGCGCCCGGAAACCCTCCCCGAACTGGGCGTCACCGCCAAGCTCTACCGCCGCAACTTCTGGGCGGCCCCCCTCAACGGTGTCCCCGAGGACGTGAAGATCTTCAAGCTAACCCCGGCCTGACCGCTTGGCCAGCCGATCCTGTTCCTTCCAGTAGGCCCGGAACGCCTGCTGAGTCGGTGTCGGCCTGGTGGTCAGCGCCTGCCAGTCCGTTCGCCGCGCGAAGTCGACGGCCAGCAGCACGGGCAGGATGAAGGCCTGGAAGAAGATCAGATAGCTGCCGCCCTCGAACACGAACATCAGATAGCCGCCGTAGCCGAGGTAGACGACGCCGAACACGGCGTTGAGGCCGCGCGACAGCTCGCTCTGACCGTTGTTGACGTTTGCCATCGCGATCATCGCGAAGCCGCTGACCGCGAGCAGTCCGACGTACCAGGTGAACATGGGTGCAAGCCAACAGTGCGCGCCTTACCCGGGGCTTGCGAAACCCTTGGCGGTCAGAGCCAGAGGAAAGCGCCTGCGGCGGCGAGGGCGGCCGCGGCGATCAGGGCGATCGACATCGCGCGATTGTTCTTCCAGGTGGTGTAGGCGCCGCCGAGCAGGAAACCGGCGAGGGCGAAGAGCAGGACCGCAGACATGTTCTCCATCTTGCCTGGTGAATTGCCCGCAGTTAACAAGCACGCATGCTTGCTTTTTTACGGGACCGATGTGATCCTGGGTGCCATGAGTGCACTCTCCGCTGACCCGGACCTCATCCGGATCGGTAATTGCTCCGGTTTCTACGGCGACCGGCTCAGCGCAATGCGTGAAATGCTCGAGGGCGGTGACCTCGACGTGCTCACCGGCGACTACCTCGCCGAACTCACCATGCTGATCCTCGGCCGCGACCGGATGAAGGACCCGAGCCTCGGCTACGCCAAGACCTTCGTCAAGCAGATCGAGGAGTGCCTCGGCCTGGCGCTCGAGCGCAACGTCCAGATCGTCACCAACGCGGGCGGCCTGAATCCGGCCGGGCTGGCCGAGCGACTGCGCAAGGTCGCCGCCGACCTCGGTCTCGACGCCAAGATCGCCCACGTCGAAGGCGACGACCTCGTCGCCCGGGCGGGCGAGCTCGGCCTCGGTCAGCCGCTCACGGCCAACGCCTACCTCGGCGCTTGGGGCATCGTGGAGTGCCTGAACTCCGGTGCCGACATCGTCGTCACCGGCCGGGTGACTGATGCCTCGGTGATCGTCGGCCCGGCGGCGGCCCACTTCGGTTGGGGCCGAACCGATTACGACGCGCTGGCGGGCGCCGTGGTGGCCGGCCACGTGATCGAGTGCAGCACGCAGGCCACCGGCGGCAACTTCGCCTTCTTCACCGAACTCGGTGATCTCGGCCGCCCCGGTTTCCCGATCGCCGAGATCCGTCGCGACGGGTCGAGTGTCATCACCAAGCACGCGGGCACGGGTGGCGCGGTCACCGTGGACACGGTCGAAGCGCAGCTCATGTACGAGATCCAGAGCGCGCGCTACGCCGGACCCGATGTGACCACCCGCCTGGACAGCATCGCCCTGAGCCAGGAGGGCCCGGACCGCGTTCTCATCAGCGGTGTCACCGGTGAGGCGCCGCCGCCCCAGCTCAAGGTCTCGCTCAACACCCTCGGCGGATTCCGCAACGAGATGGCGTTCATCCTCACCGGTCTGGAGATCGAGGCGAAAGCCGAACTGGCACAGCGGCAGCTCGACTCGTGGCTGCCGGTGAAGCCCGCCGAGATCAACTGGACCCTTGCGCGTCTGGACCGTCCGGATGCCGACACCGAGGAGCAGGCCAGCGCCATCCTCCGCTGTGTGGTGCGCGACCCGGATCCGAACAAAGTCGGTCGCGGGTTCTCCAGTGTCGCTGTGGAATTGGCGCTCGCCAGTTACCCGGGTTGTACCTTCACCGCGCTGCCCGGCAACGGTTCGCCCTACGGTGTCTTCACCCCCGGCTATGTCGACGCGCACGAGGTACCCCACGTCGCGGTTCTCGCCGACGGCACCCGCGTCGACATCGCTGCTGCGACGGAAACTCGTGCCCTCGAACCGCTTCCGGAACCCGCTCTGCCGGAACCGCTGCCGCCCACCGAGACCCGTCGTGTCCCACTCGGCAGCATCGCGCTGGCCCGCAGCGGCGACAAGGGTGGTGACGCCAATATCGGCGTCTGGGTGCGCACCGAGGAGCAGTGGCGCTGGCTCGTGCACACCCTCACCGTCGAGAAGCTGCGCGAATTGTTGCCCGAGACAGCCGAACTCGACGTCACCCGGCACGTACTGCCCAACCTGCGCGCGATCAACTTCATCATCACCGGCCTGCTCGGCAAGGGCGTCGCCTACCAGGCGCGTTTCGACCCGCAGGCCAAGGGGCTCGGCGAATGGCTGCGCTCCCGCCACATCGACATGC
Source organism: Nocardia sp. NPDC023733 (assembly GCF_040639775.1). NCBI lineage: Bacteria > Bacillati > Actinomycetota > Actinomycetes > Mycobacteriales > Nocardiaceae > Nocardia > Nocardia sp. NPDC023733. The sequence goes on along the minus strand of NZ_JBFAAN010000004.1, from coordinate 303,089 downwards.
CGACGGAGCTGCTCGCATGACATCTGTATGGGACACGCCGGAACGAAAAGAGCTGCGCGCCACCGTGCGCGGGTTCGTCGAGCGGGAGATCCTGCCCGACCTGGACTCCTGGGAGCGTGAAGGCGCCCTGCCGCGTGAGCTGCACAAGAAGGCAGGCGAACTCGGCCTGCTCGGCATCGAGTACCCCGAATTCGCCGGTGGCGAGGGCGGTTCGCCCATCGACGGCGTCATCGTGGGCGAGGAGTTCCACTACGCGGGCGCCTCCGGCGGCACCTGGGCATCGCTGTTCACCTGCGGAATCTCGTTGCCGCACATCATCGCCTCGGGCAACCAGGAGCAGATCGACCGCTGGGTGAAGCCGACACTGGCCGGTGACCTGATCGGCTCGCTGGCCATCACCGAGCCCGGCGGCGGCTCCGACGTCGGCCACCTCACCACCTCGGCGGTGCGCGACGGCGACGACTACATCATCAACGGCGCCAAGACCTTCATCACCTCGGCCTGCCGCGCCGACTTCATCGTCACCGCCGTGCGCACCGGTGGGCCCGGTGCCGCCGGGGTCTCGCTGATCATCGTGCCCACCGACACGCCGGGCTTCGAGGTCACCCGCAAGCTGGAGAAGATGGGCTGGCTGGCCTCGGACACCGGTGAGCTGTCGTTCACCGATGTGCGGGTGCCCGCGGCCAACCTGGTGGGCGCCGAGAACTCCGGTTTCGCGCAGATCGCCAGCGCGTTCGTCAGCGAGCGGGTCGGCCTGGCCGTGCAGGCGTACTCGATGGCCCAGCGCGCGCTGGACCTCACCCTCGAGTGGTGCCGCAACCGGGAGACCTTCGGCCGCCCGCTGATCAGCCGCCAGTCGGTGCAGATGACGCTCACCGAGATGGCCCGCCGCGTCGACACCGCCCGCGTGTACACCCGCTCGCTGGTGGAGCGCGTGGAGAACGGCGAGCAGGGCCTCATCGCCGAGGTCTGCTTCGCCAAGAACACCGCCGTCGAGACCGTGGAATGGGTCGCCAACCAGGCCGTCCAGTTGCACGGCGGCATGGGCTACATGCGCGAGTCCGAGGTGGAGCGCATCTACCGCGACATCCGCATCATCGGCATCGGTGGCGGCACCAACGAGATCCTGACCATGCTGGCGTCGAAAGTATTGGGGTACCAGTCGTGACGACCTTCCGTTCCACCCTCGACACCGCGTCGCCGGAGTACACCGCCGCCGCGGAGGCGATGGCGACCAAGCTCACCGAGGTCGAGGCCGAGTTCGCCAAGGCCATCGCCGGTGGCGGCCCCGAGAAGGTGGCCCGCCATCACAAGCGCGGCAAGCTCACCGCCCGCGAGCGCATCGAGCTGCTGCTCGACGAGGACTCGCCATTCCTCGAGCTGTGCCCGCTCGCGGCCTGGGGTAGCGACTTCCACGTCGGTGCGTCGACGATCGCCGGTATCGGCATCGTGGAGGGCGTCGAGTGCATGATCGTCGCGCCCGATCCCACGGTGCGCGGTGGCACGTCCAACCCGTGGACCCTGCGGAAGACGTTGCGCATCAACGACATCGTCAAGGAGAACCGCCTGCCGGTGATCTCGCTGGTCGAGTCCGGCGGCGCCGATCTGCCCACGCAGAAGGAAGTCTTCATCCCGGGCGGCGCGATGTTCCGCGACCTCACCCAGGCCTCGGCCGCCGGAATCCCCACCATCTCCCTGGTTTTCGGCAACTCGACCGCGGGCGGCGCCTACATCCCCGGCATGTCCGACTACGTGGTGATGGTCAAGGAGGGCGCGAAGGTCTTCCTGGCCGGCCCGCCGCTGGTGAAGATGGCCACCGGTGAGGACTCCGACGACGAGACCCTCGGCGGCGCCGAGATGCACGCCCGCACTTCGGGTCTGGCCGACTACATGGCCGCCGACGAGCAGGACGCCATCCGCATCGGCCGCGGCATCGTGCGCAGGCTGAACTGGAAGAAGCAGGGCCCCGAGCCGCGCGCGGAGGTGATCTCGCCGCTCTACGATCCCGAGGAACTGCTCGGCATCGTGCCCTCGGATCTGAAGATCCCGTTCGACCCGCGCGAGGTGATCGCCCGCGTCGTCGACGGCTCCGACTTCGACGAGTTCAAGCCCCTCTACGGTTCCAGCCTGGTCACCGGTTGGGCCGAGATCAACGGCTTCCCGATCGGCATCCTGGCCAACGCGCGCGGTGTGCTGTTCTCCGAGGAATCGCAGAAGGCCACCCAGTTCATCCAGTTGGCCAACAAGAAGAACACGCCACTGCTGTTCCTGCACAACACCACCGGCTACATGGTCGGCAAGGACTACGAGCACGGCGGCATCATCAAGCACGGCGCGATGATGATCAACGCGGTGGCCAACTCGAAGGTCCCGCACATCTCACTGCTGATCGGCGCCTCCTACGGTGCCGGGCACTACGGCATGTGTGGTCGCGCGTTCAACCCACGCTTCCTGTTCGCCTGGCCGAGCGCGAAGTCGGCCGTGATGGGCGGCGCGCAGCTGGGCGGCGTGCTCACCATCGTGCAGCGCGGCGCGGCCGAGGCCAAGGGCCTGCCGTTCGACGAGGAGGCCGCGGCCGGTATCGCCGCCATGGTCGAGGCGCAGATCGAGGCCGAGGCGATGCCGATGTTCCTGTCGGGCAGGCTCTTCGACGACGGCATCATCGACCCCCGTGACACCCGCACCGTGCTGGGGATGGCCCTGTCGGCCATTCACACGGCACCGATCAAGGGCGCCGAGGGCTTCGGCGTCTTCCGAATGTGAGGCGCGACAACATGGCCATTACGAATGTTCTTGTTGCCAATCGTGGTGAGATCGCGCGCCGCGTGTTCGCCACTTGCCGTCGGATGGGTATCGGTACCACCGCGGTGTACTCCGACGCGGATGCCGCGGCTCCGCACGTGTCCGAGGCCGACGCCGCCATCCGGCTGCCCGGCAACACCCCGGCCGAGACCTACCTGCGCGGCGAGCTGATCATCGAAGCCGCGCTCGCGGCCGGTGCCGACGCCATCCACCCCGGCTACGGATTCCTCTCCGAGAACGCCGAATTCGCGCGGTCGGTGCTCGACGCGGGCCTAGTGTGGATCGGCCCGCCGGTCGCCGCCATCGAGCAGATGGGTTCGAAGGTCGAGTCGAAGAAGATGATGGACGCCGCGGGCGTTCCCGTCCTCGCCGAGCTCGATCCCGCCGAGGTCACCGAGGCGCACCTGCCGGTGCTCATCAAGGCCTCCGCCGGTGGTGGTGGTCGCGGCATGCGTGTGGTGCGTGAGCTGGGTGATCTGCAAGACCAGATCGCCGCCGCACAGCGCGAGGCAGAGTCCGCCTTCGGCGATCCGACGGTGTTCTGCGAGCGCTACCTCGAGACCGGACGTCACATCGAAGTGCAGGTGATGTCCGATACTTTCGGCAAGACCTGGGCGGTCGGTGAGCGTGAGTGCTCGATCCAGCGTCGTCATCAGAAGGTCGTCGAAGAGGCGCCTTCGCCGCTGGTCGAGAAGATCGACGGCATGCGTGATCGCCTGTTCGAGGCGGCCCGGCTGGCCGCCGAGGCGATCGGATACGAGGGTGCGGGCACCGTCGAGTTCCTCGCCGACGAGAAGGGCGACTTCTTCTTCCTGGAGATGAACACCCGTCTGCAGGTGGAACATCCGGTCACCGAGCAGACCACCGGCCTCGATCTGGTCCGCCTGCAGTTGCAGGTGGCGTCCGGTCTGCCGCTGCCCGCCACACAGCCCGCCCAGCGCGGCCACTCGATCGAGGTCCGGCTCTACGCCGAGGATCCGGCGCACGACTGGCAGCCGCAGAGCGGTCCCGTGCACAAGATCGAGATCCCCTTCACCGCAGGCGAATTCACTGTGCTCGAGCAGCCGGGCGTCCGCCTCGACACCGGTGTCGTCGACGGTTCGGTCGTCGGTGTGCACTACGACCCGATGCTGGCCAAGGTCATCTCCTACGCCGAAACCCGCGCCGAGGCAGCGCATCTGCTCGCCACCGCGCTCCAGCGGGCCAAGCTGCACGGCCTGGTCACCAACCGCGACCTGCTCGTGCGCGTGCTGCGGCACCCCGCGTTCCTCGCCGGTGACACCGACACCGCCTTCTTCGCCACCCACGACCTGGCCGTGCTGTCCGCGCCGCTGGCGTCCGAGGCCGACGAGGCGCTCTCGATTGTCGCCGCCGCGCTCGCGGACTCGGCCGCCAACCACGCCGCCAACCGCTTCGGCAGGCTGGCGCCCAGTGGCTGGCGCAACCTGGCGTCGGAGCCGCAGCGCAAGTCCTACGAGAGCCGTACCAGCGGCACGCACGAGGTGCGCTACCGGTTCGACCGGTCCGGTGCCGTGACGGTCGAGGGCCATGAGGGCCTGGAACTGATCTCGGCCACGCCGAACCGGGTCGTGCTCGCCGTGCCGGGTGAACGTGGGCCGGTGCGCCGCCAGTTCGAGATCGCCCGCTACGACGACCTGGTTGCCGTCGACTCGCCGCTCGGCCCGGTGGCCGTGCGCAGGTTGCCGCGCTTCACCGACCCGTCCGAGCAGGTCGCGGCGGGTTCGCTGCTCGCGCCCATGCCCGGCAGCGTGATCCGGCTCGGCGCGGCCGAGGGCGACCAGGTCACCCAGGGCCAGCCGATCCTGTGGCTGGAAGCCATGAAGATGGAGCACACCATCGTCGCGCCGGCCACCGGCGTTCTCAGTGCGTTGAACGTGACCGTCGGCCAGCAGGTCGAGGTCGGAACTGTCCTCGCCGTCGTCGAGGAAGAAGAGCAGGAGCAGGCATGAGCTTCCACGAAACCGAAGAGCAGAAGGCGCTGCGTGCGGCGGTCGCCTCGCTGGCGACCAAGTACAACTACCGCGACTACGTGCTGCCGCTCTCGCGCAAGAACGAGCCGCTGAGCGAACTGTGGGATGAGGCGGGCAAGCTCGGCTTCCTCGGCGTGAACCTGCCCGAGGAGTACGGCGGCGGTGGCGCGGGCATGTACGAGCTGGCGCTGGTGCAGGAAGAGCTCTCGGCCCAGGGCGCGGGCCTGCTGCTGATGGTGGTGTCCCCGGCCATCTGCGGCACCATCATCACCAAGTACGGCACCGACGCGCAGAAGCAGACCTGGCTGCCCAAGCTCGCCGACGGTTCGTCGAAGATGGTCTTCGCGATCACCGAGCCCGACGCCGGTTCCAACTCGCACCAGATCACCACCACCGCGCGGCGTGACGGCGGCGACTGGATCCTCAACGGCCGCAAGATCTTCATCTCCGGTGTCGATCAGGCCGAGGCCATCCTGGTGGTCTCGCGCACCGAGGACCACAAGACCGGCAAGCTCAAGCCCGCGCTGTTCATCGTCCCCGTCGACGCGCCCGGCCTGGTGAAGAACGTCCAAGAGATGGACGTCATCGAGCCGGACAACCAGTTCACGCTGTTCTTCGACGACGTGCGCCTGCCCGCCGACGCCCTCGTCGGCTCCGAGGACGCGGCCTTGGCCCAGCTGTTCGCCGGGCTGAACCCCGAGCGCATCATGGGCTCGGCCATGGCCATCGGCCTTGGCCGCTACGCCATCGACCGCGCGGTGGAATACGCCAAGGAGCGCACCGTCTGGAAGACGCCGATCGGTGCGCACCAGGGCATTTCGCATCCGCTGGCGCAGATCAAGATCGAGTTGGAGCTGGCCAAGCTGATGATGCAGAAGGCCGCGACGCTCTACGACGCGGGTGACGAGTTCGGGGCTGCCGAGGCGGCCAACATGGCCAAGTACGCTGCCGCCGAGGCCAGTATCAAGGCGTTGGATCAGGCGATCCAGACTCACGGTGGTTCGGGTCTGACCAAGGAGGTCGGGCTGTCGGCGATGTTGCAGGCGGCTCGGATCATGCGGATCGCGCCGGTGAGCCGCGAGATGATCCTCAACTTCGTGGCTCAGCACTCTTTGGGGCTGCCGCGGTCCTACTGATTGGTTTGTGTTTGAAGGAGGTATTGGGGCTGTGTTTATTGGAGCGCTGGCGCGCTCGAGCGCGGCCCCTGGAGGGCCGCGAGTTAGCCACCGTTGCTCGCGCTTCGCGCATGCGCAACGGCGGCTAACTCGCGGCCGGGCCGCTACGCCGCTTCGCGGCGGACCCTCCTCGAGGTCGGGTCGTGCGGGGTTGGGAGTGCGGTCATGGCGGATTTAGTGGCGACTGAATGGGAGTTGTTTCGATGAGTGAATCGGCTGATGCGCCTTATGTGCGTTATGAGGTGGTCGATGGGTTCGCCACGCTGACCTTCGATTCGCCGCACAACCGGAATGCGTTGTCCTCGAAGCTGGTTCGTGAGCTGCTCGAGGGGTTCGATCGGGCTGCGGGGGATGCGGCTGTGCGCGGGATCGTGCTCACCCACACCGGGGACACGTTCTGTGCCGGTGCGGACCTCAAGGAGGCGAGTACCGTCGATCCGGCGGTGGCCGCCGACCAGCGGACGCGGGTGATGATCGACGTGTTGCGCGGGATTCTCACCTCGCCCAAGCCGGTGATCGCGCGGATCGACGGGAATGTGCGCGCCGGGGGTATGGGCATCATCGGTGCCTGCGATCTCGTTGTCGCGGGGCCGAGCAGTAGTTTCGCGCTCACCGAGGTGCGGATCGGGATGGCGCCGTTCATGATTTCGCTCACGCTGGTTCCGCGCATGGACCAGCGGTCGGCGAGTCGCTACTTCCTCACGGGGGAGAAGTTCGACGCGGCGACGGCGCGGGAGATCGGGCTGGTCACCATCGCGGCCGGCGACCCGGCGGCCGAGGTGAAACGCCTGTGTGGACAACTGCGCAAGGGGTCGCCGCAGGGGTTGGCGGAGTCGAAGAAGCTCGTCAACGCGACGCTGCTCGCCGACTTCGACGCCCGGGTGGAGGAGCTCGCGCAGCGCTCGGCGGGGTTCTTCGGAACCCCCGAGGTGATCGAGGGCATGACGGCCTTTTTCCAGAAGCGTCCGCCGAGCTGGGCACAATAAGCCCATGGCGACACCCCACGAACCGAAGCAGGACCGCAGCCGGGCCACCCGGCAGCGGCTGCTCGAGGCGACCATCGACTGCCTGGCCGAGATGGGCTGGGCCGCCGCGACGGTGTCGGTGGTCGCCGAGCGGGCGGGAGTGTCGCGGGGCGCCGCGCAGCACCACTTCCCGACCAGGGAAGACCTGATCACGGCCGCACTCGAGTACATGTTCGAGTTCCGGATGGACCAGGCCAAGACCGAAGCCGAAACGGTGCGCGAAGTCGCGCAGGGCATCGGCCGCACCCGCGCCGTGGTCTCGGCGCTCATCGAGTCCTACACGACACCGTTCTTCAAGGCCGCGCTGCAAGTGTGGACGCACGCGGCCGCCGACCCGGCCCTGCGCGAACGCATCGTCCCGCTCGAGGCCCGCTTCGGCCGCATCGCGCACCGCCGCGCCGTGGAAGCGCTCGGCGTCGACGACTCCGACCCGGTCACCCACCACCTCGTGCAGGCCACCCTCGACCTGGCCCGCGGTCTCGGCCTCGCCGACGTCCTCACCGACGACTCGGCGCGCCGCAAACTCATCGTCGACCAGTGGGCCGCCACCCTGCACGACGCCCTCAACCTGGCCCACTGAACCCCTTGTGGCCGTCGCCTCGGTGGTCGACCGCCGCCGGGTGGGGCACCCACGTGGCACCTTCGACTCCGCTAGCAGGGCGACTCCGCTAGCTAGGCGAGGTAGCGCAGCCAGGCGAGGTAGCGCAGCCAGGCGAGTAGCGAAGCTAGGCGAGACGGCGTACGCGGACGACGCTGTCGGACCTCTCACCCGCGACACCGTCGGGGCTGGTCGACGGCGTGGTGACGAAATCGGCCGTCTCCACCTGCCACTGGCCGGGGGCGAGGTCGAGCTGCTCGATCACCTCGTCGATGGTAGGGAAGTGGACGGCGTGCGGCGGATTGTCGGCCGCCCAGGTCGGCCAGCCCGCGTGTCCGCCGACGATCAGCGAACCACCGGGTGCCACGGCCTCGGCCGCTCGGCGCAGGATGCGGGCGCGTTCGTCGGGGCGTTCCACGGGGGAATGCAGGAACTGCGCGGAGACCAGATCGAAGGTGCCATCGGGGAAGGTTTCCATCAGGTCGTGGCGCTGCCACTCGATGCTGACGCCCGCATCGGCCGCGTGCTGCGCGCCCCGTGCCATGGCGGTGGCCGACACGTCGACCGCGGTGACCTGCCAGCCGCGGGTGGCCAGCCAGATGGCGTCGCCGCCTTCACCGCAGCCGAGGTCGAGGGCCGTGCCGGGCGTCAGGTCGGCGGCTTCGCGGACGAGGGTGGCGTTGGCGTTGCCGGTCCAGATCTGGTCGCGCTCCCGGTAGAAGTCTTCCCAGAACTGTTCGGCGGTCGGGGTGGTCTCGGTCATCGAAGCTCCTGATGGTGCGGGTCTGATCGGATGTTCTCGATGGTGCACACCGATGTCGTCTACTGGCAATCTTCCTTGCCGGTACGGCAAAAATTCAGGGGTGGCAGCGTGTCGCGCCGCGTGGCCAGCGATACTGCCAGTGTGACGCGCGTGCATCGGAAGGCCGACGAGGTCCCAGCCCGGCGTGTGGACGCGCGCACCGAACGCTGGCGGGCCCACCGTGTGCAGGTGCGGATCGAATTCGTCGAAGCGGCCTTCCGTGCCCTCGACGCGCACGGCCCGGACGTGAGCATGGGCGACATCGCCAAGGAGGCGGGCGCCGCAAAGCCCAAGCTGTACCGGCACTTCGAGGACAAGACCGATCTCTACAACGCGATCGTCGACCGGGTGCGCGAAATGCTCTGGGAGCGGCTGCTCGGCGGGATCGATCTCACCCACGACTCGGCCGCCGAACTGGTGCGTCGCGCGGCCGCCGAATACGTGGCGGTGGTGTCGGAACACCCGAATGTCTTCCGGTTCATCCTGCACAGCCATTTCAGCCAGCAGGCTCGCGAAACGGAGCGGGCCTTGGCCGCCGCCCGCCAATCGGCCAGGCGCGCCGCCGAGTTCATCGCCGGGTTGCTGCCGGACGAGTCGGTCGACGTGGCGGGCATCGAATTGGTGAGCTATTCGATTTTCGGGGCGGTCGCCTCGGCGACGGACTGGTGGCTCGGCGCCAACCAGCGCGAGGTGTCGGCGATGCCCGTGGAGCGGTTCATCGACTATCTGGCCGAGAGCATCTCGGCCCTGGCTCAAGCTCATGCGCGCTTCAACGGCGTGCGCATCGACCCCGCACAGCCATTGCGCGACGCCTTTATCACTGCCTGAAACGTCTCGCGCCCGGCACGAACCTCGTTGTTCTCGCCGACTACGTCGTTGGAGCCGGTGGGGGTGCGATGACCTCAGTATGGACCTGCCCACCGACAAGTTTCGATTGCCACGCTAGCGATCTGTGCGGAGTCTCCATAACGGTGACACAGGCCCGTGACCAGCGCCGAGGTCGTAAGACGCGGCCAGGCAGCGGTAGGTCCACTCCTTGGCGAAGGCCACCGCGTCGGGCACCGAGAACCCGTGGGCGAGCGCGCTCGCGATGGCCGCGGCCAAGGTGTCGCCGCCGCCGTGATCGTTGCCGGTGGCGATGCGCGGCGCAGTGAATTCCTGGAAGGTGTCGCCGTCGAAGAGCAGGTCCGTGCTGGTCTCCGACGTGCGCAGGTGCCCGCCCTTGACGATGGCCCACTGCGCGCCGAGGCCGTGCAGGGCTTCGGCGGCCTTGCGGGCGGTCGGGTCGTCGACCACCTCGATGCCGGTGATCAGGCGCACCTCGTCGAGATTCGGCGTGACGACGGTGGCGAGCGGGATGAGTGTGGTGCGCACGGCGTCGAGCGCCGAGGCGTGCAGCAGGGGGTCGCCGTGCATGGACGCCGCGACCGGATCGACGACCAGCGGCACCGTTCCCTGCCGCCCGATCCCGACTTCGCGGCACACCGCCGCCACCGATTCGATGATGGCGGTGGACGCGAGCATCCCCGTCTTGGCCGCGCCGATCCCGATATCGCGCACGACCACGCGCACCTGATCGGCCACGATCTGTGGCGGGATCTCGTGAAAACCGCTGACGCCCACCGTGTTCTGCACCGTCACCGCCGCGACGGCGACACAGGCGTGCACCCCGCACATGGCCATGGTCCGCGAATCGGCCTGGATGCCCGCGCCGCCACCGGAGTCGGTGCCCGCGATGGTGAGCGCGCGAACAGGAGTTTGGCCATCGGGGGCGAGCGGCAACATCTTCACGCCCCAACCCTACGACCGCCTGTCCGATTTCCTGGACCCAACCGGTTACAGCAATTGAAAACCATTATCATTAACTGGTGACCACTACCGATTCGCCCACCCGCCTGCCCGTCACCGTCCTGTCCGGCTTCCTCGGCGCGGGCAAGACGACCCTGCTCAATCACATCCTCGCCAACCGCGAAGGCCGTCGGGTCGCGGTGATCGTCAACGACATGAGCGAGGTGAACATCGACGCCGCGCTCGTCGCGGGTCAGGGGCATCTCGACCGCACCGAGGAGAAACTCGTCGAGCTCACCAACGGCTGCATCTGCTGCACGCTGCGCGAGGACCTGATCGAAGCCGTCGCGCGACTCGCCCGCGAGGGCCGGTTCGACCAGTTGGTGATCGAGTCGACCGGCATCTCCGAGCCGATGCCGGTGGCCGCCACCTTCGACTGGGAATTCGAGGACGGCTTCCGCCTCGGCGATGTGGCCCGCCTCGACACCATGGTCACCGTCGTCGATGCCTCGACGTTCCTCGCGGAACTGGTGCGCGGCCAAGCCCTGGCCGAGCGCGAACTCGAAGCGGGCGAGGGCGATTCGCGGACCATCGCCGACCTGCTCGTGGATCAGGTGGAGTTCGCCGACGTACTGCTGGTGAACAAGACCGACCTGGTCAGTGCGAATGCCGCCGCGACCGTCGAGGCCACCGTGCGCAGGCTCAACCCACGCGCCCACATCCTGCGCACGGAGAAGGGGGTCGTCGACCTGGGTGAAGTGCTGTCCACCGGTCGCTACAACCCGGTGGTCGCCGCCGAAACCGAGGGTTGGGCAGAGGAATTGGCAGGCGGACACACACCCGAGACCGAGGAATACGGCATCAGCAGTCTCACCTTCACCGCCGACCGTCCCTTCCATCCGCAACGCCTGGCCGACGCGCTGACCACCCTGCGCGGCATGCTCCGCAGCAAGGGCTTCTGCTGGATCGCCAGCCGCCCCGAGTTGGCCGCGATCTGGTCGCAGGCCGGACCCAACCTCACCTTCGAACCGGGCGCCTGGTGGTCGGTGCTCGAGGTGCCTGCCGGACAGGAGATCGTGTTCATCGGCGTGCGGCTCGACGCGGCGGCGGTGCGGCGCGAACTGACCGCCGCCCTGCTCACCGATGCCGAATTCGCCGCGGGGGCGGCCGTGTGGGCGACCTACGACGACCCGTTCCCCGCCTGGGGCGACCTGCACGAACACCACTGATCGCCGACTTCGTTACGCACATGTCGGTGCGCTGGTGCATGATTCGAATGGGCCTCGGCCCACGCACCGATGAGGGGAGCGTGGGCCGGGGCACCGGGACTCAGGACAGGCCGGCGAAGAACCGCCGGATATCGCCCACCAGCACGTCCGGCGCCTCGTGCGCGGCGTAGTGCCCGGCGGCATCGTTGGCCCCGCCCGCGCCGGTGCGCACGTCGTAGGAATTCCAGCTGACGATATTGCTGTGGTCGCGTTCGGCGAAGCGCCGGATGGACTGGAAGTCGCCGGCGAACATGGCCAATCCGGTCGGCACGGTGGTCGGTGTGCTCGGGTGCTCGGCCGCGTGCGCGTCCTCGTAGTAGAACCGCAGCGACGAACCCGAGGTACCGGTGAGCCAGTACAGCGCCACATTCGCGATCACGAACCGCGCGTCGATCGATTCACCGAACAGCTGTGCGTTCCAGCCCAGCAGGCCGATCGGTGAATCGGCCAGCGCGTAGGCCAGGGTCTGTGGCTGCTGGCTGTGCAGGGTGTTGAACGCCATCTTGTTCTCGTGGAACCACTGCAGGTGTTGCAGCGCGGCCATATCCGCCTCCGACATCCCCTCGAACTCGGCCGGGTCGCCGGAGGGGAAGGAGAACAGCTGGGTGACGTGCACGCCGATCACCTGCTCCGGCGCGATCCGCCCGATCTCGGGGGAGACCATCGACCCGCCGTCGTTGCCGATGGCGCCGTAGCGCTGGTAACCCAGGCGCGCCATCAGCTCGGCCCACGCGCGGGCGGTGCGGTAGCGATTCCAGCCGGTGCTGCGGGTCGGCCCGGAGAACCCGAACCCCGGCAGCGACGGGATGACCAGGTGGAACGCCGGATCCTCGGCGGATTCGGGCTCGGTGAGCGGCGCGATCACATCCACGTATTCCAGGATCGAGCCCGGCCAGCCGTGGGTGAGGATCACCGGCGTCGCATCGGCGCGGGAGGAACGGATGTGCAGGAAGTGGATGTTCTCGCCGTCGATCTCGGTGGTGAACTGCGGGTAGGCGTTCAGCTCGGATTCCACTGCGCGCCAGTCGAATTCTTCGAGCCAGTACTTGGCCAGAGCGCGGACCCGATCGCCGGGAACGCCGTAGGCATCGCCCACGCCGGGCAGCTCGTCCGGGTAGAGCGCGTTGCGCAGCCGGGCGGCGAGATCGTCGAGCCGGGCCTGGGGGACATCGATGCGGAAGGGCGTGACGGTCATGTCGGATCCTCTTGTTGAAACGGAATGCTTCGTTCTATTCCAACCGTAACAGAACGGATCATTCCGTTTCAAGTGGTAGGCTGATATTCATGCCGAAGCAGAACGAATCCCCAGCTCAGCCGCGCTTGCCCGGTCGCAAGGCGCAGGCCGCGCGCAATGACGGACTGATCCTCGAGGCCGCGCGCACGGTGTTTCTCGACGATCCGAACGCGCCGATCGCCGCGGTGGCCGAGCGGGCCGGCGTCGGGATCAGTGCCCTCTACCGCCGCTATCCGAGCAAGGAGGTGCTGCTGCGCACGTTGTGCCACGAAGGGTTACGGCGCTACAACGTGGAAGCCGATGCCGCACTGGAGGACTCGGACGGCTGGCGCGGGTTCGTCGGCTTCCTCGAGCGGGTGGTCGATGCCGACGTGCACTCGCTCACCGTGCGGTTGGCAGGCACCTTCACCCCCGACGACGCGATGCTGCCCGACGTGCTGCATTCCGGCGAGGTCACCGAGGAACTGGTCCGCCGCGCCCACGCCACCGGTCGACTGCGCGCCGACGTGAGCGCCTTGGACATCGGCCTGGTTCTCGAGGCATGCGCCGCGATAACCATGCCTGGCCAGGCGCGCACCGGCGAATTACGCCGCCGCGTCCTCGCCCTGCTGATCGACGGCCTCCGCGCCGACGGCGACCTGCCGGGCCCGCCACCGGCACCGGGCGAATTCGCCTGGCGTTGGGAGCGAAAAGCCTGAGGTGGTGGCACACTGATCGGCGTTGCGAGTCGGCAGACCAACCTTGGAGGGTGCGTCGTGAACTGGACTCTGGAAGTAGTGGTCGTTCCCGTCTCGGATATCGACCGGGCCAAGGATTTCTACGCGAACCGGCTGGGCTTCGACGTCGACCACGACACGGTGATCTCCGACGACGTGCGCATCGTCCAGCTCACCCCGCCCGGCTCCGGCTGTTCCATCGTGATCGGCAAGGGCGCGGTTCCACAGATGCCGCCGGGTTCGTTGAAGGGCTTGCAGCTGGTGGTGCCCGATATCGAGCAGGCGCGTGCCGAACTCGTAGCCCGCGGCGTCGAGGTCACCGACGTGCAGGTGCTCGGCGTGAACCCGTCGCCCACACCGCATCCACTCGACAATGTCGGCTTCGTGTTCTTCAGCGATCCCGACGGCAACGGGTGGGGTGTGCAGCAGATTTCCAGCCGCGCGGGGTAATCCTCGAGCTGATCGCAACCCTGTCGTGGCGTGACAGGGGCGGGGCACCATGCATCCATGTCGATCGCAACGCGCACCGCACCTGTGGACCGGCCGCTGTATCGCCGACCCGGCCTGCTGCGCGCGGTCGCGCCGCTCGCGTTGCTGCTGCTGTGGCAGATCGGCAGCACCAGCGGTTGGATTCCACCGAAGAAGCTGCCCGCGCCGTCGGCCGTGGTCGAGGCCGGTCTGGAGATCTACCGGTCCGGTCAGCTCGCCGACGCGCTGCTGGTCTCGGGCCAGCGCGCGCTCTACGGTTTCGCGCTCGGCGCGGCGCTCGCGTTGCTGTTCGGCGTGGTGGCCGGGCTCAGCAAGATCGGCGAATACGCGCTCGATCCGCCGCTGCAGATGATCCGCACCATCCCGCTGTTCGGCCTGATCCCGCTGTTCATCATCTGGTTCGGCATCGGCGAGGAACCCAAGGTCTATCTGATCGCGCTCGGCGTGTTCTTCCCGCTCTACCTCAACACCTACTCCGGCATCCGTCAGCTCGACCCGAAGCTGCTCGAACTCGGGACCGCCCTTCGTCTCGGCCTCGGTGAGCGGCTGCGGCTGCTTGTGCTGCCGGGTGCGCTGCCGCAGATTCTGGTCGGTGCGCGTCAAAGTCTCGGCATCGCTTGGCTTTCGCTCATCGTCGCCGAACAGATCAACGCGAGCGCGGGTCTCGGCTTCGTCGTCAACAACGCCCGCGAATTCCTGCGCACCGACATCGTGGTGTTCGGGCTGGTGGTCTACAGCCTGCTCGGCCTGCTCACCGATTCGCTGGTGCGGCTGGCCGAGCGCCGTGCGCTGCGCTGGCGACCGGGGGTGCGGTGATGGGCGAGTCCATCTCGTCGCGACCGGCGTCACCATCGGCTACAGCTGCCTCGGGGCGCCACGCACGCCGACCGACCATCGTCCGCCGTTCGATTGCGAGGCCCACCCGATGACCGCCACTACCGCCACCGCCCCGCGCACCGCCGCCGCCGCGCGAATCACTGGACTAGGCAAGAGTTTCGGTGACCGAACCGTCCTCGACGGCATCGACCTCGAGATCGGCGCGGGTGAGATCGTCGCCCTCGTCGGACGCAGTGGCTCGGGCAAATCCACCCTGCTGCGGATTCTCGGCGGGCTCGATTCGGCAAGTGCCGGTGAGGTTCTCGTCGAGGGCAGGCCGACGATCGTCTTTCAGGAACCCCGGCTGATCCCGTGGCAGCCGGTGGTACGCAACGTCGCGCTCGGCAGGCGCGCACCGCGCAATCGCCGAGCCGACGAACAAGCCGCGCGCGAAGTACTCGCCGAGGTCGGCCTGGCCGCGCGCGCCGACGCGTGGCCGCTCACGCTGTCCGGCGGCGAAGCCCAACGTGCCGCGCTGGCACGGGCTCTGGTCGCCGAACCGACCCTGCTCCTGCTCGACGAACCGTTCGGCGCCCTCGACGCCCTCACCCGGCTGACCATGCACGACCTGCTGCTCGGCCTGCACGCCGAGCGCGCCTTCGGCGTGCTGCTGGTGACCCATGACGTGCTCGAGGCGATCACCCTCGCCGACCGCGTGCTCGTCCTCGACGACGGCCGCATCGCCGCCGACGTCCCCATCGACCTCCCGCGACCCCGCACCCCGGCGGCACCGGAGGTCGCCGAGTACGCGACCCGGCTGCTCGCGCTGCTCGGCGTCACCCACTGACCCACCCATCCATCGCACGAAAGTTGTTCCCGTGAAACGCACTCCGAAGTCCCGTCTGGCCGGACTCGCCCTCGCCGTCGTCGCCGCGCTCTCGCTGAGCGCCTGCGGTGACGACGCGGCGACCGAGGCGGCTCCTTCGGGGCCGGTCGACCTGAGCACGGTGACGCTGAAAGTCGGTGACCAGAAGGCGATCTCGATCGAGGTGCTGCTGAAGGCGTCGGGTCAGCTGGAAAACCTGCCCTACAAGATCGAGTTCTCCACCTTCACCGCCGGCCTGCCGCTGGTCGAGGCGGCCAGCGCGGGCGGCATCGACATCGCCCAGACCGGCAACACCCCGGTCATCTTCGGTGCCGCCGCCGATGCCGATATCAAGATCGTCGGCGCGCTCTCGGCCACCGGCAAAGGCGATGCGATCCTGGTCGGCAAGGATTCGCCGATCGCTTCGGTCGCGGCGCTCGAGGGCAAGAAGGTCGCCGTCTACAAGGGCAGTTCGGCCAACGCCAACCTGCTGCTGCAACTGAAGAAGGCCGGTCTGTCGCTGAGCGACGTCGAACCGGTCTACCTCTCGCCCGGTGACGGCTACACGGCCCTCACCAGGGGAGATGTCGATGCCTGGGCCACCTGGGACCCCTACACCGCCATCGCGGAGAAGGAGATCGGTGCCAAGTCCATCGCCACCGCCGATCAGGCCGCCAACGGCTACAACTTCTGGGCCGCGGGCAACAAGACCCTCGCCGACCCGGGCAAGTCGGCCGCCCTCGCCGACTTCTTCCAGCGCTACGCGGCCGCGACCAAGTGGTCCTCGGACAACCTCGACACCTGGTCGGCGAAGTACGCCGAACTCACCCAGATCAGCGTCGATGCCTCCCGTACCACCTGGACCCGCTCGATCAAGGAACCGATCGAGCTCACCGACCAGGTGATCGCCTCCGAACAGGAGATCGCCGACGCGTTCACCGACGCCAAGGCCATCCCCGGCAAGGTCGACTTCGACTCCTACGTCGACACCAGGTTCGACAAGTCCTGAGACAGACCCCTGACGGCGCCTTCGATCCACCGGGTCGGAGGCGCCGTTTTGCGTTCACCTGGTGTGGCGCTGCCCCGGGTGACCGGTGCCGAGCGGTTACGTTGACCTGGGCGGTCGAGCGCCACGGAAACCGATCACGACCAGGATGGTGACAGGTGGACGAGCAGACGAAGACCTACGGGTCGGTGCGCTGGGTGATGCTCGGGGTGCTGTGCGCCAGCCTGTTGCTGGTGGCGATGGATGCCACGATTCTCAATGTGGCGTTGCCGTCGTTGATCGACGATCTGCACGTCGGGCCGCTCGAGCAGTTGTGGATCATCGACATCTACGGCCTCGTGCTCGGCGGGTTGCTCATCACCACCGGTGCGCTGGGGGACCGGTGGGGTCGAAAGTTGTTGTTCATCAGCGGTTTTCTGCTGTTCGGTGTCGCTTCGGTGATCGCGGCCACCGCGGGCAGTGCGGCGCAGCTGATCGTCGGGCGGGTGCTGCTCGGTATCGGTGGCGCGATGGTGATGCCCTCGACGTTGTCGCTGATCCGCAATATCTTCACCGACGTGCGCGAGCGCACCATGGCCATCGGGATCTGGGCGGCGGTCGCCGGGGTGGGCGCGACGGTCGGTCCGATCGTCGGCGGTTTCCTGGTGGAGCATTTCGGCTGGTCGTCGGCGTTCTGGCTGAACGTTCCGGTGGTGCTGGTGACGGTGGTCGTCGGGTTGTGGGTGCTGCCGGAGTACCGGACCCCGCAGGCGGGTCGGCTCGATTGGTTCTCGGCGGTGCTGTCGGTGGCCGGCATCGTCTGCCTGGCGTGGGGCATCAAGCATCTGGCCAAAGGCGAGGCGACCGTGGTGGATTGGGCGATGCTGCTGATCGGTGTCGGCGCGCTGGCCTGGTTCGCCCGCCGCCAGCTCCGGTCGGCCGATCCGCTGCTGGATGTGCGCCTGTTCCGCAACGGCGCGTTCACCGCGGCCGCCGTCGCGACCCTGCTCGCCATGATGGCCATCGGCGCCGCCATGTTCCTGATCTCGCTGTGGTTGCAGTATGTGCACGGCTACAGCCCGTCGCAGGCGGGTATCCGGATGCTGCCCGCCGCCCTCACCCTGCTCACGGCGTCGCTGCTCACGCCGATGCTGATGGAGAAATTCGGGGTCCGCGTGGTGCTCGGCGTCGGGCTCGGCGCGGTCGCGCTCGGTTTCCTGCTGCTCGCGGTGAGCCCGGAACCGACCTCGTATCCGGTGGTTGCGCTGGTGCTCGTCTCCTTCGGGCTCGGTGACGGGATGGCCGTCACCGCGGCCGCCGCCGTGCTCGTCGGTGCCGTTCCCGCCGATCGGGCGGGCCAGGCGGGTGCGGTCGAGGAGACCAATTACGAGGTCGGCGTCGGTTTCGGGGTGGCGTTGCTCGGCAGCCTGCACGCCCGGCTGTTCACCGAGCACATGACCGATCTGCCCGTCCCCGCCGACCGGGTGGAGCAGGCGAGCGGCTCGGTGGGCGGCGCCGCCGAAGTCGCCTCGGACCTGCCGGAACCCGCGCGCACCGAGCTGCTCGGTGCCGCCACCCATGCTTTCGATTCCGCGCTCACCACCACGTCGTACCTGTCCGCGGCCGTGGTGGCGCTGGTGACGGTCGGCGCCGTCTGGCTGGTGCCCAAGGGGTTCCGGGTGAGCGGCGGACACTGACTCTTGACGCAACTAGTTGGTTGCCATACTGTGAGTAGCAACCAATCGGTTGCGACACAGGAGGAAGCACCATGGGATTTCCCGATCAGATCGTGCGAACCGTAGAACTCGACCACCCGCCCGCCAAGGTATGGGCGGCGATCACCACGGCCGAGGGGCTCGCGAGCTGGTTCGGCAATACCGCCGAGATCGACCTGCGACCCGGCGGGGACATGCGGATGACGTGGGACGAAGGCATGGCCGCCGACATGCGCGTGGAGCGGGTCGAGGAGCCGACCGTCTTCGGCTACACCTGGCCCATCAACGGCCTGCCCGACGACGACCCGCGCCGCACCTACGTCGAATTCCGGCTCGAACCGACCGGCGCGGGCACCCGGCTCACCGTGGTCGAATCCGGCTTCGCGCAGCTGCCCGAGGATGCCCACAAGGAGGCGTTCGAGGGCAATGTCGGCGGCTGGAAGAGCGAGCTGGGTGAGCTCGTCGAGTACCTCGATGCGGCCTGAGACCGAGGCAACCGCCGAACGGGTCTTCGTCGCGCTGGCCGATCCGAGCCGTCGCGCGGTCCTCGCCGCGCTGGCCGCCGACGGTCCGGCCACCGCGACCGACCTCGCCGATCGCCTGCCCATCACCCGGCAGGCGATCGCCAAACACCTTGCCCTGCTTGCGGACGCGGGCCTGGTGATCGCGGAACCCGGTGAACGGCGTCGCGTGCGCTACCGCCTCGATTCCGCCCCCATGCGGGTGGCCCAGCAGTTCCTGGCCGCCCTGTCCCGTGACTGGGACGGTCCACTCGACGCGCTCCGTCGCCACCTCGACGGCTGAGCCGAACATAGGAAATGCCATGAGCGACTTCACCGCGACAATCACCGTGCCCAAGACCCCGGCGGAAGCCTTCGCCGCCATCAACGACGTGTGGTCGTGGTGGTCGGAGACGGTCGAGGGCACCTCCGGAACGGTCGGCGACAGCTACCGCTTCGAAGTCCCCGGCATCCACCGCTGCACCATGACCACCACCGAATCGATCCCCGGCAAGCGCCTGGTCTGGCACGTCACCGACTCCCACCTCGCCTTCATCTCCGACACCGCCGAATGGGAGAACACCGATGTCGTCTTCGACATCGCCGAAACCCCCGCAGGCACCGAAATCCGCTTCACCCACGTGGGTTTGGCGCCGGAGGTCGAATGCTACGAGGTGTGCGCCAATGCCTGGGGTGCCTACATCACCACCAGCCTCCACGGCCTGCTCACCACCGGAAAGGGTGATCCGTTCCGCCGCACGAGCACCGGTGAATCGGAACTGATCAAGCACGGCAACGCCGAACTGGTAAACCTCGACGCCCTGCGCTGAGTACCCCGCGGCCGGTACTTTCGATGCTGTGCACGAGCATCCGGCCGAAACCTTTGTGAGCGCGGCGGCGAGCTTCGCCGCCCTTGTCCGAAAGATCCCCGCCGACAGCTGGGCGGGGCCGGGACTGGGCGAGTGGGATCTGCGATCGCTGGTCGGTCACACCTCCCGCT
Organism: Nocardia sp. NPDC023733; assembly: GCF_040639775.1. Lineage (NCBI taxonomy): Bacteria > Bacillati > Actinomycetota > Actinomycetes > Mycobacteriales > Nocardiaceae > Nocardia > Nocardia sp. NPDC023733. Next base: position 283,320 of record NZ_JBFAAN010000004.1, on the reverse strand, counting down.
CGCTCACCACCGTCACCGCCTACCTCCGGCAGCCCGCCGAGGTGGAGGACGTGGCGAGCCCGCAGGAGTACTACGCCATGGCGAAAGCCTATGCGGCGCGGGCGGGTAGCGAGGCGATCGTGCGCCGCGGACGCGACGCGGCCACCGAACTCGGCGACGACCCCGCCGCGGCGATCGACGCGCTGGCCGTCGCCGCGACCGCCGCTGTGACCGGCGCCGAGGATCGGTTGATCACCGTGATCGGCGGGCTCGGCATGCGGCTCTACACCTACCTGCCCACCCGGACGTTCGAGCTGGCCGTGCACAGTCTCGACATCGCCGCCGCCACCGGCCTGGACTGCTCACTACCCGAGGACGTGCTCACCGAGGCCACGGTGCTTGCCGCACGCACTGCGGTCCACCTCGGCGACGGAGTATCGGTGCTGTCGGCGTTGACGGGGAGATCCACACTGCCCCAGGGTTTTTCGGTGGTCTGACGAATGTGCTGCGGTGCGCACCCGGCGGGCTGGGTGGGTCGGCACCGGGATTGCGCGCCGCGCCGCCCGGTTCTTCGCACCGAAGTGTCACCGCGTGGGCGTCGCTGAGAAGGTGCCCTATCCGCGCGGTGCGATCAACAGGGTCTGGGTACTGCGCCCGATCGGGCCCGTCTCGTCGAACAGCGCCGATTCCGCGAGGCCGATGCCGTGCGGTTGCGGGTGGGTCACCGCGTCCAGGCAGACCCACTCGCCTACGGGCTGACGGTGCAGCGTGACAGTGAGGTCGGTGTTGATGAACAGGTATTTCGACCAGTCGAGCACCGCACTCACCCCATTGCCCGAATCGGCGGCGGCCAGCGCACGTTCGAGCGGGCTCGGTGTTGTGCCCGCGACGATCGGGTACTTCAGTTTGATCCAGCACACCGCGGGACCCGGGGCTGCGAAAGACCCTGTACTGAAACGGTATTCGATTCCGGTGTGGAACCCGACCCGCTGATTCGACGGGAACGTCCCCGGCTGCGCCTCGTCCGGCAGCGGCCTCGTGCCGCTCGGCAGAAACTCCGGCGGCAGATCCAGCGGCGGCTCCGAAAGCTTCAACCGCCAGGCCACCGCCCGCATCACCGGCCCCCGCTCCGCCGACAACGTAGCCTCGATCAACTCGACGCTGCGCCCCGACCGCACCACCTCAGCCCGCACCGTCAACGGCGCCAACGGCACCGGCCCGAGAATCTCCACCGCCACCCGCCCGACCTGAAACCCGTCACGCGGTTCGCACCGCTCGATCGCATGCCCGAGCAGAGCCGAAGGCGGCCCCGCATGCTGCGCATCGGGCGTCCACGGCCCCCTGGTCAGCTCGGTCGACTCGAAGCGGTTCGGATCCGTCGGGTCGGGAACATAGAAAGCATCGGTCACCTGTCCGACCGTACCTGCCTGTGCCCCGACGGCCGACCCCCTCGATTCGTCTTCGGATTCGCTCCGACAATCGGTGGACGACAGCGATCACAACACCAACCACCGGCTACTGTTCGGCGGTGTTCGCACTCTGTGTATCGGTTGTGCCTGCCGTGCTCTGGGTTTCGACCGCCGCTACCCGGCGCGGCCGCTGGATCGGTCTCGTGGTCCTCGCCTCGCTGGCCGCCGCGCAGGTCGCGGTGGCGCGGCGGTGGGTCTTTCCCGAAGGTACGGCCACCCTGCTGTTCGTTCTCACCGGGCTCGTCGTCGGGGTGCTGCTGCTCGGACCGTGGCTGGAGACCGACCGGACTATGTCGCGAACGGCTGGCCGGCGGCGGCGCGTGTGTTATGCCGTCAGCGTCGTGCTCTGCCTGGTCACGGCGACCGTAGCCGTCCTGCTCGCGGCGGCCTTCTCGATGTTCGGCGCGTGGGCATGGGTCCCCGCCGAGGACGCGCTGGAACCACTACCCGAGGGGATGGTGGTGCGTGAAAACGCGGACGTCGGCTGTACGGCGCGATCCTCGAACAGTGACTGCACGCGGCGATTCGTCATCGACCAGCCCGGTGCGAGCGCCGACGACATCTCCGCGCGCCTGCGCCAGGTACTGACCGAAACGCGCGCCTGCGCTTTCGAGTACCGCACCCGTCGGGAAATCGACTACTGGTGGGGCACCTGCCCGGTATCCGGGTGGCCCCTGGACCGCCACGAAACCACCGTATCCATCACAACCACCGGCCCGGCAGCGATCACCCTCGACCTGTCCTACCTGGACGATTGGTGATCGAGCCGCTGAAGTCGGTCGATGGTCTTCCTACGCGGAGCCGCTGGTCACCAGGGTGAGCAAGTCGAGGAGGGGGCGGATGGGGCAGGGGTTGATGTCGGTGGAGGTGCAGCCGATATCGGTCGATCCGGCGACCGGGGTGGCCGCATGGGCTGGACCGATCGGTGCGGCGAGGGAAAGGGCGGCGGCTGCGGCGGCCCCGGCGATGACGCGTTTGGTTCGGGTGGTCATGGACAGCACCCTACGGACCGCGGTGAGTAGCAACAGCCCCCGAAATCCTGGGGTGGATTTCGGGGGCTGATCGCTGCCGTCAGGAGACGACCGGCAGATACACCTGGTTTCCGTGGTCGGCGAACTCGGCGGATTTCTCGGCCATGCCCGCTTCGATGGCGGCGACGTCGGTGAGGCCTTGTTTTTCGGCGTATTCGCGGACGTCGGCGGAGATGCGCATGGAGCAGAACTTCGGGCCGCACATGGAGCAGAAGTGGGCGGTCTTGGCGGGTTCGGCGGGCAAGGTTTCGTCGTGGTATTCGCGGGCGGTGTCCGGGTCGAGGGAGAGCGCGAACTGGTCGTGCCAGCGGAATTCGAAACGGGCCTTGGACAATTCGTTGTCGCGGTCCTGGGCGTGCGGGTGGCCCTTGGCGAGGTCGGCGGCGTGGGCGGCGATCTTGTAGGTGATCACGCCGACTTTCACGTCGTCGCGGTTGGGCAGACCCAGGTGCTCCTTGGGGGTGACGTAGCACAGCATCGCGGTGCCCGCCTGGGCGATGATCGCGGCGCCGATGGCCGAGGTGATGTGGTCGTAGGCGGGCGCGATATCGGTGGCGAGCGGGCCGAGGGTGTAGAACGGTGCCTCTTCGCAGAGTTCTTCTTCGAGGCGGACGTTCTCGACGATCTTGTGCATCGGCACGTGGCCGGGCCCTTCGATCATCACCTGCACGCCATAGGATTTCGCGATCTTGGTGAGTTCGCCGAGGGTGCGCAGTTCGGCGAACTGGGCCTCGTCGTTGGCGTCGGCGATGGAGCCGGGGCGCAGGCCGTCACCGAGGGAGAAGGTGACGTCGTACTTCGCGAGGATCTCGCAGAGCTCCCGGAAGTGCGTGTACAGGAACGATTCCTGATGATGCGCCAAACACCAAGCGGCCATGATGGATCCGCCGCGCGAGACGATGCCGGTGACGCGCTTGGCCGTGAGCGGGATGTAGCGCAGCAGCACGCCCGCGTGCACGGTCATGTAGTCCACACCCTGCTCGCACTGCTCGATCACGGTGTCGCGGTACAGCTCCCAGGTGAGCTTGGTCGGATCACCGTTCACCTTCTCCAGCGCCTGGTAGATCGGCACCGTGCCGATCGGGACCGGCGAATTGCGCAGGATCCACTCGCGGGTCTCGTGGATGTTCTTGCCGGTCGACAGGTCCATGATGGTGTCGGCGCCCCACCGCGAGGCCCACACCATCTTCTCCACCTCCTCGGCGATCGACGACGACACCGCCGAGTTGCCGATATTGGCGTTGATCTTCACCAGGAACTTCTTGCCGATGATGGTCGGTTCGAGTTCGGGGTGGTTGTGGTTGGCCGGGATCACCGCGCGCCCGGCGGCGACCTCCTCGCGCACGAGTTCGGCCGAGACGCCTTCGCGGGCGGCGATGAAGCGCATCTCGTCGGTGACGACGCCCTGGCGCGCCCAGTGCAGCTGGGTGGGCGGGCCGTCGATCTGCGGCTTGGTCCATTCGTCGCGCAGTTTCGGCAGACCGGCCTCGAGGTCGATCACCGCGTTGTCGTCGGTGTAGGGGCCCGAGGTGTCGTAGACGTCGAAGTGGTCTCCGTTGGTGAGGTTGATCCGGCGCACGGGAATGCGCAGGCCGTCGACCTCTTTGTAGTGTTTGACGCTGCCCTGGATGGGTCCGGTGGTGACGGTGTCGACTCCGGCGGTGTTGCCGTTCGACGACGTGGCTGTGCCCATGAACAGTCCTCCCTACGCCGGCATTACCCGGTCAGGTTCATACGGTCGACGGCCCTGATCGCCCGGAAAAAGGGCTAGCCGTCCTCTCAGCCCGCTGGTGCGAGCCCCCGTGTTGATGTGGAATTCTCCGCCGCCGACGATACCCGCCGGGCGGTGCGACCCGCCCGGCGATCGGGTTATGCGGAGGTCTTCTCGAGTGTCGGATGTGCGGCCGGGAGGTCGTCGTCGGCCTCGTGTAAACCGAACCTGTTGTGCAGCTTCGCCAGTGGCTTGGGCGCCCACCAGTTCCAGGTGCCCATCATCCGCATGAGAGCCGGTGCGAGCAGGCCGCGGATGACCGTCGCGTCGCTGATGACGGCGAGCGCGCAGCCGAGCCCGAACAGCTTCATCATCGACACACCGGAGGTGGCGACGCCGAGGAACACGATGCTCATCAGCAGCGCGGCGGCGGTGAAGATGCGCCCGGTGCGTGCCACACCCATCGCGACCGCCTCGGTATTGCCCTCGGTGGTCTTGGGTCCGGCCAGCCATTCCTCGCGGATGCGGGAGAGCAGGAATACCTCGTAGTCCATGGACGCGCCGAACGCCAGGCTGAACATGAGGATCGGCATGGCCAGGTTGAGGGTGCCGGTGGCCTGGAAACCGAGCAGCCCGGACAGGTGCCCGTCCTGGAAGATCCACACCATCGCGCCGAAGGTGGCCGCCAGCGACAGGATATTGAGCGCGAGCGCCTTCACCGGGAGGACGACGCTGCCGGTGAACAGGAACAACAGCACCAGCGTGGTGATCGCGATCAGGGCACCGGCCAGCGGCAGCTTGCCGGTGATGGCCTCCACGGAATCCTGGTTCAGCGCGGCGGGACCGGTGACGAGCGCGTCGGTGGGCGCGGGCACGGCGCGGATCGTGTCGAGTTGGTCGCGGCCCGCGTCGGAGTAGGGATCGAGCCGGGTGGCGACCGACAGGTACGCACCCGCCGACGGGTCCGACATCTCCGGCACACCCGCCGCCACCCGCAGGCCGTTGCGGTACACGGCCGCGCTGCTCAGCACCGCCGGTACGTCGGGCACCTTGGACAGCTCGCGCGCGTACGCGTCCAGCTCGGCCGGGCCGCCCCGGAATTCGCGCAGCACGATGGTCGCGCTCGACGCCATGTCGGCGTCGAATTCTGTGCGCAGTACGTCGCCGACTTCACGGCTGGCGACTTCGGTGGGCAGCGAGCGGTCGTCGGGGTAGCCGAACTGCACGCCGAGGAACGGTGATCCGAGCAGCAGCAGGAACGCGGTGGTGGCCAGCGCGATCGGCAGCGGCCGCTTCATCACGGCGGTGACCAGGCGGTACCAGAAAGTCTGGCGCGGCTGCTTCTCCTCGCGCGGCGCAAGCCGCAACAACTTGCGCAGCGGTGTGCGCAGGTCACCGGCGTCGATGCGGTGCCCGACCAGCATGAGCAGCGCGGGCAGCACGATGACCGCGGCGGCCGTGGCCGCGGCGACCACCGCGATACCGGCGTAGGCGAACGACTTGAAGAAGTACTGCGGGAACACCAGCAGCGCCGACAGCGACAGCGCGACCACCAGCGCCGAATACACCACCGTCCGCCCGGCCGTGCGGATCGACCGGATCACGGCCTCGGTGGGTGTGGATCCGCCGGTGAGTTCCTCGCGGTAGCGGCTCACGATGAACAGGCTGTAGTCGATGGCCAGCGCCAGACCGAGGGCGGTGGTCATGTTCAGGGCGAAGATCGACACATCGGTGACGGCGGTGAGCACACGCAGAATGCCGAGCGCGGCGGCGATCGCGAACAGCCCGATGGCCACCGGCAACGCGGCCGCCACGAGACTGCCGAACACCAGCGCCAGCAACAGGCCGGTGATGGGGATGGCGATGGCCTCGGCCAGGATCAGGTCCTTGCTGATCTGGGTGTTGATGTCGGAGAACGTGGCGGCCAGACCGCCCGCCTCGATGGTCACCGGCCCGTCGTGGTCCGCCAGTGCCTTGGTGATCTTGCCCGCCCGGTCCGGCAGTTCGGCGTCGTCGCCTTCGATGCTGGCGAGGATGAGCGCGCGGTTGCCGTCCTTGCTGCGCAGCGCCTGTTTCAAGTCGGGACGCGAGGTCCAATACGACTGCACCCCGCTGACCTCGGGATAGGTGCGCAGCGCGGCCACGGCGGCATCGGCGGCGGCGCGGGCCTCGGGGGAGTCGACCGACACCGGGTCGGTGACCAGCAGGACGTAGTTCGGTTCGCTACCGGGGAAGTGCTCGCTCAGATACTGACTGGCCTGCACCGAATCGAGATCTTCGGTGACGAATCCGCCCGATTTCATGTTCGAGTGCACGGTGGCGCCGATCGCGCCGCACAGGATCATCAGCAGCAGCGCGACCGCGACAATCAGTCGCGGTCTGCCGACAGCGATACGGGCGATTCTCGTCAACATCCTCGGCACCCTTTAGTTCGAAGTATCGAGGTGTCACCGTATCCCGGCAACATTTCCGCCCGATACCACCTCAGGGCGGACGCCGACGGAGTACCATCTCCGCCCCTGGGTGGATGCCTCGGCCGTTACGGTGCTGCCGACGACCCGCTGAGCAAGGTCTGGGCCAGCCGCGACAAGAAGTCGCCGACCTGCTGGCCCGAGCTCGGCTCGCAGGGCACCGGGTAGGGCCCGCATGCGGAGGCGGGTGCGGCCAGGGGCAGCTGAGCCAGGGTGATCAGAGCGAACCCGGTTACTGCGGCGATCGTCGATTTCATCGGGTCACCGTATCGATGCGCGCTGGGCGGCGGAAGACCCGAGTTCTCAGGTCCTGCCGCGCCTCATGCCTGGCGCGCGGGCAGGATCCGTCCGCCGACCTCGCCCAAGCCGATGGGGCGCCCGGCGGTGCCGGGGGCGGTCGCGGTGATGGTGACTTCGTCGCCGTCGGCGAGGAACGTTCGAGTCTCCTCGCCCACGGAGATGGGTTCTCTTCCACCCCAGGACAATTCGATGAACGAACCGCGCTGGGCCGGTTCCGGACCGGAGATGGTGCCGGAGGCGTAGAGGTCGCCGGGGCGGATCGAGGCGCCGTTGGCGGTGAGGTGGGCCAGCATCTGTGCGGGCGACCAGTACATCCGCGCATACGGCGGCCGGGTGACCACCTCCCCGTTCCACGCCACCGCCAGGTCGATATCGAGGCCGTGGTCGGCGGCGCCGCGCAGGTAGGGCAGCGGTTCGGGGTCCTGGGTCGGCAGCGGCACCCGCGCCTGTTCCAGCGCAGCCAACGGAGTGACCCACGCCGACAGCGAGGTGGCGAAGGACTTGCCGAGGAACGGTCCGAGCGGCTGGTACTCCCAGGCCTGGATATCGCGCGCGGACCAGTCGTTCACCAGGGCGACCCCGAAGACGTGCTCGGCGAAATCGTCGACACCAACCGGAACGCCCAGCGTCGACCCCGTGCCGACCACGAACCCCAATTCCGCTTCGATGTCCAGCCGCTGCGACGGGCCGAATTCCGGTGCACCCGAATCGGTCCGGCGCTGCCCCTGTGGACGGATCACCGGGGTGCCGGAAACCACGACGGTGCCCGCTCGCCCGTGATATCCCACCGGCAGATGACGCCAATTCGGCAGCAGCGGTTCGCTGTCGGGCCGGAACAGCCTGCCCAGATTGCTCGCGTGGTCGATGCTCGCGTAGAAATCGACGTAATCGCCGATCGTCACCGGCAAGGCCAGCCGCACCGAACGCACGGGGTGCACGACCTCGACCGGCAGTGCGGTATCGGCCAATTCGCGCAAGCGCGCCCGAACCGTGCCCCATCGAGCGGGCCCGGCGGCGAGAAACGCATTGAGATCGGGACGGGCGAAGACCGGATTGCCGAGCAGCGCGGCGAGATCCAGGACCATATCGCCGAGACGCACACCCACCCGGAAGGATTCACCCGGTGGGGCGAATACCCCGTAGGGCATGTTCTCCGGCCCGAACAACGAGTCCGGCGCCACCTCGACGCGAAGCAACCGCCCGCTCACCGGGGCCCACGTCCCGACCAGGTCCACGCGTATCCGGGATCCTCGCAGGCCAGCGCACCTTCACCGAGCTGCAACGGCCGGAACGTATCCACCATCACCGCCAGCTCGTCGAAGAATTCCGCACCGATACTGCGCTCGTAGGCGCCGGGTTGCGGACCATGTGCGTAACCACCGGGATGCACCGACACCGAGCCCTGCGCGATCCCGGAACCCTTGCGCGCCTCGTAGTTTCCGCCGCAATAGAACATGATTTCGTCGGAGTCCACATTCGAGTGGTAATAGGGCACCGGAATCGAGAGCGGGTGGTAATCCACCTTGCGCGGCACGAAATTGCAGATCACGAAATTGGCACCCTCGAAGGCCTGATGCACCGGCGGTGGCTGATGCACCCGCCCGGTGATCGGCTCGAAATCGGCGATGTTGAAAGTGAACGGGTACAGGCACCCGTCCCAGCCGACTACATCGAAAGGATGAGTGGCATAGGTCAACCTGGTGCCGATCACCTCCGCTCCGGCGCGATGCTTGACCAGCACCTCCACATCGGTGCCCTCGGCGAGCAACGGTGCGGTCGGCCCGTGCAGATCCCGCTCGCAGTACGGCGAATTCTCCAGCAGCTGACCGAATTTCGACAGGTACCGCTTGGGCGGGGTGATGTGGCTCGACGCCTCGATCACATACGCGCGACAGGGCGCTCCGCCCGTCGGCAGCCAGCGGTGCGTCGTCGCTCGCGGCATGAGCAGCTGGTCGCCCTGGTGTACCGGCACTGTGCCGAACACGCTCTCCACCACCGCCGCACCGGATTCCACGTACACCAGCTCGTCGCCGATGGCATTGCGGTACAGCGGCGACGCCGCCTCGGCTACCACGTACGAGATCCGCACATCGGCATTCGCCAGCAGCAACCGCCGGCCCGTCACCGGATCGGTCGCCGCAGGCGTGTCGCCGGGAAACAGGTCGGGCAACCGCAGATGACGGTGGCGCAGTGGATGATTCGGTGTCAACGACTGATCGCGCAGCTCCCACACCGTCGAGTCGACGATTGCGGGCGGCAGGCCCCGGTGATAGAGCAGCGAGGAGTCTCCGGAGAACCCCTCCTCGCCCATGAGCTCCTCGTAGTAGAGGTTGCCCCGCTCATCGCGATGTTGCGTATGCCGCTTGGGCGGCACCGCCCCAACACACCGGTAGAACATGCACAACCTCCCGCGGGTCGGATATTCCTGACCCCACGGTACCGCTGTGAATAAGTCTCAGTCGGTGAACTCGGCGATCACGGGAGCATGATCGCTGGCGCCCTTGCCCTTGCGTTCCTCGCGGTCGACGAAGGCTTCCTTGGTGCGGTCCGCAAGGGCGGGGGAGGCCAACACGAAGTCGATGCGCATGCCCTCCTTGCGGGGGAAACGCAGCTGGGTGTAGTCCCAGTAGGTGTAGACGCCGGGGCCGGGCGCGAACGGCCGCATCACGTCACGGAAGCCGGTGTCGAGCATGGCCTGGAAGGCGGCGCGCTCGGGTGCGGAAGTGTGGGTCTTGCCCTCGAAGAGCTTCGGATTCCACACGTCGTCGTCGGTTGGTGCGATATTCCAGTCGCCGACCAGGGCGATCTGGGCTGAGGGGTCCTCGGTGAGCCAGCCGGCGGCATCGGCGCGCAGCGTGGAGAGCCACTCGAGTTTGTAGGCGTAGTGCGGGTCGCTGAGCGAGCGGCCGTTGGGGACGTAGAGGCTCCACACCCGCACCCCACCGCAGGTCGCGCCGATCGCCCGCGACTCGACCACCGGCGAGTCGAGCAGCGAATCACCCGCGTTCTTGTCGAAACCGGGCTGATCGGGGAACGCCACCTCCACGTCGTCGAGCCCGACCCGCGACACGATGGCCACACCGTTCCACTGATTGAGCCCGATATGGGCAACCTCGTAACCGGCCGCCTCGAACTGCTCGAACGGGAACTGGTCGTCACGGCACTTGGTTTCCTGCAGCGCGAGCACGTCGATGTCGTGGCGGTCGAGCAACGCCGTCGCCCGGTCGACGCGGGAGCGGATCGAGTTCACATTCCAGGTGGCCAGACGCACGTGCGAGGTCCTTTCCGGGGGTATCTACCGAGGTTACCGGGGGTTATCCCTGCGGCGCGGCGTAGCGATACGAGTGGTGTTCGATGAAGCCGAGTTCGCGGTAGAGGGCCAGTGCGGTGGCGTTGCCGACTTCGACTTGGACGTAGGCGTGGGTGGCGCCCTGGTCGGCGCCCCAGCGGATCAGCTCGGCGCAGACCAGGGTGGCGAGGCCGTTGCGACGGTGCGCGGCGGCCACGGCGACGCAGGTGAGGCCGACCCAGCGTCGGCCGTCCGGCGCCGTCGTCACCGCGCCGCGCCCGATGGCGAGGGCTTCGGGCACGCCGAGGGTGGCGAAGCCGACGGTGCCGTCGAGGACCGAGGTGAGCACGTCGCGGTCGGGTTCGCGAACGGCCGGGTCGAGCGGGATCTCGCCACGGTAGCGGTGGGTGCGCAACCAGCCCTCGTCCGGTTGCGCGGCGACGCGAACCATCGAAGGGCCCTGGGGCAGCACGAAGTTCGAGATGTCCAGGCCGAGCACCACGGTCTCGCTCCAGCTGTTCCAGCCGGGCGGAACCGGAGCGAGCCGGTCGGGTAGTTGCAGCAGCAGCGGCAGACCGCGCGCGGTGTACCAGTCGGCGATCCGGTGCATCGTCTCGATCGACAAGGTGGCAGGCACACCCGACTCACCCAGCGGCACAGCGGAATTCGCGCGACCGGTGTACCCGTTGCCCGCGCGGACCAGCCAGCCGTCGATCCACGTGTGTTCGACACCGGGCCAGCCGCCCGCCGCCGCCGTCTCCAGCGACCGGATCTCCTTGGTCCGAATCGGCCTCGGTCCCAGCGCTTTCAGTGCGACGACCCGATCCGGGGCCACCGAAACCACCTCACCCTCGGCGGTGCGCACCGACGGCGGCGTCATCGACACCAGCTCGCCGATCACATCGGTGAGCGGCTGTGGATAACCCTCGGGCAGCTGATACCGCATCACCACCCGCTTGCCTATGGGGATGTCCGTCATGGTTGTCGGCCGCCTCGATCTGGACTGACCGGAGGATGCGACGAAGGAGTGCCCGGAGGGAGGGAAGATCGAGGGAACAGGCCGACAACCCGCGGCGCCAGCCGCCATGTATCAGTCATTGCCGAAGGGGTCCGGGACGGTGCCCGGCACCCAGCTCAAACCCGGCTTGCCCCAACCGTTTCGCTTGATCGCCTTCTTGGCGGCGCGGGCGTTGCGGCCGATCAGCACGTCGACGTAGAGGAAGCCGTCGAGGTGGCCCACCTCGTGCTGCAGCATGCGCGCGAAGAAGCCGGCGCCCTCGATGTCGACCGGTTCGCCGTGCTCGTCGGTGCCCGTGACGCGTGCCCAGTCGGCGCGGCCGGTGGGGAACTGCTCACCGGGCACCGACAGGCAGCCCTCTTCGTCGTCGTCGGGATCGGGCATGGTCTCCGGGATCTCGGAGGTCTCGAGCACCGGGTTGATCACGGCGCCGCGGCGGCGGATCTGGTTGCCCTCGGCGTCGAAATCGGGGCAGTCGTAGATGAACAGCCGCTTGCCGACGCCGACCTGATTGGCCGCGAGGCCGACACCCTTGGACGCCTCGAGGGTGTCGTACATGTCCGCGATCAGCCCAGCCAGCTCTGCCGGGGTCTCCGTCACCGGGGCGGTAGCGGTGTGGAGAACGGGGTCACCGACGATCACGATCGGGAGAATTGCCATGGTGGCCATTATCGCCGCGGTATCGCCCGCGCGAGCGGCGGCCCCTGTGCGCCGCGACACTCCTACTGGCCCTCAGCCAACACGCCGGGGCAGCGGTCGAAGGATCGGGTGGGCTCATGGTTGAATGATCCGCGACGTGCAAGCGTCATTTTCATCTCGTGATACTCGGCGAGGGAGCAAGATGGACGGCGCAGCGGCTCGGCACATCCCCCAGGATTCGGCCGGCGACGATGGCTCCGGTCTCAGTCGGCGTGAACTCGACATCCTCGACTTCGAACGCAAATGGTGGAAGTACGCGGGCGCCAAGGAAGACGCGATCCGCGAACTGTTCTCGATGTCGGCCACCAGGTACTACCAGGTACTCAACGCCGTCGTCGACAAGGAAGAAGCACTCGCGGCCGACCCCATGCTGGTCAAGCGACTGCGCCGGTTGCGCGCGAGCAGGCAGAAGGCCCGTGCCGCCCGCAAACTCGGTTTCCAGGTCTGACATGCGAGCCACATCCCCGTCGATGCGACTAGGGTTGCGCGGGTGAGCAACCCGAATCCCACCCCCGGCGGCCCACCGCTGCGCGCGCTGGCGATGGTGTTGATCGCGCTGGCCATCGTCTTCGCCGGCCTGGGTGCGATGTCGTTGTCGAATTCCGGTGCCGAGGCGGCCGATCCGGTCGAGCAGACCGAGACCACCACCTCGAGCGCGGTGGCGCAGGCCCCGGCGACCACGGCCGCCCCGACCACGACCAGCGCGGCCGCCGCCCCGACGACGACAACCACCGTCGCGCCGACGACCACGACCACGACCACCACACAGGCCGCGGTCACGGGCGACAAGGACATTCCCGTCCGCGTCCTGAACAACAGCCTCGTCGCGGGCCTGGCCGCGCGCACCGCGAGCGAACTCGGCGCGGCGGGCTGGACCAATGTGAGCACCGGCAACTACAGCGGTTCGAACCTGACAACGACCACGGTGTACTACGGCACCGCGCCGGGTGAAGAGGCCGCGGCCGCCGAGATCGCCGCGCAGGTCGGCGGAACCGTGGCCCCCAAGACCGCCGACACCACGCCCGGTGTCGTCGTCGTCCTGACGGGACGCTGAGCCGGCACGGCACGCGGTGCCGCAGGGCGTGTTCGCGCTGTGGCATCATCTTCAGCGGTACTGCCCCAGTCCGATAAGGAGTCCCCTGATGGCCACGTCGTCCACTCGTCGCCCGTCCTGGCGCATTGTGACCCCGGTTGTCGCGGTCGCCGCGTTCGGGCTCGCCGCCTGCACCAACAGCCAGGAGTCGAGTGACGTCAAGGGCACCACGCCGCCGGTGTGGACCGGTTCGTCCGCCCCCGCGGGCGGTGGCGAGGACCACGGCACCGGCCATCCCGCCCCCTCTGCCTCCGGCGAACCGGGCGCGCACGGCGGCGACCACGGTGCCTCGACCGGTGGTCTGAAGGCCGAGCTGAAGAACAGCGCGGGCGCCGGTGTCGGCACCGCGACCATCGTCGCCGAGGGCAACCACCTGGTCGTCACTGTCGAGGCGCAGGGTCTCACCCCCGGTTTCCACGGCCTGCACTTCCACCAGAACGGCACCTGCGAGGGCGACTTCACCTCGGCCGGTGGGCATCTGCAGGTCGGCGGGGCCACCTCGCACCCGGCCAGCGGCGACCTCACCTCCCTGCAGGTCGGCGCCGACGGCTCGGCCAAGCTGGTCACCCGCACCGACAGCGTCACCCTCGACAACATCAAGGGCAAGGCCCTGATCGTGCACGCGGGCGCCGACAACTTCGGCAATATCCCGCCGCGCTACACCCGGGAAGGCGGCACGGGCCCGGACGAGACCACCCTGTCCACCGGTGACGCGGGTGCCCGAGTGGCCTGCGGCGTCGTCGGTTAGCGAGACCCGCTGATGGCCGGGGCAATTCAGCCGGTGCCGTTTCGCGGTTCGCCCCGGCCGACAATCGGCATCGAGTGGGAGATCGCGCTCGTCGACAAGGTCACGCGCGATCTGTCCAACACCGCCTCGGCGGTCTTCGATGCCGTCGGCGACTTGCGCGCCCACGACGGGACACAGCAGGTCACCAAGGAATTGCTGCGCAACACGGTGGAATTGGTCACCGGCGTGCACGAGACCGTCGGCGGCGCCGTCGAGGACCTGCGCACCACGATGGACGCCGTGCGCCGCGCGGCCGACCCACTCGGTGTCGACCTGTTCTGTGCGGGCACGCACCCGTTCGCCCAGTGGTCGGCCCAGCAGCTCACGCGCTCACCGCATTACGACGAGCTGATCGAGCGCACCCAGTGGTGGGGCAGGCAGATGCTCATCTGGGGCGTGCACGTGCACGTGGGAGTTTCCCACCGCGACAAGGTCTTTCCCATCCTGAACTCGCTGCTGCTGTCGTATCCGCATCTGCTCGCGCTCTCGTCGTCCTCGCCGATGTGGTCCGGCGACGACACCGGCTATGCCAGTAACCGCGCGCTGATGTTCCAGCAGCTGCCCACGGCGGGCCTGCCGTTCCAGTTCGAGAACTGGCGTCAGTTCGAGGGTTTCGTGCACGACCAGATGAAAACCGGTGTGTTCGAACAACTCGGCGGCATGCACTGGGACATCCGGCCCGCGCCCAAGTGGGGCACCATCGAGATCCGGGTGTGCGACGGGCTGTCCAGCCGCGCCGAACTGGCGTCGGTGGCCGCGCTTATCCACTGCCTCGTCGTCGATCTGGAACGCAGGCTCGACGACGGTGAACAGCTGCCGACCCTGCCGCCCTGGCATGTGCAGGAGAACAAATGGCGGGCCGCGCGCTACGGACTCGACGCCATCGTGATCGTCGACGACGCGAGTAATGAGCGTTTGGTCACAGACGATCTGATGGATCTGCTCACCCGGTTGGAGCCGACCGCGCGCCGTCTCGGCTGCGCCGACGAGCTCGCCGCCGTGGCCGAGATCCCCCGCCACGGTGCCTCCTACCAGCGTCAACGCCGGGTTGCCGCGCAGTCCCAGGGTGATCTTGTCGCGGTGGTCGACTCGCTGGTACGCGAGCTGGATCAGTAGCGTTCAACTACCCAGCCCGGTGGCGTTAACCCGCCGTTTACGATGGGTGGATGCTTGTCGAACATCCGCGTGCTGCCGCGGGGGGTGCCACCCTCGGTTCCCGTCTGCGCGAACCGAGGACGCTCGCCGCAGTCGCGGTGTCGGCGGTCCTGCTACTGCTGATCGGCCTGCAGATCGCGGCGTCGATCAGCGGCTTCGAAGGACCACTCGCCAGCTTGGCGCGCGACTATGTCGGCACGCCCAAGTCGATGTCGGTTCCGTGGGCGGGTCTCGTCCTCGCGCTGGTCGGGGTGTCGGCGCGCAGGCGGGTGTTCGCGGTGAGCGCCGCGATCGGGATCGACGCGGTGTTCGTCGCGCTGCGGCTGCTCGACGGTAAACCGTTCACCGTCGGCAACGGGCCGACCATCGTGCTCACCGCCCTCGCGATCATCGCGGCGGTGCGTTGGCAGGGCCGCGAACGGACCGACGCGCTGAAGGCCGCGGCACTGGGTGCCTTGCTCATCCTGGCGACGAAGGTCGGCGACGTGTGGTTGCACGTCACCTCGGCGGTACACCCGACGGTGCTCGACGAATACCTGCTGCTCGCCGATCACGCGCTCGGCGACCCGTCGTGGGTGGTCGGCCGGGTGCTCGAGGTCCTCGGGCCCGAGGTGTACGCGGTGCTGCATTGGGTCTACATCGAGCTGCCGGTGGCGGCGATCGTCGTCGCGGTGTGGCAGTTGCGCGGTGTGGTCGGCACGGGAATCTGGCCGGGGCACTATCTGGTTCGCACGTTCCTGGTGCTCGGGTTGGTCGGGCCGCTGTTCTATGTGCTGTTCCCCGTGGTCGGCCCGATGTTCGCCTTCGGCGCCGACGGCAACGGCTTCCAGCTCGGCAACTTCTGGCCTTCGGCGCTGCCGCCGATCGGGCAGAGTCCGGCGCCGCTGCCGTTCGACGAGTTCACCCCGCGCAACTGCATGCCCTCGATGCACACCGCATGGGCGCTGTCGCTGTTCATCCACACGCGTCGCGATGTCGACGGCAGCCGCGCGCCCGCGTGGTTGCGGTGGGGCGGGGCGTTCTGGCTGGCCGCGACGGTCGCGGCGACGCTCGGTTTCGGTTACCACTACGGCGTGGATCTGGTGGCGGGTGTGGTGCTGTGCCTGACCGTCGAATCGGCGCTGCGCGCACCCGAGCGAGGCTGGGACGCGGCGCGGATCCGCCTGGTCGCCCTCGGATCGGCCGTGTTCGGTGGTCTGCTCCTCGGTTACCGCTACCTGGCGGTCGAGATGGCGCAGTACCCGGTGCCGGCCGGCGCCATCGTGATCGGGCTGCTCGCGGCGGTCGCCGTGGCGTTCCACCTCACCTGGTTCGCCGCCGCGCCCGACCGGGCACCGGCCGCGGTGCGGGTGTAGTCAGTCCACCTCGTCGCCGAGTTCGTTGACGCGCAACAGGCCGTCGCGGTGCCGCTGCTCGCGGTAGGCGGTGCGCCCGAGCAGATGTGCGACCACCGGTGCGGTGATGATCGTGAACAGTCCGGTCAGCACGAGCATCCACACATTGGCGTCGCCGCGCAGGTCGATCCCGGTGCCGATGAGAACCATGATCAGGCCGATCACCTGCGGTTTCGTCGCCGCGTGCATCCGGGTGAGAGTGTCGGGGAAGCGCACGATCCCCAGTGCGGCGGTGCAGGCGAGGACACAGCCGAGCACGATCAGCGGTGCCGACACCCACTCCCAGCCGCTCATCGGTCGTCCCGCACGCGAAAGCGCGTCACCGCGGCCGATCCGAGGAAACCGACAAGGGCCAGCGCGACGATCGCCGGGACGACGGTGGTGTCGTTGCTGTAGGCCGCCCACACCGCGAGCCCGGACGCGGCGATGGCCATCAGCGAGTCGATCCCGACCACCCGGTCGAGGGTGCTCGGGCCGGCGAGTACGCGGTAGGCGGTGCAGATGGCGGCGAACGACAGCAGCACCGCCGCGATGACGGCGACGACGGTCATACCTGAACCTCCGGTCCGTGACGCCGCTCGCCGGGACGTTCGAAGGCGTCGATGATGAGACGTTCCAGGCGGCGGGTGGTGCGGTAGAAGTCGTCGACCGCCTTGTCGCTGCCCACATCGAGCACGTGGACGTACACCACACAGCGCTGACGGTCGATCTCGAGCACCATGGTGCCGGGAATGAGATTGAGCAGATCGGTACAGATCACCAGCACCAGATCCGACTGGATGCCGAGGGCCACGCGCAGCACACCCGACACCGGCGGGCCCGAGGGCCGCAGCGCGAACCAGGCCACCTGCACGCTCGACTCGAGTGCGTAATAGGTTGCCGCGGCGATCAATTCGAGAAAGGACAGCGGGTGGAACCGGCCGGTCACCGGGATCCGTGGCAGCGGAAGCGCGAACACGACGATCAGCGCGACCACTCCACCGGCGAGCACATTGGCCGCGCTGAGGTCACCCCACAGGGCAACCCACACCGCGGTCAGCCAGGCGAGGACGCCGAGTCGTAAGACGTTCTGCCGGTTCACGAGCCGGCGCAACACGGTCATCGCGGCTCCTGTCCGCCGAGGACGGATTCGATATACACCGACGGGTCGTTCAGATCGGCCGCGGCGCGTTCGGCGATACCGAGTACGGGCCCGGCGAACACGGTGAGCGCGAGACCCGCGGCGATCAGCCCGGCGGTGGCGAGCACCATCAGCGCGGGCATGCGGCCGGGGTCGGTGCGGTCCTCGTACTGCACGTCGGTCGAATCCTCCACCAGGGTGGGCGGTTTCGCGGCGCTGAGATGACCCTCGGGTGCTTCTTCGCGCGGGCGCCAGAACGCCTTGCCCCAGACCCGTGCCACCGCGTAGAGCGTGAGCAGGCTGGTGATCACCGAACCGGCGACCAGCACCCAGGCCAGCACGCTACCGTCGGCCGCACCCGCCTCGAGTAGGGTCACCTTGCCGATGAAGCCCGAGAAGGGCGGAATACCACCGAGATTCAGTGCCGGTATCAGGAAGAGCAGTCCGAGTAGCGGACTCGCCGAGGCGAGCCCACCGAGGCGGCGCAGCGACACCGACCCGGCCTGGCGCTCGATCAGGCCGACGGCGAGGAACAGCGCCGTCTGCACCAGAATGTGGTGGGCCACATAGAACACCGCGCCGGTGAGCCCGGCCGACCCGGCCAGCCCGATACCGAAAACCATGTACCCGATGTGGCTCACGAGGGTGAACGACAGCAGGCGCCGGATATCGGTCTGGGCGATCGCGCCGAGAATGCCGACGAGCATGGTCGCCAGCCCGCACACCAGCAGGATGTCGTCGAACGCGCCGTCCGGGAACCACAGCGTGTGCGTCCGGATGATCGCGTACACACCGACCTTGGTGAGCAGGCCCGCGAACACGGCGGTCACCGGCGCGGGCGCGGTGGGGTAGGAGTCGGGTAGCCAGCTCGACAGCGGGAAAACCGCCGCCTTGATGCCGAACGCCACGAGCAGCACGGCGTAGCAGGCTGTGCGCACCCCCTGTGGTGTCGCCTCGAGCCGAACGGCCAGTTGCGCGAGGTTCAGGGTGCCGGTGGCCGCGTAGGTGAGGCCGATGCCGATCAGGAAGATCATCGACGACACCATCGACACCATCACGTACGCGATGCCGGTGCGGATGCGTTCCTCGGTGGCGCCGACGGTGAGCAGCACGAACGAGGCGGCGAGCAGCAGCTCGAACCCGACGAACAGGTTGAACAGGTCACCGGCCAGGAACGCCATCGACACACCGGCCGTGAGCACCAGGTAGGTGGGCCGGTAGATGGAGGTCGGCTGGTTGTCGTCGCCGTCGGAGATGTTCTGCCCCGCACCGTAGATCGACACCAGGAGCAGGACGAACGCCGAGACCAGCAGCATCGCCGCGCTGAGCCGGTCGACGACGAGGGTGATGCCGATCGGGGTCGGCCAGCCGCCCACCTGCACCGCCGTCGTGCCGTCGCGGTCGGCGAGGTACAGCAGCAGCGCGCTGATGGCGAGCACACCCGACAGCGCGACCATCGACACCAGCCGCTGGACGCGCGGTCGGCGCCCGAAGATCAGGGTGACCGCGGCGGCGAGCAGCGGGACCAGCACCGGCAGCGCGGCGAGGTCGGGAAGCAGCTGGGGGGAGAGGGTCATTCGGCCGGGTCCTCGCTCTCGCGCCGGGCCGCGACCTGGGTGTCCTCGGGGTCGTTGCGGACGTCTTCGGTGGTGGTCAGCCGGTAGGCGCGGTAGGCGAGGGCGAGCACGAACGCGGCCAAGCCCATCGTGATGACGATGGCGGTGAGCACCATCGCCTGGGCCAGCGGATCGGCCATGCCGTCGGGCGAGGTGTCCGAGCCCGACAGCACCGGTGGGTTCCCGTCCGGCCCGCCGCCGACCGTGAGGATCAGCAGGTTCACCGCGTTGCCGAGCAGGATGATCCCCAGCAGCATCTTCGACACCACCCGCTCGAGCACCAGGTACACCCCGCAGGCGGTGAGCGCGCCGATCGTGAGCAGCATGACGAGGTTGGCACTCATGAGATCTCCTTGTCCAGGCGGGCGCCGAGGCTGCGCAGGACGTCGAGGGTGAGGCCGACGATCACCAGGTACACGCCGAGATCGAAGAACATGGCGGTGACGAGTTTGAGGTGGCCGAGCACCGGCACGGTGATCTCGATGATCGCCGAGGACAGCGGTGGGGCCCCGAGCAGCAGCGATGTGGTCGCCGTCCCGGCGGCGAGGACCAGGCCCGCGCCGAGAAGGTGTCCGGCGTCGACCGGGAGGGCTTCGCCGAGTTCGTAGCGTCCACCCGCCAGGTAGCGCAGGGTGAGGGCGAGCCCGGCGAGCAGGCCCCCGGCGAAGCCGCCGCCGGGTGCGTTGTGTCCGGAGAAGAAGAAGTACACCGACAGGACCATGATGGTCGGGAACAGCAGCCGGGTGGTGATCTGCAGGACCATCGAGCGTTCGCGCCGGTCGAGCAGCCGGGCGGCAGGCAACCAGCTCACGGCGTCGGGGTTGTAGTTCGGTGCGTCGACGGCGCGTGGCGCGCTGCCGAAGCGGCGGCTGCGGAACACCAGCGACGCAACGCCGGTGGCGGCGACGACGAGGACCGAGATCTCGCCGAGGGTGTCCCAGGCGCGGATGTCGACGAGCAGCACGTTCACCGCGTTCTTGCCGCCGCCGACCCGGTAGGCGGCGTCGGGGATGGTGCGCCAGATCGGTTCGCTGTGCCGGGCGGCGGAGGCGAACGCGGCGAGTACCGTCACGGTGACGCCGACCGCGATCGCGAGCAGCGCGCGACGGACCTTGAACGCGGCGGCGTAGCCGTCGGTGATCTCGGCCGGGAACCCGCGCAGCACGAGCACGAAGATCACCAGAGTCAGTGTCTCGACCAGGAATTGGGTGAGCGCGAGATCCGGTGCGCCGTGCAGCGCGAAGATCACGCCGCAGCCGTATCCGGTGACACCGACCACGAGCACACTGGCCAACCTGTTGCGCAGCACCGTCGCCGCGAGCGCCATGGCGATCATGATCGCGCCGATCACCGCCTGCAAGGGCGAATCCCACAGGTGCAGGGTGATTCCCGTGCGGGTACCGGTCGCGAGCATCACGGCGGGCAGCACGATGAGCGTGCCGAGGATGAAGGCCTGGCTGACGGGCAGCGAACCGGATTGCACCGTGCCGGTGAGGCGAAGCGAGAGCCGGTCCATCGCCCGCAGCGCGGCGTCGTAACCCCGGTCGGCATTGCCGAGTCGTGGGCGAGCGGACTCGTGAATTCGGTTGCGTACCAAGAATAATGCGAAGCCGACCAGCACGATGACGGCGGTGAGCGCGAGGGCGGGTGTGAAGCCGTGCCACAGCGCGAGTGCCCCGTCGAGGACGCCGGGCAGGGTCTCGGCGTACGGGCTCAGCCACTCGTCGACGACCCCGGCGCCGAACCCGCCCGCCAGCCCGGCCACCGCCAGCACGGCCGGCGGGCCGACCAGCAGCGGTCCCGGCGCGTGCCAGGTTGTCGTGACGCCGGGGCTCGTGCCGAACGCGGCCCACAGGAACCGCGCGCTGTAGGCGACGGTGAGGGCCGAACCGACGGCGATACCGGTCAGCAGCAGCACCCGCACCGGCGGGCTCAGCACCTGTGCCGCCCACACCGCGCTCAAGGCGGATTCCTTGCCGACGAACCCGAGCATCGGCGGCAACCCCGCCATACTGATCGCCGCGGTCGCCGCCACCGCGCACAGCACCGGCGCGCGCCGCCCGAGCCCCGACAACCGGCGCAGATCGCGAGTGCCCGCGCCGTGATCGATGATGCCGACAACCATGAACAGGCACGCCTTGAACAGCCCGTGCGCCACCAGCAGCGCCAGCCCGGCGAGTGCGGCATCCGGGGTGCCGATGGCCATCATGGTGATGAGCAGTCCGAGCTGGCTCACCGTGCCGAACGCCAGCACCAGTTTCAGGTCGTGTACCTGCATGGCCCGCCAGCCGGCCAACAGCATCGACGCGATCCCCAACGGCAGCACGAGCACATGCCACGGTGGAGTCTGGGCGAGTGCGGGTGCCAGGCGGGCGACCAGATAGATGCCCGCTTTCACCATCGCGGCGGCATGCAGGTAGGCGCTCACCGGTGTAGGCGCGGCCATCGCACCGGGCAACCAGAAGTGCAGCGGCACGATGGCCGACTTGCTCAGCGCCCCGACGAGCACGAGCACCACCGCCACCGACACCGCGATCCCGCCGGGTGGAGATTCGCGGGCGAGCACGTCCGACAGCAGGAAACTGTCGTAGCGCGATCCGAGGATGACGATGCCGACCAGCATCGCCAGTCCGCCCGCCGCCGTGACCAGCAGTGCCTGGATCGCGGCGCGGCGACTCGCGGCCTGCTCGGCGTAGTGGCCGACCAGCAGGAACGACAGCACCGTTGTGATTTCCCAGAACACGTAGAGCAACAGCATGTTGTCGCTGGTCACCAGGCCGAACATGGCACCGGAGAAGCCGATCAGTTCGGCCGCGAATATCCCGAGCCTCGCCTCGTGACGGTCGAAGTAGCGCCCGCAATAGGCCAGGATCAGCGCGCCGATGCCGAGGACGAGCACACACATCACGGCGGCGAGGGAATCGAAGCGCAGGTCGATGTCCATCGAGATCTGCGGCGCCCACCGCACCCGGCTGGTGACGGTGACGCCCCAGTGCGCGATCACCCACCCGAGACTGCCCAGCGGGACCAGCGCGAGCAGATAGAAAGCGTTGCGGCCCAGCGCTCGCACGCACAGCGGGGCCGCGAGCGCGGCCATTGCGTGAGCGAGCAGGACAGCGAGCAACCGCGCCTCCGGGTCTCCTAGCGTGTGGCGAGCCCCGATCCTACGGGCGCGGAGACGATGCGCGTCGGCACCGAGGCTGTCGCGTCGGCCATGTCGGCACCGGTGCGGCTATGACCTGGGCGCCGGTTCGGCGGGCCTGATCCAGTAGAACAGCGCCAGCGCGCCCGCGGCGCCGATCGTGATGGCCAGCGCCGTGAACCCGGGGGTCCGGTCGTCGGCGTTCACCCCGCCCGCTGGCCAGTTGCGCAGGCGGGTGGGGATGGCCCACAGGATCGACGGCAGATACAGCGCGCCGAGGGCCAGTACCGCGCTCGGCAGATAACTCACCCGCACCGAGGCGAAACCGTACCCGGCGACGGCGGCGAGCAACCCGGTGCCGATCACCCAGGTGACAGTCCAGCCGAAATCGTCGGTGAACAGGGAGAAGATCGCGATCGCGGCCGCACCGAGCAGCACCGGCCACGGCGACGGCCGCGCCAGCCCGGCCAGCACGGTGATCACGACCACCGCGATCACCACCAGCAGGTTCCAGCCGAGGCTCGGTGCGTCACCGAGCGAGTCGGCCACGGCGGCCAGGCTGACCGCGAGCAGCACGGCGGCGCCGTCACGATCGGGGAGCAGCAGGGCCGTGACGAAGGCGGCGGCGACGGTGAGGACCACCGCGAGTCCCACCTGTGCGGTGCTGGCGCGGCGTCCGTCGAATTCGCCCGAGAGCCATTCGGTGGTGAGCAGCAGGGTCAGCGCGAGCAGGGTGGTCGCGATGATCGGGGAGATCGGCAGGTCGGCTGCCAGCCGGGGCGGGGCACCCAGAATGACGCCGTGCTGGTGCCGTGCGGTGTTCACCGCGAGCAGGACAAGGGCGCACAGCACCAGCCACGTCGGGCTGTGCGCGGACTTGTCGGCCTGGGTCGAATTCGAGGTGAAGATGGCGACCACCTCGCCGTAGACGAACACCAGGATCGTCCCGACCGCGAACCCGACCGCGGGCCAGCGCATTCGCAACGAGCAGATCCCGAGCGCGCCGTAGGCCGCGCCGCCGCAGATGCTGTCGATGTAGTTCTGGGTGGTCAGCACATCGGCCGAGGTCATCAGGGTGCCGATGTAGTAGTTCACGGCCAGTGCCGCCGTCGCGCAGGTGGCGGCGAGCCAGACCAGCCCGGGCCGGGTGAGCGGACGAACCAGTACCGCGACGACCACCGCGACGATGAGCCCGAGCGCGGCGGCCCGGGGGACGCTGTTGACCAGGCTGGTGACCCGGTACGGCGAATCGAGCGACGAGGCCGCGGTGGTGCGGAACGTGAACGGCAAGAACAGCGCCATGCCCGCGACCGCGGCACCCGCGAACGCTGTCACCGCATCCAGACCATCACCGATCCTGGGCACGGTTCCGACGATACCGGCGAAACACGCACCACCTGGGAAATCAGCCCTCGGGGCGGTTCATCCCCGGTTGCGCGCGTACTCCCGCAACGATTCGACCTGCGCGGGGTCGAGCGAGGGACGTACGGTGCGGCGGGCGGTCGCCACGTCCTCGGCGGTGACATCGGCGGCTGCCATATCGCGGCGCAGTGCCGTGAGGGCGGCTTCGCGCAGCAGGGCGGCGCAGTCGGCGGCGGAGTAGCCGTCGAGGTCGTCGGCGAGGGCGGCCAGGTCGACGTCGTCGGCCAGCGGCACCGAACGACCGGCGGTGCGCAGGATGTCGAGCCGCGCGGCCGCGTCGGGCGGCGGAACGAACACCAACCGTTCCAGCCTGCCCGGGCGCAGCAGGGCGGGGTCGATGAGTTCGGGCCGGTTGGTCGCCCCGAGCACCACCACATCGCGCAGCGGCTCCACCCCGTCGAGTTCGGTGAGCAGGGCGGCGACCACCCGGTCCGACACTCCCGAGTCGCTGCTCTGTCCCCGGCGTGGGGCGAGCGCGTCGACCTCGTCGAGGAAGATCAGCGACGGCGCCGAATCGCGGGCCCGCTGGAACAGTTCGCGCACCGCGCGCTCCGATGAACCGACCCACTTGTCCATCAGCTCAGCGCCTTTCACCGCGTGCACACTGAGCTGTCCGGTCCCGGCCAGGGCCCGGACCAGGAAGGTCTTGCCGCAACCGGGCGGTCCGTAGAGCAGCACGCCACGCGGCGGCTCGATACCGAGCCGGGCGAACGAGTCGGGGTGGCGCAGCGGCCACAGCACCGCCTCGGTGAGCGCCTGTTTGGTTTCCACCATGTCGCCCACGTCGTCGAGATCGAGGGAGCCGATGGCCAATTCCTCGGTGCCGGAACGCGACAGCGGCCGGATGACGTCGAGCGCGCCGATGAGGTCGTCCTGGGTGAGTTCGGGCTCGGCCTGTTCCCGGCTGGCCCGACCGGCCGCGCGCACCGCCGCCTCCCGGCACACCGCGGCGAGATCGGCGACGACGAAACCCGGTGTGCGCGAAGCGATCACATCGAGGTCGAGCTTGCCCGACGGCACCTTGCGCAGCAGCTGTTCCAGCAGCGCGCGGCGCACGAGTGCGGTCGGCAGCGGCAGTGCCAGCTCGCGGTCGCACAGATCCGGTGCCCGCAATCGCGAATCCACCTGTGCCGGATGCGCGGTGGTCGCCAGCAGCGCGACGCGTGGCTCGCGGACGGCGGCCCGTAACTGGTCGAGGATGAGGGTGGCGACCGGGTCCGCCTCCAGCGGCAGCAACGCGTCGATATCGGTGACGATCAGCACCCCGCCCTGGCCGGTGGCGATATCGGCGACCGCCTCGGCGACCTCACGCAACCGCGCGCCGCTCTCGCTCGCCCCGACACTCGGCCCGTCGAGTACGACGACGCGGCGCGGCGCGGCGACCGCTTCGGCGAGGGTCGCCTTGCCCACGCCTGCGGGACCGGTGATGAGCACGCCGAGATGTGCCGGTGCGCCGAGGACTTTCAGCAGTTCCGGCTCGTCGAGCGCCAGACTCAGCCATTCGGCGAGCTTGGCAGCCTGGCTCTGCACGCCGGCCAGATCCTCCACCGGCACGGGCGCGCTGCCCGCGCTCACCGTCGGCACTTCGAGCGAGGTGGCGAGCGGGCCACCGTCGCGCTCCACCGCGTGCTGCACCGCCGCCGCGCCACTACCCCAGCCGACCGCCGAATTCGGTTGCACACTCACCGGACCCGGCCGTGGATCGATCGCGGTGACCGTGAGCAGCTCGGTGGTCCAGGCGATCCCGAATGTGCGCGCCAGCGCCTGAGTTGTCGCCGCGGAGCTGATGTCGGGGCCGAGGTCGCGCGGCAGCAGCGACACCGTGTCGCCGACGGTGACCACCTTGCCGAGCAGGGCCTGGCGCAGCGTCACGGCGGGAATGCTCGCCATCGCCTGCGCCGAACCGCTGAGCGAGATCTGCTTGGCGCCGAACACCGTCACCGGGGCGACGGTCACTGCCGCGTTCTCCCGCAGACCCACATTCGACAGGGTCACATCGTCGAGCAGGGCGACGCCGGGCGGACTGCCCGCGGGCGCCTTGGCGACCACCGCGGCCGTGCGCCGTGCGCCGATCAGCGCGATACCGTCCCATTCCCGCAGGCCGAGCGCCGTGAGCGTCTCCGGATGCAGACGAACCACCCCGCGACGGGCATCGGCGGCCGAGGGATTGAGACGAGCGGTCAGCGAAAGTTCAGCCACCGTGCCATTCTGCCCGCTGCCCGCACCCGGTGCTGTGGACGATCAGCGATCGATTGGCTCATCCCAAGGTCGGAGTCTGTACGCTGCACCCGACGCGCCGGACGTGCCGGCGCCGCGATCCACCGGGGAAACCAGCAGATGAACCGAATCTCTTCCGTCGTCGCGACTGCCGGGGCACTCACCCTGATCCTGGCAGGCTGCGGTTCCACCGACGAAGCCACCGACGCCTCCGGCCTGCGCAAGGGCACGCCCGCGAGCACCACCGCACCGGCCACGACCACGTCCAAGGCGGCCGCGAGCGGTTCGCAGGTCACCTGCTCGGAATTCAAGTCACTCGACAACGACGCGCAGACGCGGGTCATCGAGCAGATCCTGGCCGACAATCCCGGCGGTCCGTTCGAGGGCAGCCCGAACGTGGCGCTCGGCACCGCCAAACTGGTGTGCCTGGCACCGGGCAATGCCGACAAGACGGTGGCCGAGGCCGCCGGGATGACGCCCTGACCTCAGTGGATCAGTGACTGCCAGTTCTCCGGCACCCGGCCCGCCGGGCCGGGAGCGGGTTGCTCGGCGGGATGACTGGTCGGCGCCGCGAGTTCGGGTCCGCCCTCGTACATCTCGTTGGTCGCGAAGTTCCAGAACCAGTCCTCGCCGGGCTCGTAACTCTGCATGAACGGATGACCGGTGCTGCCGTAGTGCCGGGTGGCGTGCTGGCTGGGGGAGCTGTCACAGCAACCGATGTGCCCGCACTGCGCGCACCGGCGCAGGTGCACCCACCAGCCTCCGGCCTCGGTGCACTCGGCACACCCCGGCCCGCTGGGCGGCACCGTTGGATCGATTCCTTCTGGCATTCGCTGACCTCCGTTTCCAGGCGGCTCGCGCCGCGGGGGTTCTCGGCGTGCTTGGAACCCTACGACCCGGCGGGTACCTGCTGTGCGGGTTGCAAGGGCAGGCGCACGGTGAACCGCGTGTCGCCGGGAACGGAATCGACGCGGATATCACCGTCGTGTTTGTTCACCACGATGCGGAACGAGATGTCCAGGCCGAGACCGGTGCCCTCACCGACCGGTTTGGTGGTGAAGAACGGTTCGAAGATGCGGTTGCGCGACTCCTCGGGAATCCCGGGACCCGTATCACCGATTTCGACTGCCACACAATCGTTCTCGCGGTAGGTGCGCACGGTGAGGGTGCCCTCGCCGCCCATCGCGTAGACCGCGTTGTCGATCAGATTCGTCCACACCTGGTTGAGTTCGGCGGCGAAGCACGGCACCGGCGGCAGGGCGCGGTCGTAGTCCTTGACCACCCGCACACCGTCACCGAGTTTGCGGTTGAGCATCACCAGGGTGGAATCGAGCAGCTCGTGCAGGTCGACGACCTGGTACGGCGCCCGGTCCATCTGCGAGTACTGCTTGGCCGCGCCGACGAGCGTGGAGATGCGGCCGGTGGAGTCGACGATCTCGTTCAGCAGCAACTCGGTCTCGATGGTGTAGTTCAGCCAGCGCACCGCGCCCTCGAACACGTCGGCATGGCAGGCCTGCAGGGTCGCCTTCACCCCTTCGAGCCAGTCGACGTCGAGACCGGCCTGCACGAAGGTGGGCGCCAGGTTCCAGCCGTCGGCGATGCCCTCGTCGGTGAACCAGTCGGCGAGGGCGTCCTCGCGGTCGGCCGCCTCCAGCGGGGACAGGTCCGGCGCCTTGGCCACCTGTTCGGCGGCCTGTTCCTGCAGCTCTACCAGGTGCACGAGGGCCTCGGTGGGGAACTTGCCCTCGGCCATCATCTTGAGCTTGTGCCGCATCCCGGCCACCCGCTCACGCAACCCGGCGGTGGCGCGCACAGCAGCGGCGGCGGGATTGTTGAGCTCGTGGGTGAGCCCCGCCGACAGCGAACCGAGCGCCACGAGCCGCTCGCGCTCGGCGATGCGCTGATTCGACCGCCGCCCACCGAAGAACGCGCCCTCGAGCAGGTGCACCGCCATCGGGAACCACGCGTGCATCATCCGCGAGAAATCGGCCGCTTCGAGCACGAGGAACCGGGAGCGGCGCAGCACGTACATCGACCCGTTGTAGTTCGGCTCGGCCTTGTCGCCCAGGTACGCCGTCCACGCGCCCGCGTACACACCGCGCTGATCGGTGCGGTTGGTCTCCACCTCCACCCCGCCCGAGAGCTTGGTCAGCTTCACCTCGCCGTCGATGAGCACGTAGAAGCAGGTCGCGGGTTGGCCCTCGAGGAACACCGGCCCCGGATCGACGTATTCGATGCGACCGGCCGCACACAGCTCGGAAAGCTGTGCGTCGTCGAGCTTTTCGAACAGGAACAGAGTTCGCAGTTCTTCGGGATCACAGACCGACATCACGCCTCCTACGACAGGTACCGGTGCACGAACATCACGGCCATGGCGCCTTCGCCGACCGCCGAGGCGACCCGCTTGGCCGACTCGGCGTGCACGTCACCGGCCACGAACACTCCGGGAACGCTGGTTTCGAGGTGGTGCGGTGGGCGCGGCAGCTCCCAGCCTGCCGGGCGCGCGCCGTCGACGAGCAGGTCGGGGCCTGCCAGCACGTAACCGGCGTCGTCGCGAGCGACGACACCGTCGAGCCAGTCGGTCTGCGGTGCGGCGCCGATGAACAGGAACAACCGTTGCGCGTCGACCTTGTCCTCGGTGCCGTTGCGGTTGTCGCGCAGGACGATCCGTTCCAGATGCTGGTCGCCGTCGGCGCCGGTCACCTCGGTTTCGGTGTGCACGGTGATGTTCGGGATCTGCGCGATCTGCTGAATCAGGTAGTGCGACATCGACTTCTCCAGCGAGTCGCCACGCACCACCAGGTGCACCCCGCGCGCGTGCCGCGACAGGAACACCGCGGCCTGCCCGGCGGAGTTCGCGCCACCGACGATGTACACCTCCTGCTCGGCGCATTCGGTGGCCTCGGTCATCGCCGAGCCGTAATACACGCCGCGCCCGGTGAATTCGTCGACACCCGGCGCCGGATGACGTCGATAGTCCACGCCGGTGGCGATGAGAACCGTGTGCGCGCACAGTGATCCACCATCGGCGAAGCGCACGGTGCGCGCCGAGCCGTTCACCTCCAGACCGACGACCTCACGGGTGGTGACGATCTCGGCACCGAACTTGGCGGCCTGCCTGCGTGCGCGGTCGGCCAGTTGTGCGCCCGAAAGCCCGTCGGGGAAGCCGAGATAGTTCTCGATGCGCGAACTCTGCCCGGCCTGCCCGCCGGTCGCGGTGCGCTCCACCAGCACGGTGCGCAAACCCTCGGAGGCACCGTAGACGGCGGCGCCGAGCCCGGCCGGACCACCACCGACGACGATCAGGTCGTAGAACTCGTCACTGGCTTGCACGCTGAGACCGCAACTTTCGGCCAATTCGCTGTCGGTCGGCTGGATCAGTGCCTCGCCGGCCTGGGTGATGACCACCGGACACGACTGCGGGTCGGCGCCCGCCGCCTCGAGCAGCCGGGCACCCTCGGGTTCGTCGCGCGGGTACCAGCGATACGGCAACTGGTTGCGCGCCAAGAACTCTCGCACCTGTGAGGATCGCGGCGACCACCGGTCACCGACCACCTTGGTCTCGTAGACGGGTCGCTGTTCGGCGCTGCGCCAGGCGTCGAGAAGTCCGTCGATCACCGGATACAGCTTCTCCTCCGGCGGATCCCACGGCTTGAGCAGATAGTGGTCGAGATCGACGACGTTGATCGCGTTGATCGCCGCGTCGGTGTCGGCGTAGGCGGTGAGCAATACGCGGCGCGCGTACGGGTGCAGGTCCATCGCCTGCTCGAGGAATTCGATGCCGTCCATCCCCGGCATGCGGTAATCGGCGATCAGCACAGCCACCGGCTGACCGCGCAGCTTCATCTCACGCAGTGCCTCGAGGGCCTGCGGACCCGATTCGGCACGCAGAATGCGGTAGTCGGCGCCGAAGCGGCGGCGCAGGTCGCGCACCACCGCCCGCGAAACGCCGGGATCGTCGTCGACGCTCAGAATGGCCGGTTTGGTCATGGCGGGATTGCTCACCCCGCAAGTATCTCCTGCGAAAGCTGGTGAGTCTTTTCCCGGAGGGGCCCGAAGGGCCCCGACTCGAGCGCGTCAGCGCTCCATGTCACAGCTGGCGCTGCAGTACCAAGTCGAGCTCGCTGGGGGTGAGCAGGCGTTCGAGGCGTTCGTCGCGTTTGCGGCGGGTGAAGGCGCTGCGCAGGGCGAAGCTGTCGTCCGGCTCGATGGTGGGGAGCAGCGGAACCTCGTTGATGTGCCTGCGTGGCAGGAGTGAGCGCAGTTTCACGGCCGATCACCTCGGGGTCGACGACGGGTATGCCGGGCGGCTGAGCCTCTTCGGTCAGCTACTTCGATTAGCGAAGAGTTTGCCAGCATGTCCGAGTTGGTGCAAGCGGGACGGGGTGGACACGGCCGAAGGGGCCGGTCGGTGACCTGCTTCGGTGCAGGTCACCGCCGTCGTTGTGAGATTTGCCGAGTCAGGACTTCCAGGCGGGCATGGTGACCACCTGTGCGGCATAGGACAACCCGGCGCCGAAGGCGATGAGCAGGGCGGTGTCGCCCGGCTTCGATTCGCCCTTGCGCAGTAACGCCTCCATGGCCAGCGGGATCGAGGCTGCCGAGGTGTTGCCCGCCTCCTCGATGTCGTTGGCCAGCGCGCAGCTCTCCGGCAGCTTCAGTACCCGGGCCATGATCTCGATGATGCGGCCGTTGGCCTGGTGCGGGATCATCGCGTCGAGGTCGTCGGTGGTCAGGCCCGCGCGATCGATCGCCTCCCGGCACACCTTCTCCAGCGAGTGCGCGGCCCAGCGGAACACCGCCGTGCCCTCCATCGTGAGATACGGCCGCACCGCCTCGACGCCCTTCTCCTCGATCTCGGCGAAGAACTCCATCCAGTCCTTGCTCTGGCGGATGGCGTGGTGCTGGGTGCCGTCCGAACCCCACACGGTCGGGCCGATGCCCTGCTCCGGCGCGGGCCCGACGATCACCGCGCCCGCGCCGTCGGCGAACAGGAAGGCGGTGGAACGATCGGTGAAATCGATGGTGTCGGTGAGCTTTTCGACGCCGATCACCAGCACGTGCTGTGAGGTGCCGGCGCGCACGAGGTCCGAGGCCATGCCGATGGCGTGACAGAAGCCGGCACAGCCCGCGGAGATGTCGAACGCGGCGGCGCCGGTCATGTCGAGGTCGGTGGCGATGCGCGGCCCGATGGCCGGGGTGAGCAGCAGGTGGGTGGACGTCGCAACGATGACGCAGTCGACCTGATCGGCGGCGACACCCGCGGCGGCCATCGCGTCACGCGCGGCGGCAACGCTCATGGACTGCACGGTCTCCGATTCCGAGGCGAAGCGGCGGGTCTTGATGCCGGACCGGGTCTGGATCCACTCGTCGCTCGAGTTGATCGGGCCCGCGACCTCGTCGTTGGTGACCACCCGGGCGGGGCGGTACACGCCCAGCCCGAGGATCGCGGTGTGCTCCGCGCCAGTCGTCTGGGCGATTCGAGCAGCCATGCGTATCTCCTCTGTACCTGGCAACCTGCGGGTTGCACCGCTGGGTGTACCTGAAGCATCGAAATCGGTCCCTCATCGCCCGTGACCCCTGCGTGGACAACATGTGAACGCGCAGACATGAGGCCTCCTCATATTAGCGCGAAAATCTGTCCGAAGAGTGTCGATTGTCACAAGAGCCGCGGGGTATAACTGTGAGACGAGGCGATAGCTAGCCGACCCTTCGAGGGAACGAGGTACACAATGCTCGGACTCGGGATCATTGGTTGGATCATCATCGGCGGACTCGCCGGATGGATAGCCAGCAAGTTCATGAAGACCGACGCCCAGCAGGGGATCCTGCTCAACATCGTCGTCGGTGTCGTCGGTGGCCTGCTCGGCGGCTTCGTCCTGAAGCTGTTCGGCGTCGACGTCGAAGGCGCGGGCTGGATCTTCAGCTTCATCACCTGTCTGGCCGGTGCCTGCCTGCTGTTGTTCCTGGTCGGACTCTTCACCGGGCGCAGATCAGTGCACTGACGGCCACTGCGGGCGACGGGCTTCCCGTAAGGTGTGATCGCTGTTGTCATCACACGAAAGAGGGAGCCCGTGGCACGCCGCCCCACCCCGCCCGGCACGCCCGAGACCACCGGCGTCGGCCATGTCGTCGACCTGGTCCGGGCCGCTGTACCTCCGCTGCACCCCGCAGGCCTGCCGTTCGTGGCGGCACCGCTGGCGGTGGCGGTCGTCGGCGGACGCAACAAGTGGGTTCGGCGGGTCGGTCTAGCCGCCGCGGCGGCCTGCGCAGCCTTCTTCCGGCACCCGCACCGGGTGCCGCCCAACCGCGCGGGCATCGTCGTCGCACCCGCCGACGGTGAGATCGCGCTCGTCGACACGGCCGTGCCGCCCGCCGAACTCGGCCTCGGCGAGCAGCCGCTGCCGCGAGTCAGCATCTTCCTGTCTGTGCTCGACGTGCACGTGCAGCGCGTGCCCGTGTCCGGCACCGTGCGCGAGGTGCTGCACCAGCCGGGCAAATTCCTCTCCGCCGACCTGGCCGAGGCCTCCGACGCCAATGAGCGCAACAGCATGCTCATCGAGACGGCCGAGGGCAAGCAGGTCGTTGTCGTGCAGATCGCCGGGTTGCTCGCGCGCCGCATCGTCTGCGACGCCCGCGTCGGCGATCAGCTCACCATCGGTGACACCTACGGACTCATCCGGTTCGGTTCCCGCGTGGACACCTACTTCCCGGCGGGCACCGAACTGCTGGTGACCCCCGGTCAGCGCACGATCGGAGCCGAAACCGTGCTGGCTGTGCTGGGATGATCGAACAGGCGCATTCGGCTCGCCGCCGTCGGCCGCGTTCGGTCCGGTTGCTGCCGAGCATCGTCACCATCCTCGCGCTGTGCTCGGGGTTGTCGGCGGTGAAGTTCGGGCTCGACGGTGAACTCGGCATCGCGCTGGCCATGGTCGGTGCCGCCGCCGTGCTCGACACCCTCGACGGCCGCTTGGCGCGCATGCTCGACGCCACCTCCAAGATGGGCGCCGAACTCGACTCGCTCTCCGACGCCATCTCCTTCGGCGTCGCGCCCGCGCTCGTCCTCTACGTCACGCTTCTCGACGGGTACAGCGCGGGCTGGATCATCGCCCTGATGTACGCGGTGAGCCTGGTGCTTCGCCTGGCCAGGTTCAACACCCTGCTCGACGACGATTCCCGCCCGAACTGGGCGCGTGAGTACTTCACCGGTGTGCCCGCGCCCGCGGGCGCCCTGATCGCGCTGGTTCCGATCGCGCTGAAGGTGCAGTTCGGCGACGGCTGGTGGGACAGCTTCACCTTCGTCGCCGTGTGGACCACCTTCGCCGCCCTGCTGTGCGTGAGCACCATCCCGACGCTCGCCATGAAGTCGGTGTCGGTGGCACCGCAGGCCGCCGCCGGTCTGCTGGTGCTCGTCGCGGTCGCGGCCGCGCTGCTGGTGACCTACCCGATCGTGCTGCTGCTGATCCTGGTCGCGCTGTACCTCGGTCACATCCCGTTCGCCTGGCGCTCGGCGCGCTGGGTGGCAGCGCGCCCGGAGACCTGGCAGCACAAACCCGCCGAGCGGCGGGCCCAGCGGCGCGCGCAGCGCCGGATGCCGCAGATCCGTCGCCCGGCGATTCGCGGGTCGGCGCGGTTGCGGTTACGTCGGCCGCGCGACGACTAGCTGCCCGGCGAGACGCCGCCCACATCCTGCTGATCGCCGGTCCGGGCGGGCGGTACCGTAGCGCCACTACGGCAAGGGAGTGCGGGTGGAATCGGACGGGATCACGGAGTTCTCTCAGCACAGGTCCAGGCTGTTCGCGCTGGCGTATCGCATGTTCGGTGCCGCGAGCGAGGCCGAGGACGTGGTGCAGGAGGCCTACCTGCGCTGGGCCGCCGCCGACCGGACCGCCATCGACAATCCCGAAGCCTGGCTGACGACGGTCACCGTGAACCTGTGCCGCACCGAGCTGGCGTCGGCGCGTGCCCGGCGCGAAACCTATGTCGGCCCGTGGTTGCCCGAGCCGGTGCCCTCCGGGGAATTCGGTCCGCTGGAAACCGTCGAGGAACGCGAATCGGTTTCGCTGGCGCTGCTCACCGCGATGGAACGGCTCAACCCGGTGGAGCGGGCGGTGTTCGTACTGCGCGAGGCGTTCGGTTACCCGCATGCCGAGATCGCGGCGATGCTCGACCTCACCGAGGCCAACTCGCAGCAGATCCTGCATCGGGCCACCACCCGGGTGCGCGGCGGGAAGCGGCGCTACCCGGTGCCGAGCGAGCAGGTGCGTGCCCTGTTCGAGCGATTCATGTCCGCCGCCGCAACCGGTGATGTCGCCGGTTTGCGCGCCATGCTGGCCGCCGACGTGGTGAGCACGGCCGACGGCGGCGGCAAGGTGACCGCCGCCCGCCGCCCGGTGACCGGCCCCGACCAGGTGTCGCGCTACCTCGTCGGACTCACCAAGTTCCTCACCCCGGCAGCGACATTCGCCTTCGACGAGGTGAACGGCGCGCTCGCGTTGGTCGTGCGGGCCGACGGTGTGCAGGCCAGTTCCGTGCTGTTCTTCGAAGTCGACGAGGCCGGTCTGGTCGACGAGGTCCTCATCGTGGTGAACCCGGACAAACTGGACCGATTCGCGGCGTGAGCCGGATCACCACCGCGACCTGTCAGGAAAGCGGGGGCTGTCCGGTCTGGAGGGTGTCGGCACATCGAGAGGAGCCACACCATGACCGGTCAGCATCGGATCGTCGTTCTCGGCGCGGGGTACGCGGGTCTCGCGGCGGCCCGCCGTCTGGCGCGCACGTCGCGTGACACGACGATCACCGTGGTCGATTCCCGCGCCGAGTTCGTCGAGCGTGTGCGGTTGCACCAGGAGGCGGCGGGGCAGCGGATCAAGCGCTGGGAGCTGCGGAAGTTGTTGGAGCGCAAGGGGGCAGAGTTCGTTCAGGCCAGAATCTCGGGTCTCGACCCGGTGACCAAGCAGGTTCATCTCGAGGAGCTTGCCGACGGCGGCACCTCGGTGGGGCAGGCCGGCCAGTCCGATCAGTGGTCGGGCGACGGCGCACCCGAAGGCACTGGTCGTCGGCAGGCCTCGGACATCGGTGAATGGTCACTCGCCTACGACACGTTGGTCTACGCGCTCGGTAGCGCGGCCGATCGGTCGGGTGCACCGGGCGTGGCCGGATACGCGCGGTCTGTCGCGACGCCCGAGGATGTGCGTGCCCTGCCCGAGGGGCGGGTCGTTGTGGTCGGCTCCGGGTCGACGGGCATCGAGCTGGCGGCGGAACTCGCCGAATCGCAACGGTATTCGGCGGTGACTCTGCTCGGCGCCGATGAGCCGGGCGCCTGGTTGTCGACGCGGGCCGTCGAGAGCATCCGCGCCACGCTCACCCGGCTCGGGGTGGAGATCCGGTCGTCGGCGAAGGTCGTCGAGGTGCTGCCGATAGGTGTTCGGCTCGCCGACGACACCGTCATCGAAGCCGAATCAGTGGTCTGGACAGCTGGTTTCACCGTTCCCGATCTGGCTCGCCGCGCCGGCCTCGCGGTCGACGAACACGGCCGCATCCGGACCGACGCGACCCTGCGCTCGATCTCCCACCCCGACATCTACGCCGCCGGCGATGCGGCGCTGATCGCAGGGCCGGGCGATCGTCCGCTCCGTATGGCTTGTGCCACGGCTATTCCCGCAGGTGGTTACGTGGCCCGGGCGATTGTCGCCCGTGCCAAGGGTGTCGAGCCGGAGCCGATGAACTTCCGCTACCAGCTCCAATGCCTCAGTCTCGGCCGCCGCGATGCCGTCATCCAGGTGCTCAATGCCGACGACACTCCCGGAGGGCGCGTGATCCGGGGCCGCACCGGTGCGGTGGTGAAGGAACTGATCGTGCGCGGTGCCGGAATGGCGGTCGGCCTGCGCTGACAGCCGCAACCGCCGCCGTGTCAGATGCCCGACGCTGAGGGCCTGTCGGCTCGGGAGTCGGCGCGCACGGCACTTCGCGCCACGGCGGTGATCCGCCAGGCCCACGGGGTGAGGGCGATCAGGGTCAGTAGCGCGAGCCACGGCAGGCGCCACCACCAGCGCAATTCGTAAGTGGCGGACGGTGGTTCGGTGACGAAAGGTCGGGCGGTGGACGACCAGGCGACGAAGGCGTCACCGATCGGGACCAGGCCGAACGCATAACGTTTCGAGCTGGGCAGGTCGATCGGCAGGCCGAGTAGTTCACCTTCGGCGGCGAGGGCTCGGGCCAGGGCGTCGTCTCCGTTGACGCGGGCGGCGCCCTGGGCAACCACCGTGGCCGACAAGCTGATGCCCGCGATCAAAGGCCCCGAGTCCACATCACCGCTGCCGTCCACGCCGTGTGGATATTCGCGTATCGCGGGCCCGAAACCGCCAGGGTGCGAGAGGAATCGGTTGCGGAACAGCGAGTACTGTGCTCGCGCGAATTCCGGATCGATCTCCGGCAGGAACCGGTGAATCACCGCTTGGGAGGTCGCCCTCGAGCCAGTGCTCGTCGAGCCGTCCACAGCGGAAACCTGGTGGGGGAGCAGGCCTGTGGATGGGTCGAGGCGCGACCGCGCGTGATCCAGCCACCGCTCGATCACCGCCGAATGGCGCGCACCGAACAGCTTGTCGTGCAGACGAAGCGAGGCGATCGCGACCGTGGAGTCCACCGGCCACGCCTGCCCTCGATATGCCTGCAGAAACGGAGTGTCGGACGCCGCGAACGCCTGCGCGATCTCCTGACTGTGCTCGGAGAACCGTTGAACCTGAACGGAGTCCGACGAGTCGAGCGTCAGGATCGCCCCGCGCAACCAGTTCGTCCACCCTGCCCAGAAGATCCCGTAGGCGGGTTGCAATTGCGGACTGAACACCGCCCGCCCCTCCTCGGATTCCAGTCGTGCAAGCGCCCACCGCGATTCGCGCACGGCCTGCGAGCCAAGTCCGGGCTCGGCGTGCGCGGCCTGCACCCAGGCCAGTCCGTAGAGCGCATTCGAGAACAGATGTCCCTCCGGAAACTGTTGCTGCGCTGCCGTATCGGCACCGTCGTCCAGGGCTGCGCGCAGAAACGACAATTGCCGTTCCGTTGAGCCCGGTATTTCCCCGGCTCCTGGCTGTGGCAGCAGGAAGCGTCCCGCCGCGATCAGGCAACACGCGGTCACCACTACTCCCGCGACCCGCAGGATCCACCCCGAGATTCTCCCCATACCGCCCACTCTGCCATCAACGGATCGTCAACCAAGGGTTGACGAAGCGGTATCGTCAACTTAGAGTTGACGCATGAGCACACCGAACATCCGCCTCGACGATCTGATCGACGGCATCAAGAAGGCCCGTCCCGACAATGTCCTCGAACAGCTCTCCGACGCCGTGGTCGTCGGAGACCACATGGGCGAGGTCGCCGACCACCTCATCGGCCACTTCGTCGACCAAGCCCGCCGCTCCGGCGCCTCCTGGACCGACATCGGCGCCAGCATGGGCGTCAGCAAGCAGGCCGCGCAGAAGCGTTTCGTTCCCAAACAGCCCGGCGACGCCGCCGCCATGGACCCGCAGGCCGGGTTCGCCAAGTTCACCCCGCGTGCACGGCAGGTCGTCGTCGACGCGCAGGAATCGGCGCGCACGGCGGGCAACGACCAGATCACCCTCGGGCATCTGATCCTGGCCCTCATCGGCCAGTCCGAAGGTCTCGCGGCCAAGGCGATCGAGGCCCGCGGTGTCGAACTCGACGCTGTTCGCGAAGCGGCCACCGCGGGGCTGCCCGGCGCCGCGGACGATGTACCCGCGCTCATCCCCTTCGACGGGGAGACCAAGAAGGTGCTGGAGCTGACGTTTCGCGAGGCTCTTCGCCTCGGCCACAACTACATCGGCACCGAGCACATCCTGCTCGCGCTGCTCGAGCACGAGAACGGCTCGGGCGTGCTCAGTGACCTCGGCCTGGACAAGGCTGTTGTAGAGGCCGACCTCGTCGCGTTGCTCGAACAGTTCCTCGCCGCCAAGGGTGATTCCTGACCGTCGGTCGTCTCCGGTGCGGTGCGGCCGTGCCGGAGGCGACCTTGCACTCTCGTCACCCGAGTGCTAAAAATGGCTTTGGCACTCACGTCTGTTGAGTGCCAGGTCGGGACGGTGAGATCGGGTTCCATCGACACCCTCGGTCGTCCGTCGCGGGCACCGCACCTGGCCAGCGTACTTGGGGACGATCCAACCTGTGGTCGTCTCGTGTGTCAGCCATAGACATGTGGAGGATCTCAACGCAATGGCCAAGACAATTGCGTACGACGAAGAGGCCCGTCGCGGTCTCGAGCGGGGTCTGAACGCCCTCGCCGACGCTGTCAAGGTGACGCTGGGCCCGAAGGGTCGCAACGTCGTGCTCGAGAAGAAGTGGGGCGCCCCCACGATCACCAACGATGGTGTGTCCATCGCCAAGGAGATCGACCTCGAGGACCCGTACGAGAAGATCGGCGCCGAGCTGGTCAAGGAAGTCGCCAAGAAGACGGACGACGTCGCCGGCGACGGTACGACCACCGCCACCGTGCTGGCCCAGGCGCTCGTGCGTGAAGGTCTGCGCAACGTCGCGGCCGGCGCGAACCCGCTGGGTCTGAAGCGCGGCATCGAGAAGGCCGTCGAGGCCGTCACCGCTCGCCTGCTCGACTCCGCCAAGGAGATCGACACCAAGGAGCAGATCGCCGCCACCGCCGGTATCTCCGCCGGTGACCCGGCCATCGGCCAGCTCATCGCCGAGGCGATGGACAAGGTCGGCAAGGAAGGTGTCATCACCGTCGAGGAGAGCAACACCTTCGGGC
Organism: Nocardia sp. NPDC023733; assembly: GCF_040639775.1. NCBI lineage: Bacteria > Bacillati > Actinomycetota > Actinomycetes > Mycobacteriales > Nocardiaceae > Nocardia > Nocardia sp. NPDC023733. The sequence goes on along the minus strand of NZ_JBFAAN010000004.1, from coordinate 244,635 downwards.
TCCAGCTGGAGCTCACCGAGGGTATGCGCTTCGACAAGGGCTACATCTCCGGTTACTTCGTCACCGACCCCGAGCGTCAGGAAGCGGTCCTCGAGGACCCGTACATCCTGCTCGTGTCGTCGAAGATCTCGACCGTCAAGGACCTGCTGCCGCTGCTGGAGAAGGTCATCCAGGCCGGCAAGCCGCTGCTGATCATCGCCGAGGACGTCGAGGGCGAAGCCCTGTCGACCCTGGTCGTGAACAAGATCCGTGGCACCTTCAAGTCCGTCGCCGTCAAGGCTCCGGGCTTCGGTGACCGTCGCAAGGCCCAGCTGGCCGACATCGCCATCCTCACCGGTGGCGAGGTCATCAGCGAAGAGGTCGGCCTGTCGCTGGAGACCGCCGGTCTCGAGCTGCTCGGCCAGGCGCGCAAGGTCGTCGTCACCAAGGACGAGACCACCATCGTCGAGGGCGCGGGCGACGCGGAGGCCATCAAGGGCCGCGTGGCGCAGATCCGCACCGAGATCGAGAACTCGGACTCGGACTACGACCGTGAGAAGCTGCAGGAACGTCTGGCCAAGCTGGCCGGCGGCGTCGCGGTGATCAAGGCCGGTGCCGCCACCGAGGTCGAGCTCAAGGAGCGCAAGCACCGCATCGAAGATGCCGTGCGCAACGCCAAGGCCGCCGTCGAAGAGGGCATCGTCGCCGGTGGTGGCGTGGCCCTGCTGCAGTCGGCGCCCGCACTGGACGACCTGAAGCTGACCGGTGACGAAGCCACCGGTGCCAACATCGTGCGCGTCGCGCTGTCGGCCCCGCTGAAGCAGATCGCCTTCAACGCCGGCCTCGAGCCCGGCGTGGTCGCCGAGAAGGTCTCGAACCTGCCCGCGGGTTCCGGCCTGAACGCCGACTCCGGCGAGTACGAGGACCTGCTGGCCGCCGGCGTCGCCGACCCGGTCAAGGTCACCCGTTCGGCCCTGCAGAACGCGGCCTCCATCGCGGCCCTGTTCCTCACCACCGAGGCCGTCGTCGCCGACAAGCCGGAGAAGTCGGCCCCCGCCGCCGACCCCACCGGCGGCATGGGCGGCATGGACTTCTGATCGGTTCGATCAGCTAGTTCTACAAGTCCACGAAGGCCGGTCCACTCTCGAGTGGACCGGCCTTCGGTCTGTCCGACAGGAGCATGAAGTGGCGTTCGCCCGTCATCCGGCGAGTAGTCAGGCGCGACCGATGAGCAGGCGAAGGCAAACGCCGATCGTGCCTGCGAGTAGTCCGATCTAGCCGACAGGCGTCAGGCGGAGGCGTTCGGCTAGTTCGTTGAAGATGTAGAAGTTGGGGATGGTGTTGACGGGGGCCAGCGACATCCACATGCTTGCGACTTTGAGGCGGATGTGGCCGCTGCGGGCGTCGATGAGTTGGATGTTGGTCCAGGGGAAGTGTTCGCCCTTGTAGGTGAGGGCGTCGAGGGAGAGGCCGAGGTCGCCGAAGTTCACGGTTTCGCCGTTGTCGATGGCGGCCACCGCCAGGGGGAGTTGGGTTGCGGTGACGGCGGATTGGATTGCGCGTGCCCATTCGCGGGCGCGGGCGAAGCCCTCTTCGTCTATTTCGGCGCGGCCCGCGGGACCGGTGAGTTCGAGGCGGTAGGCGACGGGAACCGTGTCGTGGAAGGGGATTTCCTCCTGCCGCACCTCGGTGGTGTCCCACCGGAAGCCGGCGACGCGCTGACCCGAGTGGTACACCGTGACCCCGTATTCGAACAGGTCGATGCGGGCGGCGCGGTTCTGCCGGTTGATGATTCCGCGCCGGAAAGCGAGCATCACCGGGACCGCGGCGATCATGAGCAGTGCGATGGCACCGGGCCACGCGCCGACGATCAGGCAGATCACCCCGATGAACGCGATGCAGCCCGCGACGATGCCGCACCCGCGCACGAAGGTGTCGTCGGCCGGAGTGGCCAGGAAGGTGTCGCGGTGCGCACCGAGCTGCTGGTACTCCGCCATGAGGTGTATCAGCTGGGTCAGGGGCACGGGGTGGCGAGCCTCGGCTACGGTCTCCGGCCTGTTCGGAGTGATCACTTGTCCCTCCATGAGGCGTTTCATCCGCGGCGAAGCGTATTCGACCGGCGCAGATAACGCCACCTGTAGGGCGCCCGGAATCCGCCCACGACCGGCCTGGACACCATCCATACGCATGCGTATGGTTTGAGCAGGGGCACCGCTGAGAGGTTGGATGAATGATCCGCAACATTCACGAGCGAACAATTCAGGCACCGGCCGCACAGGTCGGCGAACTGCTCGACAAAGTGGCGATTGCGGGAAACCCGTTGTGGCCCAGCGAGAAATGGCCACCCTTGGAGCTGGACGGCCCACTGGCCGAAGGCGCGACAGGCGGCCACGGTTCCACTCTCTACACCTGCACCGCCCACCGCCCAGGTGAATTCGTCGAGTTCACCTTCACGCCCGGTTTCATGCTCGAAGGCACCCACACCTTCGAGGTGATCGGCAAAGGCACGTCAAGCGCCCTGCGCCATGTGATCTCGGCCGAAACCCGTGGCGTATCCGGATTCCTGGGCTGGCACCTCGCCATTCGTCCGCTGCACGACGCCTTGCTCGAGGAACTGCTCGACAACGCCGAAACCGCCGTCGGCACCCCGCCCGCGCCGTACCGCCGGCCACTGCGCGCCCGGCTGCTCTACTGGACTTTCGTCAAGCTCGGCCTCGACTGACTACATCAGCCGTTCGAGAATCGAATCGACCAATTCGCTGGTGGCGGGCAGGCTTTCGGGAGAAACGCGCGCCAGCTGATTGATCCCGTGATAGATACCGACGGCCACCGCCGCCCGCGTATCCGCCTGCTCAGCGGCCACTCCGAGCAGACGCAACTGCGCGGCCACGTACTCGATCCGCCGCGCGGCGACCCGTCGCATGGCAGCGGCGACCGCGGGCTGGTCGATGGCGGCCAGCAACGCCAGTTCCTCACGGCCTTCGGTGGCGTAGTCGATGACATCGGTGAACAGCACCCGCAGCCGCTGCGCGGGGTCGGTGAGCTTCTCGAGCGCGGCGATCACCTCGTCGGTGCCCTCACGTTCCCAGTGCGCGAGGACGGCGTCGACGAGCGCCGGGCGGTCTTTGAAGTGCCAGTAGAAGCTGCCCTTGGTGGCGCCGAGACGTTTGGCGAGCGGTTCCACAGCCACGCCGGCGAGACCGTTCTCGCCGAGGGCGACGATCGCGGCGGCGACCCAGTCGTCGGCGCTGAGCCTGCGAGCGGAGGGTGACTTCACAGCCATACGCTATCGAATGGCCGCGCTAGGCTCGAGTGGTGGAGTTTGTCGACGAAGGCGCGGGCCCGGCGATCGTGTGCGTGCACGGAATCCCGGGTTCGGTCGACTGGTTCGGCGCGGCCGCCGAGCGGCTGACTCCCCGTTTCCGGGTGATCCGGGTGGACCTTCGCGCCGCGCCGGAGGATTTCGCCGCCCCGGCCAGATCAGCGCCCATCGCGGCCCTGCTCGAGGAACTCGACCTGACCGACGTGACGGTGGTCGGCCATTCGTTCGGCGCGGAGATCGCCCTCGAGCTGGCAGCGCTGCCCCGTGTGGCACGCGCGGTGGTGGTCGGGCAGAGCCCGGACTACACGGCCGCGCGGATTCCGGGTTTCGCCCGCTGGGTGGTCCGCCCGTGGTCGGTGCGGCTAGCGCAGCGCTGGACGCCCGGTTTCGTGATCCGCCAAGGCAATCGGACCTTGTTCGCCCCGCGGTTCCGCTACGCGTCGGTGCCCGGTCTCGCCGAGGCGGTCGTGCGCGACTTCCGGTCGGCCGCGCCGACGGGCCTGGCCTATGCCGTCGGTGCCCGCGCCGACGACTTCGCCGCCCGGCCGCTCGACGCCAGGGTGGCGGCGCTGGACGTACCGGTGCTCGCCGTGCACGGCCGCCACGACCACCTCTACGACGCCACCGCCACCCTCGCCCGTTTCGCCGCCGCCGGGGCGCGCACGCATCTGGTCGAGCACGCGGGGCATTCCCCGCAGGTCGAACAGCCGGACGAATTCGTCACTGTGCTGGAGGAATTCGTGCGGTCAGAACCCGTCGATCGCTGACACCACGAACGGCCCCGGCTTCTCGTCTGTGCCCATCGGGCCGCCCTTGTCGAACTGAGACGACACGATCAGCGCCCGGTCCCCGGAGTGCACCATCGTGGTGGGGATGCTCAGGGCGGGATCGTGGAATTCGCGTTCCCGCGCGGCCGCGCCGCCGTGGTCGGTGACGGTCCAGCGGCTGATGGTGTTGTCGGTGTTGTGCACCACCCACAGCGTGTCGCCGCGCAGTTCCAGGCCGTCGCCGTTGCGCACGGTGCCGCCGGTCAGTGCCACCTTGCGAATCGGCTCGGCGCCGGTGAGGTCGATCCGGTACAGCTCGCCCGCCGACATCGCGACGACGAGCAGGTAGGTGCCTGCCTCGTCGGCGACGACCCCGTTGAGTTCGAAGGTCTTCGGGTCGCGTGGTCCGAGCACCGGTGCGAGATCGGCGGCTACGGTCAGCTCGCCCCGGCCTTCGGTGGCGTGCGCGAGGGTGGCGCGGTAGACGACATTGCGGATGCTGTCGGTGAGGTAGGCGCTGCCGTCGGCGCCGAAGGCGAGGTCGTTGACGAAGCGCGGTCGGGTGTCCGGGACATCGAATCGGGCGAGCAGGGCGCGAGAACCGGTGTCGTACACCATGACTCCCGCGGTCGAGTCGATCACCCACAGCCTGCCGTCGCGGTCCACCCGTAGTCCGTTGGTTGTCTTGCGGCCGTCGGCGCCTGCCGGGAGGAATACCTCGGCCGTCGCCGCGTCCGCTCCCGCGCGGAACACGGTGCCGTCGGCGTAGGAGCCGACATAGGTGGTTCCGGTGCGTGGATCGAGCGCGATGCCCTCGGGGTAGACGGCCGCGCCCGGCAGTCCATATGCGGTGCTCAGGACGGGTGGCGCGGCCGGGTCGTCGGTACCGCAGGCGGTGAGCGCGAGGCAGGCGACGGCCATCGCGAGGGTCCTGATCATGGTTAAGCCTCTCGTTCACGTAACGCAATACATCATCGAACGAACAGAAATGTAGATTAGAGTTCTAATGTTCGTCAAGGGTGATACTTCGAAATGGGCGGATACCATGCAGCCATGACGTCCATGCCCTCGACCGAGAGGCTGGGCACGTTTCTCAAGCGTGCCGAGCAAGCCATGATCGCGGCGAAAACAGCCGCGCTCAAACCGGCCGGGCTGACGGTTCCGCAGTTCAGCGCACTGATGTACCTCGCCGAGAACCCTGGTATCTCGGCTGCCGCTCTCGCCCGGCTGGCGGGGGTGACGCCGCCGACGATGAATACCGTCCTGACCAATCTGCAGGACCGTGGCCTGGTCGAACGCTCACCACACGAGTGGCACAAGAATGTCCTCGAGACCCGGCTGACCGAGGCGGGCCGTGAGGTCACCGAGGCGGCCGACGCGCGCGCGATCGCGGTGGAACGCGCCGTGGCCGCCCGCTTCACCGCCGCGGAATTCGCCACGCTGACCGCGCTGCTGACCCGCACGGCACAGGCTTTCGAGGAAGTCCGCCAGGATCTTCCGTAGCAAACGCGAAGAGCCCGCCGGAGGGGTCCGGCGGGCTCTCTGGGGCGAACGGGTCAGCGTTCGGCCGCGGCCTTGATCTTGCGCAGCGTCTCGTGCATGCCCGAGACGAGATCGGCCTCGAACTTCTCCTCGCCGCCGGCGAGCTTGATCACCGGACCCATCCAGCCGGGAATTCCCTTGGGGTCGAGGGTGCGTCGCTCGACGAGGCGGGTGCCCGCGGCGGTCGGTGCGAGCTCGTAGCTCCACACGGTGTGGTTCTCGTTCATCCGGAACGCCAGCGCGGTGTTGGGGACGAACCGCACGATGCGCGAACTGGTCGGCCAGACCTTCCAGCCGTCGCGGTTGAAGTTGATGGTGCGCGCCCCTTCGCGAACCCCACCGATCGCCAGCATCTTGACCGTGGTCGGGCTGAACTCCGACATCCGGTTCAGGTCCGCGAGAATCGACCAGACCTTCTCCGGCGATGCGGCGATGTCGATACTTGCTTCGAGATTGTTCGGCAACGGTGCCTCCGGGTTGTGCGTGACGTACGGTCACACCGAGCATAGGGTCGCCGCCCGTCTCAGCCCTCCGCCCACAGTCGGATTTTGCCCCCACGACCCACGAAGCGGGGACGCCGGTTCGAGTCCGGTCGACGGGGCATCCGCCGCCCTGGTTTTCGGGGGCTTGTGGGTTCTCACAGAAAAGTGGGGGAAATTCCTTTAAAACACCTCCTATTCACATTTGGCTTCGGTATCGTCCGAGACGGCAAATCGCCAGTGACAGAAGGTCACAGAGTGTCAACTTGGAGTGCACCATGCTTTACAACATCACCGAGTCCAACTCCGGCAGCAGCGGCGACGGCGGCATCCTCGCCCTGCTGATGAGTCTGCTCACCAGCTCGATGAGCACCGGTTCGGCCCAGACCTCCGGTAACTGAGCGCATCTGAAGCAAACTTCCGGCTAACGCGCGGTAAGTCGGGAGGGCTGTCGTTGGGCCCGATCCATGACGAGGGGATCGGGCCCTTCGGTATTGTCAGCGACAATGTCACAGGATGCGAATACGGGACGAATGTATGCCGGGCAGCCCGTAGAGGACCGGCAACGCCAGCGGCGTGCGCGTTTTCTGGAGTCAGGCCTGACGGTCTTCGCGCGCGACGGGTACGCCAACAGTTCGGTCGGTGCCATCTGTAAGGACGCCGGACTGTCGTCGCGGCAGTTCTACGAGGAGTTCACCGGCCGCGAATCGCTGCTACTCGAGCTGTACGAGCAGATCGACCGCGAATCCCGCGAGGCGGTGGCTACCGCCCTCGCGGCGAAAAGCGACGCCAGCGCGATCGACCAGATCGACGCGGCCGTACGCGCTTACGTCGAGACCATCGGCACCGATCCACGCAAGGCGCGGGTGGCACTGGTCGAGGTGGTCGGCGCCGGACCCAAGGTCGAGAAGTTCCGCCTCGAGCTACGCCGGGTGTGGGGCTCGCTGCTGGCCGGCGCCGCCGAGGACGCGGCCATGCACGGCGAAATCCCGTCCGGCGATTACGAGTTGCGGGTGCTCGCCATCATCGGCGCGGTGAACTATGTGGTCGACGGCTGGAGCGGTGCCGATCCGCGTCCGCCGCTCGACGATGTGATCCAGGTGCTGAGCCGGGTGATTCTCGGCGCGGTCGGGGCTTGATGGCGCGGGTCGAGACCGTCCCGATCCAGGTACCCGACGGCACCACCCTGCCCGTGCGGCTGATTCCGGCGCGCGGGCCGCACCGTCATCCGGTGACCCCCGACGCCCCGCGTCCGGTGATCGTGATCGTGCCCGGTCTCGCCGTGCCCGGTGAGTTCTACGAATACTTCGCCCACCAGCTGTCCGGGCGCGGATTCGATGTGGCCATCGGCGAATTGCGTGGTCAGGGCGGTAGTACTCATCGTCCCGGTGCCGAAAGCACCTACGGTTACCACGAATTGGTCGCCGTGGATTTTCCGGCGATGCTGCAGGTGGTGCGCCACCGTTTCCCCAGCAGCACCCCGTACCTGCTCGGGCACAGCATGGGCGGCCAGCTGTCGGTGCTGTACGCGGCCCGGGTGCGCGGCCGACTCGGCGGCCTGATCCTGATCGCCTCCGGCACACCGTATTACCGTGGCTACCGCGGTGTGCTCGGTCCGGGGATGCTCGTCGGCACGGCCGCGGTGGCGGTCGCGTCGAATCTCGCCGGTTTCTGGCCGGGCGACATGCTCGGCAAACGGGCATACGGCCGCCAGTCCAAGGTGCTCATGTCGGACTGGGCCCGCCTGGCCCGCACCGGCCGCTTCGTTCCGGTCGGCGCCGATATCGATTACGAGGAACGCGTCGCGCGGCTGAAGTTCCCGGTGCTGTCGATCACCATCGAGGGCGACGAGATGACCCCGCAGACCTCCGCCGACCATCTGCTGAGCAAGATGCCCGCTGCCGAGGTCACCCGCCGGTTCGAGCCGGAACCGCTTGGCCACAACGGCTGGATCACCAACCCGGACTCCACCGTCGACGCCGTCGAGAAGTGGCTACGCGACCGCTGAGACGCGGACACAGACGATCGAATCGCACGGGAACAAAACCGGTTCGCTGAATACATATATTCGTCATACTGGTCCATATGCGACGAATGGAGAATCGGTGACCGACCCGGGTTCGGCGGTGCTCGTGCGTGCGCTGGCGGCCGACGCCTCGCACACATCCGAATCGGTGCGGGCGGTGACGGCGCGGCTCATCCGCGACGGTTCCCTCGCCGAGGGGATCCGGTTGCCGACCATCCGGGAACTGGCCCAGCACTGCGGTCTGAGTACCCGCACGGTCGTCGCGGCCTGGGGTGAGCTGCGCAAAGAGGGACTGATCGCCACCAATCGCCGGGGCGGCACCGTGGTGGCCGCGGCCGGGGGAATGCCGCTGGGGCGCCCCCTCGCCGAGCGTGACCTGCTCACCGGCAGCCCCGATTACGCCCTGCAGCCCGACCTGGCGCCCGCGATGCTCGCCGGGCTGCACACCGACGACCTGAACCGTCCCGGCCGCGACTACATCACCGACCGTTTGCGCGCGGCGGTATGTGACGGCTGGCCCTTCCCCGCCGAGGCGTTCGTCGCGGCGGGCGGCGGCTCGGAGGGTTTGTTTCTCGCAGTGAACGCGGCGGCCCCGGACGGCGCGCTGGTCGCGGTGGAGGAACCGGTGATGCCCGGGTTCCTGGATACGCTGACCGAGGTCGGATATCGGGTGATCGGGATCGCCGCCGACGAGCAAGGGGCGCTGCCGGATTCGCTGGCCGAGGCATTGCGCCGGAGCCCGGCGGTGGTGGTGTTGCAGCCCGAAGGCGCGTACGCGACGGGCGGTGTGCTCTCGCAACGCCGGGCCGGTGAACTGGCCGAGGTGTTCGCGGCGGCGGAGGCGGAGCCGTGGATCGTCGAGGACGACGCGGTCGGACCGCTCGCCGCGGCGCAGGCACCCTCCCTGGGGAGCTGGTACCCGGAACGCTGTGTACGAGTGCGCAGCTACTGCAAGGCCTTCGGGATGGATATCCGGACCTGCGTGATCGGTGGCAGTGCCGAACTGGTCGACCGCGCCATCCGGGCCAGGGTGCACGGTATCGCCGCGAACAGCCGCATCCTGCAGAACGCCTTGGCGCACTTGATCACCGATCCTGGTGCGGCCGCGCTCATCGACACCGCCCGCGAACGCTATGCCGCGCGGCGGGCCGGTTTGATCGCGGCGCTGGCCGCACACGGGGTGGTCGCCGAGGCCGGGACGAACAGCCTGGTGGTGTGGGTCGAGGTCGCCGACGAACAAGGTGCGCTGCTCCGCTGCGCGCGGCACGGGGTGGTCGTCGGGTCGGCCGCGCGATCACATGTGGCGGCGGCGCGCGCTGCTATCCGGGTGGCGGTTCCCCAACTCCCCGACGACCCGCGACGGCTCGCCGAACTCGCGGCCCTGCTGGCGGACGCGGCGGCGTCGACGCACCGCGAATTCCTCGACTGACCCGTTCGCGGGCGGCCGGACATCGGCCGTCATGCAGCGCTCGATCGCGTCACCGAGGGTTCGCGGACTGCCGCCCCTCGGCCCTCAGGCCGTCCTGATCGCCTGGTTCGTCGACAGGGCCGCGATCCGGGTCAGGCAGTCGAGGTATCGGGGGTGGTGGACGGCGAGCGGCACGTAGTAGAGCACGTCGGTGGCCACAGGACGGTCGGTGTCCTGGGCGAGCTGCGCGGTGATCTGCTCGTTCGAACCGATGAGGATCCTGTTGTCCGTCAGATACTTTCGCAGGTCTGTGGGCTGCGGGTAGTAGCGCGGGCTCAGTGCGATGTCTGCCTCTAGAAGGGCAAGGGAATCGTGCTCGCTGTCGCCGGGGAGCACCGCCACATTCGTTCCGATCCGTGGCGTTTCCCGCGAGGCGTCGAGGTAGGCGTCGACCAGTTCGGTGACACTGCCGCCCGCACGTGCTTGTGAATTGCCGTGCGGCAGTAGTCCGTCGCCCGCGGCGGCTATCCGGCGGGCCGTGTCGATGTTCCCGGTGGACTGCCAGATCCGGGACCGCAGGGTGCCGGGCGGTGGGTAGAGGGCGATGTCGTCACCGACCTGTCCGCTGTCGAGGATGCGGTGGAGTTCGGCGACCCGCTGAATGTAGATCGTCTCCCGTTCGGCGTCGGACACACCGAATCCCGCGTAACTGGTGGCGGAATGCCCGAAACCGAGCCCCTTGCCGAGGCCGAGTTCGAGCCGTCCGCCGCTGAGCGCGTCGGTGACGGCCGCGTCCTCGGCGAGCCGGACCGGATGCTCGAAAGGCACGGTCACCACCCCGGTTCCGAGCCGGATGTGATCGGTGTGCTGGGCAGCGGCGGCCACGAACGGGAACACCGAGGGCAGCGCCGCGTGATGGGCCTCGAAGTGCCGTGCGGCGAACCAGACGGTGCCGAAACCGAGGCGTTCGGCGTGCACCGTGATCTCGATGGTGCGGCGGTAGACCTCGGCAACCGGTGGGCCGCTGCGCAATTGGACGAACAGGGCGCGATTCACAGGCCGTAGTGCCCTCTCAGCGTTGTGGTCTGGTACTCGGTGCGGAACAGTCCACGTGCCTGCAGCAGCGGAACGACGTGATCGACGAAAACGTCCAGCCCGCTGGGCAATTCGTCGAGCATCACGTTGAAGCCGTCGGCGGCGCCCTCGGTGAACCAGTCGGTGATGAAGTCGGCCACCTGCTCAGGCGTGCCGACGACCTTGGCGTGCACGCTTCCGGACGCGAGAAGCCGTGCGGCGCCCCGGGTATCGGCACCTGTCGCGCGCACATTGTCGAGCAGGACCGCGCGCTGGCCGCGTGAGCCCGCGTCGCTGTTCTCGTCGGGGATCTTGTCCCACGGGAACGGGGCGTTCAGGTCGAGGTCGTCGGGGGAGATACCGAGACGGTCGGCCAGGTTGGTCAGTTGCACGTCGTCGGGGATCAGGTCGAGGAGATCGCGTTCGCGTTGCCTTGCCGCGGCTTCGGTGTCGGCGAGCACGATGATCAGGCCGGGAAGCAGTTTCACGCTGTCCGGGTCGCGCCCCGCCGCGGCGGCGTGCTGTCGCAGTTCGGTGCGGCGCGCAGCGGCGGAGAGGGGGTCGACATGCGCGGAGTAGATCGCGTCGGCGGTCCTGGCGCCGAGCTCGACGCCGTGGCTCGACGCGCCCGCCTGGATCAGCACCGGTTTGCCGTGCGTTAGGGGCGGCGACTTCAGCGGGCCCGCCACCCGGAAGAACTTGCCCACATGGTCGACCGGGCGGACCACTTCGGGATCGAGGTAACGCCCGGTCGCCTTGTCACCGACGAGTGCATCCGCCGGGACCGAATCCCACAGCGCTGTGACGACCTCGAGGAATTCCGCGGCCCTGGCATACCTCTCGGCCTTCGGCAGCGCTTGGTCGAGGGAGTAGTTGCGGGCGGCGTTGTCACCGCCGGTGACCACGAAGTTCCAGCCGACCCGCCCGCCCGACACCGACGAGAGCGCCGCGAACGAGCGGGCCAGGTTGTAGGGGTCGTTGTAGGAGGTGGTCGCGGTGACGATCACCCCGATCCGGCTGGTGTGCGCGGCGAGCACGGCATGGGCGACGAACGGTTCGAGCAGGCGGCTCGGCGCGGTCCAGTCCTTGGCCTGGATATCGGGGGAATCGGCGAGGAATACCGCGTCGAGCAGGCCGCGCTCGGCGGTGCGTGCCACGTCGAGGTAGTGCTCGATCTCGACGAAGTGGGCCGCCGGCTCCGGTGCGCGCCGCCACGGGCTGCCGATGGCGCCGCCCGGAATGAGATTCGCGTTGAGAATGACATGTCTCGGCATGAGGGCTCCTAGGAATTCGACAGGGCGACAGAGGGTTCCGTTGCGAGCGGACGGGCGGGATCGGCGACCCACTGCGACAGGGAGCCGGGGTAGAGGGCGATCTCGATGCCGAGCGTCGCCAACACGAACACCTGCAGGGCCGCCGCCATCGCGCTGCCGCAGTAGCTGGCGGCCGGGACTCCGGCGTCGAGGCCGAGGCGGTGGTAGCGGGCGCGCAGCGTTGCCTCGTCGAGAAGCAGTCCCTCGTCGTCGAAGTCGTCGAAGACCGGGGCGCTGACGGCGCCGGGAATATGCCCCGGATACTCGCCCCCACCGTGGAAGTGGGCCGGCGGGCGGGCATCGAGGAGAGTGCCGAGGCTGGGAAGCTCAGCGACACCGCCTGTTTCGATGACGGGCAGTGCTCCCGGTCGCGCGATGGCGGAGGTGGCCCGTATTCCGGACGCATCGGGTTCGTTGGCGCCGTCGTTCCCGCGAGCGTCGGGCCCGCTGCCCTGTGTACTCGACGGCTCCCCGGGCCGATCCGAGGTGAGTCGGCCGCCCGCCGCCTGCCAGGCACGTAGTCCGCCGTCGAGGATGCGGACGTCGGTCAGACCGGCCCAGCGCAGCACCCACCAGGCGCGGGCGGCGGCCACCGAGCGGGCGTCGTCGTAGACCACCACCGTGCTGTCGGGCTGGATACCCCAGCGGCGCAGCGATTCCGTGAGGTGGTCCGCGTCCGGCAGGGGGCGGGCGCCGGAATCGGCGGTCGGGGTACCGGACAGATCGGCGTCGACATCGGCGAATCGCGCACCCGGCAGGTGTTCGCGCTGGTAGTTCGCGCGCTCCCCGGCCGTGCGGACGTCGAGCAGCACGAGCCGCGCGGGCGGGGCGTCACGCAGGTCGGCTGCGGAGACGAGGTGGGCGGCACGGTCGCCGGGCATCGGGGTCCTTTCGCCGATTTCGGTGTGTTCGACCGGCCGAGAATATGTAGTCCGGGTGTGGGAACACATATTTGGAGTCCGCCTGACTTTTTGTGTTCCCGTGGGTGTTTGACCGACTTATGTTTCTCCCGCCGGGTCGTCGGAACCCGGGAGATGGGAGGTCGGCCGTGACAAGCCGGATCGTCGACGCGCAGTGGGTACGGAACCGCCGCGCGGACGCCGTCGTCATCGAAGTGACCAATGGTCATGGGCCTGCCGTCATCCCGGGCGCCCGGTCCGTCTACTGGAAAGACCTGCTCTGGGACCGGTCGCGCCGCGAGTTCCCCACTGCTCGTGAGCTGGCCGACCGTCTCCACGCTCTCGGTGCCCACGCCGACGCCCCGGTTGTCTTCGCTGGAGACCCACCACAATTCGCGGCCTACGCACTCTGGGTCGCCACCGCTGTGGGAGTCGGGGGCGATCTGCGCTACCTCGATGGAGGTACCGCAGCGTGGCAGCATGACCGGGGGGAGCCTGCGCGAACGCCGCTTCCCCTCGTACCGCCCCGGTTCTCCGAGGTCGTCGTCGGCCGCGAGCAGGTTCGCGCGGCGATCGACTCTCCGGCGGTCCTGCTCGACCTGCGCTCGCCCGAAGAGTTCGCGGGACACCGCGTTTCACCGTCGTCGGAGCCGGTCGACCACGGCGCCGAGCGCCACGGGCACATTCCCGGAGCGCTGAACCTGCCCGCACAAGACCTACTCGACCCCGCGGGCCTGCTCCGGCCTATCGACGAAATCGCCGCGCGCGTAGCGGAACTCGACATCGCCGGCGCCGACGACATCATCGCCTACTGCCGGCTCTCCCACCGAGCCGCACTCGGCTGGCTGATCTTCACCGACCTTCTCGGTGACCATCGCCTCCGCGTCTACGACGGCTCGTGGACCGAATGGGGCAGCCTCGTCGGCGCTCCGGTCCACAACCCGGCCGAGGCGGGGGAGCCGACCTCATGACGGAATCACAAGCGCGGGTCGCACCGAGCTCCCTCGACCACGCGAAGGTGCGCCGAGAGGATGCCGAGGCGCGCAAGGGAATAGTCGCGAGCCGGCACCAGGTCGTCGCACGTCGTGTCTCCGGGGTCCTTCTTTCGGCTGTCGGGATGATGTGGGCGGCCGTCACGTTGGCGTTCCTCGCGGTGCACATCGCGCCGGGCGACCCGGTGACCGCGATCATGGGCGAGTCGAGTGATCCGGCCCTGCGGGAGCGGATCGAGCGGGACTGGGGGCTGGATCGTCCGCTGCTCGTGCAGTACGGCCTGCATCTGGGCCGGATGTTGCACGGTGACCTCGGCTATTCGTATGTGCGCGGCGAACCCGTGGCCGACATCCTGTTCGGCGAGCAGTTGGTGACCAGTGCGCAGCTCGCGGGGTTCGCGCTCCTGATCGCGGTGGTGCTGGCGCCGTTGCTCGCCGTGCTCACGGCGGGTCGGCGTGATGTGTTCAGCCGGGCGACCGCGACGCTGGAGGTGATCGTCGCCTCGGCGCCCCCGTTCTGGACCGGTCTGGTGCTGATCTGGGTGTTCGCGTTCACGCTGAAAGTTCTCCCGGTGACCGCGGGCAACGAATTCCAGCGGCTCGTCCTGCCCGCCGTCACCCTGGCCTTGCCGATCGCCGCTGTCCTCGCGCAGGTGATGCGGGAGGGGATAGAGCGCGCCCTGGAGCAGCCGTTCGCCCTCACCGCCCGCTCGCGCGGGATCAGCGCCACCCGGTTGCGGGTGCGGCACGGGTTGCGGCATTCGCTGATCCCCGCCGCCACGCTGGCCGGCTGGGCAGTGAGTGGACTGCTCACCGGGACGGTCGTGATCGAGGAGGTCTTCGGCCGGGCCGGTATCGGCCGGGAGACCATCGCCGCCGTCACCCATTCGGATGTGCCGGTAGTCCTCGGCGTCGCCCTGCTCACCGCCGCCATCTACCTCACCGTCACGGTCCTCGTAGACCTCGCCTACCTGTGGATCGACCCCCGCCTCCAGGAGCCGACCGCATGACCGACACCGCATCCGCTCACCTGAAAGCCGCGAAGCCGACCGGCGGCGTCGACCCGACCGCCGGCGGTCCGTCCGATGGGCGGTACAGCGAGGCCGTCGCGGTCGAGGCAGCCGACGTGCCTCGAGGGGTCTCCGAGCGGTCCACCAACGGGTCGACATCGAAGTCTCGGACTTCGGTGGGCCGGCAGGAGACGCGCGGCAAGGTGCATGCGCTGCATCAGTTGGTCGCAGTAGCCTCGAAATGGCCGCTGGGCGTGATTGTTTCGGCGGCTGTGCTCGCGTCGGCCGCCGTCGCCGCACTCGCACCGGACCTGCTGTCGGGCAGCGACCCACTGCACACCGATCTGCTCGCCGCCCACGAATCACCTTCCCTTGCACACCCGTTCGGCACCGACCAGCTCGGCCGTGACGTGCTCACCCGCGTCGTGCACGGCGCTCGGCTGTCACTGTTCATCGGGGTCACTGCGACAGCGCTGGCGGTGGCCATCGGGGTGACGCTCGGCTTGATCGCCGGAATCGGCAATCGGCTCGTCGATGCTGTCGCCTCGCGGGCGTTCGACCTGCTCGGGGCGTTTCCGGAGATCCTGCTCGCCCTGGTGCTCATCACGTTCACCGGCACCGGCACCGCCAACCTCATCCTCGCGATCGGTATCGCCGCCGCACCTCGGTTCGCCCGGGTGATGCGGGCCGAGACCCGGGCGGTGCGTGGCAGCGAGTTCGTGGCGCAGGCGGGGCTGCTCACGCGGTCGCGGGCACGGATCGTGGTCCGCCACATCCTGCCCAACGCGCTGCGCTCGCTGCCGGTGGTGGTCACCCTCGGGCTCGGCACGAGCATTCTCGGGGCCGCCGCGCTGAGCTTCCTCGGCTTCGGCCCGAAACCGCCCGTGCCGGAATGGGGTTCGATGCTGGCCGAAGCGCACGGTGATCTGCGGATCGCCTGGTGGTCGGTCGTCTTCCCCGGTGCCGCCGTCACCGTCGTCGTCCTGGCGACGACCGTCCTCGGCCGCTACGCCGGTCACCGTTTCGAGCGAAGGGCGCAGCTATGACCGACACCCTGATCCAGGTCCGGAACCTGCGCGTCGAATTCGATGGGCGTGAGGTGGTGCGCGGGGTCGATCTCGAGCTGCGCCGCGGCGAAATCCTCGCCATCGTCGGCGAATCCGGGTCCGGAAAGTCGGTGACCACCCGCAGTCTGGTCGGTCTCGCGGGCGGCCGGGTCAGCGCCGACCGGCTCGATCTGTTCGGCGCCTCGGCCCTCGACCTCTCCGAACGGCAGTGGCGTGGAATACGCGGCGCCCGAGTCGGTTTGGTGTTCCAGGACGCCCTGGTGGCCCTCGATCCGTTGCGCACCATCGCCGACGAGATCGGTGAGTCGCTGAGCGCGGTCCCGCGCAACGAGCGCAACGACCGCATCGACGGACTGCTGCGTTCCGTCGGCATCGCCGACCCGCGGGTCCGCAAGCGGCAGCGCCCGTTTCAGCTTTCCGGCGGCCAACGCCAGCGCGCCCTGATCGCCTCGGCGCTCGCGGCGGGCCCGGACGTCCTCATCGCCGACGAACCGACCACCGCCCTCGACGTGACGGTCCAGAAGCAGGTGCTCGAGCTGCTTGCCGCACAGGTCGCCGGTGGTCGGGCCATGATCCTGGTCAGCCACGACCTGGCGGTCGTCTCCTCGATCGCGGATCGCATCCTGGTGATGCGGGCGGGCGAGGTCGTCGAGGCGGGGTCCGCCCGTGAGGTCATCGAGCGACCCCGGCACGAGTACACCCGCGCGCTGCTCGCGGCCGTGCCGCACGGCAGTGCTCGCGCGCGGGTCACCGAGCCGGTTTTCACCGCGGAAGGTCTCACGAAGTCGTACCGGGGAGTTCCGGCGATCACTGATATCTCCTTCGAGGTCGGTGCGGGTGAGGTGCTCGGCGTGGTGGGTGAATCCGGGTCGGGTAAGTCGACCGTGGCCAAGATCGTCACCGGGCTGATCGAGCCCGACAGCGGTGAGATGCGCTTCGGTACCGAGCCTTTGACGCGTAGGACTCGCAAACCGGGTGAGCTGGGTCTGGTCGCACAGGACTCGGTCGGTTCCTTCGACCCCCGCTACCGGGTGGGCGAGATCATCGCCGAGAGTGTCGCGCTGCGTGTGCCGCGCCCCGAACGGCGAGCCGAGGTGCTGCGCTTGCTCGACGCCGTGCACCTGCCCGCCGACACCATCGACCGCCACCCACGCGAACTGTCCGGCGGGCAACGGCAGCGGGTCAATATCGCCCGCGCGCTCGGCGCCCGCCCGCGCCTGATCGTCTGCGACGAACCGGTGTCGGCGCTCGACATCTCCGTGCAAGCCCAAATCCTCGACCTCGTCGCCGAACTCGCCGCCACCGAAGACGTGGCGATCGTGTTCATCTCGCACGATCTGGCCGTCATCCGGCAGATCTGTCACCGGGTGCTCGTCCTGAATCACGGCGTGGTCGTCGAATCAGGTACGGCCGACGACGTTTTCGACCACCCCTGCTCGCCCTACACCCAAGCCCTGCTCGATGCCGTCCCCCGACTGGCGGTCCCGGCTCCCACAGAAAGCTCCTCGCGTGCGTAATCGCCTCACCCGACTGTTCACCGCGCTGCTGCTGGCCACCGCGCTGGCCGCGAGCGCCTGCGCCGCCGACCCCGAACCCGGCGGCGGCGGTGGTGGCCCGACCACTCCGCCGCAGGCAGGTGGCACCTTCACCATCGCCTTGCCGACATATCCGTCGCGCGGCCTCAGCCCGCACTACGGCGCGGCCTTCGACGCCTCCCAGGTGCTGCGCAACAGCTTCGACAGCTTGATCGCGGAGGACCATGACGAGCAGTTCCATCCCTGGCTTGCCACGGAATGGACCATCTCGCCGGACGGCCTGGTCTACGAATTCGCCCTGCGCAAGGACGTCACCTTCCACAACGGCGAGAAGTTCGACGCCGCGGCGGTGAAGGCGAATATCGACGCCTTGCGCAACCCCGACTACCCGTCCTGGACGGTGCTGGGCCTGCTGCAGTATTCGAGTGTGAGCGCGGTCGACGTGCTCGACCCGTACAAGGTGCGTATCACCTTGAGCACCCCGCGCGCCGATTTCCTGTCCACCCTCGGCGGGCTCAGCGGTGCCATCGTCGCCCCGAGCAGCCTGAAGGCCGACAAGCAGGCGCTGACCAGCGGCGCGGGGTTCGTCGGATCCGGCCCGTTCGTGCTCGACAAAGTGGTGCAGGGCCAGGAACTGCGGTACCGGAAGAACGCTGCCTACAACTGGGCTCCCGCCACCGCGAAACACCAGGGTGCCGCCTACGTCGACGAACTGGTGGTGAAGTTCATCCCCGAGGCCGCCACCCGCGCCGGACTGCTGCGCAGTGGTGAGGTGAACGCCATCGGCACCGTGAAGGCCACCGATATCGGCCTGTTCGACGGTGTCGGCGGATTCCAGTACGAGCAGATCGGTTCGGCCGCCTCGCCGTGGGTCATCATGCTCAACCTCACCCACGGTGCCACCACCGATGTGCGTGTGCGTCGCGCCATCGCCAAGGGTGTCGACATCGCCGCTGTCACCAAGAGTCTCACCAAGGACACCCAGCAGCGCGCGTGGAGCCTGATCTCCCCGGACAGCGCCTACTACGACCCGAAGTTCGAGAACAAGGGCGGCCCCGATCTCGACGCGGCGAAAGCGCTGCTGGCGGAGGCCGGCTGGACCGGCACCGATGCCGAGGGCTACCGCACCGACGGCACCGGCAAGCGGTTGACCGTTCGGTTGGTCGCCACCAACCCCACCTACCCCGAGGACGATTTCCTGAAGGCCTGGCAGGCCGAATTGCGCCAGAACCTCGGCATTCAGGTGGAACTGCAATTCGTCGACAACGCCCAGATCTACGACCTGCTGGCCCGCAACGACTACGAGGCCTTCCCCCGTCAGGTCGGCGGCCTCGACCTGTCGCTGCAGTTCAACCGCGCCTACGGGTCGACCACCCCCGACCTGAAATACGGCCAGATCGACGGCATCACCATCGGCTCCATCGTCGGCGGCTCCAAGCTGGCCGACCCGCAGGTGGACCGGTGGCTCGTCGACGCGACCAAAGCCACCGACCGTGAACAGCGCAAACAACTGTTCAACCGCATCACCGCCCACCTTCTCGACAATGCCGTCGCGATCCCCCTCTACACCGACCGCAACAGCGTCGCCGCCGACGCGACCGTGCACAACCCGACCTCGCTGTTCGATGCCCCTCGCAACAGCGTCAACGGCTGGGCCTACGACATCGCCGTCCGCTGACCAGCATCCTCCTCCCGGAAGGCTCGATCATGACCGTCGCCACCCCCACCCCTACCCTCACCTTCGACCGCAATATCCCGCGCGGACTCGTGCACCGCGAATCCATCGCCGAGGTGTTCCTCACCGACGCGCAACCGACGCCGGACGGTGCGATCTTCGCCGCCCAATTACCGCGCAACCATTCCTATTTCAGCGATCATCGCGGCACCGCGACCACCTATGACCCGCTGTTGCTGATCGAGGTGTTCCGGCAGGTCGCCATCTATTACGCGCATTCCTTCGTCGGGGTGGCGCGCTCGGAGAAATTCATCTTCGGGTCCGCCGATTTCACCATCGCCGACGCCGACACCCTGCGCATCGGCCAGTGCCCCGGGCACTGCGTCATCGAGGCGCGCGTGATCGCCGACAAACGACGCGACGACCAGATCATCGGCCTCACCCTGGAAATGGTCGCCGAGATCGAGGGCCACGAGGCGGCCCGGGAGATCATGGTCTACCAGTGGATGCCCGCGCCGGTGTGGAACCGGATCCGGGTGCGTGGGCGCGAATCGCTCGGCCTGCCGGCCGAGCCGAGTATTCCGGCCCAGCCGCCGGTCGCCCGGATGCGCCCGGGTTCGGTGGGCAGGCACAACCCGCGCAATGCCATCCTCGCCAACCCGGTGCTCACCGGGGAGGAGTTGACCGCGCTCACCATCATCGACACCGATCATCCGTCGCTGTTCGACCACGCCCTCGACCATGTGCCCGGCATGCTGCAGTTCGAGGCGGCCCGGCAGGTGGCGATGGCGGCCGCCAACGCCATCCTGGGCCTGGACACCAGCCGGATGGTGATGCACCGGCTCGGCATCGAATTCACCAAATTCGGGGAATTCGAACGGGATACGATCGCCCGCGCCACCGTCACCGGTGACACCGACGGCGCCCGCGCCAGGGTGAGCCTCACCCAGGGCACCGATGTGATCGCCGCCGGTGACGTGGAACTGCGGTTCCGTCCCGCCGACATCAGGACGATGGTCCAGTGAGCGCCCCGTTCGTCTGGTTCGATTTCGGCGGCGTGCTCTCCCCACCGCTCGACGAGCTGTTCCAGCGCTACGAACAGGTGGCGGGCATCCCTGTCGACCTGTTCAAGCACGCGATCGCCGAGGTGGGCGCCCAGTACGGGCTGGCACCCCTGGCCCCGATCGAACTGGCCCTGCTCGACGAACGCACCTGGGTGGCGAAGCTGCACGCGGTACTCCGGGCCAAGGCACCTGAGCTCGACTTGTCGCGCAGTGAACCGGATTTCGGCAGACAGTGGTTCGCCGGGCACGAGGTGAACCACGCGGTCCGTGATTTCGCCATCGAGCTGGTGGGCGAAGGAGTCCGCGTCGGCGTACTGAGCAACAATGTCGTCGAATGGGAGCCGTACTGGCGCACCATGATCGACCTCGACGGCCACCTCAGCGCCCTGATCGATTCGTGCAAGGTCGGCTTCCGCAAACCCGACCCGGAGATCTTCGCCCTCGCCGCGGAGACCGCCGGTGTGCTCCCGGGAGAATGCGTCCTTGTCGACGACCTGGCCGAAAACTGCGCGGCGGCAAGGGAAGCCGGGTGGACCGCCGTGCAGTACCGCGACGCCGACCAAGCCATCGCCGACGTGCGTAGGGCCTTGTACGAGGCCCGATGATGCGACGGCATCCGCAGCGCCCGGCTGAAAGCTGTGCACACAGACACCTGGTAGCCACAAGCACGGCCCGCGATCCGATCCTGCGCACGAGCGCTGAAGGCTCGAGCGCCCCGGTCCAGTGGTCTGTTCAGCGCGATGGCGCATGGGGTGGGGCGGGGCCGGTCCGGTGGTTGTTCCGGTGGGATGGCGCATGGGGTGGGGCCGACCCGGCTCGGCGGTCGGGCCGGGTCGGCGACCCGCAAGGTGCGGAAGGTGTTCGCCCCGGGTCGGCATGGCGTGGCAGCGGGTTCGTCCCGGCCGGTCTCGACCCGGTGGCCCGCTCACAAGGTGGACGCGAGGTAGCCGTCGGGGCGGATCACAGCCGAGGTCCACGGCTGGTCGGGTGCCACCTTGCCGGTGACGACCAGTGCGTCGTCGGGAGCGTCGGGGACGGGAGTGTGTTCGTCGGGACGGATCGCGACGAACCGGCCCGCGTGCAGCAGTTCCGCGAGAGTGCTCACCCGCCCGTTGTTTTCGGTGAGGACCAGGTCGTGCTGGAATCCGGGCTGGAATTGCCCGCTGATGAGTTCGGCGATCCCGTCGTGCACAGCGGGCACGGCGAGCATGGCCAGCACGGCGTCGCGGACCTGCGGGTTCGCGGGGTTCATCATCCGAGACTGCAGGACGGTGTTGCCGACGATCGCCGCGGCGTGCGCCACGCGTTCGCGGGAGTAGTCGGCGAGGATGGTGGGATGCGCGCGTCCGGTGAGGACGCGGGCGAGCCGCCAGCCGAGGGCGAAGGCGTCCTGCATGCCGGAGTTGAGTCCTTGGCCGCCGAGCGGGTAGTGGCTGTGGGCGGCATCGCCCGCCAGCAGCAACCGCCCGTCCCACATGCTGGTGCGGTAACGGCCGTGGTCGCTGAATCGGGTGAGGTGGCTGACCCGGCTCAGCGTCGGCTCGGCACCGAGTACGTAGGCGAGGCGTTCCCGGTACTCCGCTTCGGTCGGTTCGGGGCGGTGCTCGAGAGGTCCGCTGAAATCCATCGCAATGATGCGAGCCTGGCCGCCCGGGTTCGGGTTGTGCATCGTCCAGCCGGTCGGCGTCGGGTTCCAGCCCGGCGGAATCTCACCGGGCACATCCGAAACCGCGAGTCCGGCAATGGCATTCATCGTCGCCGGGTACACCTGGGCGGGGAAGTTCCCCGTGCGTGCGACAAGACTGCGCGCACCGTCCGCACCGACCACGTACTTCGCTCGGATCCGCGGCCCGGCGGCCCCGCGCGCATCGCCCCGCGCGCTGCTTTCGGCCGTGGTCTGAGCGCTGCCGCCCTGCGCGCGATCTCTGGTCGCGGCGTGGCCGCCGTCGACAGCCGCGCGTTCGCCGAGGTGCGCGTCGACCTGGGCGGTGACCTCGCGTTCTCCGATCTCCAATCGGATAACACTGTGCCCCCGCAAGATCCGAACGCCCAGCGAGTGCGCCCGATCCTCGAACGCCGCCTCCAGCCTGGCCTGCGGGATTCCCGCGATCGGTGCGGGCTCCACGCTCGGCGCGCTCAGCGTGAGCACCGGTTGCGCCGCGAACTGGAACGGACTCCGGTGCACACCCACCGGATTACGGGCGATGGCATCGGGCGAGACCGACGGAATGTACCCGCGCCGGGCCAGCAGCGACAGTGTGCGGGCGTGCACGGTCCCGGCGCGTGGACGCAGGTCGAGCTCGGTGCGCGACTCCACGACAACCACGTTCACCTGCTGCAATGCCAGCTCCGCGGCGACGAGCATGCCCACCGGACCGCCGCCGACCACCAGGACATCGGTCTCGATCGCGTGCGGTTCGGTGCTCATCGGCTGCTCCTGGGGCGGGTAAGCCGCATCCGCGACTTCCGGTTGTACGAGAACTGTCGTAGCTACTAATATCATCGTACCTACCGATCGGGTAGTACCTAATTCGCGTATCGGAGCCCACCGAGGGAGATCCATGTCGACCGCAACCGAAACCCAAGCTCCACCCAGTCCCGCCACGCTGCCCGTCGTTCTCGCCGCGCAGTTCGTCACCCCGATGGCGATCGCGGGCACCGCCATCGCGCTACCGCTCATCTCCCGTGATCTCGGCTCGAATCCCACTGCGCTGCAATGGGTCGTCAACGGGTTCAATATCGCCTTCGCGCTCACCACTCTGCTGTGGGGTGCGGTCAGCGACCGGATCGGGCACCGCCGCACCTTCGGGATCGGTGCCGCGCTGGTGGTCGTCGGCAGTGTCGGCAGCGTCGTGGCGCCCGCGCTGATCGTGCTCGACCTGGCCCGCGTGATCGCGGGTGTCGGCGCGGCGGCCATCCTCACCGGATCCACCGCACTGCTGTCGAGCGCATACGAAGGCTCCCGCCGCACAAAGGCTTTCGCGATCTTCGGCACGGTCAACGGTCTCGGCCTCGCCCTCGGACCGACCATCTCCGGCCTGCTCATCGCGGTGGTGGACTGGCGCGGAGTGTTCGTGGTGCACGCGCTGATCCTCGCCGCCGCGGGCCTCGGCACGCGCCTGCTGCCCGCCGCCGAACCCAGCACCGCCGAGCACGGCCCGATCCTCGACCTCGGACTCCTGCGCAACCGCGAATTCCTGGCCATGTGCTTGGTTCCGGTGGCCGGATCGATCGGTTTCGTCACGCTGCTCACGTACCTGCCGTCGGCACTGAGCGGCATCACCGACCTGTCGCCCGGTACGTCCGGGCTGCTGATGCTCGCGATGACCATTCCCGTATTCATCGCGCCCGTCGCGATCGGTCACCTGGTCACCCGGTTCCCCGCGCTCACCATCGGCCGGGTGGTCTACCTCAGTCTCGCGGCCCTGATTCTGGGCAATATCGGCGTGCTCGCCCTCGACGAAGGCCGATCGGTGCTGTGGATCGTCGTGCCGATGGTGCTGCTCGGCCTCGGCTTCGGGCTGCCCATCGGTCTCGTCGACGGGCACGCGCTGTCGGTCGTTCCCCCCGAACGCGGTGGCACGGCGGCCGGTGTCCTGAACTTCTTCCGCATCGGGAGCGAGGCCGTGTTCGTCGCGGGCTACGCGATCGTGCTGTCCGCGGTGGTCGGCAGGCAACTCAGCGGAGCCGCCGCGCACGACACCGCCGCAGGCCAGTTCGGTCACCCCGACGTCTATCGCACCGCGTTCACCACCACCGTGGGGGTGCTCATCGCCCTGCTCGTCGCTCTCACTCTCGCCATCATCGTGGTCCGCCGACAGGCGCGCCCGGAAGGAGTCACCTCATGACACACGCCATCGACGCCGTCCGGGTCGATCTCGACGGCATCGCGAACATCAGCCCACCCACCATGATCGAGCCGGTGGCCGAACGCTCGCGCGGCGGGTTACCGCAGGTCGTGCTGCCCAGCGGCCACACCGCCGTCCACGTGACCAGCTATCGCGACGTGCACGCGGTGCTCACCGACCTCAGTTTCGCCCGCGCGGAGACCAACGTCGAGGACGGGCCGACCTTCCTGCCGACGATCATGCCGACGGAGATGCTGCTCAACCTCGATCACCCCGGGCACGGCAGGCTCAAGGGCTTCGTCGCCTCGGCCTACAGCGCCGCGACGATCGCCCGCCGCGCACCCGCGGTGCAGCGCGTCCTCGACGGAACCGTCGCGGATCTGCGGGCGCAGAACGCCGGCGGCACAGCCGATCTCGTGCAGACGCTGCTGGACCCGGTGACCATCGGCGTGAACGTGGACTACCTCGGTATCCCGACCGCAGACATCGCCTACTTCCGGCACCTCTCGCGGAAGATGCAGCTGGCCCACGACACCGACGTCCCCGCCCTGCTCGCCGAGTTCTGGACCCTTTACCACTACATCGAAGACCTGGTGGCCCGGCGCCGCGACCTCGAACCGGGCCTCATCCTCGACCTGCTCGACGCCCGCGACTCGGTCTCACCCCCGGTCACCGACGCCGAGTACGCGGCGATCCTGCTCGGCTCGATCGTCGGCGGCGATCAGAACATCCTGTCCGTCATCACCAAGATCGCCTACGTGGCCCTGGCCCGGCCCGAACTGTGGGACCACCTGGTGCGCAACCCCGACACCGTCCCCACGGCGATCGAGGAATTCCTGCGGCTGCTGCCGCTGGGGCGCATCTCCACCTTCCCGCGGGTCACCACCCGGGAGATCACGCTGTCACAGGGCGTGCTCCACCCCGGCGACATCGTGTACGCCGACGCCCACTCGGCCAACCGCGACCCCGACGTGTACCCGGACCCGTCGGTGCTCGACCTCGGCCGCGACGGGAAACGGCACCTGCAATTCGGCTACGGCATGCATCACTGCATGGGTGCGGCGCTGGCCCGGATGGAGATCATCGAGGTGATCCGGCGGCTCGTCACCGAGTTCCCCACCCTCCGACTGGCTGTACCGGAACACGAGATCGCCTGGGAGACAGGCGTTCTCGTGCACCGGCCGGTGTCGCTGCCGGTCAGCTGGTAGCCGGGGCAGCCGGATGACGGTCCGCTGCGAGGATCGCGGCGAGCAGACCCGGAAACGCGGTTTCCATGTCGTCGCGCCGCAGCTTCGTCATCCGGCCGTTGCCCACGTCGCGCTGCCAGATCAGCCCGGCCTTGCGCAGCACCCGGAAATGGTGGGTGCGGGTGGACGGTGCCCAGGGCATCCCGAACACGCTGCAGAACTGTTCGGCGCCCTCGGGCTCGGCGTAGAGCTGGGCGATCACGCTGCGCCGGTTGTCGTCGGCGAGGGCGGCGAGCACGGTCGACAGGTCGAACTCCTCGATATCGGGATGACCATCCGCATCGGCCACGATGCGCTCCTTCCGCTCGAACCTACGACAACCATAGTACCTATTTAGCGCCCGCGACCCTCCATCAGCATCTGCGTGAAGAACTCGTACACCAGCGCCGAGAGGTACGCCGACTGCTTGTTGTCGGCCGCGCCGCCGTGTCCGCCCTCGATGTTCTCGTAGTACCAGACGGTGCGGTCCTGGGATTCCAGCAGCGCGGCCATCTTTCGCGCGTGCCCGGGGTGGACCCGGTCGTCGCGGGTGGAGGTGGCGAGCAGGATCGGCGGATACTGCTTGTCGGGATCGGTGTTCTGATACGGCGAGTACTCGCTGATGAACGCCCACTCCTCGGGCTTGTCCGGGTCGCCGTACTCCGCGATCCACGAGGCGCCGGCCAACAGCAGGTGGTAGCGCTTCATGTCCAGCAGCGGCACCTGGCACACGATGGCACCGAACAGTTCCGGGTAGCGGGTGAGCATCACGCCCATCAGCAGACCGCCGTTGCTGCCGCCGATCGCGCCGAGCCGGTCGGCGGTGGTGATGCCACGGGTCACCAGATCGCGGGCTACCGCGGCGAAGTCCTCGAAGGCGCGGTGGCGGTGCTCTTTCAGTGCGGCCGTGTGCCATTCGGGACCGTACTCGCCGCCGCCACGAATATTGGCCAGCACGTAGGTGCCGCCCTTTCCGAGCCAGGCCATGCCTGCCGTGCCCAGATACAACGGGGTTCTGGAGACTTCGAAGCCGCCGTAGCCGTTCATGATCGTCGGGCCGGGCGTTCCGCGACGGTCGCGGTGGCGAATCACGAAGTACGGGACTTCGGTTCCGTCGTCGGAGGTGGTGAAGAACTGCTCGGTTTCGATGCCGTCGGCGTCGAAGTACGCGGGTGCCTGCTTCAGCAGCGCGGGGGTTTCGCCGACCGCGCTGTTCAGGAGGGTGGTCGGGGTGGTGAAACCGGTAGTGGTGAGCATGAACTCGTCGCCGCCTTCCAGCGGATCGAGATTGCTCACGGAGGTGCTCGACATCGCGGGGGTGTCGGGGAGGTCCGCACTCGCCCAGCCGTCGGGGCCGGGGGTGAGGACGCGCAGACCCGTCTGCACATCGCGCAGGGTGGTGAGGATCAGGTGGTTCTCGGTCCAGCCCCACGATTCCAACGAGGTGTGTGGGTCCGGGGTGAACAGCACCTCGAAGTCTCTTCCGCCCGCGAGGAAGTCGTTGATATCGGTGACCAGCAGGCTGCCCGCCGGGAAGGTCGTGTCGGCGGGGGTCCACGCGGTCTTGAGGCGCACCAGCAGCCAGTCGCGGTACCAGTCGACATCGGCGTCGGTGGGTGTTTCGAGCAGGCGCCACTCGCCGTCGACGAGCAGGGAGACTTCGGTGTTGTAGAAGTCCGTCGATCGTTGCAGGTAGTGCCGTTCGTAACCGGGGTGGCGGTCGAATCCGGCGCCGATCGACACGTCACTCGGCTTGCCCTCGAATACCGTTTCGGCCTCGGCCAATGCGGTGCCGCGCCGCCAGCGCTTCGCGATGCGCGGATAGCCCGAATCGGTGAGCGAGCCGGGCCCGAAATCGGTGCCGACGTAGAGGTTGTCGGCGTCGATCCAGCCGACCCGTGACTTGGCCTCGGGCAGGAAGAACCCGCCGTCCTCGGGAGCGATGAATTGCCGTGTGGTCATGTCGAATTCGCGTTCGACCGTGGCATCGGCGCCACCGCGCGACAAGTGGATGACGGCACGTTCCTGCGAAGGGCGAAGCACCGTCGCGCCCGACCACACCCAGTTCTCACCATCGGCCGCGGCGAGCGCGTCGACATCGATCAGCACGTCCCACTCGGGATTCTCGCCGGCATACGACTCGAACGTCGTCCGCCGCCACAGCCCGCGCGGGTGCTCGGCGTCGCGCCAGAAGTTGTACAGCCACGGTCCGCGTCGCGCGGGATAGGCGATCTTGGTGTCGTCGTCGAGCATCGCGAGGATGCGCTGCTCGAGGTCGGCGAACCGTTCGGTGTTCGCGAATCGGTCCGCGACCACCTCGTTGCGGGCACGGGCCCAGTCCAGCGCCGGTTCGGCGGTTACGTCTTCGAGCCAGAGGTAGGGATCGGTCACATTCTGCTCAACGCCGCTCATCCCCACATTGTTGCCGACGTGACTCACCAATAGTGCGCGACGTCTATCACCACGCGTGACGGGCCTTCGAGGGTGAACACACGGAACGGCAGCCGGGCGCGTACGCCGAGCCCGAGGGTGGTCTGCCCCTCGAACGAACCGGCCCAGGCGGCCTGACGGAAGGTCTGGTAGCCGGTCACGTTCACCAGGTCGCTGCGGCTACCCGGCAGGTAGGTGCTCGCACCCGCGTCATCGTGGGCGGGTGCTAGCACCGTGACCTGCAGGAACGCGCCACCGCGCAGCGGGACGCTCGTCCCGGAACCGTCCTGGGTGACCGTGCCGACGTATCCCACCCGGTAGCCGGCCACCGGCCCGGTGAGGTCGACGACCAGGCGGTCGTAGCAATCGTGACGGCCCGCGCGCACATCGCGCACGGCACCCGACGAGTAGTTCGGACTCGACTTGTCCAGCGATCCCCACACGAGACCGCAGTAGGAGGGGGTCGCCGCGGCCGGCAGTGTCGAGAGACCGACAGCCGCCGCGAGACAAGCGAGCAGGACGAGGAAGCGACGCATGTCGCACCGCCTTCGAGCAAAGGGACGAGTACTGATTAATCGGGCGAATCAGACATCGCGTTAGCGTCGGTCCGGTGCCGATAGCGTTGCGAAACGTAGGATCGCAGGTCACGGATAACGATGGGGAGGTGTGTCCATGCTCTGGGAGCAGCATTGCTGTCTGCCGTTGTTACCGACGGCGCGGGTCGCGGATCTGGCGCGCTACCCGCTCGGGTCGTATCTGTCGGTGAATGTCGGGTACTCGGGGGAGACCAAGGCCGACTCGCTCGCCCTGCTGCGGTTGTTCCGTGAGCAGGCCGCCGACGACCCGCGGTTCCGGCTGGTCGATCGGGTGAGTGATATCGGTGCGCCCGAGGTGATTTCGCTGGCCTTCGATCTAGAGGACTCGGCACCGCTCGACGGCGACCTCGACAACGTCGCGGTGTTCTACGAACTCGGCGTGCGCTCCCTGCTGCCCACCTACAACCACGCCAACGCGGCAGGCTGCGGCTGCCTCGACACGGTCGACACCGGACTCACCGCGTACGGAAAAGACCTGGTGCGCAAGCTGAACGAGGTCGGCATGTTCGTCGACGGCTCGCACTGCTCCCGCCGCACCGGCCTCGATCTCGCCACCCACACCGCCGCCCCGATGATCTACAGCCACTCCAATTTCGCTGCCCTGTGGGCACATCCGCGAAATATCACCGACGACCAGGCTCGCGCCTGTGCCGCGACGGGCGGGGTGATCGGCATCAACGGTGTCGGCATCTTCCTCGGTGAGAACGCACCCGAAGCGCGAGCCGAGCGCCTCGCCGCCATGGCCGACCACATCCGCTACGGCGTCGACCTGGTCGGCATCGACCACATCGGCATCGGCTCCGACTACTCCTTCGACGGCGACCAGTTCAACGCCGAGATCCAGGACAACCCCGCCGCGTTCTCAGCGGACTACACCGCCTGGGGCCCCTTGCAGTGGACCCCACCCGAAGATCTCCTCGGCGAGACCCCTGGTATCCCGAGCCTCGACGACCACCTCGCCGACCGTGGCTTCACCCCCGTCGAACGCGCCGCCCTCTTCAGCGGCAACTTCACCCGCATCGCCACCCAGGTCTGGCGCTGACCTGGACGGTCGAGCACCACGCTCCGGTGGCGGCATCGGCCGAGTACTGCACCCGAGCGTGGTGATCTTGGTCTTCAGGCGAGCTGGACGAGCATTTTGCCGGTGTTGGCGCCGGTGAGGACGCCGAGGAGGGCGGCGGGGGCTTGGTCGAGGCCCTCGTAGGTGGTTTCGGCGGTGCGCAGGGTGCCGTCGGCGAGCCAGGCGGCGGCCTTCGGGATGTACTCGGCGAAGAGGGGGAGGTAGCTGGTCACCAGCATGCCGCGCAGGGTGAGCTCCTTGGTGGCCGCGAGGTAGAGGTCGGGGGTGGACTGGGTGGTCGCGCCGTTGTAGCCGCTGATGGCGCCGACCAGGGCGATGCGGCCGTGCTGGTTGAGCACCTCGATCGCGACCTTCAGGTGTTCACCACCCACGCTGTCGAGGTACACGTCGATGCCGTCCGGTGCGGCTTCGGCGAGCTGAGCGGCGAGGTCGCCGGCGCGGTAGTCGATCGCCGCGTCGAAACCGAACTCCTCGAGCACCTTTCGTGTCTTGACGGGGCCACCCGCGGAACCGATCACTCGTTTGGCACCGAGGGCCTTGGCGATCTGGCCCGCCACACTGCCGACCGCGCCCGCTGCCGCCGAGATGAACACCGTGTCGCCCGGCTCCACCTTCGCCACCTCGGTCAGCGCGGCGTAAGCAGTGAGGCCGGTGGTGCCGAGAGCACCCAGGAAGTGCTGTGGAGCGGCGAGTTCGGGGTCGATAGGAGTGGCCGATGTCGCATCGATGAGGGAGTGTTCGCGCCATCCGGCGAAGTGCGTGACCGTGGTGCCGACCGCGATATCCGGAGATGTCGAAGCGATCACCTCACCGATCGCCGAACCTTCCAGTGCCGCACCGATTTCGAACGGCGCGATGTAGGACGGCTTGTCGTCCATCCGGCCGCGCATGTACGGGTCGACCGACATCCAGGTGTTGCGCACCAGGATCTGACCGTCGGCGACTTCGGGCAGCACCCGCTCCACGAGGGCGAAATCGGTGGCGACCGGGGCACCGTTCGGGCGAGCGGCGAGGTGGATTTCGCGGGTATGCGTCGGAATGGTCATGATCTTGCCTTCTTTCGAGGTCAGCCGGTGTTTTCTGACCGGTGCAGACCACGTTATGGCGGTCCGATCGTCGTTCCCAGGTCCGCACACGCCACCACCCGGTCCTGACGCGCCAGGTCACGTGCCATGGTTGCCACACCTGGCGAGAGAGAGGATTTCGCACCGATGAGTTCCGTGCGCACAGGGCGTCTATATCGATGACAACCGTTTCGCCAGGAGGCGCGAGCATGGGCAAAGTATTCACGCATATGACGATGTCGCTGGACGGATTCGTCGCGGAACCCGACGACGGGATCGGCGAACTGTTCGAGTGGTACGAGGGCGGCGAGGTGACCGTGCCGAGCGCGAGCAGCGAGCGGTCGCTGCAGGTCGACGAGGCAGGCGCACAGGTGCTGCGCGAGTGGATCGACAACACGGGCGCCCTCATCGCGGGCCGTCATCTGTTCGACATGACCAACGGTTGGGGCGACAAGCACCCGGTGGGCGCCCCCGTTGTCGTCGTCACCCACCACGCCCCCGATGACGCCGCACAGCGTTGGCCGAACACCACATTCGTCGGCGACGTGGCCACCGCCGTCACTGAGGCCAAAAGGATCGCAGGAGACAAGAACGTCACCATCGCCAGCTCGAAAATCATCCAGCAGGCCCTCGACCTCGGCCTGGTCGACGAGATCTGCGTCAGCCTTGTCCCGGTGCTGTTCGGTGAAGGCGTCTCCTACTTCGGAAAATTGCCGAAAGGCCATCTGCTGCTGGACGATCCGATCGTCGTCCCGGGCCGCCGCGCCACCCATCTGACCTACAGAGTGCGACGCTGAAACGCCCGGTCCTGGCAGGACCGGGCGATCGGAATCAGTCGGCGACGGGCACGAATTCGGGGGTGCGCTTTCGTGCCGCGAACTTCTCGTACAGGTAGAAGTATCCCTTCACATACTGTCCGACGAGAACGGCGTTGATAATCGTCCCTTCGCGAATGAAATGCGGAGCGCCGAGGAACACCAGGCCGATGCCCGCCGACAGGGCGAGCAGGGTGCAGTCGAAGACCGTCTTGATATTGCCCCATTTCCGGCCGGTCATCTGCTGGATGGTGTTCACGAACAGATCGATCGGCATCAGGATCAGATTCGCGCGGATCATCAGGAACAGACCGAGCGCCAACATCGCATCGGCGAAGACCAGCAGGACCAGGTTGGCCGTGTACGGCTCGAGGTGGATCCATTCGGTGAGCCACAGGTTGAGATCGAGGAGCAGGGCCAGGACCAGCGCCGGGATCATCGAGAGCAGATAGCTCGCCTTGAAAGCCTTCGGCCGCACCAGGAAGGTCAGCACGAGCATGATGACCTCGAGGATGAGGTTGTAGTTGCCCTGACTCAACGGCGTGAAGACCAGCGTCATGGTGCGGGTGAGGCTGCTCTGCGGGGAAATGCCGATCGCCGCCCTGATGGCCAGGCTGAGCCCGAGGGTGAGGATGTATATCCCGGCCACGTAGGTGATCCAGCGGCGCACCTTGTTCCCGTTGTCGATGACTGCCGCGTCTTTGTCGTGTTGCATAACGGTGGATCCCTTGCTCTGCGGTAGCCGAGGCTATTTCATGAAGCCGAAGCGGTCGAGCGAAATGAACAGCGTCAGCAGTTTGTTGACCACCGGTTCACCTTCGTTCTTGTTGCCGAGAACGGCGAGGGCGTTGTCGATCGCGCGGGTGGCTTCGACGAGTTCGGCGAGGTCCATATCGGCCATCACGCCGTAGAAGTCGAGCGGCAGAACGGCTTTCACCGCGCCGCCCTCGGTGACGACGCAGCCGCCGACGAGACCGTCCAGGTGCTGGAGGCTGTCGCACATCTCGGTGCTGTCGGCACCGACGACTACGAAATAGGCCTTCGGTGCGGGCCAGAACGTGGCGACCGCGCCGCCTTCGATCGAGAAGCCTTTGAACAATCCGTTCACGATGTGCCGTTCCCCGTCGGCGTAGCGCTGCACGAGCGAGATCCGGTTCAGCCGCACACCCTCGTGCTCGGGCACGATCGAACCGTCGCGCACAGGAACCCAGACTTCCTGGGCGAACTTGAGGTGCCCGCGCCCGTAGACGTCGAAGAGCAGGACTTTCGCCCGCGTGCCGTCGTCGGAGACCTCGAGCGGTGTGAGGTCGAGCTGCTCGGGACGCAGGTCGTCGAGACCGGGGCGCGGCTGCTTGGCCAGCACCGAATAGTCGATGCGGACCGGCTCGAGCAGCCTGCGGTCCTTCGCCATCAACCTGCCGCCCTTGAAGACATAGCGCGGATTGATACGCGAAAGGCTGTCGGTGAGCACGATGTCGGCGAATCGTCCCGGACTCAGCGAACCGAGATCACGATCCTTGTGGAAGGAACGTGCGGCATACAGGGTGCCCATCTTGATCGCCTGAATAGGCGGCATCCCCATCTCGACGGCCAGCGAGATCACCCAGTCGATATGGCCCTGCCGCAACACCCGGTCCACCGAGATATTGTCGGCGCAGAGCTGGAAATTCTCGGCGGGCCAGCGACGTTTGACGATGGCGCGCAACATCGTTCGAATCACCTCCGGACTGCCGACCCCGAATTTGATCTGGGTGTTCAGGCCGTAGCGGATGCTCTTCTCGATATCGTCTTCGTTCCAGACATCGTGGTTGTTGTCGACGCCGATCGCGGGCATGTAATTCAGCAGGGTGTCCGACAGTGCCGTCACGCCCCAGTGGCAGTTCACGAATCCCGCGTTCGCCCGGCCGAGCGCGGACTTGCGGAAGTCCTCGGCATTGCCGGTCATATACGACAGATGGGCGAGTTCACCCAGGCCGATGACCGGATCCATCTCCAGCATCGCCTCGGTGACTTCCGCCGGGGACTTCTTCCCCGGTGCGAACGCGTAGAGCCGGTACGGCAGCTTGTCGTAGTCGGCGAACAGCGCCCGCGCCGCGTCGACGGCCTCCTTGCCTGCCGCGCTGGCGAAGTCGAGCGTCTCCCCGAACACCGTCGTGGTTCCGCTCGGCACGATCGCCTCGCCGAACGCCGCCGGATGTGCGAGCTGGGATTCGAAGTGCAGATGCACATCGATCAGGCCGGGTATCGCGTAAAGCCCACCACCGTCGAAGGATTCGCGGTACCGAATGGTGTCGTCGGGATTCAGTGCGATGATGCGTTCGCCGTGCACCAGAAGGGAACCGGGATAAACGGTTTCGCTGTGTACGTCGAGTATGTGCAGATTGTGGAGCAGCAGGTCGGCTTCCCGCCTGCCCTCCAGGATGTCGAAAATGGCCCGGACATGGTTTTCCTGATCGGCGACCGCGGCGGATCCGGCGAAGGAGTCGGTTGTCGAATTCGATTGGGGCATCAGCGTCCTCATCTCGATATGTGTGCCTGTATTGATTGGACGCGACTGGCACTGTTGCCCACAAGCATTCGTTTTCGCACGAGGTGTACTCAATTCTCGTACACTCTGCCGAGGAGGTGCGTGATGCTCCATTCACGATTGCTGCACTACATCGACGAGGTGGCTCGGCTCGGGTCGATTCGTGCGGCAGGTGCCCGGCTGCACGTCGCGCCCTCGGCGATCAACCGGCAGATCCTGCTGCTCGAGGCAGAGCTGGAACAGCCGCTGTTCGAACGGTTGCCTCGCGGTATGCGGCTCACCCCGGCCGGCGAGGCGCTGGTCGCCCATATCAGGCAGACGCTGCGCCAATACCGGGAAACGGTCACCGATATCCGGGACCTGCGCGCCCTCGGCAGCGGCGAGGTGGTCATCGCCACCATGACCGGCCTGGCCAGCAGTGTCGTCGCCACCGCCGCTGCCAGCTTCCGGGCTCGTCATCCGCAGATCCGGATCTCGATCCGCACCATGTCGACCCTCGACATCGTCGGGGCCATCGAGAACAGCGAGGCCGACCTCGGCCTCGGCTTCAATATCCCGGCCTCGGCCCAGCTGGAAGTCTGCTGGCAGATGAACACCCGGCTGGGAGTTGTTGTCTCACCGCATCATCCGCTCGCACCGATGGACACCGTTCCGCTCGCCCAGTGCACACCGTTTCCGTTGATCTTCGCCGACCGGTCCATGGTGATCCACGGCATCGTCGCCGAAGCCTTCACCAATGCGGGACTCGATATCCAGCCGGCCTTCCACACCAATTCCATCGAAACGATGAAGCGGCTCGCCATGTCCGGAGACGCCATCGCCTTCCTCAGCGAATTCGACATCGCCGAGGAACTCCGCGACGGCCGGCTGCTCTTCCGCCAGGTTCGAGACGCGTTCAGCCTCAACATCATCTCCCTCGTGCGCCGGGAGAAACACGCACACGGCCTGGCCGGCTTTCTGCTCGCCGACGAGATCGGGAAGACCTTGCGGCCAGGGGCGTCAGCGCGCGAGGGTGGGCGGGGTTCCGGTCCAGCGGTGGAAGGCCTTGCGGAGGGCGCGGTCGTCGGTGAAGGCCAAGTGGCGGGCGATGGTTGAGGTGGTGAGGCCCTGGGAGAGCAGGGTTTTCGCGCGCTCGTAGCGGAGGCGGTCCAGTTCCTCGCGCCAAGTGGTGCCCTGTTCGGCGAGGTGGCGTTGCAGGGAGCGTTCACTCATGGCCAGGGCCTTCGCGACGCGAGCGAGGGTGGGGTCGGCGGCGTCGAGGGCGGACGCGAGGGCGACGCGGAACGCGTCGAGCGGGTCGGCGACGGTGCGTGCGGACGCGAGGACGAGGTCGGCGTGGCTGCGCATCAGGTCGGCGAGCATCGGGTCGGCGCGGGGGAGTGGAGCGTTGGCATCGTCGGCGCGGAACGTGATCGAGTCGGCGTCGGCACCGAATTCGATGTTGCCAGTGCCGAATACGTCGATCAGGGAGCGGTGGTCGGCCGGTGCCAGATGACCGAAGGTCACCTTCGCCGGGACCAGCACTCGGCCGGTCGCCTCGCGGGCGCGGCGCAGGTAGTACGCCAGCACGTATTCGTTGACCGTCGACGCGACCGTCGGGTCGTTGGCCGACGTGCGATAACCGATGGTGAGATCGGCCTCGCCGGACAGGTCGAAACCTTCGGCAGCGGCGGTGACCAGACGGTGGTACGGCTGGGCGGCGCGCAACGAATCCGCCAGTGTCGCGCCGGTTGTCACCAGGTAGTCCCAGGTGTTCAAGGTGCCCAGCGGTGCGGCCTCGGCCACCGCGGCGCCCGCGCCGGGCCGCGCGATCAACTCCCACAGCCGAAGCAGCGAACTCATCGGCAGCCGGTTCAGCTCACCACGCAGCACCACGTCGTCGGTGCCGGGTACGCGCGCCAGCTGTTCCTCGGCCACCCCGAACCGTCGCGCCGACTGAACCAGCAGGCGCACCAGGTGGACCGAAACGGTGCCGTCGACCCGGCTGCCGATTTCCGCTCGGCCCCCTGATCCCGCGCCGCTCACCCCGCCGACAGTACCGTCCGGTCCGCCTCGATCGAGGTCGGGCGAGCGCATCTCACCGAAGTGGGGGACGGGTGGGTGAACTCCCCGAAACAGAGTTAGGCTCGGTGACGTGACTTCCCACTACGATGTCGTCGTTCTCGGCGCTGGTCCCGGCGGATATGTCGCCGCGATCCGTGCCGCTCAACTCGGCCTGCGAACAGCGATTGTCGAGCAGAAATACTGGGGTGGCGTGTGCCTGAACGTGGGCTGCATCCCGTCCAAGGCACTGCTGCGCAACGCCGAACTGGCCCACATTTTCCACAAGGAAGCCAAGACCTTCGGCATCTCCGGTGAGGTCAGCTTCGACTTCGGCGCCGCCTTCGACCGCAGCCGCAAGGTGGCCGACGGTCGCGTCAAGGGCGTGCACTTCCTGATGAAGAAGAACAAGATCGACGAGTTCGACGGTCTCGGCACCTTCACCGGCCCGAACTCGCTCGACGTCGCCCTCACCAAGGGTGGCAACGAGTCGATCAGCTTCGACAACGTCATCATCGCCACCGGCACCACGACCAAGCTGCTGCCCGGCACCCAGCTGTCGGAGAACGTGGTCACCTACGAGGAGCAGATCCTCACCCGCGACCTGCCGGGTTCGATCCTCATCGTCGGCGCGGGCGCCATCGGCATGGAGTTCGCCTACGTCCTGAAGAACTACGGCGTCGACGTGCGGATCGTCGAATTCCTCGACCGGGCCCTGCCCAACGAGGACGTCGACG
The DNA here is from genome assembly GCF_040639775.1 of Nocardia sp. NPDC023733. Lineage (NCBI taxonomy): Bacteria > Bacillati > Actinomycetota > Actinomycetes > Mycobacteriales > Nocardiaceae > Nocardia > Nocardia sp. NPDC023733. Next base: position 208,119 of record NZ_JBFAAN010000004.1, on the reverse strand, counting down.
TCTCCAAGGAGATCACCAAGCAGTACAAGAAGCTCGGCATCACCATCACCACCGGTGCGGCCGTGCAGTCGATCGACGACGACGGCTCCAAGGTCACCGTCCAGATCAAGGACAACAAGTCCGGCAACGTCGAGACCGTCACCGTCGACAAGGTGCTGCAGGCCGTCGGCTTCGCGCCGCGTGTGGAGGGCTACGGCCTCGAGACCACCGGCGTGCAGCTCACCGACCGCGGCGCCATCGCGATCGACGACTACATGCGCACCAACGTGCCGCACATCTACGCCATCGGTGACGTCACCGCCAAGCTGCAGCTGGCCCACGTGGCCGAGGCACAGGGCGTGGTCGCGGCGGAGACCATCGGCGGCGCCGAGACCATGGCGCTCGGCGACTACCGGATGATGCCGCGCGCCACCTTCTGCCAGCCGCAGGTCGCCAGCTTCGGCCTCACCGAGCAGCAGGCCCGCGACGAAGGCTACGACGTGAAGGTGGCGACCTTCCCGTTCACCGCCAACGGCAAGGCCCACGGCCTGGCCGACCCGACCGGCTTCGTGAAGCTGATCGCCGACAACACGCACGGCGAACTCATCGGTGGCCACCTCATCGGCCCCGACGTGTCCGAGCTGCTGCCGGAGCTCACACTGGCCCAGAAGTGGGACCTCACGGTCAACGAGCTGGCTCGCAACGTGCACACCCACCCCACGCTCAGCGAGGCATTGCAGGAAGCGATCCACGGCCTCGCCGGCCACATGATCAACTTCTGATCAGCAGATCCCGAGGGGCGGTTCGCGAAGCGGCCGCCCCTCGCTCATGCCCGGAACTACCGGGTTTCTATTTCTTTTCGGCCGAATCGCGGAGATTGATTTGGTGAATCCTCTTTTGTGGTCGATGATGCGTTAGCACCTCTGGTGGTTGTTCCAAGCTCGTGTTCGACATGTTCGTGTTCCATGAGATGGTCCCCTCGCCCGGTCGACTCGCGGGTGGCGGGCACGGTTGAGAGGCAACTGAGAACCCATGAGCAAGCGCATTCTCGGATGGATGGCACGTGTAGCGGCTCTTGTCGCGGCGGCTGGATCGGTTGCCGTGGCTCCCGCAGCGGCGGAACCTCTTTTCCCTGGTGGACCCGATATTCCGGGTGTCCCCTCCGTGATTCCGACGGCGTCACCCTGCCCGGTGGTCGAGGCAAGGGCGTGCATGCGGCTGTCGACGAACGAGGCATGGCTGGTCGACAACGGGCGGGTGGTCTTCGGACCGACACCGATCTCGCACGGAATGGCGGGATTCGAAACTCCGCCCGCGGTGACCCGCATTTCCTTCAAGCGGGAATTCCACTGGAGCACCATGCACGACGCACCGATGCGATGGGCGACATTCTTCAACGGTGACATGGCATTCCACGTCGGCCCGGTCACCTCGAAGTCACACGGTTGTGTTCGCATGACCGAAGACGGCGCCCACCGATTCTTCGACTACCTGAACCCCGGCGACATCACCCAGGTAATACCGTAGCCGCCTCTCCGGGACTTCAGGCCAGACTCGGGTACGTGGGGACTGCGGACGCGGCAAGCATTTGGATGTGGTCGCGTCCGCCCGTCCCCGGTGAGTTACCCATGTTCTCGCCTCGGGTCGTCGGCGCGAGATATCTGCGGTATACACCACTATGCGCAAATGGTTGACGGGTGCGGCCGCGGTGCTTGTGGTCGTGGTCGCGGTGGTGGCGGGGCTTTATGTGCTGATGAATTCGCGCACCTACCAGCTCACCGGCGAACTCGTGAACCGTGTCGAAACCCAGGACAAAGTCGTCGCACTCACCTTCGACGACGGGCCGACCGAACGAACCCCGGAAATCCTGCGCACCCTGGCCGAATTGCAGGTGCCCGCCACCTTCTACCTCGTCGGTGACGATCTCGCCGCGCATCCCGAATTCGGGCAGGCGATCGCGGCGGCGGGGCACGAAATCGGCAACCACACCTACACGCACCGCCGCATGGTGCTGGTTTCGGGCGACACCGTGCGTGACGAGATCGAACGCACCGACACCGAGATCCGCCGCACCGGCTATCAGGGGCCGATCACCTTCCGCCCGCCCTACGGCAAGAAGCTCTACGGCCTGCCGAAATACCTCGCCGACCACGACCGCACCACGGTGACCTGGGATGTCGAACCCGATTCCGCGGGCGGCGTCGACCGTGACACCGTGGTCGCCACCACCCTCGAACAGACCCGCCCCGGTTCCATCGTGCTGCTGCACGTCATGCACGGCACCGAATCGGCGGCCGCGCTGCCAGGCATCGTCACCGGCCTGCGCGCACAGGGGTACCGCTTCGCCACCGTCTCCGACATGCTGGCGCAGAACTAGCCGTTGCCGCGGTAGCCGGAGCGCGCCGCCTGCACCGTGTCGATATTGGTTTCGAGGACCTCGATCAGCGCGTGCAGCCGGTCGGCCACCTGTGCGCCCAGCTCGGTGAGGGTGTATTCCACGCGCGGCGGAATGGCCTCCAGGACTTCGCGGTGCACCATGCCGTCGCGCTCGAGGGCCTGCAGGGTCTGCGACAGCATGCGCTCGCTCACCCCGTCGACCCGCCTGCGGAGCGCGCTGAACCGGAACGGACCCTCCCGCAGGGCCACCAGGGCGAGCACACCCCACCGGCTCGCGACGTTCTGCAGCACCGACCTGGACGCGCAGTCGCGTGCGAAGACGTCGGCTTCCAGCGTCTGATCGTCGTCGAGGTGCTGCTCACTCATACCGGTGATCTTACCCTCCTTGACGACAGCGCCTACTGAATGCATAGTACTTACTAATAGTTAGTGCATGTCGATCAGTTCGGAGGAAGTCATGACTGTTGCGGTGGCCGGAGCGAGTGGACAGCTGGGCAGGCTCGTCGTCGAGGCATTGGTCGCGGCGGGTGAACGGCCGGTGGCGATCGTGCGGGATCCGGCGAAGGTGGCCGATCTCGATGTCGAAGTACGCCAGGCGTCCTACGACGACGCGGCAGCGCTCGATGCCGCGCTGATCGGTGTCGACCGGTTGCTGCTCATCTCGGGCAACGAGTTCGGCGCGCGAGTCGCCCAGCACACCACCGTGATTCGAGCGGCCGAACGCGCGGGTGTCGAGCTGCTGGCCTACACGAGCATTCCGCGGGCCGAGGTGAACCCGATGATCCTGGCCGCCGAACATCGCGGCACCGAAGAGGTGCTCGCGGGCGCGTCGGTGCCGACGGTGCTGCTGCGCAACAGCTGGTACTGGGAGAACTACAGCCAGGCCGCGGCCCTCGCCGCACAGACCGGCGTGCTGCGCGGCGCGATGGACGAGGGTCGCGTCTCGGGTGCGGCCCGAGTCGACTACGCCGAGGCCGCGGCCCGCGTCCTCACTGGAGACGGGCACGCGGGCCGCGTCTACGAGCTGGGTGGCGACGAAGCCCTCTCCGGCCCCGACCTGGCCGCCGCAATCGGTGCGGCCACCGGCGCGACTGTGCGCTACGAGAACCTCCCGACCAGCGAATACGCGGCCACCCTGCACGCCGCGGGCGTGGACGAGCAGTTCGCCACGGTCCTCGCCGACTCGGACGCGGGCATCGCCCAGGGCTTCCTCGAGGTGCGCACCGGCGACCTCACCAAGCTCCTCGGCCGCCCGGCCACCCCGGCGGCCTCGGTCTTCGCGTCGGCCTGAGAAGCCCGGCGTCGCAAGGCTCGCGGCGGACGCTGCGCGGTGCCCGCCGGGCGAATACCAGCGTTGGCTGTCACCGGTGGCACACCCCTCGACGGCGACGGTGTCCGGGGGTGACTGAAGTGCCTGGTGACGCCCCCGGGTTCGCACCGCTACAGTGCGGAGCGTGGCTCATGAAACTCCCCGTCGGCGCGCGCACACCTACCTGAGTGGTTTGTTGTTCGTGGTCGGTGTCCTGCATTTCGTCGCGCCGAAGCTGTTCGACGGCATCGTGCCCAAGCAGTTGCCCGGCGAACCCCGGGCCTATACCTACGGTTCCGGGGTCGCCGAGCTGGGTGTCGCCACGGCGCTGGCAGTGCCGAAGACCCGGCGTTTCGGTGGCTGGCTCGCCGCGGGCCTGTTCGTCGCCGTTTTCCCGGCCAATGTGCAGATGACCGTCGACGTGCTCGGCAACCCCAAGTCCTCGCCCGCGTTCAAGGCCGGGGTGGTCGCGCGTTTGCCGCTGCAGATTCCGCTGATCGTGGCCGCGTTGCGGGTCGCGCGCCGCTGATCACACCCACTGCACGAGCTGGATGACCACGCCGTTGGGGTCGGTCATCTGGAAGTAGCGCTCGCCCCATTCCTCGGTTTCGATGGGCGTCTCGATCGGGACGCCCGCGTCGCGCAATCGCTCGTATTCGCTGTCGATGTCGTCGACCACGAAGACCACGAGCACACCCTCGCCCGCACTGCCCGCGATCCGCGCCGGCTTGAACGACTTCAGGCCGGTGCGCAGGTAGATGACGTCCATGCCCGCGTCGGGCCTGCCGAGGCTGACGAACCCGTCGGCGGCCATGTTCTCGGTGAAACCGAGGTGGTCGACGAGGAACTGGGCCGACGCCTGCGGGTCGTCCACATTGAGCGAGACGGCGGAAGCGGTGATCTGCATGGACTCTCCTCGATGACGTTATTCCGTACTTTGTACGCTTTTAGTCTGCGAAGAATGACAACCGACCGCTCTATGAGCTGGATCACACCTTGAAGGTGTCGCGTTCGATCCGCAGCGTGGTGATGGTCGACGCGAGGCCCTCGTACTGATTGACGAGCAGCACGATCTCGATGAGCAACCGCTCGTCGTAGTGCGCGGCCAGCTCCGCCCACGCCGCGTCGTCGATATCGCGGGTGGTCACCAGCCGGTCGGTCGCGGTGAGCAGCGCCCGCTGACGCGGCGTCCACCCCTCCGCGTCCGGCCCCGCCGCCACTCGATCCACCTCGACCGCGGTCAGCCCGGCCTTGCGCCCGAGCCGGCGATGGTGGTCGGCCTCGTAACCGCAGTCGCGCAGATGCGCCACCCGCAGAATCACCAATTCGGCCTCCGCGCGCGGCAATCGCCCACCCGGCATGAGCTTGCCGGAGAAATGCAGCCAACCCCGGAACAGCCCACGGGTGCGACCGAGTGTGCTGAAAAGGTGGGCGTCCGCCGTGCCCGCCGCGCGAGAAAGTACCTGCCAGACAACCCAGTTGATCGGTCCGAGTTCACCCAACCGGCCGGGGGAAATGCGTGGTAGGGGCGTTGCGGCCATCGTCGTCCACCTCGTCTTATCGCTCGGTTCCGTCGGAATCGACAGCGTACTCGGCGGTACGCGTGCACGGTGGCGAGTCGGTTTTTCTTTGGTTTCCAGTGGTTTTCGGAACAGTTGCGCGTCATGATTTGGGTACCGCAGCGCGCAGCGGCGGTGAGGTCGCAGCAGTGGTAGGGGAACATCGCAATGCTGGTTCGGATCATGCCGGGCGCGGAACTCACCGGCGCCGAGCGGGAGTTCGTCGAATGCCTGAGCGCCTATCCGAGCCCTGGGCTCGCCCTGATCGACCCACAGGTGGGGGATCGGCGCCTCGACGCAGTGGTGGTGACGCCGCGGGGGATCACGGTGATCGACGTGTTGGGATTCCGGCGACGGCAGAGCGGGTTGCTTGCCATGTCGAGCACGGGGGTGTGGACGATCAGCGACAGTCCGCTGGAGTTGGAGGCCGGACCGTCGAGCGGGCTGACCGACCGGCTCGAACACGGTGTGCACGCGGTACGGGTGGCGCTGGAACACGCGCTGCAGGAGAGCAGGCATGTGTGCGGGGCGGTGGTGCTCGTGCCGTACCGGGGTGTGGTGGTGCGACCGGCGCGCACCGCGTTACGCCCGGGCCTCGACGTGCTGGTCGCCAATACTGTCGACGCGCACGAATTACGCGTCTACCTGGAGAACTTCTCGGTCGGCCCGCGCGAATGGACCGTCGAGAGGGTGCTCAACACCTGCGCCGCGCTCGGCCTGGCCGACCTCGCCCCCGCCCGTACCGAGCTCACCGACGACGGATTCCCGGCCAAACGCCCCGACCCGGCACCGACCGCCCCACGACCCCGTCGTGTCGAACCGCCCGCCCCGCCCACCGAACCGGCAAAGGAGGGCAAACTGGCAGGTCTGGTGGTGTTCGGCCTGGCTGTGCTCGGCATGCTGATCGTGCTGGTGATGGTGATCCTCGCCCTGCTCACCGACTCACCGTCCCCGCGAACGGTCTCCGACATCACCGAGTCGACCACCCCTGCCCCGGTCACCGTCACCCACCGTCCCGCCCACTGCTGGCCGTTCCAGACCGACTGCTGACTCCCGTCCGATACCGCCGCACAATCGCGGCACGTGGGTCGGGCCGTGCCCGACTGGGCGCCGACACCGCAACGGAGCCGTCAATCACGCACAGTCCCACCTAGTTTCGTGAAGGCGATAGCTTGCTCGGCCCGAGCCCGCACATGCACGCAGGACGTGGTGATGTGGGTGACGAGGGTGTGCAGGGCGCGCTCGCGGCGTCCAGCCAGCACGTGCTCGGCGATGGCGATGTGTTCGGTGGTCATCGCCGCTACCCGGTCGGTGGTCGGCACATCCATCGTGCGCACCGGGCGGACCCGGATGTAGACGGCACTCAGAGCTTCGGCGAGGGCCGAATTGCCCGCTGCCCGCAGCAGTTCGGTGTGGAACCGCTCATCGGCCGCGACCAGCTCGGGGCCCGGGCGCGGCGGCGTGTCCCTGAATTCTTGCCAGCGCGTGAGTTCCGTGCGAACGGCGACCAGATCGTGTCCGGCCGGGGCCGCAGCCGAACCGAGCGTCGAACGTTGAAAGCCCCGTGTTTCCAGAACCATTCGTAACTCGAAAAGCTCGTCGAGTTCGGCCAGCCGTGGCCGGTAGAGGTACAGCCCCTCCGGATGACGCTGCACCAGGCCGTCGGCCTGCAACCGGGCCAGCGCCTCGCGCACCGGAGTGCGCGAGACGCCGTAGCGCCGGGCCAGCCGTTCGGCGCGCAACCGCTCGGCCGGTGCGAGCCGACCGGTGGCCAGATCGTCACGCAGCGATTCGTACACGCGGTCGGCCAGCGAAACCCGCCCACCCCTGCCCATGACGCGGCCTGCGTTCAGATCGCCATCGCCGCGCGCACAGCCGATTCCGCGCCCGCCCCGCCCGGTCCGGTGGAACCGACGTGCCCCGAGTGCAGCACGTAGTACTGCTGGGCGGCCTGCAACGCGAAACCGATGTGTTGCTCCACCAGCAGCACGCTCAACCCACCGCGCTGCGTCAATTCGATGATGGTCCGCTCGATTTCGGCGACGACCGAGGGCTGGATGCCCTCGGTCGGTTCGTCGAGGATGAGCAGTTTCGGTTCGGTGATGAGGGCGCGGGCGATGGCGAGTTGCTGCCGCTGACCGCCCGAGAGCAACCCGGCCTTGCGGGTGAGCAGCTCGCGCAGGGCGGGGAACAGGTCGAGCGATTCGTCGATCAGCGCTTTGCCGCGCTTGCGACCATCGGCGACCACCTGCAGGTTCTCGGCTGTGGACAGCTGGGGAAAACTCTGCTGACCCTGCGGAACATAGGCGATGCCCCGCTTCACCCGTTGTGACGGCGAGAGCTTGCTGATCTTCTCGCCGTCGAAGGTGATGGTGCCCGACTTGGTCGGCAGCAGCCCGACGGCGGTGCGCAGCAGGGTGGTCTTGCCCGCGCCGTTGTGGCCCATGATCGCGACCACGCTGTCGTCGGGGACGGTCAGGCTCACGCCGTGGACCACCTCGGTGCGCCCGTATCCCGAACGGACCTCGTCTAGTTCAAGCATCGGCGGCTTCCTTGTCTGTGGTTGCCATGGCCGCGGTGCCGAGGTAGACCTCCTGCACGCGCGGGTCGGCCTGCACCTGTTCCACGCTGCCCTCGCTGAGCACCTTGCCGCCCGCGAGCACCGTCACCGAGGTGGCGAAGGAACGCATGAAGTCCATGTCGTGCTCCACGACCAGGACCACGCGGTCACCACCGATGCGGCGCAACAGGTTTCCGGTCTCCTCGCGTTCCTCGGCGCTCATGCCCGCGACGGGTTCGTCGAGCAGCAGCACCGAGGCGTTCTGCACGAGCAGCATGCCGATCTCGAGCCATTGCTTCTGGCCGTGTGCGAGCACTCCGGCGGGTTTGTCGCGCAGCGCGGTGAGACCTGTTGTCTCCAAGGCCTCTTCGATGGTGGGCAGCACGGCTTTGCGCGCGCGCAGCAGCGACAGTGCCGAGCGGCCCGCGCCCGCCGCGATGTCGAGGTTCTGCAGCACCGTGAGCTGCTCGAACACACTCGCCGTCTGGAAGGTGCGCCCCACGCCGAGCCGGGCGATCTGGTGCACTTTCTTGCCGAGCAGTTCGATACCCGACTTCTGCGCCGATCCGGTCGCCGGGACCAGGCCGGTAATCGCGTCGATGAGGGTGGTCTTGCCCGCGCCGTTGGGCCCGATGAGGAACCGCAGGTCGCCCTGCAGGACGGTCAGGTCGACATCGGTCACCGCCTTGAATCCGTCGAAAGACACCGACAGACCGCGGATTTCGAGGTAGTCGCTGTTCATGCCCGCATTGCCGCCGGGCTTGGGTTCGTGTGAAGTCATCGGGCCAGCACCTTCTCCTCGGTGACCACAGCGGGTGTTTCCGGTTTGCGGCTCTCGCGCCATCCCTTGAACATCGGCCACAGTCCGGCGAGACCGGCGGGGATGAACCCGACGACCACGATGAACAGCACGCCCTGCAGGTAGGTCCAGCCCGACGGGAACGACTCCGACAGCGAGGTCTGCGCCCAGGCGACACCGATCGCGCCGAGCACCGGACCGAGCAGGGTGGTGCGGCCACCGATCGCGACGCCGATCAGGAACGCGATCGACGGGACGACACCGATATCGGCGGGCGAGATGATGCCGACGATCGGTGTGAACAGCGCACCCGCGATACCGGCGAGGAACGCCGCGACCACGTACGCGACGATCTTGATGTTCGCGGGGTCGTACCCGAGGAAACGCACCCGCTCCTCGGCATCGCGCACCGCGATCAGCAGCTCGCCGTAGCGGCTGCGGTTGAGCTGACGGATCAGCGCAACCACCACGAGCAGCGTGCCCGCCGCGATGAAGAACAGCATCTGCCGGTTGGCCGGGTCCGAGAGCCGGAACCCGAAGAACGCCCGGAAGTCCGACAGCCCGGTGAAGCCGCCGATGGCCTGCTGACCGGTCAGCAGAATCGCCAGTGCCGCCGCGAGCGCCTGGCTCAGAATGGCGAAGTACGCACCGCGCACCCGCCGCTTGAACACGCCGTACCCGAGCACGGCCGCGACCAGCGCGGGCAGCACGAGGATGGCCAGGGTCGCGACCGATGCGGATTCGAACGGCTGCCAGAAGCCCGGCAGTTCGCTGATGCCGGAGATCTCCATGAACTCGGGCACCTCGTTGCCCAGGCGTGCGGCGTCGGCGAGCTGCATGTGCATGGCCATGATGTAGGCGCCGATGCCGAAGAACACACCCTGCCCGAGGGTGAGCATTCCACCACGGCCCCAAGCCAATCCGATGCCCGCCGCCACGATCGCGAAGCAGAGGAACTTGGCGAGCAGGTTCAGCCGGAAGTCGCTCAGCACCGCCGGGGCGACGGCGAACAGGATGATCGCCGCGACCGCGAACCCGGCCAGCGGAGTGAGCCGGGGATAGGCGCGAAGGCGTTCGGTCAGTGCGTTCATGCCAGGCTCCTCGTCCGCACGGTGAACAGACCCTGCGGGCGGACCTGCAGGAAGATGACGATCAGCACGAACACGATCACCTTCGCGATCGACGCGGTGGTGGAGTATTCGATGAAGGAGTTGAGCAGACCGAGCGCGAACGCCGCGATCACCGTGCCCTTGATCTGGCCGAGCCCACCGATCACGACCACGAGGAAGGCGTCGATCAGATAGCTCTGCCCGATGGTCGGGCTGGTCGAACCGATGAGCGTGAGCGCGACACCGGCCACCCCCGCCAGGCCCGAGCCGATGAAGAACGTGCTGATATCGGTGAATCTGCTCGATATGCCGCTGGTTTCGGCGAGACCACGGTTCTGCACGACCGCGCGGATGCGACGGCCCATCGGGGTCGTCTTGAGGACGGCGGCCAGCGCGGTCACCGCGACGATCGCGAGCACGAGAATGAAGATGCGCGTCTTGGGCACCACCGCACCGGCGATGGTGATTCCGCCACTGAGCCATTCGGGCACCAGCACGTTCTTGGCGGGCGCGCCGAAGATGTCACGCGCGGCCTGCTGCAGCACCAGGCCGACACCGAAGGTGACGAGCAGGGTGTCGAGCGGCCGGTCGTACATGTAGCGGATGAGCCCCATTTCCAGGACGGCACCGAGCAGGCCACCGATCAGGAAACCGGCGAGCAGCGAGACGGCCAGCGAGACTCCGGCCGAGGAGAAGACCTGCTGCACAACATAAGTGGTGTAGCAACCGGCCATGATGAACTCGCCGTGCGCCATGTTGATGACGCCCATCTGACCGAAGGTCAGCGACAAACCGAGCGCGGCGAGCAGAAGAATGGATCCCAGGCTCAACCCTGTGAAGAGCTGGCCGATCAGCACGTCCATTGTGGTGGACTCCTAGAGAAACGGTGTGGGGCGCGGCGCGCCCCACACCTGCCGGGCGACTTACTTCAGGCCCTTGGCCCACTCGTAGGACTTCAGGTACGGGTCGGGCGTGATCGCCTTGCCGGAATCCCACACCGTGTAGATCAGGCCGTCGGCGCGGATCTCACCGATGCGGGCGGTCTTGGTGATGTGGTGATTGGAGCCGTCGATGGTGACGGTGCCCTCGGGGGCCTCGAAGCTCACGCCGTCGGCCGCGGCCTGGATGTCGGCCACCGCGAACGACTTCGCCTTCTCCACCGTGTTCTTCCACAGGAACACCGACGCGTACGCGGCTTCCATCGGGTCGGAGGTGGGCTTGTCGGCGCCGAAGGCGGCCTTGTAGTCGGCGACGAACTTCTTGTTCGCCGGGGAGTCGACGGTCTGGTAGTAGTTCCAGGCGGTCAGCTGGCCGGCGAGGCGGTCCGCACCGATACCGACGACCTCTTCCTCGGCGATCGACACCGAGACCACCGGCATCTCGGCAGCCTCGAGGCCCGCGTTGGAGTACTCACGGAAGAACGCCACGTTGGAGTCGCCGTTGAGGGTGTTGAACACCGCGCCCGCCTTGGCGGTGCGCACCTTGTTGACGATGGTGGAGAAGTCGGTGGAGCCCAGCGGGGTGTAGTCCTCGCCCTTGATCTCGATGCCGTTGGCGGCGGCGTAGGCCCTGATCTCGCGGTTGGCGGTCTGCGGGAAGACGTAGTCCGAACCGACCAGGTAGAGGGAGGTGATGCCCTTCTGCTTCAGGTAGTCCAGGGCCGGGACGATCTGCTGATTGGTGGTGGCGCCGGTGTAGAAGATGTTCTTGGAATCTTCCAGACCCTCGTACTGCACCGGGTAGTAGAGCAGCGAGTTCAGGCTCTCGAACTTGGGCTTCATGGCCTTGCGGCTCGACGAGGTCCAGCCGCCGAACACCGCGGCGACACAGTCGGAGCTGATGAGCTTCTCGGCCTTCTCGGCGAAGGTCTTCGGGTCGGACGCGCCGTCCTCGGGGACGATTTCGATCTTCTTGCCGAGCACCCCGCCCGCCGCGTTGATCTGGTCCACAGCCAGCTTGGTCGAATTGGCAACGGTGACTTCGGAAATCGCCATGGTGCCCGAGAGCGAGTGCAGCGAACCGACCTTGATGGTGTCTTTGGTTGTGTCGACGCAGGACGCCGCGGTGGAACCGGTCGAGGCGTCGTCGCGGGCGCCGCAGCCGGTGAGCAACAGGCCGGCCAGGGCTACCGCCGTGGGGACGGCCAGTGCCCTGAGCACACGGGAATCAGACATGGGGCGTTCTCCTCATCAGGTGTAACGGCGGCGCACGCGCGCCACAACGAACACACCGCTGCCTGGCTGTACACCGGGTTGTATACAGCGGCTGTATTCGTGAGCGGAACAGTAGATGGAACATGTTGCAGCGGAATATCTCCCGGTCACGTGCCCGTTTCGTCTGTTTCGTCCGTGTGAATTGTTCGGTGGGGAGCTACAGCGTGGCTACGGTTGCGTAGCCACGCACCCGTGCGGCACGCTGGCGATTCGTACGACGTCGAACAGCCGGAATCTCGCGGCGCTCGGGCCGCGGGATGGTCAGTCGAGGAGGAGCCCAGTGGGGCACTACAAGGCCAACGTGCGTGACATCGAATTCAATCTCTTCGAAGTACTCGGGCTCGACAAGCTCCTCGACACCGGCGCCTACGGCGACCTGGACTCCGACACGGTGCGCCACATCCTCGACGAGGTGCGCAGGCTGGCCGAGGGCCCGATCGCGGAGACCTTCGCCGAGGCCGACCGCAACCCGGTGACCTACAACCCCGACACCTTCGACATCACCGTGCCCGAGCCGCTGCGCAAGACCGTGGCCGCCGTGCACGAGGCGCAGTGGTACCGGCTCGGCATGCCCGAGGGCATGGACGGCACGCCCGCGCCCAACGTGCTGCTGTGGGCCATCAACGAGCTCATCATCTGCGCCAACCCCTCGGCCAGCTTCTTCAACATGGGCCCGCTCATGGGCTCGGTGCTCTACGAGATCGGTACCGAGGAACAGAAGCGCTGGGCGCGTGGGGGATTCGAGCGCGGCTGGCAGGGCACGATGGTGCTCACCGAGCCGGACGCGGGCTCCGACGTCGGCGCCGGGCGCACCAAGGCGATCCCGCAGCCCGACGGGTCGTGGCACATCGAAGGGGTGAAGCGGTTCATCTCCGGTGGCGATGTGGGCGAGGCGGCCGAGAACATCTTCCACCTGGTGCTGGCCCGGCCCGAAGGCGCGGGGCCCGGCACCAAGGGCCTGTCGCTGTTCTATGTGCCGAAGTTCCTCTTCGACCCCGACACCATGGAGATCGGCGACCGCAACGGTGTGTACGTCACCGGGCTCGAGCACAAGATGGGCATCAAATCCTCGCCCACCTGTGAACTCACCTTCGGCGCCACGGGTGTGCCCGCCAAGGGGTGGCTGGTCGGTGAGGTGCACAACGGGATCGCGCAGATGTTCAAGGTGATCGAGAACGCGCGCATGACCGTGGGGGTGAAGTCGTCGGGCACGTTGTCGACCGGGTATCTGAACGCGCTCGAATATGCCAAGACACGGGTGCAGGGTGCGGATCTCACGCAGATGTCCGACAAGACGGCGCCGCGCGTGACCATCACCCACCATCCCGACGTGCGCAGGTCGCTGGCCATGCAGAAGGCGTACGCGGAGGGGCTGCGGGCGGTGTACCTCTACACGGCCGCACATCAGAATGTGGATGTGGCGCAGCTGGTTTCGGGTGCCGACCCGGAGATGGCGCACCGCATCGACGATCTGCTGCTGCCGATCGTCAAGGGTGTCGGGTCCGAGCGGGCCTATCAGTTGCTCACCGAATCGCTGCAGACCTTCGGCGGGTCCGGCTATCTGCAGGACTACCCGATCGAGCAGTACATCCGCGATGCCAAGATCGACTCGCTGTACGAAGGCACCACCGCCATCCAGGCCCAGGACTTCTTCTTCCGCAAGATCATTCGTGACGGCGGCGCCGCGATGGGCCATCTCAACGCGCAGATCTCCGCGTTCCTGGCCAACGATTCCGGCCGCTTCGCCACCGAACGCGCCCTGCTGCGCACCGCCCAGTCCGACGTCGCCGCCATGGCCGCCACCCTCACCGGCTACGCCATGGCAGGACAGCAGGACCCGCCCGAGCTCTACAAGGTCGGCCTGGGCTCGGTCCGCTTCCTGATGGCGGTCGGCGACCTGCTCATCGGCTGGCGCCTGCTCGCCCAGGCCGAAATCGCCGCCGCCGCCCTCACCGGCGAATCCTCCGCCAAGGATCGCCCCTTCTACCAGGGCAAAGTAGCCGTAGCCTCGTTCTTCGCCAAGAACGTCCTGCCCGAACTCACCGCAACCCGCTCCGTCCTGGCCGCCCTCGACACCGACATCATGGCCATCCCGGAAGAAGCCTTCTGAGCGCTACTTGATGAGGTAGGGGGAGACCGAGCTGCGGTGTTCGCTGATGTCGAGGGACTTGCCGAGTGGGGGGAAGGCGCGTTGGGGGCAGTTGGAGCGGACGCAGACTCGGCAGCCCGCGCCGATGGGGGTCGCGGTGGCTTCGCCGAGGTCGATACCGTCGGCGTAGACGACGCGGGAGGCGTGGCGTAGTTCGCAGCCGAGGCCGATGGCGAAGGTTTTACTCGGCTGACCGTAGCGGGTGGCGCGGCGTTCCACGGTGCGCGCGACCCAGAGGTATTTGCGGCCGTCGGGCATCTGGGCGATCTGGGTCATGATCTTGCCCGGATAGGCGAAGGTCTCGTAGACGTTCCACAGCGGGCAGGTGCCGCCGCTGGCGGAGAAGTGGAAACCCGTGGCGGACTGGCGTTTCGACATGTTGCCCGCGCGGTCCACCCGGACGAAGGAGAACGGCACACCGCGCAGCGACGGACGTTGCAGGGTGGACAGGCGGTGGCAGACGGTTTCGTAGCTCTGCGAGAAGAACGCCGACAACCGTTCGATGTCGTACCGGAAGTCCTCGGCCACCTCGTGAAAGTGGGTGTAGGGCAACACCGTCGCTGCGGCGAAGTAGTTGGCGAGGCCGAGCATGGCCAGCTTGCGTGACGCGTCGGAGGCGAAATTGCCCTCCTCGACCAGCTTTTCGAGCAGCGCGCCGCATTCCAGATAGGCCAGTTCGGCGGCCAGTTTGAAGGTGCGCTGCCCGCCGGACAGGTGCGGGGAGATCTCGAGCTGCTTGGTCTGCGGGTCGTAGGTGTGCAGTACGCCCTCGCCGAGGTCGATGCGCTCGCTGATCCGCACACCGTGCGAGCGCAGCAGCCGGGCGATCTCGGTGCTCACCTCGCCGCCGTGGAAGCGGATGCGCGCGGTGAGATCCTCTGCGGCGGTGTCCAACTCGTGGATGTAGTTCTGGCGCTGATAGAAGTAGTCGCGCACTTCCTCGTGCGGCTTGCTGATCGCGGCACTGCCGGAGCCGTCGGCGAAACGGTCCTCGGTGGCGGCGGCCAGCTGAGCGCTGGTGTTGCGGTACCGGTTGTGCATGGCGACCAGGGCCCGCGCCATCGACGGGTGCGCCGACACCATGTCGGCGATCTCCTTGGTGTCGGCCTCGATGCCCAGCTCGGCATCCATCACCACTTCCTGGAGTTCGGCGATGAGCCGGGTGTCGTCCTGGGCGGAGAAGAAGGTGGGGTCGACGCCGAAGACCTCGTTGATCCGGGTGAGCACCGGGACCGTCAGCGGGCGCACATCGTGCTCGATCTGGTTGAGATAACTGGCCGAGATCTCCAGTTTCTGGGCCAGCGTCACCTGGCTCAGCCCACGCTCGGTACGCAGCTGGCGCAGCCGCGCACCGACATAGGTTTTGGCCATATGTCCAGTTTATGGGCGGTTTCACAGGGTTGCCAACCGGTTCTTAGCAGCGTGTGCTGAGCGATGTGTCACACCCGCGCGTTACGGTCGAACGGTGCTGTTCAGCGATGTCGTCGCGACCTCGGAGCAGGTCCGGGCCACCCGGTCGCGCAAGGAGAAGACCGCCGCCCTCGCCGCGTTGCTCTCGGCCGCGGGTCCGGCGGAGATCGGCACCGTGGTCGCCTGGTTGTCGGGTGAACTCACCCAGGGCCGGATCGGTGTGGGGTGGCGAACGGTGACCGGGCTGGGCGCGGCGGCGAGCGATCGGAACCGACTCACGGTCGAACAGGTCGACGACTACTTCACCCGGCTGAAGGGCCTGAGTTCCACCAACAGCCGCCGCGAAATACTCACCGAGCTGTTCACGGCGGCGACCGAAGAGGAACAGTCCTTCCTGATCCGGCTGCTCACCGGCGAACTGCGCCAGGGCGCGCTCACCGCGCAGGTGGTGGAGGGCCTGGCTCGATCCACCGGCATTGGCGTCGACGTGATCCGCCGCGCCCACATGCTCTCCGGGAACCTGCCCGCCACCGCCGTCGCAGCGATCACCGGCGGCGAGGACGCGCTGCGGGCGTTCCGCCTCGAGGTGGGCAGGCCGGTCGCGCCGATGCTCGCCTCCCCGGGCGGCTCACTGGACGAGGCGCTGGCCGAACTCGGCCCACAGGTGAGCGTCGAACACAAACTCGACGGCGCCCGCATCCAGGTGCACCGGGCGGGGGAGCAGGTGTGGGTGTTCACCCGCACCCTGCGCGACATCACCGCAGGCGTACCCGAACTGGTCGAGTTGGTTCGTGGCCTGGACTGCACGAGCGTGGTGCTCGACGGCGAGACCCTCGCGCTCACCGACGCCGGTCGCCCGCGCCCGTTCCAGGAGACGATGAGCCGCTTCGCCACCGTCGGCGACACCCGCGAACTGCTGCTGCACCCGTACTTCTTCGACTGCCTGCACCTGGACGGCGAAGACCTGCTCGACGAGCCCCTGCGCGTGCGCCGCACCGCACTGGACCGGGTGGCCGGACAGCACGCCATCCCGGCACTGGTCGCGCCCGACGCCGAGGCGGCCGCCGAGTGCTACGACGACGCGCTCGCCGTCGGCAACGAGGGCGTGATGGTGAAGTCGCTCGAGGCGCCGTACGCGGCGGGCAGGCGCGGTAAGGCCTGGCAGAAGGTCAAACCCGCGCACACCCTCGACCTGCTGGTCATCGGTGCCGAATGGGGTTACGGCCGCCGCACGGGATTCCTGTCGAACCTGCACCTGGCCGCGCTCGACCCGGACACCGGCGAACCGGTGATGGTCGGTAAGACATTCAAGGGCCTCACCGACGAACTGCTGCGCTGGCAGACCGAGGAATTCCCCCGTCACGCCACCCACCGCGACGCCCAGACGGTGTACCTGCGCCCGGATCTGGTGGTCGAGATCGCGCTCGACGGCGTGCAGACGAGCACCAGGTACCCCGGCGGCGTCGCCCTGCGGTTCGCCCGGGTGCTTCGGTACCGCCCGGACAAGGAACCCGCCCAGGCCGACACCATCGAAACCGTGCGTGCGCTGGGCGGACACTGAGCGCAGCGCCCTTCGGGTAGGAATGCCTCGCTGCGGTTTCGGCCCGTCCCTGGCGATGGACTGACCGGAGGGTGCGACGAAGGAGTGCCCGTAGGGAGGGAAGAGTCAGGGTTTAGGGCCGAAACCCCGCGGCGCCAGCCGCCAATGACACAGCCATACGACACACTGGTCGGGTGAGCGCCGAACTTGTGGTCCTGTTGATCGTCATCGTCACAGCTCTCGCCTTCGACTTCACCAACGGCTTCCACGACACGGCCAACGCCATGGCGACCTCCATCGCCACCGGTGCGTTGAAGCCGAAGACGGCCGTGGCGATCTCGGGTGCGCTGAACCTGATCGGCGCGTTCCTCTCGGTGGCCGTCGCCGCGACCGTCGCCAAGGGGATCGTGCGGCTCGACGAGGTACAGGGCCAGGATCTGCTGGTGATCGTGTTCGCGGGGCTCGTCGGCGGCATCCTGTGGAATCTGTTCACCTGGTTGCTCGGCCTGCCGTCGAGTTCCTCGCACGCCCTGTTCGGCGGGCTGATCGGCGCCACGCTCGCCGCGCTCGGCTGGAGCGGCGTCATCTGGGTTTCGGGCACCGAGGGTGTGCTGGTGAAGATCGTGCTGCCCGCGGTGCTCGCGCCGGTCGTCGCCGCGCTGGTCGGCGCGATCGGCACCTATCTGGTGTACCGCATCACCCGAGGGGTGAGTAAGGACAAGACCGACGAGGGCTTCCGCTGGGGTCAGATCGGATCGGCCTCGCTGGTCTCGCTCGCCCACGGCACCAACGACGCGCAGAAGACGATGGGCGTCATCTTCCTCGCGCTGGTGGCCTACGGCTCGATCGACGCCGACGACCACATGCCGCTGTGGGTGATGGCCTCCTGTGCCTTCGCCATCGCGCTCGGCACCTACCTGGGTGGGTGGCGCATCATCCGGACCCTCGGCAAGGGCCTCGTCGAGATCGAGTCGCCGCAGGGCCTGGCGGCCGAATCCACGTCGGCGGCGATCATCCTCACCTCCGCGCACTTCGGGCTGCCGCTGTCGACCACACAGACCGCGACCGGCGCCATCCTCGGCACCGGCATCGGCAAGGGCGCCGAGGTGCGCTGGGGCGTGATGGGCCGCATGGTTGTCGCATGGATGCTCACACTGCCCGCGGCAGGCGTGGTCGGCGCGATCTGCTGGGGGCTGGCGTATCTGATCGGTGGCCTGGCGGGCGTGCTCGTGGTGTTCGCGATACTGATCTCGGGAGCGCTGGCCATCTACCTGCGCTCGCGCCGCGACCCGGTCGACCACCACAACGTCAACGAGGAATGGGCCTCGGCCGAACCCGACCACCCGCGGCCGGAATAGGAGGACACCGGGATGCACACACTCTGGCTGAATCTGCGTGAACTGTGGGATGTGCTGATCGCCGCCCTCGTCCTCGGCGCGGGCGTGCCCGCCGTCTTCGCGTTCGCGGTGCGCTGGTGGGCCAACGGCGAAACGGTCGACGCCGACGGAGGGGTGCGGCGCAACCATCTCGCCCTCGCGGGCGCGTTCGTCTGCGTCGTTCTCATCGTCGCGCTGGTGATCTGCGGAATCCTGTTCACGGCAAAGGCTTTCATCGCACACCAGTTCGGCATCCACCTGTTCGGACAATCCTGAGCGAGGACCAATGACCGACTCGTCACCCACTCCACCGGTACGCCCCGGCCTGATGTCGCGGGTGCTCGGCTGGCTGCGCGCCGGCTACCCGCAGGGTATTCCGCAATCGGACTACGTCGCGTTGTTCGCGGTGCTGCACCGCAACCTCACCGATTACGAGGTGGTGGCCATCGGCGAACAGCTGATCGCGGCCAATCCGAATCGCGAATCCATCAGCCACGCCGAGATCGCGGCCGCTGTCGCCGATTTCGCGAAACAGCAGCCCGCCGCCGAGGACGTGTCGCGGGTGGCCTCGCACCTGGCGGCCGGTGGCTGGCCGCTGGCCGAACCGATCGACGACACCGAGTAATTCGCCGTGTGCCAATAGAATTGGTGGCTGACGATTCCACCGGATTCGTGCCGTGCGCGCGCTAGCATGCACGGGTGGTACGGCGTGCGGCAGAAGTCGAGAGTGGTCGAAGTTATGGTGGATTGTCGCGCGAGCAGCGAATTGCCCTACGCCGGAGCCGATTGACCGACGCGGCCCTGGAATTGTTCGGAACCCGTGGTTATTCCTCGACCTCGATCGAACGATTGTGTGCCACTGCGAATGTGTCGACGCGCAGTTTCTACGAAGACATCGGCAGCCGCGAAGCGCTACTGATCGCGCTGGTCGACCGGCTCAATTCCGCCGCGCTGCAACGCCTCGACGAAGCCCTCGACCGCACCCGTGAACAGCCGCTCGTGGTGCGCGTGGTGGAGAGTTTCCGCGCGTTTCTCTCGGTGACCTGCCGGGATCGGCGGGCCGCACGGGTTTTCTACGTGGAGATCGTCGGGGTGAGCCCGGCGGTGGAGGAATGGCGGCGCGCGCAGCGGCGTGCGATTTCGGCGCTGCTCACCCGCGAGGCGCAACGTGCGGCCGAACGCGGTGAGGCGCCCTCGCGCAGTTTTCACCTGTTCACCCTCGCGCTGATCGGCGCGGTCACCTCTCTTGCCCAGGAAATGGTGCACGCCACCGTGCCGGGTGACGCGATCTCGGTCGACGAGATCTGCGACCAGATCGCCTACTTCATCCGTTCCGGTCTGCCCGCGCGCACGGCCTGAGGAACGAAAACGGGAGGCGCCCGATGGACGCCTCCCGTTTGTCGTTACCGCGAAATCAGATACCCATACCCTGGGCGAGCAGCGGCCACGAATCGTGCAGCGCCTGCTCCCAGTAGGGCCAGTAGTGAGTGCCCATCGGGGTGAACTGGTAGGTCGCCGGAATGCTCAGCGAATCCAGCTTGGCCTTCAGGTTCTGGCTGCAGGCGTTGGTCGCCGCCTCGATGCCCACACCGAGGCCGAGGTTGATCGCACCCATCGGGCCGGGGGCGTTGCTGAGGTAGTACTCGACATCGGCGTTGGACGGCATGCCGCTACCGCTGGAGATGTAGAGGTTGGTGCCGCGCAGCTTCTCGGCGTTGATGACCGGGTCGTTCTCCACCCAGGCCGGGTCGTTGTCGGCGCCGTACATGTTGGCGGTCTTGCCGCCCGCCCAGGTCTCCACCGAGAACTTGACGGCCTGCTTGCCCAGCGGGTCGGCGATCTGCGCGCAACCGCTGTAGGCGGCCACCGACTTGAACAGGCCCGGCTTGGCCTCGGCCAGCTGCAGCACCGAGGTGCCGGAGGTGGACAGGCCGGCCAGCGCGTTCAGGCCGGTCGAGTTGAGGGTGCTGTCGAGCAGCGGCGGGAGCTCTTCGGTGAAGAAGGTCTTCCACTTGTTCAGACCCAGCTTGGGGTCTTCCTGCTTCCAGTCGGTGTAGTAGCTGCCGCGACCACCGATGGGCTGGATGACGTTGACCTGCTTGTCGGCGAGGAAGCCGAGCGCGTTGGTCTGGGCTGCCCAGCTCGCGGTGCCCTCACCGGCGTCGAGGCCGTTGAGCATGTAGAAGTTGGGCGCGGGCTGCGACTCGTCGACGGGGCGCTGCACGTCGATGGTGATGTCTTTCTTCATCGCCGCCGAGTACACCTTCAGGTGCCAGGTGCGTCCTTCCTTGACGACCGAGGTCACCGAGGATGCCTTCTCCGGCTGGGCCGAGGCGCCACCGGCGAGCGCCGCCACCGACATGGCGGCGGTCAGGGCCACGGCCGTCGTGCGCAGCGCGGCGACATTTCGTAGTGCAGAAAGTTTCATCGAACAGTCGGTTCCAGTCCACGGGCCGTGTCGGCGCCGTCATCGCAGTTGGTCCCCGCGCACCGGGTATAGCGCCCGGTGGCGACGAGGCTGTCAGATCCTCCGATATCCTATGTCCTCCCCGAGAGTGAAACTGTTACGAGTCCCAATCTGTGGACTTAACGGTCGCGCAATAACCGCCGGTGAATCGGAAATATCGGGGAAACCGGGCGATCTTAGGGTGACGCCATGGGTATAGAGGTCAGCGGATTATCCAAGTCGTTCCGGGTGGGGCGCGACACCGTGCACGCCTTGGATTCGGTCGACCTGCACACCGCCGACGGCGCGTTCCTGTCGTTGCTCGGCCCGTCCGGGTGTGGGAAGTCGACCGTGCTGCGGATCCTGGCCGGCCTCGACGAACCGAGCGCGGGTACCGCGCGGATCAACGGGCACACTCCGGCGCAGTTGCGTGGTTCGCACGAGCTGGGGATCGCGTTCCAGGATTCGGCGCTGCTGCCGTGGCGCAGTGTTGTGTCGAATATCGCGCTGCCCTTGCAGGTGGCGGGGCTGCCCGTGGACCGGGAGCGGATCGCGGAACTGGTCGCGCTGGTCGGGCTGGAGGGATTCGAGAAGGCCAAGCCCGCGCAGTTGTCGGGTGGGATGCGTCAGCGGGTATCGATCGCGCGGGCGCTGGTGGTCGAACCGTCGGTGCTGCTGCTCGACGAACCGTTCGGCGCCCTGGACGACATGACCCGGCAGCGACTGAACCTGGAACTGCTGCGGATCTGGACCGAGCAGCCCGCGACGACGCTGATGGTGACCCACGGCATCGGCGAGGCGGTGTTCCTGTCCGACGTGGTCGCGGTGATGAGCCCGCGACCGGGGCGGGTGCTGGAACTGGTAGAGATCGATCTGCCGCGGCCACGCACGCCGGAGATGATGCGCACGCCCGAATTCCACAAGCTGCACGACTACCTCTCGGAACTGTTGTTCGGGCGGGCGGGCGTGGCATGACGGCCTCGGGTACCGGCGAGCGTTCGGTGCCGGGTGGGCGCCTGTGGGTCGGCGGTGCGCGGTTCGCCGGGGCGCTCGGTGTGACGGCGTTGATCGTGTGCTGGTGGGTGCTCGCCGCCGCAGGGGTGGCGGGGGGAACGGTGCCGACGCCGTGGCAGGTGCTCTCGACCATGTGGTCGGACGGGTGGGCGCTGTACGGGCCGAACTTCCAGGTCACCGCGGGTGGTGCACTGCGTGGCTTCCTCTGGGGCAATGCCCTCGCGATCGGGATCGCGGTGGCGATCATGCTGGTGCCGCGCGTCGAACCGCTGGCCACCCAGCTCGCCATTCTGAGTTACTGCACGCCGCTGGTCGCGCTCGGACCGATCATCCTGGTGGTGTTCGGCGGGCGCACGCCGACGGTGTTCCTGGCCGCGATGTACTGCTTCTTCACCACGATGGTCGGCGCGGTGAGCGGGCTGCGCTCGGCCGACCCGGCGAGCCTGGACCTGGTACGCGCCTACGGCGGCGGGCGATGGCAGCAGCTCTACCGAGTGCAAGCCGTCGCGGCACTGCCGAATACGTTCGCCGCGTTGAAGATCGCGGCGCCGTCGGCGGTGCTCGGCGCGATCATCGGTGAGTACCTCGGCGGTGTGGACAGCGGGATCGGGGTGGCGCTCACCGCGGCGCAGACCGCCTACAACGTGCCGCGCACCTGGGGGATGGCCTTGGCCGCGGCAGCGCTGGCCGGGCTCGGATATGTGCTGATCGCGCTGCTGGCCCGGGTGGTCGCACCGTGGACGAGTGCGGAGGCGAAACGATGACGGTGCTGCGCGGCCTCGGGCGGTTCCTGTTCCCGCTGGTCACCTCGCTGCTACTGCTGCTCGTGATCTGGACGTTGTTCCTTCGGGCGTTCCCGCAGATCGGCCCGCGGGTCGGCAAGACGCCCTCGGACATCTGGGCCTACCTGGTCACGTCGCCCGGTGCGCCGACGGCCCGGCAGGCGATCCTCGACGATCTCGCGATCACCCTGGCCGACGCCGCCGTCGGGTTCACCGTCGGCATGGTCGGTGCGATGGGAGTCTCGGCGCTGTTCGTGCTGTATTCGGCTGTGCGACAGACTTTTATGCCGGTGGCGATGCTGCTGCGGTCGGTGCCGCTGGTGGCGCTGAGCCCCATCGTGGTGCTGGTGTTCGGCCGCGGGACGACGGGCGTGACGGTGCTGACGGCCATCGTCGTGTTCTTCCCCGCGCTGGTGATGATCATGACCGGTCTGCGTGAAGCACCGAGGCAGGCGATGGAATTGGTGACGGTATACGGCGGCTCGCGATGGACCGGGCTGCGGATGGTCGCGGTGCCCGCCGCGCTGCCGTCGATTTTCGCCGCCGCGCGAGTTTCGGTGCCCGGCGCGCTGATCGGCGCGCTGCTCGGTGAATGGTTGGGCAGCGGAACGGGATTGGGTGCCGCTCTGGTGCGTGCCATTCCGATGTTCCAGTACAACCGGCTGTGGGCGTCGATCGTGGTTGTCACCGTGGTGTCGGTGGTGCTGTACGCGCTGGTCGGGGTGATCGAGAACCTGGTGCTCGCCCGATTCGGGGTGAGGCGGAAAGAATAGTCGCGGAACCTGGCGGCAAAGAAAACGAAACGCGGCGAATCTAGCGTCTGCGTATGAACAGTATCGACCGCCGTAGTTTCCTTCGCTTTTCCGCGCTCACCGGCGCCGCTGTCGGCGGTGCGAGCGTGCTCGCCGCATGCGGGGGTAGTTCGGCGACTTCCGGTTCCACCGACGACGGCTCGAAATACGGCAAGGTCGCGGTGCAGTTGTCGTGGATCAAGAACATCGAATTCGCGGGCGAGTATTTCGCCGATTCGCGCGGGTATTTCAAGGAAGCCGGATTCGGAACGGTAGATCTCATCGCGGGTGGTGCGGCGAGTACCTCTGTGGAGGCCGGTCTCGACACCGGGAAGGTGTGGATCGGCCTGTCCGCCCCGCAGACCACCGCGCCCGCCGTGCTGGAGGGATTGCCCGCCAAGATCGTCGGCGCCACGTACCAGAAGAATCCCTTCGCGATCGTCAGCGCCGCGGGCAAGCCGATCAGGTCCCCGGCCGAGATGAAGGGCCGCAAGATCGGTGTGCAGGACACCAACCAGCTGATCTTCAGCGCACTGCTGGCCGCCAACGGCATCGCGCCCGGCGAGGTGACCGTGGTGCCCGCCCAGTTCGACCCGACCCCACTGGCCAACGGCGAGGTGGACGGCTGGGTGAGTTACGTGACCAACGAGCCGATCACCTTGGCCGCCAAGGGTTTCGCCAACGACCACTTCCTCTTCGCCGACTTCGGCCTACCGTTGGTGGCCGAGACCCTGACCGTCGCCCAGTCGACCATCGACAACGAACGCAACAAGCTCAAAGCCTTCCTCACCGCCCAGATCAAGGGCTGGAAGGACGCCGTTGCCGACCCCGCCGAGTCGGCCCGCCTGGCGGTCGAGGTGTACGGCAAGGACCTCAAACTCTCCCTCGACGAACAGATCAAGGAAGCCACCGCCCAGAACGACCTGGTCGTCTCGGCCGCCACCCGCACCGACGGCCTGCTCACCATGTCCGACGCCCTGATCGAACAGAACATCGCCGCCCTGCGTACCGCCAAGATCGACATCAAGGCAGACCAGCTCTTCGACCTGTCGATCCTCCGCGAGATCTACGCGGAGAACCCCTCCCTCAAGTGACCCGCGGCGCCGGCCGCGATCTATATCGCCATGCCCACCGAGGTCGAGGTGTCGAAGTCTCGGTGGGCGGCCAGGCGCAGGCCTGCGCGCGAGGCGAGGAAGTCGGCGGTGATGAAGACGGCGGTTTCGGCGGGGGTGCGTGGGCCCGCTTCCAGCCCGGCGGGGACGTGCAGCCGGGACAGGGTCGGCTCGTCGAAGCCGCCCGCGCGCAGGTCGTCGAGGCGACGGGCCTGGTCGGCGGGGGTGCCGAGGGCCGCGAGGTAGCCGAGCTCGGGCAGGCGAAGGGCAACGGTGAGCAGGGGAATCTCGAAACGCGGCTCGTTGGCGAGCACGACAATGCCTGTGCTGCTGTCGATTTCGCCTGCGGCGGAAAGCGTGTTCAGGTAGCGGTGCGGCCAGTCGACGACCACCTCGGCGCCGGGGAACGACGCCGGGTCGGCGAACTCGGGGCGCGAATCGCAGATGCTCACCCGGTAGCCGATCATCCGCGCCTGGGCGGACAGGGTGGCGGCGTAGGCGTTGGCGCCGAAGATGAGCAGGCGCGGCGGCGGGCAGTAGGAGGCGACGAACAGGTCCGACTCGGGCAGGGCGACCAGCTCGGTGGCGTGTTTACGGTCGGTGATCAGGTGCTGGCCGATGACGTCGGGATCCTGGTTCCACACCACGGTGAACACGGTGACCCGGCGATGGGCCTGAATGTCGGCGGCGACGGTGGGGAATTCGGGGAAATCGCGGCAGGAGAACGGTTCGACGAAGATGTCGACGAGGGTGCCGTCGTCGGAGGACGATTCCAGCCCGGTGAGTGTGCTGTAGCGGCGTAGTTGCCGGATGCCGGTGCGCGCGGCTTCCATCGCCGCCTCGTACACGGTTTCTTCCAGCCTGCCCGACGCGATGGATCCGAAGACTCCGCCGTTGGGGGTGACGAGCATTGCCGAACCGATCGGCAGGGAGCTGGTTCCGATGGTGCGGACTACCGTTGCCAGGCCGCCGGTAGCGCCCGAATGCCACACTCGCAGAAGGTCATCGACGATATCGCGCATATCTCAAATCTCCGATCACCGTGCGTCGACTTCCGGGAAATCGCGATCGGCCCCTGTCGCCAAGTCGTCGCACGTGACGCACACCATATCCTGTCGGGTACCCAAATAGGAACCTGCCCCCGCATCCCCAACGGCGGCAGTGTAAATGGCTTCCCAGTGCTTGTTCTCTATCACAACTGGATGGCCCGGAGTGTCGTGGAACACACCACGAGCCAAACCGCTCTCACTCTCGCGGGCCGCGGCGAGTACTCGCCCCACCACTTCGGCATCGATATCGGGGGTATCGACGGGTCGGAAGGCCACATATCGGGTACCTGCCCGCGCCGCCTCGGCCAACCCCGCGCGCACCGTGGCCGACAGCCCGGTGGCCCAGTCGGCGACCCAGTGCCACCGGGTGCCGGGTGGCAGGTTCAGTGGCGCCGGGTCGGGGCCGGTGGCGCCGAGCAGCACGATCACCGGGTCGCAGCCGCCGTCTCGCAAGGCAGTGACCGCGGCGGTGAGCCAGGCACCGTTTTCGGCGAGTGCCTTGGGTTTGCGGTAGCGGGTTCCGGCGCCCGCCGCGAGGACGATGCCCGCGCACGAGTCGTGCGTGAGCGCTTCGATCCGGGGCATGCAGGTGAAGGTAATGGCGCAATGTTGCCGGTCGATTACGGCCGGGGAGCGCGCGGGCGACGACACGGGTACGTCGGCGGTCGGCTCGAGTGGCGGGCCGCCGACATTGGGGAGATGCTGGATCGATGACTAGGGAAGCGATCGGACTCGCGGGCTTCAACTCGTTGCCCGACGACGCCGCTGAGCAGGCATTGCTTGCCTGTTGCTCGTCGCCACGCTGGGCGCGGGCCATCGCCGCCGCCCGGCCGTACCCGACTCTGCTGTCCTTGCTGGATGCCGCCGACGTGGCCGTCGACATGCTCAGCGAGGCCGATATCGATGCCGCGCTCGCCGGGCACCCTCGCATCGGTGACCGCGCCACCGGCACCGCCGCCCACGAACAGTCCGGCGTCACCGGCGACGACGTGCGCGCACGACTGGCGGCGGGCAACCGGGCCTACGAGGAGAAGTTCGGGCACATCTACCTGGTCTGTGCGGCGGGCCGCGACGGTGAGGAATTGCTCGCCGTGCTGCGGGCACGTCTGGAAAACGATCCGACGACCGAAAGGCAGGTTATGCGAAAGGAATTGGCGAAGATCAATCTGCTGCGCCTGACACAGCTGGTGGCGTCATGACCGGGCTGAGCACGCATGTGCTCGATGCCGTACGCGGAGTCCCCGCCGAGGGGGTCGCCGTGTGGTTGATGCGCGGTGAGTTGCGGCTCACCGAGGCATTGACCGATGCCGACGGGCGAGTGAAAGAGCTCGCCGCCGGGCTGAATCCGGGCGAATACCAGTTGTACTTCGATACCGGCAGTTACTTCGCGGCTCAGGGCGTCGAGACGTTCTACCCGGAGGTCTGTATCGCTTTCACCGTCGGCGAGCAAGCGCATCTGCATGTGCCGCTGCTGCTTTCGCCGTTCGCCTATTCGACCTACCGAGGGAGTTGAGCCGTGGCACTGACCGGCCCGATCATGTTGACCGACAACCGATACGGCAAGGCCGAGAACCGGGTGGTGCGGTTCTACCGGGAGAACGCACGCCACGAGATCCGCGATGTGAATGTCACGACCACCCTGCGGGGTGACTTCGAGGCGGCCTATACCGAGGGCGATCAGCGGCAGGTGCTGCCGACCGATACGCAGAAGAACACGGCGTTCGCCTTTGCTAAGAAGGTCGGTCTCGACACCGTCGAGGATTACGCGATCGCGTTGGCGAGGCATTTCCACGAGACCGTCGAGCCGGTCGGCAGTGCTCGCGTCGATGTCGAATCCTATGGCTGGCAGCGGGTTTCGATCAACGGTGCCGAACACGATCACACCTGGGTGCGGCAGGGTCCTGAGGTGCGCATCGTGGCGGTGACGGCCGCCGATGCCGGAACCTGGCTGATCGGCGGGATCAAGGATCTCGTGCTGCTCAAGTCGACCGGGTCGGAATTCGCCGACTTCCTCGTCGACGAATACACCACCTTGGCGCCCACGAACGATCGCGTCCTGGCCACCTCCCTCGACGTGCATTGGCGATTCGCCGACATCGATGGCATCGACTGGGACGAGGTGTTCGCCGGTATCCGCGCCACCCTGCTGGAACTGTTCGCCACCACCTATTCCCGCGCACTGCAGCAGACCCTCTACGCGATGGGAACCGCTGTGCTGGAACGTTTCCCGATGCTCGCCGAGATCCGCCTGTCGGCCCCGAACAAACACCACTTCGACTACGACCTCGACCGATTCGATATCGAGAACAAGGGTGAGGTGTTCTGGGCCGCCGACCGCCCCTACGGTTCGATCCACGCGACCTTGCAGCGTGCGGACGCGCCCGATGCCGGAACGGCGTGGTCGGCATGAGCGGGCCGGGTGTGGTCGCCGTCGGCGGCGCGGCGGGTCCCGGGACGGTCGTGCGTGCGATGCGTAGTGGGGCGAGGTGGTCGTGGTGAGCGCGCCGGATCTGGTTGTCGACGGGTGTGCGGTAGTCACTGTCGACGCTTCCGGGACCGAATATCGGTGCGGATGGGTTTCGGTGCGCGGCAACAGGATCGAAGCGCTCGGGGAAGGCAGGGCACCGGCGTTCGGTCCGGAGACCGCGCGGATCGACGGGCGGGGTTGCTTGCTCACGCCGGGATTGGTGAACACCCATCACCACCTCTACCAGTGGATCACCCGTGGGCTCGCCGCCGACAGCACCCTGTTCGAATGGCTGAAAACCCTGTACCCGGTGTGGGCGCGGATCGACGAGAAGTCGGTGCGGGTGGCCGCGACCGGTGCACTGGTGTCGCTGGCCCGGACCGGGTGCACCACCTCCGCCGACCACCACTACCTGTTCCCGCACGGTGGTGGTGACCTGCTCGCCGCCGAGATCGCGGCCGCCGCCGAGGTGGGGTTGCGCTTCCATCCCACGCGCGGGTCGATGGACCTCGGGCAGAGCAAGGGCGGGCTGCCGCCCGACGACGTGGTCGAGTCCATCGACGACATCCTCGCCGCGAGCACCACCGCGATCGAGCAGTGGCACGACCCCTCGCCCGACGCCATGGTGCGCATCGGCCTCGCCCCCTGTTCCCCGTTCTCGGTGACCGCCGACCTGATGCGCGAATCGGCTGCCCTGGCGCGCTCGGCCGGGGTGCGGTTGCACACCCACCTCGCCGAAACCGTCGATGAGCTGGACTTCTGCCGCGAGAACTTCGACTGCACGCCCACCGAGTACATGGAACGGCTCGGCTGGCTCGGCGACGACGTCTGGTACGCCCACGGCGTGCACCTCGACGACCACGCGATCTCGGCGATGGCCCGCACCGGCACCGGCATCGCCCACTGCCCGACCTCCAACGGCCGCCTCGGCGCGGGCATCGCCCGCACCACCGACCTGGTCGCGGCGGGCATTCCCGTCGGCCTCGGCGTCGACGGCGCGGCCAGCAACGAGTCGAGCTCGCTGATCGAGGAGCCACGCAACGCCCTCCTCTACGCCCGGGCTGTCGGCGGCCCCCAGGCGATGACTGTGCGCGGGGCACTCGAACTCGCCACCATGGGCGGTGCCCGCGTCCTCGGCCGGGCCGACGACATCGGCTCGATCGAACCCGGAAAACTCGCCGACCTCGCCCTCTGGCGCCTCGACACCCCCGCCCACGCGGGCATCGAAGACCCGGTCGTCGCCCTGATCCTCGGCTCCGCACCGCCACTGGCCGCCCTGTTCGTGAACGGTCGCGAGGTGGTCCGCGACGGCGTGGTCACCACAGTCGACGAAGCGGCCGTCGGCGCCGACGTCGCCCAGGCCCAGGCCACCCTCCTCGCCGGAGCCTGATCCCCGGAACGCGCCGATCAAGATCACCACGCGCTGGTGGCGGGACCTACTCGGCCGATGCCGCCACCACAGCGTGGTGATCGGGCGACCAGGTGCGGAACGCGGGTGGAGGGGCACACTGGAGGGTGGATATCGGGTTTACCGTGGCGCAATCTCGAGTGGGTGTCGCGCAACATCGTGGCAACTCGCCGCCCCTAGTGTGGCTGGTGAGGTAAGCGAGGTGAATGTGGATCTGGATACCGTGCGGGAGGTGGTGCTCGCTCGCCGGCGCGCCGATTTGGCGCAGGTCGGGGCGGGGAGCGCGGTGCTGGCGGGCGGGACCTTCCTCTACTCCGAACCCCACGATCACCTCGACCGGCTGGTCGACATCACCACGCTGGGCTGGCCGTCGCTCGTCGAGACCGCCGAGGGCCTGGAAATCGCCGCGACCTGCACGCTCGCCGAGTTCGCCGGTGCGCGTCCCGGTCAGGAACTCGGCTCGAAGACGCTGCGGCCGGATTGGCCAGGTACGGAATTGTTCGCGCGGGCGTGCCGGGCTCTGCTCGCCTCGCACAAGATCTGGCGCACGGCGACGGTCGGCGGAAACGTATGCCTCTCCCTGCCCGCCGGTGCCGTACTCGGCGCGCTGGTCGCGCTCGACGCTGACGCGGTGGTGTGGCCGCATGAGGGTGGTGAACGGCGAATCGCGTTGCGCGACTTCGTGAGCGGCCCTGGAACGAATGTGCTGCCGTCGGGATCGGTGGTCCGCTCCTTCGTCGTCGCGCTACGGAATCTCCACGCGCGCACCAGTTTTCGGAAGATCGCGTTGGCTCCGCTCGGGCGTTCCGGTTGCGTTGTGATGGGCAGGCGCACAGCGGACGCCTGCGCACTGACGATCACGGCGGCGACGACCCGGCCCGTTGTCCTGGAGTTCGGCGGACCGCCGAGCGTGGACGCGCTCGCCTCCGCGCTCGCCGAGATCCCACCGAACACCTGGTTCGACGATCCACACGGCGCACCGGACTGGCGCAGACACGTCACCCACCTGCTGGCGACCGAGGTTGTCGCCGACCTGGCGGAGGGCCGGTCGTGAACCCGGCGACCCGGTACGAGGGAGGTGGACCGTGCGGCTAGAAGTCGACGGCCGCGTCGTCGAAGCGGCGCCCAGGCCGGGTCAGTGCCTGCGGACTCTGCTGCGGGAGCAGGGCACTCTCGCGGTGAAGAAGGGCTGCGATTCCGGCGACTGCGGCGCCTGCTCGGTCCTGCTCGACGGCGCCCCGGTCCACTCCTGCCTGATCCCCGCCCACCGCGCCGCCGACCGCACCGTCACCACCGCCGCCGGTCTTTCCGGCGAAGCCGGACCGAACACCGTGCAGCGCAGTTTCGTCGACAATGCCGCGTTCCAATGCGGCTTCTGCACCGCCGGAATGGTCGTCACCGCCACCGGATTACTCCGCGACCGCACCGATTCGGAAATCACCGAGGACGAGCGCGCGGAGTTGATGAAAGGAAACCTGTGCCGCTGCACGGGTTACCGAGCCATTACCGACGCCCTCACCGCGTGTGCACCACTGTGCACAACTCGTGAGGCCACCCCTGAACCGCCTCCCGGTGTGGAAGCGCGAGTCAGAGTGCCTGGCGATGCCGCCTTTGGCCAGCCTCCCGGTGTGGAAGCACGAGCTGGAGTGCCTGGCGATGCCCCCCTTGAACAGCCTCCCGGTATGGAGGCACGAGTTGGAGTACCTGCCGATGCCTCCTCCGTGCGCCCGCACGATGGGCAGCGGCGGAGTGCCGGAGGTGTGACGACGGCGTCCGCGGGGGAGGGTCCTGCGGTGGCGGGCCGTGAGGTGCGGGCGGTCGCGGAGCGGGTGCGGGGCGAGGAGTTCGGGGCGGGGCAGGTCGGTAAGGGTGTGGGGGCGCCTGCTGGGGAACGGGTTGTGCGGGGCGGCGAGGCTTTCACGTTCGAT
This sequence comes from Nocardia sp. NPDC023733, assembly GCF_040639775.1. NCBI lineage: Bacteria > Bacillati > Actinomycetota > Actinomycetes > Mycobacteriales > Nocardiaceae > Nocardia > Nocardia sp. NPDC023733. The sequence goes on along the minus strand of NZ_JBFAAN010000004.1, from coordinate 176,722 downwards.
GTCGGGGTGGGGGAAGAGCGGGGCCCGGGGGTGGCGCCTTGGCATATCGCGGTGTTGAGCAGTCCGCACGCGCATGCACGGGTGGTGTCGATAGACATCGCGGAGGCCGAGGCTGTGCCCGGCGTGCGGGCGGTGCTGACCTCGGCGGAGGCGCCGGGGGTGGCGTTTTCCACGGCACGGCATGAATTCCGGGAGGACGATCCCGACGACACCTTCGTCCTCGATCGCACGGTGCGTTTCGTCGGGCAGCGCGTCGCGGCGGTGGTGGGGGAGACCCTCGACGCGGCGCGGGCGGGGGTGCGGGCATTGCGGGTGGAGTACGACGTTCTGCCCGCTGTGTTCGAGCCGGCGGAGGCGCTCGGAGACGACGCGCCGAAGCTGCACGGGGACAAGCCGGATTCCGCGCGTATCGCCGACCCGCAACGCAACCTGATCGCTGAAATACACGGTGGTGTCGGTGATTTCGATCGTGGTATCGAAGAAGCGGCGCACGTTGTCCGTGGTGTCTGGCATTCGCCGCGCGTGCAGCATGTGCACCTGGAAACGCACGGTGGAATCGGCTGGCTCGACGACAACGGCAGGCTCGTACTGCGCACGAGCACCCAGGTCCCGTTCCTGGTTCGCGACGAACTGTGCCACCTGTTCGGCCTGGACCGCGACCGGGTGCGGGTATTCGCGGCACGGGTCGGCGGCGGGTTCGGCGCTAAACAGGAGATGCTGGTCGAAGACCTCATCGCGCTCGCAGTCCTGCGCACCGGGCATCCGGTGCAATATGAATTCACGCGGACCGACGAATTCACCTCTGCCACTTGCCGTCACCCGATGCGGGTGGAGGTGACTGCCGCCGCCGACAGCAATGGGCTGCTCACCGCATTGTCGGTCGACGTGCTCGCCGACGCGGGTGCCTACGGCAACCACAGTGCGGGTGTGCTGTTCCATTCCGTCGGCGAATCGGTGGCTGTCTACCGGTGCCCGAACAAAAGAGTCGACGCACAAGCGGTGTACACCAACAACATTCCCTCCGGTGCCTTCCGCGGTTACGGGCTCGGTCAGGTGATCTTCGGCGTGGAGTCCGCTGTCGACGAACTGGCCCGCCGAATCGGCGCCGACCCGTTCGATTTCCGCAGGCGCAATGTGGTCGTTCCAGGCGACCGGTTCACCGGCGCCGAAGTCGACGAAAGCGACCTCACCTTCGGCAGCTACGGCCTGGACCAGTGCCTCGACACCGCCCAGCGGGCGCTGCATCGCGGTAACGGTGCGAAGGCGCCCGGCCCCGACTGGCGCGTCGGAGAAGGAATGGCGGTGGCGATGATCGCGACCGTTCCACCGCGCGGCCATCACGCCGACGCGACGGCGCACCTGCTCATCGACGGACGCTATGAGATGAGCGTGGGCACAGCGGAATTCGGCAATGGAACCACCACCGTCCACGCCCAGCTCGCCGCGACCGCCCTGGCGACATCCGCCGATCGGATCGTGATCCGCCAATCCGACACCGACCTCGTCGGGCACGACACCGGCGCTTTCGGTTCGACCGGCACCATGGTCGCGGGCAAGGCGTCCTATGCCGCCGCACTGGAACTGCACGCGATGATGCTGGCGCGAGCCGCCAAGGTGAGCGGCCATCCCGAACGGGATTGCGTGCTGGAGGCGGGTGGCGTGCGCTGTGGGGACGAAGTCGTCACAGCCGCACAACTCCTCGCCGACGGCGACCTCGTCGCCCACGGAACCCATTCGGGCACACCGCGATCGGTGAGCTTCAACGTGCACGCCTTCCGGGTAGCCGTGCGTCCCCCGACGGGCGAGGTGCGGATTCTGCAATCCATCCAGGTGGCCGACGCGGGCACCGTACTCAATCCGGTGCAGTTGCGCGGTCAGGTGGAAGGTGGTGTCGCGCAGGCCATCGGTACCGCGCTCTACGAAGACATGCGCACCGACGCGGGCGTGGTGACCACACGCACCCTGCGGCACTACCACGTTCCGCAATTCGCGGACCTGCCCCGCACGGAGGTGTATTTCGCCGAAACCAGTGACGCGCTCGGCCCGCTCGGTGCCAAATCGATGAGTGAGTCTCCCTACAACCCGGTTGCCCCGGCCCTGGCGAACGCGATCCGCGACGCCATCGATGTCAGACCCGACCGATTACCGATGACCGCCGACCGGATCTGGCGGCTCGCGAGGAAAGGAACGGCCGAGTGAATACCCGACTGCCCGAACACATCCGGGCACGCGTCGACGCAGTCCTCGATTCCGTCGACGCGGAACTGCGGCTGCGGTATCCCGGTCAGGGGACGCGGATTCAACCGGTGCACACGGTGTATGTCCCGGCCGACCGTGCCACCGCCGACACCCCAGCGGAATGGGGCGCCACGGCGCTGGAACTGCTGGATCGCCATGCCGACTTCCTCGCCGGTCTCGACACCACCGATTCCCTTCCCGCGGTCCGGGCAGGCCTATCCGCTCGACCGGTGCAGGACCTGCGGATAGATTTCGAGGACGGATACGGTTTCCGCGCCGACGATGTGGAAGACGCCGCCGCGACAGCAGCGGGAAAGACCTTGGCATTGATGGCCGAAAAGCCCGGCGCACCCGGTTCGTTCGGTATCCGGATCAAGGGGCTGGCGAAGGACGAACGCAGGCGAGCGCTGCGGACGCTGGAATTGGTGCTCGACGGCGTCGCCGACGTATTACCCGGATTCCTCTTCACCGTTCCGAAAATCCGAGCGGCCGAACAGGTCTCGGCCATTGTCGACATCTGCTCCGGCATCGAACGCGCCCACGGACTTCCCGACCACACCCTGCGCTTCGAACTGCAGATCGAAAGCCCGCAGGCGATCATCGCGCCCGACGGCACAGCCCCCATCGCCCGCATGCTCGCCCTGTCCGACAACCGCTGCAGTGCCTTGCATTTCGGCACCTACGACTACACCGCCGCCTGTGGAATCGCCGCCACCGACCAGGCGCTCGACCATCCGGCCGCAGACCACGCCAAGACGGTGATGCAGGTCGCCGCCGCCCAGACCGGCGTGTGGATCTGCGACGGCTCCACCCAGATAGTGCCTGGCAACGACCCCGAATTCGCTTTCACCAACCACTACCGCTTGGTGGAACGTGCTCTGCGCCGCGGCTACTACCAGGGCTGGGACATGCACCCCGGCCACCTGGTCACCCGCTGGCTGGCCACCCACAACTTCTTCCGCACCGCCACCGAGGTGGCCGTCCCACGCCTGCAGGCCTACCTGGGCCGCGGCCAGGAAGGGGTGGTCGACGAGCCGGCCACCGCCGAAGCCCTGTCGACAACGGTGGTGCGCGCCCTGCACTGCGGTGCGGTCAACGAAGACGAGGTACGCACCCGCGCACCGGAACTCACCGAACAGACACTCGTGGACCTGATGACCCGCCGGTGGTCGAGCCGAGCGAACACCGAAGCACGGGAGACCCGATGACCGACGACTTCACCCACCTGCCCGACCTGGCGGTCCGGCCGCTCGGCGGGTCGGTGATCTGGGCGAACGACGAGTTCTTCGCCGAGAAGGAAAATCTCGTCAACCCCGGCCCGGCCGAATACCGGCCCGCTACCTTCGGGCACAAGGGGCAGATCTACGACGGCTGGGAAACCCGCCGCCACCGCGGTAGACCCGGTGACGATTCGGCCATCGTCCGCCTCGGCGTGCCCGGCGTGATCCGCGGCATCGTGGTGGACACCGCCTGGTTCAAGGGCAACTACCCACCCGAGGTGTCGGTCTCGGCGCTGGCGATCGACGGCTACCCCACCGCCGAGCAGATCGCCGAACGCACCGACTGGGTGCCCCTGCTCGACCGCGTGAAGGTCGCGGGCGACTGCCGGACCCCGTTCACCATCGACGACGAAAACCGGTGGACCCACGTCAAACTCACCATGCACCCCGACGGCGGCGTCGCCCGCCTGCGGGTCCACGGCGAGGGCAGACCCGACCCGGCGCTGCTCGGCCTCGGCCCACTCGACCTGGCCGCCCTCGAGAACGGCGCCCTGGTCCTCGACTGCTCCAACCGCTTCTACAGCTCACCCAATCAACTGCTCTACCCCGGCCAGGCGCGCGTCATGGGCGACGGCTGGGAAACTGCGCGCCGTCGCGACGACGGAAACGACTGGGTGCGCATCAGACTCGCGGGCCCCGGCGCCATCCGGCTCGCCGAGATCGACACCTCCTGCTTCCTCGGCAACAGCCCCGGCGCCGCCTCCCTCACCGGCTTCACCAGCGACGGAACCGAAGTCGAGATCATGCCGCGCACCGACCTGCTCCCCGACACCCGCCACCGGTTCGCCCTCACGCCCGCCGGCGCGTCGGTCGAAGAGGTTCGCCTCGACATCTACCCCGACGGCGGCCTGGCCCGCCTGCGGCTCTACGGCGAGCTGTCCGCATGACCGGGCCACGCGATTTCATCGGCTACGGCCGCACTCCGCCGGACCCGCGATGGCCCGGCGGCGCCCGGATCGCAGTGCAATTCGTGCTGAATTACGAAGAGGGCGGGGAGCACAACGTCCTCGACGGCTCACCGCATTCGGAAACCTTCCTGTCCGAGATGACACCGGCCGAAGCCTTCCCGAACCGGCACATGAGCATGGAATCGCTCTACGAATACGGTTCGCGCGCCGGCCTGTGGCGGATACTGCGTGCCTTCGAACGGCGCGATATCCCGCTCACCGTTTTCGCCGTCGCCCGTGCGATGCAACGCAATCCCGAAGCGGTCGCGGCCTTTCTCGAACTGGGCCACGAAATCGCCTGTCACGGTCTGCGCTGGCAGTCGTATCAGCTCGTCGATCGCGACACCGAACGTGCCGACATGGCCGAGGCCGTGCGCATCCTCACCGACCTCACCGGTGCGCCGCCACGCGGCTGGTACACCGGCCGCGACTCACCCAACACCCGCGAATTGGTCGTCGAACACGGTGGTTTCGTCTACGACGCCGACTCCTACGCCGACGATCTGCCCTACTGGACCACGGTGCACGGGCAGCAGCACCTCGTCGTCCCGTACACCCTCGACACCAACGACATGCGCTACTGCTCACCGGCGGGCTTCGCCACCGGCGAGGAGTTCTACGCCCACCTGCGCGACGCCTTCGACGTGCTGTACCGCGAAGGGACCGAGGGTAGCCCGAAGATGCTCTCGGTCGGCCTGCACTGCCGCATCGCGGGCCGCCCCGCCCGCACCGCGGCCCTGGAACGCTTCCTCGACCACGTGCAATGCCACGAGAACGTGTGGATCACGCGCCGCATCGACATCGCCGAGCACTGGCGAACGACGCATCCGGCCGGATCAGGCGAACAGGTCCCGGACGAACGGGAGCGAGTCGACCAGTGAGGCGTTGACCGTGCCGTCGTGGTCGGTGGGGTAGGTGCGGGTGGTCACCGGCTGGCGATCGGCCTCGAGCACCGCGAAGTAGCGCAGGGTCGCGGGGGTGACCACGTCGGTGTCGCGCAGGCCCTGGGCCAGCAGCAGCGGGCGGTCGTAGCCGGATTCGGGCAGGCCCATGTACTCGCCGAGCAGGCCGCGCAGGTTCGGGACGGACGACAGCGGGCGGGCGAACATGCTGCCCACCGACGGTTTGGCGGCGGCGAGTTCGTCGCCGAGCGGCCCGATGCACGCGGTCTGGGCGCGCTCGAGCCAGGTGCGGCCGGTGTCGGTGAGCAGGTCGTCGATGCCGAGGTCGGGGTAGGTGGTGCGCAGGCCGCTGAGGATGTACAGGACGTAGGCGGTCAGGTGCGAACTCAGGGCGATCGGGGGCACGCCCGGGCCGACGAGCCCGATGACGTCCTCGATGTAGGCGGGCACGCCCGTGCCGACGGCACCGCGATAGTCGAGTTCGGGGCCGCCGAACTCGGTGGCGTAGCGGGCGGTGAACACCGCAGCGCCGCCGCCCTGCGACTGGCCGACCACGGCCCACTTGTTCGACAGCGACGGGTAGTGCGCCGTCGCGGCGCGCACCGCGTCGACCACGTTGTGCGCCTCGACGACGCCGTTCAGATACGGGTGCTCTCCCGGCCCGCCGAGACCCGCGTAGTCGGCCGCGACCACCGCGTAGCCCTGCTTCAGCCAGGTGCCGAGGTAGGCCCAGTCGCGTTCGACGGCGGCCGGACCGGCCACGCTGTAGGCGCAGTCGTCGCCGAGGCCGACGGTGCCGTGCGCCCAGGCGATCACCGGCCAGCCGCCCGCGGGCGCCTCGCCCGGCGGGAAGTACACGGCGGCACTGGTGGTCGTGGGCTGATCGCCTGCCGTGGTGGAGCGGTAGATCAACCGCTCTGCCTGCGCGGAACCCGGCAGCGTCGCCGCGGCCGACAGTGATTCCACCGAGACGACCTGTCCGCCGGTGGGTTCGGCGTGCGCCGGAACGACCGGCAGCACGGTCAGCGCGGCCATCGCCGCGATCGTCAGCATCCTCGACTTGCGCACGGTCCCTCATTCCCTTCGTCGGACAGCCCGATTCTGCACCGTGCGCATCGGGTGTGACACGCCGGCCGGGGGTTCGGCAGTGACGACACGCACATGATCGACGCCCGGCGTGGTGTGTGAAACGACTCACAGGCTGGAAGGCTCGGGGGCGTCGGCACGCACCCGGCCGAAGATCGCTAACAGTACAAGCGTTATGCTAAAACTCCTGGTCAGCACTACCCATCGGTAGCCGCAGCGCTTGCAATCACAGGGCAAATTTCGCAAAGTTAGCAACAGCGGCGGCAAACCTAGCTGAGATTCACACAACCAACAGGTAGACGGCTATTTCCGGGTGTGCCATTGTTTGGAAGTACACCCCTCAGGCCCTAGCTAGTCCTAGCAAGCCTGCAAATTGCTTCAGCAGTACGACCCGTGCAACCGAAAGCGTTCAGCCGCCGGTTGTTTGAGCGGCCGGACGGCGCGGAGCACCGACCACACCGAGGAAGTGGAGTCAGAGATGTCGACTGCCGGCACCCCGAAGACCGCTGCGGAAATCCAGCAGGATTGGGACACCAACCCGCGCTGGAAGGGCATTACCCGCAACTACACCGCCGAGCAGGTTTCCAAGCTGCAGGGCACTGTTGTCGAGGAGCACACCCTCGCCCGTCGTGGTTCGGAGATCCTGTGGGACCTCGTGAACAACGAGGACTACATCAACTCCCTCGGCGCCCTCACCGGCAACCAGGCCGTGCAGCAGGTTCGCGCCGGCCTGAAGGCCATCTACCTGTCGGGTTGGCAGGTCGCCGGTGACGCGAACCTGTCCGGCCACACCTACCCCGACCAGTCGCTGTACCCGGCGAACTCGGTCCCCTCGGTGGTCCGTCGCATCAACAACGCGCTGCTGCGCGCCGACGAGATCGCCAAGGTCGAGGGTGACACCTCGGTCAAGAACTGGCTGGCCCCGATCGTCGCCGACGCCGAGGCCGGCTTCGGTGGCGCCCTGAACGCCTACGAGCTGCAGAAGGCCATGATCGCGGCCGGCGCCGCGGGCGTGCACTGGGAAGACCAGCTCGCCTCGGAGAAGAAGTGTGGCCACCTCGGTGGCAAGGTGCTGATCCCCACCCAGCAGCACATCCGCACGCTGACCTCCGCGCGTCTGGCCGCCGACGTCGCCGACGTGCCGTCGGTGATCATCGCCCGCACCGACGCCGAGGCCGCCACCCTCATCACCTCCGATGTGGACGAGCGCGACCGTGAGTTCCTGGACGGCACCCGCACCGCCGAGGGCTTCTTCGGTGTGAAGAACGGCATCGAGCCCTGCATCGCGCGTGCCAAGGCCTACGCCCCCTACGCCGACCTCATCTGGATGGAGACCGGCGTGCCGGACCTCGAGGTCGCGCGCAAGTTCGCCGAGTCGGTTCGCAGCGAGTTCCCGGACCAGCTGCTGGCCTACAACTGCTCGCCTTCGTTCAACTGGAAGGCGCACCTGGACGACGCGACCATCGCGAAGTTCCAGCGTGAGCTCGGCGCGATGGGCTTCAAGTTCCAGTTCATCACCCTGGCCGGCTTCCACTCGCTCAACTACGGCATGTTCGACCTGGCGCACGGCTACGCTCGCGAGGGCATGACCGCGTTCGTCGACCTGCAGGAGCGTGAGTTCAAGGCCGCCGCCGAGCGTGGCTTCACCGCCATCAAGCACCAGCGTGAGGTCGGTGCCGGCTACTTCGACACCATCGCCACCACCGTCGACCCCAACACCTCGACCGCGGCCCTCAAGGGCTCGACCGAAGAGGGTCAGTTCCACTGAGTTGCTTTGACTAGCAACGGATTTCCTCTACACCAGTAGGGGTGTACGCCCTCCCCTGCCGATCAGCCCCGGCAGGGGAGGGCATCCCTATATCGTGGGGCCCAAACCATAGTTTCGGTTTCGGCCCGTCCCCGGCTCTGGACTGACCGGAGGGTGCGACGAAGGAGCGCCCGCAGGGAGGGAAGAGCCGGGGTTTAGGGCCGAAACCTGCGGCGCCAGCCGCCAATAGACACAGGAGTGGGACGTGAGCGACAAGATTCAGCGCGTCGGCATCATCGGCGCCGGACAGATGGGCGCGGGTATCGCGGAAGTGTGCGCACGCGCGCACGTCGACGTCCTCGTCTACGAAACCACCCGTGAACTGGCCGCCGCCGGTCGTGCGCGCATCCTGCGCTCGCTCGATCGTGGCGTCAGCAGCGGCAAGATCACCGAGCGCGAGCGGGAGCAGGCCGCCTGGCGGCTGCGCTTCACCTCCGACCTCAGTGACTTCGCCGACCGTCAGCTGGTCGTCGAGGCCGTTGTCGAGAACGAAGAGGTCAAGACGGCCATCTTCAGTGAGCTGGACAAGGTCGTCACCGACCCCGACGCCGTGCTCGCCTCCAACACCTCCTCCATCCCGATCATGAAGATCGCGGTCGCCACCGCCAATCCCGAGCGTGTGGTCGGTCTGCACTTCTTCAACCCGGTGCCGGTGCTGCCGCTGGTGGAGCTGGTCACCACGCTCAAGACCAGTGAGCCGGTCGCCAAGCGGGCCGAGGCGTTCGCCGCCGATATTCTCGGCAAGCAGGTTGTTCGGTCGGCCGACCGCTCCGGGTTCGTCGTGAACGCGCTGCTGGTTCCGTACCTGCTGTCGGCTATTCGGATGGTCGAGTCCGGGTTCGCCACCAAGGAAGACGTCGACAAGGCCATGGTGCTCGGCTGTGCCCACCCGATGGGCCCGCTGGCGCTGACCGACCTCGTCGGCCTCGACACCGTGAAGTCGATCGCGGACTCGATGTACGCCGAGTTCAAGGAGCCCCTGTACTCCGCGCCGCCGCTGCTGATGCGCATGGTGGAGGCCGGTTTGCTGGGTAAGAAGACCGGCGCCGGCTTCTACCAGTACGGCAACTAGGTCACACCTGCCGACGGCCGCCTTCCTCCCACGAGACGAAGGTGGCCGTCGGTGTTTTCCGGGGGTGTTCGCAGGGGGAACGGCACACAGCCGACCGCTCGGCCTAAGCTGCTGTAGGCCGCTCGCGCACGCGCGAACCGGCTACTCGTCGAGCGCAGTAATTGCGCGGCGCCCGGTTGCCGGGCACCACGCAGGTGATGGAAAGGGATGTCCCGTTCATGGTCAACGTCACCGATGGATTCGGGTCGAGCGTTCTCGGATATCCGCGGATCGGTCCGCACCGGGAACTCAAGCGCGCGCTGGAGTCGTACTGGCGTGGGTCGCTCGAGCGGGAGGAGCTGCTCGCGGTAGGCCGGGACATCCAGGAGCGTCAGTTCGACGAGCTGGCCGCCACCGGGCTCACCCAGGTGCCGGGCAACACTTTCTCCTTCTACGACCACATCCTCGACAACGCGCTGCTGTTCGGTGCGGTGCCGTCGCGGTTCAAGCCGCATCAGGAGGGCCTGCACCCGCTGGACTTCTACTTCCTGATGGCGCGCGGTAACCCGGACCTGCCGCCGCTGGAACTGGTGCGTTTCTTCGGCACCAACTACCACTACCGTCAGCCCGAACTCGACGCCGACTCCACGTTCTCGCTGCACCCCGAGGCCCTGCTCGACGAGTGGGACCGGGCGATGGCACGCGGGATCGAACTGCGTCCGGTGGTGCTCGGACCGGTGTCGTTGCTGCTGCTGTCCAAAGCCGGCCAGGTGCCCGGCGAAGCAGAGTTCGACACGCTGAGCCTGCTCGACAAGCTGCTGCCGTTCTACGAGGAACTGTTCGAACTGCTCGCCAAGCGCGGGTCGACCTGTGTGCAGCTCGACGAACCCTGCTTCACGGGGGAGCAGTCCGACGCGGCGCTCGCGGCGTTCGAGAAGACGTATCAGCGGTTGTCGAAGGCGCCGCTGCGCCCGCGCATCCTGGTCACCGGCCAGTACGGTGATTTCGGCGAGGCGCTGCGGATTCTCGCGGCGAGCAATGTGGAGGCCATCGGGCTCGACCTGGCGTCCTACCGGATGACGCCCGAGGAGCTTGCCGAGATCCCCGGCATCCGCCGCAAGCGCATCTACGCCGGTGTCATCAGTGGCACCAATGTGTGGCGCGCCGATCGTTACGTGACGCTGAACTACCTGAACTCCATCGCCGAGGTGTGCCCCGATCTGGTGGTGTCGACCGGCACCACGCTGCTGCACGTTCCCTACGACGTGCTCGCCGAATACGACATCGAGGGCAATGTCGCCGACCGGCTCGCCTTCGCGAAACAGAAGGTGGGCGAGGTCGTCTCGCTGGCCAAGGCACTCACCGAGGGCCCGTCGGAGAAGTGGCGCAAGCGGCCCACCTCGGTGCACTTCAAGCAGAAGCACGCCGTGCGACAGCGGGTCTACGCGATCACGCCGGACATGCGCGAACGGGTGCCGTATGCCGAGCGGGCCGCCGCCCAGCAGGAACGGCTGAACCTGCCGCTGGTTCCGGCCACCACGCTCGGGTCGTTCCCACAGAGCAGCCGGTTGCGGCAGGCGCGTCACGAAGTCGCCGCGGGCCGGTTGTCCGAGCAGGACTACCGCAAGCAGGTCGAAGCCGAGATCGAGGCGACGATCCGGTTGCAGGAGGACATCGGTCTCGACGTGTTCGTGCACGGTGAGCACGAACGCAACGACATGATCCAGTTCTTCGCCGAGCAGCTCGACGGCATGGCGACCACCCGATTCGGTTGGGTGCAGGTCTACGGCTCGCGCTGCGTGCGGCCGCCGATCATCTACGGCGACGTGGCCCGGCCCGCGCCGATGTCGGTGGACTGGACCACCTACGCCCAGTCTTTGACCGACAAGCCGGTGAAGGGCATGGTCACCGGTCCCGTCACCATGCTCGCGCGCTCGTTCGTCCGCCAGGATCAGCCGCTCTACGAGACGGCCGACCAGGTGGCGCTGGCGATCCGCGACGAGGTGGTGGATCTGGAGAAGGCGGGTATCGCCATCATCCAGGTCGACGAACCCGCCATCCGCGAACTGCTCCCCGCCCGCCCCCAGGGCCGCGAGGAGTACCTGCGCTGGGCCGTCGGCGCCTTCAAACTCGCCACCTCCGGCGTGCGCCCCGACACCCAGATCCACACCCACATCGGCTATTCCGGTCGCACCGAGGTGGTCGACGCGATCGAACAACTCGACGCCGACGTCACCGCGATCGTCGCGACCCGCTCGATCGAATGGGTCATGCAGGCCCTCACCGAGGACGTCGCCACCGGCCACGGCCTCAGCCACGGCGTCGGCCCCGGCGTCTACGAAAGCCGCTCGGCCCGCATCCCCGACATCGACGAGTTCGACGAACTCCTCACCCAAGCCGCCGATGCGGTTACCCCACAACGGTTGTGGGCCAACCCCGACGGTGGTCTGAAAACCCGCCACTACTGGCAACTCGACCCGTCGCTGCGCAACATGGTCGCCGCGGCCCGCCGAGTGCGCCGCCGGGCCTTGGCCGTCCTCGCGGAAGAAGCCACCGCGAAGTAACACCTGAACCCGAAGGGGCACACCGAATCCGGTGTGCCCCTTCGTCATATCTGCGCTCGCTACCGAAAATTTCTGAACGGCAGCGCATTCGAGGCCCCAGCGGCTAGAGTTCGCCCTCGGCGGTGTCGGGTTGGGTCCAGGAGGGGCGCGGTGCTGGATCCGAACAATCATCAAGGCGCGTTCGGCGAGGACTACGTTCGGGTGCTCGCCTCGGCGGCCGGGCTGGTCTGGTCGACCGACAGTGTCGATGTCGATGGTGTGGACCTGACGATCAAGAAGCCAGGCAAGACACCGTACGGGTTTTCGCCACAGATATCGGTGCAGGTCAAAACGGTTTCGAGACCGCGGTTTCAGCGGGGACACCTGGTCTTCCCCGGCTTGACCCACAAGCAGTTCAACCAGCTCGCCGGTCCGGACTTCGCGACACCCCGGTTCCTGTTCGCCATCCACGTGCCCCGAACGGCGGATCATTTCGCCGATGCCGTGACCGGTGCGATGACGCTGCGCCACTGCGGATACTTCTTGTCGCTGCGTGATCGCACCCGGTTCGCTGCCGACGACACCAAGCGCACGCTGTCGGTGCATATTCCGCTCGGCAACATTCTCGATGTCGAGGCGCTGCGTTCGCTCGTCGCCGGAACGCCACGGTAGCCGCGATGCCGACCATGCCCCGGCACGAGGAGGTGATCGGGTATCTGCAAGCCCAGGGTTGGACGCCGCGGGAGCCGTGGGGTCGTGGCACGGTGTGGTCGAACGGCGACTTCGAAGTGCTCGTGCCCGGTGGCGACGTGGTCGACTACGGCATACGGATGCGTGAACTGGCCTTGTGTGTGGCGGATTTCGAGCAACGTCCGCTGGACATCGTTGTGCGCGACATCGTCTCGGGTGGGGTCGATGTGATCGGCTACCGTGCGGGCCACGACGGTGACGAGATCTCGCTCGAGACCGGCGCCGCCGCGCTCGCCGCGCTGCGCTCGTTGCTGGCGACCTGTGTCGACCAGGCTGCCGAGCGGGAGATCACGGCGTGGTCGATGCGCAGGTATGCAGTTGCCCAGCTGCTGGCCGCCACCACGCTGCTGCCGCACCGCGACGCCTTCGGGTTCGACGTATTTCTCGGCGGACCCGGCTCACGGCTGGGCCGCAGCTCGGCGGTCCGGCTGCTCGATGTCGCCGCGACCGTGCGCGAGGCCGCCGGCGGTGGGCACGGCTGGGGCGACGAATTCCGCCACGACACGATCGACGCTTTCGGTGCGCTCGGATCGGCTGAGCAGCATCCGATGCGTTTCGCACTCAGTTTTCACTGGTCGCGCCAAGTGCCACGACCGGATGTCGTCGTCGAGTTTCCGCGTCCGACAGTCGAGGGGTTGGGACAGATGCTGAACGTCGCGGTGGCGTCGTCGCCACCGCCGGACATGGTCTCCGACCGGGATGTGGCCGAGATCGAGGCCGTGGTCGCCGGGACCGTCGTCGGCGTCGACAACGATGCGGCCCTCAAAGCCGTTGTGCGAGGGTCACTCCGGGTCGACGGGACGAGCACCGGTCGGCAGCGCCGCATCACCGTGCGCCTGCGTACCGCGCAGGAGTACGCCCGAGCGCTCGCCGCGCACAGTTCCGGCGCGCGGGTCCGTGTCAGCGGGCTCTTCGACGGCAAACGGGACCTGCAGGTGTCCGAAAACGGATTCTTCGTCGTCGACGGCGACGAATCGTGAGAGAACGGATCGAACATTGTCGGATCAGATGAGCCCACGCGAACTCGCGGTGCTGTTGACGCTGCTCGCGGAAGCGCGCGAACTCACCAACGCCGATCTCTTCGCAGTGGCCGGGGTGACGCTCGACGGTGCGCCCCGGCGCCGGCTCAACGACCTGGGGTTGGTCGTCAGTGAGAAAGTCGGGCGGGCATTGGTGCACGAGCTCACCGAAGCGGGGGTGCAGTGGTGCGCCCGCGAACTCACCGGCCCACGCCCGGCCAAGTCGGGGTCGTTCGGTGGTGCGCTGTACGCGGTCCTGGCCGGGCTGCACCGTCACCTGGACGGCAGTGGCCGACAGCTGACCGACATCTTCCAACCCGACGTGCCCGCACAGATCCTGCGCAAGTACGCCGAGCTCACCAAGGGCAAACCGGACCAGATCCGGATCGCCGACCTGCGCAACGATCTGCCGCACATTCCGCCCGAGGATTTCACGCGCGCGATGACGGCACTGGCCGACCGCGACGGCGTGCACGTGCGCGCCGAAGCCGATCGTAAGACACTGACCGAGGACGATCACGCCGCCGCCGTGGTACTCGGTGGGACCGCGCGCCACCTGCTCACCGTCGAGGCCGGGCGTTGAACGAGCAGCAGCGCCGTGCTCTGGCGCGGGTGCAGTTCAGCACCGCACTCGGCCCGGATTCGATCTGGCGCCCCCAGACCCACCACGTCGAGGACCTGCATCGGCGGGCGTCCGCCGAGATCGCCCGGGCGATCGAACTGGCCGAGGACCGGCCGGAGATCTCACCCACCGGGTTCATCGTCAACGGTGATCCCGGTGTCGGGAAAACCCACCTGCTCGGTTGGATTCGTCAGTACGTCCACGAGCGCGAGGGCTACTTCTTCATGCCCAAGCTGATCGACGGCGAATCGTTCTGGGACGGTGCCGTCCACGGCGTCACCAACCGGCTGACCGGAGCCGACGGCGGTCAATTGCGCAGGCTGCTGATCGCCTTGGCCCGGCGGGCCGGGTGCGATCCCGAACATGTCGCGCGGATCGCGGGCCCGATGCGGCCGAAACCCGAGGACCTCGAACGATTTCTGGACGACCTGTCCGGCCCCGAGCCGCAATTGGCCTACGAATGCCGCGACACCCTGCGGGCGCTTGTGCTGTTCCGGGCGGGCGGTTCGCTGCGCGATATCGGTGACAGCTTCCTCGTCCTCCGGGAACCGCTCGAACCGGAGATCGCCGAGCAGTGGGGTTTCCGCCGTGCACAGCGCAACGCGCAGCTGATATTCCACGATCTGATCCGCCTGTTCGCCGCGGTGGGGCCGGTGGTGATCGCACTCGACCAGATCGATGCCGTGCTCGCGGAGTCGGCGACGGGCGGCATCCGGGTGGCCCATCACGCGGACAGTTTGATGAAGCTGCGGGAGGAAACGGTGCGCACCATCATCGTCGCCGCCTGCATACCCTCCACCTGGCAGCGTCTGAAGGATCAGGGGCTGACCTCGTCGGCCGACCGGTTCACCGAACTGTATCTGGACACCGCGCTACCGGGTGCCGAGGTTGCGGCGGCGGTTGTCGCCGGGCATCTCGCGGTGCAGTACGACGAGGTCGACTTCACGCCGCCCTATCCGACCTGGCCGATCCGGCCGGCCGCCTTCGACACCGACGACGTGGCTCGCTCGACACCGCGCAAGCTGCTGCAGTCGGTGGCCGAGCACGTGCGGACCTGCCTCGCCGACGAGCAACTCCGTGAACTGGACGACTTCGCCGCGCTGGATCCCGATTCGGGGCCGAAGGTCCCCGCGGCACTCGCCGACCCGAGCGTGTTCGACGCGCAGTTCGCCGCCCTGCGGGCCGCCGCCGACATCACGGCGCCGCTCGACCCGGCCAGGGAGGACGAAATCATGGTCGGGTTGCTCAACGCCGCCCTGCAGTGCTTCGTCCTGGAACGGGCCGACCGCGACGACCTGCGCATCGACGACGCGACCTCCACGGGCCGCGCGGTCCACGCCCGGCTGCGTCGCACGATCGACCCAGTCCTCGAGGTGCAGGAGCATTGGAGTTTCCGGGCGATCGCGCACACGCACCACCTAGCTGTGCAGTCCCGGATGCGTTCGGCCGTCATCGAATCCGGCATCGAGGAGACCAACGATCTGCGTCACCTGACGATCCTGCGCAACATCCCCTACTCCAACGGGCCGAAAACCCGTGCGATGCTGGACGACCTGCAGGCCGCCAACGGGACGACCCTGCCGATCGGCCAGGACGATCTGCGCACCTTCACCGCGTTGCAGCAGCTGATCGAGGACCCGAAGCCCGGTTTCGACGGCTGGCTGGTGCAGCGCGCGCCCGCCGGGCAGACGCAACTGTTCCGGCGGATCTTCGGTGACCTACCCCAACCGGTCGACGGGCCGGTGCGACCCCGAATGGATGAGGCCGAACCTCCTACCGCACAACCGGCTTCACCCAATGTCGACAGCGGTCCCGACATTGCCATGGACGACTCTCGAACCGACGGGCCGACAATCGTTCTCGGGCGGGGACTCACCGACGACGCCACCTTCAGCATTCCGCTCGACCTCCTGCGCAAGCACCTCGTCTTATTCGCGAGCAGCGGTTCGGGAAAGACCGTCCTGCTTCGGCGACTGGTGGAAGAGGTTGCTCTGCACGGTGTTTCGGCGATCGTGCTCGACGTCAACAACGACCTCTCACGGCTCGGCGATGCGTGGGAGCAACCCCCGGCAGGCTGGGGGCCCGGTGATGCCGAGAAGGCGGCGCAGTACCTGGCCGAGACCGACGTCGTCGTGTGGACACCGCGTCGTCAGGCGGGGCGGCCGCTGATCCTGAACCCGCTCCCGGATTTCGCGGCCGTGCGTGAGGATCCCGACGAACTGCGCACCGCGGTGGAGGTGGCGGCCGGTGATCTGCTGGCGCGCTCGGGAATCGCGCGGACCAAGGCGGCGCAGGCACGCGCGGTACTGTTGCAGGCCCTCCTGCATTTCGCCCGGTCGGGTGAGCCGAAACTGGAGGGACTGATCGCCCTGCTGTCGGACCTGCCCGACGGGGTGAGCCGGGTCCGCAACGCGGCCGCGCTCGCGGCCGAAATGGCCGACGGACTCACGGTTTCCATGATCAACGATCCGCTGTTCGGCGGTGACGGTGAACCGGTGGATCCCGGCGTGCTGCTCACCCCGGCGCCGGGCAAGCGCGCGCGGGTGTCGGTGATCAGCTGTGTCGGTCTGCCCGACACCGATCAGCGGGCCAGGTTCATCAGCCAGCTCCAGGTTGCGCTGTTCACCTACTTCAAGACCAACCCGGCCGGTGATCGACCGCTCGGTGCCCTGCTCGTGCTCGACGAGGCGCAGATGCTCGCGCCTTCGGGTAAGAGCACACCCGCCTCGGCCAGCACCCTCATGCTCGCCGCGCAGGCACGCAAGTACGGGCTCGGCATCGCCTACGCCACCCAGGCACCGAAAGGCCTGGACAACAAGGTGGTCGGCAATACCGCGATCCAGTTCTTCGGGCGGTTGGGGACGGCGGCGCAGATCCAGGCGGCGAAGGGTATCGCCGCCACCTGGGGCGGGAATGTGGACGATATCGGTCATCTGAAGACCGGCCAGTTCTACGGTGCCAGTGAAGGCCGGTCGTTCCGCAAGCTGGCCACGCCGCTGTGCTTGAGCCATCATCCGCCGAGTCCGCCGACCGAAACGGATGTGCTCGAGCGCGCCCGCCGCGGTCGCGAGCAGCCGTAGCCCGGCTCAGTGGCTCAGTGCCGAGACCACGAACATCGCGCCGACTCCGAGGATGGTGAGGAAGAGGGTCAGGCGGGAGGGGTGTTCGGCGTGGGCTTCGGGGAGGATGTCGGCGGTGGCGAGGTAGAGGAGGAAGCCGGCGAAGTAGCCGAGGTAGAGGCCTATCCATTGTTCGGGGACGTGGATGAGGGTGCCGAGGACGGCGCCTACCACGGGGGCGAGGGCGTCGAGGGCCAGGAGGGTGATGGCGCGTTTGCGGGCGTGGCCGTAGAGGGTGGGGATGGTGAAGGTGTTGAAGCCGTCGGCGAAGTCGTGGCAGATGACCGCGATGGCTACCGACAGGCCGACGGTGGCGCCCGCCTGGTAACCGATGCCGATGCCGAAACCGTCGAGGGTGCTGTGGAAGATCAGGCCCATCGCGGCGAGCAGGCCGACGGATTCGAAACCGTGGTGGTGCGAACCGAATTCGTCCTCGTGGCCGGTGTGGATGGCCACCGAGCGTTCGATGATGTGCAGGCTCATGAACCCGACAACCGCCGCGATCAGCGCCACCGGTACACCGAACGCCTCGTCGGGTGACTGCTCGAGGGCCTCGGGGATGAGGTCGAACGCCACCAGGCCGAGCATCACCCCGGCCGCGAGACCGAGGACCAGGTGCTTGCGGTCGCCGATGCGCATGGCGACGAAACCACCGAACAGGGTGGACAGCATGGAGACCACAGACAACAGAATTGCCATGGTGCGGGCCTATTCGTCGGCGGGTCGGTCGGGCTCGACGGGTGTCTTCGTCCGGGGTCTGGGGAACCACCGGCGCTTCTGCTTCGGCGGTGGCCCGGCTTCTTCGGTCACCTGATACCGCCGGACGTAGGCCCCGGCGAATCCTTGCAGCGTTGCCGTGACCGGGATCGCGAGCAGCGCACCGGTCGGCCCGAGCAGCGCCGCACCCGCGATCACCGCCCCGAACGCCACCGCCGGATGCATGTCGAGGGTGGTCGCGGTGATCCGTGGCTGCAGCACATAGTTCTCGAACTGCTGATACGCCACGATGAACAGCAGGATCCACAGCGCGGTGATCGGGTCGTGCACCAGCGCGACCAGCACCGGAAGGGCACCGGCGAGATAGGTTCCGACGGTCGGGATGAACTGCGAGACCACACCCACCCAGAGCGCCAGCGCGAACGCCGAGGGCACATCGAACACCCGCAGCGCCACATAGTGCGCGATCGCCGAGCACAGCGCGAGCAACGCACGCGAGTAGATGTAGCCGCCGGTCTTCTCCACCGCGATATCCCAGGCGCGCAACACATGTTTCTGCTGACGCGGCGGCAGGAGCGAACACACCCAGGTGCGGAAGCGCGGCCCGTCGGCGGCGAAATAGAACGTGAACAGCAGGACCCCGAGCAGCTGGAACAGCGCACCGATCGCGACTGTGCCGATGCCCCAGACGTTTCCGGCCAGACCCACGAGGTAGCCCTCGATGGTGGAGCTCCACTCGGTGGCGTATTTGGTGAGGTCGGCGCCGGACAGGTCCTGGTCGAAGGTGCGGTTGATCCAGTCGACCAGGTCCTGGATGTAGCCGGGTGCGTCCTGCACGAGCATGGTGACCTGGTCGATGAGCAGCGCGCCGAGCGTCCCGAAGAACGCCACCATCACCACCAGCACGACGAGGAACACCGCCCCGGTGCCCGCACCACGTGGAATGCCGTGCCGGGCAAGCCAATTCACCGCCGGCTCGATGGCGAAGGCCAGGAACAGCGACACCAGCAGAATGGTCAGCAGCCCCTGCAGCTTGCCGAGCACCCAGAAGCCCGCGATCAGCACGACGAGGGCGAGCGCGGTGTAGAGCAGGGCGCGCGGGAACCAGCTGGGCGGGGTCCGCACCGTCCAGGTGATCGGCAGGGCGCCCACCGCGGTCGGTGTGTCCGGGCGCGTATCGTCGTCGGCCACGACGTCACGGTACCCGGCGGTGGGCGCCCTACCGGCTCAGATGGACGCGGTGTCGATCACGAACCGGTACTGCACATCGCTGGCGACGACCCGGTCGTAGGCGGAATCGATGTCGTCGGCGGAGATGAGCTCGATCTCGGCGCCGATGCCGTGCGAGGCACAGAAATTCAGCATCTCCTGGGTCTGCGCGAGCCCGCCGATCATCGAACCCGACAGGGAGCGGCGGAAACCGGCCAGATTACGGCCGGTGACGCTCATCGGCTTCTCCGGCAGACCGAGGATCACCAGGGTGCCGTCGAGGGCGAGCAGCCGCAGGTAGTTGTCGATGGGCAGGTCGGCCGAGACGGTGTTGATGATGAGGTCGAACTCGCCGCGCAGCCTGCGGAAAGTCTCCTTGTCGCTGGTGGCGTAGTAGTTGCTGGCGCCCATGCGCAGGCCGTCGTCGCGCTTGCGCAGCGACTGGCTCAGCACCGTCACCTCGGCACCGAGCGCGGCGGCGATCTTCACCCCGACGTGCCCGAGCCCGCCCATGCCGATGATCGCGACCTTCTTACCGGGGCCAGCGCCCCAGTGCCGTAACGGCGAATACAAGGTGATGCCCGCGCACAGCAACGGTGCGGCGACGTCGAGGCCGATGCCCTCGGGAATGCCGACGACGAACTTCTCGTCGACGACGATGTGGGTGGAGTACCCGCCCATGGTGTACCCGCCGGGCTGGACCTCCTCGGGGACGGGGTTGTTGTAGGTCCAGGTGGCGCCCTTGGCGCAGTACTGCTCCTCACCGGCCAGGCACGGAGCGCATTTGCCGCACGAATTCACCAGACAGCCCACCCCGACGCGGTCGCCCACCTGATACTTGCGCACCGACGACCCGACCGCGCTGACGATGCCCGCGATCTCGTGCCCCGGCACGCACGGGTACCGCGCCCCACCCCATTCGTTACGTGCGGTGTGGATGTCGGAGTGGCAGATGCCCGCGAATTTGATGTCGATCGCGACATCGTCGGGTCCGAGCGCACGGCGTTCGATCGCGACCTTCTCGAAGGAACCGTCGGCGGACGGCAGGGCATAGGCGGCAGCGGTGCTCATGGGTATATGCCTACCGCTGCATACGAGGTTTGCCAACCGCCGCGTACCGGATGTCGATAGGGCCGGACCCGAGCCGGGGGACAATGGGAAGGGTCGGCCCGCGAGAGAGGACGTGCGCGTGCAACGTGGATCACGGGTGCTCATGGCGCTGGTCGTCGCGCTGCTCGCCCTCGGCGGTGTCCTCGGATATCGCGGTGAGCTGGGGCTCGAGCGGGCCGCCCCGCAGGAATTCGTCGCGGCGACGCCTGCGCCCGTGCCGCTGGATCCGGGCCTGGTCGCCGCGCAGGTGCAGCCCGCGCTGGTCAATATCTCGGTCGACGCGAGCCGGTTCGGAACCGCGGCCGCCGGGTCGGGCATCGTGCTCACCGGCGACGGGGAGATCCTCACCAGCCACCACGTCATCAAGGGCGCCGAGGACGTGTCGGTCACCGACGTGGGTACCGGTCTGCGCTACCCGGCCACCGTGCTCGGTTACGACTCGAGCGCCGACGTCGCCCTGCTGGCGCTGGCGGGCGCCTCGGGGTTGCCGACCGCGCGGATCGGTTCCTCGGCCGGGCTGCGGTTACGCCAGGATGTGCTCGCCATCGGCGACGCGGGCGGCGACGGTGGTGAGCAGACCTCGGTGGCCGGGCCGATCACCGACCTGGACGCCAGCATCGTCGCGATGAACTCCGCGGACCTGAGCCGCAAATCGTTGCGCGGGATGGTGGAGATCGCGGCACCGGTGGTGGGTGGGCAGTCCGGTGGGGCGCTGGCCGACGGCACGGGCGCGGTGGTCGGCGTCATCACCGCCGCCTCCGGTGATCGCGGCACGCAGGACCGGCAGCCCAAACCGGCGCACGGTTACGCGGTGCCCATCGACACGGCCATGCGGATCGTCGCCCAGATCCGCTCGGGCACGCCGACCGACAGTGTGCACATCGGCCCGACCGCCACCCTCGGCGTGCAGATCGTCGACGCGAAACCGGCGGGCGCGCGGGTCGATTGGGCCTTCTTCGGGCAACCGGCCCGCGCCGCCGGGATCAGTGACGGTGACGTGGTGACCGCCGTCGACGGCGCGTCGATCACCACCGCCCGGGCGCTGAGCGCGGCCATCGGCAGGCGCAAACCGGGCGACGTGGTCCGCCTCGATGTCACCGCGCCCGACGGCAGCACCCGCGTCGTCGACGTGGTGCTCGCCGAGGGCACGCCCAACTAGACCTTGCTCAGCCAGTAGTCCTGGAACTTCAGGAACATCAGCAGCAGCACCACGGCGTAGAACACGACGACGAGCGTCCAGCGCCATTCGGCCAGAATTCCCATCGGCCCACGCGAGCCACCCCAGGTCTCCTGGGTGGCCACCGCGAACAGCACCGGCACAGCCACCCACACCACCATGCAGTACGGGCACAGCGCGTTGATGCGGTACAGGCTCTGGAAGATCAGCCAGCAGATCGCGGCGACACCGAGGACCGTACCGACCCAGAGCGAACCCCAGATCCAGCGCGGGAAACCCACACCGATCACCGAGAGCACGCCGAGCGTCACCACCACCGAGAACCCGACGATGCCGATGATCGGATTCGGGAAGCCGAACACGGCGGCCTGCTGGGTCTGCATGATCGACCCGCACGACAGCACCGAGTCGAAGTTGCACGAGGCCATGTAGGTGGGATCGGTGAACAGCTTGAACCGTTCGACGGTGAGCGTGCACGACGCCAGCCACCCGGCCAGCCCGGCGATCAGCAGCAGCCAGGCCGAGCGTGCCGACGCGGTGATCACTTGGCCGCGTCGGCGATCACGGACGCCAGGCCGTCTTCGGTGTAGACGGCGTTGCTCTCGATCAGCTCACCGTTGACGAAGACCGACGGTGTGCCCTTGAGTCCGCTGGTCAGCAGGGTCTGGGTGGTCTTGGCGAGGGGGTCGGCCATGGCCTTGTCGTTGATGCAGGTGGCCACGGCCGGATCGGTGTACCCGGTCTCGTTCGCGATGGCCACGAGCTGCTCGTTGCTCAGGCCCGCGCCGCCCTCGGCGGGCTGACGGTGGAACATCAGCTGCAGCCAGTTCGGGAATTTGTTCGCGTCCGAGCGGGCCACGCAGTAGGCGGCGTTGCCCGCGCGCGAGGAGTACTGGTTCGTCGACGCCTTGTCGAGGAAGGAGATGATCTGGTACTCGACCGAGGCCGTGCCGTCGGCCGCGGCCTTGGCCAGGGCGAGGCCGTTGGCGGTCTCGAACTGCTTGCACGCCGGGCACTGCAGGTCGGCGACGACGCGCACCTTCACCTTGGCGTCGGGGTTGCCGATCAGCACGCTGCCCGACGGGGTGACCGTGCCGACGGTCGCGGGCAGCGTTGGCAGTCCCTCGGCCCCCGTGGTACCGCTGCCGGTACTGGTGTCGGAATCGGATCGGTTCATCGCGATTCCGATACCGATCGCCGCGACCAGCGCCACCAACACCGCTGCGACACCGACCTGGATCGCCAGCTTGCGCTTCTTGTCGGCGGCCTCTGCCGCCGCAAGCGGATTCTTGCTGCCCGTGCTCACCGTTGTCACACGCCTTTCGCTCGTCTGCTCCACGACATCATGCGGGCCGAACCTGAGAGTTTGTTCAAAGACAGGGTCAGGACTGATCGAGCAGGCGCAGCTGTTCGGCCACGTCGAAATTCGCGCCGGGCCAGTCCAGGTTCAGGCCGGTGAGCGCGTCGATCAGTAGTTCGGTGACAGCCAGCCGCGAATACCATTTCTGATCGGCGGGCAGCACGTACCACGGAGCGTAATCGGTATTCGTGCGATCGAGAACGGCCTGGTAGGCCTTCTGGTATTCGGGCCAGAAGGCGCGTTCGGTGATGTCGGCCGGGTTGAACTTCCAGTACTTGTCCGGTCGTTCCAGGCGGGCGCGCAGCCTGCGCTTCTGTTCGTCGAGGGAGACGAACATGGCGACCTTGACGATGGTCGTCCCGGAGTCGGCGACCTCTTTCTCGAAGGCGTTGATCTTGTCGTAGCGCTGCTCCCATTCGGCCTGCGGTACCAGGCCGTGCACCCGGACCACCAGCACGTCCTCGTAGTGGGAGCGGTCGAAGACGCCGAGCTGGCCGGGAGCGGGCAGGCGTTTGCGGATGCGCCACAGGAAGTCGTGCGCCCGCTCCTCCTCGGTGGGCACCCCGAAGGAGGCGTGGTCGACGCCCTGCGGGTCGACCGAACCGATCACGTGCCGCACGATGCCGCCCTTACCCGCGGTGTCCATGCCCTGCAGGATCAGCAGCACCCGACGGTCACCACCGGTGCGTCCGTGCGCGAACAGCTTCTCCTGCAACACCGACAGCACCTCGCCGCGTTCGGGCAGCATCGACTTGCCCAGCTGCTTGCCGCCGAGGAAACCGGGCGTGGCCGAGGTGTCGATATCGGCGATGCGCAGCCCGTCGGCGCGCAGGGCGGTGGTGACGGGTTCGGTCCACAGATTCGCCATCAGCCATGCCTACCACTAGTCGCGGCGGGTCTGCCAGCACGCCACCCCGGCGGGGTCGGCGATCTCGGCCCGGTGCACGTACACCGGGTCCTTGCCCGCGCGGCGCTGAGTGCGGTAGTCGGCGAGCAGCCGGAACGCCACCGCGCCCAGCGGCAGGATCGCGGTGAGGTTGACCAGGGCCATCACGCCCATGAATACGTCGGCCAGGTTCCAGATCAGCGCCACCGAGCCGAGCGCGCCGCCGAATACCGCGACCAGCACCAGCACCCGGAAGACGGTGAGCAGGCGCGGATGATCGGTGATGAACTCGATATTGGCGCGGCCGTAGTAGAAGTTTCCGATCATCGAACTGAACGCGAGCATGAACACCACCGCGGTGAGCACGTGCCCCGCCCAGCTGCCGAGGGTGGTGTGCAGCGCGGTCTGGGTGAGGTCGGCGCTGTGCCGCTCCGACAGGTCCGGGTCGCTGGTCAGGATGATGAACGCGGTGATGGAGCAGACGAGAAGCGTGTCGAAGTAGACGCCGAGCGACTGCACGAGCCCCTGCTTCACCGGATGCGAGACATCCGCTGCCGCGGCGGCATTCGGGGAGGAGCCGAGACCGGCCTCGTTGGAGAACATGCCGCGCCGGATGCCCTGGGTGATGGCCATGCCGATACCGCCGCCGACCACCTCCCGCAAGCCGAACGCCCCGCCGACGATATCGGCGAGCACCCGTGGCAGGTCGTCGAGATTCAGCGCGACCACGGCGATGCCGAGCAGCAGGTACACCATGGCCATCACCGGGACGAGCACCTCGGTGATGCGGCTGATGCGGCGCACTCCACCGAAGATCACCAGGCCGAGCAGGACGACCAGCGCCAGCCCGACCAGCGGTGCGAACCAGTCGCCGTCGATCGCCGTCAGCGAGGCCCGGCTGGTGGCGACGATGGTGTTGGCCTGCACGGCGTTGAAGACGAAACCGAAAGTCAGCGTGATGACCACCGCGAAGATCAGGCCCTGCCAGCGCCGGCCGAGACCGTGCTGCATGTAGTAGGCGGGACCGCCACGGAAGGTGCCGGGTTCGTGTTCGGGTCGCTTGTAGAGCTGGGCGAGCGTGGATTCCACGAAGGCCGACGCGGCACCGAGCGTGGCCATCGCCCACATCCAGAACACCGCACCCGGCCCGCCCACACTGATGGCGGTGGCGACGCCGGCGATATTGCCGGTGCCGACCCGCGCGGCCGCGGAGATGCTGAAGGCACCGAACGCCGACACCGACCGCTTGCCGTCGGCGGCGGGGGTGCCCTTCTCGGCGACCACCCGGAACATCTCCGGCAGGAACCGCAACTGCACAACCCCGCTGCGCGCGGTGAAATACACCCCGGTCACGATCACCAGCGGGATCAGCAACCAGTCCCAGAACACGTTGTTGACATCGACGATCACCGAATTCAGCGTGTCCATGCCCGGCAGGCTACCGCCGGGCTACCGCGGGTCGGCTCAGGCGGGGCGGGTCGCCTCGACGTATTGCATGAAACGGTGCACGCGCTGGGTGATTTCGGTGAGCCCGGAGGTCGCGAACAGGGTGGGGAAGGTGTCGCGGTCGAACAGGCGAAGACCGCTCACGCCCGCGGCCAGGGTGCTCGCCTTACCGAAGAGGTTGTCGTCGCGATAACTGGTGGTGATGGCGATGCGACCGCCCGGCGCGAGGACGCGGATCATCTCGCGGGCGGCGGCGATCGGATCGGGGATCAGGTACAGGGCACCGAAACAACAGACGGCATCGAAGGTTTCGTCGGCGAAGGGCAGGGTGCGGGCGTCGCCGCGCACGTAGCCGACGCGCGGTCCCGCGTTGTCGGCGGCGGCGCGCGCCAGCATCGGCGCGGAGTAGTCCAGGCCGGTGACGAAACCGTCGCCGCTGAGGTGTTCGCTCAGGTAACGCGTGAAATTGCCGGGGCCGCAAGCCAGATCGAGCACCTTCTCCGGCCCGCCCAAGCGCAGCGAGCGCACCGCGTCGCGACGGTCGTCGCCCGTGGTGCGGCCGCTGGCCAGGTAGAACAGGGTGGGACGCCAGGCGTGCTCGTAGATCGCGGCGAGCGCGGGCGCGTTCATGGCTTTGCGAGCCAGGTTCACTGCCGAGCGACCTCGATGGTCATGCCCGCCGCGCGCAGCCGCTCGGTGAGCGCCTCGCCCATGGCGGACGCGGGGGTGAGAATGCCCGCGCGCTCGGGCAATTCGTCGAACGCCAGGCACAGACCGCTCTGGCCGAGCAGCACGGCGGTGGCCTGATAGCCGGGGTCGCCGGTGCCGGAGAACGTCGCCTGGTACTTGGCGCCGGAACTGGTGCGGGCGAAGGTCTTCATCGTGAACCAGCCGCTGCGGCGGGCCTTTTCGTCCGGGCCGGTGCCGGGCTTGGGCAGGATGCGGTCGAGCAGTTTGCGGCCGAGCGACACCCGCGACAGCACCGCTCCCGAGGTCATCCCGGCCACGATACCGCCCGCGATACCCGCCGCCACCAGCGGTGCGGTGGCCGAGGTGCCCGCGTTCATCACCTCGCGGTAGCGGAACTGCTTGCCGTAGGGCCAGCCGAGCAGGCCGTTGCTGCGGCGGACCACCTTGGTGTTGTGCGAGGCCATGATGAATGTGGTGACCCAGCCGTGCAGGCTCGGATCGATGCTGTCGGCGCGGGCGAGGGCCTGGTCGGTCTGCCTGCCGACATCGGGGTCCATGCTGCGATCGGGGCTCAGCGAGTACGGGTGCGCCAGGATCTTCGCGCGCCCGGAGTCGGCGGCGATGTCCTCCATCATGGCGCGACCGGAGTCGATGGTTCCGCCGCTCATCCCGCCCTTGAGGTAGGCGACCAGCGTGGTGTCCTCCAGCTCGCCGGTGTTGTCGGCGACCGAGGCGCGGTAGATCTCGTACACGCTCAGATCCGACGGAATCGAGTCGTAGCCACAGGAATTCACGATCTTGGCGCCCGAGTCGACGGCGGCCTGCTCGAACTGCTCGATCGCGTCGTGGATGAACAGCGGTTCGCCGGTGAGGTCGGCGTAGTGGGTGCCCGCGGCGGCGCACGCACCGAGCAGCGGCAGACCGTAGCGCAGGTACGGCCCGACCGTGGTGACCACGACCTTGGTGCGCTCGGCCATCGCCGCGAGCGAGGTCGCGTCGGTCGAATCGGCGACCACCAGATCCCAGGACGCGGCAGCTGGACCGAGCTCCTCGCGCACGGCGGCGAGCTTGTCGCGCGAACGGCCCGCCAGCGCGATCTTCGCGGTGTCGGGTGCGGCGGTGAGCAGGTACTCGGCGGTGAGTTTGCCGACGAAGCCCGTGGCGCCGAACAGGATCAGGTCGAACTCGCGGTCTTGCGGCACAAAGGAGCCTTTCATCGGGTGGTTGCCTTGCGGGGGCGCGTCTTCTTCACCGGTTTCGGTGGGTGGGTGCGCAGCCAATCATGATGGGCGATGCCGAGTTCGGTGATCGGCGGCTCGTCGTAGAGCCATTCGCGAGCGATCGAATGCCAGTTGTTGGTCGCGTCGAGCTGGCCGAGCATGCCGAAGGTGAGGAAGTCGGCGCGGCGGGAGAACAGGTGCTCGGGCGGCAGATTCTGCTGCTTCATCCCGGTGAACTCGCTGGCCCTCGGGTCGACGGCGAGCAGGAAAGCCCCGCTGGCCAGCTCGGGGGTGATGGTGAGGACCTCGTCGACAAGACACCACTCGGAGGCGGCGAGCACGTATTCGAGGCACTCCTCGGCGCCGATCTCGTCGGGCGAATCGATCACACCGCGATCGATCATCAACTGGCGCAGGTCTTCCGAACGTTCCTCGGCGGCCGCGCGCAGGCACAGTTTCTCGAAGTGGACCAGTTTCGGGTCCATCCGGTTGAACAGGCCGAAATCCAGGAACGCCACCCGGCCGTCGGGCGCGAGCAGCACATTGCCCGGATGCGGGTCGCCGCAGAACTCGTTGAACGTGAACAGCGAACCCACGTAGAAGCGGTAGACGATCTCGCCGATCCGGTTGCGCTCGGAGTCGGGCAGCGTGCGCATCTCGTCGAATCCGGCGCCGTCGACGAACTCGCTCACCAGCACCCGGGTGGTCGACAACTCGGGCACGGCCGAGGGAACGAAGATGAACGGGTGGTCGCGGTAGAGGTGCGCGATCTCGCTCTGCGTCGCCGCCTCGGCCCGGTAGTCGAGTTCGGCCTCCATGTTGAGCTTCAGCTCGTCGAGCACGGCCGGGGTGATCCACGGCATGGCCGAGGCGAGCACCCGCCGGAACATGGTGAGGTTCTTCAGATCGGCGCGGACCGCCACGTCGACGCCGGGGTACTGCACCTTCACCGCCACTCGCCTGCCGTCGGCGAGGGTGGCGCGATACACCTGGCCGATCGAGGCGGCGGCGATCGGCTCGGGGTCGAACTCGGCGAACACGTCCGCCAGCGGGCGGCCGTAATCCTGCTCGATCACCGCGCGCATGTTCTCGAACGACACCGTCGGTGCCGCGTTGCGCAAGACGGCAAGACGCTGCTGGAACCGATCGCGATGGTCCTCGGGGACCAGGTCCAGATCCAGCACCGACATCATCTGGCCCAGCTTCATGGCCACGCCCTTCATGGTGCCGAGCACCATGACCACCTGCTCGGTGGTGCGGATCATCGACTCCTCGGCCATCTTCGCGCGCACGGCCTCGGACCTGCCGCGCATCGACAACCGGGTCTTCTTGGAACGGATGACCGAACTCGCCGCCACCGCCCCCAGCTTCGTGCCACGGGCAAGCCGGGATGTCGGCACGTTCTTCGCCATCGAGGTACCTCCGTTGGTGCCGACGTGCACGCTGCCCGAACGCCTGACGGCGCACGGCAACCTCGCGGTGACACAAGCCACAGCGCCCCGCTCGGTTCAGCGTAACCAACCGCGCGACGATGTCGAGCCCGGGACGGCGATATCTGGTATCAGCGCTGGTCAGGACTCCGGAAGTGGCGGTAGAACGTGTGTCTGCTCGGTGAAGACAGCAGGCGAGCCACCCGCGCGAGCGATGCCCTCGATCGCGCTCCAGGCCATCATCGTGAGGTAGTCGATGACGTCCTGGCGCGGCATCGCCTTGTCGGTGGTCGTCCACCAGTGGGTGGCCAGCTGGATGCCGCCGACCAGCACGTAGGACCACAGCATCGCGCCGTCGGTGCGGATGCCCTTGGCGCCGGCCCGGTCGATGAGCACGGCGGTGACCACCTCGGCGAACAGGCGCTCGAACTCGGCGAGCGAGGCATTGTCGCCGCTGCCGTTGTGCATGATGAACCGGTAGACCTCGGGGTCGTCGTCGACGGTCCCCACGTATTCGGTCATGGCGGCCCGCACCAGCTGGTACTCGTCGGCATCGAGGCTGATGGCGCCGTACACGCGCGGCAGCAGCGTGGTCTCGATGAAGCGCTGCATGGTGGCGTGCACCAGGTCGTTCTTGTCGGCGAAGTACCGGTACAGCACGGTCTTGGACACGCCGATCTCGGCGGCGATCTCGTCCATGCCCGCCTGCGCGCCGCGCACGCGGATGGCGTTGAGGGTGCCGTCGACGAGCTCCTCGCGCCGGTCGATCTTGTGCTGGCGCCACCGCCTCTTGCGGCCGTCGACGGGACCCGCGCCGCGCACGGCGGAACCCCGACCGGTCTGCTCGCCGATCTCGACAAGGTCTTCGGTGGACAGGACAGCCCCCTTGCGATCGATGTGGCGTCTCTCGCGATACAGCTTATGCCTGCCGATGTGGGGTGGCGCTCGTTTAGGCGACGTTGGGGGATTTACCACAGGCCGGCGTCGGCGCGGCGGCATTTCGCACAGCAGAATGGGGGCCATGGAGAAAGCTCCCGGCAACACGGCGGTGCTCACGCCGCGCACCGCACCGGCGCAGCCCGCCGGGTTCGCGGATCTGACCGACGAGGCGGGCAAACGACGCGACCTGTTCAAGATGAAGGCCCTCGCCACCGGCTTCCTGCTGGTGGCGACAGTGATCTATCTGCTGTGCCGCTGGCTCGAGTCACGCGGTGGCGGCGGCGCATGGGTGGGTTATGTGCGCGCGGCCTCGGAGGCGGGCATGGTCGGCGCGCTGGCCGACTGGTTCGCGGTGACGGCGTTGTTCAAGCACCCGCTCGGCTTGCCCATTCCGCATACCGCGATCATCCGCAAGAAGAAGGACCAGCTCGGCGAGAGCCTCGGCGCGTTCGTCGGCACCAATTTCCTCGCTCCCGATGTGGTGTCGGCCCGGCTCGACGCGGCCCAGATCTCGCTGCGGGTCGGGCGGTGGATGGCCACACCGGCCAACGCGGCGCGGGTGGCGCAGGAGAGTTCGACCATCCTGACCGCCGTGGTCGGCGTGCTGCGTGACGAGGACGTCGAGCAGATCATCGACAACACCATCGTCAAGCGCCTCGCCGAACCGCAATGGGGTCCGCCGCTCGGTCGGGTGCTCTCGGAGCTGATCGCCGACAACCGGCAGCTGCCGCTGATCGATCTGCTCGCCGAGCGGGCGCATCAGTGGGCGCTCGGTTCACAGGAGACGATCGACCGGATCGTGTTGCGCGACGCGCCGCAATGGGCGCCGAAATTCGTCAACACATTGTTGTCGGAGCGGATCTACCGGGAATTGGTGGAATTCACCTGGAAGGTGCGTTCGGACCCCGACCACGAACTGCGTCTGGCCGCCACTCGATTCCTGCAGGATTTCGCCGACGACCTGCAGCACGACGATGCCATGATCGCGAAGGCGGAAAAGGTGAAGGCCGAGATCATGGGCCGCGAACAGATCACCGGAATGGCGGAGGCCACCTGGCGTGCGGCCAAGCGATTGATTCTCGAGTCGGCGAACGACCCCGATTCCACGTTGCGACGCAAAGTGGCGGAGAATGTGCAACAGCTGGGTGAACAGTTGCGTGACGATCCGGCGATGCGTGGCAAGGTCGATGGGTGGATCGACCGGGGGGCGCGCTATCTGGTCGGTAACTACGCCGCCGAGATCTCGACGCTGGTGACCGATACGGTCGCCCGCTGGGACGCCGACGAGGCGAGCCGGAAGATCGAATTGCAGGTGGGCCGGGACCTGCAATTCATCAGGATCAACGGCACGGTCGTCGGATCGCTGGCCGGCCTGGCGATCTACACGATCTCGCAGCTGCTGTTCCACTGATTCCGGGCGTTCGCCCGGCGGCTGCTAACTGTAGTGCTTGCAAGAGCTAGCACCCTGACCTAGTATTGACCGTACAACGCCAGAAGGTGAGTGATGGCAGACCAACCCGAGAACCGAGTCGTCCACGCGGCTCAAGACATCGGAGGGTTCATCAGGTCCCAGCGCGAAGCCGCGCAGGTGTCCTTACGTCAACTCGCCGCGCTGGCGGGGGTGAGTAATCCGTACCTGAGCCAGATCGAACGCGGATTACGAAACCCCTCCGCCGAAGTACTCGCGCAGATCGCCAAGGCGCTGCGGGTTTCTTCGGAGGTGTTGTATGTGCGGGCCGGATATTTGGAACAGCGCCCGCACAGCCCGGTCCGGGACGCCCTGCTGGCCGACACTTCGGTGACCGAACGGCAGAAACAGGTGTTGCTGGAAATCTATGAGTCGTTTCGCCGGGAAAACGGGGAAGAAACCGGCTCAGGGGGGAACGAACGGGACAGCGACGTTTCGTTCACGACAATTGACACTCCGCCACACCAGGAGAGCGAAGACTGATGACCGAGAAGACCGCTACCGTGACCAAGCCGCTGTTCGCCACCGTCGGCGCCGGTGATGCCATCTACACCGCCGTGAACGAGGTCGTCGCCGACGTCCGCGAGCGGGTCGCCACCACCGATGCCAAGGCCCGTGTCGAAGAGGCCCGCGAGCGCATCGCCAATGTGCCCGCCGACGTGCAGGCACAGTTCGACACCATCCGCGAGCGCCTCGCCGGCCTGCCCTCGGAGCTGCCGGAGGACCTCGCCGAGCTGCGCGAGAAGTTCACCCCCGAGGAGCTGCGCAAGCTGGCCGAGCAGTACTACCGCCAGGCTCTCGACATCTACGCCGACCTCGCCGTGCGCGGTGAGGAGACCGTCGAGCGGCTGCGTGCCAACGAGGCCGTCGACGAGCAGATCGGTCGCGTCGAGTCCCTGTACAAGGATGCCTCCACCCGCGCCGAGGAAGCCCTCGCCAAGGTCACCGACCTGCTGGGCCGTGGCAAGGAAGAGGCGCAGGCCGCTGCCGCCGAGGCCGCCGCTGTGGTCGAGGCCGAGGTCGTCGCCGTGACCGACGAGGCCGCCCCGGCCAAGGCGCCCGCCGCCAAGAAGGCGCCGGCCAAGAAGGCCCCCGCGAAGAAGGCCGCACCCAAGAAGGTGTAACCCTTCACCGCCGACAGCGGCCCCGCGCACCCCTGGTGTGTGGGGCCGCTGTTCGTATGATGGGGGAGTGAATGTGGTGCATGGAGTGACGGGGATGATTTTGCTGGTCCTGTGGCTGGCAGCCTTCGGTGCGACGGTGTTCGCGCTGATCCATGCCGTGCGTCAGCGGCCGGACGCGTTTACGGCCGTCGACAAGATGACCAAGCCGATCTGGCTGGCGATCCTGGCGGGTGCGCTGGTGTTCCTGCTGCTGGGGATCAGCGGGTTCGGCATGCTCACCTCGTTCATCGCGATCATCGCGACCGGTGTGTATCTGGCCGATGTGCGGCCGAAAGTCGACGAGGTGCAGCGCGGGCCGCGCTGGTAAATCGTCGCCGGACCCTCGCGATCGAGCGCTCCCGGTGTTACTGTTTCTATGAGTAACACAAAGGAGTGTGTCGATGCGCGCAATGCTGCCCGCGACCGTGAACGACCTGGTCGATACCGTGACCGCCAGGATCAAGGCCGGACTTGCCGCCCACCGGGCCGATCTGCGGACCCGGACCCACGGCGTGGCGGCCTTCGACCCGCCGACGGTCCCGCACGAGGTGATCCCGGTGGTCACCGCCGACGGCGCCCGGCTGCGTGTGCACGCCTACGGCCCGGTCGACGCACCCGTCATCGTGTTCGCCCACGGTTGGACCTGTTCCATCGAGTACTGGAACGCCCAGATCAACGCCTTCGCCGGCGAGTACCGCGTGATCGCCTACGACCAGCGCGGCCACGGTGAGAGCACCAACGGCTACGCGCGGCCGAGCACCGACCTGCTCGCCGACGATCTGTGCGACGTACTCGACGCGGCGCTGCTGCCCGGCCAGCGCGCGGTGCTCGTCGGCCACAGCATGGGCGGGATGACGCTCATCGCCTGGGCCGGTCGCTACCCCGAACGGGTCGCCGAGCAGGCCGCGGCCGTGCTGCTCACCAACACCGGCGCGCACTCGCTGGTCGAGGTGTCGACCATGGTTCCCGGTCTGAACAAGCCGCTGCGATTGCTGCGCGGCCGGGCCCTGCCCTCGCCGGACTGGCTCGGCAAGCTCATCCTCGGCACCCCGGTGGTGTTCCCGCCGATCGCGCCCGTGCGCTGGATCTTCGCCCGCCAGGTGATGACCCTCGACACAACGCCGGAGAAGCTGAGCTACGCCCTGTCGGTGGTGCGTGGTTGCCCGATGATGACCCGCTCGCGCTACGGCCTGCTGCTGGCCGCGCTGCATCTGGGCGACGCCGCGAGCAACTTCACCGTGCCCACCACCGTGCTCGCCGGTGACCGCGACGACATGACCCCGGCCATTCACGCCGAACGGCTCGCCGAACTGCTGCGCAAGGCGGGCACGCTGGCGAAGTTCGAGGTGCTGCCCACCGGCCACCTCGGCAATGTGGAGCGCTACGACCTGTTCAACCGGGAGCTGCGCGAAGTACTCGCCGCTGTCCGCGAGCCCGCACGCGCCTCTGCCTGAGGGCCTGCGAGGATGAGGGGATGAGTTCTGCCCCTGTGACCTCGGACGACCGTCGGTTCGTGTTGACGCTCGGCTGCCCCGACCGGCCCGGCATCATCGCCAGGATCTCCTCGTTCATCGCCGATTTCGGCGGGTCGATCGTGGAGGCCGGCTATCACTCCGACGGTGACATCGGCTGGTTCTTCACCCGGCAGGCGGTGAAGGCATCGACGGTGCCGTTCGGCATCGATGAACTGCGCACCCGGTTCGCGCAGGTGGCCGCGGAGTTCGGTCCGGAGACCGACTGGCAGCTGCACGACACCGGCGCCCGCCGCCGGGTGGTGCTACTGGTGAGCAAGGACGGGCACTGCCTGCACGACCTGCTCGGCCGCGCGGGGGCCGGTGAGTTGCCCGCCACCATCGAGGCCGTCATCGGCAACCACCCCGACCTGGCCGCGATGACCGAGGCGCACGGGGTGAAGTTCCATCACGTGCCGTTCCCGAAGGACCCGGCCGAGCGCGGTCCGGCGTTCGAGCAGGTGCGTGAACTGGTCGACGTGCACGACCCGCACGCGGTGGTCCTCGCCCGGTTCATGCAGGTGTTGCCCGCCTCGCTGTGCGAGCACTGGGCGGGCCGGGCGATCAATATCCACCACAGCTTCCTGCCGTCGTTCGTCGGCGCCCGCCCCTACCACCAGGCCTACGACCGTGGGGTGAAGCTGATCGGGGCGACCTGCCACTACGTGACCGCCGAGCTGGACGCGGGCCCGATCATCGAGCAGGACGTGATCCGCGTGGATCACGCCGACGACGTGCCCGACATGGTCCGCCAGGGTCGCGATATCGAGCGGGTGGTGCTCGCCCGGGGCCTGCGCTGGCATCTCGAGGGCCGGGTGCTGGTGCACGGTCGGCGCACCGTGGTGTTCGAGTAGGTCTACAGGTCGTAGAACGGCGCCGGGTAGCGGAATTCGCCGGTGACCGCCGGATCGTAGGCGGCGAGCGGCCTGACCTGGAAGTATTCGGCCCAGTCGGCCTGGTCGGGGACGATGCCGCGGCGCGCGCCCGGCACGAAACCGAAGCGCGAGTAGTAGTCGGGGTCGCCGACGAGGCCGACCACCGATTCGTCGAGGGCGTCGGCGGCGCCGAGGGCCGCGTGCACCAGGGCCGAACCGACGCCGGTCTTCTGATGGTCGGGGTCGACGCCGAGCGGGCCGAGGGCCAGCACCGGGAACGGGCCGATGCCCGCCCTGGTGAGGCAGATGTGCCCGACCACGGTGTCGTAGGCGAGGGCGACCAGCGACAGTGTCGGCATCCAGGATTCGTCGGCGCGTAGGGCGTCGACCAGCGCGGGCTCCGGTGGTTCCGTGACGGCCGGATCGCCGAGATAGTGCGGGGCGAAGGCGGCACGGTGGATCGCGGCGATCGCCGCGGCGTCCGCAGGGGTCTCGCGACGAATCAACACGGTCCAAGTCTCCCGGATAGGGGTACGCGTGCGCAATGGACTTCTGTGCCGATATGCCAGACTCGCTCCCATGACGTCGCTGACCCGGGCCGACGTGGCCGCCATGATCGATCACACCCTGCTCGCTCCCGAAGCGACTCCCGACCAGGTGAACGACCTGATCGCCGAGGCCCGCAAACTCGGCGTGTACGCGATCTGCGTTTCACCGTCGATGCTTCCGGTGCGCGCGCCGGGCCTGGTGGTCGCCACCGTCGCGGGATTCCCTTCGGGCAAACATCATTCGCTGATCAAGGGAGCCGAGGCACGTCTCGCCGTCGACAGCGGCGCGGCCGAGGTGGACATGGTGATCGACGTGGGCGCCGCTGTGGCCGGTGATTTCGCGGCGGTGCTCACCGACATCATCACCGTGCGTGAGGCGGTCGAGGACCGGGCCGTGCTGAAGGTCATCATCGAATCGGCCGCGCTCACCGACGAGGCGATCGTCGGCGCCTGCCGGGCTGCCGAGAAGGCCGGTGCCGATTTCGTGAAGACCTCCACCGGTTTTCATCCCGCCGGTGGGGCGAGCGTGCACGCGGTGCGGCTGATGGCCGACACCGTC
The DNA here is from genome assembly GCF_040639775.1 of Nocardia sp. NPDC023733. Lineage (NCBI taxonomy): Bacteria > Bacillati > Actinomycetota > Actinomycetes > Mycobacteriales > Nocardiaceae > Nocardia > Nocardia sp. NPDC023733. The sequence goes on along the minus strand of NZ_JBFAAN010000004.1, from coordinate 141,050 downwards.
GGTGGCAGGCTCGGTGTCAAGGCCAGTGGCGGCATCAGGACCGCGCAGGACGCGGCGGCGATGATCGAGGCGGGCGCCACCAGGCTCGGGCTGTCGAAGTCGGCGGTCGTGCTCGACGGCTTTCCGGACTGATCAGCAGCGCAGCTCGGCGTCGCTGCGCCCGGAGCTCTCCAGGACGGTGCGCCCGCCCGAAAGGTGAACGACCACACCGTCATCGGTGACATCTACCTTCTGGGCACGCAGGCCTAGCGGGTAGCTCTGCAAGCTCTGGGTGAAGGTCTCGACGATGCCCTGCACCAGGTCGGTGGGCAGGCCGATGCCGAGCAGCTGCGCGGACTTGGTCTCCACCTCCACATTGCCGTTGCGGACCATCGGCTGCACCTGCAGCTGGGCCAGGCCGCCGAGCACGTCGAGGGTGAGTACGTCGCTGCTCGCCGAGGAGCTCACCCCGCTCACCATGGTGCCGAGGGTCTGGCGGATGCCGTCGTTGTTCCACGTCACCTCGGCATTCGAGCTGCCGACGGTCGCGCCGCCGCGCCCGCGATCGGTGAGTTCGATGTCGGAGAACTTCGCGTGCACGACCATGCCGACGGCCGGACCGAACTTGTTGTCCTCGCTGTCGATGCTCAGCGACCCGACCTTGCCGTCGAGATAGGTGATGAGCATCGGTTTCGGACCGAAACTCACGTCGATGCTCGAGCCCATCTCCTGCTCGAACTGGCTGCTGATGCAGCGCGAGATCTGGTGGCGGGCATACGCTTCGGTCGCCACGATGGTGCCGACGAGGAGCACGGCGACCACGGCCAACGCGATCACCAGCGTGCGCCGACGGACCTTCGGGCGTTGGGGTGTCTGGGTGCTCATGACAGTCGATTCTTCCGGATTTTTCTGTGTCCGCTCTGAGGAGGCCATGAAGGCCTTCTTTCATTTTGTGATCTGTACCACTTCACCCGGCGTAGCATGGCTGGATGGCTGGCGAGGGAGCGCGCCGGATGGCGGGGACCACCGAACACCGGTGGCGGGTGCTGCGGCGCCTCGCCGGACGACACGCGGGGTTCTTCACCACCAGGCAGGTCCTGCGCACCGGCTGTGAGCTGCGGGTGCGGGCGGCGCTGGCCGACGGGTCGGTGACCAGATCGGGAGTCGGGATGCTGCGGCTGGCGCAATGGCGGCCCGGCCCGCTCGACGAATACGCGATGTGGGCGGCCTGGTTCGACGGTGCCGCCGTGGTGTCGTATCAGAGCGCGGCCGAATTGCACGGGCTCGGACGGTTGCGGCCACGGTTCCTGCACCTGTCGGTGTCGGCGGGGCGGCCACCGGTGACGCCACGGCTGGTGCTCACCCGCCGCAAGCTCACCGGGGCGGCGACGGAATCGGCGGGATCGTTCCTGGTGACCACACCGGCGCGGACGGTGCTCGACCTGGCCGAAACCGAGATCGCGCAGTCGGCGCTGAACGAGGTGGTTACCGACGCGGTTGCCATCCACCGGTGTGATGTCGACGAAATACGTTGGGGTGCAGAGCAATTGGCCCCCCGGGCAGCCGGTCGGATACGGCGGGCACTGCTCGCGGTCTGACCTTCGTCCGGCGGGGCTACTCGCCCGCCTGCCACCCGTTCGGTGCGACGACATCCCACGGCACCGACAGCACACAATCACGCATTCGGCGGTTGTAGGCCCGAGCCGGGAACCCGTTGGTGCGCAACAACTCCGCCGTACCCCGCCAGCGGATACGCGGGCCGAAGGGTGCGAGTGCGGCACTGCGCTCCCAGGCCTGATCGGCGGCGGTGAGCAGGGCGTGCACCTTCTCGCCGCGAATATTGCGGTGGATCAACACCTTCGGCAGTCGCTCGGCGATGTCGGACGGGCGCTCCACGGTGAACGGATCCCACGCGAGGGTGAGCGAGAGGGGACGGTGCCGGTCGAGGAGCACCCAGGCGCTGCGGCGGCCGAGTTCGTCGCAGGTGCCGTCGACGAGCAGGCCGTCGGGTGCCAGATTCGACTGGATCCGCGACCACGCGGCAGGGACCGCGTCCTCCGGATACTGGCGCAGCACGTTGAAGGCGCGGACCAGCACCGGGCGCAGACCGGCCAGCTCGAAACCGCCACGGGCGAAACGCACACCGTCACGCGGGGGCAGCACCCGGGCGGGGTCGATCTCGAGGCCGACCACACGCAGATCGGGGCGAACGGTGCGCAGGCGCGCGGCCAGTTCGATCGTCGTCCAGCCCGCCGCGCCGTAGCCGAGGTCGACCACGAGCGGGTCGACGGCCTCGCGCAGGCGGGTGCTCACGAGGTCGTCGTTGACCAGCCAGCGGTCGCTGCGGCGCAACCGGTTGACGCCGGTGGTGCCGCGTGTGATGGTGCCGACCGGCACCGTCCTCCTCGTGCCGGTCATGGGCGACGATCAGACCGGATTCTTGGCGGCCGTCTCCAGCCAGCGCAGGGTCTCCTCCTGCTCGGCGCGGAACAGGTCGACGAGATTCACCAGCATCAGCTGTTCCAGGCGCGGGCCGACCATGGGGATGAACACCTTGGCGACGGGGGAGAAGCGCATGGTGGCGCCGGTCTCGGTGGGGAACAGGCGGATGGTGCCGTTGAGGCTGCCCGGGCCCGCCGGGATGGAGGCGGAGAACTTGCCCTCGGTCTCGTCGTGGTCGAACGGACCCCAGCTCTCCTTGCGGGTGATGACCATGTCCTTGCGCATCACCGTCTGCGCGATCTCCGGCAGCATCTCGCGCGGCAGGGTGTGGGCGAGCACCACGTCGATGCCGTCGTCGCTCACCTCGTGGCTGATCACCTCGTTGTGCGGCGCGTACTTGCGCATCTCCGCCACACGCGCTTCCCAGTAATCCCTGCTCTGCAACGCCGCGTACAGCTCTTCGGTGGTGTGCAGCGGGTAACGGGCGGAGTAGTCCAGTCGACGTGCCATGCCCGAACACGTTACCGGGGCGCCGTCACCGGGCGCCCCGGACGGGTCCTACTTGGTGGCGAGCCACTGTTCGGTGAAGGTGGCCTCGTTGCTCAGGAGTTCGGTGAGGCGTTCGGCGATGGCGGCTTCGATCTTGCCGCCGAAGAGGGGGATCTTCACCTCGATGGTGCCGGTGACCGAACCCTCGCAGCCGGTGGCGGTGGGGGTGAGGGTGACCGTGCCGCGGACGGTGGCGGGGGCGCCGTCGACGTGGGCCTCGAAGGTGCCCGAGGTGCCGGTGTAGTGCTCCACGCGGGGGATCACCAGGTCGCCGGGGCGCACGGCGGTGATGGCGGGCGGGAGCTGGTCGGCGGGGATGGACTGCACCAGCTGGATGCGGACCTGGTCGCCGTCGACCGTCAGCGAATCGAGGCGCGCGCTGGGGCCGCCGACCTCGGCGATGCGGGCCTTCCAGTACTGCTCATCGGAGTACGCGGCGCGCACCGCGTCGATGGAATGCGTATAACCGGCCGTGAACGCCAGAGGTGTAGCCATGTGCGACACGGTACCGTCTTCTGACGTGCGAACAACACGGGTGGTGTCCCCCGAACAGCTGCGTGACCTGCTGGCCGAGACCGGTGCGGTGGTGCGCCCGGCGGTGCCGCTGTCGGAACTGACGACGCTGCGCGTCGGCGGGCCCGCGCTGGTCGCCGATTGTGACAGCACGTCCTCGCTCGTCGCCACCGTGCGGGCGCTGGACGAGGCCGGTGTCGCGGTGCTGCTCGTCGCGGGCGGGTCGAACCTGCTCATCGACGACGCCGGTTTCGACGGTGTTGTGGTCCGGGTGCGCAACGCCGGAGTCGAGTTCGGCACCGATTCGGTGCTGGCCGAGGCGGGCGCGAACTGGGACGAGCTCGTCGCGGCGACGGTCGCGGCCGGGTTCGGTGGGCTCGAATGCCTGTCGGGTATCCCGGGTTCGGTGGGGGCCACACCGGTGCAGAACGTCGGGGCCTACGGCGTGGAGGTGGAGTCGCTTCTGCGCCGGGTGCGGCTGCTGGACCGGGTGAGCGGAGAGGTCCGCTGGGCGGAACCGGCCGAGCTCGGTTTCGGTTATCGCACCAGCGTGCTCAAGCACAGCGACGCCGCCGTGGTGCTTGCTGTCGAATTCCGGCTCGACCCCACCGGCACCAGCGCGCCGTTGCGCTACGGCGAATTGGCCCGCGTGCTCGGCGCGAGCGAAGGCGAGACCCGGCCCGCCGCCCAGGTGCGCGCCGAGGTGCTTCGCCTGCGCGCGGGCAAGGGCATGGTGCTCGACCCCGCCGACCACGACACCTGGAGCGCAGGTTCGTTCTTCACCAACCCCGTCGTCGGCGACGACCGCCTCGACCAGGTGTTGGCCGCGATCACCGCCCACCTCGGCGAGGTGAGCGTCCCGACCTACCCGGCCCCTTCGGGCACCAAGTTCTCGGCGGGGTGGCTGATCGAACGCGCCGGTTTCGCCAAGGGTTTTCCCGGCGAGCACGCGGCCGCGCGGCTGTCGACCAAACACACTCTCGCCCTGACCAATCGGGGCTCGGCGCGGGCGGCCGACATCGTCGAGCTGGCCCGCACGGTCCGCGACGGAGTGCGCGAACGGTTCGGCATCGTGCTCGAACCGGAACCGGTGACCGTCGGGATCAGTCTGTGAGCTGAGCCGGGTCCTTCTTGGCCTGCTCGGTGCTCAGCGCCGCGGTCTGCGCCGCATCAAGACCCTGCTGCTTGGCCAGCAGATCGCGGATCTCGATGAGCAGTTCGGTCTCGGTCGGCTCGGCTTCCTTGGTGGTGCCGAATTTGTTCTTCAGCGACTTCATCGGGACCATCAGCACGAAGTAGAGCACCGCGGCGACCATCATGAAGTCGATGAACGCGGTGATGATCGGGCCGACCGCGATGAACGTGGCGGGCTTGTCGGCGATGAGCTGCACGCCGAGGCCGAGCTCATTGGTCGAGCCGAACACCGCGAGCAGCGGGTTCACAAAGCCCTTGGTGACCGAGGTGACCACCGCGGTGAACGCGGTACCCATCACCACCGCGACCGCGAGATCGATGACGTTCCCGCGCATCAGGAAGTTCTTGAAACCGTCGAATACCGACTTGATTCTGCCCATCGCAGAGATGTTAATGACTGGTTGTTCACTCAGCGAATTGTCAGCAACAATCTGTGGTCAGGCTCACGACCTGGGGTTTCAGTTCACCGGGCGACGCGAGAAGCGGCCGGGCCCCTCCTGATCGCGCGGCTTCACCACGATCGTGTCCAGGTTGACGTGCGCCGGCCTGCTCGCGGCGAAGGCGACGATCTGGGCGATGTCCTCGGCGTAGAGCGGGTCGATGCCCTCGTAGACCTTGGCCGCGCGCTCGGCGTCACCGTCGAAGCGGACGAGGGAGAACTCGGTCTCCACCGCGCCGGGCGCGATCTCGGTGAGCCGCACGGGCTGGCCCAGCAGTTCTCCGCGCAGGGTCCGGTGCAGCACGCCTTGGGCGTGCTTGGCCGAGGTGTAGCCCGCGCCGTTGTCGTAGGCGTGCATGGCCGCGATCGAGGTGACGGTGACGATCAGGCCGTCGCCGGAAGCGATGAGCTTGGGCAGCAGCGCCTTGGTGACGCGCAGGGTGCCGAGCACGTTCGTCTCCCACATCCAGCGCCAATCGTCGAGGTCGGCCTCGAGCACGGGCGCGAGCCCCTTCGCGCCGCCCGCGTTGTTGACCAGCACGTCGACCCGCTCCACGGCGTCGGTGAACGCGCGCACCGAGTCCTCGGAGGTGACGTCGAGTTCCAGCGCGGTGCCGCCGATCTCCTCGGCCAGCCGCTGCACGCGGTCGAAGCGGCGGGCCCCTACGTAGACGTGATACCCCTGCTTGGCCAGTTCCCGTGCGGTGGCTTCCCCGATGCCCGAGCTGGCTCCGGTGACGACGGCGGTGCGAATGCTCATGACCACCGATCCTATTCGCCGCCGTTTCACCGCCGCCACGGCTCCGATCACGGTGAGCGATACCGGCGTTAGCCTGTCGGCATGGCTATTCGTGATGCTGTCAGCGCCGATGGAACGACGATCGTCTACCGGGTCACCGGTCCGGAGACGGGCAGGCCGCTGGTGCTGCTGCACGGCTGGGCGGGCAACCTGCGCTGCTGGGGCGGCGCCGCCGACGACCTCGCCCAGCGTTACCGGGTGATCGCGGTCGACCTGCGCGGGCACGGCTACTCCGACGACCCCGGCGTGTACGACGACCCGAAGGCCTGGGCCGCCGACGTGGCCGCGGTGCTGGCCGCCGAGGGCATCGACTCCGGCGCCGTGCTGCTCGGCTGGTCCTACGGCGGCATCGTCGCCACCGACTACCTCGCCACCTACGGCACCGGCGCCGTCGCGGCCGCGATCTACACCGGTTCGCTGGCCCACATCGGCCCCGGTGTGCCGGGTGCGGCGACCGGGCCCGCGATGGACAAGGCGATCCCGGGTGTCTTCGAGGAGTCGGCCGGGCGGGCGGTGCGCGCCTTCGCGGTGTTCGGCAATGCGAACACCGGACCGGGGGAGGACAAGGGTGTCGACGCGCAGCGGTTGTTCGGCGGCAGTCTCGCCACCGCGCCGTCGGTGCGCAAAGCGCTGTTCTACCGCACCATCGACAACACCGAAACGCTTCGCGCCCTTGATGTTCCGGTGCTCGTGCTGCACGGCACCGCGGATCCGGTTGTGCCCGCCGACAACGGGCGCTACATCGTCGACAACGTGCCGGGCGCGCGTGGTTCGTTCTGGGAGGGTGCCCAGCACGGGCTGTTCATCGAGGATCGGGCGCGGTTCGTCGCCGAGGTGAGCGAGTTCGTCGACGCGCTGGACTGAATTGCGTCGCAGCGTCGTCTGGGGATTGCCGGACTGTGCCCGGAACCAATCCGGAGGGTCTATTTTTAGGCTGTAAGGAGGTTGATTCCGGCAAAGTCGATGTCCGTCGCGAGTGCCTCGCGTCGAGGTACTCGCCTCCTGTTTCCGCAGCTAGAGCACTGGTCGTCAAGTAGCGTTGCACGGGCGTGATAAGTCCGTGATTGCGTTCGTTCCTGTAGCGAACTATCCGCACAGTTTCACGGAAAATCTTCTGGGGATCGTCACAATGATTTCCGGAAACCGTGTGTAGCGTTCTGATATGTCGTTGAATCACGAATCAGGAACAGGATTCGGCGATCGGAGTTCGATGAGGTCTTGTCGGGCATTGGGGGCTCGGATCGTCATCGCGGCACTGGCCGCGATGCTCGCCACGGGAACGGTGGCGGGCCAGGGGATTTCCGAGCCCATCGAGCGGGCACGGATCGACGATCGGCGCGTGGAAGCCGATCAGACCATCGATATCGGCGTGTACTCACCCGCCATGGACAACGTCAACCGGGTGCGGGTGCTGCGCGCCGCCGACCCGTCGAAACCCGCGCCGACGTTGTACCTGCTCAACGGCGTCGGTGGCGGCGCCGACGGCAACTGGCTCGACCGCACCGATGTGGTGTCGTTCTTCCGCGACAAACAGGTGAACGTGGTGATTCCGTTCGGCGGCGCGGGCAGCTATTTCGCCGACTGGCGCAGCGACGACCCGGTGCTGGGCAAGCAGCGCTGGGCGACCTTCCTCACCAAGGAACTGCCGCCCCTGATCGACGCCGAATTCGGGGGCACCGGCGCCAACGCGATCGCCGGGCTCTCGATGGCAGGCACCTCGGTGTTCCAGCTCGCCCTCGCCGAACCCGGCCTCTACCGGGCGATCGGCTCCTACAGCGGGTGCGTGCGCACCAGCGACCTGCGCGGGCAGGCGATCGTGCGCACCGTCGTCGGTAGCCGGATGGGCAACGCGGCCAACATGTGGGGCCCGCCCACCGACCCGGCCTGGTCGGCCCACGACCCGTACCTGCACGCCGAATCCCTGCGCGGCACCGAGGTCTACATCTCCTCCGGCACCGGCCTTCCCGGCCCGTACGACAACCCGGCCGTCCAGCCTGACCCGCTGCAGCTCGCCTACCAGCTGGCCTTCGGCGCCACGCTCGAAGCGGTCACCCACCAGTGCACCCGTCAGCTGCGCGACCGGTTCCAGTCGCTCGGCATCCCAGCCACCGTCAACCTGCGGCCCACCGGCACCCACTCGTGGGGCTACTGGGAGGAGGACCTGCACACCTCGTGGCCGCAGTTCGAGTCCGCGCTCAACCGCTGAGCGCCCCGGCGAATGCGACGGCCGAAAAGCGCTGGCGTGTGGCGCCCGGATCGGGCACGCTCGATGACGATCGGTGCGTGAGCTCACTCACCGCACGCCTGTGATGGCCGTCACCGATCCCGGTAGGGATGTTATCGGTGGCGTCGCGGCGTGCACACTGGAAGGTGTGAGTCAGCGACGTCTTGAACTTCGACCCCGCCGCATCGCGGTGCTGTCGGTGCATACCTCCCCGCTGGCCCAACCCGGCACCGGTGACGCCGGGGGCATGAACGTCTACGTGTTGCAGACCGCGCTGGAACTGGCTGCCAGGGGCACCGAGGTGGAGATCTTCACCCGGGCCACCTCCTCGGACCTGCCGCCGGTCGCCGAGGCCGCACCCGGTGTGCTCGTCCGCCACGTCGTCGCCGGACCGTTCGAAGGGCTCGACAAGCACGAACTACCCACCCAGCTGTGCCCCTTCACCGCCGAGGTGCTGCGGCAGGAGGCACGGCACCTGCCCGGCCACTACGACCTCGTGCACTCGCACTACTGGCTGTCGGGTCAGGTCGGCTGGCTCGCCCGCGACCGCTGGCGGGTGCCGCTGGTGCACACCGCGCACACGCTGGCCGCGGTGAAGAACCTGGCGCTCGCCGAGGGCGACACTCCTGAACCCGAGACGCGGGTGATCGGGGAGAAGCAGGTGATCGCCGAGTCCGACCGGCTGGTCGCCAATACCGCCGACGAAGCCGGTCAGCTGGTCGACCTCTACGGCGCCGACCGCGACCGCATCGATGTCGTCCCGCCGGGCGCCGACCTGGGCCGCTACCGGCCCGGCGACAAACTCGCCGCCCGCGCCGAACTCGGCTTGCGCGCCGACGAACAGGTCGTCGCGTTCGTCGGCCGGATCCAGCCGCTCAAGGCCCCCGATGTGCTGGTCCGCGCGGCCGCCGAGCTGCTGGCCCGCGACCCGCGCCGCGCGCTGCGCGTACTGATCGTCGGCGGACCGTCCGGCACCGGCCTGGCCCGCCCCGACGCCCTGATCGAGCTGGCCGCCGACCTCGGCATCGCCGAGCAGGTCACCTTTCTGCCGCCGCAGCCCGCCGACCGCCTCGTACAGGTGTACCGCGCGGCCGACGTGGTGGCCGTCCCCAGCTACAACGAGTCGTTCGGGCTGGTCGCCATCGAGGCGCAGGCCAGCGGCACCCCCGTGCTCGCCGCCGACGTGGGCGGCCTGGGAACCGCTGTGCGGCACCGTGAATCGGGTCTGCTCGTGCCGAGCCACCGCACCGGCGACTGGGCCGACGCCCTGGCCGCCCTGCTCGACGACCCCGACCGTCTCGGCCGCATGGGCACCACGGCGGTCGAGCACGCGAGCCGGTTCTCCTGGGCGCACACCGCCGAAGGACTGCTCGACAGTTATGCCGCCGCGATCGCGGGTATGCGCGTCGAACGCAACCCGATCGCCCTGCGCGCGGGTGAGACAAGCCAGGCCAGATCGCGGGCGCTGTGGCGGCGCCGGACAGGAGTACTCAGGTGAGCGCCGTATCGCAGGTGATCGACGAGACGCTGCGCGACCGGGAGATCGAATACACCCGCCACGGTGACGACACGTTCATCGTGGTGTTGCCCGGCGAGCGCAAGCTCAAGACCACCGTGATGCTCACCGTCGGCAAGCACGGTGTGCGGATCGAATCGTTCGTCTGCCGCAAGCCCGACGAGAACTTCGAGGGCGTCTACAAGTACCTGCTGCGCCGCAACCGCCGCCTCTACGGCGTGGCCTACACCCTCGACAATGTGGGCGACATCTACCTGGTCGGTCGCATGTCGACCGAGTCGGTGACCGCCGACGAACTCGACCGCATCTTCGGTCAGGTCCTCGAGGCCGTCGACACCGACTTCAACATGCTGCTCGAGCTGGGCTTCGCGGAATCCATTCGCAAGGAATGGAAGTGGCGCGTATCGCGCGGGGAATCGCTGAAGAACCTGCGCGCCTTCGAACATCTCATCGACGAGGCCGACAAGGTATGAGAAACGCGGGTGCCGTTGTCCGGCACCCGCGTTCGGGTTCTCAGCAGGTAGTCGGCACCGGTTCGTCACGGAAACGGGATTCCACGTAGCTCCACGCGTCGACGAAACCGGCCACGGCCGCGGTCATGTGCTCGGCGATGTCGTAGGTCGCCAGCTTCACGGGCGCGCCCGCACCGCACCAGTGCGACACGGTGTCGGCCACCGGTCCGTACGGGGTGAGGGTGTCGTAGCGGCCCTGCCAGATGTAGGTCGGCGCGGTCGGCGCACCCTCGTAGTGCACGATGCTGTTCTCGCGCAGCACCCCACGTGCCACCTGGCTCGACAGCAGTTCCTTCGACGCGGCCATCTGCTCGGCGTTGCGGAAGATGCCGTGGAAGAGCAGGAAGCGACGGCAGGCGTCCTTGGTGAACTCGCGGAACCACAGGCCGGTCTCGTTGAGCTGATCCGACACCGGCACCCGATCCGGGTACTCGCGTTCGATGCCCATGGCGGCCGCGAAGGCCAGGCCGAAACCGGGGTGCGGTGCGAAACCGAGGGCGTCGGCCATCAGTTCGAGGTCGCTCGGAATGCCGCCGGCGACCACTGCGGCCAGCTTCAGCTCGGGCGCGTACTCCGGCTGCAGCGCACCGGCCCACGCGGTGGCCATGCCGCCACCGGAGTACCCGGCCAGCGCCACCGGCGAGCCGCCGAGGCCGAGTTCGGTGGCCTTCTGTACCGCTCGCACGCTGTCGAGGGTGACCATGCCGCTCATCCGCGCCGCACCGTAGGCGACGGTCGGGCCGAGGTAGTCGGGCACCGAAACCGCCCAGCCGCGACCGATCGGCAGCATCGCGCCCGGGGCATCCTGCAATTCACCGTTGAACAGCGACTTCGACGGGTTGCACCGGGTGCCGATGGAGTTGATGAGGGCCTGGTAGGAGACCAGTGGTGGATTCTTCACCCCGATCGGCATGAAGACCGTGGTCACGCCCATGATCGCGTTGCCCGCCGAGTTGGTGGAGCGGAACGCGACCTGCCAGCCCTCGGTGCCGGGGTAGAGCATCGTGTCGATCCGGCGAGTGCGGACCACGTCGCCGGGAGCCAGCGCGGCGATGTCGGCCGGTGCGGTGAAGAACGGGTCAGGATCGGGCGTCGGATACAGCGGGTTCGCAGCCGCGGGAGCGGCGAGGAGGCCTACCGAGAGCAGGCTCAACACCAGTACTACTAATTTCGACACAACTTTCCTTCATCATCAGTAACGCAGCCCAACGGAGTCACCCGACCCGGACGAAGTATCCAACGAAAACCGGCGGTGTGGAGCAACCACTAGTCAAAGTGTCCACCGCCACATTTTTGTGAGCGTTCACATCGACGACGGGGTCATGGCTGCTCAACCGGCTACCGGCCGAACAGACAGGAGTGGGCGATGGTTGTCCTCGCACTCGACATCGGAGCGACGAAATTCGCTGTAGGAGTGGTGGATCCGGACTACACGGTGCATTCGGTGCGACGCGCGGCCGTGGCCGTCGACGATCCGTGGGCGGTGTGTCGGGAGTTACTGATCGCTGTGGCGGGGGACAACGAGGTTCGCGCGGTCGGCATCGGGTCGGCCGGACCCGTCGACGTGCCCGCCGGAGTGACGCGACCGCTGAACTTTCCCCGGTGGCGCGACGGGTTCCCGATCGTCGACCGGGTGCGCTCGGTGTTCCCCGATGCGGCCGTACGGTTCGCGATCGACGGCGCGTGCCTCGTGCTCGCCGAACACCGGGTCGGCGGGTTGCGCGGGCTCGACAACGGGCTGGCGTTGACGGTGTCTTCGGGCGTCGGCGGCGGCGTGCTCGCCGACGGGCGGGTGCTGCGCGGGCGGACCGGTAATGCGGGGCACATCGGTCACATCATCGTGCCCGGCGATGAAACGCCCTGTGCCTGTGGCGGTTTCGGTTGCGTTGAAGCGGTTGCCGGTGGGATGTCGACCGTGCGCTGGGCGCGCTCGCAGGGCTGGACCGGTGCGACGGGAATCGAACTCGCACAGGCCGCCCACGACGGCGAGCCCGTCGCCGTCGCCGCGATGGCACGGGCAGGCACCGCGCTCGGCCGGGCCGTCTGTTCGGCCGCCGCCCTGCTCGACGTGGACCGCGTCGTGATCGGTGGCGGCTTCGCCGACTCCGGCGAACCGCTGTGGGGACCGTTGCGCGCCGCCGTCGACCGGCACGCCGGGCTCGAATTCATCGACGCTCTTGACGTTTCACTCTCCACCCTCCCCGAGGGCGCCACCCTGGTCGGTGCGGGCGTGCTCGCCATCGACGAGGTGGCGTGGGCCGAGCGCGGGTGAAATGCCAGAATGACCACATGACCTACACCCTCGTGCTGCTGCGCCACGGCGAGAGCGAATGGAATGCCCTCAACTTGTTCACCGGCTGGGTGGATGTGCACCTGACCGACAAGGGCATCGCCGAGGGCAAACGGGCAGGCGAGCTGCTCGCCGAGCACGACGTGCTGCCCGACATCGTCTACACCTCGCTGCTGCGCCGCGCGATCAGCACCGCCAACAACGCCCTCGACGCGGCCGACCGCCTCTGGATCCCCGTCATCCGCGACTGGCGCCTCAACGAACGCCACTACGGCGACCTGCAGGGCAAGAACAAGGAACAGGTCCGCGAACAGTACGGCCAGGACCAGTTCATGCTGTGGCGGCGCAGCTACGACACCCCGCCCCCGCCCATCGCCGACGACAACGAATACAGCCAGGAAGGCGACCCCCGCTACGCGGGCATCGAGGTCCCCAAGACCGAATGCCTCAAAGACGTTGTCGCCCGCATGATCCCGTACTGGGAGAACACCATCTCCAAGGAACTGCTCACCGGCAAAACCGTCCTGGTGGCAGCCCACGGCAACTCCCTGCGCGCCCTGGTGAAGCACCTCGACGGCATCTCCGACGAGGACATCTCCGGCCTCAACATCCCCACCGGCATCCCCCTGCGCTACGAACTCGACGAAAACCTGCGCCCGGTGAAGCCGGCCGAATACCTGGACCCCGAGGCCGCTGCCGCCGGCGCGGCCGCAGTGGCGAACCAGGGTGGGAAGTAGTCGTTGCATCGAACAGGTGCCGCATCGTTCGCACGGTGCGGCACCGGTTCCTTCCCCGGGGCGCTCCCGCAGGCGCAGGCCTCAGCAGCCGCGCGGTGGCCACACCACCGACAAGGGTGACGGAAGGTCGATGAGGCCCCAGGCGGCCGAATCCGCGGCGACGGTAGCGGTGTACTGCACCAGGTAGTCGTGGTCGAGAACATCGATGAGCAGATATTGCGTTCTGGTACGGACACGCAGCTCACCGCCGGTGTAGAGACCCGAGATGGTGGCCGCCCGGTACCCGTCGCAGTCGACGAATTCGGCCGATTGCTCGATCCAGCTCGGCAGCCGCCGGGAGTCGACGAACGCGCAGTCCATCAACTCCGAAGAATCGACTCGTTCGGTGAGGCGACCGACCATGACCAGGACGTTGTCCGCCCACCCATCTACATCGGCCGACGGATTCGCCCATGCCGCGTAGACGCCTGGCATCGCATCCTGGCCGATCTCGAGCCAGCCCTCCGGTGGAACGGCACGGATATCCGGTGCTCCGATGGTGTCGGTGTGTACCGGGATGATTCGGATCTCGCGTCCATGGAGATATTCGGCAAGGCTCTGGTTCATACTGTGCTCCTGATTGCGTCAGCCGTTCGGCTGTTGGTGATAACGCACTGTGAACCACTCTGTTGCGGCCTCGGTCGCGAGAAGCTGTCGCGACTCCGGCTCGTCCAGGAGATGTTTCATCAGCGCCAGCAGAAGATCTGAATCGCATCGAAGGATGCAAGCCGGAATTCCTAGTTCACCCACTCTGTCGAATAGTTTGTGCTTCGGTGGCCGGGAGCTGTCTGTCAGTGTCGCCAGGACCACCGGCGCCGCACTGTATTGAGCCGAAAGTTTGCATACATCGCCCCGAATGTTCGAAATATCCGACCAGCTGATCCGTGCGGTGCCTCGCATCGGCGTCCGGCAGATTATTCCTGTCGGATACAACTCCCATCGAATTCGTGCGAACCGCGCGAAAATAATCAGGAGGAGTGCGGTAGCGCCTACGATCGAGAACACCAGTGCGCCGACCGCACCACCACTGTTGTTGCGGGAGAGCGGAAGTAAGCCGTCCGCGCCCCCCGAGTGCCATTCCCGCCAGGCGGCGAAGCCGAAGAGGCAGCAACCGGCGAGGGTCAGTTCGAGCGACAGCAGGCTGGATTCTTGGCGTAGGTGGATCCCCGATCCCCATTTTGAGTCGACAGTTCGACCTATCGAGGGGGTCACTGTTGCGGCCGTATGGGGGAACATCGTCAGCAACCTGGCGCCGAACAGTCCCGCGGCGCCGAAAAACAAGGTAACCGCACCTATGTGCCCGAGAATGGTCATGACGTTGTTGTTGCCGTCATCCTGGATCGCCATCACCAGCCAACCCGATGCGGCAGTTAGAAGTATCAGCATCATGATCATCGTGAAGGCAATGACGCCTCGTGACGCTCGTTCGTTCCACTGTCGATCGACGAACACGACCGGCGGCTTCGAAGGGGAATATTCAGTCATTTCACCAGATCCACTGGATAGATTTGGACGTCAGATACGCCATCCCTGCGCCCACGCCTGCCCCGACTACGAAGCCCACAGCAGTCCCTGCTCCCGGCACGACGGAGCCTAATGCCGCCCCGGTGGCCCCGCCCGCCCAAACGCCGGCGGCGGAACCCGCTGCCATGCCCACCGCTGTACCCGCGCTTTCGCTCACAATCGCCTCGGTTGGATTCATGCCACCGTTGATGTCGTTGGCAATCGCGGGGACAGTTCCTATGACGTTTCCGACGATCCCGAGTCTGCTCAGCCCCGTGGTGTACTTTCCGGCGTCATCGAGTTTGCCCCAGTTCTCAACCCACTTGAGAACGCCCTTGTCGGCGGCATCTTTGGCCGCGGATTCGAGTCCCATTCGAGTGCCGTCGGTCATGGCACCCGCTATTGCGGCAGCGGTCATCGCTTCTTTGTCCGGTGCCCAATGCGATGCGGGGGATGTGGCGATGGAGTCGGGGATGGCCGAAGGATCTTCGTTCTTGATCGCGGTGATCGCTGCAGCGGTAGCGGTCAATGCCGACGCGGGCGCCATTCGATCGAGCTCGCTGTTCGCATCAGCGATCTTCTGGCCCCACGTGGCATCGGCGGTCATCAGGGCTGACGCAAGGCCAGGTAGCCGGGCCAACTGGATACCCGCTTCGGAGTTCCAGTCGTCGACTCCGTGAACGCTCCAGTCATCGGTGACCGACACCTTCCCGATAACGTAGTTCTGGTAGATGGTTTTGATGTCGGCCAGAGGTTGATTCATGGCCTGATAGGCGCCGTTGCATGCGGCCCCCAGGTCGTCGTAGGCGACCGCGATAGCGCGCATCTGGGTCTGTTCCTCGTCGGCTTTGTCTTCGGCGGCTGTTTTGGCATCGCCCTTCCAGATCAAGCCGTTGTGGATCGTGTTGTGCATGGTGCCGGCCGCCGCCACGATGGCGTCGGCGATTTCGCCCGCGCTGGTCGCCAAAGCAGGCAGGTGTGAAAGATCCCAGGTGAGGACGTCAGCAGGTGGGGCCACGTCACTTCCCCTCGTGGGCGTTGCCGGAGTTCAAGTCGGCAACTGCGGCCAAGCGCCGTGCCGCATCCGCATCGGTGCCCTCGTATTTGTTCGCCGACAGGGCCATCAGGCCCGACAGGTGGTTGAATCGTGCCTTCAGCACATCTTTCGCCGTCTTGCTCCGGGAGTCGGAGCCACCGAGAGCAGAGCCGACCGCTGAGCCCCTGAGCGCTGCGGCCACCGGCGCCGCCCCCAGCTTCTTCGCATTCTCGATGTCGTTGGGGAGGAGGGCGAGGGCTGCGGCGGCCTGCCGCAAGCTGTCAGGACTGACTTCGAGCGCCATGAACCGCCTCCCCCGTTTTCTGCAGAACCTTCACACACCTCTTGGACGCAAAGTAACAGCAGATGGTTCCATCCGGATTCTCTGCCGGGTCTCGAGCCGCGGTGACGAACGGTGGGGATCGCCATGATGTCGGATAGCCTGGGCGGGCGTTAGACTGCGTGCGACCGGCCGGATGTGGGGAGGGAATCTATGGCGATCGGTGGGGAAGCTGCGGCGCAGTTGTGGAACGCTTCGTCGTCGGGGCAGTTGCGGATGGAGCCGGATGCTGCTCGGGAGGTGGCAGCCAGCTACCTGCGGTTCGCGGCGATGTGTGACCGATGGACCGAGGATGCCGAGGTTATGCGCGGCGTCACCGGTTTTGGGTCGCTGGCGTCCGCTGGGCAGCTGCAGAAGGGTTTCTCTGACAAAGCGGGCGAGGCAAAGAAAGTTCTCGGAGAGATGGCGACCGCAGCGCGAGGGATGGCGGAGGGATACCTCCAGGCTGCCGGAGCGCTCGCCGAGATGGACCAGCTCAATTCGGATGCGATGAGAGCGATAGCTGAGCGGGCATAATGGTGAAATCAGCATTAATTGGGGCTTGCGTCCTGTTTGCCTTGGCCGGGTCGGCGTGTAGTTCGTCGAGCGGTACTGCGGTTCCGGAGACTGCAGAACACGACGGTTCGGTTGGTTCGACGCCACACTCGCGACCAACGATGACCGACGCAAAGCTGCAGCCCCCGGCACAAGACAACAAGTACACGCAGACGTCGGGTCGGCCGAAGGTGGTCTTCGACCCCTGCACGTGGATCGGTGCAACCGAAATCGAGTCCACAGGCTTTCGATCCGAGTCGCGACGGCGAGGCCCGGATCTGGTTGCCGAATACACATTCTTGACATGCATTTTCCGCAATGTGGACAACACGATGTCGCTGAATGTGGACTCCGGCAACATCACTTGGGACGAGAATCTCCAGAAGAACGGTGCTTGGCTCGAGGCAACGACCGTGAATGGACGCCGAGCAGGACTGGTGCGTAACCAGCCGGGAGGCGAAGACGCGTGCCAAGTGCATGTCGAGACCAAGGCCGGTGTCGTCATTGTCGGATCGCTGGTGCTAAGCCTGGGCAAGAAGCAGAACCTCGACCCCTGCACCAACATCATGGAAATCGCTTCGGTAGTGGAGAACTCCATCGGTAAGGAGAACTGACGATGGCTGTTTCGGCGGGTGGGACGCAACAGCAGCTGGGCGCGGAGGAGCAGCAGCAATCGCTGAGTCACGGTGGCGTTGATCCGAAGTACATTTCGGAATTCGAAGTGTACGAAAATCTTTCGCACGAAGATATCTTCAACGGCGTGCAGGCGATGGAGCCGGGGAAGATGCAGCAACTCGGCGACAGTTGGGTCAATATGTTCGCGGAGATCTCGGGTGCGGTGACCGCGTTGATGATTTCAACGGCGCGGGCGACCGCGA
Organism: Nocardia sp. NPDC023733; assembly: GCF_040639775.1. Classification (NCBI taxonomy): domain Bacteria; kingdom Bacillati; phylum Actinomycetota; class Actinomycetes; order Mycobacteriales; family Nocardiaceae; genus Nocardia; species Nocardia sp. NPDC023733. The sequence continues at coordinate 123,526 of NZ_JBFAAN010000004.1, read as the reverse complement.
GTTTGGAGGGGCAGTTCGCTTCGGCGGGAGAAGCGGCGGGACGACGGTTCATCACCGAGGCCACCGACGTGTATACGGTGCTGTCGGTGGTCGGACATCGGGTGAAGGCCGCGGCTTACGGTGCAGAGGCTGTGAAAGTAGCTGTGCCACCGCCGATTACGAAGGAGGCTGGCGCAGGTGTCGGGTCGACGATCCCTGTGTCGCTGACCGAACTGGCTGTTCCGGCTGAGGCTGGCACTGTGGAGCGGGAGAAGGAAGACCGGCGGTTGCAGGCGATCGCGGCGATGAATTCGACCTACAAGCCGACCTATGGTCCGGCTGGTGAATCCGTGCCCGCCTTCGTTGCGCCGAGCCAGCCGGGCGACGGAACGGGTGATCCTGGCTCCGGCGGTGGCGGATCGAACAATGGTGGTGGCGGTGGCACCGGCCCGGGCGATGCGGGTGACACCGCGACCACCGAGGACCCGAATCAGCCCGGCACGACCACGGACGACGAAACATCCAGTGCCGGTACCGATGACGACGACAGCAGCGGTACCGACGACTCGCAAGGGCAGAACAGCACCACCAATCCGGCGAGTACCGACCCGTCCTCGACCACGCCCTCCGCGACGACCCCTGGCGCTGGTTCGCCGGGTACCGGGTCGCCAGGCGGTAGTTCACCGGGTGGCGGTTCGCCAGGAGGTGGGTCACCGGGCGGTTCGACGCCGGGTAGTGGCACACCGGCACCGGGTGGTGCCTTGGCTGGTCGCGGCCCGGTAGTAGCCGGCCAAAACCCCGGCGCCGCAGGTTCTTCGGGTGCGGCGGGATCGAGTGGACGCGGGATGGGCCCGGGCATGATGGGTGCGCCGGGCGCGCGTGGCGGCGGTAAGGACGACGAGGACGAGCACAAAGCGCCCGACTACCTGCGTGGTGTTCAACCCGAACTGCTGGGTGACGAGCAGCATGCGGTGCCCCAGGCCATCGGCGCCGACGCCCCGGCGACCCGCCTGCCGGAACAGGAGTCCGGAAACGCATGAGCTGGCTGTTCACCCCTGACGAATTCGCGCATGTGTGGTTGCGGGAGACGGGCGACGATCGTTATCCGTTCCCGCTCACCGTATATTCGGCCGCCGCGACGGAAAGCGCGTACGAGCAGCTTGCCGCGGCCGCCGCGCAACGCTGGCCCGTCGGTGCCGATCTGGACCTGAGCGCGGTACTCCGGCATGCCGCACGGCCCGAGACTGCACTGGCGCTCTTCAGTGAAACCGGTCCCCGACTGCGCGCCTACGGTGCGCGGACGGGAGATCGAGGGGTGGTGATCCGCCAGTACGAAGACCACAGCGTCGAGGTCTTCTCCGGTAGTGCGGGTCTGGTCAACCGTGCGTTCGCCGCCTTCCTCGGTGACCAGCCCGCTGGACAGGTCGGCCATCTGGTCGAGGATGTCGACCGGCTGGCCACACATTTCGAATCCTGGCAGCGCCCACCGGATTCCATCGCTGCCCGCATGCATCGGCTCACCGAGGCGAAACGGGCGGCCGGTGGCCGGATCGAAATCAGAACCGGATTGCAGTCCAGCCGGCCTGGTCCCACCTCCTACCTCACCTGGCTCGACGTGTTCGATGACGGCCGTTATCTCTCTTACCGCCGGTACCAGGACCTGCACATCGAACCGGCCGGCAAGCAGCGTGTGATCGACGCGATCGAGGCTGCTGCCTCGATCGGTGTGCATACCGGCTGAGACAGGGCGGAAATATCGTCGGTCAGGGCGGTGACAGCGTCGTGCCTCTCGGTACAACCGTTGTCTCGCCTGCAATGCGGCGATGTCACATTGTCTGTTGCTGTGTCGTCGACTCTGTGAACGCCGCGAAAAGCGCGGCAGGGCAAGGAGTCGAGTCATGGAAACTGCCTACGTCGTCGTTACCGTTGTTGCCGCCTTGTGGGTCGGGTTCTCGGCATTCTCGTTGTTGCGGCGGGCTGCGTTTGTCGTCGATCCGTTGGTGGACTACGGGGTGCCGGAGAGCTGGTGGATGCCGTTGGGGGCGGCGAAGGCGGCGGGGGCGATCGGGTTGGTGGTGGGGTTGTGGGTGCCGGTGGTCGGGGTGGTCGCGGCCGTAGGGCTGATCCTCTATTTCACCGGTGCTGTGGTGACGGTGTTGCGGGCGCGGTCGTACAAGACGGTGGCGTTTCCGGTGTTGTATCTGGTGCCTGTCGCGGTGGCGTTGGGGCTCGGGTTCGCCGCCTGACCTGGCAGGGTGAGGATCATGCGGACATTCGAGGAGTTGATCGAGGAAGCGGACTCGGTGTCGGTGGCCGGGTGGGACTTCTCCTGGCTGGAGGGCCGGGCGAGCGAGGAACGTCCGTCCTGGGGGTATCAGCGGTTGCTCGGTGCTCGGCTGGCGACCGTGACCGCCGCGTTGGATATCCAGACCGGCGGTGGGGAAGTACTGGCCGGGATCGACCGGTTTCCGCCGACCATGGTCGCCACCGAATCGTGGCCGCCGAACGTCGCCGCGGCCACCGCGCTGCTCCACCCGCGGGGCGTCGTCGTTGTCGCCACACCGGACGAGCCGCCACTTCCATTCGCCGACAACGCTTTCGATCTGGTCACCGCGCGCCATCCTGCCACCGTGTGGTGGGACGAGATCGCCCGCGTGCTGCGACCGGGTGGTACTTACCTGGCTCAGCACGTCGGGCCCGCGAGTGCGTTCGAACTGGTCGAATACTTCCTCGGGCCGCAACCGCAGGCTCGCCGGGCGCGCCATCCCGATGACGAAGCCGCCGCCGCCCGCGCGGCCGGACTGCGGATCGTCGACCAGCGCACCGAACGTCTCCGCATGGAATTCGACGACATCGGTGCCGTCGTCTACTTCCTGCGCAAAGTGATCTGGATGGTCCCCGGATTCACGGTCGAGACCTACCGCGACCGGCTTCGCGAACTGCACGAACAGATCCGGCGGGAAGGACCCTTCATCGCACACTCCAGCCGCACCCTGGTCGAGGCGACCAAACCCTGACAACGATCCGGGTGGGCGACAGGCCGTTCGTCAATCGGCGACGGCGAAAGCGGCAGTCAGCGGAGGTAAGGCGGCGCGGGCGTCCAGTCCGGCGAACCAGAGACCGACCGTGAAGACCGCTGTTGCCTCGAGGTACCTGGCGCGATGCAGGCCACCTGCGGGGAAGGGGCGCAGCGCAAGGTCTTCCGCGAGATCCGCAACGATTCGCATCGCTGTCTCGTCGTCGCCGCAGAACGGGACTGCCAGTCGAACACCGTCGAAGACGCGGTCCTCGCCCGCCCACACCTCGGCGGCGAGCAGATTGAAGGCCTTGACCACTCGGGCACGCGTGGCGCGGGATGCGATCCGCTCGGCTACCGCCGGTTCGCCGAGGACGAAGGCGGTCGCGCCGTCGGGCGCCGACTCGTCGGGCTGGAACGAATTCGTGCAATCGATGACGACACGGTCGGCCAACCGCTCGCCGTGGTCGTCGAGCAGTTCGGTGAGCGCGGCTGCCGGAACCGCGAGCAGCACCACCTCCGCGAAGTCGATCGCCTCGGCGATCGTGGCCGCACCGACCCGGTGTCTGGGTTCGGTGCCGGCGTTGATGGTGTCGGCGAGCTCGCGTGCCGAGGGTGCCGAGCGGGCGCCGATGAGCAACTCGTGGCCGACACCGGCCCAACCGCCGCCGAGCGCGGCCGCCATCGACCCTGCCCCGATGATTCCGATTCGCATGACAACTCCCGTGATCCGTCGATGCCGAGCGGCACCGGCACAACAGACGCTAGGGATTGCGATAGGCACCTCCGGGTGCCTCACGACGCTGCCAAACTGAACACATGACTGAGCCGATCCGATTCGCTCCCTACGGCGAATTCGAGGCCGACTGTCCGGCCAGGCTCGGCGTCGATCTCTTCGGCAACCGGTGGTTGCCGGTGGTGGTGTACATGCTCAGGGATGGTCCGCAACGTCACAGCGAACTTCTCGCGGGCATCGGCGGCATCAGCCGGAAGATGCTGACGCAGACCCTGCGGCGGATGGAGCGGATGACGCTCGTACGCAGGCGTCGGTACGCCGAAGCGCCGCCACGGGTGGAATACGAACTCACCGAATCCGGTCGCGATCTGCTCGTGCCGATTCATGCGCTGGGCGCATGGGTCGACGCGCACGGGGCCGACGTGAGCGCCGCGCTCTACGGCGAAATCGACGTTTGACACGCCCGGCGGCCCACTGGGTGCCCGCTGGGTGAACGGCGGACGAACACCACCCCAAGTGCCCGTGACCTGCGCGAAACTTCACCCCACCCGGCGCCGGTAAGTCGGTGTGCACTCGTACGATCAATAACGTGAGCGTTCCGCAGGCCGTGCTGTTGGCAGTCCTCGCGGCTGTCGTCGGACTGGCAGTCGGGGGCCTGCTGATCCCCTACGTCAATGCCAGGCAGGCGGCACGGACCCAGGAGGACACCGGGCTCACCATGTCGCAGGTGCTCGACCTCATCGTGCTCGCCTCCGAGAGCGGCATCGCCGTGGTCGACGAATACCGCGATGTGGTGCTGGTCAACCCGCGTGCCGAGGAACTCGGCCTGGTCCGCAACCGGCTCCTCGACGAACGCGCCTGGTCGGCGGTCGAGAAAGTCCTCGCCACCGGTGAATCCGCCGAGTTCGACCTCACCGCGAAGAACCCGCTACCCGGTCGCGGACGGATCGCGGTGCGCGGCATCGCACGCAAGCTCTCGCGCGAGGAGACCAGTTTCGTCGTGCTGTTCGCCGACGACGACTCCGAACAGGCGCGCATGGAGGCGACCAGGCGCGATTTCGTCGCCAACGTCAGCCATGAGCTCAAGACGCCGGTCGGCGCGATGAGCCTGCTCGCCGAGGCCATGCTCGAATCCGCCGACGACCCCGACGCCGTTCGGCACTTCGGGTCCCGCGTGCTGGCCGAATCCCGGCGCCTCGGGAAGATGGTCACCGAACTGATCGCGCTGTCGCGGTTGCAGGGGGCGGAGAAACTGCCCGACCTGGCCGTTGTCGATGTCGACACGGTGGTGCAGCAGGCCGTCGACCGCTCGCGCACCGCCGCCGAAGCCGCGGGCATCACCGTGAGCACCGACCGGCCGAGCGGGCTGGAAGTGCTCGGCGACGAAACGCTGCTGGTCACCGCGCTGTCGAACCTGGTGGAGAACGCCATCGCGTACTCGCCGCAGGGGTCGCACGTGTCGGTGAGCCGGTCGCTGCGCGGCGATCACGTCGCGATGGCCGTCACCGACCGTGGCATCGGCATCGCGAAAGAAGACCAGGAACGGGTGTTCGAGCGGTTCTTCCGCTCCGACAAGGCCCGCTCCCGATCGACCGGCGGTACCGGGCTCGGCCTGGCCATCGTCAAACACGTGGCGGCCAACCACAACGGTGAGATCACCCTGTGGAGCAAACTGGGCACCGGCTCGACGTTCACCCTGCGCATCCCCGCCCATCTGGAAACCGATGGGGACGAGGACGCGGGCCAGACGCCCGAGCTCGCCACGAGAGAAACCATCGCCCAGCGCAATCCCGCTGGACGAACGAACGGTGTGGAGGCACGCAGATGACGAGTGTGTTGATCGTCGAAGACGAGGAGTCGCTGGCCGATCCGCTGGCGTTCCTGCTGCGCAAGGAAGGCTTCGACGTCACCATCGCCGGTGACGGGCCGTCCGCGCTGGCCGAATTCGACCGCTCCGGCGCCGATATCGTCCTGCTCGACCTCATGCTCCCCGGCATGAGCGGCACCGACGTGTGCAAACAGCTGCGGACCCGCAGCGGCGTGCCGGTCATCATGGTGACCGCGCGCGACAGCGAGATCGACAAGGTGGTCGGCCTCGAGCTCGGCGCCGACGACTACGTCACCAAGCCGTACTCGGCGCGCGAGCTCATCGCCCGCATTCGTGCGGTGCTGCGTCGCGGTGCGGGCGACGAACTCGACTCCGGCAGCGAGAACGGTGTGCTCGAGGCCGGGCCGGTGCGCATGGATGTGGACCGGCACACGGTGCACGTCAACGGCGGACAGGTCACGCTGCCCCTGAAGGAGTTCGACCTCCTCGAATACCTGCTGCGCAACTCGGGCCGCGTGCTGACCCGTGGGCAGCTGATCGACCGAGTGTGGGGCGCGGACTACGTGGGCGACACCAAGACCCTCGATGTGCATGTGAAGCGGTTGCGCTCGAAGATCGAGGCCGACCCGGCGAAGCCGGAACACCTGGTGACCGTGCGCGGGTTGGGTTACAAGCTCGAGGCCTGACCGACGAGAACCCGGCATCCGAGGCGATGCCGGGTTTCGTCGTGCGTGTCAGATAGCGCTCCAGACGACGCCCAGCGGGGTGTCCATCTTCTTCAACGGAACCCAGCCGTAGGCGTCTTCCTGCATGCAGTCGTAGATCTCCACGTCGGCGCCGTTGCCGCGGCAGGCGATGGTGGTCGAGGTGCCCTGGGTGCTGGCGATGATGTACTTGCCGTTCTTCGCGGCGTCGATGGCCGCGGGGTCGGTGTAACTCACGAAGCTCGAGGTGAAGTCGGCGTACTTCGCCGGGTCACCGTTCGGCTCGGCGTGGGCGAGCCCGGTCATGGACAGGGTGGCGCCGATCGTCAGGGTCGCGAGGTAGAGCGCTTTCTTGGACATGAGCAGCGATCCAACCCGACCTCGATGACGCGGCGATTGCGGGCAGGTGAACCGGACCCTCGGCTCAGGCGGGATGCGGGCCGTGCAGGCGTTCGGCTTCGACCGTGGCGGGGTGCACCGCGATCAGGCCGAGGCCCTCGCGGCGGCGGCACAGCTTGGCCAGTTCCTCGTAGGCGGGGGCCCCCAGGAGTTCGCGCAGTTCGGGAGCGTAGGACTGCCAGACCGGTTTCGCGCCGACGTGGGCGTCGGGGGAGCCGGTGCAATACCAGTCGAGGTCGAGGCCGCCGGGGCCCCAGCCGCGGCGGTCGTACTCGGTGACGACGGTGCGCAGGATCTGCTCGCCGTCGGGGCGCTCCACCCAGTCCTGTGTGCGCCGGATCGGCAGCTGCCAGCACACGTCCGGCTTCACCTCGAGCGGTTCGATGCCCTTGCGTACAGCCATGATGTGCAGCGCGCAGCCGGCGCCCGCGGCGAATCCGGGGCGGTTGAGGAAGATGCAGGCACCGTCGAAACGGCGGGTGCGCAGGGCGGGTTCGTCCTCGAGTTCGTCGAGCTCGAGGTAACCCTTCTTGACGACTTTGCCGTTCTCGGTGGCCTCGCCCATCAGCTGCCAGTCCTGCGGTGTGAGCTGTTTCACAGCACCCGCGAGGCGCTTGCGGTCGTCCTTGTCGGCGAGGAACGCGCCGTGCGAACAGCACCCGTCGTCGGGGCGTTCGGCGATGATCCCCTGGCAGGCGGGGGTGCCGAACACGCACGACCAGCGCGACAGCAGCCACGTGAGGTCGGCGACGATCTGGTGCTCGTCGTTTGCTGGGTCGGTGAACTCGATCCACTCGCGCGGGAAATCCAGCTCGACTTCCGGGGCCGGATCGATCTTCCGCCCAGGTCGGAGCCCGGTCTGCGCGATGGGGCCTTCGCCTTCGGTCACAAGTTCTGACGCTAACAGTTCAGTCGCCTGCCCTGTACTCCCGGATCACCAAGTACCGTATTCGGAGTGCGGCTAGGTGTTCTCGATGTCGGAAGCAATACCGTTCACCTGCTGGTGGTGGACGCGCATCGTGGTGGACACCCGATGCCCATGAGCTCGTCGAAGGCGGCATTGCGCCTGTCGGAGAACATGGACGGCGACGGGCGGATCACCGAGGCGGGCGAGGCGCGGCTCATCACGACCATCGCCGAATTCGCCGATCTGGCCCGCAAGGCCAAGTGCGTGGAACTGATGCCGTTCGCCACATCGGCCCTGCGTGAGGCCACCAATTCCGAGGAAGTGCTCACCCGGGTGCGGGCGAGCACGGGGGTCGATCTGCGGGTCCTCTCGGGCGAGGACGAGGCGCGGCTGACGTTCCTCGCGGTGCGCCGCTGGTTCGGCTGGAGCGCCGGGCGCATCCTCAACCTCGACATCGGCGGCGGTTCGCTGGAGATGTCCAACGGCGGCGACGAGGAGCCCGATGTAGCCCTGTCGCTGCAGCTCGGCGCGGGCAGGTTGACCAGGGAGTGGTTACGCGACGATCCGCCGGGCAAGCGCAAGATCGCGGTCCTGCGCGACTGGCTGGAGGCCGAACTCGTCGTCCCCTCCAAAACCCTGATCGAAGCGGGCAAACCCGACCTCGCCGTCGGCACGTCGAAGACGTTCCGTTCGCTGGCCAGGCTCACGGGAGCGGCACCCTCGGCCGCGGGCCCACGGGTGCGCCGTACACTGACCAGCTCCGGTCTGCGCCAGCTGATCGCGTTCATCTCCCGGATGACCGCATCGGATCGCGCGGAACTGGAAGGTGTGAGTTCGGACCGGTCCCAGCAATTGGTGGCCGGGGCTTTGGTCGCGGAGGCGAGTATGCGGGCGTTATCGCTCGACAGCATCGAGATCTGTCCTTGGGCGCTGCGCGAAGGGCTGATCCTGCGCAAACTCGATACCGAACCCAACGGGGGTGGCCCGGTGGCGATGCCGCCGGTGGAACCGGTAGGGAGACAGCATGAGTGGTGAGGATTCCAAACAGCTCTCGGTAGCCGAACTGCTCGCGCGCAACGGTGCGCAGGGCGGGTCGCCGCCGTCCTCCGGTGGCGGCAGGCGGCGCCGCAGCGGTCGTGGGGTCTCGGTCACCGACCTGACCGGTGAGAACGCGGTGGTCCGGACGGGTGGCCGCTCACACGCCGCGCCCACCGAGACACCGCCCGAACCGCCCAGCTACGAACCACCCAGCTACGAACCGCCGAGCTACGAACCGCCCGCGAGCCAACAGCCCGCGCCGTATCCGCCGCCCGGCCCCGCCGAACCGGCGTACTCACCGATCTCCGGCCCGATCACCCGCCTCGATCCGACCGCGGACCCCCTCGCGCCCACCGCGTCCCGGTCCGGCTCCGATCCGTTCGGCCCCTTCCGTGCCGAAGCCCGCGACACCCGCCAGAACGGCAGGCTCGGTGTGCCCGGCGGGACGGCGCAACCCGTCGACCCCGGTATCGCCGAGATGTTCGGCTCCGGTGCGTTGCCCGCCGTCGGCGGTGGCCGTCGCCGCAAGGCCGACGACGAACCCCAGTACCCGGAACCGCCCGCACCGACCGCACCACCCGTCACCGGTGGCCGCGCCGCGCGCCGCCGCGCCGCCGAGGCAGCGGAGGAAGCCGCCGAACCGCCCGCCGCGAGCGGGTACGCGGCCTCGCTGCACGAGTCGGGGATCGACGCGCCCCGCGCGTTCATGGGTCGTCCCGGCCAGACCCCCGGCTTCAACGCCTTCCCGGATCTCGGATTCGAGAACCATCCGAGCGTCGAGCCGACACCCTACGAACCGCCCGCCTACGAGCCGCAGGCTTTCAACGGCAGGGACGGCGGATATCCGGCGCCGAACGGTTACCCGCAGCCGACGCAGGCCTACAGCCCCGCACCCGAGGCCCCCGCCGACCCGCGCCCGTCGCTCGAGCGCAGACGTGATGCGGGCAAGGGCGGCGGTCTGCCGTCGTGGTCGGCCCGCAGGCACCGCCCCGCGCAGGATCAGGCGCCCGAAAGCGGCGGTCTCCCGACGGCGGCCTGGTCGCCGATCAGCCAGGAACAGCCGCTGCTCGCCGGTGACTCGGTGGCCGGCGATCTGCTGCGTCAGCGCGCCGAGATCGACGCCACCGCCGACGCGCGCACCGAGGTGTATCGCCTCGGCGGCGTGGAACCGGCGACCGACGACTACGCCGAATCCGACTACACCGACCGCGATTACGCCGACAACGACTACTCCGACACCGACTACGGCGACTACGACGAGTACGAGGACGACGACTACGAGCCCGAGCCGAAACCGAGCCGGGCGAGCAGGCGCGCCGCGACCAAGGCCGCCGCGGCCAAGGTGGCGGGTCGCGCGAGATCCCGTGCCAAGAGCCGGGTCGCGTCGTCGCGCAACCGGTCGGCCTCGGGTGGCCGGATCTCCCGATTCACGGCCAAGGCGCCCGCCGACGATCATCGCCGCGAATGGATGATGCTCGGTGCGCAGAGCTTCGGTGCGGCCGTTGCGGGCATGTTGCTGTTCAAGGGTTTCGAGACGATGTGGGAGACGCTGCCCTGGGTGGCGCTGGCGCTGGCGATGGTGGTGATCCTCGGTCTGGTCGCGCTGGTCCGGGTGCTGCGCCGCACCGACGACATCTTCAGCACGGTGATCGCCGTCATCGTCGGCGTCTTCGTGACGCTCGGACCGCTAGCCTTCCTCCTCAGTACCAGCTGAATACAGGGAGTGGGCCGTGGGGAACATCGAGATCGGGCTGTCGACGGCGTCGGTTTATCCGGAGAACACCCAGGCGGCGTTCCGCTATGCCGCCGAATTGGGTTACGACGGAATCGAATTGATGGTGTGGGCCGAACCGGCCAGTCAGAACATCGACACCGTGCAGTCCTATGCCAAGCGCTACGGCGTCCGGGTGCTCGCGGTGCACGCGCCGTGTCTGCTGATCTCCCAACGGGTCTGGGGCGCCGACCCCGTGGCGAAGCTGGAACGCAGTGTGCGCGCGGCCGAGGCGCTCGGTGCCGACACCGTGGTCGTGCATCCGCCGTTCCGCTGGCAGCGCCGCTACGCCAGGGGGTTCGCCGAGCAGGTCGGTGAGCTCGAGGCGCACCACCCGGTGAAGGTGGCGGTGGAGAACATGTTCCCGATGCGGGCCGACACCCTGTTCCGTGAGGGTGCGGTGCGCAGGCTGGAACGTCGCGCGGGGCCAGGGCGCGCGGTGAGCGCGTTCAGCCCGTCCTATGACCCGACCGATACCGGTTTCGACCACTACACCCTCGACCTGTCGCACACCGCGACGGCGGGTACCGACGCGCTCGAGCTGGCCCGGCGGATGGGCGAGGGCCTGGTGCATCTGCACCTGGCCGACGGCCGCGGCGCCGCCCACGACGAGCACCTGGTCCCCGGCGACGGCACCCAGCCGTGCGCGCAACTGTGTGAGCACCTGGTGCACACGGGTTTTCGAGGTCACGCCGTCGCCGAGATCAACACCCAGAACGCGCGGACCACGGCCGCCCGTTCGGCCCTGCTGGCGCGCACGCTCGAATTCGCGCGCCGTCACCTCACCGGTGCCACGCCCGACCCGCAGCCCCGCCACGCCGACCTGCCGTAAACCATCGCGGCGAATTCGGGAATATGCCTAGCCGCACCATGCTTGTACGCTGTACGAAAGTGCACCGCGACCAGGAGTGACGATGACGCGAGAACTCGCGACCGACGCGCCGTTCAGTCAGGTCATCGACCTGACCGAGCTCACCACCACCGATGCCGAAACCGGCCGCTACGCCGGTGTCATCGACCCCACCTGGACCATCGGCCCCAAGGTGCACGGCGGCACCATGGTGGCCGCCAGCGCCGCCGCGGCGACGCGATGGCTCACCGAGGCGGATGCCTCCTACGCCCGCATGGCGCCCATCGCGGCCAGCTCCGACTTCCTCGGCGCCCCGGATCCCGGCAAGGTCGAGTACGCGGTGCACATCCGCAAGAAGGGCCGCCAGATCTGCTTGGTCGACGCTGAGCTGATCCAGAACGACCGCACCCTGGTGCGCACCGCGTTCACCTTCGGCCACCTCGACGCCACCGCCACCCGCTGGAGCGGCCCCGACAGCGACATGCCCGCCGAACCCACCGACGCCGCGCTCCGCTACACCCCGGACTCGCCGATGGGCAAGATCGTGCACGTGAGCCAGGGCGCGCATGTCCTGCTCGACCCCACCTGGGGCGAATTCCTGCGCGGTGAGACCGGTGATCCCCGGCTGCGACTGTGGATCCGCCCCTTCGACGGCGACGAAGCCGACCCCCTGGTCCGCGCCGCCTTCGCGATGATGGCTGCCGACATGAGCCCGCCGGTGCCGATGAACCTCGGGCACTTCGGCTGGTCGCCGACGGTCCAGATGACCACCTACCTGCGCCGTGTCCCGGCGCCCGGCTGGCTGCGCGTCATCGCCACTTCCCGCGAAGTCGGCGAGCGCATGTTCGACGAGGACCAACTGGTCCTCGACTCCACCGGTGCGGTGGTCGCCCAGAGCCGCCAACTGGCACTGATCCCCGCCAAGTAACAATCGCGGCCGCACCACCACTAACCTTGGCCGCATGACGAGAATTGCTGTTGTCGGTGGTGGGCGGATCGGTGAGGCGCTGGTCGCCGGATTGCTGGAAGCCGGTCGGGCGCCCAAGGATCTGGTCGTCGTCGAGACCCTCGCCCCACGGGCCGCCCAGCTCGCCGAGCGGTTCAAGGTGCGGGTCACCGGGTCGACCGCCGACGCCGTCGTGGGCGCCGACATCGTCGTCATCGCGGTGAAGCCGAACGTGGTCGACTCGGTACTCGCCGACCTGTCCAAGGCCGACCTCGACAGCGGCAGCGATCAGGTACTTGTCTCGCTGGCCGCGGGCATCACCACCGGTCACCTGGAGTCGAAGCTACCGGCCGGCTTCGCCGTGGTGCGGGTCATGTCCAACACCCCGATGCTGGTCGGTCAGGGCATGTCCGTGCTGTCGCCCGGCCGCTACGCCAAGCCCGAGCAGCTCGAAGTGGTCGGGGAGATGCTCGAGGCCGTCGGCAAGGTCGTCACGGTGCCGGAGACGCAGATGGACGCCGTCACCGCGGTCTCCGGGTCGGGTCCGGCGTATTTCTTCCTCGTCGTCGAGGCCATGATCGACGCCGGTGTGGGCCTCGGCCTCACCCGCGAGGTCGCCACCGAACTGGTCGTGCAGACCATGATCGGCTCGGCCGCGCTCATCGACGAGAGCGGGCAGAACGCCGTCGATCTGCGCGCGGCGGTCACCTCGCCCGGCGGCACGACGGCCGCGGCATTGCGCGAACTCGAACGCGGTGCGATTCGCTCCACTTTCATGGAGGCATTGCAGGCCGCCAAGCGTCGATCCGTGGAACAGGGCGCGTCCAGCGAATGACGCGCGGTCGCCCGGCGTGATAACCGATTTCTCACACCCGTCGCAGTAATCCCACTGGCACCGCTAAGCTCGTAGAAGCACGTGCGTGTCTGTTCCGCCGGTGGGGAAGCCGGCGGCGCGGACGTGCCGGAGGTCAATGGTGCCATGATGTCTGCGAACAGAATGTCCAGTAATTCACCGGCGTCCGGCGGTGGATCGGGGTCACCCGCTCCACGAGTCGGTGCCACTCCGCAACCGGTGATCGGCGGTGGCACACAGTTTCTCACCGTCGCCGAAGTCGCCGATCTCATGCGGGTGTCGAAGATGACGGTGTACCGGCTCGTGCACTCGGGTGAACTGCCCGCGGTGCGGGTCGGACGCTCGTTCCGGGTGCACGCGAAGGCGGTGCACGACTACCTGGAGACGTCGTACTTCGACGCCGGATGAGATAGCCCGGCCAGGTTGAAAGGGCGGTTTCGTCGCTGCTCTGGTGTCCCGGTAGCATGGACAATCGGTTCGTGTCCGCCTGCCGGGGCACCGCTTCGTGGTGTCCGGTGCGCCCCGGCGGCGCGGGCACCAGACGACGCACGCGACACCGCGTGTGCATGCCGAGTAGAGAGAACGCGAGGAAACCCTATGGGTTCTGTGATCAAGAAGCGCCGCAAGCGTATGTCGAAGAAGAAGCACCGCAAGCTGCTTCGCCGCACACGTGTTCAGCGGCGCAAACTCGGCAAGTAAGCCTGCGTGCCCGCGAGAGCCCGTCACCTTTCGAGGTGACGGGCTCTCGCGATTACGGGTCGGCCTTGTTAAAAGCTGCCAGATCGTGTCGGCGGGTGGCGCGAATGCGGCTACTCTGGTACGCGGAAATCATGAGAAGCAGGGGGCTTTGAGTGGGGTCAGGTCCGGGTTCCGATACGCGGGAACGTCATGAACCGAAAGTCGTGCTGGTGACCGGTGCCAGCCGCTACTTCGGTAGCAAGATCGCGTCCCGGTTCGCCGCCGATCCCGGTGTCGAACGGGTCATCGCGGTGGACACCATGCCGCCCGGTCGCGAGGTGCGCCGTCGCCTGGGCCGTACCGAATTCGTGCGTGCCGACATCAGGAATCCGCTGATCCGCAAGGTCGTCGAGAACAACAACGTCGATACGGTCGTCCACGCGGCCCTGCTCACCCGTCCACCGGCGCGCGGCGGTCGCGCGGTGATGAAAGACCTGAATGTGCTCGGGTCCATGCAGCTGCTCGCGGTGTGCCAGAAGGCGCAATCGGTTCGGAGTGTGGTGGTGCGTTCGTCGTCGGCCGTTTACGGCTGCAGCGCCAAGGATCCGGCGAAATTCACCGAGGAAATGGGTGCGCGCACGCCACCGGCCGGTTGGTTCGCCCGCGACATGATCGATATCGAGGCGCTCGTGCGCGCGATGGCGCGGCGCAGGCCCGATATGTCGGCGTCGATTCTGCGGCTCGCTCCCATCGTCGGTCCACGGCTGGCCGACAGTGGCGTGCAATATCTGCGGTCGCCGATCACCCCGACCGTGCTCGGGCGCGAAGCCCGGATGCAGTTGCTGCACGAGGAGGACGCGGTGGCGGTACTCGTACACGCCGCCTCGCGTGCCCACGGTGGTACCGTCAATGTGGCCGGAGACGGTGCGCTGGCGATGTCGCAGGCCATCCGCCGGGCCGGGCGGATCGCCGCCCCGGTACCTCTCTTTGTTTTCCGCACCGTCGGCCGGAGCCTGATGGGCCCGGTCATGCGCGGTTTCAGCGGGGAACAACCCGACTACTTCTACTTCGGTTGCGGTCTCGACACCACCCGCATGCGAACCGAACTCGGATTCACCCCGCGCTGGACGACGGTCCAGGCATTCGACGACTTCATCGCGGGCGCAGCGTTGCGGCCCGTCTTCGATCCGGCATGGATCGACGCCGCGGAACACAAACTGCTCGGCCTCATCGGGGCCGGTTCAGGAGCGCACACATGAACGAAGGAGCGAAAGTCATTCGTCTCGACGTGAATGTCGAGACCCGACACCGGCCGTCGTCCCGGCGTAAACCGGAGGTTCCGGTTCAACCCACCCCCGTCACCGCCCTGAGCGATCATCGGCCGGGCATGCCGACGCGGCCGCCGAAGTCGCTGACGGAAACCCTGCGCGACGCACTCGGCAAGCAGATCGAGAGCACCGCGGAATTCGCGCGGCGCAGGCTCACCGGTGACTACCAGATCGACGAATTCGGCTACGACAAGCACCTGCTCGAATCGGTGATCCTGCCCGCCCTGCGGCCGCTGTCGGAATATTGGTTCCGGGTGGAGGTTTCCGGGATCGAGAACATTCCCGCCACCGGCGGCGCGCTGCTCGTCGCCAACCACGCGGGCACGGTTCCGCTCGACGGGCTCATGCTGCAGCTGGCCGTGCACGACAAGCACCCCGCCCACCGCGCGCTGCGCCTGCTGGCCGCCGACCTGGTGTTCGAGCTGCCCGTCTTCGGTGCGCTCGCCCGCAAGGCCGGGCACACCCTCGCCTGCCACCCCGATGCCGAACGGCTGCTGCGCTCCGGGCACATCGCCGGGGTGTTCCCCGAGGGCTTCAAGGGTGTCGGCAAGAACTACGCCGACCGGTACAAGCTGCAGCGTTTCGGTCGCGGTGGATTCGTGTCGGCGGCGGTGCGCACCGGTGTGCCGATCATCCCGGTGTCGATCGTCGGCTCCGAGGAGATCTACCCGAAGCTGGCCGACATCAAGCCGCTGGCCCGTCTCCTCGGCCTGCCGTACTTCCCGGTGACCCCGTTGTTCCCGCACTTCGGTCTGCTCGGTGCCGTCCCCGTGCCGTCGAAGTGGTACATCGAGTTCGGTGAGCCGATCGCGACCACCGCCTTCGAACCCGAGGAAGCCGACGACCCGATGACGATGTTCGAGGTCACCGACCAGGTGCGCGAAACCATCCAGCAGACCCTGTACAAGCTGCTGGCCAAGCGCAGGAACCCGGTTCTCGGCTAGCTATTTCTCGCGGTGGCGGGCGACCGCCGCCGCGACCGCACCGCCCGCCGCGCCGAGCGCGAGCGCGGTCGGTACGCCGATCTTGGCGGCCTTGCGCCCGGTGCGGAAGTCGCGAATCTCCCAGCCCCGGTTTTTGGCCACCTCACGCAGATCCGAGTCGGGGTTGATGGCCACGGCCGTGCCGACCAGCGACAGCATGGGCACGTCGTTGTGGCTGTCGGAGTACGCGGTGCACCGCTTGAGATTCAGGCCCTCACGAATCGCGAGGGTGCGCACGGCGTGGGCCTTGCCGAGGCCGTGCAGGATGTCGCCGACCAGGCGACCGGTGAACTTGCCGTCGACACTCTCGGCGACGGTGCCGAGCGCACCGGTGAGGCCGAGCCGCTTGGCGATCACATTCGCCAGCTCCACCGGGGTCGCGGTCACCAGCCACACCTGCTGACCCGCGTCCAGATGCATCTGCGCGAGCGCACGGGTGCCCGGCCAGATCTTGTCGGCGATGATCTCGTCGTAGATCTCCTCACCGAGCATCGCCAGCTCGGCGGTGGGCCGACCGGCGATGAAGCTGAGCGCCTTCTCCCGGCCCGAGGCCATATCGGAGGAGTTCTCCTTGCCGGTGACCCGGAATTTCACCTGTTTCCAGGCGACATCGACCAGATCGGAGGTCTTGAAATACTTGCGGGCCGCCAGGCCACGCGCGAAATGCACGATCGAGGCGCCCTGCACGAGGGTGTTGTCGACATCGAAGAACGCGGCGGCGGTGAGGTCGCGCGGCACCTCGGGGCCGGCGTCGGTGCCCTGTTCGGCCAGTTCGGCATCGTGCAGGGTGAGGGCGGCATCGGCACTGGCCTCACCGGCCAGATTCGCGCGCAGCTCCTCCTCGCTCGGCCCGAACGGGCTGCGCGGCAGCCGCGCGAACTGTTCCTGCAGTTCCTGGCCGAGGCGGCTGGGCTGCCACCGCGCAGGGAACTCGCCGAATCGCCCTGCGACGAATCCGGCCCTAGTCACCTTCGAACGTTCCGGCACCAGTACCCTCCGCTAGTCGCGCGAACATGTCCACAGTAACCGGATTCGCCGACATGCCGTGGCGAGCCCGGGGATTAAATAAGAGCCATGACGAATCCCACACCAACCGTGACCCTGTTGACGCGCGCCGGTTGCGGAATGTGCAGCATCGCACTCGCCCAGTTGGAGACCATCTGTGGTGATTTCGGTCTCCCGGTACAGACCGTGGATGTCGATGAAGCGGCGGCAACCGACCCGGCATTGCGTGCCGAATACGGTGATCGGCTCCCCGTTGTGCTGTTGGACGGCCGTGAACACAGCTATTTCGACGTCGACGAGCCACGTTTGCGGGCCGATCTGAGCCGTTTCGCTGGTCGCGAGCGAAAATGAGGCCAAATTCACCGACTTTGTGAACGCCTGCACAAGCGGTTACGGTGGTGGCACGCAATCCGCACCGCCGCCTTCAGCAGCGGTGGTGATCGGGTTTGTACGCCCCCCATGGCACCGGTCGCTGCCTCGAGACGCAGCGGCCCACAACCGGTGAAGCAACGACAGGTACCGGACCGCGATCAGGCCCGGAACGAGGAGCCGACGACGTGACAGAGCAGCACGAGACGCCGACAGGCGCCTCCGGCAAGGCTCTCGCGCGGGATATCCCGCAGGCCACGGTGACTCGTCTTGCTACCTATCTCCGAGTTCTGGCCGGCATGGCCGACTCCGGTGTTGCCATCGTATCGAGTGAGGAACTGGCTGTCGCGGCGGGTGTCAATTCGGCGAAGCTGCGCAAGGATCTTTCCTTCCTCGGACCCAACGGTGTGCGGGGTGTCGGCTATGACGTAGCCAAGTTGCGCACCAGGATCGAAGACGTGCTCGGTCTGTCGCAGGGACATCGGGTGGTGCTGATCGGCGCGGGCAACCTCGGCCGCGCCCTGGTCGGCTATGGCGGTTTCGGGGTACGCGGCTTCACCGTGGTCGGCATCTTCGACAACGACCCGGCGGTGATCGGTCAGTCGTACGCCGGTCTCGTCGTGCGCGACGTCGAGCTGCTCGTCGCCCAGATTCCCGCTCTCGCCCCCACGATCGCGCTGCTCGCGGTCCCCGACGAAGCCGCGCAGGACGTGTGCGACCGGCTCGTCGACGCCGGGGTGCTCTCGATCCTGAGTTTCGCCCCGTGCGAGCTGCGCGCGCCCGCGCACGTGCAGATCCGCCGGGTGGATCTGGCGATGGAACTGCAGATGCTGTCCTTCGACGCCGCCCGCAACGACGCGCCGCCGCTGCCCGAGGTCGCCCACGCGAGCTCAGGTCGGGTCGCGCGGCGGGTGCCGCCGCAGAACCATCCCGCCCTCAATCACCCCGCGCCGGTCGAACCGGCGCGCGGCAGGCCGCCGCGTCGCACCGCGCCGCATTCGGCCAACCCGCATGCGGCAACGCCAGCCAAGCACCCAGGGATCGGTGATCACCCCATGAGCGAGCGTCAGCGAGCGAACCAACAGGCAGGCGCGCGTGCGCGCGTGACCGAACCGGGCGAGGTGCAGTCATGAGCATTCTGCTTGTCGGGATCTCCCATCGCAGTGCCCCCGTTTCGGTGCTGGAGAAGGTGGCTGTCAGCGAGGCCGACCGGCCCAAACTGGTCGACCGGTTGCTCGAGTCGAGTCACGTGTCCGAGGCGATGATCGTCTCCACCTGCAACCGGGTGGAGGTGTACGCGGTGGTCGACGCCTTCCACGGTGGCCTCGACGTGGTGGGCGAGCTGCTCACCGAACACTCCGGGATGGCCTTCGCCGACCTCACCAGGCATGCCTACGTGCGCTACAGCGAGGCCGCCGCCGAGCACCTGTTCGCGGTGGCCAGCGGGCTCGACTCGATGGTCGTCGGCGAACAGCAGGTGCTCAGCCAGATCCGCAGCGCCTACGCCAGCGCCGACAACCAGCAGGCCGTCGGCCGCACCCTGCACGAGCTGGCCCAGCACGGGTTGCGCGTCGGCAAGCGGGTGCACGCCGAAACCGGGATCGACCGGGCCGGTGCCTCCGTGGTTTCGGTCGCGCTCGACCGGGCGCGCGGCGTGATCGGCGATCTCACCGGGCGCACCGCCGTGGTGCTCGGCGCGGGTGCCATGGGTGGCCTTGCCGTTGCGCATCTTTCGCGGGCGGGCATCGGCCGCATCGTGGTGGTGAACCGCACGCTCGATCGCGCGCAGCGGCTCGCGGAGACCGGGCGGACCATGCACGGTGTCGATGCCGTCGCGGTGGAGACGGGCGGGCTCATCGACGCCATGGCCGGCGCCGACGTCGTCATCACCTGTACCGGCGCGGTCGGGGCCGTGGTGACCTTGGCCGACACTCACCGGGCCCTCGCGGGCCGGGCGAACACCGGTGCGGCCGAACGACCGCTGGTGTTCTGCGACCTCGGCCTGCCCCGCGACGTGGAACACGCCGTGGCCGGGCTGCCGGGTGTCGTCGTGATCGACATCGAGTCGCTGCAGCGCGATCCGGCCGCGGGTGCCGCGGCCGACGACACCGCCGCCGCCCGCGCGATCGTCGCCGACGAACTCACCAAATACCTTGCCGGGCAACGCATGGCCGAGGTCACCCCCACGGTGGCCGCGCTGCGTCAGCGTGCCGCCGAAGTGGTCGAGGCCGAGCTGCTCCGCCTCGACTCGCGGCTGCCCGACCTGGCCGATCCGGCTCGCGACGAAGTGGCGCGCACCGTGCGCCGCGTCGTCGACAAGCTGCTGCACGCGCCGACGGTGCGGGTGAAGCAGTTGGCGTCCACGCCGGGCGGTGACAGCTACGCCGAGGCGCTGCGCGAGCTGTTCGAGCTGAAACCCGGTGCGGTGCAAGCGGTTGCCGCGCCCATGGAGGTCGCCGCGGCCGAGTCCGCGCTGGCCGACGACTTCACCGCGGGACACCTCGGCGACGGGCAGTCGGCATGACCGCCCGCGCCGTAACACACAACCAGACGAAGCCCGGACGTGCGAAGAAGGGCACATCATGACCACGACAGTGCAGGAAGAGGACACCGTGACCGCAGGAAGCACTCGTGCGCCCTGGCGGATCGGCACGCGCGGCAGCCTGTTGGCGCTGACCCAGGCGGGCACCGTGCGCGACGCCCTGATCGCGGCGGGCCAGCCCGCCGAACTGGTCGTGATCAAAACTCCCGGCGACCTGTCGTCGGACCCGGTCCAGAAGATCGGCGTCGGCGTGTTCACCTCCGCACTACGTGACGAGCTCGCTCTCGGCGGTATCGATATCGCTGTGCACTCGTACAAGGATCTGCCGACCGCGCAGGACCCGCGTTTCACCATCGCCGCGATCCCGCCCCGCGAGGACCCGCGCGACGCGCTGGTCGCCCGCGACGGACTCGTGCTCGGTGAGCTGCCCGCGGGCGCGAAGGTCGGCACCTCCGCGCCGCGCCGTGCCGCCCAGTTGCGTGCGCTCGGGCTGGGTCTCGACATCCTCCCGCTGCGCGGCAACATCGACTCCCGGCTGCGCAAGGTGAGCGAGGGCGAGCTCGACGCCATCGTCATCGCCCGCGCCGGCCTGTGCCGGATCGGGCGCACCGAGGCCATCACCGAATCTTTGGAGCCGGTGCAGATGCTGCCCGCTCCTTCCCAGGGCGCGCTCGCGGTGGAGTGCCGCAGCGACGACCCGCAGCTGATCGAAGTGCTGTCCGGTCTGGACGACGCGCCGACCCGATACGCGGTGGAAGCCGAACGGGCGCTGCTCGGCGAACTGGAGGCCGGTTGCACCGCGCCGATCGGGGCGCTCGCCGAGGTCGTCGAGTCGATCGACGAGGACGGCCGGATCTTCGAGGAACTGTCGCTGCGTGCCTGCGCCGCCGCGATCGACGGTTCCGATGTGTTGCGGGCTTCGATAGTCGGCGCGCCGGAGGATGCCGCCGAACTCGGGCGCACGCTGGCCCGCGAACTGCTCGACCTGGGTGCCCGCGCCCTGCTGAGCGTCGCCGATGAGCCCGCGCCCGCCACAGACTTCCCTAATTCCAGCCCGATGGAGAACAACCGATGAGCAGCCGAGCCACCAAGAAGCAACCCGGGCGGATCCTTTTCGTCGGATCCGGCCCCGGCGACCCGGCCCTGCTGACTGTGCGCGCCCGCGAGGTGCTCGAGCGGGCGACGCTGGCGTTCACCGATCCCGATGTGGACAAGGGTGTGCTCGCCCTCATCGGCGTGGCCGTGGAACCGGGCGAGGACGGTGAACGTCCGGTGGACGTGCGTCCGGCGCTCGGCGAACCCGCCGAGGTGGCCAAGACGCTGATCGCCGAGGCCCGCAACGGCCACGACGTGGTCCGCATCGTCACCGGCGACCCGCTGACGACCGATTCGGTGATCAACGAGGTCAACGCGGTCACCCGCTCGCACATGGTGTTCGAGGTGCTGCCCGGTCTGCCCAACGGTTCGGCGGTGCCGAGCTACGCCGGTATCGCGCTCGGCTCCGGACACACCGAGGCCGATGTGCGTGGGGAAGTGGATTGGGCCGCGCTGGCCGCCGCGCCCGGTCCGCTGGTGCTGCACGCCACTTCCGGCCACCTGGCCGAGACCGCGAGCGCGCTGGTGGAGCACGGGCTCGCGCCGCAGACCCCGGTGGCGGTGACCGTGCGCGGCACCACCCGTCAGCAGCGCACCATCGAGGCGACGCTCGCCTCGCTGAACAATGCCGCTTCCGAGCTGGTCGGCCCGCTGGTCGTCACGGTCGGTAAAGAGGTCGAGAAGCGCTCGAAGATGTCGTGGTGGGAGTCGCGGGCGCTGTACGGCTGGACCGTGCTCGTGCCGCGCACCAAGGATCAGGCCGGTGAGATGAGCGAGCGGCTCGTCACCCACGGCGCCATTCCGATGGAGGTGCCGACCATCGCGGTCGAGCCGCCGCGCAGCCCCGCGCAGATGGAACGCGCGGTGAAGGGCTTGGTCGACGGCCGCTACCAGTGGGTGGTGTTCACCTCCACCAACGCGGTGCGCGCCGTGTGGGAGAAGTTCGCCGAGTTCGGTCTCGACGCGCGGGCGTTCTCCGGTGTGAAGATCGCCTGCGTGGGTGAGGCGACCGCCGAGAAGGTTCGCTCCTTCGGCATCAACCCCGAACTGGTGCCGAGCGGTGAACAGTCCTCGGAGGGCCTGCTCGCCGACTTCCCGCCCTACGACGACGTGTTCGACCCGGTGAACCGGGTGCTGCTGCCCCGCGCCGACATCGCCACCGAGACCCTCGCCGAGGGCCTGCGCGAACGCGGCTGGGAGATCGACGACGTCACCGCCTACCGCACGGTGCGTGCGTCGCCGCCGCCTGCGGAGACCCGCGAGATGATCAAGACCGGCGGTTTCGACGCGGTGCTGTTCACTTCGTCCTCCACGGTCCGCAATCTCGTCGGTATCGCGGGTAAGCCGCACGCACGGACCATCGTGGCCTGTATCGGCCCGAAGACCGCCGAGACGGCGATCGAGTTCGGTCTGCGCGTGGACGTGCAGCCTGAGACCGCGCAGGTCGGCCCCCTGGTGGAGGCGCTGGCCGAGCACGCGTCGCGCCTGCGCGCCGAGGGCCTGTTGCCGCCGCCGCGTAAGAAGAGCCGCCGCAGCAGCAGCCGCTAGCCGTCGTAGATACCCCGAAAGCCCGCCCGTCACGGCGGGCTTTCGGCGTATCAGGGTCATCGGCTGTAGCGCAGCAGCGTGCGCACGAGCCGGCAGGTGGCATCCGACGGCGCGCGCAGGTCGATCTTCTCGGCGGTGCGCCGGATCGTGTCGTTGGTCGCTTGATTCGGCAGGTACACACCGGAATCGAGCAGGGCGATGGTCAGCCGCATGGCCTTGAGCCTGCGGTTGTGCGCGATGTACCAGCGGCGCGGACGGCCGGCGGGCAGCCGCTTCTTCTCCAGCGGGACGTAGGGCTCGGTGATGAAGGTCTTTCGTTGTGCGGCAATGGCGTTCATCGGCGTCCTCCCTCGCGAACGGATCGCGCTGTGTGCTGCGCGATCCTCGAACACGCTTTCGATTGTATCGGGAGGCACCGACAAGTTTCGTCGCTCGCCGTCGGAAGTTGTTGCGCTCCTGAATGTTTGGAAGTTATCCACAGGATTGCCGAGGGCTGTTGTGCCCGGTGGCGGTGTGCTGCCCGAGGCGATTCGGCGATAGCTGTCGGACCGCTGTGATCTAGTGGCGGCACGCGAACGGGAGGAGATGCGATGACGCTCGACCCGATAGACCAACGCCTCGGCGCCCATGTGACGGCCGACGAACTGCTCGGCCTGGCCTGGCTACTCGACGATTCGAACACCGTGGCCACCGGCGCGATCGGTCATCTGGATGCCGCTCGCACGGCACCGGTGCGTACCGACACGATCTTCCGGATCTCCTCGATGACCAAGCCGCTCACGGCCGTCGCGGCATCGATCCTGATCGAGGACGGCATCATCGACCCTGCCGAACCGGTCGACCGTTTACTGCCCGAACTCGCCGATCGGCAAGTGCTCACCCATCCGGCTGCCGAGATCACCGACACGGTCGCGGCACGACGGCCCATCACGATCGACGACCTGCTCACATTCCGGCTCGGGTGGGGCATGGATTTCACCGATTTCTCGCCGAAGCCGTTCACCGCGGCCTGTGCCGAGCTGGGCCTCGGCGCTGGTCCGCCGACTCCGGCCGAGATGCCACCGCCGGACATCTGGCTCGCCCGCCTCGGCACCCTGCCGTTGCAGTTCCAGCCGGGGGAGCGCTGGCTGTACCACGTCGGCTCGGCGATCCTCGGCATCCTGATCGCCAGGGCGGCGGGCAAGCCCCTGTCGCAATTCCTGGCCGAACGGGTGCTCGATCCGCTCGGCATGTCCGACACCGGATTCAGCGTCGCGCCGGGCAAGCTCGACCGCTTCGGCCCGCATTTCGTCGAGGTCGACGGCGAGCGTGTGGTCTTCGATCCGGTCGACGGGCAGTGGAGCAGCCCACCGGCGTTCGAGGGTGGTGGCGACGGACTGGTCTCCACGCTCGCCGATTACCACCGTTTCGCGCGGATGCTGACCGGCGGCGGTGAACTCGACGGCACACGGATCCTGTCCGAACGGTCCGTCGCGGCCATCACCACCAACCATCTGACGGCCGAGCAAATCGCTCGCGGCGGGCCCGAGCCGGACGGCAGCGCCGGCTGGGGGCACGGCGTGGGCGTGCAGCTGACCGACCGTCCCGACGGCCCGCGCGCAGGTGCCTACGGCTGGGCGGGTGGTCTCGGCTCGAGCTGGACCAACGACGGCCCGGTGACCGCGATCCTGCTCACCAACCAGATGTGGAATTCGGCCGGACCGCTACCCGTGTTCGCAACCTTCGAGCAGATTCTCGGCGAACGCAGCCGCCTGTCCGGCGGGGTATAGGCGCCGGTGCGGGCCGTATAGCGCAGGCGTATTCTGCGGGCTATGACCGCTTTCGACCGCCCGCGGCGGTTGCGCAGGACACCCGCATTGCGTCGGCTCGTCGCCGAAACCACGCTCGAGCCGCGCCACCTGGTGCTGCCGATGTTCGTGGCCGACGGGATCGATGAACCGCGCGCGATCAGCTCGATGCCCGGTGTGTACCAGCACTCGCTCGACTCGCTGCGCAAAGCCGCCGTCGAGGCGGTGACCGCCGGCGTGGGCGGTCTCATGCTCTTCGGCGTGCCGCTGCCCGAGGACAAGGACGCCACCGGCAGCCAGGCCAGTGACCCCGACGGCATCCTCAACCGCGGGTTGCGCGCGCTGGCCGAGGAGGTCGGTGACTCGACCGTCGTCATGGCCGACACCTGCCTCGACGAGTTCACCGATCACGGCCACTGCGGTGTGCTCGGGACCGACGGCGCCGTCGACAACGACGCCACCCTGCACCGCTACGTGGAGATGGCGCTGGCCCAAGCCGAGGCGGGCGCCGATCTGCTCGGTACCAGCGGCATGATGGACGGCCAGGTCGGCGCGATCCGGCGCGGCCTCGATGCCGTCGGCCGCACCGACACCGCGATCCTGGCCTATGCCGCCAAGTACGCCTCGGCGTTCTACGGCCCGTTCCGTGAGGCGGTCGGTTCGTCGCTCGAGGGCGACCGGCGCACCTACCAGCAGGACCCGGCCAACCGCCGCGAGTCGTTGCGCGAGCTCGATCTCGACCTCGCCGAGGGCGCCGACATCGTGATGGTGAAGCCCGCGATGTCCTACCTCGACATCCTGCGCGATGTGGCCGACCGTTCGACCGTCCCGGTCGCGGCCTACCAGATCTCGGGCGAGTACGCGATGATCACCGCCGCCGCCGAGCGCGGCTGGATCGACCGCCGTGGCGCCGTGCTGGAATCGCTGGTCGGCATCCGGCGGGCGGGCGCGGACATCGTGCTCACCTACTGGGCGACCGAGGCCGCACACTGGCTGTCGTGATCGTTCCACCGAACAAACCGGAAACCCGTCCGATGCCCGAGGACGTGGGCACCGCCAAGCAACTGTGGTTCGCCGTCGCGGGCCTCGGTGTGGTGTACACGGGCGCGAGCGTTGTCGCCATGACCGGGCAGCGCGACGAGCTCAGCAAGCAGTTCCTCGACGAAATGCACAAGAGCGACCCGAACATCCCCGCCTCGACCGTCGATCTGATGGTGACGGCCGCCTTCGTGCTCACCGCGATCGTCGGGGTGCTGCTGGCGGGTGTCACCGTCGCCATCGCCCATCAATTGGGGCGCGGTAAGAACTGGGCGCGCACAGTGCTGACGGTGGTCGCGGTGTGGCTCGGGATCGGGGCTGTGGCCACCATGTTCAGCTTCTCCGGCGACACCGGCGTGGCCGCGATGGTGAGCGGTGGCACGTCGATCGTGCAGGGCGTGCTGGCCGTCGGCGCGGCGTACCTGTGTTTCCGACCCGACTCGGTCGGGTACTTCCAGACGAACCGGAGATGAACAACAGGCCCCATTGGCCGCTGATGCGCCGCCGTGTATGGTGAGGATTGTCACACAGTGGCAGTAATGGTGCTGCCAGGGGAGCGGAGGCAACGATGCGCGTGGTGATCGAGCAACCCCACAGTCTGCGGCGCGATTGTTTGGTGATCGGGCTGCTCGTGCTGCTCGGACTGACCACCATCGCCCTCGTCCTGCTACCCAGCGTCGTCTGACCCAAGGCCCTGCGCTCACTCACGGCCCTGGCAGGATCGCACGCATGAATCGCTGGATCGTCGCGGTGTCGGTCGAACTCGGCCTGGCCGCCGTTTGCCTTGCCGGTGCCGTCGCCAGTTGGGGCAATGCCCGGCGCGGTACCGAATTCGTCGGCAGCGATGAGCATTCCGGTTTCGAGGCCGTGCGGTACGTGCCGCCGATGCTGGCGTTGTCGACCGGGCTCGTGATCCTCGCCGGGTTGTTCCTGATCGACGCGGTCGCGCGAATCCTTTCGGCCCGCGAACGACGTGTAGCGTTGCGCGCCGCGGGTCCGATGGTCTGAGGGAAGTCGAATTCCGATGTGCGCGTTGGGATTCGAACACCCGATGCCGGGTCCGTCGAGGCGGGCCCACCAGGAGGAAACTCGATGACCAAGTTCACCGCAGGGATATTCGCCGTCGGCGCCGCTTTCGCCACCATCGCGCTCGCCGCGCCCGCTCAGGCCGAGGCCGGTCTGCCGCTCACCCCGATGGTGGCGGACCCCGCCGCGGGCGGCTTCGCCCCGGAGACCGGTTCGAGCGGGATCTACAACGGCATCATGTGCCAGCTGCACACCATCTCGGCCGACGTGCCCTGCATGTACACCTAGTACCTCCCGCTGCCGACGTGCGCCGCGACCTGCTGTAGTAGCCGGGCGCGGTAGCCGTCGGCATCGCGGCGTGTCGGGCGTGTCGCCGGTGGGTCGCTGCGGTCTGGGTCACTGTGCTCCACCCTGTCGTCCGGCGTGCCGAGGCGAGCTGAGACACTGGAATTCGTGAGTTCTTCTCCGCGCGCGACCACGGCCAGTTCGTCGCAGGTACCGATTTCCGCCCAGCTCTTCGAGCGGGCGGCTTCGGTGATCCCGGGTGGTGTCAATTCCCCGGTCCGTGCGTTCAATTCGGTCGGCGGCACGCCCCGGTTCATCTCCTCGGCCAGCGGCTACACCCTCGTCGACGCCGACGGCAACGAGTATGTCGACCTGGTGTGTTCGTGGGGTCCGATGATCCTCGGACACGCGCACCCCGCCGTCGTCGAGGCGGTGCAGCGGGCCGCCACCGGCGGACTGTCGTTCGGCGCGCCCACCGAGGCCGAGATCGAACTGGCCGAGGCCATCGCCGCGCGCGTGGAACCCGTGGAGCGGGTGCGCCTGGTCAACTCCGGCACCGAGGCGACCATGAGCGCGGTCCGGCTGGCGCGCGGCTTCACCGGGCGCTCCAAGATCATCAAGTTCTCCGGCTGCTACCACGGCCACGTCGACGCCTTGCTGGCCGACGCGGGCTCGGGCGTGGCGACACTCGGCCTGCCGACCTCGCCGGGTGTCACCGGTGCTCAGGCCGCCGACACCATCGTGCTGCCCTACAACGACCTCCCCGCCGTCGCCGCCGCCTTCGAGGCGCATCCGGGCCAGATCGCCTGCGTCATCACCGAAGCCGCCGCGGGCAACATGGGTGCCGTCGCCCCGCTGCCCGGTTTCAACGAGGGCCTGCGCACGCTGGCACACGACAACGGCGCTCTGCTCATCATGGACGAGGTCATGACCGGCTTCCGGGTGAGCGCCTCGGGTTGGTACGGCCGCGAAGGCGTGGCCGGTGACCTCTACACGTTCGGCAAGGTGATGAGCGGTGGTCTGCCCGCCGCCGCGTTCGGTGGTCGCGCCGAGATCATGAACAACCTCGCCCCCCTCGGCCCGGTCTATCAGGCGGGCACGCTGTCGGGTAATCCGGTCGCCGTCGCGGCGGGCCTGGCGACGCTGCGCGCGGCCGACGACGAGGTGTACACGGCGCTGGACCGCAACGCCGATCGGCTCGGCGGCCTCTTCGCGAAAGCGCTCACCGAAGCCGGGGTGGAGCATCAGGTGCAGTTCGCAGGCAATATGGTGAGCGTGTTCTTCGCCGATCGCCCGGTCACCGACTATGCCGCCGCCAAGGCGAGTCAGACCTGGCGTTACCCCGCCTTCTTCCACGCCCTGCTCGACGCGGGCGTCTACGCGCCGCCGAGCGCGTTCGAGGCATGGTTCGTCTCCGCGGCGCTCGACGAGGACGCGTTCGACCGTATCGCCGCCGCTCTGCCCGCCGCCGCCCACGCGGCCGCGGCCGCCACCCCCGAAGGATCGCAAGCGTGAGCTCCGACCAGCCCGACGCACTCCCCACCCCCGTCGCCGACGAGGCGCCGAACCCGGCGCCCGCCGCCGCCCCGCCCGGTCTCGACCACGATCCGTCGAGCGTGGAAACCATCGTCCACGTGCTGCGCCACGGCGAGGTGCACAACCCCAACGGCATCCTCTACGGCCGCCTGCCCGGTTTCAGCCTGTCGGTGACCGGTCGTTCGCAGGCCGCCGCGGTGGCCCGATCGCTGGCCGATCACGACATCTCCCTGGTGATCGCGTCGCCGTTGCAACGCGCGCAGGAGACCGCCGCCCCGATCGCGGCCGCCCACGACCTCATCGTGCGCACCGACGAGAACCTGATCGAAGCGGGCAACACCTTCGAGGGTCTTCGCGTGTCGGTCGGTGACGGCGCGCTGCGCAAGCCGAGGCACTGGTGGAAACTGCGCGACCCGTTCACCCCGTCGTGGGGCGAGCCGTACCTGCAGATCGCGCATCGCATGCTCGCCGCCGTGAACAAGGCGCGCGTCGAGGCAGCGGGCCACGAGGTGGTGCTGGTGTCGCATCAGCTGCCCGTGTGGACGCTGCGCCGTTTCCTGCAGGGTCAGCGCCTGTGGCACGACCCACGCAACCGCCAGTGCTCGCTCGCCTCGCTGACCTCGCTGGTCTACCACGGCGACACGCTGGTCGACATCGTCTACTCCGAGCCCGCCGGCGCGTCGGATCCGTCGGTCCACGGCGCATGACACGCTGCATCGCATCGGGTAACGCCCGTGGCCATCGGCTGCGGGCGCTGACCGCCGTCCTGTCCGCCCTGCTGGTCGTCGTGGCCGCCGCGGGTTGTTCGACCGGTACCGATGCGGTGGCCACCGGCGGCGGCACGTTCGAATTCGTGTCGCCCGGTGGTAAGACTGATATCAGATACGATCCGCCCGCCACGCGCGGCACGATCGGTACGCTCGCGGGGCCCGACCTGATGAACGAGGGAAAGACCGTTTCGGTCGATGATTTCCCCGGTCAGGTCGTGGTCGTGAATCTGTGGGGACAGTGGTGCGGCCCGTGTCGCGCCGAGTCGCCCGCGCTCGAGAAGGTGTACGCGGCGACCAAGGACAAGGGCGTCGCATTCCTGGGCATCAATGTGCGCGACCACCAGCGTGACAAAGCCCAGGACTTCGTAGTGGACAACAAGATCGAGTATCCGTCCATCTACGACCCGTCGATGCGAACCTTGCTCGCGCTCGGCGGAAATTTCCCAACCAGTGTTATCCCGACCACGTTGATCCTGGATCGTCAGCACCGGGTCGCCGCGGTCTTCCTTCGCTCGCTACTGGCCGAAGACCTGCAGCCCGTGGTCGAGCAACTCGCCCTCGAGGAGAAGCAGTGAGTCGTCGTCGTCCCGGAAATCTGACCGCGTGTCGCCCCCGCCAGGGTGCCCGCCGCATGGGAGCGGGGTGGACCGTCGATGATCGTTGGGCGGGCATCGCCACCGTCCCGCGCAGCGTCGCCGGTGCGGGCCTGTTCGAGTTCGGTCCGGTCGAACCGGCCGAGACCGAGCGCACCCTGTCGTTGCCCCGCGACGAGCAGCGTGACGAGGACACCTCCGAGTGATGCCGCTCGCCGCAGTCGGGGACTCGTTCCAGCAGACCGCGGCATCGGGACCGTTGCTGTTGGCGCTGGGTGCCTGTCTGCTCGCGGGCCTGGTGTCGTTCGCTTCACCGTGTGTCGTGCCGCTCGTGCCCGGCTACCTGTCGTATCTGGCCGGGCTGGTCGGTGCCGAGGCGCCGCCTGCCTCGACCGCCCAGGTCGCCACGATCACCGAGCAGCGTCGTAGCGCGAAGCTGCGGGTCGCCGGTGCCGCCGGTCTGTTCGTCGCCGGGTTCACGGTGGTTTTCGTGCTGGCCACGGCCACCGTTTTCGGTGTGATCCAGACGCTCAACGTCAACCGCGAACTGCTGCAGCGCATCGGTGGCGTGGTGACGATCCTGATGGGTCTGGTCTTCATCGGCCTGGTGCCCGCGTTGCAACGCGATACGCGGATGGAACCGCGCCGGTTCACCAGCATCGTCGGTGCGCCCCTGCTCGGTGGGGTGTTCGCGCTCGGCTGGACGCCGTGCCTCGGCCCGACGCTGTCGGGGGTGATGGCGGTGTCGGCCGGTACCGAGGGCACCACCGCCGCGCGCGGTGTGGTGCTGATCGTGGCGTACTGCCTCGGCCTTGGTTTGCCGTTCGTGGTGCTGGCCTTCGGGTCGGCGGGTGCGCTGCGCGGGGTGGGCTGGTTGCGGCGTAATTCGCGCACCATTCAGGTAGTCGGGGGTGTTCTGCTCGTCGCCGTCGGCGTCGCGCTGGTCACGGGGGCATGGGATCAGTTCGTCGGCTGGGTGCGTGACGGGTTCGTCTCCGAGGTGACCCTGCCGATCTGATGACTGACACACTGACTCCCCCCGCTGCCTCCGCCCCGCCCCGCCAGTCGCTTCCCGGCCGCGCCTGGGCGCTGGTCCGCAACACCTGGCGTGGCCTGACCAGCATGCGAACGGCGCTGGTTCTGCTGTTCCTGCTCGCCCTGGCCGCCATTCCCGGCGCCCTGCTGCCGCAACGCAGCCTGAACGCGCAGAAGGTCGACCAGTACATCGCCGACCGGCCGACGCTCGGCCCGTGGATGGACCGGTTCGAACTGTTCGACGTGTTCGGCAGTTTCTGGTTCACCGCCATCTACGTGCTGCTGTTCATCTCGCTGGTCGGCTGCATCCTGCCCCGCTGCTGGGACCACTACAAAGCGCTGCGCACCCCGCCCGTCGCCGCCCCGCGCAACCTCGGTCGGCTGCCGCATCATTTCGACGAGACCGTCGACCGTGATGTCGACGCCGTGATCGAGCAGGCGCGCGAACAGTTGCGCGGCTGGCGCACCGAGGTCCGCCCGGGCAACCGCGACGGCGAGATGACGATCTCCGCCGAGAAGGGTTATCTGCGCGAATTCGGCAACCTCGTGTTCCATCTGTCGTTGGTGGGGCTGTTGGTCGCCATCGCGCTCGGCAAGCTGTTCGGGTACGAGGGCAATGTCATCGTGATCGCCAACGGTGGTCCCGGTTTCTGCACCACCTCGCCCGCGGTGTTCGACTCGTTCCGGGCGGGCAATGTCAACGACGGCACCGGGATGACCCCGCTGTGTGTGAAGGTCAAGGACTTCAAGGCCGATTACCTGCCCACCGGTCAGGCCGAGATGTTCACCTCGAACATCGACTACCAGGCGGGCGAGGACCTGACCACCGATACGTGGCGTAGCACCGAGCTGCGGGTGAATCACCCGTTGCGGGTGGCCGGTGACCGCGTCTACCTGCAGGGGCACGGTTTCGCGCCGACGTTCACCGTCACCTTCCCGAACGGGCAGACCCGCACCGAGACCATCCAGTGGCGTCCCGACGACGCCCAGACCTTCCTGTCCAGCGGTGTGCTGCGCATCGACCCGCCCGGCGGCATGTACGCCACCGAGGAGGAACGTCGCCAGAACCAGATCGCGATCGAAGGTCTCTTCGCGCCGACCGCGATGTTCCACGGCAGTCTGCTCACGTCGTCGTTTCCGAAGATGGACGATCCGGCCGTCGCCGTCGACATCTACCGCGGCAACACCGGCCTCGACACCGGCCGTTCGCAGTCGCTGTTCGCGCTCGACCCGGAGATGGTGAAGCAGGGGCGGCTCACCAAGGAAGCGCGCGTCAACCTGCGGCCCGGCGAGTCGACCACCCTGCCCAACGGCACCAAGGTGACCTTCGACGGCGCCGAGGAGTTCGTGAACCTGCAGGTCTCGCACGACCCCGCCCAGCAGTGGGTGCTGGTGAGCGCGCTGACCATGATGGCCGGTCTGCTGGTTTCGCTGCTGGTGAAACGACGCCGGATCTGGATCCGGGCGTACCCCGCCGACACCGGGGCAGGTACCGTGGATCAACGACGAACCGTAGTAGAGATGGGCGGCCTCGCCAGAAGCGATCAAGCGGGCTGGGGCGGCGAATTCGATCGACTGCGGGCACGGTTGCTGGGAGCGGAGAAGTGATGCGGACGAGCGCACGCGACATCGAGGCGGAGTTCTGATGCCGATCGACGAAACGCTGGCACGCTACAGCGACTATTCGTTCATGTCGGCGATCGCCGTCTACACCCTGGCGACGGTGCTGCTGATCGTGCAGTACGCCTCGGCGCGCGCCAAGCAGGTCGCCGCGCGCGACCACGGCTCCGTCGATCCGTCCCTGCCCGGCCGGATCGCGATGCCCGAGGCGAAGTCGCGCGCCGAACGCTTCGGCGACATGGCGTTCTCCGTGCTCTCGGTGGGTGCGGTCCTGCACATCGCCTCGATCGTGCTGCGCGGCTTCGCCACCCACCGCTTCCCCCTGGGCAACATGTACGAGTTCACCACCATGGCCACCGCGGCCGCCGTGGTGATCGGCCTGATCTTCCTGCGCGACCAGCGTTTCCGCGCGATGTGGGCATTCCTGCTCGTGCCCGTGCTGATCCTGATGTTC
Organism: Nocardia sp. NPDC023733; assembly: GCF_040639775.1. Taxonomy (NCBI): domain Bacteria; kingdom Bacillati; phylum Actinomycetota; class Actinomycetes; order Mycobacteriales; family Nocardiaceae; genus Nocardia; species Nocardia sp. NPDC023733. The sequence continues at coordinate 90,807 of NZ_JBFAAN010000004.1, read as the reverse complement.
CTCGCGGGCACCGTCCTCTACGCCGACGCCGCCCCCGTGGTCCCCGCCCTTCGCTCGTTCTGGCTGCCCATCCACGTCACCATCGTGAGCGTCGGCAGCGGCGTCTTCCTGGTCTCGGGCGTCGCCAGCCTCCTCTACCTGTTCCGCATGCGCCAACCGGCAGGCGAAGAGTCCTCGAACATCTTCGGCACCATCGCCCGCCGCCTCCCCGACGCCCGCACCCTCGACCAGCTCGCCTACAAAACCACCATCATCGGCTTCCCCCTCTTCGGCGCAGGCGTCATCCTCGGCGCCATCTGGGCCGAAGCCGCCTGGGGCCGCTTCTGGGGCTGGGACCCGAAGGAAACCTGCTCCTTCATCGCCTGGGTCCTCTACGCGGCCTACCTCCACGCCCGCGCGACGTCGGGCTGGCGAGACACCAAGGCGGCGTGGATCAACATCGCCGGCTTCGTGGCGATGCTGTTCAACCTTTTCATCATCAACATGGTGATCAGCGGTCTGCACAGCTATGCCGGTCTGAACTAACCGCTTCTGCCAGTGCGTTCGGGTTGTGCTCAGCTCGCTTTGTGGGATTCGATTGCTGTGCCGAGGTCCTGGACAGCTGTGTCGTACTGGATGCGGTCGAAAAGGAACGGGCCGAACGCGCTGTAGTCGCGAGTGGGGCGATGGGGCTGTTCGAAGTGGTCCCAGACGACGAGGTCACCGGTCAGGCTGATTCGGGTGAATAGCGGCCAACAGCCGACTTCCCCGCAACTGCACGCGAGAACGGGGGTCTTTCGAGGCTTGCGGGATCCGTGGAAATGCTCTGTCGCCGAGTCGAACCGGAAGAATTGGGGCGCAAGGCCCCCGTACATGTCACCGGAAGGCTCCATGTCGGCACCGATTTCGAAGGTGTCGACGAGATCGATCAGGGGGATGCTGTCGATGCGGGGCATGATTTGGTGGACGTCGGCACGGTCGAGGGATCCCGGCTGGTAATCGAAACTGATCTCGCTGGTCACGGCGTGACCGTATCCGGTGCGCGCCGATCCTGGAAGACGATTACCACGTGCCCGTACGCTGTGGACGTATGGGGACAACCGTCGAATCCGCACAACTGGCTGCCGGCTCCGACGAGGACCGATTGGTGGTTACCGACGGTGCGGTGATCGTTCTCGACGATGCTACGGCTCACGATCCGGCGATGCCCTCCGCGGGTGCGTATGTCGACTTTCTCGCCGCGGATCTCGCGCGGTCGATCGGTGAATCGTCGTCGTTGGCCGACATACTCGCGCGGTCGATCGCGCGGGCTGTGGACGTGCTCGGTATCGAGCCGGGGGCTGCGCCGTCGAGCACTGTCGCCCTCGTCCGGATCGAACCCGACGTGGTCGATGTGCTGGTGCTGGGTGACTCGTCGGTGATCGTCGGGCTCCGCACCGGTGCGGTGGAGGTGCACACCGACGATCGGCTGCCGCGATTGCAGCTACCGGAGGCAGACCTGTTCCGCCGCTTTCTGGCCGACGGACAGGGCTACAGCGGGCGTCACCAGAAAATTCTGCAGGAGCTTCAGGTCGCCGAACGGGCGCGACGCAACCGCCCGGACGGTTATTGGATTGCCGAAGCCGATCCCCGTGCGGCCGATCACGCACTGCGCGTTCGATATCCGCGCGATCAGGTGGTGTGGATCATCGCCGCCACCGACGGTGCCTTCGACCTCGTTCCCACGCTCGGGGTGAGCTGGCCCGAAGTCGCGAACATGTCCACGCGGCAGCTCGAACAACTGCTCCGTGATGTGCACATCTGGGAGGCCGAAGTCGACCCGGACGGCCAGGCGCTCCCTCGGGCCAAACGCCACGATGACAAGACCGTGGCCGTCGTGCGCATCGCTGACCGAACCGAGTCCTAGATTCATCATTTTCTGAATACAGATTCTGATGTACTGTCGCTGCGTGGATACCTTGATTCGTCGCGACGCGCTGGCACGCTTCGGGCACGCGCTCTCCGATGCCACGCGCACGCAGATCTTGCTGAGCCTGCGTGAAGCGCCGGCGTACCCCTCGGACCTCGCCGAACGTATCGGGGTGTCGCGTCAGATCCTGTCCAATCACCTGGCCTGCCTGCGCGGGTGTGGGCTCGTGGTCGCGGTGCCGGAGGGGCGGCGATCGCGTTATGAGCTGGCCGACGCGCGCATCGGGCGGGCCCTGGACGACCTGACCGGGCTGGTGCTGGCCGTGGATCCGGCCTGCTGCCCGGACTCGGCTACACAAGAGTGCTGCTGATGTCATCCTCGGTGTCCGAGGCTTCGACGCAGCGTCGGGCCTTGCTGGCTCGCCGGATCCGCTGGTTCGTCGCGGCCACCATCACCTACAACATCATCGAAGCGATCATCGCCTTGACCGAGGGTGCTCGCGCTTCCTCGACCGCGCTGATCGGGTTCGGGCTGGACTCGATCATCGAGGTGTCCTCGGCCGCCGCTGTCGCTTGGCAGTTCGCCGGTCAGGACCCGGAGAAGCGAGAGAAGATCGCGCTGCGGATCATCGCGTTCTCTTTTTTCGCCCTGGCTTTCTATGTCACCGTCGACTCGATCCGTGGACTGCTCGGAGTCGGCGAAGCGCGGCCTTCCCCGATCGGAATCGCCCTTGCGGCGGTGAGCCTCGCGGTGATGCCGGTGCTGTCGTGGGCTCAGCGCCGCGCCGGCCGTGAGCTCGGATCGGCTTCCGCGGTAGCCGATTCCAAGCAAACGCTGCTGTGCACCTATCTCTCGGCAGTGCTGCTGGTCGGGCTGCTGCTCAACAGTCTGTTCGGGTGGTCGTGGGCCGACCCGATCGCCGGCCTGATCATCGCCGCTATCGCGGTCAAGGAAGGTTTCGATGCTTGGAGGGGCGACACGTGCTGTCCCGCACCTGTCGCCATGAGTACGAACGATCACGACTGTGCGTGCTGCGACTGATCCGAGAATTCCACCCATACAGATCATTCGAGCCACAGACCACGGAAACGGGGTCTCGTGGTTGCGTCGGCGCCCCAATAGCCTGGTCCTCGCCGCTCGGCAGTCGGCAAACTCGGAGCAGTAAAGGATTCTCGATGAAACGATCTTTCGCGGTGGCTACGGTGGTCGGCGCCCTGATACTGGCACCGATCGGCTCCGCCCAAGCCGCCACTCAGCCCGTTGCTCCCGTTGCCGCGTGCGTCGAGTTCCCGATCGGTGCGCCGGGTGGATGTGACTTCATCCAGAACATCCTGCAATTGCTGAGCCTCGGCTCGTCCACGCTGAGCGCAGGCCCGACAGCATCCTGAATCGACTCTCGCCGCCGCAGGGATCTCGCCGCTGGTCCATTCCGGATTCCTGTCTGTTCCGGGACGCCCGCAGTGGATGACGTGTAGAAATGTCGACTCTGATCCTTTCGCCCCGCTATTCCGAGGACTCGCGCGTCATGCGGGCCGCCGCTATTCGCGCAGGGTGGAATGTCGTCCGGCTGACGAATTGGCGCGTTCCCGACGATACGGCCGCGACAGCCATCTACGGCGAGACGATGTTCGCCGAGGTGATCGCCGCGCAACTGGGCATCACCTTGCTCGACGCCCCCGACGACTGGCTGCCGAACCTGCCGAAGTCCCTACTGCAGCGACAGATTCAGATCTCCACCCTTGGCGAGGCTCGGCGCCATGCCGACCCGGTATTCGTCAAGCCCGCAGACGGCCGCAAAGGATTCGCGGGCGCGGTATATCGCAACGGGATCGGTCTGCCCTCACCGCAAGCGTGCCCTGACGACACACTGGTACTTATGGCCGAGCCCGTCGAATGGCGCTCGGAATTCCGCTGCTTCGTCAAAGACGGTGCGGTACTGACGATGTCGCCCTACCTCCGCAACGGTGACCCCGCCCGCGCCGAGGATGGCAGCTGGCCGACCACGCCATCGGAAGTGGCCGCGGTCCAGGCGCTTATCGAAAAGTTGGTCGCCGAAGTACCCGTTCCGCCATCGATCGTCATCGATGTCGGTCTGATCGAGGGACGTGGTTGGGCAATCGTCGAAGCCAACTGCGCTTTCGGTGCCGGGGTATACGGCTGCGATCCGCACAAGGTCCTCGCGGTTCTCGAAAGAGGCTGCGTCCCTGGCGAACCAACCGGCAGTGACGCGGAATGGGCACGGTCTGCCGCTCGTCTCGAGTGAACGACGAGACCGTACAGACTTCGGTCCGCAACATATTCGCCGGCAGCGATCGCGAGTAGCGTCGAACCGTGCGACCGCGTTGGCTCATCGACCACCACGACGAATTTCCCGGTTCGGCCGTTGTCGCAGCCGCCCTGGACGACCCCGTGATCGTGAACAGGCATGACGTCATGATGGGCCGCTGGCCTGTTGTGTCCGACGCGTGTCCGGTCGTCGGCTACGGGACGATGCCGACTATGACGCACCTGCGCCGGCATCGGCGCCTCGGTGACGCCGTATTCGACAACTACCCGACGTTGCGCTGCTCGTCGTATTACCCGCACGTATACGACCTTCTCGGCCGCGCCGCCATTCTCGCGCCGTTCTCGGCGCTTCCCGGCCTTCCCTTGCAACGCATGTTCGGCAGCGATCATGTCTTCCTCCGCAGCGACACCAACTTCAAACTCTTTCCCGCGGCGGTTCACCCGATTGTCGAGCTGGACCGGTGGGTCGACCTGTACGACAAGCACCGACACGAACTCGCCGTGGTGTCGGAAGTCGTGGACTTCGAGAGCGAGTACCGCTGCTTCTGCCGCAACGGCCGCTTTTTCTGTGGAAGTTCCTATCCGCTGGAGCCGTATGCTGCGGTCCCCGACCACGTGGTTGCTTTCTCGGAGGCTGTGGCGAGTCGCATACTCGTGCACGGCCCCAACATGATCACGGTCGACGTAGGCGTCTGCCCCGACGGTGTGCTTCGCCTCGTAGAGCTCGGCGGCGTCAACAGTTGGGGCATCTATGGCTCGAACGTCGCGGATTTCATCGCTGCGATGGAGGCACAGGCACTTGCCCGCGCGGAGGCATGACGCGGGCCCACGGAAGTAGGGGCGTTTCACTTTCGCTGATCGGCGTTACCGTCTGCGGTATCTACCGGTGGTTCGAGAGGTTGAAGAAATGCGTCGTCTGAGTGTGATTGCTGCTGTTGCGATTTCGTTGGGGGTCGGGCTGGCCGGTACTGCGACAGCTTCACCCGTCGCAACCCCGAGCCCAGTGGCCACCGATTCGGGATCGGCCGGTCCGCTGACAGCCTCCGCGGACCCGGATTCGGGCTCGGCGGCCCTCCCCGGCCTGCTGCTCCGATGCCTGTCCACGGGCACGAGCCTCCTCATGGGGATGCCGACCTGCGTCTGACTTTCAGGCAAGGGCCCTGAACGTTCCCGGCACCTCAGCGGGGAGCCGTTGTCGGGTCGTGCCTGGGCAATGTCACCGGCTGCGAGCCCGGTCTGTCGTGAGATCGGTTGGACTCGCGTGTGAGCTACAGGTGTTGCTTGCTATGAAGCACATTGTGCGGCAACAGAGTTGACGTCGATCACCAGGCAGGTCATGCTGTCCGGTTCGGTTCGACAGGAGCCGATGATCGACTGGAGGATCCCTGTGGGGAAGCAGATTTCGATGGTGTTGGCCGCTGCGGCGATGGTGGTCGCGGGTGCCGGGGTGGCGGCGGCCGAACCCGGGGAGGACGGGCGGTACTACGGGGTCGTCACGATGGATCGGGCCGATTCGTCGCATCTGATCTCGGCGGTGAACTACCCGAGCTGGGAGGCAGCCGAGGAATCCGCACGGGAACTGTGCCACCGGCCGAACTGCGAAGTCGTCGCCCGATTCGTCGACGAATGCGTGTCGTTGGCGAGGAACATGGTGAATGCGGGCGGGCCCGCGCGCGACGGTGACTTCCGCGCCCGCGTCGCCCCGACGGCCGAGGAGGCCGAAGCGGCGGCGATCGCCGCTGCCGCGAAGATCGGGCCCGGTCCGGTGATGGTGATGAAGACGGTCTGCAGCGGCGTGTAGCGCCGCGATCAGGACGCGGGAACGAGGGTGTTCTGGCGGGCCGACACCCACCACCGCCCGTTCTCCTTGACCAACACGTACAGGGCGACCATGGCCGGGCTGGTGTCGATCAGTGCGCCATCGGCGGTGGTGGCCCGGGCCTCCTTGTGGGCGATGGCGACATCGGGACGCAGGAAGGTGATGTCGGTGACGTCGTACCGGACGTACTCGTCGGCGAGAAACCCCGCCAAGCCCCGCCGATTGGCATCGGACAGTGCATCCCGCCCACGCAGCACCATGCCGGCCGCATTACCCACAACCGCGTTCTCCGCGAACGGAGCCGTCATCAACTCGGCATCGTTGGTGTTGTACGCGGTCTGGGTATCGGCGACGATCCGACGGATAGCGGCGATATCGGCGGTGTGATCCACGGTGTCGTCCTCGACCACCGGCGGTCGCATCTTGTTCGTGCTCATGTCAGAGACGTTAGGAGCTCAACCTGGGTTCAGGTAAAGCCGATTGTGACGCGCCAGACGATCTGTCTACCCCGCATGACCGTGATGGACGAGACCGGTGAGGTGATCGACCAAGGATCGCAGCCGTAAGACTTCGTCCAGAGCTGCACGGAGGTCTCGGGACGAGTGGCCGCCGGCCTCGTAGGCTGCCTTTTCCTTCTCGCGGAAATGGGCGGCGAGCGCGTAGTCACCCGCGTCCACGGCGCGTTCCTTCTCACTCCGCCAATGCTGGACCGTATCGAGGATCCGTTCCAGCTCCTTCGGCAGCCTCGACGCAGCCGCTGGGATCGAACGCCGGTCGCCTTCTTCGCATCCGTAGCACACCGAGTCCATCACCGCTGCGCATGCGATTCGGAGAGCTTGCGGGGTTATCCCCTGGTCGCCGAGGATTTCCGCCGCATCGGCATCCATGTCGATCAGTGCCGACAACAAGCCGTCGGTCCCGACCGGGCGGGTCGGGTCGGCGGACGACGCGAGCGCCAAGACCGGCCCCCACGACCCGAGCGCTGTATCGAGGCGCTGACCGATTGCGCGATGCGCTTCGGACCGTCGCACCCCGAGACGTTCGAGCAGTATCGACGCAATCCCCGTGGCGTGTTCGTCGCTCAGTGCGAGCAGCAGCGCGAGCGGTGTGCCGTGCTGCAGACCCCATTCTGCGGAATAGCGTTCGGCGCGAATCGTGGTGGCATGGGCGGCGCCGGTGAGGCGGTGGCCGACGGCGCCGGGCATCGGATCAGCAGTAGTAGCAGATCTTGTTGGCTGGGAGTTCGACGTGGCAGTTCAGGCAGACCGGTTTGCGGACCGGTTCGGGCTTGGGGGTGGTGACGCTGGGGCGGGAGGTGGCGGTGCGCTTGGCTTCGGCGGCTTCCGCGGCCTCGGTGGTGGCCAGGTCCTGGGAGGTGCGCTGGCGGATGGCGGCGACCTTCGGAGGGAGGGTGGGGAGGCCGCCGTCGGCGGGGAGGTCGGTGGCGTAGTGCTGGTAGCACTGCCAGCGGGCGGCGGCCGCGTGCATCTCGAGGTCGTCGGGGATGGGCAGGCCCGCGAGTTCGAGGATGTAGCGGTAGCCGGTGCCGACGGTCTGGTTGCGGCGCACACACAGCGCGCTCAGCGGCGGCTCGTTGTTGTTGTGACAGTATTCGGCGACCCGGTCGAGCACGACCGGCAGCCAGTGCTGCCACTTCACCTGGGTGCGGATACCGGACTCTTCCTGCACCAACTCGGCCAGCTCGGTATTGACGATGAAGTTGTTGAAGCGCGACGCGGTGGCGGCGAGCACGTCGTGTGCCGCGCGCGTCCACGCCGACCGCGCCTCGGTGAACGTCACGGCGCTGCCGTCGGCCGCGCGCCAAGTGGTCGGGATGGAAGCCTGCTGCACATCGATCACCGGAATACGTTATCTACCCAGCTGTTTCGTGCGCAATGGGGGGTATGTGGGTCAGCTCACGCCTCGGGGCCGGAATCGTCGCGAGGTTGCTTGCCGAGTCGCCACAGGAATTCCGGGTCGTCGTCCGGACCGAGGATCGGCCTGCGTGCGGCCGGGCCGGGATTCGGGCTCGGGCGTTCGGGGCCGAACGCCTTCCAGCACAGCACCGCGATGGCCACGATCGCGATGAGTGCCAACAGGTACGTCACGTCGCTCACCTCCTGCTATCGAGGGTAGCCGTGTCCGCACCGTGTGCACATCGGCAACGGAAGGGAAATTCCCGGCAAACGCGAGCCGAACCGGCTCGCGCCGCCGGTGAGGTCAGCGGGGGGCTGCCTCGGTGGTGAGCGATTTGAGCAGCTGCAGAACCTCGGACTCGCGGAATCGGCGGTGTCCGCCCGGCGTGCGCAGCGAACCGAGCCTGCCCGCATGGGCCCACCGAGTAACGGTCTTCGGGTCTACGTGGAACATTGCGGCCACTTGGCCTGGTGTCAGCAGAGTGTCCTGGCCGCCGACGGTGATCGCAGTCATAGCTAACCTCTCCGTTCTCGACAGTTCCCTCATCAGATGGCGCCATCGTCGCACTGCGACCCCCACGTAGTCGAACCACCTACAGTTGGTAAAGGGGAAGTAATAGACAAATGCCGCGAACGGGGCCGCGCGCGCCGGGGTTACCCTGTCAAGGTGAGTGAAGCAACTGGTCAGCAAGGTTCTGCGGGGAAGCGGCTGGCCCGCAACCTTGCCCTCTACACGCTGGCCCGGCTCGGGCTTGTCGTGGTGATCGCCGCGTTGATCGTCGGCGTCGCCAAGCTCATCGGGGTCGAGGTGCCGATCATCGTAGCGGCTCTGTTCGCGCTGATCGTCGCGATGCCGCTGTCGCTGACCCTGTTCAAGAAACTGCGCATGAAGGTGAACGAGGACATCGCCGTCGTCGACGAGCGCCGCCGCCAGGACAAGGCGCAGCTGCGGGCTCGTCTGCGGGGTGACGACGACGCGTGAAGTACCTCGACCGCAGTGCACCGCGTGACTGGGTCGACAACGCCGTGCGGCTGATCGACGCCGACGCCCAGCGTTCCGCCGACACCCATCTGTTGCGCTACCCGCTGCCCGCCGACTGGCCGGTGCAGCTGTACCTCAAGGACGAATCCACCCACATCACGGGCAGTCTCAAGCACCGCCTGGCCAGATCGCTGTTCCTGTACGCGATCTGCAACGGCTGGGTCACCGAGGGTACGACGGTGGTCGAGGCGTCGTCGGGGTCGACGGCGGTGAGCGAGGCATATTTCGCCAAGCTGCTCGGGCTCGATTTCGTGGCGGTGATGCCGGCGAGTACGTCGCCGCAGAAGATCGCGCTGATCGAAGCCCAGGGTGGCCGTTGCCATTTCGTCGAGCGGCCGCCGGAGATGTACTCCGAGGCCAAACGGTTGGCCGCCGAATCGGGCGGGCACTTCATGGACCAGTTCACCCACGCCGAACGGGCGACGGACTGGCGTGGCAACAACAACATCGCCGAATCCATCTTCCAGCAGCTGGCTTTGGAACAGCACCCGATCCCGGAGTGGATCGTGGTCGGCGCCGGAACCGGTGGCACGAGCGCGACGATCGGCCGCTACATCCGCTATCGCAGGCATCCCACGCGCCTGGCTGTGGTCGACCCGGAGAACTCCGCGTTCTACGGCGGTTACGAGACCGGTGATGCCGGTTACGAGACCGGAATGCCCTCGCGTATCGAGGGAATCGGCCGCCCACGGGTTGAGCCGTCGTTCATCGGTCAGGTCGTGGACCGCATGATCGTGGTGCCCGACGCGGCCTCGATCGCGGCAACCCGGCACGCGAGCACCGCCCTCGGCCGACGTGTCGGTGGCTCGACGGGGACCAATCTGTGGGGCGCGTTCCATCTGGTCGCCGAACTGCTCGCGGCCGGACGCAGCGGCAGTGTCGTCACCCTGCTGTGCGACGGCGGCGACCGCTACGCGGGCACCTACTTCGACGATGCCTGGGTCGAGAGTCAGCGCCTCGACCTGACCGGACCGAGCGCCGTCCTCGCCGAATTCGCCGCGACGGGTCGCTGGACCGGCTGATTTCCCACACCGAACCTTGACAGTGGATGGCAGGTTTCACTGTCAGGATCGGTGTTCATGACGACCACCTATTACACGGCTTCCAGTCTCGACGGCTACATCGCCGACCCCGACAATTCGCTGGATTGGCTGATGGCGGTAGCCGATGCCGATCCGGCCACCGGGGATGTCGGCGTTTTCCTGGAAGGCGTCGGCGCCATGTGTCTCGGGTCGACCACCTACGAGTGGATGGTGAACAACAACCCGCCCGAGACCTGGCACGACGAGTACGGCGACCTGCCGACCTGGGTGTTCACCCACCGGGAGCTGCCCCGGCTGCCCGGTGCGAACGTGCGTTTCGTCGCCGGCGAGGTGGGTCCGGTCCACGAGCAGATGACCGCGGCGGCCGCAGGTCGCGACATCTGGGTGATGGGCGGTGGCGACCTCGCCGGACAGTTCGCCGATGCCGGGCTGCTCGACGAGGTGATCGTCGGAGTCGCACCGGTGACTCTCGGTGGCGGCGCGCCCGTGCTCCCGCGCCGCATTCTGGCCGACCGGATGCGACTCGTCGAGGTGGAGCGCCTGGGGCAGTTCGCCAAGCTCGTCTACCGGTTGAGCTGACACCGGTCGTCAACTTTTGTTGACAACTTCCGGAACGTCAATCAAAATTGACAGCATGACCGATGCAACCACGCTCGCCGCCGCGGCGGGCAATCCCGATCCCTCGGTCGGTCTGCGCGCGGTGCTCGCCCTGCGCAGACTGGCCGACCGGCTCGAAACCATCCAGGTGGCCAATGCCCGCGCCAACGGCTGGTCGTGGCAGGCGATTGCCGACGCGCTCGAGGTGAGCAAGCAAGCGGTGCATCAGAAACACAACCGGAAGGGTGGCACCCGCTGATGTTCGAGAAATTCACCAAAGGCGCCAAGGTGGCCGTTGTCCTGGCGCAGGAAGAAGCCAAGGAACTGGGCGCCCAGCGAATCGGACCCGAACACGTCCTGCTCGGCGTGCTGACCAACGCCGAGCCGCCGCTGCGCGCGGTTCTCGACGCCGACGGCATCACCGCCGAGGGTGTGCGCTCCACGCTCGCCGCACGGGCGAACGAAACCCCGCTCGGTGCTGACGACGCCGAGGCGTTGCGCTCCATCGGCGTCGACCTCGACGCGGTGCGAGCCAGCGTCATCGAGAACTTCGGCCCGCAGGCGTGGGATCAGGCCGAACCCGAACCCAAGCGTGGGATCTTCGGCCGCGTGAAGGGCACCAACTGGGGCCACATCCCGTTCTCGGCGCCCGCCAAGAAGTCCCTCGAGCTCGCCCTGCGCGAAGCACTGCGCCGCAAGGACCGTGAGATCGGCACCGCCCACCTGCTGCTCGGCATTCTCCGCAGCGTCGATCCGGCGCAGGCCGATCTGCTCGGCGGCAGCGACGGCATCGCGACGCTGCGCGAGGACATTCACCGGATGCTCGACCGCGCCGCCTGAACTTGCCGCGCCGGACACACCGCGATGTCCGATTTCGGGCCTAGCATGGGTCTATGCAGCTAGCCATACGGTTGGTCATCAACGCCATAGCCATCTGGGCCGCGGCGGCGTGGATCGACAAGATCACTATTTCCGTGCCGCCGGAATGGTCCGATGAGTGGGGCAACTGGGGCAAGGCCCTGGTCATCCTCATCGTCGCGATCGTGTTCACCGCCGTGAACGCCGTCATCAAGCCGATCGTGAAACTTCTGTCCCTGCCGTTCGTGATCCTCACGCTCGGCCTGTTCCTGCTGGTGGTGAACGCGGCCATGCTGTGGCTCACCGCCAAGATCACCGAACTCACCGACTACGGCCTGCGGGTCGACGGCTTCTGGGCAGCGGTGCTCGGCGGTGTCATCATCACGCTGGTGAACTGGGTGCTCGGCATCATCGTGCCCGACGGCGACTAGCCGAAGCCGACGGCCAGCGCGCTCAGCGCCGACCAGGCCAGCAGCGCCAGCCCGGAATCGCGCAGGGCGGGAATCAGTTCCAGCCCGCCCTTGCCCGTACGCACCGGGGCGTTGGCCCGGACTGCCAGCGGAATCGCGAGCAGTCCGGCCAGCGCCAGCGGTGTGCGGGCGATCAGCGCGAGACTGATGACGAACGGCACGGCCAGCAGCACCAGGTGCAGGGTGCGGGTGCGCGCGTCACCGAGTTTCACGGCGAGGGTGACCTTCCCGGACTCGGTATCGGTGGGAATGTCACGCAGGTTGTTGGCGACCAGCACGGCACTGGAGAACGCGCCGACACCGATCGCGAGCAGCAGTCCCACCCAGTCGACCCGCTCCGCCTGCACGAACTGGGTGCCGAGTACCGCGATCAGCCCGAAGAACACGAACACCGCGATCTCACCGAAACCGCTGTAGCCGTAGGGCTTGCTGCCACCGGTGTAGAACCAGGCACCGGCCAGGCACAGCGCGCCGAGGAGTACCAGCCACCAGGCGGTGGTCGCGGCGAGCACGAGCCCGGCGACGGCCCCCACGGCGAGGCTCACCACGGCGGCGGTGCGAACAGCGCTGGGAGAGGCCAGTTTCGACCCGACCAGTCGCAGCGGCCCAACCCGCTCGTCGTCGGTGCCACGGATTCCGTCGGAGTAGTCGTTGGCGTAGTTCACCCCGACGATCAGGGCGAGCGAAACGAGCAGGGCCAGTAGTGCTTTCCACCAGACGGCGCCGTCGATCGAGGCGGCGGCACCGGTGCCCGCCAGGACCGGGGCGATCGCGTTGGGCAGCGTCCGCGGCCGGGCGCCTTCGATCCATTCCGCAGCTGTAGCCATGAATCGAAGCCTAGTCGCGTGTTCAGGACCCGGCTGATTCGGCGACCGTCTTCAATCGGGCCAGGCCCTTGTCGAAGTCCTTGCCGATCATGTTGTCGATCGGGAACACCTTGCCGAGCACACCCATCAGGCCCGAGTGGGTGCCGGTCATCCGCCAGGTCACCTCGGTGCCGCCGGGTACCGGATCGAGGGTGAAGGTGACCGTATTGGTTGCCTTGAACGGTTTCTCGAATTCCAGTTGCACGCCGATCTCGCGCTCGGCATCGGCTTTGATCTCCATCACACCGGCACCGGCCTTGCGGTTGCCGCGCCACGCGTACCGCGCGCCGACACCGGATTCGGGACCGCTGTAGGTGCGGGCCAGCTGCGGGTCGGAATCCTCCCAGGGCGACCACAGCCGCCACTGCCGGAAGTCGTTGATGAAACCACGGATGCGTGCCGGCTCGGCGGCGATGGTCGCGCGCCTGCTCACCTCGAAGTCGCCCATGCGAGTGAGCCTAGAACCCGGCACCGACAAATTCGCGGCATGCGGGCCGGTGTCATCGCGGCTGGTCGGCACCCACCCGTCGGCCGCGACGACTATCCGGTCAGCAGGCGTGCCCGCACGGCCGCGCGATCGGGCTTACCGGGCCCACGCAGCGGAATCTCCTCGAGCACCACGAGTTCCCTCGGCGCCGCGATCGAGTCGAGCTCGGCCACGACGTGCGACCGGATCTCCTCCAGCGTGGGGGCGGCGCCTGCGTTCGGCACGATCGCCACGGCCACCCGCTGACCGAGCCGTTCGTCGGGCAACCCGAGCACGATGCATTCCCGGATCCCCGGATGAGTGGCCAGCACGGCCTCCACCACCTGCGGAATCACCAGCAGGCCACCGGTCATGATGGCCTCGTCGAGACGCCCGCTGATCGAGAGCTTGCCGTCTTCGAACGAACCCGCGTCCTCGGTGCGGAACCAGCCGGGTTCGGCGAAAGCGGGGTGATCAGGCAGATTGCGGTACCCGCGCGCGACCATCGCGCCGCCGAGCACCACCCGGCCGTCCTCGATGCGTACGCGGGTGCCGTCGAGCGGTACGCCGTCGTACACGCAGCCGCCGCACGTCTCGCTCATGCCGTAGGTGCGCACCACATTGATCCCGGCGTCGCGGGCCCGTTCGTACACCGGTGGCGGGGTGGCCGCCCCGCCGACCAGCACGGCGTCGAGCTCGCTGAGCGCCTTGGCCGCGATCGGCGAGTCAAGCGACTTGATGAGCTGGGTCGGGACGAGTGCGGTGTAGCGGCGTGGCCCACGCATCGCACCGACCGCCCCGGCCAGCGCCTCCGGCAGGAATCCGCCCGATACGTCGAGCACGGTCGGCTCGGTGCCCGCGAGGATGCTGCGCAACAGCACCTGGATGCCCGCGATGTGATGGGTCGGCAGGGCAAGCAGCCAGCTGCCGGGTCCGCCGAGGCGCGCGTGGGTGGCGTTTCCGCTGGCCCGCAGTGCCTCGGCGCCGAGCAGCGCGCCCTTGGGGATGCCGGTGGTGCCCGAGGTCGTCACGACGAGCGCGACGTCGTCGTCGATCGGGTCGCCCGGCTTGAGCGCGTCGGAGAGTCGGCGGGCCTCGCGACGGTCGGTCGTCGGGATCGGCAGCCACGCCGGTCCGCTGCCGTCGAGGGCTTGCCGCAGATGGGGAAGTACTTCGCCGACACCGGAACCGGTGGGCATCTGCAGCGTCCGAAGGGTTCTGCTCACGCCACCACCTCCGGATACAGCAAGCTGTGCGACCTCACGACTTCGATCGTGTCATGCGTGCGACAAGACCCGGCCAACGGGTCGGTTTGCTCTGCGGGAAAAAGCCAGGCATAGCGTCTGCGATTCAGTAGATGGACAGAACTCGCTGCGCGGTCCGGACGTCGGCGGTCGGGCGCTTGCTCCCAGTCATCGTGCTCGGGCACGCGCGCATCGGCAAATCGGGCGACCCGGCTCACTCCGGCGACCAGCGCTGGTCGCGCCGGATGGGATGTTCGGCGGGCACCTCGACCAGCACGATCGGTACGCCGTCGGGGTCGGCTACCCACATCTCCCACAGCCCCCACGGCTCGAGCACGGGTTCACGGACGATGGGAATTCCCTTCAGCGCCAGCTCCGCCGCCGCATCGGACACGTCGCGCACCTGCAGCCACAGTGCGCCGTCGAAGGTGCCCGGCTTTCCGCTGCCACCGTGCGCGGCGACCTCCACCAGCGACTGCCCGGCGAAGAACACCGTGCCGCCCGGGTACTCCCTGGCGATCGCGAGACCGAGCCCGTCGCGGTAGAACGCGAGGGTGGCCGCATAGTCGCTGGGCCGCACGATGATCCGGCTGTTGAGAATTTCCATCGCCCGTCCGTTCTCAGAAGTACCAGGGGTAGGGCGTCCAGTCGGGCTCGCGCTTCTCCAGGAAGGCGTCGCGCCCTTCCACCGCTTCGTCGGTCATGTACGCCAGCCTGGTCGCCTCACCGGCGAACAGCTGCTGACCGACCAGACCATCATCGAGCAGGTTGAAGGCGTACTTCAGCATGCGCTGGGCCTGCGGCGATTTGCCGTTGATGTCGGCGGTCCACTCCAGCGCCACGTTTTCGAGCTCGTCGTGGTCGACGACCTTGTTCACCGCGCCCATCTGATGCATCTCCTCGGCCGTGTACGGCCTGCCGAGGAAGAAGATCTCGCGCGCGAATTTCTGGCCGACCATCTTCGCCAGATACGCGCTGCCGTAACCACCGTCGAACGAACCGACATCGGCGTCGGTCTGCTTGAACCGCGCGTGCTCGCGCGAGGCCAGCGTCAGGTCGCACACCACGTGCAGGCTGTGCCCGCCGCCGGCCGCCCAGCCGTTCACCAGGGCGATCACCACCTTGGGCATGAACCGGATCAGCCGCTGCACCTCGAGGATGTGCAACCGGCCGGCACGCGCCTTGTCGACGGTGTCGGCGGTCTCGCCCTCGGCGTACTGGTAGCCGCTGCGGCCGCGGATGCGCTGGTCACCGCCGGAACAGAACGCCCAGCCACCGTCTTTCGGGCTCGGCCCGTTGCCGGTGAGCAGCACCGCACCCACGTCCGGCGACATGCGCGCGTGGTCGAGCGCGCGATACAGCTCGTCGACGGTGTGCGGGCGGAAGGCGTTGCGCACCTCGGGCCGGTCGAAGGCCACGCGCACGGTGCCCTGTTCGACGTGCCGGTGATAGGTGATGTCGGTCAGGTCTTCGAACCCGGGGACGGGCCGCCACAGCTTCGGATCGAAAGTCACGACACCGATTATTGCCCTACCGTGTGGGGCGAGCCTACGAGGCGGTAACACCGCAGGTCGAGCGGTCGCGCGATCCTCGCGCGCGCGGGTGCGTATAGTTGCGCCTGCTCGTTCATCGAACCGATCCGGAGGAACCTGAAAGTGGTTGCAGCACTGTCTGAATCCCTGCTCGACGACGCCAAGCGTCCGGCTTTCCTTGCTGACGCCGTCGAGGTTCTCGACGCCGAGGTCTCGGACAAAGGTGGTGCGTCCGGCCTGGCCGTGAAGGGTGGGTACGCGGCGGTCAAGAAGATCAGCCCCACCATCGTTCCCGACGCGCTGGCCTCGCTGGCGCCGAAGCTGCTCGACCAGCTCCAGCCGTACTGGGCCGAATTCACCGCCTCGGGCACCGGCACCTTCGCCGATCTGCTGAGCGCCAAGTCCGACGAGGTCGCCGAGTCGCTGCTGGCCGTCACCGACGCCCGCGCCGAGGCGTCGACCCGTCCCGCGCTGCAGAAGGTGTACTCCTCGATGCGCGGTTCGGCCAAGAAGCACGTCATCGAGGCGCTGCCGCGCGTCGGCGATCTGGTGCAGAAGCACGCGGGCTGAGTTTCCCGCACACACCGAAGGCCGGTGTGGTTCGTACGCGAACCGCACCGGCCTTTCGCATGTCCTGTGACCACTGTCACCCCGAAGGATTCGCCGGATCCGTCCGCTACGGCCACGCCCGGTCGCGGGTAAATTCCGCCGCCCCGACTGTGAGCGAGATAACCGCGCCGGTAAACGGCGGGAAAATTGCGGGTTGCCGTGAATTATGGAGCGCGCGAGGATGCCGCGAACGATTGGCTACTGCCGACCGGAATCGATTACCGTGCCTCTCGAGCGGTTCGGAAAGAGGAATTGCTTGCTGCGGAAATCGCATCTTCCGCTGGGTACAGATGAAATGACTGCATTGCGCAGGTCGAAAGGAAGTCCGGTCACATGATCTCTCGTAAGGCCCTCGCCGCCACCGGTGCCGCCGCTACCGCCGCCGTCATGTTCTTCGGTCCGGCCGCTATGGCGAACGCTGAGGACAGCGGCTCCGCCAGCGGTTCCGCCGAGCTGCTCGAGCTGTCCACCGGCTCGGCCGGCCTGCTCGAAGGCCCCGCCGCCGGCTCCAGCGTGCTCGAGTCGGGCAGTGGCGCCATCGACGGCCTCACCTCCGCCGTCCTCAACATCGTCGACGCCGTCACCGGCATCAAGGACCTCACCGCTCCCGCTGAGTGAGCTGATCCCACCGTCGGCCCTTGTGCCGAAACGAAATCCGGCGACCGGGCCACGGCCTCGTCGCCGGATTTCTTTGTCTTGACGACTTGTTTGCGAACCGATGTATCTCGAACAGATAAACATAGTAATAGCCATACCTTTCGAGCCATCGGCAGCTAATTGCCCGGAACCGCCGGGGAATTGGTCTCCGGCACCATGACGGTGCCGAAGGGCTCCGGCGGTGACGTACCCAACGTGGGCCGGAGGCAGACGCGCCCCGCCCCGTCTGACAGGCTGGTGATTGTGAATCCGTCAACTGCGCAGGCACGAGTGGTCGTCGACGAGTTCGTGCGCGGCGGCGTCCGCGAGGTGGTGCTGTGCCCCGGATCGCGCAACGCCCCGCTCGCCTTCGCCCTGCAGGCCGCCGACGCGGCCGGTCGGCTGCGGCTGCACATGCGCATCGACGAGCGCACCGCGGGATTCCTCGCGATCGGCCTGGCGGTGTCGTCGGGGCGGCCTGTCCCGGTGGTGATGACCTCCGGTACCGCCGTCGCCAACCTGGCCCCGGCCGTGCTCGAGGCGAACTATGCGCGGGTGCCGTTGATCGTGGTCAGCGCGAACCGGCCCTACGAGATGCTCGGCACCGGCGCCAACCAGACCGTCGAGCAGCTCGGCCTGTTCGGCAGCCAGGTGCGCGCGACCATCAGCCTCGGTCTTGCCGAAGGCGAGGCCGGTGAGGCGAGCTATCCGAGGCAGAACAGTGTGTGGCGCTCGGCCGTGTGCCGGGTGCTCGCCGCCGCGCGCGGTACCCGCTCCGGCAACGCGGGACCGGTGCAGTTCGACATCCCGCTGCGCGAGCCGCTGGTCCCCGAGCTGTCCGACGACGTGATTCCCGTCGGCCGCGAGGGCGACAAGCCGTGGACGGCCACCCAGTACGCGACCCTCGACGTGCCGCTCGACATCGACCTCACCCCCGACACCGTGGTCATCTCCGGCCACGGTGCCGGCCTGCGCCCCGAGCTCGCCGCGCTGCCGACGGTCGCCGAGCCGACCGCGCCCATGCACGGCCCTGCCTTGCATCCGCTCGCGCTGTCGCTGCTGGCGCCGAAGCAGGCCATCATCACCGGCCGGCCCACGCTGCACCGGCAGGTGTCGCGGGTGCTCGCCGATCCGAACGTCACGGTTTACGCGCTCACCACGGGTCCACGTTGGCCCGATGTGTCCGGCAATGTCGTCGGCACCGGCACCCGCGCGGTTACCACCGGAACTCCGGATCCGGCATGGCTGGCCCGCTGCTCCGACCTGAACAACCAGGCCGAAGCGGTGGTCCGCGCCGAGCTGGCGAGCCACCCCAAGGCCACCGGCCTGCATGTCGCCGCCGTGGTCATGGACGCGCTGCGTGAGGGTGATCAGCTGCTGCTCGGCGCGTCGAACCCGGTTCGCGACGCCGCGCTGGTGTCGAGCCCGCGCCAGGGCGTGCGGGTGCTGTCCAACCGTGGCGTCGCGGGCATCGACGGCACCGTCTCCGGCGCGGTGGGTGCCGCGCTGGCTCACCCCGGTCGCACGATCGCCCTCATGGGTGACCTGACATTCCTGCACGACGCATCCGGTCTGCTCATCGGCCGCGGCGAACCGCGCCCCGGCAACCTGACCATCGTCGTCGCCAACGACGACGGCGGCGGCATCTTCGAGCTGCTCGAACAGGGCGACCCGCAGTACGCGGGCGTGTTCGAGCGGGTCTTCGGCACACCGCACGGCATGGATCTGGCCGCGCTGTGTGCCGCCTACCGCATTCCGCATCGTGGCGTCGACCCCGCCGAACTCGCGGAGGAACTCGCCGCCGACGCGCACGGCATGCGTGTGCTCGAGGTGGCCACCGAACGGTCGAGCCTGCGCGAGCTGCACGCCGCCGTGCGCGCCAAGATCGCCCGCTAGAGCTCGTCCTCCTCGTCGACGAACGCGTCACCGTCGTCGAGCGGCACCTCGATGCTCTGCTCGATCACATCGGCCGGATTGGCCCGGTCGGCGTCCTGATCGACCCGGGCCGCCATCTCCTCGGTGTAGTCGGCGCTGTCGACGAAGGCCGGGTCGTCGGGGACATCGTCGTGGAAGGCCGACTGCTCCTGTTCCACGCGATCGGCCTCGGGGACCTCGTCGAGCGGGCGGGCGGTGTCGTAGTCGATCATCGGTACTCCTCTGTCGTCGTCGTTGCCTCGGACGGGTGTCGCTGATCGGGTCGTGCGCTGTCCAGAGTGCGCCGTTCGCCGGTTCTCGGCAACCCGCACCGATGATTCCGGCACCGTCGGGTCGTCTCGTTCTGTATGGAGCCGCAATTCGATTTCGCCCCTGCCGCCCGTGCGCTGGCCACCGTCGTCGCCGGGATCACCGACGACCGGTTCACCGCCCCCACCCCGTGCGTCGGCCTCGACGTTCGCGATCTGCTCCGCCATGTCGTCGAACTCACCGAAGCGTTCCGCCAGGCCGCGACCAAGGAGTCCGTCGGTCGGTCGACGCCACCCGGTGTGGTCGACGACGAGCTGGCCGCCGACTGGCGCACCAGGATTCCCACGCAGCTCGACGCGCTCGTGGAGGCATGGCGGGTCCCCGAGGCCTGGGACGGTGAGACCGAGGCCGGTGGGGTGGTGATGCCCGCTGCGGCGATGGCGGTGGTCGCGCTCGACGAACTCGTCGTCCACGGGTGGGATCTGGCGGTGTCGACCGGCCAGGTGTTCGAGGTCGACCCCGGTCATCTGGGGATTCTGCTCGAGTTCCTGGGGGAGACCGACCCGGACGGGACGCCCGGGTTGTTCGGGCCGGTCGTCGCTGTCGCCGAGGACGCGCCCGCACTCGACCGGGTGTTGGGGCTCACCGGTCGTGATGCGGGATGGAAGGCTCCGGCCTAGCGCTTCGGGGTGGAAGCCGCGGGGTCCAGCGCTGCGGGGTGGAGCCGCTGGCCCGGGCGCTGTGGGGCCTGTGCTGCCCGACCTCGCGGGTCGAACGCGTCCTACGTCCGTTGGTCCGCGTAGGCCGCGTCGACGAAGGTGCCTGCCATTGTCGCCACGGTCGCGGCGCGCGCGGCCCGGTCGGCTGCCTCTCGATCGATCGGATCGCCGCTGGCCAGGAGGCGGTAGTAGAGCGGTGCGGAGACCGCTGACAGCACGGCGCGGGCATCCGTGCCCGCGGGTGCTTCGCCGCGAGCGACCGCGTCGTGGACGCAGGGCGCCCACTCGTCGAGGCGGGTGTCGTAGAAGGCGTGCAGCGCGCTCGCGGTGTCGGCGTCGACGGTAGCGGCGGCGATCACGGCCCGGAACAGGTTGCCTTGGCGTGGGTCGGTGAGGGTCTTGGCGACCAGGCGGGCGTTGGCTGTCAGGTCGTCGAGCAGGGCGCCGGTGTCGGTGCGAGGGAGAGATTGCTCGGCCATGTCGATCAGGAGGTCCGCGACCAGGCCCGCGGGTGTGCGCCAGCGCCGGTAGACGGTGGTCTTCCCGACGCCCGCCGTCGCCGCGACTTCGGTCAGATCGAGTCCGGCCAAGCCGCGTTCGGCGAGCAGATCGCCGGTCACCTGCAGGACGGCTTCACGGACCCGCGCGGTGCGCCCACCTGGGCGAACAGACCCGGGCCAAGCGATATCGTGCTGCATAACGGAACTCCTGTTTCATTTACGGCGAATCGGGTGTACTGTCCGAAGCGTTAACGAAACTATAGACCCTTTAGGAGTTCTCATGGAGTATCGGCGGCTCGGCGCTTCGGGTCTGCACGTTCCGGCCCTCGGTTTCGGGGCAGGCACCTTCGGCGGGCGTGGTCCCCTGTTCAGCGCGTGGGGTGATACCGACGCGGCCCAGGCCAGGCGGTTGATCGACGTCAGCCTCGAGGCCGGGGTCACCCTGTTCGACACGGCCGACGTCTATTCCGACGGTGCGTCCGAGGAGGTGCTCGGTGCCGCGATCAAGGGCAGGCGCGACAAGGTGCTGCTGTCCACCAAGTCGGCGCTACCCACTGGTCCCGGCGTCGACGAGGCCGGTGCGGGCAGGGCCAGGCTCATCCGCGCGGTCGATGCGTCGCTACGCCGTCTCGGCACCGACTATCTCGACCTGTTCCAGCTGCACGCCTTCGATGCGGGCACACCTCTGCTCGAAACACTCTCGGCGCTGGGCGATCTCGTGCGGGCAGGCAAGATCCGCTATGTCGGTGTCTCCAACTTCGCCGGTTGGGAAATGATGAAAACACTGGCCACTGCCGAGGCGCACGGCCTACCGAAACCCGTTGCGCACCAGGTGTACTACTCGCTCGTCGGGCGCGATTACGAGTGGGAGCTCATGCCGCTCGGCGCCGACCAGGGTGTCGGCGCGGTCGTGTGGAGCCCGCTCGGCTGGGGCCGGCTCACCGGGAAAGTCCGTCGTGGCCAGCCACTTCCGGCGGGCAGCCGACTGCACGACACGGCACAGGCAGGCCCACCCGTCGATGACGAACACCTCTACGACATCGTCGACGTGCTCGACACCATCGCCGCCGACACCGGCCGCAGCGTCCCGCAGATCGCCCTGAACTGGCTGCTCACCCGGCCCACCGTCGCCACCGTCCTGATCGGCGCCCGCAACGAGGAACAGCTGCGGCAGAACCTCGGCGCCGTCGGCTGGCAACTCGACCCGGAACACCTCGCCGCCCTCGACGCGGCGAGTGCCACCACACCCCCGTACCCCTACTACCCGTACCACCGCTTACCGGACTTCGCCCGGCTCAACCCGCCCGTGGTCCGCGCGGCCTGATCAGTACACGTCGCGCACGTAGCGCTTCTCGGCGACCAGTTGCTTCTTGAAGGCCAGCGCGCCCGCCTCGTCGAGCTTGCCGTGGATCTGGGCGATCCGCAGCAGGGTGTCGTCGACATCCTTGGCCATGCGGGCGGCGTCGCCGCACACGTAGAAGTGGGCGCCCTCGCACAGCCACGACCACAACTCGGCACCGTGCTCGATCATTCTGTGCTGCACATAGATCCGCTCGCGCTGATCACGAGAGAAAGCCAGGTCGAGGCGGGTGAGGAAGCCCGAGCGGAACATGTCCTCCAGCTCGGTGCGGTAGTAGAAGTTGTGCGCCGCGTGCTGGTCGCCGAAGAACAACCAGTTGCGCCCGGTCGCGCCGACGGCCCGGCGTTCGTGCAGGAACCCACGGAAAGGAGCGATACCGGTACCGGGGCCGACCATGATCATCGGCACGGTCGGGTCGAGCGGTGGACGGAAATGCGGTGCCCGCTGGAGGAAAATCGGCACCTCGGCACCGGCTCGGTCGGCCAGGAAGGTCGAGCACACCCCGCCTCGGCGCACCGAATCACCGACGGGGTCGCCGTAGCGCAATACGCCTACCGTCAACTGCACCTCGTCCGGTGTGGTGAGCGGGCTGGACGAAATCGAATACTGCCGGGGCTGCAGCTTTTTCAGTGCACCGAGCCAGTCGACCAGGTCGGTCCGCACCGGGAAGTCCCGCAGCACGTCCACGGCTTGGCGGTCCCACAGGTAACTCGCCAGTTCGTTGCGGTTGTCCCGGCGTAGGAGTTTGGCCAGCTGCGGGTGCGGATTCCGTTCGGCGATGAACCCGAGCAGATCGTTGCTCACCTTGGTGATGTCGTAATGCGTGCGCAGTGCGTCGGCGAGCGGCAGCTCCCGCCCGTCGACCTCCACCGCGCGTCGTCCGTCGAGGCCGGTGGTCTCGAGCCATTCCGCCACGAGGTCGTCACCGTTGGTCGGCAGCACGCCGAGGGAATCACCCACCTCGTAGGCGGCATCCAGGTTGTGGAGGTCGAAGCCGAAGCGTCGCACCTCTTTCGGTGATCCCGGCGCGCTGAGCACTTCGTTGCGCATGAGGGTGGCGAGTACGGGGGACTGACGGGTGAAGGGTGCGGCGGGTGCTCGCCGCGCAGGTGTTGTCTGCGGGCGATCGAGGACGGAGGCGCCGCCTCGACCACTGGGCCGGCTCGCGGCCTGCGCGGGATAAGGCTGCGGTGCGGTCCCCTGTGCGGCGGAGTGCTGGGTCGTCGTCGTGAATCCAGGGGGCCACGCCCCTGTTGGTACAGGTCCGAATCCCGGCGTGGCGGGGGCCGTCGATCCGGGTACAGCGCCGCCGAAGTGACTGCCCGTGAGAGCTGAGGGGGAACCGACGAGTGGCGCTGCGGACGGGTAGGTGTCTGCGGGCGGGACGGAGGCGAACTGGGGCGTGCCTGCGGTTGAGGAGATGCCGGTCAGAGCAGATCCCGCTGACCTGGTGCCGAATGTTGTGGGTGAGCCGGTCGGTGAACCGACGTCGGACGGCGAACTGGGGCCGGACGGCGCACCGGGGCCGGACGCCGAACCGGGGCAGGACGGCGGGGTGTGGTCCGGGGTGAGGACAGCGAGGACGTCGGTGAGCCACTGGTCGGCGGCGTCGTCGAAATCGGGTTCGCTGTCGACGCGGGGGAGCAGGCGGTGGGCGCCACGGGCGGCGAGGAGGGTGTCGAGGGTGCGGCCGTGGCCGCAGAAGTCGTCGTAGGAGGAGTCGCCGAGGGCGAAGACCGCGTAGCGGACTCGGGGGAGGCGGATGGCGGTGTCCTCGAGCCGGGCGAGGAAGTCGGCACCGTTGTCCGGCGGACCACCGTCACCGAAGGTGCTGGTGACGACGAGAACATCACCTTCCAGCGCGGTGGGCTCGCAGGAGTCCATGTCGAGCAGCTTGGGCGCGAACCCGTCGTCGGCGAGCCGCGCCGCCACCGAGGCGGCCAGCTCTTCCGCGTTCCCGGTCTGCGAAGCCCACAACACCGTCACGGTTGTGGATAACGCACGACCCGCTCCGTGCTCGGCTCCGCCCGCCGAGACGCCTACGGCACCCGGTCGGTCGAGAACCGCATCGCCGGTGGGTCCGCCGTCGGCTACCGCACCGCCTGAGCTGAAGTCTCCGAAGGGAGGGTTACCGAACGGCTGGCCGCCGACCGGCATTCCGGTGCCAGGACTGCCGGCGGATTCACCGGCAGTGCCGGCACCCCGGGAGTACATGCCGGCCAACATGCCGTCGATCCACAAGCGGGCCTGCGGTGACAGCGGGGCGGTCGCCGGCAGCACGGGCTGACCGGACACCGGAAGAGATTGCAGAGCAGCGAGGTACCCACCGAGGTAGATGCGCTCGGCTTCGCTGAGCAACGGCGAGATCCCCGTATCGAGCCCGAGCATGACAGCCAACGGATGCGGACCACCGTGACCGGACCCCGGGATCGCCGGGGCGAACCGAACCGCGTGACCGGTGTCGGCTGACGGCTGACCAGTGTGCGCTGTCGGCGGCGCGGGTTGCCCGGCCGACATGGTGTGTTGGGGCCGGTGACCAGTCTGTGGCGACCCCTGCTGCATCGGAATGCCCGCCGACGCCTCGGGCGCCGGACCCACACGGCGCAGCGCCACCGCACAGGCCTTGAACTCCGGTTGCAGGGAGGTGGGGTCGACGGCGTCGTTGGTGACGGCGTTGATCGTCAGATATTCGCCCTGTTCGTCATTCCAGTGGAAAGGAGCGAAGCAGTCGCCGGGACGGACCCGGTCGCTGATGCGGACCGGGAGAACGGCTCGCCCACGGCGGGAGGCGATTTCGAGCTGGTCGCCAGGTTTCAGATCGAGGCGGGCGGCGTCGTCGGGGTGCACCTCGACGAACGGTTCGGGGTTGAGTTTGGTCAGTTTGGTGACCTTGCCGGTTTTGGTCATGGTGTGCCACTGATGTTGCAGCCGACCGGTATTGAGCAGGAAGGGGTAGTCGTCATCAGGGAGTTCAGC
The DNA here is from genome assembly GCF_040639775.1 of Nocardia sp. NPDC023733. Taxonomy (NCBI): domain Bacteria; kingdom Bacillati; phylum Actinomycetota; class Actinomycetes; order Mycobacteriales; family Nocardiaceae; genus Nocardia; species Nocardia sp. NPDC023733. Next base: position 65,796 of record NZ_JBFAAN010000004.1, on the reverse strand, counting down.
AGCGGGCAGGTGGGGGCGTGGGAAGAACACCGCGCGCCTGCTCGGCGTCGCGAAGGCCAGGGCGGGAGTGTGTCCGTCGGCTTCTACGTGCAGCGGCTGGTGGATGCCGTCGTTGCGGTAGCGGATCGGGTTGCGTGGGCTGTCGCTGTCGTTGCACGGCCACTGCATCGGGCCCTCACGCAAGCGGTCGTAACTCATACCGCTCAGGTCGTAGCCGGTGGCGGGATTGGTGAACTGGCGCAACTCGTCGAAAACCTCGGCGCTGGAGGTGAAGTCGAAACCGGGGAAACCCATGGCGGTGGCCACCTGTGCGATGAGCAGCCAGTCGGGCCGGGCTTCACCGATCGGGTCGACGGATCGGCGCAGCAGGGTGACATTGCGTTCCGAATTCACCATCACCGCATCGCTTTCCGCCCACAGCGTGGCGGGCAGGAGCAGATCGGCATAGGAGTTGGTGGCCGTCTCGGTGTAGGCGTCCTGCACCACCACCAGTTCTGCCGCCTCGAGCCCGGCGATCACCGTCTTCCGGTTGGCAACGGTGGCAACGGGATTGGTGCAGATGATCCACGCCGCCTTGATCTCACCGTCGGCGAGACCGGCGAACATGTCGATGGTTCCCGGCCCCGCTTCGGTGCGCAGTGTGCCCTCGGGCAGGTCCCACGCGGTCTCGACGAAGGCGCGGTCGGCGGGGGAGAGCAGGCTGCGCTGGCCGGGCAGCCCCGGTCCCATGTAACCCATCTCGCGCCCGCCCATCGCGTTGGGTTGGCCGGTCAGCGAGAACGGGCCGCTGCCGGGTCGGCAGATCGCCCCGGTGGCCAGGTGCAGGTTGATCAGGGCATTGGTGTTCCAGGTGCCGTGCGTGGACTGGTTGAGCCCCATCGTCCACAGCGACATCCACTCGCCCGCCTCGGCGATCATGGTTGCCGCGGTCCTGATGTCGGCTTCGGCGAGACCGGTGAGTTCGGCGACCCGTTCCGGCGGGTAGTCGGCGAGGAACTCGGGCATCGCCTCCCAGCCCTCGGTGTGTTCGGCGATGAAGTCGGTGTCGATGGCGCCGTCGGCGACGAGCAGGTGCAACAGGCCGTTGAGCAGGGCGAGGTCGGTGCCCGGCGCGATCTGCAGGAACAGGTCGGCGCGGGCGGCCGTTTCGGTGCGGCGCGGGTCGACCACGATGAGCTTGGAGCCGGCTTTGAGCCGGTCGGCCATGCGAAGGAACAGGATCGGATGGCAGTCGGCCATGTTCGCGCCGGTGACGAAGAACAGGTCGGCGTGCTCGAAGTCGTCGTAGGAACCGGGGGGCCCGTCGGCGCCGAGCGACTGCTTGTAGCCGGTGCCGGCGCTGGCCATGCACAGCCGCGAGTTGGCTTCGATGTGTTTGGTGCGCAAGTACCCCTTGGCGAGTTTGGTCGCGAGGTATTGGGCTTCCAGCGACATCTGCCCGGACACGTAGAGCGCGATGGCGTCGGGCCCGTGTTCGTCGAGGATCGCGCGCAGCCGGTCGGCGGTTTCGCGCACCGCGTCGTCCACCGGCAGCGCGACAGGCGCCTGTCCACGTTCGGGACGATGGTAGGCGGTGGTCATCCGGCCGGGCGCCGCCATCATCTCCGCGTGCGTCGCGCCCTTGGTGCAGAGCCGGCCCGCGTTCGCGGGGTGCAGTTTGTCCCCGCTCACCTTGGCGATCACGGGTGCCCCGGACTGGTCGATCGTGGTCCGGACGGAGATGCCGCAGCCGACGCCGCAGTACGAGCACTGCGTGCGCACAGAGTCGTCGCCGGTCATGCGCGTCCCCCTCGGCATGCTCGGGCGCCCTGCGTGGTGACGCGGGTAGGCGTGTCCGAGCGCTGACCTGTCATGGCACCGATCATCCGCACCCGGCGTTGCGCTCGATTTAACGAACGTTATGTCCAGGTGACAATCGACCTCACCGGTCGAAATTCCGACTGTGAGGTTGCCACCGAAATATAGTCCCTGATCAGGGGATCTTTCGAGGTTTGCCGCAGATCCGAGCGGGTGCCGAAGGTGACCGGACTCACCCGGTGAAATCGGGGCAGGTCAGCCCATTTTGTAGCCGCGATGCAGGGCGACGACACCGCCGGTGAGGTCACGCCACTGCACCGAGTCCCAGCCCGCGTCGGCGATGCGCCTGGCCAGCCTGCGCTGGTTTGGCCACGCCCGGATCGACTCGGCCAGGTACACGTAGGCATCCGGGTTGGAGCTCACCGCGCGAGCCACCCGGGGCAGCGCCTTCATGAGGTACTCCATGTAGACGGTGCGGAACGGCCCGAACACCGGGGTCGAGAATTCGCACACCACGAGCCGGCCGCCCGGCTTGGTTACGCGCAGCATCTCGCGCATCGCCAGGTCGATATCGGCCACATTGCGCAAACCGAAGGAGATGGTCACCGCATCGAACGAGTCGTCAGCGAACGGCAGCGCCATCGCGTCGCCGGCCACCATCGGCACCTGCCGGAAGCGGCCCGCGGCGAGCATGCCCTGGGAGAAGTCGGCGGCCACACACCAGGCGCCGGACTTGCCGAGTTCCACGGTGGACACACCGGTGCCTGCGGCCAGGTCGAGCACCCGCTCACCGGGGCGCAGCGCGAGCGCGCGTCGCGTCGCCCACCGCCAGTACCGGTCCTGACCACCGGAGATGACCGTGTTGGTGAGGTCGTAGCGTTTCGCCACACCGTCGAACATCGACGCGACCTCGTGGGGTTGCTTGTCCAGCGAAGCCCGAATCGGTTCCCGCTGCTCTGTTGTCGCCACGATTCGAGCTTATCCGCACGCTTGCGGCTAGGCCGAGCGCGGCAACCGTTGCCGCATCCCGGTGACGTCGGCGTAGTGGCCCATCAGTTCGGTGCAAACGGCGGGCCAGGTGCGGTGCAGCACCGACTTGCGTGCCGCGGCCGCGAACCGGGCACGCTGATCGGCGTCGCGCAGCGCCGACACCGCGCTCGGCAGCAGTTCGGCGAACCGGTCCACCGGCAGGAGATAACCATTGCGGCAGTGCGCGATCAGGTCACGCGGGCCGCCGGCGTCGGGCCCGATCACCGGCACCCCCGACGACAACGCTTCCTGCACGCCCTGGCAGAACGTCTCGTGCTCGCCCGGATGCACCATCACATCGAGGCTGGCGTAGTGGGTGGCCAGTTCGGACCCGCCCAGTTCGCCGGTGAACACCGCGCGCGGCATCAGCCTGCGCAGCCGCGCCCGCTCCGGCCCGTCACCGACCACGACGAGCTGAATGGAGGGGTCATCGGCGAGCGCGGCCAACCGGTCCACATGCTTCTCCGGCGCGAGCCTGCCGACGAACCCGACCACCAACCGCTCGCTCGATCCCAGCCAGCTCGCCCGCAATTCGGCACTGCGTGCGGCCCGGTCGAACCGGTCGATATCGACGCCGCGCCCCCACCGGTGCACCCGGGGAATTCCGTGTTCGGCCAGGTCGGCCGCGGCGGCCGACGACGGGGCGAGCGTACGCGTCGCTCCCTCGTGGATCCGGCGCGTCCACGCCCAGGCCGCCCGCGCAGCCAGTCCGAGCCCGTAGCTCTTGGCGAAACCGGCCACATCGGTCTGGTACACCGCGATCGAGGGCAGGTCGAGACGGGTGGCCGCGGCGAGCCCGCCCGCGCCCAGCAGAAATGGCGAGGCCAAATGCACCACGTCCGGGTCGAACTCGGCGATCGCGGCGGTGATCCCGGGTTGTGGCAGGCCGACGGGCAGCGAACTCACCTTCGGCACCATCATCGCGGGCACCCGATGCACCGGGAACCGGCCGTGCAGGCGCGGGGCGGGCGGTGCGCCGCGCAGCGTATCGGGCGCCACGATCATGGCATCGTGCCCGTGCTGGTCCAGGTGATCGAGCACCCGGAGCACGGAATTGACGACGCCGTTCATGTTCGGCAGGAAAGACTCCGAGACGATGGCTACGCGCACACTCCAAGAGTGACCGCCACACCGCGCGCCACGCCCACACCGACATGAAGCCGGGACGAACAGCAGGGGAAAGTTACCGCTGTCTGCGCCGCACCAGCCACAGGGCGGGCAACGCGAGCGCCCACACCACCACGATCACCGACGCGGCGGGCACGATCGCCACCCGCGCGTCGCGTCCGGCCACCCGGACCAGGTCGGGGTCGCGGGTGCTGTACTCCACGTTGATGCGCTGACCGGCGGTGAGATTGGTGGGATAGAGGATCCCGACCTTCGGATTGTGGGTGACGCTGTCGGGCGTCACATACATCACCGCCGAACGCAGCCGCCCCGCCGAGAGCACCTCACCGGAGGTGACCCCACGGTTGTGCTCGATCTCGTAGTCGTTGCGCCACGCCGCGAGTACCAGCAGCACCATGAGCACGCTGATCACCGTCGCGGTACCGAGGATTCCGGTACGAACCCGCCGCAGGCGATCGGAGTACCTATCCGACTGGCTGGTTTCCGACACCACGCCACCCTAACGGTGGGCTGCACTAGCGTGTGCCACCATGTCCCGAAAATTCAGCTTCACCGTGCCTTATGCCGTCCCGGTCGAAGATCTTCACCGGGCACTCGTCGACGACGCGATCTGGCAGGAGCGGTTCGCCGCCGCCGAGACCGCGACGCTGGAACTCTCCCATCCCGACGGACCGGATTCGATCCGCATCGAGATGACCGAAACCCCCGGCCGGGACAAGGTTCCCGCGCTGGTCCGCAAGGTTCTCAAGAGCGATCTCGTGCTCGCCCGAACCGATGTCTGGCAGCCGCTGGACGGCGAGGTCGCCAAGGGCAGCTTCACCGGGCGCACCGGCGGCATCACCACCGAGATGTCGGGCACCTACGAGCTGCGTCCCACCGCCGAGGGCAGCGAGATCGAGGTCGTCGGCACCGTCACCGTCAAGGTGCCCCTGGTCGGCGGCGCCATCGAACCGCTGGCCGAACAACTGCACCAGCGCGTCCTCAACAGCGAACGCAAGTTCATCGAGGGTTGGTTCGCGAAGCTCAGCTGAACGGCGCCAGTTCGTCGGCGCGTAGGGAAGCGCGACCGGCCGTCCGCCACAGGCGGGCGGTCAGGTCGTCGTCCTCGTCGGTCACGAGGTTGCCCATCACGCGAACGGCGGTGCGCTGCAAGTACTTCGAGCGCATCACTGGCGGGCCGCCGAGGGGGACCATCTTCGGGTGCGTGGCCAGCCCGGCCAGCCTGCGTGCCACGGAGAACGTGCGCCCGTAGCGCTCGCGCAGCAGTTGCGGCCACACCTGGGTCAGGTCCGGTTCGTCGAGCAGGTCGGCGAGCAGATGACCGCCTTCGAGGCCGTAGTCGATGCCTTCGCCGTTGAGCGGATTCACGCAGCCCGCGGCGTCACCGACCAGCACCCAGTTGCGTCCGGCCACGTTCGACACCGCGCCGCCCATCGGCAGCAGCGCCGAGGCCACCGCGCGCAGTTCGCCCTCGAACTCCCATTCCTCGCGGCGCAGCCGGGTGTAGTGCTCGAGCAGCGGTTTCAGCGCGATATGCGACGGCCGTGCCTCGGTGGCCAGCGAACCGACACCGATGTTCACCTCGCCGTTGCCGAGCGGGAAGATCCAGCCGTAGCCGGGAACCAACTGGTCGTCGGCATTGCGCAATTCCAGGTGCGAGGAGATCCACTGGTCGTCGCTGCGGCCGGAGGTGATGTAGGCGCGGGCGGCGGTGCCGTAGGCGTAGCGGCGATGCCAGGTGCGGCCGAGCTGTTTGCCGACGGGGGAGCGAACCCCGTCGGCGACGACGAGCACCCGGCAGTTCACGGTGTGCGTGGTGTCGCCGATGCGCACCGTCACCCCGGTCACCCGGTCGCCGTCGCGCAGCACCTCGGTGACCTTCGCGCCGTCGACCATCCGGGCACCGGACTTGATCGCCGTCTCGCGCAGCGTGTTGTCGAGTTCGGTTCGCGGAACGGCACTTCCGTAGGTGGGGAACGACCCGCCCGGCCAGGGCAGCAGTGCCTCACGCCCGAAGCCGGCCATCCGCAATCCGTGGTTCACCGTGTGCGCGCGCAACCACTCGCCGAGCCCGAGATGTTCCAATTCGGCCGTGGCGCGCGGGGTGAGACCGTCACCGCAGGTCTTGTCGCGCGGGAAGACGGCCGAATCGAGCAGCAGCACATCGCGTCCGGCACGGGCCGCCCACGCCGCCGAGGCGGAACCCGCAGGTCCGGCCCCCACCACGAGCACCTCTACGGTGTCGGGCAGCGTCGCGTGGTCGGCGGGGACGACATCCGGTGAACCCATGGCTCAATACTGGCACCTCGCGCGGTTGTGCGAGAGTGTCGGGTGCACCGGGAAATCTCACGTGTGACGGGGTTCATCGGCTGTAGCGCAGGAACACGCTAGGTTGCTACCCGTCGGGGTCGGACGCATCGCTGGGAGAAACTAATGAGCACATCGGCTGTGAGCGACGAGAGCACCGTGGTTGCCGGGGTCGATCTCGTCGATCCGGAACTCGCCGCCACCGTGCGCGACGGGTTGGCCGCAGTCGAGAAACTGCTCGTCGACGAACTCTCCGACGGCGAGGAATTCCTGCAGGAGGCCGCGTTACATCTGGCCAGGGCGGGCGGTAAGCGGTTCCGGCCGCTGTTCACGCTGCTCACCGGTCAGCTCGGCCCGAATCCCACCGATCCGGCGCTGGTCACCGCGGGCACGGTCGTCGAACTCGTGCACCTGGCCACCCTCTACCACGACGACGTGATGGACGAGGCCACCCAGCGCCGCGGCGCCGAGAGCGTGAACTCGCGCTGGGGCAACAACATCGCCATCCTCGCGGGCGACTACCTGTTCGCCCACGCGTCGCGCCTCACCTCGACCCTCGGCCCCGACGCGGTGCGCATCATCGCCGAGACGTTCGCCGAGCTGGTCACCGGTCAGATGCGGGAAACCATGGGCGCCAAGCAGACCCAGGATCCCGTCGAGCACTACCTGAAGGTGGTGTGGGAGAAGACCGGGTCGCTCATCGCCGCCGCGGGCCGCTTCGGTGGCACCTTCTCCGGCGCCGACAGCGAGCACGTCGAACGCCTGGCTCGCCTCGGTGACGCGGTCGGCACCGCCTTCCAGATCTCCGACGACATCATCGATATCTCCTCGTCGTCGGAACAGTCGGGCAAGACGCCCGGCACCGACCTGCGCGAAGGCGTCCACACCCTGCCGGTGCTCTACGCCCTGCGCGAGTCCGGCGCCGACGGCGACCGCCTGCGCGCCCTGCTCGACCACCCGCTCGACACCGACGCCGAGGTCGACGAGGCCCTGGAACTGCTGCGCCGCTCGCCCGGCATGGCGATGGCCAAGGACAAGCTGCAGGAATACGCCGACCTGGCCGACGCCGAACTGGCCGCCCTGCCCGCGGGCCCCGCCAACGACGCCCTCACCCGCCTCGTCCGCTACACCATCGAACGAGTCGGCTGACCCGGAACTTCTCGCACTGCGCACCCGTTCAACAAACGCGAGCTGCCGTAGCGCACCCACCCGTGTGCGAACGCAACACCGGATCTCGTACGAACATGGGTAACTCGTCGGGAACAGGCTGACCAGACCACCACCTCTGTCTGGCCGCCGACGTGAGCCCGTACGTACCCCAGTCTGGCCAAAAGTCGCGGAGAGGCGGAACAGATGCTGCGAACGATCGGGCTGATGGTCGCCATGTCGGCGCTCATCGTCGCCATCGGCGCGATGTTCCGCAGCCCGACCATCCTCGTCATCTCGATCGTGCTGGCGGTCGCGATGAATGCCTACGCCTACTTCAACAGCGACAAGCTGGCGTTGAAGGCCATGCATGCCCAACCGGTGAGCGAACTGGAAGCGCCGGTCATGTACCGGATCGTGCGCGAACTCGCGACCGCGGCGCGACAGCCGATGCCGCGCCTCTACATCAGCCCCACCAACGCGCCCAACGCATTCGCCACCGGGCGCAATCCCCGGCACGCCGCGGTGTGCTGTACCAGCGGCATCCTGCAATTACTCGACGAACGCGAGCTGCGCGCGGTGCTCGGCCACGAACTGTCGCACGTCTACAACCGCGACATCCTCATCTCGTCGGTGGCGGGCGCGATGGCCTCGGTGATCACCGGCCTGGCCAACTTCGCGTTCCTGGCCAGTTCGTTCGGCAACCGCGACGGGCAGGGCCCCCACGTCATCGGGGTGTTGCTGGTCTCACTACTCGGCCCGATCGCGGCCGGGCTCATCAAGATGGCGGTGTCACGCTCCCGCGAGTATCAGGCCGACCGGTCCGGCGCCGAACTCACCGGCGACCCGCTCGCTCTCGCCTCGGCACTGCGCAAGATCGAACGGGGTGTCCAGGCGGCCCCCCTGCCGCCGGACCCGAAGATCACCAGCGAATCGCACCTGATGATCGCCAACCCGTTCCGCACGGGCGACCGCATTGCCCGCTGGTACTCCACCCACCCCCCGACCGCCGATCGCATCAGGCGGCTCGAGGAGATGGCGGGCGGAACGCACCGCTACTGACGAACTAGCGGTAGTTCACGAACTGCAGCGCGATACCGAAGTCCTCGCCCTTGAGCAGCGAGATCACGGCCTGCAAGTCGTCGCGCTTCTTGCTGCTCACCCGCAGTTCGTCGCCCTGGATCTGCGCCTTCACGCCCTTGGGGCCCTCGTCGCGGATCTTCTTGGAGATCTTCTTGGCCTTCTCGGTGTCGATGCCCTGCACCAGCGTGCCGGTGATCTTGAACACCTTGCCCGAGGCCTGCGGCTCGCCGGCGTCGAACGCCTTGAGCGAGATGTCGCGCCGGATCAGCTTCTCCTTGAACACCTCGAGCGCCGCCTTCACCCGCTCCTCGGCATTGGCGGTGAGGACGATCGCCTCCTCCCCGGACCAGGCGATCGAGGCGTCGGTGCCCTTGAAGTCGTAGCGGGAGTTCAGCTCCTTCTCCGCCTGATGCAGCGCATTGTCGACCTCCTGCCGGTCGACCTTGCTCACCACGTCGAATGACGAATCAGCCACACTGCGCTCCTGTTCTTCGGAAGGTCCGTAAAACTCCGCGGCAAGACTGCCTCACCGCCGAGACAGTTGTACCCGCAACGCGCCGCAGCGCGCGCCCGCAGGGGGTCTGTGCAGGCGGTTTGCATCCCCGGGGTGGGTTCGTTGTAAGCTGCTCAGCGCACCGGAAACGGCGCACAAGGCAGATTGCCCGAGCGGCCAATGGGAGCAGACTGTAAATCTGTCGGCGCAAGCCTACGTAGGTTCGAATCCTACATCTGCCACATCGAACCCCGTCGATCACAGGATCGGCGGGGTTCTTTGGTTTTGCGGCGAGCTCCACCACCACGCCGGTCCCACTGCGCGTCCAGCAGGTTGAGATGCGGTGAAAAATACCTCCTGATCAGGCGATTTGGTGGTGATCGCCAGGAGTGTGTAATCTCTTTCAGGACGCCGGAGCACGGGGTCGCTCTGATCGGTTCGCCGACCAAGACTCTGTGCCACGTAGTCATGCCCCCTTAGCTCAGTCGGCAGAGCGTTTCCATGGTAAGGAAAAGGTCAACGGTTCGATTCCGTTAGGGGGCTCGCCGGATTGCCGGTGGTGACCGACTTTCCCGCCGGCCCCACCGTAATAGGTCCGCCGTGGCGGTGTAGCTCAGTCGGTAGAGCAAACGACTCATAATCGTTGTGTCGCCGGTTCAAGTCCGGCCATCGCTACCAATAACGACTCAGCCCAGACCGGAAAGAAGGCATATCGTGGCCGCGAAGTCCACCGATGTCCGGCCAAAGATCACCTTGGCCTGCGAAGAGTGCAAGCACCGCAACTACATCACCAAGAAGAACCGGCGCAACGACCCGGACCGCCTCGAGCTGAAGAAGTTCTGCCCGAACTGCGGCACCCACCGGGCGCACCGCGAATCGCGCTGATTCGAACAAAAACATCTGCCGAAGGCCGGACGAAAGTCCGGCCTTCGTGCGTTTTCCAGACCGGTCGACAGGGGTGCGCGCGCACAAGTCGGTAATGTGCCACGCTGTGACAGTGAACACCGGAACTGACGAAGCGGTCTCGGCCGCAGCCGCCGAACCATTCGATCCCGCCGCTCACGCGGCCTCGATGGTCGGCCACCACTACCGGGTCGACGACTATTACGAGGTCGGTCGCGAAAAGGTGCGTGAATACGCCCGCGCCGTGCAGGACTACCACCCGGTGCACTGGGACGAGGACATCGCGCGCGAGTACGGCCATTCCGGTCTGCTCGCCCCGCTCACCTTCATCTCTCTGGTCGGCATCCTGGCCCAGCGCCGGTTGTTCGAGGAGATCGTCACCGGATACGACCTCAGCCAGATCATGCAGACCGATCAGATCCTGGAATTCCATCGGCCGATCCGGGTCGGCGACCGGCTCACCTGTGACGTTTATCTGCATTCGTTCCGGCAGGCATTCGGTGGCGACATCATCGTGACCAAGAACATCGTCACCGACGCCCACGACGAATTGGTACTCACCACCTACACCACGCTCATCGGACGCAGCGGCGGCGATATCGATCCGAATATGTCGGCGGCCGTCCGGAATGTGCTCATGCACGGTCTCGGCGACGACGAACCGGCACACCACGCGCCGAGCGACGCCTTCGCCGCGATCACCCCGGATCCGGTGACCAAGGACCCGGAACCGCAGGTCAGTACCCACGCGCTCGCCTTCGAAAGCATCGCGGTGGGCGACGAACTGCCCGCGCGGACCGTCCGGCTCACCCGCGGCGACCTGGTGAACTACGCAGGCGTCTCCGGTGACGCGAACCCTATCCACTGGAGTGACGAGATCGTCAAACTCGTCGGCCTCGACAACGTGGTGGCCCACGGCATGCTCACCATGGGCCTCGGCGGCGGATTCGTCACCTCCTGGCTCGGCGACCCGGGTGCGGTGAAGGAATACAACGTGCGCTTCACCAGCCCCGTCTACGTGCGTGCCGATGCACCGGCCGAGGTGGATTTCACGGGTAAGGTGAAGTCGGTCGACCCGGAGACCCGAACGGCCGTCGTCGCCATCACGGCGAAATCGGCGGGCAAGAAGATCTTCGGCCGCGCCACGGCAACAGTTCAGCTGGCCTGACCTGGTCGAGCGTCCCGATTGGCACATTGCCCACGCGGTAACGTACACTCGGGACTCTGGGGTCACCGGCTGCTGCGCGCTGACTTCCCGGGAGCCTGCTCCCACGGAAGCGGCGCGCGTGTTGTGTGTGATGCCAACCCTGGAAGAGACGGCTCGCAAGGGCCGATAATCGAATATCGATTGTGGTTGGACGTATCGGCCCAGGCCGGTCCAACCGAAGGGGCGTAGCTCAATTGGCAGAGCAGCGGTCTCCAAAACCGCAGGTTGCAGGTTCAAGTCCTGTCGCCCCTGCCCTGAATGCCAGCGACGAGAGAGGATCGACGTGACGGACGAGCGGGATACTCGCGCCGAAGACGGCGACGATACCGCCGCTGCCACTCGGCCGAGCGGCAAGCGGACCGCTCGTCGTGCGCGCACGTCGGATGCTCCGGCGACCACCGGTTCGGTGGCCACGCTCGACCGGCCGTCGGGCTCGCGCAAGGCAGACAAGACTGCCGGTAAGGCCAAGACGGGCAACCCGTTCAAGCGGCTGCTCAAGTTCCTGCGAGAGGTCATCGCGGAACTGCGCAAGGTGATCTGGCCCAACCGGAAGCAGATGGTCACCTATACGACCGTCGTTCTGGTGTTCGTGGTCTTCATGGTCGCGTTCATCGCCGGGATCGACGTAGCGTTCGTCAAGGGTGTCGACTGGCTGTTCGGCTGATCGCCGACACCCACGCCGGTAGCCGATCGCGGGCCGGAACGGCGGAGCGCGCCTCCGCGCACCCGACCCGGCCCAGAGGATGTACGTGACGACACAGGAAGCGAGTGCCTCAGTGAGCACCCCGGAGAACGACACCAACGACGAGTTCCCGGTTGACGACACTGTCGCGGCGGACAACGCCACCGACGAGGTCGAGGCCACCACCGAGCTCGCTGACGAGGCTGCCGACGCCGTCGTCGAGGACACCACGGTTCCTACCGAGGAAGACCCCGAAGCCGACCCCGTCGAGTCGATGAAGGCCAAGCTGCGCCGCGTCCCCGGCGACTGGTACGTCGTGCACTCTTACGCCGGTTACGAGAACAAGGTCAAGACCAACCTCGAGACCCGCGTGCAGAACCTCGGACTCGAGGACTACATCTTCCAGGTCGAGGTACCGACCGAAGAGGTCACCGAGATCAAGAACGGGCAGAAGAAGAACGTCAACCGCAAGGTGCTGCCCGGCTACATCCTGGTCCGGATGGAACTGAACAACGAATCGTGGGGTGCGGTGCGCAATACCCCCGGCGTCACCGGCTTCGTCGGTATGACCGGCGGCGGCCCGGGCGCCAAGCCCACCCCGCTGACCATCAACGAGGTCGTGAAGTTCCTGGTCCCGGCCGGTGCGCAGGCCCAGAAGAAGGCGGCCGCAGCCGCTGCTTCGGGTGGCGCCGACACCGGTGCCGCCGCCGCGGGCAAGCCGACCATCGAGGTCGACTTCGAGGTCGGCGAGTCGGTCACCGTGATGGACGGCCCGTTCGCGACGCTGCCCGCCAGCATCAGCGAGGTGAACGCCGAGCAGCAGAAGCTCAAGGTGCTCGTGTCGATCTTCGGTCGCGAGACCCCGGTGGAGCTGAACTTCACCCAGGTTTCCAAGATCTAGCTCGAACCAGCTTCGCAACGGCACCGCCTCGGCGGTGCCGTTGTCGTTTCCCGACCCCTCCCGGCTGCGGCGCCCGCGACGCGGTTCGGTAGAGTGTGACAGTTCGTGTGTAGACCCCCTCCAGGCGTTTTCCGTCCGGTGTGACGGTCGTGCGCGAATGCCGGGCTTGGACCCGGCGTGGGAGCGATCCCGCAACAGGCTTACGGCAACCGTAAGGAACCGAAACCCAAGGAAGAAAGATGCCCCCCAAGAAGAAGAAGCTCGCCGGGATCATCAAGCTGCAGATCCAGGCCGGCGCCGCGAACCCGGCCCCTCCGGTCGGCCCCGCGCTCGGTCAGCACGGCGTCAACATCATGGAGTTCTGCAAGGCGTACAACGCCGCGACCGAGTCGCAGCGTGGCAACGTCATCCCGGTCGAGATCTCGGTGTACGAGGACCGGTCGTTCGACTTCAAGCTGAAGACCCCGCCCGCCGCCAAGCTGCTGCTCAAGGCCGCCGGTGTGCAGAAGGGCTCGGCCGAGCCGCACAAGACCAAGGTCGCCAAGGTCACCATGGACCAGGTCCGTGAGATCGCCAAGACCAAGCAGGAAGACCTGAACGCCAACGACATCGAGCAGGCCGCGAAGATCATCGCCGGTACCGCGCGCTCGATGGGCATCACCGTCGAAGGCTGAGCGTCAGCGCCGAAGGCGGCAGCGCAGCGTAACCACGCAGGCGCAGCGAAGCCTTCAATGGGCGCCGAGGCTGATCTTCCAGCAATCCGAGTGGGAGGGCCGGCCAGGCCCGACAACCACTTCTGAACCAGATTAAGGACAGACAAACATGGCAAAGCGAAGCAAGGCGTATCTCGCCGCTGCTGAGAAGGTCGATCGCGACAAGCTGTACTCCCCGCTGGCCGCCGCGCGCCTGGCGAAGGAGACCGCGACCACCAAGACCGACGCGACCGTCGAGGTCGCCGTTCGTCTCGGCGTGGATCCCCGCAAGGCCGACCAGATGGTCCGTGGCACCGTCAACCTGCCGCACGGCACCGGTAAGACCGCCCGCGTCATCGTGTTCGCCGCCGGCGAGAAGGCCGCCGAGGCCGAGGCCGCCGGTGCCGACGCCGTGGGCGCCGAGGACCTGATCGAGCGGATCCAGGGCGGCTGGCTCGACTTCGACGCCGCGATCGCCACCCCGGATCAGATGGCCAAGGTCGGCCGCATCGCGCGTGTCCTCGGCCCGCGTGGTCTGATGCCGAACCCGAAGACGGGCACGGTCACCAACGATGTGACCAAGGCCGTCAACGACATCAAGGGCGGCAAGATCAACTTCCGCGTCGACAAGCAGGCCAACCTGCACTTCGTCATCGGCAAGGCGTCGTTCGACGACTCGAAGCTGGTGGAGAACTACGGTGCCGCGCTGGACGAGATCCTGCGTGTGAAGCCGTCGACCGCCAAGGGTCGCTACGTCAAGAAGATCACGGTTTCGACCAACACCGGCCCGGGCATCCCGGTGGACCCGAACCGCACCCGCAACCTCCTCGACGAGGACGCGTGAGCTTCTGACAGGTAGCTCCTGATCAACCGAGAGGGTGGGAACGCACTGCGTTCCCACCCTCTCGGTGTTTCAGCGCTCGGTGTCGTCGGTGTCGTCGGTGTCGCGCCAGGCGAGCAGTACGGACTCGCCGCGGTGTGGTTTCCAGGGCAGGAAGATCGCCACGATCACCGCGCAGACGAGGACCGCGCCGGTCGCGACGAGGGACGCGGCGTGCGCGCCCTGCAGGGTCGCTGTCTTCATGGCGACGATGAGGTTCTCGCGCTGGGTTTCGAGGAACGGGGCCAGTTCGCGTTTGCGCAGTTCCAGCACGCTGAGCGGACTGGCTTTGACCAGGCTCTTCTCGTTGTCGTTCATGATGCCGACCGGGATGGCGTCGATTCGGGCGCCGATCCGGCTGGTGTAGTAGGAGGCGACGATCGAGCCGAGGACCGCGACGCCGAGGGTGCCGCCGATCTCACGGGTGGTGTCGTTGACGGCCGAACCGGCGCCCGCCTCCTCCAGCGGCAGCGCCGACATGATCGATTCGGTGGCCGGACCCTGCACGATGCCGAGGCCGAGTGCCATCGACACCATCGACGGCAGCACTCCGATCAGATAGCTGCTGTCCACGGTGACCTGTCCACCCAGGTAGAGGCCGAGGCCGGTGAGCAGCAGGCCGATCACCAGGACCGCCGTGGTGCCGACCCGTTGCGCGAGCAGGGTCGCGACGGGGGCGCCGATCGCCACCGAGAACGCGAACGGCAGCGAGGCGATGCCGAATTCGAGTGGCGTGTATTCGCGGACGCCCTGGAAGTACTGCGTGATCAGGAACAGGAATCCGAACATCGAGAAGTAGCCGATGGCGATGGCCAAGGCCGGCAACGAGAATCGCCGGTTGCGGAACAGTCGCATGTCGAGAATCGGTGCGGGCGTGCGTAATTCCCAGATCACGAAGGCGGCGAGCAGCAGGGCGCCCAGCGTGGCGGTGCACAGGGTGGTGAGCGAGAGCCAGCCGTTGTGCGGTGCCTCGATGATCGCCCACACCACCAGCGTGATGCCGGCGATCGAGAGCCCGATCCCGGGTAGATCCAGCCTGCCGACCTGGTTTGCTCGCGATTCCGGCACCCAGATCAGCGTCGCGACCAATGCGGCCAGCGCCACCGGCACATTGATCCAGAACACCGAGTGCCAGCTGAAGTGCTCGAGCAGCCACCCGCCCGAGATCGGGCCGATGGCGATGGCGAAGCCCGCCATCGCGGTCCAGGCGGCGATGGCGAGCGCGCGTTCGCGCCGGTCGGTGAAGATGTTGATGATCAGGGCGAGGGTGGCGGGGAAGACGGCGGCGGCGAAGACGCCCATCGCCGCGCGGGCCGCGATGACCTGCGTCATCGACTCGGCGAGCGCGCCGCCGACCGACATGACGGCGATGCCGACCAGGCCGATCGTCATGATCCGCCTGCGGCCGTACCGGTCACCGAGGTTGCCCGCGGCCAGGAGCAGTCCGGCGAAGGTGAGGGTGTAGGCGTCGACGACCCACTGCAGGCCGGAGACGCCGGTGGCGAGCTGAACGCCGATGGAGGGGAGAGCGACGTTGACGATGGTGTTGTCGAGGACGACCAGCAGTTCGGCCAGACAGATCACGGCGAGTGCGAGGAATCGCCGGGAACGCCGGTCCAGCAACACTGGTGGAGCGACTACGGAGGTTGTCATAGGCCAGGAGTGAACCAGGTTACTGTCACCCCGCGTAACACCTTTCAGGTGCGATTGCTACCACAATGTAGGAATCAAAGTGGCCTGGCTCACAACATATTCGGGCGTTTCGGCCACCATCGACCCGTTTTGGCAGATGAGGGTGGGTGCAGGTACAGTGGACTCCGGTCGTCGACCTGTTCGATGACTACCCATTCGTTCTACCGAAGACCGTTGGTCGTCGATGCCGCTCGCGCGGTATTCGATCGAAGGTCCGGCGACATTGCCGGCGGCCCACGCAGGGAGAGCTGAGGCAGAAGAATTTTATTCTTTCGCGCCCCGGTACGCCTTGCGTCCGGGGCGTTAGTTTTGTCGCCGGCCCCTGATTCGGTAGTGCGCGTTCACGAACCGACATCAGAGAGGAGGCGAAGTATGGCGAAGCCTGAAAAGGTCACCGCTGTCGCGGAGATCGCGGAGCAGTTCAAGAACTCCACGGCCACTGTTGTCACGGAATACCGTGGCCTGTCGGTCGGCAAGCTCACCGAGCTGCGTCGCGCGCTGGGCGCCGGTGCCACGTACTCCGTCGCCAAGAACACCCTGGTCAAGCGTGCGGCCGCGGAAGCGGGCATCGAGGGCCTTGACGACTTGTTCGTCGGACCGACCGCCATCACCTTCATCCAGGGTGAGCCGGTCGACGCCGCGAAGGCCATCAAGACCTTCGCCAAGGAGAACAAGGCGCTCATCATCAAGGGCGGCTACATGGACGGCGCTGCGCTGTCCGTGTCCGAGGTCGAGAAGATCGCCGACCTCGAGAGCCGTGAGGTCCTGCTGGCCAAGCTGGCAGGCGCGATGAAGGGCAACATGTCCAAGGCTGCCGGGCTGTTCTCGGCTCCTGCCGGTCAGGTGGCCCGTCTGGCCGCCGCGCTGCAGGAGAAGAAGCAGGCCGAAGGCGCTGCCGAGTAATACCCCCGCACGGGTGTTACCGCCCGCGCACCAAGACATTCACCACCGAAAGGAACAATCATGGCCAAGCTGTCCACCGAAGAGCTGCTCGACGTTTTCTCGGAGATGACCCTGCTGGAGCTCTCGGGCTTCGTGAAGGCGTTCGAGGAGAAGTTCGAGGTCACCGCTGCTGCCCCCGTCGCCGTTGCCGCCGCCGGTGGCGCCGCTGCTCCGGCCGAGGCCGCTGAGGAGCAGGACGAGTTCGACGTCATCCTCGAGGGTGCCGGCGACAAGAAGATCCAGGTCATCAAGGTGGTCCGTGAGATCGTCTCGGGCCTGGGCCTGAAGGAAGCCAAGGACCTGGTCGAGGGTGCCCCGAAGCCGATCCTGGAGAAGGTCGCCAAGGACGCCGCCGAGGCTGCCAAGGCGAAGCTGGAAGAGGCCGGCGCCAAGGTCTCGGTCAAGTAATTCAGCGCTTCGCGTAGACGAACGGGCGGTCCCTCAGGGGGCCGCCCGTTTGTTATATACACGGACATGGGAAAGTGATACGCGCTGTAGCGCATGGTCGGGGTTACTCTTCAGTCATGTAGAGGTGTGCCCCGTCTCACTCATGGGTTACAGTGACCGGACCCACAGTGTCGTGACGCACCGCCGAGATGTGAGCGCGCGGTGAGCGGGTGGGGTGCTCGCAGGATCAATGGAGGTAGGCGTGGGCGTCGAGGTCAGGACCGAGGGTGTAACCAAGTCCTTCGGTTCACAGCGAATTTGGCAGGACGTGTCGATCACGCTCCCTTCGGGCGAGGTGAGCGCGCTGCTCGGCCCCTCGGGTACGGGTAAGTCGGTGTTCCTGAAATCGCTCATCGGTCTGCTGCGGCCCGAGCGCGGGTCCATCTTCATCGATGGCACCGATATCACCACCTGCTCCAACAAGGAGCTCTACGAGATCCGCAAACTGTTCGGCGTCCTCTTCCAGGACGGCGCGCTGTTCGGCTCGATGAATCTGTTCGACAACATCGCGTTCCCGCTGCGCGAGCACACCAAGAAGTCGGAAACCGAGATCCGTCGCATCGTGATGGAGAAGCTCGAGCTGACCGGTCTGCTCGGTGCGGAGAACAAACTGCCCGGTGAGATCTCCGGCGGTATGCGCAAGCGCGCCGGTCTGGCCCGCGCGCTCGTGCTCGACCCGCAGATCATCCTCGTCGACGAGCCCGACTCCGGCCTCGACCCGGTGCGTACCTCCTACCTGGCGCAGCTGCTGCTCAACATCAACGCCCAGATCGACGCGACGATCCTCATCGTGACGCACAACATCAACCTGGCCCGTACCGTGCCCGACAACATCGGCATGCTGTTCCGCCGTCAGCTGGTGATGTTCGGACCCCGCGAGGTGCTGCTCACCAGCGAGGAGCCGGTGGTCAAGCAGTTCCTCAACGGCCGCATGATCGGCCCGATCGGTATGTCCGAGGAGAAGGACGAGGCGCAGATGGCGCGCGAGCAGGCGCTCGTCGACGCCGGCCACCACCACGGCGGCGCCGAGGAGATCGAGGGCATCATCCCGCAGATGAAGGCCGAGCCGGGCATGCCCGCACGGCAGGCGGTCTACCGTCGTCAGGCCCGTGTGCGCGAGATCATGCACACCCTGCCCGCCGCGGCCCAGGCCGCCATCCGCGAGTCGCTGGCCGAGTCCGACGACACCCAGGTGATGGCC
Source organism: Nocardia sp. NPDC023733 (assembly GCF_040639775.1). Classification (NCBI taxonomy): domain Bacteria; kingdom Bacillati; phylum Actinomycetota; class Actinomycetes; order Mycobacteriales; family Nocardiaceae; genus Nocardia; species Nocardia sp. NPDC023733. Next base: position 47,266 of record NZ_JBFAAN010000004.1, on the reverse strand, counting down.
GCCTACGGGGGCAACGATCACCCCACCGAATCGTTCAAAGCGATGCCGCACGGCCAGACCAACGGCTGACAAGTTTCGTCTCGAAAGGCCCCGGGTTCGCCCGGGGCCTTTCGCGTTCCCGTGCCGGAAAGCGCCCTGACCTGGTGTTTTACGGGATGGCGCGCACGGCGTGTCGCGGGTAAAATAACCGCGGTTCGGGCGGGGATGCCCAGCGCGCCAGGCGATCTCGATCTCGGACACAGGGCCGCCGCGCCACTTGACGAGCCGGGCGCGAACCGTCACCCTATTCACAACAGCGTCTGCTGTTACAGGGGCTTCGGCGCCCGAGTTTCCGACGCGGCCAGCGTCCCGGGACTTCGGCGCGTTTGCCGTCCGAGTGATGACTCGGATGGTATGTTGACACCCCCTTGTATAGGGGTGTAAGTTTGGACGTTGCGCTGGCTGCCTCCTGTCCACACCTTGATTCGCACACGTAAGTTCCACCCTTCCGGTGTTACTTCCGCTGCTGCCTGTTCGGGTTTCGTTCGGGTTGTAACCAGCGGAATTCGTAGCAGACAAGCGACGGTCGCGGACCACCACGCGACGCGCGTGAGGTGCTGGAAGGACGCATCTTGGCAGTCTCCACCCAGACCAAGGCTGGTATCCCCGGAGCCCCGTTGAGGGTTTCGTTCGCGAAGATCCGAGAGCCCTTGGAGGTGCCCGGACTTCTCGACCTACAAACGGACTCGTTCGCCTGGTTGGTCGGTTCTCCCGACTGGCGTGAGAAGGCGGCCGCACGCGGCGACGTCGGTCTCGCAGGCGGCCTCGAAGAGGTGCTCGAAGAGCTCTCGCCGATCGAGGATTTCTCCGGTTCGATGTCCCTGTCGTTCTCCGACCCGCGCTTCGAAGAGGTCAAGGCCTCCATCGATGAGTGCAAAGAGAAGGACATGACCTACGCGGCGCCTCTGTTCGTCACCGCGGAGTTCATCAACAACAACACCGGCGAGATCAAGAGCCAGACCGTCTTCATGGGTGATTTCCCCATGATGACCGACAAGGGCACCTTCATCATCAACGGCACCGAGCGTGTCGTCGTCTCCCAGCTCGTGCGTTCCCCCGGCGTCTACTTCGATCACAGCATCGACAAGGCCACCGAGAAGGACCTGCACAGCGTGCGCGTGATCCCGTCGCGCGGCGCCTGGCTGGAATTCGACGTCGACAAGCGCGACACCGTCGGTGTCCGCATCGACCGCAAGCGCCGTCAGCCGGTCACCGTGCTGCTCAAGGCACTCGGCATGACCACCGAGGAGATCGTCGAGCGTTTCGGCTTCTCCGAGATCATGATGTCGACCCTGGAGAAGGACAGCACGCCCGGCCAGGACGAGGCGCTGCTCGACATCTACCGCAAGCTGCGTCCGGGCGAGCCGCCGACCAAGGAGTCCGCGCAGACTCTGCTGGAGAACCTGTTCTTCAAGGAGAAGCGCTACGACCTGGCCCGCGTCGGTCGCTACAAGATCAACAAGAAGCTCGGCATCAACCTCGACAAGCCGGTCACTTCCTCGGTGCTCACCAAGGAAGACATCGTCGACACCATCGAGTACCTGGTGCGTCTGCACGCCGGTGACCGCTCGATGACCGCCCCCGGCGGCGAAGAGGTCCCCGTCGAGATCGACGACATCGACCACTTCGGTAACCGTCGTCTGCGCACCGTCGGCGAGCTGATCCAGAACCAGATCCGCGTGGGCCTGTCCCGCATGGAGCGCGTGGTCCGCGAGCGGATGACGACTCAGGACGTCGAGGCGATCACGCCGCAGACCCTGATCAACATCCGGCCCGTGGTCGCGGCGATCAAGGAGTTCTTCGGAACCTCCCAGCTGTCGCAGTTCATGGACCAGAACAACCCGCTGTCGGGTCTCACCCACAAGCGCCGCCTGTCGGCGCTCGGCCCGGGTGGTCTGTCCCGTGAGCGTGCCGGTCTGGAAGTTCGTGACGTCCACCCGTCGCACTACGGCCGCATGTGCCCGATCGAGACCCCGGAAGGCCCGAACATCGGCCTGATCGGTTCGCTGTCGGTGTACGCGCGGGTCAACCCGTTCGGCTTCATCGAGACGCCGTACCGCAAGGTCGTCGACGGCCAGGTCACCGACGAGGTCAAGTACCTCACGGCCGACGAGGAAGACCGTTACGTCCGCGCGCAGGCCAACTCGCCGGTCGACGCCGAGGGGCGCTTCATCGAGGAGAAGGTCCTCGTGCGGCGCGCCGGTGAAGAGGTCGAGTTCGTCTCGCCCGCACAGGTCGACTACATGGACATCTCGCCGCGCCAGATGGTGTCGGTCGCGACGGCCATGATCCCGTTCCTCGAGCACGACGACGCCAACCGTGCCCTCATGGGTGCGAACATGCAGCGTCAGGCCGTGCCGCTGATCCGTTCCGAGGCTCCCATCGTGGGCACCGGCATGGAGCTGCGCGCCGCGGTCGACGCCGGCGATGTCGTGGTGAACGAGAAGTCGGGTGTGGTCGAGGAGGTCTCGGCCGACTACGTCACCGTGATGGCCGACGACGGCAGCCGCAAGTCCTACCGGATGCGCAAGTTCAACCGCTCCAACCAGGGCACCTGCTCCAACCAGCGTCCGATCGTGGACGAGGGTCAGCGGGTCGAGGCCGGCCAGGTCCTGGCCGACGGTCCCTGCACCGAGAACGGTGAGATGGCGCTCGGCAAGAACCTGCTCGTCGCGATCATGCCGTGGGAAGGCCACAACTACGAGGACGCGATCATCCTGTCGCAGCGCCTCGTGGAAGAGGACGTTCTCACCTCGATCCACATCGAAGAGCACGAGATCGACGCCCGCGACACCAAGCTGGGCGCCGAGGAGATCACCCGGGACATCCCGAACGTCTCCGACGAGGTGCTGGCCGATTTGGACGAGCGCGGCATCATCCGCATCGGTGCCGAGGTTCGTGACGGCGACATCCTGGTCGGCAAGGTCACGCCCAAGGGCGAGACCGAGCTCACCCCGGAAGAGCGCCTGCTGCGTGCCATCTTCGGTGAGAAGGCGCGCGAAGTGCGCGACACCTCGCTGAAGGTGCCCCACGGTGAGTCCGGCAAGGTCATCGGCATCCGCGTGTTCTCGCGCGAGGACGACGACGATCTGCCTCCCGGCGTGAACGAGCTGGTCCGTGTCTACGTGGCGCAGAAGCGCAAGATCCAGGACGGCGACAAGCTCGCCGGCCGCCACGGCAACAAGGGCGTCATCGGCAAGATCCTCCCCGTGGAGGACATGCCGTTCATGCCCGACGGCACCCCGGTCGACATCATCCTGAACACCCACGGTGTGCCCCGTCGTATGAACATCGGCCAGATCCTGGAAACCCATCTCGGGTGGATCGGTAAGGCCGGCTGGAACATCGACGTGGCCACGGACGGCACTCGTCCCGAGTGGGCAGCCACGCTACCCGAGGAGATGCTGGCCGCACCGGCCGACTCGAACATCGCGACGCCCGTCTTCGACGGCGCCAAGGACAACGAGCTCACCGGTCTGCTCGGCTCGACGCTGCCCAACCGTGACGGTGAGCGGATGGTCGACGCCGACGGCAAGGCGACCCTGTTCGACGGTCGTTCCGGCGAGCCGTTCCCGTACCCGGTCGCGGTCGGTTACATGTACATCCTGAAGCTGCACCACCTGGTCGACGACAAGATCCACGCGCGCTCGACCGGTCCGTACTCGATGATCACGCAGCAGCCGCTGGGTGGTAAGGCGCAGTTCGGTGGTCAGCGTTTCGGTGAGATGGAGTGCTGGGCCATGCAGGCCTACGGCGCGGCGTACACGCTGCAGGAGCTCCTGACCATCAAGTCCGACGACGTGGTCGGCCGCGTGAAGGTCTACGAGGCCATCGTCAAGGGCGAGAACATTCCGGAGCCGGGCATTCCGGAGTCGTTCAAGGTGCTCCTCAAGGAACTCCAGTCGCTGTGCCTCAACGTGGAGGTCCTGTCTTCGGACGGCGCCGCGATCGAGATGCGTGACGGTGACGACGAGGATCTGGAGCGCGCCGCGGCGAACCTGGGCATCAACCTGTCCAGGAACGAAGCGGCCACTGTCGACGATTTGGCGAACTAGGTGGTAAGCGCGGTGCGGGCGTCTCCGGAAAAGGCGCCCGCATCGCGCACCGCGCTCGACAACTAGTGAACTTTTGCTCGAATTCGACCCGAACAGGGGAAAGGAAGTTACGTGCTAGACGTCAACTTCTTCGATGAACTCCGGATCGGCCTGGCCTCTGCCGAAGACATTCGCAACTGGTCCTACGGCGAGGTCAAGAAGCCGGAGACCATCAACTACCGCACGCTCAAGCCGGAGAAGGACGGGCTCTTCTGCGAGAAGATCTTCGGCCCCACCCGGGACTGGGAGTGCTACTGCGGCAAGTACAAGCGCGTCCGCTTCAAGGGCATCATCTGTGAGCGCTGTGGCGTCGAGGTGACTCGCGCCAAGGTGCGTCGTGAGCGCATGGGCCACATCGAGCTGGCCGCACCCGTCACCCACATCTGGTACTTCAAGGGCGTTCCGTCGCGCTTGGGTTACCTGCTGGACCTGGCGCCGAAGGATCTCGAGAAGATCATCTACTTCGCCGCCTACGTCATCGTCGGTGTCGACGAGGAGCTGCGCCACAACGAGCTCAGCACCCTCGAGGCCGAGATGGAGGTCGAGAAGAAGGCTGTCGCCGATCAGCGCGACGCCGATCTCGAGGCCCGCGCGCAGAAGCTCGAGGCCGACCTGGCCGAGCTGGAGGCCGAGGGCGCCAAGTCCGACGTGCGCCGCAAGGTCAAGGACGGCGGCGAGCGCGAGATGCGTCAGCTGCGTGACCGCGCCCAGCGCGAACTGGATCGTCTCGACGAGATCTGGACCACCTTCACCAAGCTGTCGGTCAAGCAGCTCATCGTCGACGAGGTGCTCTACCGCGAGCTCGTCGACCGTTACGGCGAGTACTTCACCGGTGCCATGGGTGCGGAGTCCATCCAGAAGCTGATGGAGAACTTCGACATCGACGCCGAGGCCGAGTCGCTGCGCGAGACCATCCGCAGCGGTAAGGGCCAGAAGAAGCTGCGTGCGCTCAAGCGCCTCAAGGTCGTCGCGGCTTTCCAGGCCAACGGCAACTCGCCCATGGGCATGGTGCTCGACGCTGTTCCGGTGATCCCGCCGGAGCTGCGCCCGATGGTTCAGCTCGACGGTGGCCGCTTCGCCACCTCCGACCTGAACGACCTGTACCGCCGCGTGATCAACCGCAACAACCGCCTCAAGCGACTGATCGATCTGGGTGCGCCCGAGATCATCGTCAACAACGAGAAGCGGATGCTGCAGGAGTCCGTCGACGCACTGTTCGACAACGGTCGTCGTGGTCGCCCGGTCACCGGGCCGGGTAACCGCCCGCTGAAGTCGCTGAGCGATCTGCTCAAGGGCAAGCAGGGTCGTTTCCGTCAGAACCTGCTCGGTAAGCGAGTCGACTACTCGGGCCGTTCGGTCATCGTGGTCGGTCCGCAGCTGAAGCTGCACCAGTGTGGTCTGCCGAAGCTGATGGCGCTCGAGCTGTTCAAGCCGTTCGTCATGAAGCGTCTGGTGGATCTCAACCACGCGCAGAACATCAAGTCCGCCAAGCGGATGGTCGAGCGTCAGCGTCCCCAGGTGTGGGATGTCCTCGAAGAGGTCATCGCCGAGCACCCGGTGATGCTGAACCGTGCGCCCACCCTGCACCGCCTTGGTATCCAGGCCTTCGAGCCGCAGCTGGTGGAAGGCAAGGCCATCCAGCTGCACCCGCTGGTGTGTGAGGCGTTCAACGCCGACTTCGACGGTGACCAGATGGCCGTGCACCTTCCGCTGTCGGCGGAGGCGCAGGCCGAGGCGCGCATCCTGATGCTGTCGTCGAACAACATCCTGTCCCCGGCGTCGGGTCGCCCGCTGGCGATGCCGCGTCTGGACATGGTGACCGGCCTGTTCTACCTGACTCGTCTCGACGAGAACGGTGTCGGCACCTACAAGGCCGGCGGCAAGGACACCCCGGAGTTCGGTGTGTACTCCTCGCCCGCCGAGGCGCAGATGGCCGTCGACCGCGGTGAGCTCACCGTGCGTTCGATGATCAAGGTGCGGCTCACCGAGCAGCGCCCGCCGAAGGAGATCGAGGCGGAGCTGTTCCCCGAGGGCTGGCACCGTGGCGATGCCTGGCTCGCCGAGACCACGCTCGGTCGCGTGATCTTCAACGAGCTGCTCCCGGCGGACTACGCGTTCATCAACGAGCCGATGCCGAAGAAGCGTCAGGCCACGATCATCAACGATCTGGCCGAGCGTTACCCGATGATCGTCGTCGCCCAGACCGTCGACAAGCTCAAGGACGCCGGCTTCTACTGGGCCACGCGTTCGGGTGTCACCGTCTCTATGTCGGACGTGCTCGTTCCGCCGGAGAAGGCCGACATCATGGAGCGCTACGAGGGCATGGCCGACCAGATCGAGAAGAAGTACCAGCGTGGTGCTCTCGATCACCAGGAGCGCAACAACGCCCTGGTCAAGATCTGGCAGGAAGCGACCGAAGAGGTCGGTGCGGCGCTGCGCACCCACTACCCGGCCGACAACCCGATCATCACGATCGTCGACTCGGGTGCCACGGGTAACTTCACCCAGACCCGTACCCTCGCCGGTATGAAGGGCCTGGTGACGAACCCGAAGGGTGAGTTCATCCCGCGCCCGATCAAGTCCTCGTTCCGTGAGGGCCTGACCGTGCTCGAGTACTTCATCAACACCCACGGTGCTCGTAAGGGTCTGGCCGACACCGCGCTTCGTACCGCCGACTCGGGTTACCTGACCCGTCGTCTGGTCGACGTCTCGCAGGACGTCATCGTGCGCGAGCACGACTGTGGCACCGAGCGCGGCATCGTGGTGCCGATCGCGGAGAAGCAGGCCGACGGCACGATCATCCGTGACGCGCATGTCGAGACCTCGACCTTCGCCCGCACCCTGGCACAGGATGCGGTCGACGCGAGCGGCAACGTCATCGTGGCGAAAGGCGCCGACCTCGGCGACCCCGCGCTCGAGGCGCTGCTCGAGGCCGGTATCACCGAGGTGAAGGTCCGCTCCGTGCTGACCTGCACCACCGGCACCGGCGTCTGCGCCACCTGCTACGGCCGTTCGATGGCCACCGGCAAGCTGGTCGACATCGGCGAGGCCGTCGGCATCGTCGCCGCCCAGTCCATCGGTGAGCCCGGTACCCAGCTGACCATGCGTACCTTCCACCAGGGTGGCGTCGCCGGCGACGACATCACCGGTGGTCTGCCGCGTGTTCAGGAGCTCTTCGAGGCCCGTGTCCCCAAGGGCAAGGCGCCGATCGCGGAGGTCTCGGGCCGGGTGCGTCTCGAGGACGACGACCGCTTCTACAAGATCACGATCATCCCTGATGACGGGTCCGAGGAAGTCGTCTACGACAAGCTCTCGAAGCGTCAGCGTCTGCGGGTGTTCAAGCACGACGACGGCTCCGAGCGTCTGCTGGCCGACGGTGACCACGTGGAGGTGGGTCAGCAGCTGCTCGAGGGCGCTGCCGATCCGCACGAGGTGCTGCGCGTGATGGGTCCCCGTCAGGTGCAGGTCCACCTGGTCCACGAGGTCCAGGAGGTCTACCGCTCGCAGGGTGTGTCGATCCACGACAAGCACATCGAGGTCATCGTGCGCCAGATGCTGCGTCGCGTGACGATCATCGATTCGGGTGCGACCGAGTTCCTGCCCGGTTCGCTCACCGAGCGCGCCGAGTTCGAGGCCTCGAACCGTCGCGTGGTCGCCGAGGGTGGCGAGCCCGCCTCCGGTCGTCCGGTGCTGATGGGTATCACCAAGGCGTCGCTGGCCACTGATTCGTGGCTGTCGGCGGCCTCCTTCCAGGAGACCACCCGAGTGCTGACGGACGCGGCCATCAACTGCCGCTCCGACAAGCTGATCGGCCTGAAGGAGAACGTGATCATCGGTAAGCTCATCCCGGCCGGTACCGGTATCAACCGTTACCGCAACATCCAGGTGCAGCCGACCGAAGAAGCCCGTGCCGCCGCGTACGCGGTGCCGTCCTACGACGACACCTACTACTCGCCGGACAGCTTCGGTTCCTCCACCGGCGCCGCAGTGCCGCTGGACGACTACGGCTTCAGCGACTACCGCTAAGCAGTAACCGAACGCCCCGCTCCTTTCTAGGAGCGGGGCGTTCGTCGTTTCCGGGTCTCTGCGAGAGAAGCTCCGGCGGCCGAGCGGTGCGTAGAGTCGGCGTGTGAAAACTCAGGTGGTTGTCGTCGTATTCGCGGTCATCGGTGTGCTTGCGGTGGTATTCGCCGGGTACCGGGTTGTCGCTGGTTTGGCGGCCGCTGAGGTTGTTGTCAGTTGTGATTCGCACTCGGTCGAGTCGTATTGCGTGTACCACCGAGCGACACCACGGTTCTTGTCCACCAATTACGACCTCGTAATCGGCACCGCGTCCGATCGCGGGTTGCTCTATGAGATCCCGTATCCCGCAGGTGATGTCACCGCCGACTGGGATCTCGTAACCGACCTGTTGACGATTACGATGCCGGGCACCACCCTGACCATCACGAAAGACGAGTACCGCGAGCGGTAGGTTCGGCATCAGTTTCCGTTGGCGCGCTTGTTGGTTCGCTGATGCGGGGGCGGCTTGTACTCAGTTGTCGGATAACTGAGTACAAGGGCTCAGGTTCGGTCGAGTTGGGGTTCGGCGGTGGGGGATTCGGGGTCGCCGAGGGTGGGGATGGTGGGTTCGCCGAGGCGGACGGCTATGACGCCGAGGAGGATCAGGGCGCCGCCGAGGAGTTGGATGGGGCCGGGGGCTTCGCCGAGGAGGAGCCAGGCGAAGAGCAGGGCGGCCAGGACTTCGGTGAGGGCTACGAAGGAGGCCAGGCGGGAGCCGAGGCGGCGGGTGGCGGCGATGCCGGTGACGTAGGAGATGGCGGCGGTGACGATGCCGATGAGGAGGATGGGCAGCCACCAGGGGGTAGTGAAGTCGTCGAAGACGACGGGGTTCGTGGTGGCGCGCAGGGGGACGATGCCGATGGTCCCGGCCGCGAGCAGGACCACGCCGCCGATGAGGAGGCCGCCTGCGGCGAGGACGGTGCCGGGCAGGTCGCTGCCCTGGTCGGAGAGCACGAAATAGGTTGCGGCGCCGACCATCGAGCCGAGCGCCCAGATGATGCCGACCGGGTCGGTGGAGACGCCGGAGACCACGTCGAGCACCAGCATCAGGCCGGTGATACCGAGAATCGCACCGGCGACGGTCGCCGCACCGGGGCGCTGCCGGTGCCGCACCCACAACCAGCCCACCACCGCGATCGGGGCCGCGAATTCGATGAGCAAGGCGGTGCCCACCTCCATGCGTGCGACCGCGTTGAAATAGGCGAGCTGCGTGCCCGCTACGGCGACGAAGCCGTAGGCGACGATGAGTTTCGCATTGTCGCGCAACAGGTTCCGATTGCTCCGCAGATGTGGCCAGGCCAGCGGCAACAACACGACGCCTGCGAGCAGTACCCGCACGGCGACCACCGCGGCCGCACTCCAGCCCGCATTCATCAACCCACGCGCGAGCGGTCCGGAGAGCCCGAACGAGGTGGCCGAGGCGAGGGCGAAGAGCAAGCCGGTGCGCAGCCGCCGGGCCGCCGCGTCATGGGTCAAAGTCTCCATGACTAATGACGGTAGGAACCATGGCGTAATCTGTCAACATGGTTTTTGCTCATGACACCGAGGCGGCGCTGCTGTCGGCTGTGGAGCTGGTGAATTCCGCCGTCGAGCCGGACACGCTCACCGAGATCGCCCAGCTCGACGAGTTCTTCGTCCGCCACGACTACACGGGCGCACACCGAGGCGACGAGGCGGAACTGTCGGAGGTGCGTGCCCTGCGCGGCCCGCTACGTCGGCTGCTGACCAGCGACCGCGACACCGCGGTGACGCTGGTGAACGAGATCCTGCGCGAGCACCGCGCGGTGCCGCAGCTGGTCCGCCACGGCAGCGTCGACTACCACGTGCACGCCGTCCCCGCCGAGGCCGCGCTCCCGGTGCGCATCGCCGTGGAAACCGCCATGGCGATGATCGATGTCATCCGCGCCGACGACCTGAGCCGCCTCTCGATCTGCGCCGACGACGACTGTGCAGGCCTGGTCCTCGACCTGTCCCGCAATCGTTCGAAGCGCTACTGCAGCACTACCTGCGGCAACCGCAACGCAGTCGCCGCGTATCGCGCACGTCAGCGGTGAGGCAGCAGCGTCGGTCGACGCCCTGAACGGGGTGCGAGCGCGCGTGACCGACGGCGGAAGGACGCGGCCTACCTGACGTATCGCGACTCAGGGCGCCCCGGTGACGTAGGCGATCGCGGTGTCGATCGCCGGCTGACCACCGGCCATCGCGTACCCCGCGAGCGCACCGATGGCAGCACCGGCGACGGTCGCCACGGGCACCGTGATGAAGTCGAGGACGAACAGCCCGAGGGGGAAGCCGAGGACGAATCCGATGGCCGCGCCGATCGCCGCGCCCTGGATGATCTCCGGTTGCAGCCGTTGGGTTTCGGCGAAGAACCGTTCCTGCGCGCTGATGTCGCGGACGGGGGTCTCGGATTCGCCGACCGGGGTGAGGGTGAGTCGCGAACCCTCGGCGTCGATGCTCGGAGTGAGCGGCACCGCGTGCTCGCCGACCCGCACGACCATCGGCAGCGCTGCCACTACCGCACCCGAATCATCGGTGATAGCAACAACTTTCGCGTCGTGGACGAGCTGGAAGCGGCCGGTGTCGATGCTGGTGACCACCGCGCGCCGATCGTCGGTCGCGCTGACCTCGTAGTTCACGCCCTTGTCGACCCCACGCAGTCCCAGGGATTGCGGGGCGGGCGCCGGCTCGGCGTGTCCGATCCCGACCCCTGCGACACCGACTCCCACCGCCAGCACCGCCGCGCCGAACACCTTACCGAACCTCATCGCGCCATCCTCCTGCTGCCCGCACCGAGCCACGCACGCCCGGTCATCGCGGCAAACTTAGCCGCTGATCAGCTTTTCGGAAAGTTCTCCGCGGATGGTTGTGCCGCCGCGACTCGGGCCTCGGGCAAGACCACAACCAACAGTCGTGATCGGCGTACGAATCCACAGTTCAATGAGCCGGCTTCAGCGGGTCCGCACCGACCGGTGGGCGCCGGGCGAAGTCGGGTGCGTGCTCCGGTCGAAGTCCGATACCGCCCAGGTACGCGGTAAGCCCCGCGAGCGCAGGCATCGCGTCGACCACGCGCAGCGGCAGCGGTGCGGCATGCAGTTCGCCGCGCAGGGCGGGAGCGATGAGCAGCTCGTGTTCGCCGCGTTGCGAGCGCTGGGTGAAACTCGCGGGCAGCATCCGCCTGCGCTGCACCTTGTCGAGTTCGGCGGTGGTGACGACGCCGTCGAGCAGGGGTCGGGCGAGGAGACGGGCGGCGGCGACGGCGTCCTGGATGGCGAGGTTCACGCCAACACCGCCGACCGGCGACATGGTGTGCGCCGCGTCGCCGATGCACAGCAGGCCGGGCACGTACCAGCGTTCGAGCATCCCGACGGTCACCTCGAGCAACTTGACGTCGTCCCAGGACCGGATGTGTGCGAGCGCCTCGGCCGGCCAGTCGAACAGCTCGCCGATCCGATCCCGCAGCCACTGCACGTCGTGCTCGGCCCGCAGCGTTGCGTCGCAACCCTTCTCGATGATGTATCCGGTTTGGTAGTAGTCGCCGCGATCGATCGCCACTGCCGAGTTCCCACTGGTGAAACGGGTCTGTACGGCACCGCTTTCGCTGTCGTCGACGGCTTTGGGGATGCGGAAGAACCACATGTCCATCGGCACATCCTCGCTTCGCTGAAGCAGGCCCGCCGACTCTCGTGCCACGGAATCGCGCCCGTCGCAGGCGATGACGAGGTCGGCGCGCAGCGTGTGCGTGTCGCCCGTCGCGTCGAGGTAGTGCACGCCGACGACCGTGCCGGACTCCTGGACGAGCCCGGTGACGGTCGAGCGCATCCGCAGGGTGAACCCGGGTTCGGCAGCGGCGGCACCGGCCAGCAGGTCGAGGAAGTCCCACTGCGGGACCATCGCGACGTGCCGGTAGCGGCCGGGGACCCTGGTGAAGTCGGCGGCGACCACCATGCGGTCGCCCGCGTAGACGCGAAGGGTGGTCAGCGCGGACTGGGGGAGACGGGCGAATTCGGCGCCGAGCCCGAGCTGGTCGAGCAGCCGAATCGTCGACGGATGGACGGTGTCGCCGCGGAAGTCGCGCAGGAAGTCGGGGTGCTTTTCCAGCACGGTGACCGCTACGCCCGCCCGCGCCAGCAGCAGACCCGCCATCATCCCGGCCGGTCCGCCGCCGACGATGCAGCACGTTGTCTTGTCCATCGTTTTCCCCTCCGCCGAAATGTCTACGACGAAGCGTAGTAGTAAATCCCTCTGCCGGTACAGGGAATTCGGCAAACTCCCGATCACCCCTTGACGCGCCTCGGTGTGCACGCAATACTGAACTAGATGGTTCAGTATGACTTCCTAGACGCCTCGTTCGGGGCGCTCGCGGACCCCACCCGGCGGGGCATCCTCGAGCATCTCGGTCGTGGGCCCGCCACCGTCAGCGAGTTGGCCGAGCGGTTCGAGATGACGTTGACCGGCATCAAGAAGCACATCGGGTTGCTCGAGGATGCGGGCATGGTGGTCACCGAGAAGCGTGGGCGCGTGCGGTACTGCCGCATCGGCGAGCACGTGTTCGATCGGGAGGTGGCCTGGATGCAGGGTTATCGGCAGATGCTGGAAGCCCGGATGGACCGTCTCGATGAATTCCTGCGACGAACGGAGCCAGAGCAATGAGCACCACAACCAAGGATGCGGTCATCACCTCCACCTCGGACCGCGAAGTGCACATCGAACGCGATTTCGACGCTCCGCTGGATCGGGTGTGGGACGCCTACAGCCGCGTCGAGCAGCTGTCGCGCTGGTGGGCGCGCGGCCACGAGGTCGACATCGAGCGCTGGGAGTTCCGCAAGGGCGGGCACTGGCGTTTCGTCGAGCACGAGGGCGACGAGTCCTACGGTTTCGAAGGCCGCTTCCGTGAGATCACCCCGAAGGAGCGGATCGTGCAGTCCTTCGAATGGGACGGCATGCCCGCCCACATCTCGATCGACACGACCACCTTCGTCGACCTCGGCAACGGCCGCACCCGCGTGGTCACCGACAGCATCTTCCACACCGCCGAGGAATGCGCGGGCATGCTCGCCTCCGGCATGGAGACCGGCCTCAACGACAGCTACCGCGCCCTCGACGCCCTGCTCGCCGGAAACCGCTGACCGCGCACGGACGCACGACGCCGGCCCGGCTGCTCAGCTGTGCGAGCAGCCGGTCGCACGTTTACGCGGCTTCAACCGCAGCGGCGGCAACGGCGGAGCGGGAATCCGCTCCTGCTCCGGATGGCCGACCACCTGCCCGAACCGGCTGGTGTCGTGGGCTTCCCACGCCTCACGCGCCGCGACGATCTCCTCGTGACTTCGCCCGACGAAGTTCCACCACATCACCAGTTCCTCGGTGAACGGCTCACCGCCGATCAGGGCGAAATGCGCCCGATCGGTGCTCGTCAAACGCACCTCGGCCCGATCGGTGCCCAGGTACAGCAGCGGTCCGGGACCGAGCTCGACGCCGTCGACGACGACCGTGCCCTCCACCACGAGCACCGCGTGCTCGAAGGCACGTTCCAGCGGTAACCGCACGTCCGCGCCGGGATCGAGGACGATGTCCGCGCCGACGATCGGCGTATAGGCCTTCGCCGGTGAGGTGACGCCGCCCAGCGAACCGATCAGCACGGTCGCCCGCAGTCCCGGTTCCTCGTACACGGGCAGCTCGCGATGCTGCTCGAAGTGCGGTTCGACGCCGGTCGCGTTGTCGGGCAAGGCGATCCACAGTTGCAGGCCGTTGCCCGCGTTCGCACCCGGCACGCCGAACTCCGAATGCGCGATGCCGCGACCGGAGGTCATCAGGTTCAGCTGCCCCGGTTCGATCCGCACATCCGAACCCACCGAATCGCGGTGCCGGATCTGCCCGTCGAACGGCCAGGTCACCGTCTGCAGGCCGATGTGCGGGTGGGGCAGGATGTCGGGTGAGGCGCCGGTGCGGGTGACGGTGGGTGAGCCGAACCGGTCGAGGAAACACCACGCGCCGACGGTCGGCAGATCCCGTTGCGGCAGGGTGCGTTCCACATACACGCCGCGCACGCCGCCGAGCGGGACCTCCCTGGCCGGGTACAGCTCGGTGATCGGGCCGGGGCTCGGCGACGGTTCGCACAGCACCTCGGTGGGATCGGCCTCGAGGTCGCTCATCCGGGGATGCCCTTGCCGACCACATGCGCGTCGAACTCGGGGTGCTTGTCGAGCCAGCCACGGATGAACGGGCAGTGCGGGGTGATGGTTCGCCCGCGCGCGATCACGTCCTCGACGGCGTAGCGGGCCAGCTTGCTGCCCAGGCCCTTGCCGCCGAAGGCGTCGTCGATCTCGGTGTGCACGAAGTCGGTGTCGTTGCCGCGCTCGATGTACTCGGCGAAGCCGGCGAGTTCGTCGCCGTAGTAGATGTCGTAGCGGTTCTTGTCCTCGTTGCGGACGACTCGGGCCTGCGACGCGGTGGTCTCCGACATCTTCGCGCTCCTTCCGCACCGCCAACAGGTGCGCTCGTGACTTGGTATACCGACCAACCCTGGCGCGGCGTGAGTATTCCCCGCCGCGCCCGAGCCGATGCTATTCCCGTCCCGCCGAGGTGAACGACATGTCCGCGTACCGTGGGCCCGCCACCTGTCCGGCGATCGGTTCCAGCATCGCGAGTTCGTCGGCGCTGAGCCGCACCGCGGCCGCCGCGACGTTCTCGGCGAGCCTGCCGCGCTTGCGGGTGCCCGGGATGGGCACCACGGGAAGGCCGTGTGCCTGGGCGCGCGCGTGCACCCAGGCGAGGGCGACCTGGGCCTGGGTGATGCCGCGTGTTTGCGCGATCGCCGCCAGCGGTGCGAGTAGGTCGGCATTGCGTTCCGCGTTTTCGCCGGTGAAGCGGGGCATCCGCTGCCGGAAGTCGTTGCCACCGAGGCTGTCCGCGTTGCGGAAGGCGCCGGTGAGGAACCCGCGACCCAGCGGCGAGTACGGCACGAACGTCACACCGAGTTCGGCCGCGGCGGGCACGGCGGTGCGCTCCACATCGCGGGAGAACAGCGACCACTCCGACTGCACGGCCGCGATCGGGTGCACCGCGTGCGCGGCGCGCAGTTCGTCGCCGGTCACCTCCGACAGGCCGAGCGCGCGCACCTTGCCCGCGGTGACCAGCTCGGACATCGTGGCGACGGTTTCCTCGATCGGCACGGCCGGGTCGCGGCGGTGCATGTAGTACAGGTCGATGGTGTCGACACCGAGCCTGCGCAGGCTGGCGTCCACGGCGGCGCGGATGTATTCGGGGGAGTTGTCGAAGCCGCGGAACGTGGGATCGTCGGCCTTGCGGACGATGCCGAATTTGGTGGCGATCACCAGCTCGTCGCGGTGTTCGCGGACGAAATCGGACAGGAATTCCTCGTTGTGGCCCGAGCCGTAGATATCGGCGGTGTCGAACAGGGTCACGCCGAGTTCGAGGGCGTGCTCGAGGGTGGCCCGTGACTCGGCCAGGTCGGAGTCGCCGTAGAACTCGCTGATGCCCATGCAGCCCAGACCTTGGATGCCGACCCGTGGGCCGTCGGCGCCGAGGGTGGTGGTCGGCAGAGTGGTGCTCATGTATCGGTTCCTTCGCTCGTGTGCGCGGTGAGCGTGACGGGCGGGACGAACTCGGATCGGCCCTCGTACACGGCGATCTTGTAGTCCAGCACGGCCACGGTCTTCTGCAGTTCCGCGATCTTGTCGAGCACGTCGGCCCTGGTCTGCCGGAACATCTCCAGTCGTTGCGGGAAGGTCTGCTCACCCGCCCGCACCAGTTCGGCATACCGGATCATGTCGGCCACCGGCATGCCGGTCGTGCGCAGCCGCGCGATCAGCTCCAGCCACTCCAGGTCGCGATCGCTGAAGCGGCGGTTGCCGGTGTGGTCGCGACCGATGTAGTTCATCAGCCCGATCCGCTCGTACCAGCGCAGCGTGTCGCGGCTGAGTCCCGACCGCTCGGCGACCTCGCCGATCGAGTATTTCGGGCGCTCCCGTTCGTTCGCGCCCTCGGTGTGCCGAACCGGTTCCGGATCCATCGTGCTCGTCCCTCCTCGTGGAACTCCACCGACGCTAGCCACCTGGAGTGCACTCCAAGCAAGCCTATTCGCGGGACGAGCCGATCTCAGTTGTACTTCGGCAGTTCCTGTACCGCCCAGCGGTTTCCGTCGGGGTCGGCGAAGAAGGTGAACAGGCCCCAGCCCAGATCCTGCACCGGACTCGCCTCGACGCCTGCCGCGACGAGTTGTTCGTAGGCCTGCTGGGCGCTCGGCACCACCATCTGCATGCCCTCGACGCAGCCGGGAGCAGCCTGGGTGATGCCGCGGCCGATGCAGATCGAGCAGCCCGAACCCGGCGGGGTGAGCTGGACGAAGCGGATGTCGGGGCTCGGCGTGTGGTCGTGATCGGCGTTGAATCCGATGCTGGTGTAGAAGTCCTTGGCCCGATCGATATCGGTGACCGGGATGGCAACGAGCTCGATTTTCCAATCCATGCGGTCAAGCATCCCACCGCCCACCGACAGAAACGTAGTGTGGATCACATGGCTAAGGAGATCGACCGCATCCGGGCCCGCTCGGCCTGGGAAACGGTGAAGGAGAGCCCGGTGATCACCGCCATCGCGGTGGCACCGGTGGTACTGGTACTCGGCGTGGTCTGGTGGCTGACGAACGGCGTGGTCGCCTTCGTGCTGCTCGCGTTGCTCGGCGTCGGAATCGTGGTCGGGGGCAAGCTGCTGAAGTAGGTCAGCGCGGCACGTGGAAGTGCGTCAGTTCGCCGGTTCCCTGGTCGACCCGCGCCCACGGCCGGTCGAACTCGAGCACCGCCAGCGCCGAGGTGGGGAATTTGCGGCTCAGCTCGGTGGCCGCGTCGGAATCGCGGTTGGTCGCGAGATCCCAAGCAGTCCAAGGGATTCCGGGAACATGACCGACAAGGAGGAGGGTCGAGACAGCATCGTCGGTGAGCTGGATCAGCTCGATCAGGGTGTGCGGGTTCGCCTCGTAGATGTCGTCGCGGTACTCGACGGGAGCGTCGATTCCGGTGGCGGCCAGGGTGAGCCGGGTGCGCTGGGCGGTGGAGCAGCGCACCGCGTCGATCGCCGGCTGGGTGGCGCGCAACCAGTCGCCCGCGAGTGCGGCTTCGCGTTCGCCGCGCGGTGCCAGTGGCCGTTCGTGGTCCTCCACCCCGTCCGGGTACGCCGATTTTCCGTGCCGCATCAGGATCAGGGTCACCGCCATGTACTACACGGTAATCGTGCACACCGGTGAGGTCGCAGTCACACTCGAGGCACACTGAAAGCTGCGTCACTCATACCCGAGGTGACGTCCGACCACACATTTCGAGGATCTGCACCCATGGCCTACGTCATCACGCAGCGTTGTTGCAACGACGCCAGCTGCGTCACCGAGTGCCCGGTCGACTGCATCCGCCCGACCCCGGATCAGCCGGAGTTCGCCACGGCGGAAATGCTCTACATCGACCCAGACACCTGTATCGACTGCGGCGCCTGTGTCGATGCGTGCCCGGTGGACGCCATCTTCTCCGAGGACGACCTCCTCGCCTCGCTCGGCAGGTACCGCGAGATCAATGCCGACTACTTCCGGCGTCACCCGCTGGAGACGAATTTCGACCCACTCGCCACCCCCGTGCGCCCACCGAAGAGTCTCGGCACCTTGCGCGTCGCGATCGTCGGTGCGGGCCCGGCGGCCTGCTACGCCGCCGACGAGCTGTTGCGGCGCAGCGATGTCGAGGTGGAGATGTTCGACCGGCTGCCGACGCCGTGGGGTCTGGTTCGCGCGGGTGTGGCGCCCGATCACGCGGGCACCAAGAACGTCGCGACGATGTTCGAATCGGCCTTCCGCCGCGACACTCTGCAGTACTACCTCAATGTCGAGATCGGCGAACACATCGATCACCGTGAGCTGCTCGAGCACCACCACGCCGTGATCTACGCCGTCGGCGCGTCGAGCGACCGCAAGCTCGGTGTCCCGGGTGAGGACCTGCCCGGCAGCCATTCGGCCACCGAGTTCGTCGCCTGGTACAACGGCCATCCCGATTTCGCCGAGCGCGAGTTCGACCTGTCGGGTGAGCGGGCGGTGATCGTCGGCAACGGCAATGTGGCGCTCGACGTGGCGCGCGTGCTCACCGTCGACCCCGACGAGCTGGCCAAGACCGATATCGCCGACCACGCGCTGGACGCCCTGCGCCGCAGCAACATCCGCGAGGTCGTGATTCTCGGCCGCCGTGGTCCGCTGCAGGCGGCGTACAGCTCGCCGGAGTTCCTCGCGCTCACCCATCTGAAGGGCGTCGACGTGGTCGTCGATCCCGCCGACCTCGAACTCGACGAGCACAGCCGCGCGATCCTCGACGACCCGAACATCGAACCGTCGCTGCGCCTGAAATACCTGCTGGCCCAGGAGTATTCGACCGGTCGTCGCGATCCGGCGAACAAGCGCATCGTCTTCCGCTACCTGGCCACCCCCACCGAGGTACTCGGTGACGACCACGTCACCGGTATCGAGTTCGCGCACAACGAACTCACCGCCGACCTCGTCGCCACCCCGACCGACCGCACCGAACGCCTCGACACCGGCCTGGTGCTCCGCTCGATCGGCTACCGTGGCGTCCCCGTGCCCGGCCTGCCGTTCGACGAACGTCGCGGAGTGGTGCCGAGCGAGCACGGCCGCGTGCTCGCCGATACCCAGCCCCTGCCCGGTGTGTACGTGGCGGGCTGGATCAAGCGCGGTCCGCGCGGCGTGATCGGCTCCAACCGGATCGATGCCGAGGAAACCGTCGAAGCCCTGATCGCCGACTTCATCGCGGGCAGACTCACCAACCCGACCGGCGACCGGGCAGCCCTGCGCGCCCTGCTCACCGAGCGTCAGCCCGACCTCGTCGACCGCGCCGCCTGGAAGACCATCGACCAGGCGGAAAAGGCCGCAGGCAAAGCGGCAGGCCGGCCCCGCGTCAAGTTCACCACCCGCGCCGACCTCCTCAAGGCCGCCAAGGGCTAGATCGACCCGCGACGGTTCTCGGCCGCCTCGATCCTGACCAAGAAGCAGGCCGAGAACCCCACCGCGAGCCCGAAAGGGCTGGGCAAAACCCGCATCCGGTTCTCGGCCGCCTTGATCTGGACTGACCGGAGGGTGCGACGAAGGAGTGCCCGGAGGGAGGGAAGATCAAGGGAACAGGCCGAGAACCCGCGGCGCCAGCCGCAAAAAATCACGGCAGTGGCATGACCTTGACGACCGTGGTCGTGATCCCACCGACCACGAACCACAACCGCAGCACCGGTCGCCCACTCACATCACCCGGCTCATACCGCCCGCGCACCGTGATGTGTTCACGCGCCAGCACCGGCGCCACGTACTCGATCACCGCCCGATGCGGCACCGCGAGCAGCTTCGGATAGTCGACGAGGAACTGCTCGACGGCCTGCCAGTAGCAGGCGTTGTTCACGTGGTTGTACTGGTCGATGTCGGTGGCGCGCACCGGGAACGGCACATCGGTGTCGGATTCGCGCGGCGCCGGATCGGTGAGGTAGGGCCGCCACCGCAGCCGGTGTTCGTCGGTGGTGCGGGCCAGGTAGGCCAGGCCTTCGTCGCTGATGCGGGCGGGCAGGTTGCTCGACTCGCTGAGGTTGATCCAGAACCCCTCGGTCTCGATCAGGCCGCCGCCCTCGCTGGTGATGCGCACCCGCATGTTCGTCCACCTGGTCGACATGCTCGCGCACCACCGCGTGAGGTGTACGCGATCGGGGAAGACGACCGGCCGGATCACGTCGATGACGGTGCGGCGCACGATCCAGGTGGGGTCGGTGCGGTGCAGCGCGGTCTGATGCAGTTCCTCGTAGGCGATATCCTGCAGATAGCGGGCGACCCCGTCGAAGCGCAGCCGGTGGTACGGGTCCACGTCGCCGGCCCGGACAGGCCACGCCGTGGCGAAACCCGTGCCCTCCTGGGGTAGCGGGGCCAGTGGCTGATCGAGTGACACGTGTGCTCCTTGCGCGGTCCACACAGGTGAGCCGCGACTTCTTGCGTAGTTCTGCCCTCGACTTTACGGTGCGCAGATCACACCCTCACGTCGAGCCGGGACTAGCCCCCACCGGCGTACATGACAAGTGCTGTAGGCGCCCGGTAACCTGCTGGAATGGCCGGCGGGGCGATGGCAGGCGCGATGTTCGGGCGCTATGAGTTGCGTCGTCTTCTCGGAGTCGGCGGTATGGGCGAGGTCTACGAGGCTTTCGACACCACCAAGGATCGCGTCGTCGCGCTCAAGGTGCTCAATCGTGAGCTGGCGGCCGACCCCACCTATGTGCAGCGTTTCCGCCGCGAATCCCATGCGATGGCCAGTGTGCAGGAGCCGCACGTCATCCCGGTGCACGACTGGGGCGAGGTCGACGGTGTGCTCTACATCGACATGCGCCTGGTGCGCGGTTCCGATCTCAAGGAGCGGTTGCAGCAGCACGGCAAGCTCACGCCCGGCGAGGCGGTGCAGGTGGTCGAGCAGATCGCGGCCGCGCTCGATGCCGCGCACGAGCTCGGCCTGGTGCATCGCGACGTGAAGCCGGCCAACATCCTGCTCACGGCCAACCTGTTCGCCTATCTGGTCGACTTCGGTATCGCGCACGGTGCGTCCGATCCGCAGCTCACCAGCGCGGGCAGCGCCGTCGGTTCGATGGCCTACATGGCGCCGGAACGGTTCGAGGACGTGCCGATGACGCCTGCCGTCGACACCTACGCGCTCACCTGTGTGCTCTACGAGTCGCTGGTGGGGCGGGTGCCGTTCCCGGTGAACAGTCTCGCGGGCGCGATCGGTTCGCATCAGATGGCGCCGCCGCCCCGGCCGAGCGCGGCCGATCCGACGCTGTCGGCGTTCGACGCGGTGATCGAGCGTGGCATGGCCAAGCGGCCCGAGCAGCGCTACGGCTCACCGGGCGACCTGGCTCGCGCCGCCCGTGCCGCGCTGGTGCAAGCCGATCGCGACGCCCCCGCAACCGTTCCCGGTCCACGGGTGACGCCGTTGGTGAAGCAGCCGCCGCCGCGCCCGTTCACCGGGCAGACGCGGGTCACCGGGCCGCATCCGCCGCCGCCGACCGCTCCCTCGCCGGCTCAGCCACCCGCTGCGGCACACCGGTCCGCACCGCAGCAGCCGATCGCCGGTTTCGCGCAGTCCGGGCGGCAGCAGACCAGGATGAGCACCGGCCCCCAGTTCTCCTCGGGCGCCTACGCCCATCCGTCGGAACCGCTGCCCCTGCCGCAGCGGAATTCGGCGACGCCGATTCTCGCCGGTGCGCTCGGCGCGCTGATCGTCGTGGCCGCTGTCGGTGTGGCGGTGTGGGTGATGTTGAGTGTCAACGATTCCGGTAACGATCGCGCAGGTCAGCCGGTGTCCTCGTCCAGTCTGCAGATGCCGCCGCCGGTGGTGGTGTCGGTCAGCCAGGAAGTGCCCACCGGTGTTCCGCAGGCACCGCCGACGGAGCCGAAACCGACCACAACCACTGTGCCGCCCTTGAATTCGGCCGTCACCGGCGCCGACGGGCAGGGTTTCCGCAGCGGTGGCCCGCGCTGCAACGACAACGACGCCGCCATGACGATCGCGCGCACCACCACCTCACGTGTGGTCATCTGCCACACCGGGGACGACCGCTTCTACTACAAGGGTGTCGCGGTGAGCAACGGCAACGCGATCGAACTCGACGATCCCGTCCCGACCGGTGGCGGCGGTTTCACCGCGACCAACCCGAGCGACGGAACGAAGTACCAGGTCACGCCTGCGGGCCTGACCATCATCAAGGGTGGTTCGGTGCTCTCCAGTGAGGCGATGCTGGAATTCGCCCATCGCTGAGCGTGGCCGGGATATGTTCGACAGGGGTTTGATCGTCGAGAGAGGTTTCCCAGATGCGTGCAGCTCAGGTGAGCAAGTTGGAAGGTCCGTCGTCGATCGAGATCGTCGACCTGCCCGAACCGGTCGCTTACCCGGGCGGTGTCCTCATCGATGTGCACGCCGCCGGCATCGCCTTCCCCGATGTGCTGATGACGCGCGGTCTCTACCAGATGAAGCCGGGTCTGCCGTTCGTCGTCGGCGGTGAGGTCGGTGGCGTGGTGCGCGAGGCGCCCGCCGAATCGGGACTGCGTGCCGGTGACCGGGTCGCCGCACTGACCATGCTCGGCAACGGCGTCGCGGAGGTGGCGGTGGCGCCTGCGGACGCGGTCTTCAAGCTGCCGGACAACGTCTCGCTCGAGGCGGGCGCGGGCATCCTGTTCAACGACCTGACCGTGCACTTCTGCCTCACCAAGCGCGGCAGGCTGGCCGAGGGCGAGACCGTGCTCGTGCACGGTGCGGCCGGTGGCGTCGGTACCTCGACCCTGCGGCTGGCCAAGGCGCTCGGCGCGGGCCGGGTGATCGCGGTGGTGAGCACCGAGGCCAAGGCGCAGGTCGCCAAGGCCAACGGGGCCACCGACGTGGTGCTCACCGACGGCTGGCTGGCGGCGGTCAAGGACCTCACCGGCGGGCGGGGCGTCGACATCGTTCTCGACCCGGTGGGCGGCGACCGTTTCACCGACAGCATCCGCAGCCTCGCCGGTGGTGGCCGGTTGCTCGTCGTCGGGTTCACCGCGGGCGAGATCCCCACGGTGAAGGTGAACCGGCTGCTGCTCAAGAACGTGGAAGTCGTCGGCGCGGCCTGGGGTGAATGGGTGATGACCCACCCCGGATACCTGGCCGAACAATGGGCCGACCTGGCGCCGCTGTTCGCCTCCGGTGCCGTCACGGCCCCGGAACCGGTGCTCTACCCCCTGGAGCGCACGGCCGAAGCCGTTGCGGCCCTGGACAATCGGACCGCGACCGGCAAGGTCGTCGTACAACTGCGCTGACTCGGGGTGAGGTTGTCGGACCGCCGGGGTAGCGTCCGGTTCGTCGCCGGGATCGAAGGAGCGCGCCGTGCAGTTGTCGAATCGGGTACTGAACCGGACGCTGCTCGCGCGGCAGCACCTGCTCGAGCGGTCCACGCTGAGCACACCGCAGATGTGCGAGCATCTCGTCGGGTTGCAGGCGCAGGACGTCCCGCCGCCATTCATCGGTTTATGGAGCCGGACAGTCGATTTCGATCCCGATACGGTGTCGCGCGGATTGGACGACCGCACGCTGGTGCGGATCACCCTGATGCGCGGCACCATCCACCTCGTCACCCCGCCCGACGCCCTTCGCATCGCCCCGCACATTCAGCCCGAACTCGAAAAGGTGCCCTTCCGTAAGGGTTTCAACTACGGCGCGATGGTCGGTCTCGACCCTGAGCAGGTCCGAGCCGACGGGGAAGCGGTGCTCGGCGACGAACCGATGGCGGCCGCCGACCTGCGCGCCGAAGCCGCCATCCGCTACCCGGATCGCGATCCGGGCGCGGTGTCGCAGACCTGGCTCTACCAGCTCCCGGTCCTGCAGACCCCGCCGCGCGGCCGCTGGCGGGACAACAGCAGGCCGGTCTGGTCGCGGGTGCAGCCTTGGCTCGGTGCCCCGCTCGACCCGGATTACCCCGTGGCCGAACTGATCCTGCGCTACCTGCGCGCCTTCGGCCCGGCCTCGACCATGGACATGCAGACCTGGTCGCGCCTGCCCGGCATGAAACAGGTCGTCGCCGACCTGGGCGACCGCGTCCGCATCTACACCGACGAGCGCGGCCGGACCCTCTACGACGCCGCCGAACTCGAACTCGCCGACCCCGACCTGCCCGCCCCGGTACGCCTGCTCGGCTGGTACGACAACGCCCTGCTCTCCCACCAGGACCGCAGCCGCGTGATCGGCGAAACCATCGCCCCGCGTTCCTTCGGCGCCAATGTCTCGCCGGTCCTGATCGACGGCTTCACCGCAGGGGTCTACAAAGTCTTCGTGAAGTCGGGAACCGCCCGCCTCCGCGTGAGTCCTACCCGCGCATGGACGAAAGCCGAAGCGGCAGAGGTCGAATCGGAGGCCGCTGCCCTGCTCGCATTCCTGGAACCGGAATCCGCTCCGGCCGTCGAGATCCTCGACCCGGAGGCCGACCTCCGTCCGTGACACGGGTTTAACGCCGGGGAAATACCGGATTCCTAGGGTCGGTACCACGACGTTCATGGCTGAAACGGGTGTCGTGCTCGGCTGAACCCGGCGAGCGAACCAGCCGCAACCGAAAGGGTGCGCGCATGGGTTCGTCCGTGGTCATCACCGATGTCACCGTCTACACACCGCAGGGGTGGTGCCCCGGCGAGGTCGTCGTCCGCGACGGCCGGGTCGTCGCATTGCGGGCAGGCCAGGAGCACGCGGTGCTCCCACGCTTCGACGGTGGCGGCGGCTATCTGCTTCCCGGTTTCGTCAACACCCACACCCACCTGCAACAAGCAGTGCTCCGTGGTGTGGGTGAAGGGCTGCCGCTGCTGGAGTGGTTGCGCTGCGTCGGCGAGCACACCGTCGCCGCCACGCCCGAACAGACCTACCTCTCGGCTCTGGCCGGCGGCTTGGAACTGCTGCGCAGCGGGGTGACCACGGTGGTCGAGCACCTGTGGCCGAACCCGTCCGACCAGATCCACCAGGCCGTGATCCGCGCACTCGACGAGCTCGGGATCCGGGTGGTCCTCGGGCGCGGCATCGCCGACCGCGCCGACGTCACCCGCAAATGGGGCCTCGACCCGCGCCTGATGCAACCGCTCGACGAGGCGTTCGCCCATATCGACGCACTCGACCGGCAGCTGGCGGGCTCGCGCATCACCACCGCGCTGGCCGTGCCCAACCCGCGCTGCCTCACCCCCGACGGCATGGCGGCGGCCCGCGCCTACGCCGAGTCGACCGGTAAAACAGTGTCGATCCATGTCCTCGAGACCACCACCGACGACGACATGTGCCGCCTGCATGCCGGTATGGGCGCCGTCGACTACCTCGACACCAACGGCTTCCTCGGGGAGCGCACTCTCGCCGTCCACTGTGTGAACCTCGACGCGCACGGTCGCGCGGTCTTCGCCGAGCGCGGCGTCACCGTCTCCTACAACCCGATCTCGAACATGCGCCTCGGCAGCGGCATCGCCCCGATCGGCGACATGCTGGCCGCCGGGATCGACGTGACCCTCGGCGTCGACGGCGCGGCCAGCAACGACACCCAGGACATGCTCCTGACTGTGCGCATGGGTGCGTACCTGCAACGTGCCGCACACCGCCGCGCCGACCTCTTCGGCATCGACCGCATGCTGCACATGGCAACGGGTGCGGCCGGTCGGGTGCTCGACGGGCCGGTACACACCGGCATCGCCGTCGGCGACCGGGCCGACCTCACCCTGGTCCGCTTCGATCGCGACTTCGCTTGTCTGCCTGTGCTCGACCCTGGCGCGACCCTGCTGACAACCGCTTCACCCCGCGTGATCGACACGGTCTGGGTCGACGGCGAGGCAGTGATTCGCGACGGCCACAGCACGAGAGTCGATACCGACGAGCTGACTCACCGCCTGACCCGCATGCGGTGAATGTTAATCCAGCGGAAACAGCCCACATATTGCATGTAATCCAGCAACGCCACACTGAATTCATTCACATGTTGCACGCAACATCCACCGTAGGAAGGTGATCACGGTGACGCTCTACGACACAGTGAACGACGCGGATGCGAGGACGCTGCTCGCCGGACTCGAGGTCTCCTTCGCGGGCGTCGGCAAACGTTTCGGCGGTGACGACGGCACCTTGGCCCTCACCGGCATCGATCTGGATATCCGCGAGGGCGAGTTCGTCGCCGTGGTCGGGCCGTCCGGTTGCGGCAAGTCCACCCTGCTCCGCCTGGCCGCCGGCCTCGAGCGGGTGAGCGCGGGAGCCGTTGCGGTGCGGACGAACTCGATCGGCTTCATCTTCCAGGAAGCCACCCTGCTGCCCTGGCGCAAGGTGCGGCGCAATGTCGAACTCTCGGCGGAGCTGGCCGGGGTGCCGCGCGCTGTGCGCCGGGCACGGGTTGAACGGGCGATCGAGGCGGTCGGTCTGGCCGACTTCGCGAATGCCTTGCCGCGCAAGCTCTCCGGCGGCATGCGGATGCGGGTCTCGCTGGCCAGGGCGCTGGCACTGGAGCCGCGCCTGATGCTGCTCGACGAACCGTTCGGCGCGCTCGACGAGATGACGCGACTGACCATGCAGGAGGAACTGCTCCGCCTCTACCGCGACAACGCCTTCACCGCCCTGTTCATCACACACTCGGTGGCGGAGGCGGTGTTCCTCGCGTCGCGGGTGGTGGTGATGTCGGCGCGGCCGGGGCGGGTGCACGAGGTGATCGACGTCGACCTGCCCTATCCGCGCGACCGTGAACTGCGCTTCGATCCCGCCTTCACCGAACTGGTCGCGCGCGTGTCGCACTCGTTGAAAGAGGCTGCCTGATGGTGAGTATCGCTGCCCGGGCCGTAATACCGGCGAAGCCGGAGACCGAACTGTCCACCGCACGCGTGCGCAAGATCGCCAAGACCCTTGCCGCGCCGACTATTTCGATCACTCTTGCCCTCGCCGCCTGGTATGCGGTGTCGATGCTGGTGCTCAGCGAGGGCCGCCGCTTCCTGCTGCCACCGCCGCATGTGGTGTTCACCGAGTCGCTGGCCGATCCGAAGAAGCTCGAGGTGATGGGCGAGGCGCTGGCGGTCACCGCGCGGGTCGCGCTCACCGGGCTGCTGATCTCGGCCGTGCTCGGCGTCGCCATCGCGGTGCTGATGAGTCAGGCCAAACCGATCGAGAATGTCGTCTACCCGTATGCCGTGGTGCTGCAGGCGATTCCGGTGCTCGCCGTGGTTCCCTTGATCGGGCTGTGGCTCGGTTACGGATTCGCCGCGCGGACCACGGTCTGTGTGCTCATCGCCATTCATCCGATCATCGCGATGACGTTGTTCGGCATCAAATCGGTCGACGCGAACCTGCGCGAGCTGTTCACCCTCGGCCGCGCCGGGCGCTTGCGCAGGCTCTGGTCCCTGCAACTTCCCGCCGCCCTGCCCTCCACGCTGACCGGTTTGCGCACGGCCGCAGGGCTTTCCGTCACCGGCGCGATCATCGGCGACATGTTCTTCGCGCAGGGCAAACCCGGCATCGGCACCCTGCTCGACACCTACCGCGCCCGGCTGCAATCCGAGGACCTCATCGGCGCGCTCCTGCTCGCCGCCCTGTTCGGGGTGCTCGTGTTCACCGTTTTCACGCTGATCCAGAAGGTCAGCGTCGGCCGCTGGCACGACTCGGCCCACTAGAAGGAACCACCATGAAGAACGCACGCCCCCTGCGCCGCCTCGGTATCGCGGCCCTTGCCCTCACCCTCGCCGCCTGTTCCGGCGAAACCGGCGACGACCCCGCCGTCGCCCTCGAACCCGCACCTGCCGATCAACGGCTGGCCGGTGTCTGCCCGGATACCGTCGTCGTGCAGCTGCAATGGGCCCCGGAAACCGACTCCGGCCCGATCTTCGGCCTGCTCGGCCCCGGCTATACCGTCGATGCCGACAACAACAAGATCACCGGTCCGCTCGTCACCTCGGGCAAGGACACCGGGGTGGAACTCGAGATCCGGGCGGGCGGACCGGCCATCGGCTTCCAGACGGTGCCGTCGCAGATGTATGTCGACGAGAGCATCACCCTCGGCCTTGCCCACTCCGAGCACGCCATCGCCGCCGCCGGGCAGCAGCCGATCGTGGCGGTCACCACCTTGCTGCGCAACAGCCCGCAGATGCTGATGTGGGACCCGGCGACCAATCCCGGCTGGCAGGGAATCGCAGATATCGGCCGGTCCGGCAAGCCGATCGTGGTGTCCAAGGGTCAGCTGTACCCGGACTGGCTGGTGGCGCGTGGCCTGGTGAAACCCGAACAGATCGACGCCTCCTACGACAATGCGCCGTCCCGGTTCGTCACCGATCCGTCCTTCGCGCAACAGGGTTTCGTCAACGCCGAGCCCTACACCTACGAACACGAGGTGCGCGCCTGGAACAAGCCGGTGCGCTACCAACTACTCAAGGACGTGGGCTACGAGGGATACGCCCGCACGGTGAACGTCCGGGCCGACAAGCTCGCCGAATTGCGGCCCTGCCTGCAGAAATTGGTCCCGATGATCCAGCGGGCCACCGCCGAATTCCGGGCCGATTCGACGCATGTCGACGAGGTGGTCGTCGATGTGGTCGAGCAGAATCCCAAGCTCAGCCCCTACAGCGCCGAGCTCGCCGCGTTCGGCTCGAAAGCGCTGATCGACGGCGGCCTGATCGGCAACGACAGCGACGGTGTGCTCGGCAGCTTCGACGAGGCCCGCGTGCAGCGCATCATCGACGAATTCGCGCCCATCCTGCGCGCGGGCGGGGCGAACGTGCCGACCGGGCTGCGCGCATCGGATCTCGTCACCAAGGAATTCCTCGACCCGTCCATCTCCGTCACCGGATAAGGAGACATTCCATGAGCACCAGCTACGACCTGTCCGAGGTCTCGCGCGAGAAGCGGATGGGCGGCCTCGGGAGGGAAACCGCCCGTGAGATCCGCGTCGTCGACCTCACCGATTTCGAGGATCGCCGCGCCGAGATCACCGACCAACTGTGGGCGGCGGCCACCGAGATCGGCTTCTTCCAGCTCTCCGGCCACGGTATCCCGCAAACTCTGATCGACGAGATGTTCGGCGCCACAGCGGAGTTCTTCGCCTTGCCGGAGGAGATCAAAGGCAAATATCCGCTGGTGAAGGAACACAACGCCGGCTGGGAGAGTATGAGTCAGGTGCGCCCGTCCATCGGCGTGCCCGATCAGAAGGAGTCGTATCAGGTCACCCGGCCGCACATGGACCGGCTCTGGCCGAGCGAGACCGAGCTGCCCGGATTCCGTTCGCGTGTCCTGGATTTCGAGCACCGAGCCTGGGAAGTGGCGATGCGGGTGCTGTCCTGCTTCGCCGACCGGCTCGGACTGGCGCGCGAACACTTCACCGCCGCACACGATCCCGCATCGCCGGACCACCAGAGCGCACTGCGATTGTTGCACTACTTCGCGGTGCCCGCGGAACTGCGCGGCGTTCCCGGCCGCTGGCGGGCAGGCGCGCACACCGACTTCGACTGCCTCACCCTGCTTTTCCAGCGCGACGGCCAAGGCGGGCTGCAAGTATGTCCCGGCAAGGAGATGGCCGAACAGGAATGGACCTCCATCACCCCCTCCTCTAGCCTGATCACCTGCAATATCGGTGACATGCTCACCCGCTGGAGCGACGACCTGCTGCCGTCGAACTTCCACCGGGTCCGCAGCCCCGGCGACGGCGAGTACCAGGGCGAGCGCTACAGCATCGCCTACTTCGCTCAGGCCGACCGCGACGCGATCATCCAGGGGCCCGGCGGCAAGTACCCACCGGTCACCGCGGCCGATTTCCTCTCCCAGCGTGTGCAAGCCAACTACCGGCCGCAGGGATAATCGGCGCAGACAACGGAAGGGACACGGCATGAGCGGTCAGCGCCCGGAGGCGGAAGCGGAGCGTGGCCACGGAGGGCGCCCGGGCATGCCGGATGTGCAGGGCATGAGCGGTCAGGGTGACGACGGCACCTCACTGCTCGGCCCGTCGGTGCATCGCCGGATCAGGCAGCTGGTCCTTTCCGGCGAACTCGCCCCGGGCAGCCCACTCAGCGTGCCCGCGCTGGCGACTCGGCTCGGGGTGAGCCGCAGCCCGGTACGCGAGGCCGTGCAGCAGCTCATCTACGAGGGCCTCGCGGTGAGCACGCCGCACGCCGGCGCGAAGGTGGCCGCCGTCGACGACGAGCGCATCCGCGAGGTACTCGCGGTCCGCGCCGTCCTCGACGGCCTGGCCGCCGCCACGGCCGCCACCCGCCTCACCGATGCCGACCTCGACAAGCTCGCGGCCATCATCGCCGCCCAGGAGACCAACCTGGACGACACCACCGACGCGGCCCGCGACGCCCAGCTCGACCTGGAATTCCACAGCTTCATCCGGGATGCGTCCGGAAACAGCTGCCTCGCCGACGAATCGGCGCGCCTGGAAGCCCAGGCACACCTCTACCGCGGCGATCTGTGGTGCTCGGCGCGCAACCGTCGCGTGGCCCTGCGCGAACACCGCCGCATCCTCGAAGCCCTGGAATCAGGCCACCCCGAATCGGCCCGCATTGCCGCGGAGGCACACGTCCACGGCCTGATGACGCGCCTCACCCGGCACTGACGCGCCTCCCGGCACTGACGCGCCTCGCCCCGTGGCCAAGCTTTGACGTGCCGCGCTTCAACGACCCCGCCCGGCGCTGCGCCGTGCCTCGACGGCCTTGCCCGGCACCGGCTTGTCTGAGCCGGTGCCGAGGCGGGTGTCACGCTCGATGGCCCTAGTCGGTCACGGCGCCAGAGGTTTTCGCGTACGTCCTACCGGTCCGTGGCGCGGGTACCCGGCGGGCTGACACGCCGATCCCGATAGGCGGGCGCCTTCGCGGTGCCGGCGGGTGTCAGCGTGCGCAGCAGGGGGAGTGTGCGCCGTTCGATCACCGTCGACAGCACGATCACGCTGTGCGACCGCACCACCGCGCTGGTCCGGTCGATGCTGAGCAGCACGGCCTGCAGACCGGCGTGCGAATCGGCACCGATCCGGCAGAGCACGTCACCGGAACCCGTGGTGGCATAGGCCTCGAGCACGCCGGGTATCGCGTCGAGTTCGGCGGTGAGGGTGTCGAGCGCGCCCTGGGCGATCTCCAGGGTGACGAACGCCTGCACATCGAAACCCGCTGCGGTGACATCGATCTGGGGATCGTAGGAGGCGATCACCCCGGCCTCCTCCATCCGGTTGATCCTGGCCTGCACCGTCGCGCGGGCCACCTTCGTGCGCCGCGAGAGTTCCAGGATTCCGGCCTTCTGGAACTCGTGCATGGCCGACAGGATCGCCAGGTCGAGTTCGTCCAGTTTCGCGGGTGTGCGCATGCCAGACCTCCGTCCTCGGGTGCTATTCAAATTGTCCACCATCCGGGTGCCTGAGGTATCAACTTTGGTCAGCATGACCAGGCGCGAGCCGGGTTGTTGCCTAGGTCACGAGTGGCGCGTTTTCCTAGGTCATGACCATTGAGCAGCAGCTCGTCGGGCTGATCGAGCACGACGACAGTGTCGATCCGTTCCCTGTCACCGGCTGGGACGCGCTGGTGTGGGTTGTCGGCAACGCCACCCAGTGCGCGCACTTCCTGCAATCGGCCTTCGGGATGCGGCTCGAGGCCTACGCCGGCCCCGAGACCGGCAACCGCGACCACAAGGCCTACGTGCTGCGCAGCGGGGGAGCGCGGTTCGTGGTGAAGGGCGCGGTCGATCCGGACAGTCCGCTGGTGGCCCATCACGACCGGCACGGCGACGGCGTGGTCGACATCGCCCTCGAGGTCCCCGACGTGGACCGGTGCGTCACCTGGGCACGCGAGCACGGCGCAACCATCCTGGTCGAACCACACGACGAGAGCGACGAATTCGGCACGGTGCGCACCGCGGCCCTGGCCACCTACGGCGAGACCAGGCACACCCTGATCGACCGCTCCGGTTACGCGGGCCCGTATCTGCCCGGCTATATCGCGCGCACCTCGACCCACCGCGCGGGCCCACGGATCTTCCAGGCCATCGACCACGTGGTCGGCAATGTGGAGATGGGCCAGATGGACCGCTGGGTCGACTTCTACCGCCGCGTCATGGGTTTCACCAATATGGCCGAATTCGTCGGCGACGACATCGCCACCGAGTACTCGGCGCTGATGAGCAAGGTCGTCGCCAACGGCAACCACCGGGTGAAGTTCCCGCTCAACGAACCGGCGGTGGGCCGCAAACGGTCCCAGATCGATGAGTACCTCGAGTTCTATCGCGGTCCGGGCGTGCAGCACATCGCCCTGGCCACCGGTGACATCCTCGCCACCGTCGACGCGCTGCGCGCCGAGGGCGTCGAATTCCTGCCCACTCCAGACACCTATTACGAGGACCCCGAACTGCGTGCCCGCATCGGCCACGTCCGCGTCCCGGTCGAGGAACTGCAACAGCGCGGCATCCTCGTCGACCGGGACGAAGACGGGTACCTGCTGCAGATCTTCACCCGTCCCGTCACCGATCGCCCGACCGTGTTCTTCGAACTCATCGAGCGACACGGCTCACTCGGCTTCGGAAAAGGCAATTTCAAAGCCCTTTTCCAGGCAATCGAACGGGAACAGGCGGCCCGCGGGAACCTGTGAGCGGGTCCGCGCACGCACTACAGTTCAAGGCATGCGGATCCCCTCGGCGATCATCACCGGCATGGCCCTGGCTGTCGTGCTGTCGTCGTGCGGATCGGGGGGCGACTCCGATTCGCCGACCGGCCCGAAACGGCCACCACCGAAGGTGGCCTCGCTCGGGCCCTTCGTCGGCGAGTGCGGGCACGTCACCGACGACGAGGTGCGCCAACTGGCCGGGCTGTCCCAGATCACGCGGGTGTACAAGAACTCGACCGGATGCAACTGGCAGTCGGCCGGGTTGTACGCGCCGAGTGTGACATTCGCGTCGTATCGCGGCAGCCCGATCGACCGTGAGCGGGCCTGGGTGTCCAGCGTCGGCCGCGAACCGGAACGCGTCGATGTGAACGGGCGCCCGGGCTTCCAGGCCCTCGACCCGGGGGGCATCTGCGATTTCGCGGTGCAGCTCGACGACGATTTCTTCGAATGGTCCATCTCCGACGGCGCTTTCGCCTCCGCGGGCAACCCGTGCGATCGCGCGCGCAAACTGGCCGAGCTCACTCTTGGACGGTTGCGATGAGCGCCACCAGGATCGCGACCGCCGCGGCGGCGCTGCTGCTCACCGCCACCTTGGCGGGCTGCGGCGGGACGATCGATGGCAATGCCCGCCCGGCCCCGGAGGACGAGCGGGGTGGCGGCGAAAAGGTGAACACCAATTTCGACAACCTGCTGCGCGAATGCGAGGTCGTCGATATCGCCAAGATCGGGGAGATCGTCGGCAACGCCCAGATGGTGGAGACCTCGTTCAGCGGTGCGGTGTGCATGTGGGACATCGACGACGCACCGGGCGGCTCGGCCATGGCCACCCTCAACTGGTACGAGATGGGTACGCTGAACAACGAGAAGACCACCAACGAGAAGTTGGGGTACCTCACCGGTGACATCACGGTGCAGGGTCGCAGGGCCCTGCAGGTGCGCAGGCCGGGCGACAACGACTCCTGCGGAGTCACCGCGCCGGCCGCTGATGTCGGGGTCATCGGCTGGTGGATCAACTACCGGCCGGGCTCGGCCCACCCGGATCCGTGTGCGGGAGCGCAGAAGCTGGTCGAACTGACCTTGGATCTGGCCAGGTAGAAGCCTTGACGTAGGACCCCGCTTTGACCCCGGTTCGGGCAGGCGCGTATCGTGGATCGCTGTGCCCGGATTGCTACGGGCAAGTTCGTGCGTGAACGTAGGCCAGCGAGAGCGGCTGATACGTTCCAGCGTGCCCAGAAAAAGGGCCCTGAGCTGCGCGCGACACGCCCGACCGCGGGTAAACGGAAACACGGTCGGACGTGCGAGTGAAAGCTCGATGAACTGAAGACACGTGTTCCGCTACCGCAATCACCAATAAGGAAAGCCGGTCTATGCCAACCATCAACCAGCTGGTCCGCAAGGGTCGCCGCGACAAGGTCACCAAGACCAAGACTGCGGCCCTGAAGGGGAGCCCGCAGCGTCGTGGCGTGTGCACTCGCGTGTACACCACCACCCCCAAGAAGCCGAACTCCGCGCTGCGTAAGGTCGCGCGCGTTCGCCTGACCAGCGCGATCGAGGTCACGGCGTACATCCCCGGTGAAGGCCACAACCTGCAGGAGCACTCCATGGTGCTCGTCCGCGGCGGTCGTGTGAAGGACCTCCCGGGTGTCCGCTACAAGATCATCCGTGGCTCGCTCGACACCCAGGGTGTGAAGAACCGCAAGCAGGCCCGCAGCCGCTACGGCGCCAAGAAGGAGAAGAGCTGATATGCCACGCAAGGGCCCCGCACCCAAGCGTCCGCTGATCAACGACCCGGTCTACGGGTCCCCGCTGGTCACTCAGCTGGTCAACAAGATTCTGCTGGACGGCAAGAAGTCGACCGCCGAGCGCATCGTCTACGGTGCCCTCGAGCAGGCGCGCGAGAAGACCGGCACCGATCCGGTCGTCACCCTCAAGCGCGCGCTCGACAACGTCAAGCCCGCCCTCGAGGTGAAGCCCCGCCGCGTCGGTGGCGCCACCTACCAGGTGCCGGTCGAGGTCCGTCCGGGCCGCGCCAACACCCTGGCGCTGCGCTGGCTGGTCAGCTACTCCCGCGCCCGTCGTGAGAAGACGATGATCGAGCGTCTCGCCCACGAGCTCCTCGACGCGAGCAACGGCCTCGGTGCCGCGGTGAAGCGTCGCGAGGACACCCACAAGATGGCCGAGTCGAACCGGGCCTTCGCGCACTACCGCTGGTGATAGTCCGGCCCGTCACTTAAAAGGGAGAATTTCGTGGCACAGGACGTGCTCACCGACCTGAACAAGGTCCGCAACATCGGCATCATGGCCCACATCGATGCGGGCAAGACCACCACGACCGAACGCATCCTGTTCTACACCGGCATCACGTACAAGATCGGTGAAGTTCACGACGGCGCGGCCACGATGGACTGGATGGAGCAGGAGCAGGAGCGTGGTATCACCATCACCTCCGCCGCTACCACCTGCTTCTGGAAAGACAACCAGATCAACATCATCGACACCCCCGGGCACGTCGACTTCACCGTCGAGGTGGAGCGTTCGCTGCGCGTGCTCGATGGTGCGGTCGCGGTGTTCGACGGCAAAGAGGGTGTCGAGCCCCAGTCCGAGCAGGTGTGGCGTCAGGCCGACAAGTACGACGTGCCGCGTATCTGCTTCGTGAACAAGATGGACAAGCTCGGCGCTGATTTCTACTTCACCGTGCAGACCATCAAGGATCGTCTCGGTGCCAAGCCGCTGGTCATCCAGCTGCCGATCGGCGCCGAGAACGATTTCGAGGGCATCGTCGACCTGGTCGAGAACAACGCCAAGGTCTGGAAGGGCGAGACCAAGCTCGGCGAAGAGTACGAAGTCGTCGAGATCCCGGCCGACCTCAAGGACAAGGCCGAGCAGTACCGCCAGGAGCTGCTCGAGACTGTCGCCGAGTCCGACGAGTCGCTGCTCGAGAAGTTCTTCGGTGGCGAGGAACTCTCCGTCGAGGAGATCAAGGGCGCCATCCGCAAGATGACCGTCAACTCCGAGCTGTACCCGGTGCTGTGCGGTTCCGCGTTCAAGAACAAGGGCGTGCAGCCCATGCTCGACGCGGTCATCGATTACCTGCCTTCCCCGCTGGACGTCGAGGCCACCACCGGCCACGTGCCCGGCAAGGAAGACGAGATCCTGACCCGCAAGCCGAACGTCGACGAGCCGTTCTCGGCCCTGGCGTTCAAGATCGCGGTGCACCCGTTCTTCGGTGAGCTCACCTACATCCGCGTGTACTCGGGCAAGGTGGACTCCGGCTCGCAGGTCGTGAACTCGACCAAGGGCAAGAAGGAGCGTCTGGGCAAGCTGTTCCAGATGCACTCCAACAAGGAGAACCCGGTGACCACCGCTTCGGCGGGTCACATCTACGCCGTGATCGGTCTGAAGGACACCACCACCGGTGACACCCTCTCGGATCCGCAGAACCAGGTCGTCCTCGAGTCGATGACGTTCCCGGACCCGGTCATCGAGGTCTCCATCGAGCCCAAGACCAAGTCCGACCAGGAGAAGCTCGGCACCGCGATCCAGAAGCTGGCGCGCGAGGATCCGACGTTCTCGGTGAAGCTCGACCAGGAGACCGGCCAGACCGTCATCGGCGGTATGGGTGAGCTCCACCTCGACATCCTCGTCGACCGCATGAAGCGCGAGTTCAAGGTCGAGGCGAACGTCGGTAAGCCGCAGGTGGCCTACCGTGAGACGATCACCAAGCCGGTCGAGAAGCTCGAGTTCACGCACAAGAAGCAGACGGGTGGCTCCGGCCAGTTCGCGAAGGTCATCATCGCGGTCGAGCCTTTCGTCGGCGAAGACGGTGCGCACTACGAGTTCGAGAACAAGGTCTCCGGCGGTCGCGTGCCCCGTGAGTACATCCCGTCGGTCGACGCGGGTGCCCAGGACGCCATGCAGTACGGCGTGCTCGCCGGCTACCCGCTGGTGAACCTGAAGGTCACCCTGCTCGACGGCGCGTACCACGACGTCGACTCCTCGGAGATGGCGTTCAAGATCGCGGGTTCGCAGGCCCTGAAGGAAGCGGCCCGTAAGGCCGGTCCGGTGATCCTCGAGCCGCTCATGGCGGTGGAGGTCATCACACCCGAGGATTACAT
The DNA here is from genome assembly GCF_040639775.1 of Nocardia sp. NPDC023733. Lineage (NCBI taxonomy): Bacteria > Bacillati > Actinomycetota > Actinomycetes > Mycobacteriales > Nocardiaceae > Nocardia > Nocardia sp. NPDC023733. Next base: position 10,784 of record NZ_JBFAAN010000004.1, on the reverse strand, counting down.
GGGTGAAGTGATCGGCGACCTCAACTCCCGCCGTGGCCAGATCCAGGCCATGGAGGAACGCAGTGGTGCCCGTGTCGTCAAGGCGCTGGTTCCGCTCTCGGAGATGTTCGGCTACATCGGTGACCTGCGGTCGAAGACCCAGGGTCGCGCGAACTACTCCATGGTGTTCGCCCAGTACGCGGAGGTTCCGGCCAACGTGTCCAAGGAGATCATCGCCAAGGCGACCGGCGAGTAATTCGCTTGCCGCGGCCTTGTACGCTTGGCCGCGGCAACCGGGCGTCAGCACGACCCCCCTTATTAACCGCACTGCTGCAAAAAAGCACGCACTAACTAGTCCAGGAGGACAACAGTGGCGAAGGCGAAGTTCGAGCGGACGAAGCCCCACGTCAACATCGGCACCATCGGTCACGTCGACCATGGCAAGACCACGCTGACTGCGGCCATCACCAAGGTGCTCGCCGACAAGTACCCGGACCTGAACGAGAGCTTCGCTTTCGACCAGATCGACAAGGCGCCGGAGGAGAAGGCTCGTGGTATCACGATCAACATCTCCCACGTCGAGTACCAGACCGAAAAGCGCCACTACGCGCACGTCGACGCCCCGGGTCACGCCGACTACATCAAGAACATGATCACCGGTGCGGCCCAGATGGACGGTGCCATCCTCGTGGTCGCCGCCACCGATGGCCCGATGCCGCAGACCCGCGAGCACGTGCTGCTCGCCCGTCAGGTCGGCGTGCCCTACATCCTGGTCGCGCTGAACAAGTCGGACATGGTCGACGACGAGGAAATCCTCGAGCTCGTCGAGATGGAGGTCCGCGAGCTGCTGGCGTCGCAGGAGTTCGACGAGGATGCCCCCGTCGTTCGCGTCTCCGGCCTCAAGGCCCTCGAGGGTGACGAGAAGTGGGCCGAGTCGATCGTCGAGCTGATGAAGGCCGTCGACGACTCGATCCCGGACCCGGTCCGTGAGACCGAGCTCCCGTTCCTGATGCCGGTCGAGGACGTGTTCACCATCACCGGTCGTGGCACCGTCGTCACCGGTCGTGTCGAGCGCGGCATCATCAACGTGAACGAGGAAGTCGAGATCGTCGGCATCCGCGAGAAGAGCACCAAGACCACCGTCACCGGTATCGAGATGTTCCGCAAGCTGCTCGACCAGGGCCAGGCCGGCGACAACGTCGGTCTGCTGGTTCGTGGCATCAAGCGCGAAGATGTCGAGCGTGGCCAGGTCGTCGTGAAGCCGGGCACCACCACTCCCCACACGGAGTTCGAGGGCCAGGCGTACATCCTGTCGAAGGACGAGGGCGGTCGCCACACCCCGTTCTTCAACAACTACCGCCCGCAGTTCTACTTCCGTACCACGGACGTGACGGGCGTTGTGACCCTCCCCGAGGGCACCGAGATGGTCATGCCCGGTGACAACACCGAGATGTCCGTCAAGCTGATCCAGCCGGTCGCCATGGACGAGGGCCTGCGCTTCGCGATCCGCGAGGGTGGCCGCACCGTCGGCGCCGGTCGCGTCACGAAGATCGTCAAGTGAGTCTCTGACTCGCTGACACCGCAACGGCGTCGCTCCTTCGGGAGCGGCGCCGTTCGGCGTTTCCGGGGGCACCACCTTTGGGGTCATCGCTCGGCGGGGTGGTGGTGGGTAGCGTTCCTGGTTCAGGTGTTCCGGTGAATGGAGGCGGCGTGGTTGTGGTGAAGGGGTTCGAGGTTGTCGAGGGGGAGCTCGGGCACGGGTTGCCGTACTTCGCGTTCGGGGAAGGGCGGCCGTTGGTGTTCCTGCGGTGGTTCACGCCGGATCACACGAACCCGAGCGGGTGGATGCGGGCCAGCGAGGTGAAAACGTTGGCGCCGCTGGCCGGGAACTTCCGGGTGTACGCGGTGAATCGGGCTCCGGGGATGGCGCAGGGGACGTCGATGGCCGATATCGCGCGCGACCACGCGGAGGCTTTGCGGGCCGAATTCGGCGAGCCCGTGGATGTGCTGGGGATTTCCTCGGGTGGGTCGGTGGCGTTGCAATTGGCCGCCGATCATCCGTCGGTGGTGCGCAGGCTGGTGATCGCGTCGTCGGGGTGCCGGCTGCCCGAGCCGGCTCGCGCCGCACAGCTGAAGTACGCGACGGCCGCCGCCGAAGGCAAACGCGCACTCCAGCACATGGCGACCGTCGGTATCGAGTCGCCGATGAAGGCCCGGCTGGTCGGTGCGGTGGCCTGGCTCGCCGACCCGCTGATGCGCCCGAAGAACCCCGCCGACACCCTGGCGTTCGTCCGCGCCGAAGACGCCTTCGACGTCACCGACCGCCTCACCGACATCACCGCCCCCACCCTGGTGATCGGCGGCGAACGCGACGAGTTCTACCCCCAGTCGATCTTCCACCAGACCGCCGACGGCATTCCGAACGCCCGTCTCGCCCTCTACCCGGACACCACCCACATGGGCGCGATCAAGCACAAACGCTTCGCCCCAGAGGTCACCGAATTCCTTTCGGCCACATAAGGATCAGGCGTCGGGGCGCACCCGCACCGTGACCCGCCCTCGCGTGTCCCGGTGCGCGATCGCATGTCCGTGGTGGTCCACACCGTCGATGCGCAGGGTGAGGGGACTGCCCGCACCGAGGAAGTTGCGCCACCAGGTCTTCTGATCCGGCATGACGGCACCGATGACGTACTCGTCGCCGGAGCGCCGGTAGTTCACCGGAGTGCTGAACGTCCGCCCCGAGCGCCGCCCGACGTAGCTGATCTCGGCGAAGGATTTGCCGAGGTACCTGCGCAGGACCGGCGCCTTGGTGAAGAAGACGACCACCGCATTGAACACGCGCATGCCGCGCCGGAACATCGGATTCTGAAACATATACCCGCCCCTGATCTTTCACGAGAGTGTGCGGGTTTCGACGGTACCGGTCGACTATGGCAGAACACTGAGAGCCGACGGATCAGCGGACCTTGGCTCCGTAGACGTGTTCGACGGTCATCGTCATCAGGACGCGGCGGTCGGAGACCATCACCTCGCGGTATTCGTCCCAGTCCGGGTGCTCGCCCGCGGCGGCGCGGTAGTAGGCGACGAGGGCTTCCACCTCGGGGCCGTTCGGGTCGGCGCCGGGGCCGGTGAGCTGGGCGGTGCCTTCGGCGGTTGCCCAGGACCAGCCGTCGGCGCTGCCCACTTCGAGGGCGGCGCGCGGGTCGCGGCGCAGGTTCGCGGTTTTGGCGCGGCCCTCGGTCATCGAGACGTAGATGACGCCCGCCTCGCGGTCGTAGTAGGGGGTGACCGGTGAAAGCTGGGGTCTGCCATCGGCTTTGATCGTGGCGAGGACACCGATCTTCGCCTCGGCGAGCAGGGCGTGCGGATCGAACTGTTCGGACATGGGCCACTCCTGTTGTCGGTGTGTTCTGACGAACCGTTGTGCACCTGTGTTTATGCCCGCGCGGAAAACCTGTCGACAATCCCGGATCGGGCCGCGTACAAAGAGTCCATGTTCACGGTACGTCCGCAGTCGCGGTTCTAGTTCGCATCGGGTCCGTGTGGCGCCGAGGCGGCGCCGCGTGACCCGACGCCCGTGCCGTCCCCGGAGCGCCTCACCGGCGAGCGTCGATTTTCCGAAACCGACTCGGCCGGGAGCATCCCATGACCAGAACCGACCTCGCCCGCCTCCGCAATATCGGCATCGCCGCCCACATCGACGCCGGCAAGACCACGATCACCGAACGAATCCTGTTCTACACCGGCGTGATTCGCACCCTCGGTGAGGTGCACGACGGTACCGCCGTGATGGATCACATGGTGCAGGAGCGTGAGCACGGCATCACCATCACCTCGGCGGCGACCACCTGCGAATGGGCCGAGCACCAGATCACCGTCATCGACACCCCTGGCCATGTCGACTTCACCGCCGAGGTGGAACGCACGCTGCGGGTGCTCGACGGCGCGGTCGCGGTGTTCGACGCCAAGGAGGGTGTGGAGGCGCAGTCGGAGCAGGTGTGGCGCCAAGCCGACACCTACGGTGTGCCGCGGATCTGTTTCGTGAACAAGATGGACAAGCTCGGCGCCGATTTCGCCTTCACCGTGCGGACCATCGCGGAAAGACTCGGTGTGCGCCCGTTGGTGATCCAGCTACCGATCGGTGCCGAACGTGACTTCGAGGGCGTGATCGACCTGGTCGATATGACCGCGAAGCGCTGGCGTGGCGACACCGGAAACGGTGCGCGCTACGAGACCGTCGAGATACCGGAGGAGCTGCGGGCCAAGGCGATTCAGCATCGAGAGGCGCTGCTGGCGACGGTCGCCGAAGCCGACGACGAGGTGCTGGAAAGCTACCTGTCCGGCAAGCCGATCGCCGTCGATGTCCTCAAAGCCGCGATCCGGCGGATAACACTCGACGCCACGGCCTATCCGGTGCTGTGCGGTTCGGCGCTGGCCAATATCGGCGTACAACCGCTGCTGGACGCCATCGTCGACTACCTGCCGTCGCCGGTAGATGTCGTTGCTGTGCACGGCTTCTCGACAGAAGGGGCACATGTGCATCGCGCGCCCGATATCGCCGAGCCGTTCGCGGCCCTGGCGTTCAAGGTCGCGGCGCATCCGTTCTTCGGGACGCTGGTGTATCTGCGCGTGTACTCCGGCACCGCCGAACCCGGTGCCACCGTGCTGAATTCGACGAACGGACGAAAGGAGCGCCTGGGCAAACTGTTCCAGATGCACGCGAGCATCGAGATCGCGATCGATCGGGTGCGGGCGGGGCAGATCTGTGCCGTCATCGGCCTCAAAGCCACCGGCACCGGCGACACCCTGTGCGATCGGCACGACCCGATCGTGCTGGAGTCGATGACCTTCCCCGACCCGGTCCTTTCGGTCTCGATCGAACCGAGGACTCGCGCCGACCAGGACAAGCTCGGCACCGCCCTGGCCCGCCTGGCCGACGAGGACCCGACGTTCACCGTGCACGTCGACGCCGAAACCGGACAGACGGTGATCGGCGGCATGGGCGAGCTGCATCTGGAAATCCTGGTCGACCGGCTGAAACGACAGTTCCGGGTGGACGCGACCATCGGCGAACCACGTGTGGCCTACCGCGAGACCGTCACCGCTCCCGTCGATCTGCTCGAGCACACCCACCGCAAACAGGTGGGTGGACGCGGGCAGTACGCGAAGGTGGCGATCGCGCTGGCCCCGCACGTGGCCGACGACGGCGCCGTCTACGAATTCCGCAACCAGGTCACCGGTGGGCGGGTGCCGAAGGAGTACATCCCCGCGGTCGACGCGGGCGCGCAAGACGCGCTCGCGGTGGGCCCGCTCGCCGGCTTCCCCCTGGTGAACGTGCTGGTGACGCTGCTCGACGGCGCCGCCCACGTGCAGGATTCCTCGGATCTGGCGTTCCGGCTGGCCGGTGCGGCAGCGGTGCGCGCGGCGGTGGCGCGCGCGAAGCCGGTGCTGCTCGAACCCATGATGGCCGTGGAGGTCGTCACGCCCGAGCAGTACGTCGGCGAGGTGATCGGTGATCTGAACACCCGGCGTGGCCGGATCACCGAGCTGGCCGAGCGCGGCGGCGCCCACGTCGTCCGCGCGCTGACCCCGCTGTCGGAGATGTTTGGCTACATCGGTGATCTTCGCTCGAAAACCCGTGGCCGAGCGAACTTCTCGATGACGTTCGACTCCTACGCCCCGGTCCCACCGGAGCTCGCGAAGTCGATCATCGCGGGCAGCTGACCAGGATGTCGGTGGCGTCTCCTCAGGCGCCACCGACTCAGGACGCCAGGGTGCCGACCGTCCACAGGGGCGCGGTTTCCACGCGGGCGAAGCGCCATCCGTCGGGCGTGCGCACGGCATCGAATCGGTAGCTGCCACCACCGGCGTAGAACGGTTCGGGGGCCACCCGGCCGGGGGTCGGTGCGCTGGAAACGAACGCGAACAGCGAGTTCGCCCGGACCTGCGCCCGATCGCCCGCGAGTTCGATGCGCACATTGCTGATGTAGTGCGGAGAGCGCTGCTGGTCGGAGTGGTTGCGGCCGGCGAGTGCGATGACCTTGTCGAGCCCAGTGGCCTCCCCGCCGGGCGATTTGGCGGTCACATCGGGGGTGTAGATGGTGGCGAAGGCGTCGAATCGTCCTTCTTCCAGTGCTGCGGCGAGATTGTCGATAAGGGTGTGGATCTCGTTGCGGTCTTCCAGCTCACGCAGTCGTTGCTCGGTGGAGTCGGTGCAGGCGGTGGCGAGCAGCGCGGTCGGCAGCGCGAGGACGGGCAGGAGGTAACGGATTTCGGTCATGATCTCAGCCTTCGGCTTGATTGTTGGTATCACCAATGTAGGTGCGACCAACGATATCATTCGTGGGTGTGACCAACAAATGCTTGATACGATGGGGCCATGGAACTCACGGGAGTGCAGGCGGCGGCCAGGCTGCGAGGGATGCCGACGCGACTGCTCACCCAGGTCGCGGTGCTGGCCGACCGGGCCGCCGAACGCGCCCTCGACGGCACCGGTTCACGCAGGCATCACTTCGCGCTGCTGGCCACCCTGGCCGAGTTCGGTCCCGCCAGTCAGGCCGAACTGGGCAGACGCACCGGCATCGACCGCAGCGATATCGTCGGTGCGCTCAACGACCTTGCCGGGCGCGGCTTCGTCGACCGCAGCCCCGACCCCGAGGACCGGCGCCGCAATATCGTCACGATCACCGAGTCGGGCGCCACCCACCTCGCCGACCTCGACGGCAAGCTGCGCGCCGCCCAGCAGGAACTACTCGGTGCGCTGTCCGAGGGCGAACGCGACCAGCTCGTCGGTCTGCTCAGCCGCGTGCTGGACGACCACGCGGGGCGGTGAAGCTCACCCGTGCTATTCGATCAGCGGTACTCGCCCGTGAAGGCCTGGTCTTCCGGTGTCGTGGGCCGACGCGCAGCCGGTGCCCCGCGCAGCAGCTGCAAGGCGTCGGCGGAGGCCTCGTTGCGGGCGGTGTAGACCTCGAGCCGGTGGTCGGGGCTGTCGGGCTGCAACCACACCTGATAGTCCACATCCACGCTGCCGACCGTCGGATGCTGTAGTCGCATCGTGCCGACGGTGCAGTCGGCGACTTCCCCCTCGGCCCACAGAGTCGCGAATTCCGTACTGCGCATGGTCAATTCGCCGATCAGTTCGGCCAGGCGTGCGTCGGTGGGGTAGCGGCCCGCCGTGAGCCGCAGGTAACCGACGTGAATGCGGGCGAGTTCGTCCCAGTTGCGATGCAGGTCCCTGGTGAGCGGATCGAGGAAGAATTGGCGCGGGATCGAGGGGCGCTCGACCGGGTCGGCGGGGGCGGCGAAGTCGAGGTGTTCGGCGAAGAGTGCGTGTCCGCTGTGGTTCCAGGCGAGCACGTCGCCGCGCCTGCCGAGGACGAGGGCGGGCATGGTGTCGCCGAGCGCGTCGAGCAGGGCGAGGACGCGGGGGTGGGCGCGTTCGGGTTCGTCGCGGGTGAGTCGTGGGGTGGTCGGTCGTCCGGCCAGGTTGTGCAGGTGTGCGGTCTCGGCGGCATCGAGGCGCAGTACCCGCGCGAGGGCATCGATGACCTGCGGCGACGCCGTGCCCGCCTGATCTTGTTCGAGCCGGGTGTAGTAGCCGGCGCTCACTCCCGCCAGCTGGGCGAGTTCTTCGCGGCGCAGCCCGGGTACCCGGCGGGTGGCGCCGTAGGTGCGCAGCTCGAGGTCGGCTGGGGTGATGCGGTCGCGGCGTTTTTTGAGGAAGACGCCGAGGCTTTCCAGCTCCATGGTCCCGATCGTAGGGAGCCCCGCGCGCGCGTGGGTATCCCTGCCGGATGTACCCATCGCCGGGTCTGGTTGCCGCGCACGCCAAGGCTCAGATTCGGTGACATGAATGCTTCTCCGGTGCGGGCCTGGTTGGGCCTGCTGGTGGTCCTCGGTCCGGTTCTGCTCGTCGCGATGGACGGTTCGGTACTGTTTCTGGCGATGCCCGCGATCACCGGCGCGCTGTCCCCGTCCGCCGATCAGACCCTGTGGATCCTGGACAGTTACGGCTTCGCCGTCGGTTCCCTGCTCATCGCCTTCGGCACCATCGGCGACCGCTACGGGCGCAAACGGCTCCTGCTGATCGGCGCCGCGATGTTCGGTCTCGGCTCGGTGGGCGCGGCTTTCGCCACCAGCCCAGAATCGCTGATCGCGTTCCGCGTGCTGATGGGCGTGGCCGGGGCGACGCTGTTGCCGTCGGCGCTGGCCGTGCTCGGCACCCTGTTCACCGATCCGAGGCGCCGAGCTCAGGCCATCGGTATTTTCGCGGCCACGTTCGCCGCCGGATTCGCGATCGGACCGATCGTCGCGGGTCAGCTGCTGAGCCGGTTCTGGTGGGGGTCGGTCCTGCTGATCAATGTGCCAGTGGTGCTGTTGTTCCTGATGTTCGCGCCGATCCTGCTCGGGGAGGTGCGGGCCACGGTGTCCGGCCGGATCGACGTGGCGAGCGTGGCTAGCTCGGCGGCGGGTCTGCTGCTCGCCATGTACGCGGTGAAACACACAGCCGCGGAGGGTGTTTCGCCGTCGGCTACGGGCGCGGGCTTGGTGGGTGCGGTGCTGCTCGGCTGGTTCGGGCGTAGGCAGGGGCGGATCACGAACCCGCTGATCGACTTCGCGTTGTTCCGCAACCGCGTGTTCACGGTCGCGATCGTCACCGGCTTCCTCCCGCTGGCGGCGTGGTCGGCCACCGCCTACCTCGGCGGCATCTATCTGCAGTCCGTACTCGACCGCACCGTCACCGATGCCGCGCTGCTCGCGGTGCCCGGGGCCGTGGTCCTCACCGTCACCGCCGTCGTCACGCCGGCGATCGCCGCCCGGATCGGTCGTTCGGCCGCGCTCGTCACGGCGCATTTCACCATCGTCGCGGGCTTGCTGCTGTTGCTGCCGACCGGTACGACCGCCGGTGCAGGCTGGTACATCGCGGCGACGGCCGTGGCGGGCATCGGCTACGGCATCTCCTTCAGCGTGGTCGCCGATATCGCGGTCGCGGCGGTCCCGCCCGAGCGCGCGGGGTCGGCCGCCGCGCTCGCCGAAACCGGCAACGAGCTGGGGAATGCTCTCGGCATCGCCCTGTTCGGTTCGCTGGCCGCGCTCATCTTCCGCATCGGTGGGCCGGACTTGGCACCCACCCTCGGCGCAACCCTCGACCTACCCGACCTGCTTCCAGCTGCCGCCGCCAACGCGCGATCGGCGTTCGTCGACGGCCTGCACGTCGTCGCCGCGGCCGCCGCCGTGCTGCACGCGCTCCTCGGTCTGGTCGCGCTGCGCGTTCTGCGCTCGCGTCCAGTGGATGTGGAGGTCGCGCAACCCGCTCCGGCGGGTCTCTGACGAGACCATCGGCGACGCTCCGATCGTCGGGCGGCATCACATCGCTGCCCGAATGCGACGTGAACCACACTCACGACCGGCGCACTGGTACAAACAAGCGAGAGGGAAGGACGAAATATATGAGCGCGCCGATCGTCATCGTCGGAGCGGGCCTGGCAGGCCTGCGTACCGCCGAGGAATTACGCCGAGCCGGGTACGAGGGGGGTGTGCTGCTCGTCGGGGACGAGGCGCGGCCACCGTACGATCGCCCGCCACTGTCCAAGCAGTTCGTGCGGGGCGAGACCGACGACACCACCCTGCGCCCGCCGGAATTCTTCGCCGAGAAGAACATCGAGCTGCGCCTCGGCACCGCTGTCGCCCGAGTCGACACCGCCGCGCGCACCCTCACCCTCGCCGACGGTGACACCATCGCCTACCACCAGCTCGTCATCGCCACAGGCCTGCGCCCCCGCCGCCTGCCCGGTGTGGAGGAGGTGACGGGCGTACACGTACTGCGCGCCCACGACGACGCAGAATCCCTGCGCGCCGACCTGGCCGCCGCCCAGCGCGCCCTCATCGTCGGCGCCGGCTTCATCGGCTGCGAACTGGCCGCGAGCTTCCGCGCCGCGGGCAAGGACGTGACCCTCGTCGAGCCGCAGCCGGCCCCGCTCGCTTCGGTACTCGGCGAGCAGATCGGCGGATACGTGGGTCGTATGCACCGCGACCACGGCGTGGACCTGCACTGTGGCGTCGGTGTGGACACGCTTCGGGTGGACGTCGACGGGCACGTGCGCGGCGCGCTGCTCAGCGACGGTTCCGATATCGATGCCGACCTGGTGGTGATCGGTATCGGGTCGGTGCCCGCCACCGACTGGCTGGCCGGTTCCGGTATCGAACTGGCCGAGCCGGCTGCCGGCGGGGGTGTGCTTGCCGACGAGTTGGGGCGTTCGTCCGCTGAGGGTGTCTGGGCGGTCGGTGATGTGGCTGCTTGGCGTTACGGTGACATTCGCAAGCGGGTCGAGCATTGGACCAGTGCTGGTGAGCAGGCGAAGCTGGTGGTTACCGCGCTGCTCGGGGGTGCGGCGCCTACCGCTGCGCGGGTGCCGTACTTCTGGAGTGATCAGTACGACGTGAAGATCCAGGCTCTCGGTACGCCTGATCCTGCTGACGAGGTCACTGTCGTGTCCGAGGACGGGCACAAGTTTCTCGCCTATTACTCCAGGGACGGGATTCTCACCGCTGTTCTCGGGGCGGGGATGACTGCTCAGGTGATGAAGTTGCGTGCGAAGTTGGCTGCGCCTACGCCGGTGGCTGATCTGCTGGCTGCTACGTCCTGACTTGGGGTAACTGCCGTACTGCCGGCGGGATGGAAGCACTGCGGTGTTTTGTGCACCACAAAGGTATTGGGCTGTGTTTTTGGAGCGCTGGCGCGCTCGAGCGCGGCCCCTGAGGGGCCGCGCGAACAGCGCTCGAGACTCGCGCTTCGCGCATGC